>NZ_BOOY01000027.1 GCF_016863475.1 Spirilliplanes yamanashiensis
CCGCCGGGTTGTTCAGCTCGTTCGTCAGGAACTGGGTGATCGTCGCCAGGTCCGCCCCGGACGAGTCGCCGACCGCGGGCACCTCCGGCAGCACGCCGGTGTAGCGCATGGTCGTGCGGAACTGCGTGCCGGTGAGAATCTTCATCCGGCCGCGCGGCGACACGTACGTCGGCGTCAGCGGGGAGCCGCCCGACAGGTTGCGCCACTGGTGCGGGTACAGCGCCATGACCGTGCCGGTGCCGCCGCTCTCGCGGGCGGTCGTGGTGTACGCGTACGTGCTGTTGACGACGCCGCCCGCCTGGTCGTAGGCGTACGACACCGTCGTGCCGGTCACGTGGTTGTGCGCCAGCGCGGCCCACGACTCGGCCAGCGCGGCCCGGTCGCCGGAGCCGTCGGTCGGCAGCACCGCGACGGAGAAGTAGCCCTTGCCGGCCAGGCTGGAGCGCAGGTTGTTGCCCTCGAGCGTCCACGTCGAACCCGCCGGCCCGTACGCCACGTAGTCGTGGCCGCCGATCGAGAAGCCGACCCGGCCGCCGGTGTTCGCCCAGACCTGCGGCGGGCCGACGATCGAGATGAGCGCGTCGCCGCCGGTCGCGGTGAAGTACGCCATCGGCAGGCCGTGGCCGATGGTCGCGCGCAGGGTGCGGCTGCCGTCGCTCCACAGGGGGCTGACGGTCCAGTCCGACCAGCCGTCCACCAGCGCCCGCGGGGCGTTCAGCCCGGCCACGCCGACCACCAGGTGCTGGGCGTACGGGTAGTGGTACTCGCCCAGGCCGGTCGCGCTGCCGCTGATCGCCGGGGTCGTCTGGTACGACACGCCGAGACCGCCCGAGACGGGCCGGTAGGCGGCCGGGTGCGCGTAGAGCGGCTGCGAGAACGCGCAGTCGTCGCCCTTCTTGAACAGCAGCGACGACCACCAGTCGTTGGTGGGCAGGCCGCCCTTGGGGGCGTTCTCCGTGACGAACTGGCGCGGGTTGGTGGCCAGGTCGCCGCAGCCGGTCGGCAGCGCCGCGCCGGGCGGGAGGGTCTCGGTGTAGCTGCCGGCGCCCACGGTGGCGGCGTCGGCGGTGCCGGCGATGCCGACGGCGACGGCGCCCGACGTCACCGCGATGAGCGCGGCGGCGGCGAAGCGGGGCAGGCGGGACCGGCGCGGCGGGCCGGTGTCCAGAGTGGCGGGGCGCAGCGGCAGGGACATGCGAAGCCTCCGGCAGGTAGGGGAGGACGACGGCCCGGCACTGGGCGCCGGGCCGTGAGGGGTGAGAGGGAGACGTTCCAGGGCAGGGCGGAACGGTGAGATCGAGAGAACAGAGAGTGAGAGAGCGCTCTCTCAGGGCGAGACATTAACGGAGTCCGAAGTGTTACGTCAATGTTTCTCGAGCCTGGTTCGTTGCGGGCGTCGATTTGTGTCCGCCCCGTGACGCGTAACGGCTCCGCTGCTGCGCGCAGCGGTCCGCCGCCCAGCCGCCGCCCGCGGGCTCACCGGCCCGGCGTGCCCACGGACCGGCGCTCCGCCGACTGCGCAGCGTGACAGCACGCGGTCCCGGCCCCCGCCGTGCGGGCGGGCGCCGGGACCGGGTGGGTGGCCGTCAGGAAGCGGCCGGCGTCGGGGCCTGGCCGCCGCCGTCGGTGCCGTCCTCCGGGCCCGTGCCGCCGCCGTCGGCCGGGGTGCCCGGGCCGGACGTGGTGGCCGGGTCCTGCGGGACGGCCGGGGCGGTGCCGGTGGGGTCGGCGCCGGGCGCGGTGGTCGTCGGCGCGACCGACGGCTCCGGCTCGGCGGTGACGGCCGGCGTCACCGTGGCGCCGTCGGCCGGGGTGGGGCTGACCTCCGGCGCGGGCGCGCCGCCCGGGTCGCCGCCCACCACGCTGGTGATCGTCGTGGCCCCGGCGGTGTCGTCGCCGAACACCGCCGCGAGCGACTGGCCGGCCATCAGCTCCACCAGCAGTATCGCGGCCATGGCCAGCACGAACACGACGCCCGACAGCAGCGCGATGCGCTTCCACTTCGGCGTCGCCGGGGTGACCGGGCCGTACGCCCCGGCCGCGCCGGTCGCCGACGCCGACGTCACCGGGATGACCGTGGTGGCGTCGGGGCCGGCCGCCCCCGACGCCCCCGACGCGCCCGACGCGCCCGTCACGCTCGTCGCCGAGGCGGACACGGGGACGGCGTCGCCGGTGCGCGGCACGGTCACCAGGCCCGGCTTGGCCTTGCGCAGGCGGCCGTAGCCGCGGCGCAGCGAGTTGGTGTACAGCTCGGTGCCGACCGAGCCGACGATGCTGGCCACCGCCGCGCCGCCCAGGGTTCCGGCCACGCCGAGCGAGGACGCGGCCACCGCGGCGGACACGGCGGCCAGGCCGCCGGCGCAGATCTTCGCGATGTCGATGCCGGACCAGATCTTCGCGGGCGTTTCGGTAGTCGTCATACTCCTCAGGGCTTCCAGCAGACTGCGGGTGTCGCCCTCCACTGTTACCCGCCGTGCTCGGCTGAACCATCCAGGTGCCGATTCCGTGGCACAGCACACGGTGCGCCCGGCCGGCCCGGCCGGCTCAGCGGCGCTCCCGCCAGCCCGCCACCACGGCGTCGGCGTCGAGGTCGCGCAGCAGCACGGGCGGCCCGCCGAGGTGCCCGCGCCGGTTGCGCGCGATCCGCTCGTTCAGGGCGGCGACCGCGGCCCGCACCTGCGCCTCCGTGCGCAGCCGGTCGACGGTGGCGGGCAGGTCCTCCAGCTCGCGGCGCAGCGTCAGCGTGGCGGGCAGCACGCCGGTCACCTCTTCGCGGCGCACCCAGTCGCGCACCCACCAGTCCTCGTCGTACTCGCCGCCCGCCCCGGGCAGCGGCTTGCCGAGGCCGCTCAGGCCGTCCCACTCGCCGCGCTCCTGCGCCTCGCGGATCTGCCGGTCGACGGCCGATTCCCACCGGTTCGTCATGCGTCCAGCGTAGGCACGGCTCAGACGAACGCGCTGTGCCCGGTGATCGCCCGCCCGACGACCAGGGTGTTGATCTCACGGGTGCCCTCGTACGAGTAGAGGGCCTCGGAGTCGGCGACGAACCGGCCGATGTCGTAGTCCAGCACGATGCCGTTGCCGGCCAGCAGCTCCCGGGCCCACCCGGCGACCTCGCGCATCCGGCTGGTGCACCACGCCTTGGCCAGCGCCGAGTGCTCGTCGCGGTAGGTTCCGTCGTCCTGCAGCTGGGCCAGCCGCACGCACATGCCCAGCGAGGCGGTGGCGTTGCCGAGCATCCGCACCAGCAGGTCCTGCACCAGCTGGAACCCGGCGATCGGCTTGCCGAACTGCTCGCGCTTGCGCGCGTAGTCGAGCGCGATGTCGTACGCGGCGAGCATCACGCCGACGGACTGCCAGGCGACGCCGCTGCGGGTGCGCCGCAGCACGACCGCGGTGTCCCGGAACGAGGTGGCGTTCTGCAGCCGGTCGGCCTCCGGCACCCGGCAGTCGGTGAGCCGGATGTCGGCGTTCTGGACCGTGCGCAGGGCGATCTTGTTCTCGATCTTCGTGGCGGCGTAGCCGGGGTTGTCGCCGCGCACGACGAAGCCCTTGACCTTGTTGTCGGCCTCGTCGCGGGCCCACACCACGATCAGGTCGGCGAACGTGCCGTTGCCGATCCACCGCTTCGCGCCGTTGAGGACCCAGGTGTCGCCGTCGCGCCGGGCGGTGGTGCGCATGCCCTGCGACACGTCCGAGCCGCCCTCGGGCTCGGTCAGCGCGAACGCCCCGATCTGCTCCATCTGCCCCATCGCCGGCAGCCAGCGCTCCTGCTGCTCCGGCGACCCGCACGCGGCGATGCTGCCCATGGCGAGCCCGGCGTGCACGCCGAAGAACGTGGCCATGGACGGGTCGGCGTGCGCCATCTCCAGCGCCAGGAACCCGCTGAGCAGGCTGCTGGGCGCCGGGTCCCGGTACGGCAGCGCGGCCAGCCCCAGCTCGGCGAAGCCGCCGATGAGGTGGTGCGGGAACTCGGCCCGGTTCCAGTGGTGGTTCGCGACGGGGGCGACCTCGGCGCGCAGGAACTCGCGGGTGCGGGCGAGGATCTCCCGCTCGTCGCCGGGCAGCAGGTCCTCGAAGCGGTAGAAGTCGCCGGTCAGCATGCCGTCCATGTTCCCGCGCCCGGCCCGGCCATGCGGCCGCTTCGCCGGTCAGGCCGCGTGGGCGGGCTCAGGCCGCGAGGGTCGGCAGGGCGTAGCGCAGGAACAGCACGTCGCCGGCCAGCCGCTGTTCGTCGAGCAGCTCCAGGCGGGAACGCACGCCGTCGGGGAAGAAGCGCAGGCCGCCGCCCACGACGGCGGGACCGACGTAGAGCTGCACCTCGTCGACGAGCCCGGCCCGCAGCGCGTGCGCCGCCAGGGTGGGCCCGTCGACGGTGAGGTCCCGCTCGGACCGCTCCTTGAGGGCGCGGACGGCGTCGGGGTCGAAGGTGCGCTCCAGGCGGGTGCGGGCGGTGCCGACGGTCTCCAGCGTCGTGGAGTACACGACCTTGTCGGCCGCCTGCCAGATGCGTGCGTACTCGAGGGCGACGTCGGGCTGGCCCGGCTCCAGGTGGGCGGTCTCCCAGTAGGACATCACCTCGTACATCCGGCGGCCGACCAGGTAGGTGCCGAAGGCGCGGGAGGCCTCGTTGACGAACCGGTGGACCTCCTCCCGGCCGGCCCACTCGAAGCCGCCGGCGGGGTCGCTGACGTAGCCGTCGACCGAGGTGATCATCGAGTACACGAGCTTGCCCATGCCGAGCCTCCTCACAACCGATTGCTGTCTGCAACCGGTCCGCTCACCGTAGCGAGACCGCTTTCGGAATGCAACTGGTCGCCGCCTGTCCCGTTTGACCGGATAAAGCGTTTGCTGGCCGGTCGGCGGGGTAGCGCCCACTGACCGCATCCCGCGCCGACGGAGGAGACCCATGGACAGCAGCAAGCCCGTCAAGGTCGTCAAGGACGTCGTGGGGGCCGCCGCCGCGAAGGTGGCCGACGCCCTGACCGACACCGTGCCGGGCGCCCCGGGCAGCGCACCCGCCCCGGTCGCCGAGCCCACCACGCCGGCGGGCCCGCTGCCGGCCAAGAGCGAGCAGGGCGCCCCCGACACCCGGACCCCCACCGGCGCCGAGACCGGCGTCCCGCCGACCGCGAAGGGGCAGCAGGGCGCCCACCTCACCACCGCCCAGGGGGCCCGGCTGCGGGACACCGACCACTCGCTGAAGGCCGGGCCGCGCGGGCCCGTCCTCCTGCAGGACCACCACCTCCGCGAGAAGATCACCCACTTCGACCACGAGCGCATCCCCGAGCGGGTCGTGCACGCCCGCGGCGCCGGGGCGCACGGCGTGTTCACCGGCTACGGCACCGCCGACGACCTCACCCGGGCCGGGTTCCTGCGCAAGGGCAAGGAGACGGCGGTCTTCGTACGGTTCTCCACCGTGCTCGGGTCGCGCGGCTCGGCCGACACCGTGCGCGACACCCGCGGCTTCGCGACGAAGTTCTACACCGACGAGGGCACGTTCGACCTGGTCGCGAACAACATCCCGGTGTTCTTCATCCAGGACGCGATCAAGTTCCCGGACATCATCCACGCGGGCAAGCCGCACCCGGACCGGGAGATCCCCCAGGCGCAGAGCGCGCACGACACGTTCTGGGACTTCGTCTCGCTGCACACCGAGGCGCAGCACCACACGATCTGGAACATGTCCGACCGGGGCATCCCGCGCTCGTACCGGACGATGGAGGGCTTCGGCGTGCACACCTTCCGCCTCGTCAACGAGGCGGGGGAGACGGTGCTGGTCAAGTTCCACTGGAAGCCCAAGCTCGGCGTGCACTCCCTGACCTGGGAGGAGGCGCAGCTCGCCGCGGGCGTCGACCCCGACTTCCACCGCCGCGACCTGTACGACGCGATCGAGGCCGGCGCGTTCCCCGAGTGGGAGCTCGGCCTGCAGGTCTTCCCCGACACCCCGGAGGAGACGTTCGCCGGCATCGACCTGCTCGACCCCACCAAGATCGTGCCGGAGGAGCTGGCCCCGGTGCAGGCGGTCGGCCGGCTCGTGCTGAACCGCACCCCGCGCAACTTCTTCGCCGAGACCGAGCAGGTCGCGTTCCACCTCGGGCACCTGCCGCCCGGCATCGACGTCACCAACGACCCGCTGCTGCAGGGCCGGCTGTTCTCGTACGTGGACACCCAGCTCACCCGGCTCGGCGGGCCGAACTTCTCGCAGATCCCGATCAACCGGCCGCACGCCGACGTCAACGACATGCTGCGCGACGGCTTCCACCAGCACGCCGTGCACGCGGGCGTGGCGCCGTACCGGCCGAACTCGCTCGACGGCGGCAACCCGTTCCCGGCCGGCGACGCCGAGCGGGCGTTCCTCGACGTGCCCGTGACGGTGGCGCAGGCGCCGAAGGTGCGGGCCAACCCGGCGTCCTTCGACGACCACTACAGCCAGGTGCGGCTGTTCTGGCAGAGCATGACGCCGGTCGAGAAGGAGCACATCATCCACGCGTACACCTTCGAGCTGGGCAAGTGCTACGAGCAGGCGATCAAGGAGCGCCAGCTGCAGTGCCTGGCCAACGTGGACCCGGTGCTGTGCGCCCAGGTCGCCGCCGGGCTGGGCCTGCCCGCGCCGGAACCCACCGTGCCGCTCGCCGACGTCACGCCCAGCCCGGCGCTGTCGCAGGTCGGCGGCCGGTGGCCGGCCGACGGCCGGCTCGTCGGCATCGTCGTCGACCCGGACGGTGACCTGGACGGCGTCGACGAGGTGCGCCGGGCGGTGTTCTCCGCCGGCATGGTGCCGCTGCTGATCGCCCCGCACGGCGGCACCGTGGACGGCACGCCGGTGCAGCGCACGTTCGCCACCGCCCGGTCCGTCGAGTTCGACGCGGTGCTGCTCGCCGGGTCGCCCGCCCCCGCCGCGGACGCCCTGCCCGGCCGCGACGCCAAGGCCGGCGCCAGCGCCACCGCCACGGTGGACCCGCGCGTGCTGCTGCTGGTGGACGAGTGCTGGCGGCACGCCAAGGCGATCGGCGCGTGGGGCGCCGGCGCCGCCGTCCTGGAGCAGGCCGGCCTGGCCGGCACACCGGGCGTCGTCACCGCCGGCTCCGGCGCCGAGGCCCTCGCCGCGGTGCAGGACCTGATGGCCGCCCACCGGGTCTGGGAGCGGTTCCCCGCCACGGTCGCCTGACGCGGCCGCGAACGGCGGCGGGTCACGGTCGTCCGAGGCCCGCCGCCATCGCGGTCAGCAGCGCCGCGTCCGGGGAGTCGCCCGACAGCTCCCACGCGAACGCCCCGCCGAGGCCGCGCTCGCGCGCCCACCGCGCCTTCGCCGTCACGGTCGCCGGGGTGTCGTAGCTCCACCACTGGCCGTTGCAGAACGCGTACGCCGTGCCGCCCGCCTCCCCCGTCGGCGGGCAGCGCCGCGCCAGCACCGCGTAGTCCTCCATGCCCGCCTCGAAGCGCCCCGGCGCCGGCCCGGCCGCGGCCGAGCCCGGGGCCGCGTCGCGCACCCCGACCCAGCCCCGGCCGTAGAAGCCGATGCCCAGCAGCAGCTTGCCCGCCGGGATGCCCAGCGCCGTCAGCCGCCCGATCGCCGCGTCGCCGACCGCGTCGGGCCGGGGCGCGCCCGGGTACGCGGTCAGCGCCGAGTGCGCCGCCGTCACGTCCCCGCCGCCGCCCGTGCCGGCGAAGTCGTACGTCATGGCGGCCACCCAGTCGAGGTGCCGGGCGGCGCCCGCGTAGTCGGCGGCGGCCAGCTTCCCGGCGTCCGCGGGGACGGCCGCCGTGACCAGCCGGTCCGGGCCGAGCGCGCCGCGCAGCGCCGCCACCACGGCGGCCAGCGCCCCGGGCCCGCTGGTGTCGCACTGCCGGCCGCAGGCGTTCGGGTACTCCCAGTCCACGTCGATGCCGTCGAAGACGCCGGCCCAGCGCGGGTCGTCCAGCAGCCTGGCACAGGACGCGGCGAACCCGGCCGGGTCGCGGGCGGCGTCGGCGAAACCGGCCGAGCCGTTCCAGCCGCCGAACGACCACAGCACCTTCAGGTCCGGGTGCGCCGCCTTGAGCAGGCGCAGCTGGCCGATCGCGCCGCCGGTGGCCGGCCGGCCACCGACGCTCTCCGCGGCCGGGTACGGGCGGGCGGTGTCGGCCCACGGGTCCGCGGGGGCGCACCGGCCACCGTCGACGGACCCGAACGCGTACACCAGGTGGGTGAGCCGGCCCGCCGCGACGTCGGCGACCTGGAAGTCGCGGGCGTAGACGCCCCACCCGGCGAGGTACCCGACGACGCGCGGTTCCGCGGGCGCCGGCGGGGGCGGTTCGGCGGGTGCCGGGGCGGCGCACCCGGAGGCCAGCACGGCGGCGGCGAGCAGGGCACGGCGCAGTCTCACCGCGCCATTGTGCCTGCGATGCCCGATTCGTCACCCGTTCAGGGGACGGGCACCCCCACCAGCTGCACCGGCGGCGCCGCCGGGTCGAGCACCTCCTGCTGGCTGACGCCCGCCGGGACGACCGTGTCCATCACCTTCGGCGCGGCGGCCGGGTCGGTGCCGCACACCGGCGCGCTGTCGCCCGCCGCGCACAGCCCGAACTGGTACGGCTGCGGCGTCGCCGCGAACCCGCGCGCCTGGTCCGGGCTGTAGCCGTCCTGGCCGTGGAGCGCCACCGTGAACACCCAGCCGGGGCCGGGCGTCCCCAGCGCCGCCTTCGGCACGCCGACCAGGATGGACCGGGTGGCGGCGTTGGCCGTGACGGTGACCGTGCCCAGGGAGTCGCCGCCGGCGTCGGCGAACACCGGCCCGGCGAAGCCCTGCACCTCGATCCGGCTCGACCAGGCCGAGCCGGGCGCGATCGTGTAGTTGCGCTGCGGGAACGGCGCGGCCGTCGAGAAGCTCCCGGCGGCCGGGTCGCGCACGAACACGTCGAGCAGCTGGGCGCCCAGCGCCGAGCCGAACGTGGGCGTCAGGTCGCGCAGCCGGGTCAGCAGGTAGACGGTGTCGCCCGCGTCGACGACCTGGAACCGCTCGATGTCGTACGCGCCGGGCCGGAAGTCGGCGGCCGTCGGGTACCGGTAGGTGCCCGGGCCGTTGTCGTCGCCCTGCGGGTCGTCCACGGTGAGCAGCGCCGGGCCGGGCAGCGCCTCGGACACCACCGTCACCCGCGCGTAGCCGGTCGCCCGGCCCCGCTCGGCGGCCACCGTCACCACGTTCGCCAGGAACCCGACGGGCACGACGGCCCGGAACGCGCCCGCGGCGTCGGCGGTCACGGTGACCGTGCGGGTCGCCCCCGCCACGTCGGTCGGGGTGCCCGCCACGGTGACGCGGGCGCGCGGCGCCGTCACACCGGTGACCGTCGCCGTGCCGCCGGGCACCACGGCGCCCTCGGCCGGGGCGGTGATCGTCACCGGCAGGGTGCCGGGCGCGCCGCGGGTCACGTACCGGTCGCGCACGGCCGCCGGCTGCTCGATCACCCGGCCCTCGCCCAGCGAGCGGATCAGCCGCACCTGCTGCGACTGCGCCCACGTCAGCGGCGACGCCGAACCGGCCGCGCCGCCCGGCACGAACCCGATCGACGCCTGCTCGGGCGGGGTGCCCCACGCCGACGGCGGCACCGCCGGGTTCTCCCACGTCTGCTCGGGGATCAGCCCGACGCCCGTGCCGGACGCGGTCATCGCGTCGAGCAGCCGGGCGGCGCCGGGGGAGTCGCCGCGCTCCAGGTGGTGCTGGGCGCGCTCGCCGCTGAGCACCGGCCACAGGTGCCCGGACCCCGCGTTGCCCGTCGGCCACGGCCGCCCGCTCGGGGCGCACGCGGTCGGGTCGGGCTCCCAGCAGTCGCCGTAGCCGTCCTCGGTGCCCGCGGTGGCGGTGCCGTAGCGGTAGAAGCCGTCGCCGATGCGCAGCACCCGGTCGACCACCGGCAGCGACGCCAGCACGTCCGGGTCGTCCGGCGGCAGGACACCCAGCCGGGTCAGCTCCAGGAAGCCCGCGTCGACCACCGTGCGCTGGTCGGCGTCCGGGCCGCCGTTGCCCAGGTTGTAGGTGATCGCGGCGTCCGGGTCGCCCGTCTTGGCGAGCCGGATGAAGTACCGCGGCGCGTACGGGCCGCTCGTGGTGACCGTCCAGCCCTTCACCGAGCGCTGGAAGTGGTCGGCGGTGGCCCGGTAGACCCGCGCCGCGTCCCGGGCGCCCTGCCGGTCGGCGATCCGCGCCGCCGCGACCAGCCCGGCGATCTCCGCCGCGATCGTCGACGGCGAGTGCCCCGACTGCTCCTCCCACCGCTCGCTGCCGAACGACGGACCGTACGCCACCAGGAAGTCCGCCGCCCGGCGCACCCGCGGCCACAGGCCCCGGTCGCCCGCCAGCCCCGCCTGCCACGCCATCAGCACCGGGTACGCGGTCTCGTCGAGCTGGTCGCCGCCCGAGTCGGGCGCCACCTTGCCGTTCAGCAGCGAGTTGCGCGGGAACCGCCCGTCGGGCAGCTGCTGGCGCTCGAACAGCCAGCGCACGGTGTCGCGGGCGGTCGCCCGGTCGCCGGTCGCCAGCAGCCCCGTGAACGACTCGTACAGGTCCCGGGCGAAGATCTCGCGGTACGAGCCGAAGTACACCGGCCGCCCGCCCGGGGTGTCACCGGCGCTGACCGCCTGCCCCCACGGGCTGGCCAGCGACGCCACGATCGCCCCCGGGAACGTCTTGTCCTCGCTGGCCTTGAGCACGTTCGCCGACAGGTAGTAGGCCCGCCGCCGGTCCCGCGGCGGCCGGGCCAGCGTGCGGTCGTACGCCGCCCAGCCCAGGTGGTAGCGCGCGGCGGTGGCGGCGAACGGGGTCCGCGCGGCGGCGCCGGCCACCTCGACGGCGGACCCGGCGTCGCGGCCGAACCCCAGCGCCAGCGTCACCGGCCCCCGCCCGGTGTCCAGCCGCGCCGTCTGCACCACGTTGCCGCCGAACGCGTCCGCGTACCGGGTGGTCAGCCGCCGCGACGCGTCCAGCTGCGCCAGCCCGTCCGACGCGGTGCCCGCGAACCCGCTGGTCGAGGCCAGGAACGGCCGGTCGGCGCGCACCGCCAGCGCGGTCGGCACCGCGTAGTCGCGGTTCAGCGCGCTGCTGGTCGTCTGCGGGTCGGCCGCCACCAGCGCGCCCGTCGCCGCGTCCACCTGCGCGTCGTCGGCGCCGCCGTTGGCCGCGCCGCCCCCGCCGTTGCCGTTGACGCTCGGGTCCACGTGCACCCACAGCTGCAGCCCCGGCACCTCCGTCACCAGCCGCACCCGCGCCACCACGGCGTCGCGCCGCGGGTCCGTCAGGTACTCCGCCACGATCCGGTACTTCCCGCTGCGCGCCACGCTGGTGACCTCGCACGACATCCCCGACTCGTCCAGCGCCCGCACCGAGTACGTGGTGTCGCGGGTCTGGATGTCGGTGAACGTGACCCCGTCGGTGACGACGAACTGCACCGACTCCAGGTTCGTGTTGTCGACGGTGGGGCTGTAGACATCGGACAGCACGCCGTTGGCGACCGTGTACCAGACCTTCGAGCCCCGCCCGTACGCCGTGCCGACACAGTCCTTGCGCGCCAGCCCGAAGTGCGACACCGTCCCCGGCCCACCCGGCGCCGGGGGAGCGGCCGCCGCCCCCGCGGGCGACGCGACGGCGAACGGGGCGAGCAACAGCGACGCGGCGAGCAGCACGGGCCTCATCCGCGCATCAGACCATTGATGCCCGTCGCCGACAACACCTCCGTCGGCAATCGGCAGCGCGCGTGCCGCTCGCCGGGTCAGCCGCGCAGGGAGTAGTTCTGCGGCACTGGCAGCACGGCGAGGCAGACCACGTCGCCGCGGCCCGAGACGCGCGACAGCCACGTCGGCTCCAGGGGCACCGCGCGCGTGGAGCGGTCGGCGGCGGGAGCGTAGGCCGCGAGCCGGTCGGCGCAGGCGGCCGCGAGGAACTCGTCCTTGTCGTAGTCGTCGATGCGCGCCGGGTACGGGATGTCGCCGACGGAGACGACCTCCGCGGCGTGCGCCTCCCGGCAACCGACCACGGGCAGCTCGGAGACCGTCGTCTCGGTGCCGAGCACCTCGACGCAGTCGCCCGGGCGCAGGTGGACGAGGCCCACCGGGCCGGCGGCGACCACCCGGCCCGCCGCGTCGCGCGCGGGACCCCCGACCGGCCACAGGTTGAGGGCCAGCATGGCGGCGAGCGCCAGGGTGCCGGCGACCATCCCGGCCACGGCGATGCCGCGGCCCCGCTCCTGGCCGCGGCGGATCCGGGCAAGGGCGGCCAGGCCGAGGCCGATGCTCAGGGGCGCGCAGGCGGTGAGGGAGGTGGCCAGCGCGGCGACGGCGAGCCCGCTCAGCGGCGGCCGCGCCGCCGGTGAGGCGGCGGGCCGGCCGTCGGTCGCGTCGGCGGGCGGGGTGGTGGTCGGTTCGGCGTCGGGCACGACGCGGGACACTAGCGGCGGCGCGTCCCCCGTGCCGCCCCGTTTCCTGCGACCCCCGTCACTGCCGGATCGAGCCGGTGCCCTTCGCCGGCTGGGTGGCCAGGCAGGTGATGGTCTTGTCGCGGTCCCAGCTCTCCGCCACCGGCTGCAGGAACAGCAGGTCGACGGCGTCGGCCTTCTCCCCGGCGTAGTCGTCCAGCAGCCGGCCGCACTCCTCGGTGGCCGCCTGCTCGACGGCGGCCGCGCCCGGGAACGCCGCGCCGGTCATGGTGTGCACGCCGACGACCTCGGCGTCGTGCGGCTGGGCGCACGGCACGACGGACACGTCGGTGACCATGCCCTCGCGGGCGCCGTTGAGGCAGTCGCCGGCGCGCAGCTCGGTGACCGCCGCGGTGCCACCGGAGGTCAGCGCGCCGTCGGCGTCGCGGTCCGGGGACTGCGCGATCGCGATGGCGGCGCCGATGCCGATGAGCAGGGCCCACGCGCAGGAGATGGCGATGGCGGCGATGGCCAGGCCGCGCTTCTGGTTGCGCTTGCGGGCCTGCACGAGCCCGGCGATGCCGAGGCCGAGGCCGAGCAGGACGCCGCCGAGCAGCGACAGCACGAAGGCGGCGATGGACAGCCCGTTGTTCCCGGCGCGCGGCGGGGCGGCCTGGGGGTACGGCGGCTGCGGGCCGGCGGGCTGCGGGTGGGCAGGCTGCGGGGCGGCGGGCGGCGGCGGCAGAGTCTCGGACACGAGGCGGCACGCTAGCAGCGACGGGGGCCCGCGCGCCGCCCCATGACGATCGTCGGCGTTCACCAGCCCGACGGCGGCGCCTCCACGTGGACGGCCTTGGTCACCGTCAGCTCGTCGAGCAGCTCCGGGCCGTACCCGAAGCCCTGGCCGCTGGCGCGGCGCGGGTGCGCGGCGCCGCCCGGGGCGCCGCCGAACACCGCGTTGATCTTGACCGTGCCGGCGGGCAGGTCGCGCCAGGCGCGCTGGGCGTTGCTCATCGACGGCGTCAGCACGGTCGCGGCCAGCCCGTACGGGGAGTCGGCGGCCCGGGCCAGGGCCTCGTCGAAGCTGTCGACCACCACGACGGGCGCGACCGGGCCGAACGTCTCCTCGCGCAGCACCGCCATGTCGTCGGTGCAGCCGGCCAGGACGGTCGGCGGGTACCAGGCGCCGGGGCCGGGCGGCACCTCGCCGCCGCAGCGGGCCGTCGCGCCGGCCGCGACCGCCGCCGTCACCTGGGCGTGCACGGCGTCGCGGTGGCGGGTGTCGACGAGCGGGCCGAGCCGGTCGGCCCACGCGCCGGCCTCGGCGACCAGGGCGTCGAGGAACGCGTCGGCGACGGAGCGGTGCACGTAGACGCGCTCGACGGCGACGCAGATCTGGCCCGAGTTGGCGAACGCGCCCAGCGCCGCCTGCCCGGCCGCCCACGCCGGGTCAACCCCGGCGTCGACGATCAGCGGGTCGCTGCCGCCGTTCTCCAGCAGCGCCTTGGCGCCGGTGCGGGCGCACACCGCGGCGATGGCCCGGCCGGTGGCCGTCGAGCCGACGTGCGCGACCACGTCGACGTCGGCGCCGGTGAGCGCCGCGCCGACGCTGCCCGGGCCGGTGAGCAGCGACAGCACGCCGTCGGGCAGGTGCGGGGCGAGCGCCCGGACGACGGCGTGGCCGACGGCGGGGGTGCGCTCGCTCGGCTTCGACACGACGGTGTTGCCGGTGACCAGGGCGGCGCCGATGAGCCCGCAGGTCACGGCGACCGGGTCGTTCCACGGGGTGATGGCCGCGACCACGCCGCGCGGCTGGTACGCCATCAGGTCGATCGCCTCGTCGTTGCCGGCCAGCGCGCGCCCGCGGTGCACGGGGCCCAGCTCGGCGTACTGGCGCAGCGTGCCGATGCCGGCGTCGATGCTGCCGCGGGCGTCGGCGACCGGCTTGCCCATCTCGGCGCGCATCAGCTCCGCGATGTCGTCGGCGGCGGCCTCCAGCGCGTCCGCGGCGGCGTGCACGGCGGCGGCGCGCGCGGCCGGCGCGGTGCGGGCCCAGCCGGGCTGCGCGTCGCGGGCCGCCTTCACGGCGGCGGCCACGTCGGACTCCGTCGCCACCGGCACCCGGCTCACCGCGGCGCCGTCGACGGGGCTGCGGACCTCGAACGTGTCGCCCGCGGCGGGCGTCCAGACGCCCCCGATCAGCTGTTCCACCTCATGCATGTGGCGCGAATGCCCCAAAGAACTGCCGCCAAACTATGGTTTAGAACCGCTTGCCGGCGGTACTCGCAGCGCCATGAAGGTGCTCGGGATCAACGCCGTGTTCCACGACCCGGCGGCGGCGCTCGTCGTCGACGGGCGCATCGTCGCCGCCGCGGAGGAGGAGCGGTTCAGCCGCCGCAAGCACGGCAAGCGGCCGGTGCCGTTCTCCGCCTGGGAGCTGCCCGAGCTGGCCGCCGCGTGGTGCCTGGCCGAGGCAGGGCTGACGCCGGGCGAGCTGGACGCCGTCGCGTACTCGTTCGACCCGGCCCTGGCCGGCGACGTGTCGGCCAGCGACCCGTGGGACCACCTGCGCGTCGACTACGCCCGGCGGGCCCCGCAGTTCCTGGCCACCGCGCTGCCCGGGCTCGACCCGGAGCAGGTGCGGTTCGTGCCGCACCACGTCGCGCACGCCGCCTCGTCCGGCCTGGCGAACCCGCACGGCGACGGCGCCGTGCTGGTGCTCGACGGCCGCGGCGAGCGGGCCAGCCACCTCGGCGGGGTGTACCGGGACGGGCAGCTGGAGGTGCTGGCCGCGCAGGACCTGCCGCACTCGCTCGGCCTGCTCTACGAGGACCTGACCCGGCACCTGGGCTTCCTGCACTCCAGCGACGAGTACAAGGTGATGGCGCTGGCGTCGTTCGGCGAGCCGCGGTTCCTGCCGCTGCTGCGCGAGCTGATCCACGCCACCGACGACGGCGGCTTCCGGGTGGAGCGCATCGACTGGTCGGCGATGGCCAAGCCGGTCACCGACGGCACGCTGACGGACGCGCACGCCGACCTGGCCTCCAGCATCCAGACCCGGCTGGAGGAGGTCATGCTCGACCTCGCCCGGTGGACCCACGACGCCGCCGGCGGCCCCGAGACGCTGACGATGGCCGGCGGCACCGCGCTGAACTGCGTGGCGAACGCGCGGATCGCCGCCGAGGGCCCGTACCGGCAGGTGTGGGTGCAGCCCGCGGCCGGCGACGCGGGCACCGCGCTCGGCGCCGCCCTGCACGTGGCCCGCGAGGCCGGCCCGGTCGAGCCGATGGCGGGCGCCGCCCTCGGGCGCGGCTGGTCCGACGAGGAGCTGGAGGCGGAGCTGCGGCGCGCCGCGCTGCCGTACACCCGGCCGGAGTCCATCGCCGCCGAGGCCGCCCGGGTGCTCGCCGACAACGGCATCGTCGCCTGGTACCAGGGCCGCAGCGAGTACGGCCCGCGCGCGCTGGGCCACCGGTCGCTGCTGGCCCACCCCGGCGACCCCGACACCCAGACCCGGATGAACGACGTCAAGGGCCGCGAGCAGTTCCGGCCGATCGCGCCGATGGTGCGCGCCGAGCGGTTCGCCGACATCTTCGACGGCGTCTACCCCAGCCCGTACATGCTGTTCGTGCACACCGTGAAGCCGGAGTGGAAGGACCGCATCCCGGCCGTCGTGCACGTCGACGGCACCGCCCGCGTGCAGACCGTCCACCCGGAGACCGAGCCGGTGGTGGCGGAGATGCTGGCCGAGTTCGAGCGGCTCACCGGGCTGCCGGTGGTGGTCAACACGTCGCTGAACACGGCCGGGCGGCCCATGGTGGACACCCCGCGCGAGGCGATGGAGCTGTTCGGATCGGCGCCCGTCGACCTGCTCGCGCTCGGGCCGTTCGCCGTGCACCGGGCCAAGGCGTTCGGATGATCAGCGTCGTCGTGCCCACGCTCGGGCGGCCGAGCCTGGCCGCCGTGCTGACGGCCCTGGCCACCGGCGAACGCCCCGCCGTGCCGGTCGAGGTGCTGGTGGTCGACGACCGGGCCGACCCGGTGGGGGAGCTGCCCGTGCCGGCGTCGCTGGCCGGGCTGGTCAAGGTGCTGCCCGGCCGCGCCGCCGGGCCCGCCGCCGCCCGCAACACCGGCTGGCGCGCCGCCGGGCACCCGTGGGTGGCGTTCCTCGACGACGACGTGGTGCCCGACGCCGACTGGCTGGTGCGGCTGCACGCCGACCTGGCCGGCGTGCCGGCACGGGTGGGCGGCGTGCAGGGCCGCGTGGTCGTGCCGCTGCCGGCCGACCGGCGCCCCACCGACTGGGAACGGGTCACCGCGGCGCTCGCCGACGGCGACTGGATCACCGCCGACATGGCGTACCGGCGCGCGGCCCTCGCCGCGGTCGACGGCTTCGACGAGCGGTTCCCGCGCGCGTTCCGGGAGGACGCCGAGCTGGCCCACCGGGTCCGCAGCGCGGGCTGGGAGCTGGTGCGCGGCGAGCGCCGGGTGACCCACCCGGTGCGCCCGGAGAGCCGCTGGGTCAGCGTGCGCACCCAGCGCGGCAACGCCGACGACGCGCTGCTGCGCCGCCTGTACGGGCCGTCCTGGCGGGCCGTCCTCGACGTGCCCCCGGGCCGCCGGCGCCGCCACCTCGCCGTGACGGCCGCGGGCGCCGCGGCGCTGGCCTGCGCGGCGGCCGCCGCCGTGACCCGCCGCCGCGCCCCGGCGTACGCCGCCGCGGCGGCCGGCGCGGCCTGGCTGACCGGCACGGCCGAGTTCGCCTGGGCCCGCATCGCCCCCGGTCCCCGCGACGCCCGGGAGGTGACCACCATGCTCCTGAGCAGCGCAATCATCCCTGTCGCAGCGGTCGCGCACTGGACGCGGGGCTGGTGGACAAGTCGTTGATGTTTATCAGTGCTGGCCACGGGCAGGTACCCGGGGTGACGACACCCCCCGGGCTGTTCGACGCCGTCCTGTTCGACCGCGACGGCACCCTCGTGCACGACGTGCCGTACAACGGTGACCCGGCCCTGGTGGAGCCCGTCGCGGGCGCCCGCGCGGCGCTCGACCGGCTGCGCGCCGCGGGCCTGCGCCTCGGCGTCGTCACCAACCAGTCCGGCATCGCCCGCGGCCTGCTCACCCGTGCGCAGGCCGACGCCGTGAACGCCCGCGTCGAGGAGCTGCTCGGCCCGTTCGGCACCTGGCAGGTGTGCCCGCACGACGACGCCGCCGGCTGCGCGTGCCGCAAGCCCGCGCCCGGCCTCGTGCACGCCGCCGCCCGGGCGCTGGGCACCACCGCGGCGCGCTGCGTCGTCGTCGGCGACATCGGCCGCGACATGGGCGCCGCCCTGGCCGCGGGCGCCACCGGCATCCTCGTGCCGACACCCGTCACGCTGGCCGGCGAGGTCGCCGCCGCCCCGGCCGTGGCCGCCGACCTGCCCGCCGCCGTGGACGAGATCCTGCGCCGGCAGGCGTCCGTCGCCGCCGCCGGGCAACCGCGCCGCCGCCGCCACGTGCTCGTCGCCCGCCCCGACTCGGCGGGCGACGTCCTGCTGATGGGCCCCGCCTTCCGCGCCGTCGCCGCGCACGCCGACCGGGTCACGCTGCTGTGCGGGCCGCGCGGGCGCGCCGCCGCCGAGCTGCTGCCCGGCGTCGACGAGCTGATCGAGCACCGGCTGCCGTGGATCGACCCGCAGCCGCAACCGGTCGACCCGGCCGCGATGGCCGCGCTCACCGACCGCCTCGCCGGCTTCGACGAGGCGGTCGTGTTCACCTCGTTCCACCAGTCGGCGCTGCCACTGGCCCTGCTGCTGCGGATGGCCGGCGTGCCCCGCGTCTCCGCGATCAGCGACGACTACCCCGGCTCGCTGCTCGACGTGCGGCACCGGGTGCCGCCCGGCGTGCCCGAGCCGGAGCGGGCCCTGTCGCTCGCCGCGGCCGCCGGCTTCCCGCCGCCGCCCGGCGACGACCTCGCCCTGCGGCTGCGCGCCGACCGGGTCGTGCCGGGCGACCTGCCGCCCGGCTACGTCGTGGTGCACCCCGGCGCGTCCGTGCCCGCCCGCGCCGCGCCCGCCGGGCCGCTGCGCGCCGCCGTCGCGGCGCTGGCCGCGGCCGGGCACCGGGTCGTCGTCACCGGCGGGCCCGCCGAGACGGCGCTGACCGCCGAGGTCGCCGGCGACGCCGGCACCGACCTGGGCGGCCGGCTGTCGCTGGGCGAGCTGGCGGGCGTGCTGGCCGCCGCGAGCTGCGTCGTCGTCGGCAACACCGGGCCCGCGCACGTCGCCGCCGCCGTGGGCACGCCCGTGGTCAGCCTGTACGCCCCGACCGTCCCGTACGGCCAGTGGGGCCCCTACCGCGTCCCGGCGGTGCGCCTGGGGGACGCGGCCGCGCCGTGCCGGGACACCCGGGCGAGCGTCTGCCCCGTCCCCGCTCATCCCTGTCTGTCCACTCTGGAGATTTCGGCCGTGGTCGCCGCGGTCGGGCTCCTGAGCGCGTCATCGAAGCCCGTGGAGGTCGCGGCGTGAACATCCTGCACTGGCACGTGCACGGCTCCTGGACGACGTCGTTCGTCCAGGGCAAGCACCGCTACCTGATCCCGGTCGACGACGAGCGCGGCCCGTACGGCCGCGGCCGCGCCCGCACCTGGGACTGGCCCGCCACGGCCGTCGAGGTGACCGCGGACCGGCTCGCCGCCGAGGACGTCGACGTCGTCGTCGCCCAGCGCCCCGAGGAGCTGGAGCTGGCCGAGCGCTGGCTCGGCCGCCGGGTGCCCGTCGTCTACGTCGAGCACAACACCCCCAAGGGCGACGTGCCGGCGAGCCGGCACCCGATGGCGGACCGCGACGACCTGCTGCTCGTCCACGTCACCCACTTCAACGACCTGTTCTGGGACGCGGGCGGCACCCGCACCGCCGTCGTGGAGCACGGCGTCGTCGAGCCCGCCGCCCGCTGGACCGGCGAGCTCGACCGCCTCGCCGTCGTCACCAACGAGCCGGTGCGCCGCGGCCGGGTCACCGGCACCGACCTGTTCGGCCGGTTCGCCGCGGTCGCCCCGCTCGACGTGTTCGGCATGGGCGTCGCCGGACTGGCCGGCGAACCCGGCATCACCCCGCACGACGACCCGCCCCAGCACGCCATGCACGCCCTGGTGGCGCAGCGGCGCGTCTACCTGCACCTGTGCCGGTGGACGTCGCTGGGGCTCAGCCTCATCGAGGCCATGCAGATGGGCATGCCCGTGGTGGCCCTGGCCACCACCGAGGCACACGAGGCCGTCCCGCCGGACGCGGGCGTGCTGAGCACCGACGCCGCGGCGCTCGTCGAGGCCACCCGGTGGCTGCTCGACGAGCCGGACGAGGCGGCCCGCCTCGGCGCCCGCGCGCGCCAGGTCGCCCTCGCCCGCTACGGCCTCGACCGGTTCCTCGCGGACTGGGACCGCATCCTGGAGGACGAAGTATGCGCATCGCGCTGATCTCCGAGCACGCCAGCCCGCTCGCCGCGCTCGGCGGCGAGGACGCGGGCGGGCAGAACACCCACGTGGCCGAGCTGGCCGCCGCGCTGGCCGACGCCGGCAACGACGTGCGCGTCTACACCCGCCGCGACGACCCCGCGCTGCCCGAATGCGTCGCGGTGCGCCCCGGCGTCACGGTCGTGCACGTGCCCGCCGGGCCCGCCGAGCAGGTGCCGAAGGACGACCTGCTGCCGTACATGGGCGCCTTCGGCGACTGGCTCGCCGCCGCCTGGGGCGGCGACTGGCGCCCCGACGTCGCGCACGCGCACTTCTGGATGAGCGGGCTCGCCACCGTGAGCGCCGCCCAGCAGACCGGCGTGCCGGTGGTGCAGACGTACCACGCGCTGGGCGTCGTCAAGCGCCGCCACCAGGGCGACAAGGACACCAGCCCGGCGCAGCGCATTGGCTACGAGCGGGCCGTGGGGCGCGCCGTCGACGCGGTCGTGTCGCAGTGCCGCGACGAGACCGCGGAGCTGCTGCGGATGGGCGTGCCGGCGAACCGGATCGCGCTCATCCCGTCCGGCGTGGACCACGAGCGGTTCACCCCGGACGGTCCGGCCGAGCCGCGCGAGCCGGGCCGGCCGCGGATCCTGAGCGTCGGCCGGTTCGTGGAGCGCAAGGGCTTCCTCGATCTGGTCCGCGCCCTGCCGGCGGTGCCCGGCGCCGAGTGCGTCATCGTCGGCGGCGTGCCGGGCGACCCGCTGGCCGGGCGGCTGCGCGAGCTGGCCGCCGAGCTGGGCGTGGCGGACCGGCTGCGCCTGGTCGGCGCGGTGAAGCCCGGCGACATGGCCCGGTGGTACCGCTCCGCCGACGTGCTCGCCGCCACCCCCTGGTACGAGCCGTTCGGGCTGACCCCGCTCGAGGCGATGGCGTGCGGCGTGCCGGTCGTCGGCACCGCCGTGGGCGGCCTGCGCGACACCGTCGTCGACGGCCTCACCGGCGACCTGGTGCCGCCGCGCGACCCGCGCGCGCTCGGCCTGGCGCTGCGCCGGCTGCTGCGCGACCCGGTGCGCCGGCTCGCCTACGGCTCCGCGGCCCTCGACCGCGCCCGCAACTGTTACCCCTGGTCGCGCGCCGCGGACCAGCTGTCCACCCTGTACGCCCGCGTCAGCGGCGTGCGGGACCGCGAGACGACGGGAGCCGTCGCGTGATGAACCCCCTGGATGTGCACCTCGGGAACCTGTCGGCCGCGCTCGGCCCGTACCGCCAGGCGGCGGGCGTGCTGGCCGGCTGGGGCGAGCGGCTGGCCTGGACGCTGGGCCGGGGCGGCCGGCTGCTGACCGCGGGCAACGGCGGCAGCGCGGCCGAGGCGCAGCACCTGGCCGCCGAGCTGGTGGGCAAGCTGCGCGACGACCGCACCCCGCTGTCGGCCGTCGCCCTGTGCGCCGACTCGTCGGCGGTCACGGCCATCAGCAACGACTACGGCTTCGACGAGATGTTCGCCCGGCAGGTGCGCGGCCACGGCCGCCCCGGCGACGTGCTGCTGCTGATGAGCACCAGCGGCCGCAGCCCGAACCTGCTCGCCGCCGCCCGCGCCGCCCGCGAGTCCGGGCTGCACACGTGGGCGCTGACCGGGCCGGCCCCGAACCCGCTGGCCGAGCTGTGCGACGAGGTGCTCGCGTGCCCGTCGCCGGACTCGCAGGTGGTGCAGGAGCTGCACCTGGTCTCGGTGCACGTGCTGTGCGAGCACGTCGACCGCTGCCTGCCCACGGTGCTGGCGTGCGAGGAGGCGGAGCTGCTGGTCGGCGACGGGGTGGCCTCGTGACCCGCCTGGTGATCGTGGGGGACACGCTGCTCGACGCGGACGTCGACGGCGCGGTGCGCCGCGTCGCCCCGGACGCGCCGGCGCCCGTGCTCGACCAGGAGCACGTCGCCGAGCGCCCCGGCGGCGCCGGCCTGGCCGCGCTGCTGGCCGCCGCGGACGGCCACGACGTCACGCTCGTCACGGCGCTGGCCGCCGACGCGCCCGCCGCCCGGATCACCGCCCGGCTGGCGGCCGCGGGGGTGCGGCTGTGCGCCCTGCCGGTGACCGGCACGACCCCGGAGAAGATCCGGCTGCGCGCCGACGGCCGGGTGCTGCTGCGCCTCGACCGCGGCGAGGGCGGCGACATCGGCCCCGCGCCCGACCTGGACTGCCTGCACACCGCGGACGCGATCCTGGTCAGCGACTACGGCCGCGGCGTGGCGGCGCACCCGGAGGTGCGGGCCGCGCTGACCGCCGCGAAGGCCCCGATCGTCTGGGACCCGCACCCGCGCGGGCCCGCCCCGGTGCCGGGCGTCCGGCTCGCCACCCCGAACGCGGCGGAGGTCCGGACGGCCACCGGCGCGGGCGGCACCGCCCTGGCCGCCGCCAGCCACGGCGGGCACGAGCTGCGCCGCCGCTGGCGGGCCGCGGCCGTCGCCGTCACCACCGGCGCGGCGGGGGCGGTGCTGTGCCACAGCGGCCCGACGCCGCTGGTGGTGCCCGCCCCGGCCGCCGCCGACGGCGACACCTGCGGCGCCGGCGACCGGTTCGCGGCCGCGGCCGCCGCCGCGCTGGCGTCGGGCGCCCTGGTCACCGAGGCCGTCCAGGCCGCGGTGGCCGCCGCCACCGCCTACGTCGCCGCCGGGGGAGTGGCCGCCGCGCTGGCGCCGCCGCCCGCGCCCGCCGAACCGGCCCGGCACGGCCACGACGACGCGGGCCGGCTCGCCGCCGAGGTCCGCGCCCGCGGCGGCACCGTCGTCGCCACCGGCGGCTGCTTCGACCTGCTGCACGCCGGGCACGTCGCCACCCTGGAGGCGGCCCGCTCGCTCGGCGACTGCCTGGTGGTGCTGCTGAACTCCGACGCCAGCGTGCGCGGCCTCAAGGGCCCCGACCGTCCGCTCAACGACCAGCATGACCGGGCCCGGCTGCTCGCCGCGCTCGGCTGCGTCGACGCCGTCGTCGTGTTCGACGAGGCCACGCCCGAGGCGGCCCTGACCTGGCTGCGGCCGGACGTCTGGGTCAAGGGCGGCGACTACGACACCGTGCCCGAGTCGGCGCTCGTCGCCGGCTGGGGCGGCCAGACCGTGATCGTCCCCTACCTGGACGGCCACTCCACCACCACCATGATCGCCGCTGCCCGGGGCTCCCGGCAGCCGGAAGGAGCCACCCGATGACGTACCCCGTGCTGGTCACCGGCGGATCGAGCGGCCTCGGCGCCGCCGTCGTCACCGCCGTGCAGAAGGCGGGCGGCACCGCGGTCGTGATCGACCGGCAGCCGCCGGCCGACGGCGTCGAGTGGGTCGAGTGCGACCTCGCCGACACCCGCGCCGCCGAGGCCGCCACCCGCCGCGTGATCGAGTCCGCCGGCGGCCTGTCCGGCGTCGTCACCGCCGCCGGCATGGACGTGCCCGGCCGGCTCGAGGACGTGCCCGGCGACGTGTGGGACCGCATCGTCGCGATCGACCTGCTGGCCACCGCCGCCGTGGTGCGCGCGGCGATCCCGGCGCTGCGCGAGTCGCACGGCACCGTGGTCACCGTGTCGTCGACGCTCGGCGTCAAGGCGGTCAGCGACGCCACCGCGTACTGCGCCGCGAAGTTCGGCGTCGTCGGCTTCACCCGCTCGCTGGCCGCCGAGCTGGCCGGGGCGGTCGGCGTCACCCTGGTCATCCCGGGCGGCATGCGCACGAAGTTCTTCGACGAGCGCGACGAGCAGTACAAGCCCGGCCCGGACGCGATCCTCAACGACCCCGCCAACGTGGCCGCCGCCATCCTGTTCGCGCTCAACCAGCCGCCCGGCTGCGCCGTCCGCGAGCTGGTCGTGGCCGCCGAGACGGAGACCTCGTACCCGTGATCCTCGCCCTGCGGGCGCTGGGTCTCGGCGACCTGCTCACCGCGGTCCCGGCGCTGCGCGGCCTGCGCGCCGCGCTGCCGGGGCCGCTCGTGCTGGCCACCCCCGCGTGGCTGGCGCCGCTGGCCGCGCCGCTCGCCGACCGCCTGCTGCCCACCGCCGGCCTCGACGCCCCGCTGGACACCGACCGGCCGGAGGTCGCCGTCAACCTGCACGGCAGCGGCCCGGAGTCGCACCGCCTGCTGGCCGCCACCCGGCCGGGCGCGCTGTGGGCGTTCGGCAACGACCGCGCCGGGCACGCCGGCCCGGCCTGGCCCGCCGGCGACCACGAGGTCCGCCGCTGGTGCCGACTGCTGTCCTGGTACGGGGTCTCCGCCGACCCCGCCGACCTGCGCCTGCCGCCGCCCGAGGCGCACCCCGCCGTCGCCGGCGCCACGATCGTGCACCCGGGCGCGAAGTCCCCGGCGCGCCGCTGGCCGCCGCGCCGCTTCGCCGCCGTGGCCCGCCGGCTGGCTGCCGACGGCCACCACGTGGTGGTCACCGGCTCCGCCGCCGAGCGCGACCTGGCCCGCGCGGTGGCCGAGGCGGCCGGCCTGCCCGCCGACCGGGTGCTCGCGGGCGGCACCGGCATCGGCGAGCTGGCCGCGCTGGTGGCCGCCGCCCGCCTCGTGGTCAGCGGCGACACCGGCATCGCCCACCTGGCCACCGCGTACGGCACGCCGTCGGTGGTGCTGTTCGGGCCGGTGCCGCCCCGGCTGTGGGGGCCGCCGCCGTCGCCGGTGCACCACGCCATCTGGCACGGCACCCGCGTCGACCGCGGCGACACCACCGCGCCCGGCGTCCACCCGGCCCTGCTGCGGGTCACCGTGCCGGAGGTCCTCGCCGCCGCGGAACGTGTTCAGCAAGCACTCAGCTCGCCGACAGGCTGAGGCCAGCTCCGCTCACTACGGTCGATCCCATGGACGAGGGACGAGCGGGCCGGGTGGTCCAGGCGCTGCGGGCACGGCAGGTGTTCGCGCACGTCAAACTGCCGCAGGCGGGCCTGACGACCGCCGGCGTGCGGGTGGTGCTGGGCGACGGCCGCGAGGCGGTGTGGGACACCGACGGCACCGCCGGCCTGGAGGCCCAGGTCATGCGCGACGGCATGCTGGTCGGGTTCGTGCCGTCCATTCCCGGCTCGGAGAACTTCACCGAGCCGCAGATCGTCGACGCGATCGCCCGCACCGACTACGACGCCCCGGCCGGCCGCGTCCCGCGCCGCCCCGCGCCGGAGCCCGGCCGCGACCGCGACCGCGCGCCGTCGTACCCGGCGGGCTACCGGTCGCGCACCGCGCCCGTCCTGCGCCGGCTGCGCGACGGCTTCCGGACCTGACCCGTCACCCGCCTGCCCTCCCCGACAGACCCGCCCGCCAGCGGGGGACGAAGCGCCGCCCGGCCCCGCGCCGGGCGGCGCTTCGCCGTCGCTACAGTCGCGCGGTGACCGTCGACCCCGTCCGGCAGGCGTACGCCGCCGTCGCCGAGCTGTACATCGGACTGTTCGGCGCGGCCGACCGCGTGCACCCCGACGACCTGGCGTTCATCGGCCGGCACCTGGCCGGCCGGGCGGGCCCGGTGCTCGACGCCGGCTGCGGCCCCGGCCACCTCACCGGCCACCTGCGCTCCCTCGGCGCCGACGCGTCCGGCCTCGACCTGGTGCCGGAGTTCCTCGCCCACGCCCGGGCGCGGCACCCCGGCGTGCCGTTCCGGCAGGGGTCGCTGACCGGCCTGGACGTCCCCGACGGCTCCCTGGCGGGCATCCTGGCCTGGTACTCGCTGATCCACCTGCCGCCGGACGACCTCGACGGCGTCCTCGCCGGGTTCCGGCGGGCGCTGGCCGGCGGCGGCGCGCTGGTAATCGGCTTCTTCGACGGCGACGAGGTGGCCGCGTTCGACCACAAGGTCGTCACCGCTTACCGCCACCCGGCGGACGAGCTGGCCGGGCGGCTGCGCCGGGCGGGCTTCACGGAGGTGGAGCGGCTGCGCCGCCAGGCCGACGGCACCCACCGGCCGCTCGCCGCGATCGCCGCCACAGCTTCTTCCTAGGACGCTCTAGCGGGTGTGGCCGGGACCGCCCGTACTACGCTCGGCGGCGTCGGGGGAGGGGATCATGTCGGTCACGGAGCTGCTGCTGAGGGTCCTCGCGGGCCTGCGCGGCACCGTCGCCGGCGCCGACCCGCCGCCCGCCTCGCGCGGCCGGCTGGCGCGCAGCACACTGACCGCCGGCGCCTGCGTCGTCCTCGGCGTCGGCATGGCCATGGTCGCGTACAACGACCTCGCGGACGCGAACCTGATCGGCTGGCTGCGGCTGCTGCTGGCCGCCGGCATCGGCGCGCCGATCACCCTGCTGCCGCGCCTGCCGCTGGTGGCGTGGCGGATCGCCCTGCCGGTGGCCCTGGCCAGCGTGTTGATCGGCGTCGCGCCCGCCGGGGCGCCGCTGCCCTGGCACGCCGCGCAGCTGGTGTTCTTCCCGGTGGTGCTGTTCCTCGTGGCGCTGCGCCACCCCGGCCCGGTGGTGTTCTGGGTGTGGGCGGCCACCACCACGCTCGGCGTGCTCTGGACGGAGCCGGAGAACGTCGCCGGGCTGGTCATCGTGCTGACCCTGATCGCCGTGGTCGGCGACCAGGCCCGCCGCCGCGGCGAGGCGCAGCGCCGGCTGGTCGCCGAGCGCGAGGTCAGCGAGCTGGAACAGGCCCGCCGGGCGGTGCTGGAGGAACGCGCCCGCATCGCCCGCGAGCTGCACGACGTCGTGGCCCACCACATGTCGCTGATCGCCGTGCGGGCCGAGACGGCGCCGTTCCGGGTCACGGGCGGGCCGGAGGCGCAGGCGGCGGAGTTCGCGTCCATCGCGGGCGCGGCCCGGGAGGCGCTGGGGGAGATGCGCCGGCTGCTCGGGGTGCTGCGCAGCGAGTCCGGCGGGCCGGACCTGGCGCCGCAGCCGGGACTGGCGGACCTGCCCGCGATGGTGGCGGCCGCGCGCCGGGCGGGCCTCACGGTGGAGCTGGTGTGCCCGGCGACGGAGGTGCCGGAGGCGGTCGGGCTGTCCGCGTACCGGATCGTGCAGGAAGGCCTGTCGAACGCGACCCGGCACGCCGCGGGCGCGGCCGTGCGCATCGATGTGGTCGCGGACGACGCGGCGCTGGCCGTGACCATCCGCAACGACCGCCCGGACCGGCCGGCGGCGCCCGGCGCCGACGGCGCCGGCCTCGCCGGGATGCGCGAACGCGCGGCCGTGCACGGCGGCGAGGTGACCGCGGGCCCCACGCCCGACGGCGGGTACGAGGTGCGGGCCCGCCTGCCGCTGGGGGTGCCGGCGTGACGACGCGGGTCCTGATCGTCGACGACCAGGCGATGGTGCGCGAGGGTTTCGGCGCGCTGCTCGGCGCCCAGCCCGACCTGCTGGTGGTCGGCGACGCCGCCGACGGCGCCCAGGGCGTCGCCGCGGCCCGGGAGCACCGCCCGGACGTGGTGCTGATGGACATCCGGATGCCCGTCCTCGACGGGCTGGCCGCCACCCGGCAGCTGCTGGACGTGGCCCCCGGCCTGCACCGGCCGCGCGTCATCATGCTGACCACGTTCGACGTGGACGAGTACATCTTCGAGGCGCTGCGCGCCGGCGCCAGCGGCTTCCTGCTCAAGGACGCCACGGGCGCCGAACTGGTGCACGCCGTCCGGGTGGTGGCGGCCGGCGACAGCCTGCTCGCCCCGTCGGTGACCCGCCGGCTCATCGCCGACTACGCCGCCCGCCCGGCCACCCCGCGCCGGGTGTCGCTGTCGCTGTCCGCCCTGACGGCCCGCGAGACCGAGGTGCTGGAACTGATCGCCCGCGGCCGCTCGAACACCGAGATCGCCGCCGACCTGATGGTCGCCGAGCAGACCGTGAAGACCCACGTGGGCCGCATCTTCACCAAACTGGACCTGCGCGACCGCGCCCAGGCCGTCATCCTGGCGTACGAGTCGGGCCTGGTCGCGCCGGGCGCGTAGCCCCCCGGTAGCCCCCCGGATCTCCCCCCGCGGGGTCACGACCCGGCCCCCACCTCGTTCCTACCTTTCCGCGCATGATGCGCAAGATCGTGTACGTCCTGGCGGGCGCCCTGTGCGTGTTCCTGGTCGACCCGGCCCCGCCGCAGCCCGACGGCAGAACGATCCACGTGGTCGGCGACCTGACCACCGCCGACCGGGTGGTGATCCTGGTGCCCGGCGTCGACACCACCCCGGCGAACTTCCACACCGGCCTCGGCGGCATGATCGAACGCGCCCCGGCCTGGCAGGCGGCCCGCCTGGCCGAGACGATGACCACCCTGGACCCGCACCGCCGCGTCGCGGTCATCGCCTGGCTCGGCTACGACCCCCCGGAAGGCATCGGCTGGTCGGCGGCCCGCGGCGCCCGCGCCCGCACCGGCGCCGACGCCCTGCTCGGCTTCGTCGACGGCCTCACCGCGGGCCACCCGACCCGCACCATCGCGATCGTCGGCCACAGCTACGGCTCGACGGTGGCCGGCCTGGCGGCACCACGCCTGCCCGCCGCGGTCACGGACCTGGTGGCGATCGGCAGCCCGGGGCTGGGCGGGGCGTCGTCGGTGGCGGAGCTGCGCACGACGGCGCGGGTGTGGGCGGGGGCGTCACCGGGGGACTGGACGCGGCGGATCCCGGGGATGCGCGTACTGGGCTTCGGGCACGGGGCCAAGCCGACGGACCCGGGGTTCGGGGCGCTGCCGCTGCCGGCGGGGGACGTGGCGGGGCACGACGGGTACTTCCGGGCGGGGACGTCGTCGCTGCGGGCGCTGGCGCGGATCGGGGTGACCCGCTGACCGTCACCCCTGAGCTGCCGCCAGGGCGAGGTAGTGGCGCCGGTACCGGTCGAGCAGCGGCTCGATGTCACAGGTGGCCTCCCGCTCGACGTTGTCCGGCCGGGCAACCTCCCGGAGCCGGTTCAGCTGGGCCGGCATCACGTCCGCGCGCCCGAGCTGAAAGCGCAGCAGCGTCTCCGGCATCACGAATCGGAATTCCTTGTTCCGGTCCGTCAGGACCTCCTGGCGCCGCATCCGTCCCGAGACGGCCTCGGCCACGGCGCGATCCGGTTCCACGGGCGGGTCCATGACGGTGCTCTGCACCCTGGCAAGGACGGTGCGCGCGTATTCGCTGGCCTGCAGAAGTCCGCTGACGACCGCCGGCTGAAAGACGCGAAAGGTGGATGCGGCCGCTTCCAGCTGCGCTATTTCAACCTGCCAGATGGCCGCGTCGGTCCGGCCGGGCGGCAACTCCTGCACGCGATTTCTGCGCGATTCCGCGAGCATCACGAGCCGGAACACCTCGGCGTCGTCGGCGTGCAGCGCGCGTGCAAGAACGTCGACGTCGGCCGGGGCCGGGATGACCGAGCCGGTTTCGATCTTCGAGATCTTCGCCTGGCTCATGTTGACGCGCCGGCCGAGCGCCTGCCCGGTCAGGCCGGCCTGGCAGGCGCAGCCGCTTCAGCGAGATGCCGATCGGCGGTTCGGGCGCGGGTCTGCCGGCTGCGTGCGGGCCGCTGACGCCGGCTCACTCCGCGGGCAGCGCGACCTCCAGCGCCACCGTCCCCCGCAGGTCGAGCCACGCCCGGTCGGGCCCCCGCACCACCCGCAGCACCACGTCGGAGCACCCCGGGCACCGCGCCACGAGCCCCGGCGCATGCGCCCACACCGTCAGCTGCGCCACCGCCCCGGCCTGCCCGCAGCCGCAGCACCGGACGACGGCCGCGGTGACGTCCACGGCGAAGATCTCGCGCAGCGCCCCGGCGAGGGCGTTGCCGTCCACGGATGCGGTCATGGGGTGCCTCCGAAGCGTTCCGTCTTGACGAGGCGGGGGGAGTGGCCGAGGGCGACCAGCATGTCGGCGGCGGCCTCGACGAAGCCGGTGGGGCCGCAGACGTAGCAGGCGGGGGCGAAGTCCGGCGGCCAGCCGTGGGTGTTGAGGGTGGCCACGGTGAGGCGCCCGGCGGTGCGGCTCCACACGTGGTGGACGTCGAGGCCGGCGTCGTCGCGGGTGCGGCGGGCCAGTTCGGTCGCGTACAGGGCGTCGGCGGGGGTGCGGGCGGAGTGGACGAGGCGAAACGGGGTGCGGGAGCCGGCGGCCGCGCGGGTGCGGATCATCGCCATCAGCGGGACGATGCCGGAGCCGCCCGCGACCAGCAGGACGGGGGCGGGGTCGGTGGGGCGCCAGACGAACCAGCCGCCGACGGGGCCGCGCAGTTCGAGCTGGTCTCCGGGTTTGACGGCGGTGCCCAGGTACGGCGACACCTCGCCGTCGGCGAGCACCTGCACGGTCAGTTCGACGGTGGGCGAGGCGGACGCCAGCGAGTAGCTGCGCTGGGCGGAGTAGCCGTCGGGGGCGGTGAGGCGCACGTCGACGTGCTGGCCGGCGAGGTGGCCGGGCCAGCCGGGGACGTCCAGGGTGAGGGTGCGGGCCGTGGGGGTCTCGTCGCGGACGGCGGTGACGGTGGCGGCCCGCCAGGTCAGTCGCCCTGGTATCGCTGTTCGCGCCACGGGTCTCCGTAGTCGTGGTAGCCGGCGGTCTCCCAGAAGCCCGGCGAGTCTTCCAGCATGAGGGTGAGCCCCCGCAGCCACTTGGCGGACTTCCAGAAGTACAGGTGCGGCACGAGCAGCCGGACGGGCCCGCCGTGCTCGGGGGTGATGTCGTCGCCGTCGTAGCGGTACGCCACCCAGGCCTGGTCGTCGAGCAGGTCGTCGAGGGGCAGGTTGGTGGTGTAGCCGCCGTAGGAGTGCGCCATGGCGTAGTCGGCGGCGGTGTCGACGTCCTCCAGGAACGCCGACACGGGAACGCCGCGCCACGTGGTGCCCAGCTTCGACCACTTGGTGACGCAGTGGATGTCGACGGTGACGTCGCGGGCGGGCATGGCCGTCAGGTCGGCCCACGTCCAGGTGGTGGCCGCGCCGGTCTCGGTGGTGACCGTGAACTGCCAGCGGTCGGCCGGGACGCGCGGGGTGGGCCCGGCGGACAGCACCGGGAAGTCGGTCGTCAGGTACTGGCCGGGCGGGAGGTCCGGGTCCGCGCGGCGCCGGCCGTGGAAGCCGGGGGACACGATCGCCATGCCCCCCATCCTGACGTGTCCGGCGTCATGGCGGAATAGTTGCGTAGTCAAATACCGTTGTGCGCGGCAGGACGATCGAAGGAGCGCGGTAGCGATGCAGTTCGGAATCTTCACCGTCGGCGACGTCACGCCGGACCCGACGACCGGGCGCGAGCCGACGGACGCCGAGCGGGTCAAGGCGATCACGGCCATCGCGCTGAAGGCCGAGGAGGTCGGGCTCGACGTCTTCGCCCTGGGCGAGCACCACAACCCGCCGTTCGTGCCGTCGTCGCCCACCACCCTGCTGGGCTGGATCGCCGCCCGCACCGAGCGGCTGCTGCTCAGCACCTCCACGACGCTGATCACCACGAACGACCCGGTCAAGATCGCCGAGGACTACGCGATGCTGCAGGTCCTCGCCGACGGCCGCGTCGACCTCATGATGGGCCGCGGCAACACCGGGCCGGTCTACCCGTGGTTCGGCCAGGACATCCGCAACGGCATCCCGCTCGCGGTCGAGAACTACGCGCTGCTGCACCGGCTGTGGCGCGAGGAGGTCGTCGACTGGCAGGGCAAGTTCCGCACGCCGCTGCAGTCGTTCACCTCGACCCCGCGCCCGCTCGACGGCGTCCCGCCGTTCGTGTGGCACGGCTCGATCCGCAGCCCGGAGATCGCCGAGCAGGCCGCGTACTACGGCGACGGGTTCTTCGCCAACCACATCTTCTGGCCCAAGGAGCACACCCAGCGCATGGTGGGCCTGTACCGGCAGCGCTTCGCCCACTACGGCCACGGCGACCCCGACCAGGCCATCGTCGGCCTCGGCGGCCAGGTGTTCATGCGGAAGAACTCCCAGGACGCGGTCCGCGAGTTCCGGCCGTACTTCGACAACGCCCCCGTCTACGGCCACGGCCCCAGCCTGGAGGACTTCAGCCGGGAGACGCCGCTGACCGTCGGCAGCCCGCAGCAGGTCATCGACCGCACGCTGGGCTTCCGCGACTACGTGGGCGACTACCAGCGGCAGCTGTTCCTGCTCGACCACGCGGGCCTGCCGCTCAAGACCGTCCTCGAGCAGCTCGACCTGCTGGGCGAGGAAGTCGTTCCGGTGCTGCGCAAGGAGTTCGCGGCGCTCAAGCCGGCGCACGTGCCCGACGCCCCCACCCACCAGAGCCTGAAGGCGAGGGTCGCCGCATGACCACCCGGACGCTCGTCGTCGTCTCCGCCGGCCTGAGCGTGCCGTCGTCGACCCGCCTGCTCGCCGACCGGCTCGCCGCCGCCACCGTCGCGGCGGCCGGCCGGGCGGCGGGCGACGCCATGCCGGTCGAGGTGACCCACGTCGAGTTGCGCGAGCTGGCCCACGACATCACCGACCACCTGCTCACCGGGTTCGCCCCGGCGGCGCTCCGGCGGGCGCTCGACGCCGTCGCCGCCGCGGACGGGCTGATCGCCGTCACGCCGATCTTCAACGCCTCGTACAGCGGGCTGTTCAAGTCGTTCACCGACGTGCTCGACCGGACCGCCCTCGACGGCACGCCCGTGCTGCTCGCCGCCACCGGCGGCACCGCGCGGCACTCGCTCGCCCTCGACCACGCGCTGCGGCCCCTGTTCGCGTACCTGCGGGCCGCGGTCGTCCCCACCGGGGTCTTCGCCGCCACCGAGGACTTCGCCGGCGGCGCGCTGCGGGCCCGGATCGACCGGGCCGCGGCCGAGCTGGCGGACGCCATGGCGCGCCGCGAGCCCGCCGCGCCCGCCGACCCGTTCGCGCTGACCACCGACTTCGCGGCCCTGCTCGCCGGCGACTGAACCCAGTCGCAACCGAACCGCCCCCGGCCTGCCATCACGCCGGGGGCGGTCGCGTACGACGAGTAGGACGTGAACAGGACCGTCGGGCTGCTCGTCCTCGCCGCGGGTGTCGCCGCCAGCGTCGGCACCTACTTCGTCGTCACCATGCCCACGGGCGCGGCGACGACCCCGGCCGCCGCGGTCGCCCCCGCGCCCGCCCCGTCGTCGTGGGTCAGCGTGCAGACCGGCGACGGCCCGTCCGCGGCCCCGCCGGCCGGCCCCACGGCCACCGGCCTGCCCACGGCCGGCCCGATCGCCGCCACCCCCGTGCGCACCTCCACGGCCCGCCCCGCCGGCACCGCCACCGCCGTCCCCACCGCGAGCGCCGCCGCCCCGGTGAAGATCATGGCGCTCGGCGACTCCATCACCTACGGCGTCGGCTCGCAGTCCTCCGGCTCCTACCGCACCGGCCTGCGCCGCAAGCTGGTCAACGCCGGCCTCGCCGTCGACTTCGTCGGCTCGGTGAAGTCCGGCAGCGGCCCCGACACCGAGAACGAGGGCCACAACGGCTGGACCATCGCCCAGGTCACCGCCAAGGTCGACGGCTGGCTCGCCGCCCAGCAGCCCGACGTCGTGCTGCTGCACATCGGCACCAACGACATGAACAAGAACCTGTCCGTCGCCGGCGCCCCCGACCGCCTGGAGGCGCTCGTCGACGCCATCCACGCGGCCCGGCCGACCGCGCAGGTCTACCTGCAGCAGATCGTCGGCTCCTCCGACGCCGTGGTGAACAACCGGATCACGGCCTACAACGCCGCCATGCCCGCCGTCATCTCCGGCAAGGGGTCCTGGCTGCACCTCGTCGACCAGTCCGAGGTCAGCGGCACCATGCTCAAGGACGCTCTGCACCCCAACGACGCGGGCTACGCCCAGATGGCCGACAACCTGTACGCGGCGCTCGCCGCCACGTACGAGCTGTCCGGCGCCTGACGTGCGCGCCCGCCTGCTGACCGCGGCGGCGCTGGCCTGCGCGCTGCTCGCCACCGCCCCCGGCACGGCCACCGCCGACGACCACCCGGCCGACCCGCCGGCCCCCACGGAGACCCCGGCCGAAACGCCGCCGCCGGTTGAGATCCCGACCGAGATCCCGACCGAGATCCCGACCGAGATCCCGACCGAGATCCCGACCGAGACCCCGGCCGAGACGCAGCCGCCGGCGGAAACGGAGCCGCCCGTCGAGACGCCGGCCCCCACGCCCGCGCCGGGCCCGCTGCGGATCATGCCGCTCGGCGACTCCATCACCTACGGCTACACCTCGTCGACCACCGACGGCTTCCGCGCCGACCTGTACCAGCGCCTCACCGGCGCCGGGCTCGCCGTCGACCTGGTCGGCTCCGCCCGCCACGGGACCGGCCCCGACCCCGACCACGAGGGCCACCCGGGCTGGACCGTCGCGCAGGTCGCCGCCCGCGCCGACGGGTGGCTGGCCGCCGCCGAGCCCGACGTGGTGCTGCTCCAGATCGGCACGAACGACCTGCGCACCGCCGCGGGCGCCGTCGGCGCCCCGGCCCGGCTCGCCGCTCTCGTCGACCGGATCCTCGCCGCCCGCCCCGCCGCCCGGGTGTTCCTGTCCCGGCTGCCCGGCGCGAAGAACGCCGCCGAGCAGCGCCGCATCGACGCCTACAACGCGGCCGTCCCGGCGATCGCCGCGGCCGCGGGCGACCGCGTCCACCTGGTCGACCAGCGCAGCGTCGACGGCCTCGCCCTCACCGACAACCTGCACCCCAACGACGCCGGGTACGCCAAGATGGCGTGGAACCTGTACCGGGCGCTGGAGCCGGTGCTGAACACCACGGACACCCCCTGGCCCGCCGGGGTCAACCCGTACCAGGCGAAGCAGGCGTGGCTGTGCCACGCCACCACCGCCGGCCCCGACTGCCGGTGGTGGCACCTGCGCCCGGTGAAGACGCCCGGCCGGGTGGGGATCACCGCCGTCACCTACGAGTGGCAGACGCTGCGGCCGGTGCGCCAGGCGTACACCGTCAAGGTGAAGAAGCGGAAGGTCACCCGGTACCGCTGGGTGACCGCCTGGGTCAGCCGCTGACCTCGCCGTCGACGTACACCCACGCCCCGCCCACCCGGGCGAACCGGCTCAGCTCGCGCTGGGTGCCGCGCCGGCCGGCGCGGCGGTAGTGGGCGGCGAACTCCACCGTGCCCGCGTCGTCGAACGGCCCGCCCGCGCCGGTGGCCAGCACGTCGAGGCGCAGCCAGCGCTGGTCCGGGTCCAGGCCGAGGTCCGCCGGCCGGGTCCGCGGGTGCCAGGTGGCCAGCAGGTACGCGGTCTCGCCGGCCGCGAACGCCGAGAACCGGGAGCGCATCAGCGCCTCCGCGGTGGGCGCCCGGGCCGCGCCCCGGTGCAGGGGGCCGCAGCAGTCGCCGTAGGTGTGTCCGGTGCCGCAGGGGCACCGCGCGCCGTCGTCCATCGCCGCCATTGTCCACGGCCCGCCCGGCGGGCCGGACCGGGCCGCGGCGCGCCGACCCGGCAGGATGGCCCGATGGCGCGCTTCGAGGAACTGGACTGGGTCGAGACACCGATCGGGGCGATCAGCCTGCGGCGGCGCCGCGACCCCGGCCTCGGCGTCGACGTGTACGAGGTGAAGCTGGACGACGAGTACCTGATGTCGAGCCTGTTCACCGTCGCCGAGGAGGCCCTCGCCACCCTCGGCCTGGCCGCCACGCCCGGCGACGCCCTCGACGTGGTCGTCGGCGGCCTCGGCCTCGGCTACACCGCCCGGGCGGCGCTCGCCGACCCGCGGGTGGCCCGGCTGACCGTGGTGGAGGCCCTCGCGCCGGTCATCGACTGGCACCGGCGCGGGCTGCTGCCGCACGCCGCCGAGCTCACCGGCGACCCGCGCGCCGAGCTGCGCCACGACGACTTCTTCGCGCTGGTGGAGCGCGGCGGCACCGGCCCGCACGACGCGATCCTCGTCGACATCGACCACTCGCCGCGGCAGGTGCTGCACGCGCCCAACGCCGCCTTCTACACCGTGGCCGGGCTCAGCCGGGTGGCGGCGCTGCTGCGTCCCGGCGGGGTGTTCGCGCTGTGGTCCGACGAGGCCCCCGACGCCGCGTTCGAGCAGGTCCTGGCCGAGGTGTTCGACGGGGTGCGGGCCCACGTGGTGGCGTTCCGCAGCCCGCTGCACGACGGCCCGGCGAGCAACACCGTCTACGTGGCGAACCGGCGCTGACTTCACGGCGCGGCGGGGGCATCCGTGCCAGGATGGTCAGCGTCCGGTGACGACGACGGGAGCACGGTGATGGGCGCACAGATCTCGCGCAGCTCGGAGTGGCAGGCGCTGACCGCGCACGCGGAGAAGATCCGCCACAGCCACCTGCGGGACCTCTTCGCGGGCGACGCGGGCCGCGGCGAGCGGCTGTCGGCCCAGGCCGGCGACCTGTACGTCGACTACAGCAAGCACCTGGTCACCGACGAGACGCTGGGGCTGCTGCGCGCCCTGGCCGGCAAGGCGGGCCTCACCGGCCGCATCGCCGCGATGTTCTCGGGCGAGCACATCAACCGCTCCGAGGACCGGGCCGTGCTGCACACCGCGCTGCGGCTGCCGCGCGACGCCGACCTGGTCGTCGACGGCCAGGACGTCGTCGCCGACGTGCACCAGGTGCTCGACCGGATGGCGGCGTTCAGCGAGCGGGTCCGGTCGGGGGAGTGGCGCGGGCACACCGGCGAGCGCATCCGCACCGTCGTCAACATCGGCATCGGCGGCTCCGACCTCGGCCCGGTGATGGCGTACGAGGCCTTGAAGTCCTACAAGACCGACGAGCTGACCTGCCGGTTCGTGTCCAACATCGACCCGACGGACCTGTACGACAAGACGCGTGACCTCGACCCGGCCACCACCCTGTTCGTGATCGTGAGCAAGACGTTCTCCACCCAGGAGACGCTGACCAACGCCACCGAGGCGCGCAACTGGCTGCTCGCCGGCCTGGGCGGCGACGCCGCGGCCGTGGCGAAGCACTTCGTGGCCGTGTCCACCAACGCGTCGCGGGTCGCCGACTTCGGCATCGACACCGACAACATGTTCGGCTTCTGGGACTGGGTGGGCGGGCGCTACTCGCTGCCGTCCGCCGTCGGCCTGTCCGTCATGGTCGCGATCGGCCCGGAGCGCTTCCGCGAACTGCTCAGCGGCTACCACACCGTCGACGAGCACTTCCGCACCGCGCCGCTGGAGTCCAACGTGCCGGCCACGCTGGGGCTGCTCAACGTCTGGTACAACGACTTCCTCGGCGCGCAGACCCACGCCGTGCTGCCGTACTCGCAGTACCTGCACCGGTTCGCCGCCTACCTGCAGCAGCTCACGATGGAGAGCAACGGCAAGTCGGTGACCCTCGACGGCACCCCCGTCGACCACCAGACCGGCGAGATCTTCTGGGGCGAGCCGGGCACCAACGGCCAGCACGCCTTCTACCAGCTCATCCACCAGGGCACGAAGCTGATCCCGGCCGACTTCATCGGCTTCAGCCGGCCCAACCACGACACGGGCAGCATGCACGACCTGTTCATGTCGAACTTCTTCGCCCAGACCGCCGCGCTGGCCTTCGGCCGCACCCGCGAGCAGGTCGAGGCCGAGGGCGTGGCCGCCGACGTGGTGCCGCACAAGGTGATGCCGGGCAACCACCCCACCACCACGATCATCGCGCCCGAGCTGACGCCGGCGACGCTGGGCCAGCTCGTCGCCCTGTACGAGCACATCACGTTCACCTGCGGCGTCATCTGGGACATCAACCCGTTCGACCAGTGGGGCGTCGAGCTCGGCAAGGTGATGGCCAACCAGCTCGCCCCGCTGCTCACCCAGGACGAGGCGCCGGCCGGCGACCAGGACTCGTCCACCAACGCCCTGATCGCCCGCTACCGGGCGCAGCGCGGCCGCTCCTGAATGGCCGATCTGACGGCGGCCGGCGCGCTGCGCCTGCGACTGGGCAGCCTGCTGCTCGCCGGCCCGCCCCGGCACACCACCGTCGCCGGGGTCGTCGAATGGTTCGGCGCCATGCAGGGCCAGGACCTGGCCAGCGTCATGTGGTCGCTCGGCCTGCGCCTGCCCGGCACGACGGCCGCGGGCGTCCACGAGGCGCTGGAACGCCGCGAGGCCCTGCGCACCTGGCCGATGCGCGGCACCGTCCACCTCGTCCCGTGCCGCGACGCCCGCTGGCTGCTCGCCCTCACCGGCGAGCGTGCCCTGGCGGGCGTCGCGTCCCGCCGCGCCACCCTCGGCCTGACCGAGGCGATGGCCGACCGCGGCGTCGAGGTGCTCGCCGCGGCCCTGGCGGGCCGCCGGCTCACCCGGGCCGAGTGCGTGCAGGTCCTCGCCGACGCCGGCATCACCGCGAGCGGCCAGATCGGCTACCACATGCTCTGGTACGCCAGCCAGCGCGGCGTCGCCTGCATCGCCCCGAACGCGGGCAAGGAGCAGACGTTCGCGCTGCTGTCCGACTGGGCCCCCGACCAGGCCACCCCGACCCCGGACGAGGCCCTGGCGACGCTGACGCTGCGCTACTACCGCAGCCACGGCCCCGCCACCCGCGCCGACCTGGGCCGCTGGGCCGGCCTGAAGATCGCCGAGGTGCGCCGGGGCGTGGCCGCCGCCGGCGACGCGCTCACCACGGTCACCGTCGACGGCACCGAGATGATCGTGGCGTCCGACGCCCTCGACGCGGACGTCCCGCCGGTGCTGGTGCTGCCCGGCTTCGACGAGTACCTGCTGGGCTACAAGGACCGCTCGCTGATGCTCGACGACGCGCACAAGCAGGCCATCGTCCCCGGCAACAACGGCGTCTTCCAGCCCACCGTCGTGCTCGCCGGCCGGGTCGCCGCCACCTGGAGACGCACCGTCACCGCGAAGGCCGTCACCGTCGACGTGCGCCCGCTGACCCCGCTCGACGGCGCCGGCCGCGCCCGGGTCGAGGCGGCGTTCGAGCCGTACGCGGCGTACCTGGGCCTGCCGGGCCGCGTCCGCTGGCCCTGACCGCCCGTCACGATCGGCCGCGCCGCCTCGTCCACCGGGCATGAACACCCTGTTGTGGGTCCTGCAGGCCCTGCTCGCCGCCGTCTTCCTCGGCTCCGGCACCACCAAGATCAGCTGGAGCCGGCAGCGGCTCATCGCCTCCGGCCAGACCGGCATCGCCGTGTACCCGATGCCGGTCGTCCGCCTCACCGCGGCCTGCGAACTGCTCGCCGCCGCCGGCCTGCTGCTGCCCTGGGCCACCGGCGTCGCCCCGGCCCTCACCCCGCTGGCCGCCGCCGGGCTGTGCGTGGTGATGCTGGGCGCCGCGTACGCCCACACCCGCCTGCGCGAACCCCGCGCTGTCGCGGTGAACGCGGTGCTGTTCGCGCTGGCGCTGACCGTCGCGGTGGGCCGCACGGGGCAGCTGTGAGCGGGCGCCCTTCCGTAGGCTGTCGGCCGTGCTCTGGCCTTTCGACGACGACGCCTGGGACTACGATCCCGACGCCGTCCTCGACGACTCGGGCGAGGAGGGCCTGCTCCAGACGAGCGAGGGCCTGCCGCTGCTCGTCGCGGCCGCGGGGCGGCCCGGCTACCCGAAGCGCGACCACCTTCCTGAGAGCTACACCCGACACGTCGTCGGCCACGACCGGGCGGACACCTACCCGGCCCTGCGGGCGGCCGCCGGCATCGCCGCCGCGTCCCCCGACGAGCGCACCCGCGGCTACGCCGCCTGGGTGGACCGCCTGCTCGGCTACCGCGCCCGCCCGGCCCGGGTGCCCCGGGCCCGCGCCGAGCAGATGGCGGCCGATCTGCTGCGCGGACCGCTCCTCGACGCCCGGCTCCCACGCCTCGAGGTCCGGATCACCCCGGACGGCCGGCAGTGGCTGAGCTGCGACCACTCCTGGGCCCGCGACGAGCTCCGCATCGACCGCCGCACCGGCGTCTTCACGATCACCACCCGCCCGCGGTGACCGCCGCCGTCGCGCCGGTCTCGCCGGTCGGGCCTGTTGCGGTCGCGCCGGTCGCGCCGGTCGGGCCTGTTGCGTTTGCGTCGGTCGCGCCGGTCGGGCCTGTTGCGTTTGCGTCGGTTGCGTCCGGCGCGGGAGGCGCGGACGGCGCCGGGTCGCGATGATCGTCGTCGTCACCGGGCCGAGCGCCGCCGGCAAGACCACCTGGTGCCGCCGGCACCACCCCGCCCAGACCGTGCCCGAGCACGCGCCGGCCGGCGCCGAGCCGGCGGACCCGGCCGCGCAGGCCGTGTACTGGTGCGCCGCCGGCTGCGACCGGTGGGCGGCGGCCCGCGACCTGGAGCGGCGCGGCGGCCTCGCCGTCTGCGACGACGACCCGCTCAAGCTGCACTACACGTGGTCGATGCTGCGCGCCGGCCTCGGCGACCGCCGCCTGTGGGACCGGGAGGTGGCCGCGCACCGGTCCGCCGTCGCCGCCGGCCGGCTCGGCTTCGCCGACCTGTACCTGGTGTCGGTGCCGCCGGAGCCGGAGCTGCGCCGCCGCCGGGAAGCCGACCGCACCCGCACCCGGCGGAACTTCGAGCGGCACGTGCGGCTGGCCGCGGGCCTGCGCGAGTGGTACGCGACCCTGGACCGCCTGTCGCCCGGCCGTACCCGGTGGCACCTGCCGCCGGACGGCGCCCCGGCGACGGACCCGCGCGCCCGCCGCGAGGACCCGGCGCTGCTCGACGCGCTCCTCGACGCCCTGCCGCCCGCGGACACATCGGACAACTGACGCTTACCTCCGGTAGGTAACGGATCACACACCGGGTCGGCCGCGTGGATGATGCGCGTGGGACTCGCGGCCCATTGATGGCTGTTCCAGCTATCCCTAGGCTGGCCCGGGACCGCCAGCCGAGCAGGGGAGATGGCGCTGCAGCCGCCGATGAGCTTCACGACGCCACCGGGTACGCCCGGCCGCGCACCCCACCCTGCCCGCCCGCCGGCCCGCACGGCGGGAGGTGACCGCGCCGCCGACCACCCCCGGTGACCGTCACCGGCGGCCCACCGGCGCCCGTCCCGGCGCCGGCCCTACTCCGCGACCCCCACTGACCTCGCTCCCCACCCCGGGCGAGGGAAGGAGACCGAGAGTGCAACGAACCATCCTGACCCGCGCAGCGGTCGCGGTAGCGGCAACCGGCGCCCTGGCGGCGGCGGCCGCCGCCGCCCTGCCGGCCAGCGCCGAGCAGCAGGCCCCCTCCACGCCTGCCGCCGCGCCGTCCGCTCCGGCGACCCCGGCCGAGACGGCGGCCGCGAACGCGGACGCGGCCGTCGCCGCCCCGGCGTCGAGCGAGGCACTGCGCCGCGCCGCCGGCGACAGCCTGACCCGTACGGGCATCACGGAGGGACCGCGTGGCACGCATTACGTGCGGTACGCCCGGACCCATGAGGGGCTGCCGGTCATCGGCGGTGACGTGGTGGTCGTGACCGATGCCGACGGCGCGGTGACGCGCCTGTCGGTGGTCCAGCCGACCCCGGTGACCGTGGACACGAAGCCGCGGGTCTCCCGCGAGGATGCCCTGGCCACGGCACGCAAGCAGCTGGCGACCGTGACGGAGGCCTCCGAGCCGGAGCTGGTGGTGCACGCCCAGGGCGACACCCCCAGGCTCGCCTGGGAAGCGGTCGTCGACGGCGCCGGCAAGGCCGGCGACACGAGCAGGCTGCACGTGTGGGTGGACGCGGAGTCCGGCGCGGTGATCGGGTCCTTCGACGAGATCATGCATGCCACGGCCACCGGTTCGCGGTACGGAGCGGTGCAGATCAACACGACGAAGTCCGGTTCCCGGTACGTGATGGCCGACCCGGCGCGCCCCGGCCTGCGGTGCGGCAAGTGGGTGGACAAGACTGCAGCGGAGCTCATCCCCAGCCTCACCAGCAGTGACGACGTCTGGGGAGGCGCGGGCAGCGAGGTCCACGAGAGGGCGTGCGTCGACGCGCTGTACGGAGCGCAGACCTTCGTGGACATGTTGAAGACCGAGGCGTTCGGCAAGCGGCAAGGCGTGCTGGGCAACGGGACGACGCCACCGATCTTCGTGGCCCTCAACGACGTGAACGCCTACTGGGACGGCTCGTCCGTGACGCTCGGCCACACCGACAAGGGCGAGCAGGTGACGTCCATCGACATCGTGGCACACGAGCTCGCCCACGCCATTTACTCGGTTCACGGCGGACTGAGCTACACCAACGAGGACAAGGCCATCAACGAGGCCAGCAGTGACATCTTCGGCGCCCTGGCCGAGAAGGCCGCCGACCACCCGGATGACGACCCGGACTACCAGGTCGGCGAGGAGGTGGACCTCAAGGGCGATGGCCCGATCCGCTACATGAACGAGCCCAAGAAGCTCCCGGGCCACGTTCAATGCTGGAACGAGCGCGGGACGTTCGCCAAGCCCCATTTAGGAGCCGGTCTGCTGAACCACTGGTTCGTGCTGGCCGCCGAGGGTTCCAGCGGTGCCGCGGACTCCTTCAGCCCGACCTGTGACGGCTCCCGGGTCTCCGGCATCGGCATCGAAAAGGCGGGCGAGATCTTCTACAACGCCCTGCTGTCCAGGTCCGGATCCTGGACGCACGTGGACGTGCGGGAAGGGACGCTGCACGCGGCCGTGGACGCCAACTGCGCCGCGTACGCGACCATCAAGGCCGCGTGGGACGCCGTACAGGTTCCGGCAGGCCCGGAGGAGCCGGGTTGCGTCTCCGACACAGCCGCCAGGTTTGCGGTGACCGTGTCGCCGGACCGGGCCACGGTCGGCGCCGGCGGCGCCGTCACGGCTGCCGTGAGGACGACGACGACAGCAGGCAAGGTGCAGTCCGTCCGGCTCAAGGCGGAGGGTCTGCCCGCCGGTGCGACGGCGGCGTTCAGCCCGCCGTGGGTGAAGTCGGGTCAACCGGCGACCATGACGGTCACCACGGCACCCGACACCCCGCTCGGCACCTACCCGGTGACGGTCGTCGGCAGTGGCGTGCGAGATGTCTCGGTGACGTTCAACCTCGTCGTCGCCAAGGCCACCGGCTGTTCCGCCACGAACGATCAGGACCTCGAGATCCCGGATGCGGACGCGATGCAGGCGGTGGAAAGCGCGATCACCCTGATCGGCTGTGAGCGCGCCCCGTCCAAGGAATCGGTCGTCAAGGTGTCGGTGGTGCACCCGTACCGCGGTGACGTGGTCATCGAGTTGATCGCGCCCGACGCCGTCAAGTACAGGCTCAAGCGAAACGGTCCCGAGGACAGCGACGCGAATGTCAACGCGACCTACACCGTCGATCTGAAGAAGCACAAGGCGGACGGCACCTGGCGGCTGTCGGTGCGCGACGTATACAGCGGCGACACCGGTTACATCGACAGCTGGTCGCTGACGCTCTGACCGGACGGCACCCGACGAGGGGCCCGCGGCGTACCTGCCGCGGGCCCCTCGCGGCGTCGTGTGGCCCGTCGCCGAGGAAGGCGGCGAGCCACGAGCGGGGGGCGGGTCGACGTGGACCAATTATTAAGACTGTTAACTGATCCTGTCCAGTCCCACGTCGGATCCGTCAGCGGTCGCCCGCCGGCCGCTCCTCCCGCGGCCGCCGCGCCCGCACGTTCCCCGCGTGCGCCGTAGCCGTCGGGTCCCGCCGCACCTTGATCAGGCTGGCGACCGTCGTGACCACCAGGACCACCAGGATGAAGCCTAGCGAGAACGGCGTCTCGATCTCCGGCACCGCCGGCCAGATGCCGTGCGCCCAGTGCAGCACCAGCTTCACGCCGATGAAGGCCAGGATCAGCGCCAGCCCCGCCGACAGGTACACGAGCCGGTCGAGCAGGCCCTTCACGAGGAAGAACAGGGCCCGCAACCCCAGCAGCGCGAACGCGTTCGCCGCGAAGACGATGAACGCCTCCTCCGTCACGCCGAACACCGCCGGGATGGAGTCGAGCGCGAACAGCAGGTCGGTGCTGCCGATGGCGATGAGCACGATGAACAGCGGGGTGACCACGCGCCGGCCGTCGGCGTGGGTGAGGAGTTTGCCGCCCACGTAGTCGTCGGTCACCGGCAGCACCCGGCGGGTGGCCTTGACGAGGGCGTTGTCCTCGACGTCGGGGTCCTCGTCGCGGTGCCGGAACAGCTGGACCGCCGTCCAGATCAGCAGGAGGCCGAACAGCAGGAACATGAACGAGAACAGGCTCAGCAGTGTCGCGCCGAGCGCGATGAAGATGGCGCGCAGCACCAGCGCGATGAGGATGCCGAACGTCAGCACCTTCTGCTGGTGCTCGTCGGGCACCGCGAACGTCGCCATGATGATGACGAAGACGAACAGGTTGTCGACCGACAGGCTCTTCTCGACGATGTAGCCGGCGAAGTACTCGGTGCCCCAGGTCCAGCCGTACACGGAGCCGAAGACCACGCCGAACGCCAGCGCCACCGCGATGTAGAACACCGACCAGGCGGTGGCCTCGCGGAACCCGACGTGGTGCGGGCGGACGGTGCCGACGACGAGGTCGAGTGCGAACAGCGCCAGCACCACGCCGATCGTGAGCGCCCAGCCGAGTCCGGTGACCTGAAGCTCGTCCGGCATGGGCCTGCTCCTCGCTGGTGAGGCGGTGCCGGCGGGAAGGTGCCGGATCCCGGCCAGCGTAATCGGCGACGGGGCGCCGATCGGCCGTTCGGAGGAGCCGCGGTGGGCGGAACGACGCAGGCCGGCCCTGGTGGCGGGGGCGGGGCGGTAAGGACCGCAGGGCAGGGTGGGCCGTCCCGGAGGGCAGGCGTGACGGAAATTCCGGGAAACACGCCTCGTGCTCGCCCCGGCGGCCGGCCGTCACGGTGCGACACCGGTTCCGGGGGTTCGACGGATGTCATGGCAGGCCGTCGGGCCTGATCACCGCGGGCGGCAGGACCATCGACGGGTGACACTGCCGGACACCCAGCGTGATCTTGTCCCGAGGGCGTTCCCGGCCGCTCATCACCCATCGTGACCAGGGGCGGAATGATGCTGAGGACCGCTCACCATCCGGGCTTTCGTCCAAACAGGATGTCTGTATGGTAGTCGGCGTGTCGCCGGCCGTGACCTTGAGCTGCGGCACGCACCCGGACGGCGTGGTCCTCAACGGAGTGTCGGTAACCGCCCGTGCGGCGGTGCGTGTGGAAGTGTGGAGATGACACAGATCAGCCTCGCCCGCAAGTCGGTGGGCGGCATCTCGCTCTGGCTGTTCCAGGTCGGAGCGTCGGCCCCCCTGACGGTGCTGGCGGGTTCCGTGGTGGCGACGTACGCCGCCACCGGCGTCGTCGGTGTGCCGCTGAGCTTCCTCGTGCTGGCGGTGGCGCTGCTGCCGCTGACCCTCAGCTACGTGGCGATGAGCCGGTACGTCCCGCACCCCGCGATCTTCTACGGGCTCAGCGCCCGCGGCCTGGGCGGCGCCGCCGGCGTCGCGTCCGGCGCGGTCGCGCTGCTGTCCTACAACGCCATCCAGTGGTCGCTGTACGGCCTGTTCGGCTACACCGTCGCCGGCCTCACCGGCCTGCCCTGGTGGGTGTGCGCCGCCCTGGCCTGGGTCACCGTCGGCGTCCTCGGCGTGCTGCGCGTCGACATCAACGCCACGTTCTTCGCCTGGGCGCTGCTCGCCGAGATCGCCGTCGTCGTCCTGCTCGACCTGGCCGCGTTCGGCAACCCCGCCGGGGGCAGCATCAGCGCCGCGCCGCTCGCCTTCGACAACCTCGTCGTGGACGGCCTGGGCGGCGTGCTCGCCCTCGGCATCGCCGCGTTCGTGGGGTACGAGTCCGGCCCCGCGTACGCCGAGGAGGCCCGCAGCAGCCGCTCGGTGACCGCCGCGACGTTCGGTGCGCTCGCCTTCGTCGGCGTGTTCTACGCCCTCAGCTCGTGGGCGCTCGCCGTGGCCGTCGGCCCCGCGAATGTCTCCGCCGCCGCCAACGCCGACCCGGACCTGCCGATGACGGTGCTCAAGGAGCACTACGGCAACCCGATGGTCTGGATCGCCACCCTGCTGCTGATCAGCAGCATCCTCGCGGCGATGCTCAGCTTCCACAACGGCGTCGCCCGCTACGTCTTCGGCATGGCCCGCGAGCAGGTGCTGCCCGTCAGCCTCGCCCGCATCGGCAGCGGCGTGCACGGCGGCGCCCCGACGGCCGGCTCGCTGCTGCAGTCCGCGGCCGCGATCGTCGTCGTGCTGCTCACCGTCGTCCTGGGCGTCGACCCGATGGCCATGTTCACCTGGCTCGCCACCGGCGCCGCCATCGGCGTGCTGGTCCTGCTCATCACCACGGCCGTCGCGTCGTTCGTCTTCTTCGCCCGTGGCGGCGGCGCCGGCGAGAGCGTCCTCACCCGGCGCATCGCCCCGATCGTCGGCGGCCTGCTCGGCCTCGCGGTCCTCGGCGTGACCGTTTTCAACCTCGACTCGCTGCTCGGGGTCGACCCCGGCTCGGCGCTGCCGTGGATCCTGCCGGTGATCATCGCGCTCGCCGCCGTCGCCGGCCTCGTCGGCGGCCTGGTGCTGCGCAGCCGCAACCGCGAGGTCTACGACGGCATCGGTCACGGCCAGCCCAACCCGCTCGCCACCCCGGAACAGCGCCTCGCAGAGTTGGAGATCTGAGCAGATGTCGTACGACGTCTCCGAACAGGCCGCCGACGACACCTCCGGCTGGTCCGCGCCCACCGGGCCCCGCCACCGCTACGACCCGGCCCGCCCGGTCGGCGGCACCGGCGGCTACCCCGTGCCGCCGCCGAGCATCGCCGCGCAGCTGCGCCCGTCACCGGGCTGGAGCGGCGCCACCGGCCAGACCCCGGCCGCCGCCGCGACGCCGTCGTGGACGTCGCCCGGCGCCGCCACCAGCGAGTGGCTGTCCCCGACCCGCACCCCGGCCCCGGCCCCGGCCGCGCCCGTCCCCGCCGCGACCCCGGCCGCCGCCGTGCCCGCCGGCCGGCCCGCGGGCAGCGGCACCCCCGAGTGGGTGCAGACGCCCAGCGGCGAGTGGGTCCGCGCGAAGGCCGCCGGCGACTGGGCCGCCACCGCCTCCGGCGAGTGGCAGCCGGTCACCCGCCGCCTGCCGTCCACCCCGCCGCCGGCGCCCGCGCCGCAGGGCACGTCCTTCGGCGCCACCCCGCCCGGGTACGAGCAGGCCGGCTACGACCGGCCCGGCTACGGCGCCGGCCCCGACCAGCCCGCCCGCGACCGGTCCGGCTACGAGCCGTCCGCGCGCGAGCAGTCCGGCTACGAGCAGCCCGGGTACGAGCAGTCCGGCTACGACCAGCCCGGGTACCAGCAGCCCGGCTACCGGCCGCCGCTGCCGCGCCAGGAGCAGTCCGGGTTCTGGGGCGCCGCCCCCGAACCGGCCGCGCCGCCCGCCCCGCCCGCCGACCCCGCGCCGGCGCCGTCGCCGTACGCCGACCCGGTCTACCGCACCCACGACCCGGCGGCCGCCGACCTGCGCAGCCAGGTCGTGCGCCGGATCCGGTTCATGAACTTCCGGCACGCCGAGCACGCCTGGGAGCGCCGCTACCGCGACCCGATCGGCCCGCACGCCCTCGCGTTCCTGTACGCGGAGCCGGCCCGCGGCAAGCCCCCGCGCAACGCCCTGAAGACCGCCACCCGGCTGTTCCTCGCCGGCCCCGAGGTCGACGACCTGCCGCAGCTGCTCGCCGACCTCACCCAGGTCGTCACCGCCGCGCCGCACGGCCGCCTCGACTGCCGCACCCTCACCGACCGCGCGGAGGACATGACGCCCGGCGCCACCTACATGGGCGTCGCCGTGTCCAGCCTCGACACCCCGGCCGGCCGCTGGGCCGACGTCCGCCAGCAGGTCGCGGGCTCCATCGACGTCCCGGGCCGCTGCTACGCCCTGCTCGCCGACGGCACGATGATCCTCATGGACCGCGGCGGGCAGTCCCGCTTCGGCCACTTCGAGGTCCGCTCCACCGACAGCCTCGACGAGATCCCGGGCGACTCCATGCAACGCTGGACCTACGACCGCTCCCTCGCCGACCTGGCCGACCCGGCCACGTACGACATCTGGGTGCGCCTGCGCGGCCTGCACGACGCCGTCGTCGCCGGCGGCCACCGGTGAGCCTGCGCCGCCTGCCCCGCCCCGGCCGCCCCCGGGGCGAGGGCGACAAGACCCCGCCCGAGCCGGCCCCGCCGAACGCCCCCACCTTCGGCAGCCCGCCCGGCGCCACCCCGGTGCCCATCAACGGCGCCGTCCCGGCCCGCGCGAACGCCCCGGTCAACGGCACCCGCCCCGGCTTCGCCGCGTCCCCGGTCCCGGTCGCCGCGGCCCCGGCGGCCCCGGCGGCCGTGGGCGCGGCCCCGACGGCGACGCCCCTGAACGCCGCCCCGACCGCACCCGCCCCGGTACCCCGGCAGGCAGCGGCCCAAGCCGCCGCCCTCGTGGCCGATAACCCGGCGGCCGGCGGCGCGGCGCCGGGCGGCCCCGCTGCCGTGAGCGGTGCTGCCCACGGTGGCTCGGCGCCGGCCAACGGCTCGGCCTCTGAGGGGCCCGCGGCCGTGGGCGGTGCCGCCCAGGGCGGCTCCACCGACGGCGCGCATAGCCCCGCGGCCGCGAACGGCGGCGCCCCGGCGGCCGCCTCTGGCGGCCTGGCCGCGAATGGCTCCGCATCCGGCGGCTCGGCCGCGAACGGCGCTACCGCCGGTGGCCCGGCCGCGAACGGCGCTGCCTCCGGCGGCTCGGCCGCGAACGGCGCTGCCTCTGGCGGCACGGCCGCCAACGGCTCCGCCCAGAGCGGCCCGGCCGCGAACGGCTCCGGCGTCAGCGACCTCCCCAGCGACCCCCGCGGCGCCTCCGCAGCCGAAGCCGGCGTGCCCGGTGTGCTGCGACCGTCCGACGCCGTCCCGGCCGTCGCCGGCCTCGACGACGGCGACGCGTTCGTCACGCCCGGCGCCGGCACCGGCCCGGCCGCCGTCACGGGGCTCGGCGCCGACACCGCCGCCGAGCTCGACGCCCTGCGCCGCCGCCTCGACGGCGCCGCCGCCACGAACATCGGCTTCCCGGCGACGACCGGCTTCGACTACAGCGCGCTCGCCCCGTTCTTCGCCCGCTACATGCTGAACAACCTGGGCGACCCGTACACCGACGGCGCGTACCCCATCCACACCAAGCCGATGGAGCGCGAGGTCGTCGACACGGTCGCCGACCTGTTCGGCGCGCCTGCCGACGACCGCTGGGGGTACGTGACCAGCGGCGCCACCGAGGGCACCGAGTACGCGCTGCACCTGGCCCGCACGCTGCACCCGGACGCCGTCGTCTACCACTCGGCGGCCGCACACCACAGCGTCACCAACGCGATCGGCCGGCTCGGCATGATGTCCGTGGCGATCCGCGCGGACGCGCTCGGCGAGATCGACTACGACGACCTCGCCGACCAGGTGGACCGGCACCGCATCCGCCCGGCGATCGTCATCGCGAACATCGGCACCGCCGTGACGGAGGCCGTCGACGACGTCGCCATGATCACCCAGGTGCTGGACAGCCGCGCGGTGCACCGCCGGTGGATCCACGGCGACGCCGCCCTGGCGGGGCTGCCGCTGGCGCTGCTCGACCCGGACGACCGGCCGGCCATCGACTTCGCGGCCGGCCTGGACAGCGTCGTGACGTCGGGTCACAAGTTCCTCGGCGCCCCGGTGCCGTGCGCGGTGGTGGTGGTGCGCAACAGCCACCGGCAGGCGCACGCCCGCTTCGTGACGTACACCGGCAGCCCCGACACGACCGTCGCCAACTCGCGCAGCGGCCTGGCGGCGCTGGTGCTCTGGTACGCGCTGCGCACCCACGGCCTCGAGGGCCTGCGCCAGCGCGCCGACCAGGCCCGCCAGCTCGCGGCGGCGGCCCACGAGGCGCTGCGCGAGATCGGCTGGCCGGCGCACCGGCACCGGCACGCGCTGACGGTGAGCTTCCCGACGCCGCCGGCGGCGGTCACGGCGAAGTGGGTGCTGGCCACCCACGGCGCCAACAGCCTCATCGTCTGCATGCCGGGCGTGACGGCGGCCCAGATCGACGCGTTCGTGGCCGACCTGCGCGCCGCGATCACCCCGGCGGGCGCGGTGGCGCCGCCCCCACCGGGCATCGAGAAGCGCCGCGGCCTGCGCCGCCACATGACGTCCCGCTTCTGACCGGAGCCGCCGGCCGGGCTCGGCCGAGCCGACCCGGACCACGCGGACGACCACGGCCCGGCCCGCACGGAAGCGGTGGCTTCCGTCTGGCCCGGGCCGGGCTCGGCCGGCCTATCCGGACCACGCGGCTTCCGCGGCTCGGGCGGGCCGGAGGCGGTGGCTTCCGCCCGGCCGAATGCGATCGGTTCCGAGGCGGGCCGGGCACAGATCGGTCCAGGGCGCCTGGCACGTTGGTCCGGCGGGGCTGGAGTCGGTGGGCTCGGCGGGGCCGGGGGAGCGCGGCAGGTCCGGCGGGCGCCGGGGGAGCGGTAGGTCCGGCGGGCGCCGGGGGAGCGGTGCGACCGATACGGGCGGGGAGTGAAGGCCCGAGGTCGGTCGCAGCGACCATGACCGCGCAGGCCGGAGGCGGTGAGCGACGCGCGCGGGCTGGCGTTGGTCACGCCCGTGAACCGGAAGGCGGTGGGGGCGCGCGGCCCCGACTGCGGCGGGTGCAGCGGCGCGAATACGGCGGGCGGCCGGCGGCCCGGAGGCGGTGGGGTGGCTCGCAGCCCGGAGGCGGTGGGTGGCGCGGAGCCCGGAGGCGACGGATGGCGTGCGTGCCCGAGGCAGGGGTCAGGCGGGCGGGCAGAAGGCGGCGCGCCGTCCGCGCGGAGCGGTTGGGGCGCCGGCGAAGCGCGCGGGCCCACACCCGCCCAGGTTTCGTGCCCAGCAAGGAGGGCGATTCGACGCAGCGGCGCCACAGCGACACGCCCGCGTCGTTTCGCGGTAGCACAGCCGGGTAACGGCATGACCGTGGTGAGCAATGTTGCGCAGCGTCCGCGTACCCCCGTCGCCCGGTTCTCCGGGCTGGCCGGTTTCGGGGCGGCGTCGGCCGCCGCGGCTCTCATCGGCGGGCTCGGCGTCGCCGGCACCCGCGCCGAGTACGCCTCTCTCGCCCAGCCGTCGTGGGCGCCCCCGGGCTGGCTGTTCGGCCCGGTGTGGACGGTGCTCTACGTTCTCATCGCGGTCAGTGGGTGGCTGGCGTGGCGGCGGGCGGGGTGGACGGGTGCGCTGACCGTGTTCGCGGTGCAGCTGGTGTTGAACGCCGTCTGGACGCCCATTTTCTTCGGCGCCGGACAGTACGGCTGGGCGCTGGTCGACATCACGGTGCTGTGGGTGCTGATCGCCCTGACGATCGGGTTGTTCTGGCGGATCAGCCGGGTCGCCTCCGCGTTGCTGGTGCCGTATCTGCTGTGGGTGAGTTACGCGACGGCGCTGAACGCGGCGATCGTCGCGATGAACTAGCCCGCCGACAGGTTGAGCTCGAAGGAGTAGCGGCTGGCCCGGTACAGGTGGGAGCCGTACTCCAGGGCCTTGCCGGTGGCGTCCCACGCGGTGCGGGTCATGGTGAGCAGGGACGCGCCGCGTTTCTCGTTGAGCACCCGCGCTTCGGCGGCGGTGGCGGCGCGGGCGCCGATGGTCTGGGTGGCGACCTGGGGGACGATGCCGGCGCGGCGCAGCAGTTCGTACAGGCCGTGCTTGGCGAGTTCGGTGCGGTCGAGGGTGAGCAGGCCGGTCGGGATGGCGTTGTGCATGAGCGCCAGCGGCTCGTCGTTGGCGTAGCGCAGACGTTCGAACCAGGTGACCGGGGTGCCGGGGGCGACCTGCAGGGCCTCGGCGACCTCGGCGGGGGCGGGCACGACGCGCAGGTCGAGGACTTCGGTGCGGGGGTAGCGGGCGGCGGCGCTGAGGTCGTCGTACAGCGAGGTCAGCTGGACCGGGCGGCGGACCTTGGGGTGGACGACCTGGGTGCCGACGCCGCGTTTGCGCACCAGCATGCCGCGTTCCACCAGGTACTGGATGGCGCGGCGGGTGGTGGGCCGGGAGACGCCGAGGCGTTCGGCGAGGTCGACCTCGTTCTCGATGCGGCTGCCGACGCCGATCTCACCCTGTTCGATGAGTTCCTGGAGCCGGCTGGCGACCTGGAAGTACAGGGGGATGGGGCTGGTGCGGTCGACCTCGACGGCGCGCGCGGGGCTGGGTGGGGAAAGGTCTGACGTCACGAGGCACCCCGGGTTTGTCATGACAAAGTATTGACGTAAGAGCCCTCACGTTATTACATCGAGGACAGCCGACCTAGCGTGCCTCCCCCGTAGCGCTGGGTGATCGAGTTTCTGACACCGCGCCGTATCAGCACGGCATCCGGTGCGCGCCGACGCGCCCGAAATGCGTTGTTCATGCCCACGGAAGGGCCGCCATGCTCGAAGTGCTGACCATGGGCCGCGTCGGCGTCGACCTCTACCCGTTGCAGAGCGGGGTCTCGCTGCGCGAGGTGACCACCTTCGGCAAGTTCCTCGGCGGCAGCCCGACCAACGTGGCCGTTGCCGCCGCCCGCTACGGGCGGCGGTCCGCCGTCATCACCCGCACCGGCGCCGACCCGTTCGGCGCGTACGTGCACGACGCGCTGCGCGGCTTCGGCGTCGACGACAGCCACGTCACCGAGGTGGCCGGGCTGCCGACGCCGGTGACGTTCTGCGAGATCTTCCCGCCGGACGACTTCCCGCTCTACTTCTACCGCCTGCCCACCGCCCCCGACCTGCAGATCCGGGCGTCCGAGCTGGACTACGACGCGATCCGGTCGGCCGGGGTGTTCTGGGTGACCGTCACCGGGCTGAGCGAGCAGCCCAGCCGCGACGCCACCCTGGCGGCGCTGGAGGCGCGCGGCCGGGCCGGCATCACCGTGCTCGACCTGGACTACCGGCCGATGTTCTGGCCGTCGCGCGCCGAGGCCCGGCGGCAGGTGCGCGCGGCGCTGCCGCACGTCACGGTCGCCGTCGGCAACCTCGACGAGTGCGAGACCGCCGTCGGCGAGCGCGACCCCGGGCGGGCGGCCGACGCCCTGCACGCGGCGGGCGTCGAGCTGGCCGTCGTCAAGCAGGGCCCGAAGGGCGTGCTCGCCGCGACCCGCGACGAGCGGACCGAGCAGCCGCCGGTGCCCGTCGAGGTCGTCAACGGCCTCGGCGCGGGCGACGCGTTCGGCGGGGCGCTGTGCCACGGCCTGCTGGCCGGCTGGGACCTCGCCCGCGTCATGCGCTTCGGCAACGCCGCCGGCGCGCTCGTCGCGTCGCGGCTGGCCTGCGCCGACGCGATGCCCACCGCCGCCGAGGTCGAGGGCCTGATCCGGGAGGCCAGCCATGCCTGACATCGCCGAGCTCGTCGCCACCCGCGTGCGGCACCCCGGGCGGATCGCCGAGGCGGCCCGCGCGCGCCGCCGGCCCGCCCGGCTGACCGGGGAGCACGGCCGGCTCATGATGATCGCCGCCGACCACCCGGCCCGGGGCGCCCTGCGGGCCGGCGCCGACCCGCTCGCCATGGGCGACCGGGCCGACCTGCTGCGGCGGCTGTGCACCGCGCTGGAACGGCCCGGCGTCAACGGCGTGCTCGGCACCCCCGACGTGCTGGAGGACCTGCTGCTGCTGGGCGCGCTCGACGACAAGGTGGTCATCGGGTCGATGAACCGCGGCGGGCTCGCCGGCACCACGTTCGAGATCGACGACCGGTTCACCGCGTACGACGCCCAGGGGCTGGAGCACTGCGAGGGGGGCAAGATGCTGCTGCGCATCGACCCCGCCGACGACCGCACCGCCCCCACGCTCGCCTCCTGCGCGGCGGCGGTCAGCGCACTCGCCCGGCGCGGCATGATGGCGATGGTCGAGCCGTTCATCAGCCACCGCACCGACGGCCGGGTCCGCAACGAGCTGACGCCCGAGGCGATGATCCGCGCGATGACCGTCGCCGCCGGGCTCGGCGCCACCAGCGCGTACACGTGGCTGAAGGTGCCGATCGTCGCCGACATGGAACGGGTCATGGCGGCCACGACGCTGCCGGCGGTGATCCTCGGCGGCGAGGGCGAGGCGGCGTACGACAGCTGGTCCAAGGCGCTCGCCCTGCCCACCGTGCAGGGGCTGGTCATCGGGCGCAGCCTGCTCTACCCGCCGGGCGGCGACGTCGCGGCCGCCGTCGACCGGGCGGTGAGCCTGCTGTGAGGCTGCACGTGACCCCGCAGAGCGCGGGCTGGGGCTACAGCGGCCTGCGGGTCGTCGACCTGCGTGCCGGTCAGCAGCTGCGGCTCGACACCGGCGACGCGGAGATGCTGGTGCTGCCGCTGGCGGGCGGCGGCTGCGACGTCGAGTGCGACGACGAGCGGATCACCCTCACCGGCCGCCGCGACGTGTTCGCCCGGGTCACCGACTTCGCGTACGTGCCGCGCGACGCCCGGCTCAGCGTCGTCAGCGCCACCGGCGGCCGGTTCGCGCTGCCGTCCGCGCGGGCCGACCGGCGGCTGGAGTTCCGCTACGGCCCCGCCGAGGGCGTGCCCGTGGAGCTGCGCGGCGCCGGGCAGGCCAGCCGCCAGGTGAACAACTTCTGCGCGCCGGAGGCGTTCGAGGCCGACCGGCTGATCGCCGTCGAGGTGCTGACGCCGGGCGGCAACTGGTCGAGCTGGCCGCCGCACAAGCACGACTCCAAGCGCGACGGCGAGAGCGAGCTGGAGGAGATCTACTACTTCGAGGTCGCCCGCGGCGGGCCCGCCTACCAGCGGGTGTACGGCTCCACCGACGTGTGCGCCGAGGTGCGCACCGGCGACGTGGTGCTGGTGCCGTCCGGCTGGCACGGGCCGTCGATGGCCGCGCCGGGCTACGACCTCTACTACCTGAACGTCATGGCGGGACCGGGGGAGCGGCGCTGGCTGTTCTCCGACGACCCCGCGCACGCCTGGATCCGCGACAGCTGGGCCGGCCAGGACGTCGACGCGCGGCTGCCGATGACGAGCACCGTCGAGAGGAGACAGCGGTGAGGCTCACCGTCGCCCAGGCCGTCGTGCGGTTCCTGGCCAGCCAGTGGACCGAGCGCGACGGCGCCGAGCAGCGCACCATCCCCGCCTGCTTCGGCATCTTCGGCCACGGCAACGTCGCGGGCGTCGGCCAGGCGCTGCTGGAGGCGCACCGCACCGGCGACGCCGACCTGCCGTACTACCTGGCCCGCAACGAGCAGGCCATGGTGCACGCGGCGGCCGGCTTCGCCCGGATGCGCAACCGGCTCGCCACGCTCGCCTGCACGGCGTCGATCGGCCCGGGCTCGACGAACATGCTGACCGGCGCGGCCCTGGCCACGGTCAACCGGCTGCCGGTGCTGCTGCTGCCCAGCGACGTGTTCGCCACCCGGGCGGCGAGCCCGGTGCTGCAGGAGCTGGAGGACCCGCGCGGCTACGACGTCAGCGTCAACGACGCGTTCCGCCCGCTGTCGCGCTTCTTCGACCGGGTGTGGCGGCCCGAGCAGCTGCCGTCGGCGCTGCTCGGCGCGATGCGGGTGCTCACCGACCCGGCCGAGACCGGCGCGGTCACGATCTGCCTGCCGCAGGACGTGCAGGCCGAGGCGTACGACTGGCCGGAGGAGCTGTTCGCGCGGCGGGTGTGGCACGTCGGCCGCCCGCTGCCGGAGGCCGGGGCGCTGACCCGGGCCGCTGAAACGATCAAAGGCGCGCGCCGCCCACTGATCGTCGCCGGCGGCGGGGTGATCTACGCCGAGGCGGCGGCCCAGCTCGACCGGTTCGCCCGGGCCACGGGCATCCCCGTCGCCGACACCCAGGCCGGCAAGGGCGCGGTGCCCTGGGACCACCCGAACGCGGTGGGTGGCGTCGGCTCCACCGGCACCCCGGTCGCCAACGCGATCGCCCGCGACGCCGACGTGGTCATCGGCATCGGCACCCGGTACAGCGACTTCACCACCGCGTCGCGCACCGCGTTCCGGCACCCCGGGGTGCGCTTCGTCAACCTCAACATCGCCGGCTTCGACGCCGCCAAGCACGCCGGGGTGTCGCTCGTCGGCGACGCCCGGGCCGGGCTGGAGGCGCTGTCGGCGGCCCTGCACGGCCACCGCGTCGACGAGGCGTACCGGGCCGGCAACCGCGAGAGCGCGGCCGCCTGGCAGCGGACGGTGGACGAGGCGTACCACCGCGGCCACCAGCCGCTGCCCGCGCAGACCGAGGTGATCGGCGCCGTCAACGAGGCGTGCGGCGAGCGCGACGTCGTCGTGCAGGCCGCCGGCAGCATGCCCGGCGACCTGCAGCTGCTGTGGCGGGCCCGCGACCCGAAGCAGTACCACGTCGAGTACGGCTACTCCTGCATGGGCTTCGAGATCGCCGGCGCGCTCGGCATCAAGCTGGCCGACCCGTCCCGCGAGGTGTTCGCGCTGGTCGGCGACGGGTCGTACCTGATGATGGCGCAGGAGATCGTCACCGCCGTCGCGGAGGGCGTGAAGCTCGTCGTGGTGGTCGTGCAGAACCACGGCTTCGCCAGCATCGGCGCGCTCAGCGAGGCGCTCGGCTCGCAGCGCTTCGGCACCAGCTACCGCTACCGCGACCCGGAGACCGGCGACCTGACCGGCGGCACGCTGCCGGTCGACCTGGCCGCGAACGCCGAGAGCCTCGGCGCCACCGTCATCCGCTGCCGCGGCATCGGCGACCTGCCGGACGCGCTCAAGGAGGCCCGGGCCAACGTCCGGCTCACCGTCGTGCACATCGAGACCGACCCGCTCGCCCCCGTGCCGTCGTCGGAGTCCTGGTGGGACGTGCCGGTCGCCGCGGTGTCGCACCTGGACAGCACCCGGCAGGCCCGCGCCGGCTACGAGGCCGCGAAGACCGCCCAGCGCCCGTACCTCGGAGGAGACACGCCATGACCACCATCGAGCACTGGATCGGCGGCGGCACCACCGCCGGCGCGTCGACCCGCCGCGGCGCCGTCTGGGACCCGGCCACCGGCCGCCGGCAGGCCGAGGTGCTGCTCGCCGAGCCGTCCGACGTGGACGCCGCCGTGCGCAGCGCCGCCAAGGCGTTCGAGAGCTGGCGGGAGGTGTCGCTGAGCCGGCGGGCGCGCATCATGTTCGCGTTCCGGGAACTGGTGCACCGCAACGTCGACCGGCTCGCGCGCATCGTGAGCGAGGAGCACGGCAAGGTGCTGTCGGATGCCAAGGGCGAGGTGGTGCGCGGCCTGGAGGTCGTCGAGTTCGCGTGCGGCATCCCGCAGCTGCTCAAGGGCGAGTTCTCCGAGCAGGTCTCGACGGACGTCGACGCGTACGCGTTCCGCCAGCCGCTGGGCGTGTGCGCCGGCATCACCCCGTTCAACTTCCCGGTGATGGTGCCGATGTGGATGCACCCGATGGCCATCGCCACCGGCAACACGTTCGTGCTCAAGCCCAGCGAGCGCGACCCGTCCGCGTCGATGCTCGTCGCCGAGCTGTACGCCGAGGCGGGCCTGCCCGACGGCGTGTTCAACGTGGTGCACGGCGACAAGACCGCCGTCGACGCCCTGCTCGACCACGAGGACGTGGCCGCCGTGTCGTTCGTCGGCAGCACCCCGATCGCCCGGTACGTGCACGGCCGGGCGTCCGCGTCCGGCAAGCGCGTGCAGGCCCTGGGCGGCGCCAAGAACCACGCCGTCGTGCTGCCCGACGCCGACCTCGACTTCGCCGCCGACCACCTGACCGCCGCGGGCTACGGCTCCGCCGGGCAGCGCTGCATGGCCATCTCGGCCGTGGTGGCCGTCGGCGCGGCCGGCGACGCCCTGGTCGAAAGGCTGCGCGACCGGGCCCGGGCGATCCGGGTCGGCGCGGGCACCGACCCGGACAGCGAGATGGGCCCGGTCATCACCGCCGACGCCCGCGACCGCATCGTCGGCTACGTCGACCGCGGCGAGCGGGCGGGCGCCGACCTGGTCGTCGACGGCCGCGGGCTGACCGTCCCGGGGCACGCCGACGGCTTCTTCGTCGGGCCCAGCCTGCTCGACCACGTCGGCACCGGCATGGACGTCTACACCGACGAGATCTTCGGCCCCGTGCTGGTCGTGCTGCGCGCCGGCAGTCTCGACGAGGCGATCGACCTGGTCAACGCCAACCCGTACGGCAACGGCACGGCGATCTTCACCTCCAGCGGGCACGCGGCGCAGCGGTTCCAGCGCCGGGTGACCGTCGGGATGGTCGGCATCAACGTGCCCATCCCCGTCCCCATGGCCTTCTACTCCTTCGGCGGGTGGAAGGACTCCCTGTTCGGCGACACCCACATCCACGGCGCCGAGGGCGTGCGCTTCTACACCCGGGCCAAGGCGGTCACCAGCCGCTGGCCCGACGCGGCGTACGGCGAGCACCACCGGACCCACCTACACTTCCCGACCGCTGTCTGAACGGAGTCCCCCCCATGTCCAGACGAGTTCGACGCTCACTGGCCCTCGTCACCGCCGCGTGCCTCGCGTTCGCCGGCGCCGCCTGCAGCAGCCAGGGCGGCGCCCAGGAGGAGGCCGACACCAACTCCGGTGGCGGCACGAACTCCGGCGCCGGCCCGCAGCTCAAGATGGCGATGGTCACCCACGCCCCGGCGGGCGACACGTTCTTCGACATCATCCGCAAGGGCGCGGACGCGGCCGCCGCGGCCAACAACGTCGAGTACACCTACTCCAACGACGGCGACCCGACCCGGCAGGCCGTGCTCATCGAGAACGCGGTCAACGCCAAGCCCGACGCCCTGCTGGTGTCGGTGCCGGCGCCCGAGGCGGTCAAGGGCGCGGTGCAGAAGGCGGTGGCGGCGGGCATCCCGGTCGTCGGCTTCAACGCCGGGCGCGAGACCTTCAAGGACTGGGGCGCCATGATGTACTTCGGCCAGGACGAGACCATCGCCGGGCGGGCGGCCGGCGAGCGGCTCAAGGGCGAGGGCGCCGGCAAGGTCCTGTGCGTCATCCAGGCCCAGGGGCAGTCGCAGCTCGAGGCGCGCTGCAACGGTGTGCGCGAGGGCTTCGGCGGCCAGGTCGAGAACATCAACGTCACGGGCACCGACCTGACGTCGGTGCGCTCGACGCTGGAGTCGAAGCTGCGCCAGGACCCGGCCATCACCCACGTGATGACGCTGGGCGCCCCGTTCGCGCTGACCGCGGCGCAGGCCAAGCAGACGGCCGGCAGCAAGGCCACGATCGTCACGTTCGACACCAACGCCGAGCTGGTCGGCAAGATCGAGTCCGGCGAGATCGCCTGGGCGGTCGACCAGCAGCCGTACCTGCAGGGCTACATGTCGGTCACCGCCGCCGCGTTCTACCTGCGCAACGGCAACACGCTCGGCGGCGGGCAGGAGGTCCTGACCGGCCCGTCGTTCATCGACAAGAGCAACATCGCGAACGTCAGCAAGTACGCCAAGGCCGGCACCCGATGACCGCCACCCTGACCGCGCCCCCGGCGCGCGGCGACGAGCGGCTGGCCCGCCAGTCGGCGTTCAGCCGGCTCGCCGGCCGCCCGGAGATCGGCGCGCTGGTCGGCGCGGTCGTCATCTTCATCCTGTTCTTCGTCGTGGCGCCGCCGTTCCGCGAGGCGCCGTCGATCGCCACCGTGCTCTACCAGAGCTCGCTGTACGGCATCCCGGCCGTCGGCGTGGCCCTGCTGATGATCGGTGGCGAGTTCGACCTGTCCGCCGGCGTCGCGGTCATCTCGTCGTCGCTGGTGGCGTCGATGACCGCGTACCAGCTCAGCGTGAACGTCTGGGTGGGGGTGCTGGTGTCGCTGGTCGTCGCCCTGGCGATCGGCCTGCTGAACGGCTACCTGCTGGTGCGCACCAAGCTGCCCAGCTTCCTGGTCACCCTCGCCACGTTCTTCATGCTGACCGGCCTGAACCTGGCGCTGACCAAGCTCATCTCCGGCGGCGTGGCGACGAAGGACATCAGCGACATCGACGGCTTCGCCAGCGCGCAGGCCATCTTCGCCCAGTCGTTCGACGTCGGCGGCGTCTCGCTGCGCATCACGCTGCTGTGGTGGATCGTGTTCGTCGCGATCGCCACCTGGGTGCTGCTCAAGACGCACCTCGGCAACTGGATCTTCGCGGTCGGCGGCGCCGACGCCAGCGCCCGCGCGGTCGGCGTGCCGGTCAAGAAGGTCAAGATCGGCCTGTTCATGACGGTGTCGTTCCTGTGCTGGTTCACCGGCATGCACATCCTGTTCTCGTTCAACACGGTGCAGTCCGGCCAGGGCCCCGGCAACGAGTTCCTCTACATCATCGCGGCGGTCGTCGGCGGCTGCCTGCTCACCGGCGGCTACGGCTCGGCGGTGGGCGCCGCGATCGGCGCGTTCATCTTCGGCATGACCGAGCAGGGCATCGTGCTGGCCGGCTGGGAGGCCGACTGGTTCAAGTTCTTCCTCGGCGCGATGCTGCTGGGCGCCACCCTGCTCAACGTGTACGTGCGACGACGGGCGGAGACGAGAAAATGAGCCTGGTCCAGCTGACCGGTGTCGGCAAGAACTACGGCAACATCACCGCGCTGTCGGGCATCGACCTGGAGGTCGGCGAGTCCGAGGTGACCTGCGTGCTGGGCGACAACGGCGCCGGCAAGTCCACCCTCATCAAGATCATCGCCGGGCTGCACCAGCACTCGTCCGGCACCTACGAGGTCAACGGCCGCGAGGTGCACTTCAACTCGCCGCGCGAGGCGCTCGACGAGGGCATCGCGACCGTCTACCAGGACCTGGCCGTCGTGCCGCTGATGCCGGTCTGGCGCAACTTCTTCCTCGGCCAGGAGAAACGCAAGGGTCTCGGCATGGACAGCGCGTTCATGCGCAAGACGGCCAAGCAGGAGCTGCTCGACATGGGCATCGACCTGCGCGACGTCGAGCAGCCGATCGGCACGCTGTCCGGCGGCGAGCGGCAGTGCGTCGCCATCAGCCGGGCCGTCTACTTCGGCGCCAAGGTGCTCATCCTCGACGAGCCCACCGCCGCGCTCGGCGTGAAGCAGTCCGGCGTGGTGCTGCGCTACATCCTGCAGGCCCGTGAGCGCGGCCTCGGCGTCATCTTCATCACCCACAACCCGCACCACGCGTTCCCCGTCGGCGACCGGTTCCTGCTGCTCAAGCGCGGCCGCAGCCTCGGCTACTACCGCAAGGACGAGATCTCCCGCGACGAGCTGACCGCCCTGATGGCCGGCGGCGCCGAGCTGGAGGAACTCAGCCACGAGCTGGACCGCGGCGGCGGCGGCGTCGCGGCGGCCGCGGCGAAGATGCTGGAGCAGGAGAGCAAGGAGCTCGGCATCACCCCCGGGAGCACCCCGTGACCCGGCTGCGCCTGGGCAGCTGCCCCGACTCCTGGGGCGTCTGGTTCGCGGACGACCCGCGCCAGACGCCCTGGGAACGGTTCCTCGACGAGCTGGCGGGCGTCGGCTACGAGTGGCTGGAGCTGGGCCCGTACGGCTACCTGCCCACCGACCCCGCCCGGCTCGCCGACGAGCTGGCCCGCCGCGGGCTGCGGGTCGCCGGCGGCACCATGCACGGCTGGAGCGGCCTGCACCGGCCGGGCGAGTTCGCCGAGATCCTCGCCCGGACCCGGCTGGTCGCCGCACTCACCGCCGCCGTCGGCGCGCGCGACCTGGTGTTCGTGCCGGTGCCGGGCTACCGCGACGACGTCACCGGCGCCTACCTCGAGCCGGGCGCGCTCGACGACGACGGCTGGCGGACCCTGCTGCGCAGCACCAACGACCTCGGCCGCGCGCTGGCCGAGGAGTACGGGGTGCGGCTGCAGTTCCACCACCACGCCGACTCCTACGTGGAGACCCGGCCGCAGATCGACCGGCTGCTCGACGGCACCGACCCGGCGTTCGTGTCGCTGTGCCTGGACACCGGGCACCTCGCGTACGGCGGCGGCGACGCGGCCACCCTCATCGCCGACCGCCCCGACCGGGTCGGCTACGTGCACATCAAGCAGATGGACCCGGCGGTCGTCGCCCGGGCCCGCGCCGACGACCTCGCGTTCGGCCAGGCCGTCGCCCTGGGCGCCAGCTGCGAGCCGCCCGCGGGCGAACCGGACCTGCCCACGGTGGTCAAGGCGCTGCGCGACCGGGGCGCCGACACGTTCGTCATCGTCGAGCAGGACATGTACCCGGTGGACTTCGACAAGCCCGCCCCCATCGCCGCCCGGACCCGGGCCTACCTGACGAAGGAGGGGATCGCATGACGGTCCGCGTGGGCGTCATCGGCGCCGGGATGATCGGCACCGAGCACATCCGGCGGCTGACGCACGTCCTCAACGGGGCGGCCGTCGTCGCGGTGACCGACGTCGACCCGGCGCGGGCCGCCGAGGTCGCGGCCGGGGTGCCCGGCGCCCGGGTGCTCGCCACCGGCAAGGACGTCATCGCCGACGACGCCGTCGACGCCGTCGTGGTCACCTCCTGGGGCCCCACCCACGAGGAGTACGTGCTGGCGTCCGTCGCCGCCGGCAAGCCGGTGTTCTGCGAGAAGCCGCTGGCCACCACCCGGGAGGCGTGCCGGCGCATCCTCGACGCGGAGGAGGCCGCCGGCCGCCGGTTCGTCATGGTGGGCTTCATGCGCCGCTACGACGCCTCGTACCGGGCGCTGAAGGCGGCGCTGGCCGAGGGCGGGCTGGGCGCGCCGCTGATGGTGCACTGCGCGCACCGCAACGCCACCGTGCCGTCGCTGTACACCAGCGACATGGCCATCAACGACACGTCGGTGCACGAGATCGACATCGTCCGGTGGCTGCTCGACGAGGAGATCGTCGCCGCCCGGGTGCTGCGGCCCCGGCGCAACAGCCGGGCCGCCCCGCACCTCGTCGACCCGCTCGTCGTGATGCTGGAGATGGCCGGCGGCGCGCTCGTCGACGTGGAGGTCAGCGTCAACATCGGCTACGGCTACGACATCCGCTGCGAGGTCGTCGCCGAGGGCGGCACCGCCGCGCTGGCCGAGGCCGGCGGCGTCGTGGTGCGCAGCGGCGGCCGGTGGGGCGGCGCCGTCCCGGCCGACTGGCGCGAACGCTTCCTGCGCGCCTACGACGTCGAGCTGCAGGACTGGGTCGACGCCGTGGCCGGCGGCACCACCACCGGGCCGACCGCCTGGGACGGCTACGCCGCCACCGTCGTCGCCGACGCCTGCCTGGAGGCGCTGCGCACCGGCGAGCGGGTCGGCGTGTCGCTCGGCGAGCGCCCCGCCCTGTACGGGCTGGTGGCGTCGTGAGGATCGCCCTCGACCCGCACATGCTGCGCCACACGCCCCTGCGCGAGCTGCCCGACCTGGTGGCCCGCCTGGGCTACCAGCACATCGAGCTGTCCCCGCGCACCGACTTCCTGCCGTTCTTCCTGCACCCGCGCGCCGACACGGCCGGCGTCGCCGCGTTCCGCACGGCGCTGTCCGCCGCCGGCGTCTCCGTCGCGTCCGTCCTGCCGCTGTACCGGTGGTCCGGACCCGGCGAAGACGAGCGGCAGGCCGCCGTCCGCTACTGGAAGCGCGCTGTCCGGATCACCGCCGAACTCGGCTGCGACGTCATGAACTCCGAGTTCAACGGCCGGCCGGAGGCGCCGGAGGCCAGCGAGGCCCAGTTCTGGCGCAGCATGGAGGAGCTGCTGCCCGTGTTCGAGCGCGAGGGCGTGCGGCTCGTCCTCGAACCGCACCCCGACGACTTCTGCGAGGACGGCGTCGCCGCGGTCGACCTGATCCGGGCGATCGAGTCGCCGCTGGTCACCTTCCTGTACTGCGCCCCGCACACCTTCCACCAGGGCGGCGACGTCGCCGCGATCCTGCGCCACGCCGGCCCGCTGGTCACCCAGCTGCACCTGGCCGACACCTTCGACCACCGCGCCTCGTCGGGCCTGCGCTACATCGTCAACCCGCCCGGCTCCACCGCCCGCGTGCACCAGCACCTCGACGTCGGCCAGGGCGAGGTCGACTTCGACACCATGTTCGCCACCCTCGCCGAGATCGGCTTCGACGGCATCGCCACCGTCTGCGTCTTCGCCTGGGAGGAACGCGCCGAGGACTCCGCCCGGGTCAACCTGGCCCGGGTCCGCGAGCTGGCCACGAAGCACGGCCTTACCCTGGACCCGTGACGTGGGACCCGGACGGCGCCGGCGTGCTGCGCCTGCCGTCCGGCATCCTGGTCCGCGGCCGCGCCCTGCGCCGCCCCCTGCCGCCCGGCCCGCCCCCCGAGTTCGGCCTGTACCTGCTCGGCGCACCCCCGGCACCCGTGCCGTGGCCGTCGGCGTGGCTGCGCTGGCCCGACTTCCGCCTGCCCGCCGACCGCCCGGCCGCCGTCACCGCCCTGCGCGACCTGCTGCACCGCGCCGCCACCGCACGCACCGAGATCGCCTGCGGCGGCGGCCGCGGCCGCACCGGCACGGCCCTGGCCTGCCTGGCCGTCCTCGACGGGGTGCCGCCCGGCGAGGCGGTGGCGTGGGTCCGGGCCCGCTACGACCGGCGCGCGGTGGAGACACCGTGGCAGCGGCGCTGGGTCGAGCGCGCCGTCACTCGAAGAACTTGAGGCCGAAGCCGGTGTCGGACGTCGCGCCGGGGACGTTCGCGCGCCGGTAGGTGGTGGCGCCCCACCAGCAGAACGTGCCCGTGTGCCAGTGGCGGTTCGCCCATGAGTACGGCATGCCCTTCGGCACCGCGTGGTAGAGCAGCGGGAAGCGGGGGCCGGCCGGCGGGCTGGTGGCGATGTCGCCGTCGAGCAGGACGAAGGTGTGGTGGCCGGGGCCGTCGGCGTGGACGGTCGGGGTCCAGCCCGGCATCATCGTGGCGGCGTGGGAGCCGAACAGGCAGCCGTTCGACTTGTACCAGTCCCACACGTGCGCGGGGTCGCCGCCGGCGCGCAGCCGCAGGTCGGCGACGCAGTACTGGTCGCTCCAGCTGCCGTTGGCGGAGTAGACGACGTGCAGGCGGCCGTCGGGGTCGCGGATCGGTTCGGGGGCCTCGTTGATGTACGGGTTGCCGACGACGCGTTCCCACGGCTCGCGGGGCTGGGAGATGACGTGGCGGGCGCCGGTGACGGTGGTGGGGCCGCTCATCCGGGCGACGTACAGGTTCTGCTCGACGTCGGTGTCGCCGGCCCAGCCGGACCAGACGAACCAGCGCTGGCCGTTGAAGACGAACGGGACGCCGTCGATGGCCCATTTGTCGTCGGGCAGGGCGAGGCGGGTCTCGGCGGTGTAGCCGGTGTCGGGGGAGGCGGAGCTGATGGCGTACATGCGGTGGGCGGCGCCGCGGCCGGCGGCGAAGTAGATCCAGTACCGGCCGCCGTCGCGGACGATCTCGGGGGCCCACACCTCGCCGAGGCCGCGGGTGTCGGACCAGACCTGGCGGGCGGGGGCGGCGGCGAGGCCGTCCGGGGTGGACGCCTGGCGCACGTGCAGCGAGTGGTCGTCGATGGACTGCACGGAGACGTACGTGCCGCCGACCCGGATGACGCTGGGGTCGGCGGCGCGCAGGCCGGTGCGGGCGGTGGTGGCCGGCGGGGCCGCGGTGGTGGCGGCGGCGTCGGCCGTGGGGGCGGTGGTGACCGCGTGGCCGAGGGCGGCGGCGACGCAGGCGAGGGCGAGGGCGGCGCCGGTGAGGCGGGGGACGCGCATGGGATGCTCCTCGGTGGGGAGAGCGTTTGCCGAGCATCCGCGCGCGATGGACCCCTGTCAATGTCCAGTGTGCTCAGACGCCGGCGGCGCGGGCGGCGGCGAGCAGGTTCTCCGCCGCGAGCCGCAGGCCCTCCACCTGGTCGAACTCCCGGTCCTCGTGCTCGATGTTGACGGCCATGCCGGGGTCGACGGCGGCGAGCGCGCGCAGGAACCGTGCCCAGAAGTCCTGGTCGTGCCCGCGGCCGACGGCGACGAACTCCCACGCGGGGTCCTCGGGCCAGCGGTTGAGGGTGTTGCGGCCGCCGAGGCCGACGGGGTGCTGGTCGGCGGGCCAGCGGGTGAACCGGTCGTCGAGGACGCCGTACAGCTTGACGTTCTCGGCGTTGATGCGGGTGTCCTTGGCGGCGGCGTGGAAGACCAGCTCGCCCAGGTGCTCGACGACGGCGACGGGGTCCATGCCCTGCCAGAACAGGTGGCTGGGGTCCAGCTCGGCGCCGATGTGGGTGGCGCCGGTGCGCTCCACGAGCCGGCGCAGCGTGGCCGGGTTGAACACCAGGTTCTGCGGGTGCATCTCCAGGCACACCTTGACGCCGGCATCGCGGGCGCGGGCGTCGATGTCGGTCCAGAAGGGGACGGCGACGTCGTTCCACTGGTGGTCGAGCTGGTCGAGGTACTGGCTGTCCCACGGGTTGACGACCCACGACACGACGCCGCCGCCGGGCTCGCCGGCGGGCGCGCCGGACATGGTGACGACGCGGTCGACGCCGAGCAGGGCGGCGATCTCGATGGCGCGGTGCAGGTCGGCGGCGTGCCGGGGGCCGACGGCCGGGTCGGGGTTGAGCGGGTTGCCGTTGACGTTGAGGCCGGTGAGGGCGATGCCGGCCTGGGCGAAGCGGCCGAGGTAGTCCTCGCGGGCGCCGGCGCTGCCGAGCAGGTCGTCGATCGGCAGGTGCGGGGCGGGGACGAACCCGCCCGCGTTGATCTCCGCGCCGGTCAGGCCGAGCTCGCCGAGGATCTTCAGGGTCTCGTCCAGGGAGCGGTCGTGCAGGCAGGCGGTGTACGCGCCGAGCTTCATGGGGAGGGGTCCGTTCTGCTCAGAGGGTGACGGGCTTGTCGGTGGCGGCGACGACGGCGTCGAGCACGCGCAGGTTGTGCAGGCCGTGCGCCAGGCTGGGCACGGGCGGCAGGTCGCCCACGCCGGCGATCTGGTCGAGGAACGCGCGGGCCTGGAAGACGAAGAAGTCGTTCTGGCCGTGCCCGACGGTGGGGAAGTCCATCGGCAGGCCGCCCGCGACGTACGGGTGCTCGGGCCCGACGCAGATGCGCCGGATGCCGGGCGCCGCGCCGTCGACGACGGTGAACTCGCCCGGCCGGGTCAGGTCGAACGAGGCGGTGCCGCGCTCGCAGAACAGCTCCAGGCGCAGCGTGTTGGCGTGCCCGTAGGCGATCCTGGACAGCGAGAACGTGCCGGCCGCGCCGCCGCCGTAGGTGGTGGTGAAGGTGCAGAGGTCCTCGTTCTCGACCGGCACGCGCTCGTCGCTGAGCGCGACGCCGCCCTTGTGGCCGACGGCGACGCCGAGCGGCTTGCGGCGGGAGGTGACGACGGTGCTCATCGTGGTGCCCTGCACGCCGGTGGTGGGGCCGCAGAAGAACTCGGCCAGGTCGATCATGTGGCTGCCGATGTCGGCGAGCACGCCGGAGCCGGGGCCGCCGAGGTAGCGCCAGCTCATCGGCCGCCCGGGGTCGTGGCCGTAGTCGGTCCAGTAGTTGCCGACGACGTGCCGCACGGGGCCGAGGGTGCGCTCGACCTCCTGCCGGATGGCGTTGATCGCGGGGGAGCGGCGGAACGTGAAGCCGACGGCGGCGACCTGGCCGGGGTGCGCGGCGGCGGCGTCCACCATGGCCTGGGCGTCGTCCACGCTGGGCGCGAGCGGCTTCTCGCAGAGTACGTGCTTGCCGGCGGCGAGCAGCCCCTCGACGATCTCGCGGTGCAGCGGGTTGGCGACGACGACGCTGACGGCGTCGACGTCGCCCGCCTCGGCGACGGCCTGCCAGCTGGTCTCGGCGCGGGCGTAGCCGTAGCGGCGGGCGGTGTCGGCGGCGAAGGGCTCGTGGGTGTCGGCGATCGCGACCAGGCGGGCGGCGGGGCGGGCGGTGTCGTAGACCGTGCCGGCGGCGCGGTAGCCGTTGGCGTGGGCGCGGCCGGCCATGCCCGCGCCGATCACGGCCACGCCGATGGAGGGTTCGGTCATCGGGGGTGCACCTCGCTTCTTAAAGCGCTTTAAGTTCGGGTAGCATCCGAGTCGATCACGCTGCGTGTCAAGGCCGTGACGGGAGGAGTCGCGATGGGTGCCAGACCGCGCCTCGACGACGTGGCCGCCCGGGTCGGCGTCTCGACCGCGTCGGTGTCGCTGGTACTGCGCGGCGAGCCCGGGCCCAGCGCCGAGACCCGCCGCCGCGTGCTGGAGGCTGCCGCCGAGCTGGGCTACCGCGCCGACCGGGCGGCCAGCCTGCTCGCCCGCCGCCGCCGGCACCTGCTCGGGGTGCTGCTCGACGTGCGCAACCCGTTCCACGCCGAGCTGGTCGACGCGATCCACGCCGAGGCGGACCGCATAGGGTACGAGGTTGTGCTGTCCACCCTGGCCACCGGCCGCGACGAGGAACGGGCCGTCGCGTCCCTGCTCGACTTCCGCTGCGAGGCCATGCTGCTGCTCGGCCCCGACCTGCCGTCCGCCCGGCTCGCCGAGCTGGCCGCGCAGGTGGCCGTCGTGGCCGTCGGGCGCCGCGACGACGCCGTCGACTCGGTGCGCTCCGCCGACGACGCGGGCGTCGCCGCCGCCCTCGACCACCTGATCGGTCTCGGACACTCCGACATCGCGTTCGTCGACGGCGGCCGCGGCGCGGTCGCTGCCGCCCGGCGCCGCGGCTACCGCGCCGCGGTGCGCCGCGCGGGCCTGACCGCCCGGGTGGTGCCCGGCGACCACACCGAGCAGGGCGGCATCCGGGCCGGCCGCGCGCTGCTCGCCGCCGCCGACCGGCCCACCGCGGTCGTCGCCAGCAACGACCGCTGCGCCGTCGGCCTGCAGGACGCGCTCGTGCGCGCCGGGCTCGACGTCCCCGGCGACGTCTCGATCGTCGGGTACGACGACAGCACGCTCGCCCGGCTCGTCCACGTCGACCTGACCAGCGTCGACCAGGACGCCCGGGCGCAGGCCCGGCACGCGGTCGCCGCGGCCGTCGAGCGCCTCGACGGCGGCCGCACCCGGCGGCGCGAGGTGGTGCTCACCCCGCGCCTGGTGGTGCGCGGCAGCACCGGGCCGGCGGCGGCCCGGTGAGCGGCGTCTTCGGGCCCGTCGCCGGCGAGTACGACGCGGTGCGCCCCGGCTACCCGGACGAGCTGCGGGCGGCGATCGTGGCGTACCACGGCGGGGTGCCGGAATCGGTCACCGAGATCGGCGCGGGCACCGGCAAGGGCACCGCGCTGCTGGCCGGGCTGGGCGCGCCGGTCACCTGCCTGGAGCCCGACCCCGGCATGGCGGCCGTGCTGCGCGCGCGCTTCCCGGCCGCGACGGTGCTCGGCGTCGCGTTCGAGGACTGGGCGCCGCCGCCCGGCGGGGTGCCGCTGCTGGCCTGCGCGATGGCGTGGCACTGGCTCGACCCGGCCCGGCGCAACCGGCTGGCCCACGCCGCCCTCGCCCCCGGCGGCACGCTGGCCCTCGTGGCCCACCACTACGGCCACGCCGACCCGGCGCACGGCCGCGCGCTGCTCGCCGCCGTCCACACCGTCGACGCCACCGTCACCGAGCGCCCCGAGGGCTGGTTCCGCGACGACGTCGCGCGCAGCGGGCTGTTCGCCGACGTCACCACGCACGTCGCGCGCCGGGCGCCGGTGTTCGAGGCGGAGCGCTACCTGGCGCTGGTGCGCACGTTCGGGCCGTACCGGCGGGCGTCGCCGGAGCAGCGCGCGGCGGTCGAGGCCCGGCTGGTCGGCATGCTCGACGGGCTCGGCGGCTCGGTCACCATGGACCTGCGCACCACCCTGGTGCTGGCCCGCCCCGCCTGAGGGCGGCCCGCTCAGCCCCGGCCGCCGTGGTGGGCGACGAGCCCGGTGAGCGGCACCGGCCGGCGCGCCGCCCGGGACAGGTCGGCGCCCTCCACCGTGGACGGCGGCGGGGAGGTGTGCAGGCCCTCGCCGGGAGACAGCGCGGCGACCTCCTCGGCCCAGCCCGGCCAGCGCAGCGACGCGTAGAACTCGGTCACCGAGCCGGCCAGCATCGCGTACAGCCAGTCGGCGTAGCCCTGGCCGAGGTCCTCCCAGGCGAGCACGTCGGGCCCGAAGTAGTGCACGGTCGGCGGCGCGTCCGGCCGCGCCTGGGTCCACGCGAACCGCCCGCCGAGCACGTCGTAGGCGACCGTCAGCAGCTGCGCGGCCGGGTCGGCGGCCTCGGCCACGTCCGGCAGGCCGGCGTGGCCGCCGCCGAGCACCCGCAGCCAGCCCTGGTCGACGAGCAGCCCGCCGGTGTGGGTGACCAGCGCGCCCAGCCACGACTGCGTGGTCAGGCCCAGCGCCGTGCGGCACCGCTCGGCGCGCCCGGCGTCGACCGGGAGCACCTGCACCCGGTACGGCGCCGCCGCCACCACCGCGGAGATCTCCGGCCACGCGTCCTGCACGCCGCCAGCATGCACCATCAGGGTTGCGGGGCCACCGCTGCCGCGCGGGCGTGGTCGAGCGCCAGGTGCAGCGCGCCCTGCAGCGGCGCGCCGGTGCCGAGCGCGCCGTGCGCCAGCCGGGTGGGGCCGGGGAACAGCCCGCGCAGCGCGTCGCGCACCGGCGGCAGCAGCGCCGGGTGGGTGCCGACCGGCCCGCCGAGCAGGATCAGCTCGGGGTCCACCACGGCGGCCACCGAGGCGATGGCCCGGCTGACCGCGCCGGTGAGGTGCGCCAGCGCCGGGTCGGCCGGGCCGCGGTCGAGCACGGCGAGCGCGGCGGCGATGTCGTTGGACGGGGCGTCGGACCGGCCGAACCCCGCCGCCGCCAGCTCGCCCGCGAGCGTGACGGGCCCGGCCGCGGGCAGGTAGCCGATCTCGCCGGCCAGCCCGTGCGCGCCGCGGACGAGCCGGTCGCCCAGGTACAGCCCGACGCCGAGGCCGGCGCCGACGAACACGTACGCGAAGCTCTCCGCCCCGGCGGCCGCGCCCGCCCGGTGCTCGGCCAGCGTGGCCAGGTTGACGTCGTTGTCGACCAGCACGGGCGCGCCCAGGTCGCCCAGCAGCTCGGCGGGGCTGAGCACGCCCTCGGGGAACGGGGTGCCCGGCAGCGCGACGATCTCGTGGGTGCGCGGGTCGACGGGGTTGGCGACGGAGACGCCCGCCGCGCGCAGCGGTCCCCGGTGCGGGCCGACCTCGGCGGTCAGCGCCGCGACCACGGCCCGCGCCGACGCGACGAGGGCGGCGACGTCGCCGGGCGCGGTGGGCGGGCGGCGGTGGTCGGCCAGCGGGCGCCCGGCCAGGTCGGCGGCGCGGGCGTGCGGGCCGGACTGGTCCAGCTCCAGGGCGAGCACCCAGCCGGCCCGGGCGCCGAGGGAGTGGAACGTGCCGACCCGCCCGCGCCGGCCGGTCTCCTGCAGCCCGGTGGCGTCCAGCAGGCCGGCCGCGACCAGGCGTTTCACCGCCTCGGAGACGGTCGGCCGGGAGTAGCCGGTGGCGTCGGCCAGCTCGGCCCGGGTGGCCCGGCCGCGCCGGATGGTCTCGTCGAGCAGGCGCCGGTCGGTGGCCTCGCGCAGCACCGTCTGCGGCAGCGGCCGGGCCGCGGTGCGCACCTCGTTCACGGCCACCCCTTGTGATCTTCGACCCGCCCGGCCTACATTACCAATGTTCTAGTTAGGTCACCTAATCAAATCGTTCCGGGAGGTCCCCGATGTCCCACCCCGCCCCCGCCGACGTCCCCGCCGCCATCCGCGAGACCAAGGCCGCGCTGCGCGAGCGCATCGGCGACGTCGCCGTCGCGTTCAAGGCCGCCGAGGAACTCATGCGCGCCGAGGTCGCCGAGGTCGTCCGGCAGCGCGAGCGGGGCGAGGACGTCTGGCCGGTCGTCCGCTACGCCGACATCGCCGCCGGCACCGTGCCCGCCGAGCAGGTCGAGGCGGTGCGCCGCCGCGGCTGCGCCGTCGTCAAGGGCACGTTCGGCCGCGAGCGCGCCGAGGGCTGGGACCGCGAGCTCGTCGACTACCTGGAGCGCAACGACTTCGCCGGGCAGTACCGCTACCTCGACGACGGCATCTTCGGCGGCCTCGCCGCGGGCAAGCCGTCGATCTTCCCCATCTACTGGTCGAAGCCGCAGATGGAGGCCCGCGAGGACGAGGCCATGGTGAACGTGCGCGGCTTCCTCAACTCGTTCTGGAAGCACGAGTCCGAGGGCCGCGTCTGGTTCGACCCGACCCGCGACACCGCGTACCCCGACCGGGTCCGCCGCCGCGAGCCCGGCAGCAACTCGGCCGGCCTGTCGGCGCACACCGACTCCGGCTCGATCGAGCGCTGGCTGCTGCCCGCGTACCAGCAGGTCTTCCGGCACGTCTTCGCCGGCGACCCGGCGGCGTACGACCCGTGGGACGGCGCCTTCCGCACCGAGGTCCACGAGTACGACTCGACCGTGATGTGCTCGGCGTTCCGCACCTTCCAGGGCTGGACGGCGCTGTCGGACATGCAGCCCACCGAGGGTGTGCTGCACGTCGTGCCCATCCCGAACGCCATGGCCTACCTGCTGCTGCGCGCCCTGCAGGACGACGTCGCCGACGACGACCTGTGCGGCGCCGCCAACGGCCAGGCCCTGCCCATCAGCGCGCGCTGGCACCCGGTGCTGATGCCGGCCCTGACCCCGATCCCGGCGGTCGAGCCCGGCGACACCGTCTGGTGGCACGGCGACATGATCCACTCGGTCGGGCCGGTGCAGGACCAGCAGGGCTGGGGCAACGTCATGTACATCCCGGCCAGCCCGTGGTGCGACAAGAACGCGGCGTACGCCCGGGAGTGCGGCGAGGCGTTCATCACGGGCGTCAGCCCGAGCGACTTCGCCGCCGAGGACTACGAGGCCGGCTGGACCGGCCGCCCGCGGCCGGCCGACCTGAGCCTGACGGGCCTGCAGCAGCTCGGCCTGGCCTGACGCCCGAGGCCTGACGCCTGACGTGCGCGGGCCCACCCGGAACAACCGGGTGGGCCCGCGTGTCGCGTGTGGTCAGGCGGTGATGACCGGCCAGGCGTAGGCGGCCAGCGCGAACGCCGCGCCGAGGATGCCCAGCGAGACGCGGGGAACGGTGATCGGCAGGGCGGCCAGCACGAGCAGGATGATGGCGATGATGTAGAGCACGGCCTGGGCGGACATGTGTGATGGCTCCTCAGTGGTTGAACGGCGGCCGCTCACTACCCATCGAACCGGATCCATGAAACATGATCCAGGTCGTCACGCCCCGCTGACGAGCACCAGCTCGTTGCCCTCGGGGTCGGCGATGCGCACGCGGCCGGCCTGCTCGGCCAGCGGCCGGCCGCCGGCCGCGACCGCCGCGGCCAGGCGCGCCCGGGCGTGGTCCGCCGGCACGGCGAGCTCGGCGTGGATGCGGTTGCGCTGCCGGCGCCGGTCCGTCTCCGCGGCGTCGAGCTGCTGGAACACCAGCACCGGGTCGAGCCGCCGCGGGTCGTGGATGTCGGTGGCGCCGGCCCGCCGGTCGGGCGTGTAGCCGAGGGCGGCGGCCCAGAACGCGCGCACGGCGGCGACGTCGGCGGCGTCGAGGAACAGCTGGGCGAAGCGCGGCAGCTCCGGGTCGGCGACGGCCCCGAGGTCGCGCGCGGCGGCCTGGACGTCCGCGGCGAGGGCGGTGAAGTCCAGCGCGAGGCCGTGGGCGTCGGCCTCCCACTGGTCCTTGCCGCTGTCGACGACCACGAGCCCGGGCCGCAGGTCGACCAGCAACGGGAAGCCGGCGTCGCCGGCCAGCGCCGCCACGGCGGCGGCCAGGTCGCGCTGCTGCGCCGGCGAACCGACGCGGTAGCACGCCATCGCGCTGAACACCGCCTGCCAGTCGGCGGTCGCGGGGTCCTCGCCGAGCGCCCCGCCCGGCACCAGGTCGACCTCGTTGCCGTCGGGGTCGCCGTGCCGCACGCCGTACGGCCCCGACGGCGCGCCCGGGCGCACCCGCTCGACCACCGCGGCGGGCCGCACCACGTCGAGGTGGACGCGGTGGCGCAGCGGCCGCGGCTGGTCCGACGCCCGGATCCGCAGCGCGGGGTCGCGCCGCAGCGGGTCGGTCAGCCCGGCGCCGTCCGGCCCGGGCGCGTAGCCGAGCACCGGCTGCCAGAACCGCCGCACCGCGGCCGGGTCGGCGGACTCGACGACGACGCTCAGCTGCTGCAGCGCGGCCGGGTCCGCGGCCAGCCCGGCGTCCCGCGCGGCCGCCGACACCGCCGCGGCGTGCCTGGGCGCGTCGAGGCGCACCCGCACGCCGGACGCGCGCAGGTCGACCGCGGCGGTGCCGGTCAGCTGCCCGATGCGCCCGGCCAGCGCGGCGCCCGCGGTCAGGGACGGCGCGGCGAACCACGCCGTCGCCACGCCGTCGAGGACCCGCCAGTCCGTTCCGGTCTCCGTCATACCCGGCACTGTAGAGCCGGCCGGGCGGCGGTCAGGCGACGGAGAAGCCGCCGTCGAGGGCGAGTTCCGCGCCGTTGACCATGCCGGCGGCGTCCGAGCACAGCCACACCACCGCCGCGGCCACCTCGGCCGGCGCCCCGAAGCGCCCCGTCGGGATGCGGGCCAGCATCGGCGCCGCCTTGGCCTGCTCGCCCCACACCTGCTGACCCATCTCGGTCAGCACGACGGTGGGGCAGACGGAGTTGGCGCGCACCCCGCGCGGGCCCAGCTCCAGGGCCAGCACCTTGGTGGCCATCTGCAGGGCGGCCTTGCTGGCGCAGTACGCGTAGTGCTCGGTGAGGGCGCGCAGCCCGGCCAGCGACGAGACGTTGACGATGCTGCCGCCGCCGGCGTCGGCCATCCGGGCGCCGAGGCGGGCGGCCAGCAGGGCGGGGGCCCGCAGGTTGACGGCCATGGTGGTGTCCCACTCGGCGAGGGTCTGGTCGTGGGCGAGGGCCGGGAAGGTGATGCCGGCGTTGTTGACGAGGATGTCCAGGCCGCCGAGGGCGTCCCAGGCCTCGCCGGCGAGGCGCTCGACCGCGGCCGGGTCGGCGAGGTCGGCGGTGAGGGTGGTGGTGCGGGCGCCGTGGGCGGCCGCGATGGCCTGGGCGCGTTCGGTCAGCAGGGCGGCGTCGCGGCCGTGCAGGACGACGGCGGCGCCCGCGGCGGCCAGGGCGTCGGCGACGGCGGCGCCGATGCCGCGGGAGGCGCCGGTGACGAGGGCGCGGCGGCCGGACAGGTCAGGTGCGGGCACCGGTCACTCCGAGGGTCAGCAGGGCCTGTGCGGTGGGCACGTCGGTGACGAGCTGGTTGAAGTAGCCGGCGCGGGCGCCGGCCGCGATGGCGGCGACCTTCTCCGGGCCGCCCGCGACGGCGATGCCGACCGGGATGCGGCGCAGCAGCTCCGGGCTGGTGGCGATGAGGCGGTCGTCGCCGGGGAACGGGACGTCGTTGCCGTCGCGGTCGAAGAAGTGGTTGCAGATGTCGCCGACGGCGGTGGCGACGGCGTGGATCGGCACGAACGCCGGGATGGAGCGGCGGGTGGCGGGCGGGGCGCCGACGCCCAGCAGGGCGCAGCGGGCCTGCTCCCACAGGTGGGTGACGCGGCGGACGCTGTCGTCCTCGAGCAGGCGGCCGTGCAGGTCGGGGCCGGGCAGCGCCGGGGCGTACAGGAAGGTGGGGGAGCCGCCGATCTTCGCGGCGACCATGCGGGTGATCTCGTTGGTCTGGTACCAGGCGTTGGGGTCGTCCTGGCCGCCGACGGTGGGGGTGACCCGCACCCCGGGCAGGGCGGGCAGGCTGGCCTGGGCGACCTCGAAGACGGTCCGTCCCGAGGAGACGATGAGCACGTCGCCGTGGGTGAGGCCGGCCTGGGCGAGGGCGGCGGCGGCCGCGGGGGCCAGGGCGGCGCCCGGGGTGGCGGCGGCGACGGCGGGCACGGTGGACAGGTGCACGGCGGTCAGGCCGAGGGCCTCGGCGACGCGCCCGGCCAGCGCGGCGGTGTCGGTCTCGACGGGCTCGATGACCTCGATCTTGACGATGCCGAGGCGGCGCGCCTCGGACAGCAGCCGGCTGACGGTGGCCCGGCTGGTGCCGAGCCGGTCGGCGATCTCCGCCTGGGTGGCGTCCTCCACGTAGTACAGCGTCGCGGCCGTGTAGAGCAGCTGCGGGGAGAACCGGGGGCCCTCGCTGGGCAGGGCCAGGCGGTCGCGCATGAGATCAAGACTATCCACGGGCGCACCCCTTCCTGGCCCGGCACTCTACCGTGCGGGTGAAGATCCGTTCGGAACGGATTTTCAGATACCTGCACTAGTGTTCTGGACAGATGTTCAGTCCCTCCATAGAGTGACGGCAGTTACAGCGGTGAGTCAACGGCGTTACGCCGAACCCCCTGGAGGACTCAGTGCCGGAAACCATGCAGGCCGTCGTGTGTCACGGACCCCGCGACTACCGCCTGGAAGAAATCCCCAAGCCCGTCGCCGGCCCCGGCGAGGCGCTCGTCCGCGTCGAGGCGGTCGGCATCTGCGCCAGCGACCTCAAGTGCTACCTGGGCGCCGCCAAGTTCTGGGGCGACGAGAACCGGCCCGCGTGGGCCGAGACCGAGGTGGTGCCCGGCCACGAGTTCGCCGGCACCATCGAGCAGATCGACGACGAGGCGGCCGCGCGCTGGGGCGTGGCGGTCGGCGACCGCGTCGTCAGCGAGCAGATCGTCCCGTGCTGGAAGTGCCGCTACTGCCTCAGCGGCAACTACCACATGTGCGCCCCGCACGACCTGTACGGCTTCAAGCGCCGCACCCCGGGGGCGATGGCGTCCTACATGGTCTATCCGGCCGAGGCGCTCGTCCACAAGGTGAGCCGCGACCTGCCGCCCGCGCACGCCGCGTTCACCGAGCCGCTGTCGTGCTCGCTGCACGCCGTCGACCGCGCGGACATCCGGTTCGGCGACACCGTCGTCGTCGCCGGGTGCGGCCCGATCGGCCTCGGCATGGTCGCCGGCGCCGCCGCCAAGAGCCCCGCCCGCGTCATCGCGCTCGACGTCGCCGACGCCAAGCTGGAGCTGGCGAAGCTGTGCGGCGCCGACGTCACCCTCAACATCGCCCGGACCGACGTGGTGCAGGCCGTCAAGGACCTCACCGACGGCTACGGCGCCGACGTCTACCTCGAGGGCACCGGCCACCCGTCGGCCGTGCCGCAGGGCCTGAACCTGCTGCGCAAGCTCGGCACCTTCGTCGAGTACAGCGTCTTCAAGGACCCGGTCAGCGTCGACTGGAGCATCATCAGCGACGACAAGGAGCTCGACGTGCGCGGCGCGCACCTCGGGCCGGACTGCTGGCCGGCGGCCATCCGGATGATCGAGTCCGGGAAGCTGCCGATGGACCAGATCTGCACGCACCAGCTGCCCCTGGAGGACTTCCAGCAGGGCCTCGATCTGGTCGCCGAGGGCACCAAGTCGATCAAGGTGACCCTCATCCCCGCCTGAGCACCTCCTCCCTCCCCAGGAGACCCTCATGACTACTCGGCGTTCTCTTCTCGCCGCCGGCCTCGGCGCCGCCTCCCTGCCCGTGCTCAACGCCTGCGGCGTGGGCGGCGGGACGGCCGACAACTCCGGCGACGCCGCCGGCGAGGTCACCGGTGGCTTCGACTGGAAGAAGGCCAGCGGGACCAAGCTCAAGATCCTGCAGACCCCGCACCCGTACCAGCAGGCGTTCCAGCCGCTGCTCAAGGACTTCACCGCGCTCACCGGCATCGAGGTGCAGGCCGACCTCGTCGCCGAGGCGGACTACTTCACCAAGCTCAACACCGAGCTGGCCGGCCGCACCGGCGCGCACGACGTGTTCATGACCGGCGCGTACTTCATCTGGCAATACGGCCCGCCCGGCTGGATGGAGGACCTCAACCCCTGGCTGCAGAACACGTCCGCGACCAGCCCCGACTACGACTTCGACGACATCTACGAGGGCCTGCGCACCTCCACCCGGTGGGACTTCAAGCCCGGCAGCCCGCTGGGCACCGGCGGCCAGTGGGCCATCCCGTGGGGCTTCGAGACCAACGTGCTGGCGTACAACAAGCGCATCTTCGACCAGCGCGGCATCAAGCCCGCCGAGTCCTTCGACGAGCTGATCCAGCTCGCCACGGACCTCACCGACCGGTCGAAGAACCAGTACGGCATCGCCTTCCGTGGCTCCAAGAGCTGGGCGTCCATCCATCCCGGCTACATGACCCAGTTCAGCCGCGAGGGCGGCAAGGACTACACCGCCGAGGGCGGCAAGCTGGTCGCCGCGATGAACTCGCCGCAGGCCGTCGAGTTCACCCGCAAGTGGGTGAACCTCGCCAAGGCCGCCGGCCCCACCTCGTGGACCACCTACGAGTACCCCGACGCCACCCGCGACCTGGGCAACGGCAACGCCGTCATGGTGTACGACGCCGACTCCGCCACGTACCCGAAGAACCGCCCCGGCGCCAGCAAGGAGGCCGGCAACCTCGCCTGGCACCCCGGCCCGCCCGGCCCCGACGGCAGCTACGCCACCAACCTGTGGACCTGGTCGCTGGCCATGAACGCCGCCAGCAAGCAGAAGCTCGCCGCCTGGCTGTTCATCCAGTGGGCCACCGGCAAGGAAGCCATGAGCAACGCCACCAAGAGCGCGTTCGCCGACCCGACCCGCAAGAGCGTGTTCGACGGCTCGTTCAAGCAGACCCTCGGCGGCTTCCCCGGCTACCTGGAGACGTTCGAGAAGGTCGTCGACCAGACCAAGATCCAGTTCACGCCGCAGACCAAGTTCTTCGAGACCACCGAGGACTGGGCCGTCGCGCTGCAGGACATCTACGCCGGCCAGGACGCGAAGGCGAGGCTGGACGCGCTCGCCGAGTCGAACACGAAGAAGCTCGCGTCGTGACGACCACCGCCCCCTCGCGCCAGGCGCCGCCCGCCGGGCCCGCCCAGCACGGCACGCCCCCGGTCGTGCCGCGCTGGCGGCGCCGGCTGCGGCCGTACCTGCTGTCGGTGCCGGCGGTCGCGATCATCATCGGCATCCTGTACCCGTTCTTCCTGGGCGTGTACTACGCGTTCCTCAACTACTCCGCGGTCAACCCCAACCCGGTGCTGGTCGGCTTCGACAACTTCCGCAGCGTGCTGTCGGACCCGGAGTTCTGGACCAGCGTGCGGGTCACCGCCACCTACGCGTTCGTGGCCACCGGCCTGGAGACCGTGCTCGGCATCGGCATCGCGCTGCTGCTGAACCGCTCCAGCATCGTCGGCCGGATCTTCGAGAAGGTGCTGATCCTGCCGCTGATGATCGCGCCGGTCATCGCCGCGGTCATCTGGAAGCTCATGTTCAACCCCCAGTTCGGGGTGCTCAACCACGTGCTCGGCCTCGGCTCCACGTTCGACTGGCTCAGCCGCGACCGGGCGCTCTGGTCGACGATCCTGGTCGACCTGTGGATCTACACGCCGTTCGTGGCGATCCTCGTGCTGGCCGGGCTGCGCTCGCTGCCGAAGGAGCCGTTCGAGGCGTCCGAGGTGGACGGCGCCGGCTGGTTCTACATGTTCCGCCGGCTCATGCTGCCGATGATGTGGCCGTACATTTTGGTCGCCGTCATCTTCCGGCTGATGGACTGCCTGAAGATCTTCGACATCGTGTACGTGCTCACCGCCGGCGGCCCCGGCGACGCGACCCGCACGCTGCAGGTCGGCGCGTTCGAGGACTCCATCACCAACCTCAACTACTCGCGCGGTTCCACGTACATGTTCCTGCTCTGGATCCTCGTGTTCGCGGTCGCGCGGTACCTGGTGAGCGTGCTCGGCAAGGCGCAGCGCCGGGCCGCCGGGGCGGAGGGGTAGTCATGGCCACCGAGATCAAGCCCGGCCGCAAGCGGCTGACCCTCGGCAGCGTCGGCGCGGACCTGCTGCTCGTCTTCTGGTTCGTGTTCTCGCTGTTCCCGATCGCCTGGATGGTGCTGCTGGCGCTCAAGACCGACACCGAGCAGACCACCACCTACTTCGCCTTCAGCCCGACGTTCGACAACTTCGGCACCGTGATGAGCCAGCGCGGCACCGACCTGACCAGCGTCGACTTCGCCGGCGCCCTGGTCAGCAGCGTGCTCAACTGCGGCGGCGCGGTGCTGGTGAGCCTGCTCATCGGCATCCCCGCCGCGTACGCCGCCGGCCGGTGGAAGTACCGCGGCAGCGAGGACCTGATGTTCCAGATGCTGTCGTTCCGGTTCGCGCCGGAGCTGATGGTCGTCGTCCCGCTGTTCGTCATCTACAACCAGACCGGCCTGTTCGACACCACGTACGGCATGATCTGGGTCCTGCAGCTGGTCACCATGCCGCTGGTGGTGTGGATCCTGCGCTCGTACTTCCAGGACCTGTCGGCCGAACTGGAGCAGGCGGCGCTGCTCGACGGCTACACCCGGCGGCGCGCGTTCGTCATGGTGGCGCTGCCGCTGGTGCGCCCCGGCATCGCCGCCGCGGCCCTGCTGGCGTTCATCTTCGCCTGGAACAACTACGTCTTCCCGCTGATCCTCACCGACAGCAACGCCACCACGGTCACCGTCGCGGTCACCAAGTTTCTCGGCGGCGGCGGGCAGGCCTACTACAACCTCACGGCGGCGGCTGCGCTCATCGGCGCCCTGCCACCGCTGCTGCTCGCCCTCACCATCCAGCGCTACCTGGTGCGGGGCCTGTCGTTCGGGGCGGTGAAGGCCTGATGGCCACGCTGGAGATCACCGGGGTGACGACGCGCTACGGCAAGGTCGTCGGCGTCGAGGACCTGGACCTGTCGGTCGGCGACGGCGAGTTCTTCGTCGTGCTCGGGCCGTCCGGCGCGGGCAAGACCACGACGCTCAAGAGCGTGGCCGGGCTCGTCGACATCGACGCCGGCCGGGTGGCCATCGCCGGGCGCGACCTGACCGGCGTGGAGCCGTACCACCGCAACGTGGCGATGGCGTTCGAGAGCTACGCGCTGTACCCGCAGAAGACCGTCTTCGAGAACCTGGCGTCGCCGCTGCGCTCCGGGCGCACCGGCAGCTACTCGAAGGCCGACCAGGAGCGGCGCATCGAGCTGGTCACCACCACGCTCGGCATCAACCACCTGCTCCAGCGGTTCCCCCGCGAGCTGTCCAACGGCCAGCGGCAGCGGGTCGCGCTGGGCCGGGTGCTGGTGCGCCCCGCCGACGTGTACCTGCTGGACGAGCCGCTGAGCCACCTCGACGCCAAGCTGCGGGCGGCCATGCGCGCCGAGCTCAAGCAGCTCGGCGAGGAGTCCAACACCACCGCCCTGTACGTGACCCACGACTACCAGGAGGCGCTCGACCTGGGCGAGCGGATCGCCGTGCTGCGGCACGGCCGGCTCGTGCAGGTCGGCACGCCCGAGCAGATCTGGCGCGAGCCCGCCGACACGTTCGTCGCCAAGGCGCTCGGCCAGCCCGAGATCAACCTGCTCGACGCCGTCGTCGACGACGGCAGCCTGGTCGGCGCCGGCGCCGGCGGCGCGGTCGCGGTGCCGGTGCCCGCCGGGCTCGACCTGGCGGCGGGGGAGCGGGTCCGGCTCGGCATCCGGCCGCGCGACATCGACCGCGCCGGCCCGGACGACCGCCCCGCCCCGGGGCACCTCGCGGTCCGCGGCCGGGTGCACCTCGCCGAGCGGCTCGGCCGGCTCGTCGAGCTGGCCGTCCACGTCGGCGACACCGAACTGATCATGGTGGCGTCCAGCGACCACGCCGCCGAGGAGGGCGACCTGGTCGACCTGCACGTCGACCTGGCCGACGTGCACGTCTTCGCCGCCGGCGCGCCCGGCGAGGACACCCCGCGGCTCGGCGGGGGCGTCCCGCGGCAGCGCCGCCCCGCCGAGGAACCCGCCACCGGGAGGGCCCGATGACCACGACCACCGCCGAGCCGGCCTCGCTCACCCTGGAGAACCTGCGCAAGACGTACGTGGCGCGCGGGCGGGAGCCGTTCGAGGCCGTCAAGGGCATGGACCTGAAGATCCGGCCGGGCGAGCTGATCGCCCTGCTCGGGCCGTCCGGCTGCGGCAAGACCACCACGCTGCGGATGATCGCCGGGCTGGAGACCGTCACCGCCGGCAACATCAAGATCGGCGACCGGGTGGTGCAGGACCTGCCGCCGGGCAAGCGGGACATCGGCGTCGGCTTCGAGAGCTACGCGCTGTACCCGCCGCTCAGCGTCCGGGAGAACCTGGCGTACGGGCTCAAGGCGCGCGGCGTCAAGGGCGCCCGCGAGATGGTCGGGCGCATCGCCGAGCGGCTGGAGATGACCGAGCTGCTGGAGCTGCGCCCGGCGAGCCTGTCCAGCGGCCAGAAGCAGCGGGTCGCCCTGGCCCGGGCGCTCATCCGCAACCCGCGGGTGCTGCTGCTCGACGAGCCGCTGTCGCACCTGGACGCCGCCCAGCGCCAGCGGGTGCGCCGCGAGCTGAAGGTGTTGCAGCGCGAGTTCGGCTACACCACGATCGTCGTCACGCACGACCAGCTGGAGGCGCTGAGCCTGGCCGACCGGATGGCCGTGATGAACGCGGGCGTCGTCGAGCAGTTCGGCACCCCCGACGAGATCTACGACAACCCGGCCAACGTGTTCGTCGCCGACTTCGTCGGCGAGCCGAAGATCAACCTGTTCGAGGGCACGGTCGAGCGGCGCGGCGGCGACGTGCACGTGCGCGTCGGCCGGGAGGGCACGCTGCGCACCGCGGTCGGCGACGCCGACGACGGCCGCCCGGTCACCGTGGGCCTGCGCCCGCAGGACGCCCGCCCCGCCGCCGACGACGAGGCCGGCGTGCCCGCCGAGGTCGCCGTCTACGAGGACTTCATGGAGTTCGGGCTCGCCACCGTCGAGGTGGCCGGCGTGGACGGCCGGATCGTCGTGCAGACCCCGCACGGCGTGCACTGGCGCCGCGGCGACATCCGGCGCATCGCGGCCCGGCCCGACCGGGTCTACCTGTTCGACACCGACAGCGGGGGGCGGATCCGATGACCTACGTCTACAACAGCGAACGCGCCTTCAAGGACGACACGATCGACGGCCTGTGCGCGGCGTACGGCCGCTACCTGCGCCGGGTGCCCGGCACGTCGGCGGTGGCGTCGGTGAGCGCGCCCGAGCCCGGCCGGGTGTCGACCATCGTCGGCGGCGGCTCCGGCCACTACCCGTCGTTCGCCGGCCTGGTCGGGCCCGGTCTCGCCGACGCGGCCGTCTGCGGCGACGTCTTCACCAGCCCGTCCGCCGAGCAGGCGCACCGCACCATCCGGGCCGTCGACGGCGGCGCCGGGGTGCTCATGCTGTTCGGCAACTACGCCGGCGACGTCATGCACTTCGGGCTCGCCGCCGACCTGGCCCGCGCGCAGCAGGGCATCGACGCCCGCATCGTGCTGGTCACCGACGACATCGCCTCCGCGCCGCCCGAGCGGGCCGGCGAGCGGCGCGGCATCGCGGGCGACTTCTTCGTCTTCCGCGCCGCCGCGTCCGCCGCGCACCGCGGCGACAGCCTCGACGAGGTGGAGCGGGCCGCCCGGCACTGCAACGACGCCACCCGCACCATCGGCGTGGCGTTCGACGGGCTCACCGTGCCCGGCCGCGACGAGCCGCTGTTCACCGTCGAACCGGCCACGATGGTGCTCGGCCTCGGCATCCACGGCGAGCCCGGCATCCAGACCATGCCGCTGCTGCCCGCCGACGACCTGGGCCGGCTGCTCGTGGCCCGGCTGCTCGCCGAGCGCCCGCCCGCCGCCGACCGGGCCCGCGTGCTCGTCAACGGCCTGGGCCGGGTCAAGTACGAGGAGCTGTTCATCCTGTACCGGGCGGTCGCGGCCGCCCTGCACGAGGCCGGGGTGCGGCTGACCGAGCCGGAGATCGGCGAGTTCGTCACCTCCCTGGACATGGGCGGCTGCTCGGTGACGCTGGTGTGGACCGACGACGAGCTGGAGGAGCTGCTGTCGGCGCCGTGCGCCGCCCCGGGCTACAACCGGCCCGGGCCGGTGCCCGGCTTGGACGGCGCGCCGCGGCCGTTCGGGCCGCACGCCGCCGAGGTCGGCGCCGAGCTGCCCGTCGTGCCCGCCGGCGAGCTGGCCCCGTCCGGGCGCACCGCCCGCGCCGTCCTGGCGGCCATGGGCGAGCGCCTGCACGAGCTGGAGAAGCACCTCGGCGACCTGGACGCGGTGGCCGCCGACGGCGACCACGGCACCACGATGACCCGCGGCATGGACGCCGCCCTGCACGCCGCCGACCGGGCCGGGCCCGACGCGGCGGCGGTGCTGCGCGCCGCCGGGATGGCGTTCGCCGACGCCGCCGGCGGGGCGTCCGGCGCGCTGTGGGGCAGCGGCCTGACCACCGTCGGCGCCCTGCTCGGCGCCGCCGGCGACGACCGCCCCGGCGCGGTCTACCTGGCCGGCGCGTTCGAGGCCGCCCGGGAGGCGGTGATCCGGCTCGGCGGCAGCGTGCCCGGCGACAAGACCATGGTGGACGCGCTGGACGCGTTCGTCCGCGAGTTCCGCACCGCCGCCGACGGCGGCGCCCGCGTCACCGACGCCTGGTCCGCGGCGGCCGCCGCCGCCCGGGCCGCCGCCGAGGCGACGAAGGACATGCGCGCCCGCCGCGGGCGCGCCGCCCGCCTCGCCGACCGCAGCGTCGGCACCCTCGACCCCGGCGCGGTCTCCCTCGCCGAGTCCCTCACCGCCGCCGGCGCCGCCCTGCGCCAGGCCTCCACCCTCGGGACACCCTCATGACCCTGCGCATCGTGGTCGGCGCCGACGAGGCCGGCCTCGCCCTCAAGGACTCCCTGGCCGAGCTGCTGCGCGCCGACGACCGCGTGTCCGTGGTCGACGACGTGGGCGTGCACGACGCCGCCGACCACACCGCCTACCCGAACGTGGCCCTCGACGCGGCGCAGGCCGTCGCCGCCGGCCGCGCCGACCGGGCGCTGCTGGTGTGCGGCACCGGCATCGGCATGGCCGTCGCCGCCAACAAGGTCACCGGTGTGCGGGCCACCGTCGCGCACGACAGCTACTCCGTGGAGCGGTCCGTGCTGTCGAACAACTGCCAGGTCCTCGCCCTCGGCGCCCGCGTCGTCGGCCCCGAGCTGGCCAAGCACCTGGTGCACGAGTGGCTGGGCCTCACCTTCGACGAGAGCTCCGCGTCCGCCGAGAAGGTCGAGGTGATCAGCCGCTACGAGGCGGCGGACACCTGACCCCCGCGGCCGTAGGGTCGGGGGCATGACGACGAAGCAGACGAAGACCCTCGCCGTTGACGGCGCCGACCTGGTGTACGACGTCCGCGGGCCGCTGCCCCCGGCCGGCGGCAGCCCCGTGCTGCTCATGGTCGGCCAGCCGATGTCGGCGGAGGGCTTCGACGCGCTCGCCGCCGAGTTCACCGACCGCACGGTCGTCACGTACGACCCGCGCGGGCTGGGCCGCAGCGTGCGCACCGACGGCCGGACCGACAACACCCCGCAGCAGCAGGCCGCCGACCTGCACCGGCTCATCGCCGAGCTGGACGCCGGCCCCGTCGACGTGTTCGCCAGCAGCGGCGGCGCCGTCACCGCCCTGGAGCTGGTCGCCACCCACCCCGGCGACGTGGCCACGCTCGTGGCGCACGAGCCGCCGATCAACGCGGTGCTGCCCGACGCCGGGGCCGCCGAGCGCGCCCGGGGCCTGTTCCACGAGGCGTACCAGGCGAAGGGTCGCGGGGCGGGCATGGCCGCGTTCATCACGATGACGTCCTGGCAGGGCGAGTTCACCGACGACTACTTCGCCCAGCCGGCGCCCGACCCGGCGATGTTCGGCATGCCGGCCGACGACGACGGCACCCGCGACGACCCGCTGCTGTCGACGGCGTCCTGGGCCGTCACCGACTACCGCCCCGACCCGGCCGCGCTCGCCGCGTCCGGCACCCGCATCGTGATCGCGGTCGGCGAGGAGTCGGCCGGCACGTACACCGCCCGCACGGCGCTGGGCACGGCGGCGCTGCTCGGCCAGGAGGCCACGGTGTTCCCCAGCCACCACGGCGGCTTCCTCGGCGGCGAGTTCGGCTACGCGGGCAAGCCGCCGGAGTTCGCGGCGAAGCTGCGCGAGGTGCTGGCCGCGGGCTGAGCGGCCTCGGCCAGGCGGGACAGCGCGTCGGCCACGTTGACGATCCCGGTTCGGGGCAGGACGGCCACGAGGCGGCGCAGCGGTTCGCCGTCCCAGGCGTCGAGCAGCTCCGGCAGCGGGCGGTCGTGCAGGTTGCCGAGGGCGTACCGGCGGGGGAAGCCGTACCGGACCGGCGAGACCGTGCCGTCGGTCTCGACGACCAGGGGGTCGGGCAGGGCGCCGGGGGCGCGCAGCTCGGCCGGGGCCGCCGCGTCGACGTGGATGGCCAGGCCCGGGTGCCGGGCGCGCAGCCGGTCGGCCTCGGCGCGGGCGACCAGCAGCTCGACGGCGTCCGGTGTGGAGTGCGGCAGCTGGACGGCGGCGGCGCCGGACTGTTCCAGGGGGTGGACGTGCAGCAGGCCCGCGCCCTGGTCCGCCGCGAACGCCGCCGCCCACTCCAGCTGGTCGACGTTGTGCTGGGTCAGCGTCAGCACCAGCGCGAACGGCAGGCCCGCGCGGCGCAGCACGCCGAGGCCGGCGCGCATCCGGGCGAAGGCGCCGGCGCGGCCGCGCAGCGCGTCGTGGGCGGCGGGGGTGCCGTCGAGGGAGACGGCGACCGCGTCGAGCAGGGGCGCCGCCGCCCGGAAGCGCCGGGTGCCGAGCAGCAGGCCGTTGGTCACCATGCTGGTGGTCATGCCGGCCAGCCGGGCTGCCGCGAGGACCCGCGGCAGCCCGGGGTAGAGCAGCGGCTCGCCGCCCGACACGGCCAGTGCGGTGTACCCGCGTGCCGCCGCGCCCGCCACCGCCGCGGTCAGCAGCCCGGGCGTGAGCTCGTCTCGGACGCCCGGACCGGATGCGGAGTAGCAGTGCCGGCACGACAGGTTGCACCGCCGGGTCGGGTGGATCTGCAGCGCCGCGGGCACGGCAGGGTCACCGCGGCCCGGCGAGGTTCTCGGCGAGCCGGATGCGGCCGAGCAGCAGGTCCGGCTCGATGATGCCGTACGGGAACCAGTCGAGGTCGAACCGGACGCCGTGCTTGCGGCCCAGCCCGAGCACCCGCGCGGTGGCGGCGCCGGACCACTCGTCGTCGTCGGCCCGGCCCGCGAACACGAACTGCACGCCGGCGCCGCGCCGGGTCAGCTCCAGCGGCTGCGCGCCGTCGAGCGCCGCCACCAGGTCGGCGGCGAACTCGGCCGTGATGCCGTCCTGCTCGCTGAGCCGGGCGATCAGTGCCTCGGAACCTCGTGCCTCTGCCATCGGTACCTCCCTGCACGGTTGTCGTGACACAGGGGAGGAGGGGCGGCCGCGGGCGGCCGATACGCCGCTGCCGCCTACCCGACTCAGGCGAGCGCGGCGGCGGGGTCGGCGGAGCCCGCGACGATCAGCACCGAAGCGCCGGCGGCGAGCGGGGCGAGCAGCCAGGTGACGGGCTGCTCGTGGCTGTCCGCGCCGACGCGCACCACGTCGCCCGGCCCGAAGCCGCGCTGCGCCGCGATCTCGGCGGCCAGCGCGCCCCACTGCCGGTACGTGACGCCGTCGGGGCCGGCCGCCGCCCCGGCGGGCAGGTTGACCGCGGGCGGCCGGGCCGCCGCGAACGCGCGCACCTCGTCGTCGAACGAGCGGTAGCCGTCGGCCGCGCCGAACAGCGCGAACGGGTGCTCGGCCACGGGCGGCTGCTCCAGCCAGCTGGTGGCGCGCGCGGCGGCCACGAACGACACGTCCACCGGCGGCGGGGTGGCCAGCCCGGCGGTGGCCCAGCCCTGGTACGACACCTGCACGCCCGCGGCCCACGCGCCCAGCAGCACGGCGGCGGTCTGCCAGTGCGGCGGCGCGAGCACGGCGGCGGTGGCGTCCGGGCCCAGCCCGCAGCCGTCGGTGAGCAGGGCGGCCGTGGCGGCCGCGGCGTCGCCCAGCTCGGCCGCGGTCAGCTCGACGCGCTCGCCGGCGTCGTCGTCGACCCAGGTGAGCAGCGGGGCGCGGTGCGCGGCGACGTCGGTCACGGGGTCTGCTCCTGCAGGTCGGCCAGGCGGTGCACCTGGGTGCGCGTCGCCGGGTACAGCTCGGTGAACGTGTCGTACAACGCGTCGTAGACGGCCGCGGTGGCCGGGTCGGGGCGCACGGTGCCCGCCTGGGTGGTCCAGTCGGTCTCCGGTGCGACCGCGCCGGTGCCGACGGCGGCGAGCAGCGCCCCGCCGTAGCTGGCGCCGACCGCCTGCGCGGGCAGCAGCTGCTCGCGGCCGGTGACGTCGCTGACGATCTGCGTCCACAGCCCGCCCTGGGTGCCGCCGCCGACGGCCACGATGCGCCGGGCGGGCTCGCCCGCGGCCTCGTCGAGGCAGGACAGGATCTGCCGGATGGCCAGGGCGGTGCCCTCCAGCGCCGCCCGGTACAGGTGGCCGCGCCCGTGCCGCAGGGTCAGGCCGGCGATCACGCCGCGGGCGCGCGGGTCGTACAGCGGGGTCCGCTCGCCCGCGAAGTACGGCAGCATCACCAGGCCGTCGGCGCCCGCCGGCACCGCCGCGGCCTCGCGCACGAGCTGCTCGTACGGCGCCCCGCCGGTGACGTCGCGCAGCCAGCCGGTGAGGCTGCCCGAGGTGGAGGTGCCGGCCGCCAGGGTGAGCTGCCCGCGCTCGACGCCCGCGGTGGCCCACACGCCGGGGTGCACCCGCAGGCCGGCCAGCACCTGCACGAGGAAGACGGTGGAGCCGTACATCAGCATGAGGTCGCCGGGGCGGCGCACCCCGACGCTGTACGCCTCGGCCCAGGCGTCGACGGTGCCGGCGACGACCGGGGTGCCGGGCCGGAGGCCGGTCTCGGCGGCCGCGGCGGCGTGCACCGCGCCCGCCACCTCGCCGGGCCAGGCCAGCTCGGGCAGGGGCAGGTCGCCGGTGATGCCGGCCGCGACGTCGCGGGCCCAGTCCATGGTCCGCAGGTCGTAGAGCGGGTCGCACTGGCTGGCGGTCTGGTGGTCCAGCACGTAGGCGCCGGTGAGCTTCGCGACCGCGTACGAGCTGCAGCTGAACCAGCGGGTGGTGGCGGCCCACACGTCCGGCTCGTGGCGGCGCAGCCACAGCAGCTTCGGGCCGACGGCCTGGCTGGACAGCGCCTTGCCGCCGCGCTCGACGATGGCGTCGGCGCCGAGCCGATCGGTCAGCTCGGTGATCTCGGCGGTGGCGCGGCTGTCGATGCCGTACAGGATGGCGGGGCGCAGCGGCCGCAGCGCGTCGTCGCAGGCGACGAGGCACGGGCCGACGCCGCTGACGCACATCCCGGCGATGCGGTCGGCGCCGACGCGGCCGGTCAGCTCGCGGCTGAGCGCGGCGACGTCGCCCCACCAGACGGCCTCGGCGTCCACCTCGGCCCACCCGGGGCGCGGCAGGTCCATGCCGTGCGGGCGCGCGGCCTGGGCCACGACGGCGCCCGTGGCGTCGGTCACGATCCCTTTGCTGCTGGCCGTGCCGAGGTCGATGCCGAGGAACAGGTCGGGCACGGCCACCTCGCGGGGAGCGGAGCTGCAACGAGCGTCATCACTATATCCACGGACGGTGGCCGCGCGGGTCAGGCGGCGAGGTGCAGCGCGGTCAGCTCGCGGGCCTCGGCGGCGTGCCGGGCCAGCTGGTGCACGGTGCGCGGGCCGGCCACGCCGTCGTCGGCCAGGCCGGCGTGGCGCTGGAACCGGCGCAGCGCCGGGGCCAGGTCACCGTCGGCGCCGACGGCGATGCCGAGGTCGGCCAGCAGGCGGCGCACCGACGCCTCGTCGGCGGGCGGGGCGGCCGTGGCGTCCCAGCCGATCATGCCGCCGAGGGCCGCCCCGACGGTGCTGAGCATCCCGTGCATGGTCATCGCTGCCTCCCGGGCCGTCGTCGTCGAGATGTCCAGCGTGCGCTCGCGCGCTGCGCGGGACATCTGTCCACGGTCGGGTTCGCCGGGAACAGGTCGGCCGATCGGCCGACGGGGGAGACCCTGAAGGGAATGCGACCTAGAACTCGGTGGCGCGGGCGGCGTGCTCCGGGCAGGCCACGTCGATCGCCAGCTTGATCAGCTCGCGGGCGGTGGCGTGGTCGGTGGCCTCGGCGTCGGCCGTGTTCAGCGACCGGGTGGTCGCGACCAGGTCGTCGGCGGGGTCGCCGCCGGCCAGCCCGGTGCAGATGCCGGTGGCGAGGGCGGCGATCTCGTCGTCGGTGCGGTTCGCGGCCACGTCGGGCAGCGCCTCGCGGACGGTGGTGACGAACTCGCGGCCGTCGGTGACGGGCGGCGCGCTGGGCGAGTCGGACAGCACCGGCGCGGCGGTGGCCGGCGGCGGTCCGGGCGGCGGGTCCTCGCCGCAGCCGCTCGTCGTCAGCACCGTCAGCACCGCCAGCACCGCGGGCATCAGCCATCGCGCGCGCATCACGCCTCCCCGGGTCCGGATCACGGCGGCAGCGTAGTGGGCGGGCGGGGACGGGGCGGCGGCGGCGCACCGCCCCGTCCGGGTGACGTCAGACGAGGTTCAGGTCGACGACGATGTTGCCGCGGGTGGCGCTGGAGTACGGGCACACCTCGTGAGCGGCTTCGAGGGCCTTGGTGGCGGCGTCGCGGTCGGCGGCGTTGGGCAGTGCGACGTCGAGCGCGACGGTGAGGCCGAACGCCGGGCCGAGCTGGCCGATGCCGACGGCGGCGGTGACGGTGGAGCCCTCGACGTCGACGCCGAGCTTGCGGCCCACGATCTTCAGCGCGCTGTGGAAGCACGCCGCGTAGCCCGCCGCGAACAGCTGCTCGGGGTTGGTGAGCTCGCCGCCCGGCCCGCCCATCTCCTTCGGCACCGCGAGGTTGAGGTCGATGACGTCGTCGTCGCTGGTGACCGATCCGCTGCGGCCGTCGCCGTAGGCGGTGGCGCGGGCGGTGTAGATGACGTCGGGCTTGGTGGGCACGGGCGGCTCCGTTCGGTCGGTGACGCGGTTTGTTGCCGTGTCAACGATAGGCCGCCTCAGGCCAGCTCGGCCACCGACGGGTGCCCGAACAGCCCCGGCAGGCCCCCGGTGTGCAGCAGCACCGTGCGCCCCAGCCCGCCGGCGCGGGCGCGGGCGCGGGCGGCGAGCCCGGCCAGGGCCCGGCCGGTGTAGACGGGGTCGAGCAGCAGGCCCTCGGTGCGGGCGGCGAGCCGCACGGCGCGCGCCACCTCGCCGGTGAGGGTGCCGTACCCGGCGCCGACCCGGCCGGTGTCGATGTCCAGGGACCCGGCGTCGGCGCCGGCCAGGCGCGCCACGGTGGTGTGCGGGTCCGGCACGGCGCCCACGTCCACCCCGATGACCCGCTCGGCGCCGAGCCCGCGGACCAGGCCCGCCATCGTGGCCCCGGAGCCGACCGCCACCACCACGTGCGACAGGTCGGGCAGCTGGTCGAGCAGCTCGGCGGCGCAGGCGACGTAGCCCTGCACCGCCGCGGGGGAGGAGCCGCCGAACGGGATGACGTGCGGCACGCCGCCGCGCTCGCGCACCGCCGCGGCCTGCCGGCCCACCTCGCGCAGCGGGTCGTCGGCCCACACGACGGTGGCGCCGAGCAGGTGGTCGAGCAGCACGTTGCCGCGCGCGTCGTTCGGCGGGCGGCCGCGCAGCACCAGCACGGCGTCGAGGCCGAGCCGGGCCGCGGCGGCCGCGGTCAGCCGCGCGTGGTTGCTCTGCGGCGCGCCGGTGGTCAGCAGCGTCGTGGCGCCCGCCGCGACCGCCTCGGCGCAGGTGTGCTCCAGCTTGCGCACCTTGTTGCCGCCGGCGCCCAGCCCGATCAGGTCGTCCCGTTTGACGAACAGTTCCGGCAGGCCGAGCGCCCCGGCGAGCCGGGGCGCGGTCTCCAGCGGCGTCGGGTACGTGCCGAACGGGATCACCCGTTCAGACTACGGCGGAATCGGGCCGCGGGAGCACCGCGGCGTCGACGATCAGGTCGGCGGCGTCGCGGGTGGCGCCGACCAGGTCGGCGTTGTGCTGGTCGGTGCCGGTGGCCCAGGCGACGGCCGCGTCGCGGTCCTTGCCGAAGCGCTCGTGCCGGCCGACGAGGCGGCGCAGCCGTTCGGCGTCGTCCAGCTCGACGTACCAGACCTCGGTGAGCGCCGCGCGGACCTGCCGCCACGCCGGGTCGGGCAGCAGCAGGTAGTTCGCCTCGGTGACGATGAGCCGGGCCGCGCGCGGCACCGGGATCGACGCCGCGATCGGCTGCTCGATGACCCGCTCGAAGCCCGGCGCGTAGATCAGCTCGTCGGCGTCGTCGTGCAGGCGGCGCAGCAGCGCCGCGTAGCCCAGCGGGTCGAAGGTGTCCGGCGCGCCCTTGCGGGCCCGGCGGCCGAGCCGGTCCAGCTCGACGTCGGCCAGGTGGTAGCCGTCGCCGGGCACGTGCGCCACCCACTGCCCCGGGACCAGCCCGGCCGGCGGGTGCGGCGCCAGCGCCTCGACCAGCTTCTCGGCGAGCGTGCTCTTGCCCGCGCCGGGCGCCCCCGTGACGCCGAGGACGGCGCGGCGCCCGCCGTCCGCCAGGCCGCGGGCGCGCGCCACGAGGTCGGCGAAGCCCGTCATGCCGGTACGGCGCTCAGGTGGTTCGCCATGAAGGCGCGGGCGTGCCGGGCCAGGTCAGCGCCGTCACTCCACAGGTTGCGCCAGATGGCCAGGTCGTTGGACAGCCCCTGGGCGACCACCGCGGACGAGAACGACTCGAACGTGATCGGGCCGGTGTAGCGGATGTCGTGCAGGGCGTGGAAGAACGACGTGAAGTCGAGGTGCCCGGAGCCGAGGTAGCCGCGGTGGTTCTCGCCGATGTGGACGTAGCCGAGCCGGTCGCCGACCAGGTGCACAGGGCGCACGAGGTCGTCCTCCTCGATGTTCATGTGGTACGTGTCGAGGTGGATCGTGACGTTGTCCTCGCCGATGTCGTCGGCCAGGCGCAGGGCGTCGGCGGCGGTGTTGATGACGTTGGTCTCGTAGCGGTTGCAGATCTCCAGGCCGAGCGTCATGCCCTTGCCCTGCGCCTCCTTCGCCAGGCCGCTGAGCACGCTGACGACGTTGGCCCGCCCGGCGGCCGACAGTGGCCGGTCGTACTTGCCGAGCGCGCTGTAGAGGGCGCCGGTGAAGTGCCGGCCGCCGATCTCGGCGGTGATGGCGAGGGAGTCGTGCAGCAGGGTCTCGCCGCGGGCGACGACGGCGGTGTCCTCGCTGGACACGTCGGCGTCGAAGGCCAGCCCGCGGGAGCAGGCGACCTGCAGGCCGGCGGCCTCCAGCTGGGCCCTTGTGGCGGCCACGTCGAGGTTGAGCGAGTCGTGCAGGGAGAACTCGAGCAGGTCGAAGCCGGCGGCGGCGGTCTGCTCGACGGCGTGCGTGACGGAGGCGGGGGAGGTGTCGCCGGCCCAGACGAGGGCGTGGACGCCGAGGGGATTGGTCATGGGGTGTCCTTTCAGGCGCTCTTAGCGCCGGTGATCAGGGCGACGATCTCCTCGCCGGTCGTCTCGGCGGTGCGGCGGCCGCCGACGCAGCGGCCGGCGCGCATCACCCACACGTGGTTGCTGAGCCGCATGACCTGCGCGAAGTTGTGGCTGATGAGCAGCACGGCGTGGCCCTCGTCGCGCAGCCGCAGGATGAGCTCCTCGACGCGGGCGGTCTCCTGCACGCCGAGCGCGGCCGTGGGCTCGTCCATGATGACGAGCTTGGAGCTGAACCCGGCGGCCCGGCAGATGGCCACGGCCTGGCGCTGGCCGCCGGACAGCCGCCGCACCCGGCTCTTGACCGCGGGCACGTTGACGGCGAGCCCGGCCACCATCTCCTGCGCCTTGCGCTGCATGCCGCGCCGGTCGAGCAGGGCGAACGGGCCGAACCGGTGCACCAGCTCGCGGTTGAGGAACAGGTTCTGCCACACGGTGAGGTCCTCGACCAGCGCCAGGTTCTGGTGCACGGTCTCGATGCCGGCCTCGCGGGCCTCCTCCGGGTTGCGGAAGTGGACCTCGCGGCCGTCGAGCGAGATGGTGCCCGCGTCGGGCCGGTGGATGCCGGAGATGCAGCGCACCAGCGTGGACTTGCCGGCGCCGTTGTCGCCGACCAGCGCGGTGATCTCGCCGCGCTTGAGGTGCAGCGACACGTCGACGAGGGCGCGCACGCTGCCGAAGGAGAGGGAGACGTCGTCGACGGTGACGAGCGTGTCGATCGCGGTGCCGGAGGTGGCGGGGCTGGTCGTCATCGCTGGAACCTCGTCAGGAAGGCGGCCAGCACCACGACGATGCCGACGGCGACGGGCTGGTAGAACTGCGAGACGCCGAGCAGCGTCAGGCCGTTGGTGAGCGCGGTGAGCAGCAGGGCGCCGATCACCGGGCCGGTGATGGTGGCGCGGCCGCCCATCAGGCTCACGCCGCCGAGCACGACGGCCGCGACGCTGTTGAGCAGGAAGGACGTGTTGCTGGCGGGCTCGGCGGCGCCGACCCGGGCGATGAGCAGGATGGCGCCGAGGCCGGCGAGCGTCCCGCTGATGACGTAGACCGCGATCTTGACGCGGGCGGTGCTGATGCCGGTGGCGGTGGCGGCCTCGGACGAGCCGCCGGTGGCCAGCACGTGGGTGCCGAACCGGGTGCGGAACAGCACCACGTGGGCGATGACCGCGACGACGGCGGCGATGATCGCCGACCAGCCGAGGATGCCGACGCCGCCCGCGGACAGCCGCAGCAGGAAGGCGTTGATGACGGTGACGGGCTTGCCGTCGGACAGCACCAGCGCGGCGCCGGAGGCGAACGACAGCGCGCCCAGCGTCACGATGAAGTCGGTGATCTTGCCCTTGGCGATGACGGCGCCGTTGATCGCGCCGATCAGCAGGCCGGCCACGACCGCGGCGAGCATGCAGGCCGCGAGGGGCCAGCCGGCGGCGAACGTCTGGCCGAACACCACCGCGGCGAAGGTCATGATGGACGCGACGGACAGGTCGATGCCGCCGGTGGCGATGACGAAGGTCTGCCCGACCGCGAGGATCGTCAGGATGGCGGCGGCCACCAGCATGGACTGGATGTTGCCGCTGCTGAGGAACGTCGGGTCGGCGATGCCGAAGACGATCACCAGCAGCACCAGGCCGACGAGGGCGGCCCACTCGGCCCAGAAGCCGACGTCCTTGAGGCGGTGGCTGAACGGTTCGGTGTCGCGCTTGGCCGCGACGGTGGCGGTGGTGGTCACGACAGCAGCGCCTTGAACGGGTCGGCGTACTCGCCGAACGGCTTCGGCGTGGCGGCGATGGCGGCGTCGGCGTTCTCCTTGGTGACGACCTCGACCGGCGCCTCGACGTTGGCCGGCAGCTGGGCGCCCTTGGCGGCGGCCTGGCAGGCCTCCATGCCCATCTGGCCGATCGCCCACGGGTACTGGGCCACGACGGCGTCGACCTGGCCGGCCTTGACCGCCTCGAGGGCGTCCTTGATGCCGTCCACGCTGATGATCTTGATCTGGCCGGTCTTGCCGGCGCTGGCGACCGCGCGGGCGACGCCCAGGCCCATGTCGTCGTTGGCGACGAAGAAGCCCTTCAGGTCCGGCTGCGCGCGCATGATGTTGGTGGCCTGGGTCAGCGCCTCCTGGCGCTCCCAGTTGGCCGCGACGGTCTGCACGAGCTCCAGCTTGCCGGTGGTGGCCTGGGTGAAGCCCTCGATCCGGGCGCCGCTGGTGACGTCGCCGGCGATGCCGCCGATGGCGGCGACCTTGCCGCCGTCCGGCAGCAGGGTGAGCATCTGCTCGCCGGCCTTGCTGCCCGCCGAGACGTTGTTGGTGCCGATGTACGTGGCCGGGCTGGCGTTCGCGGCCTTGGCGGCGGCGGCCTCGACCGGGCTGTCGATGTTGACGATCGTCTTCTTCTTGGCGGCCAGCTGCGCCAGGCCCTGCACCAGGTTGGTGCCGGAGATCGGGTTGACGATGTAGCAGGAGTAGTCCTGCCCGGCGAGGCCGGAGAGCTTGTCCGCCTGGCCGGTGGTGTCGGTGATCGAGGCGGCGGCCTGCACGGTGGTCTGCACCCCGGCGGTCTTCGCCTGCTCCTCGATGCCCTGCTGCATCGACTGGAAGAACGGGTTGTCGAGGCCCTTGATGACGGCCGCGACCTTGGCGGTGCCGCCCTCGGTCGCGGTGCCGCCGCCGGCCTCCTCGCCGGAGCCGCAGGCCGTCGTCAGGAGAAGCAGCGCGGCGGTCGTGCCGCCGATGAGCGCTGAGCGGGGTGCCATGGGGGAGGTCCTTCCGGATGAAGTCGAACGCATGACGCGGGAGTTACGACTGATTACAGTCCCGACTTCTGACGGATGTCAAGCAAAAGTTCTGGGGCTTTCGTATTGCGCCTAGTCGTAATACGATCCTTGCCGTGACGACCAGCCCCACCGCATCCGGCGGCGTCGGAGACGTGCTCGGCATGTTCCGCACCCAGTCGAGCCTCACCCGGGCCGACGTGATGGAGCAGACCGGACTGTCCCGCTCGACCGTCAACCAGCGCCTCGACGCCCTGCTCGCGGCCGGGCTCGTCGTGCCCAGCGGCGAGGGCACCCCCACCGGCGGCAGACCCGCCAGCCGCTTCACCTTCAACCGCTCCCGCGGCGTGCTGCTCGTCGCCGACATCGGCGCCACCGGCATGCGCACCGCCCTGTGCGACCTGCGCGGCACCGTCTGCCACGAGTCCGAGCGCACGATCGACGTCGCCGACGGGCCGCAGAGCGTGCTGACCGCCGCCCAGGAGATGTTCGCCGCGCTGCTGCGCACCGCCGGGCGCACCCCCGCCGAGGTGTACGGGGTCGGCATCGACGTGCCCGGGCCCGTCGACTTCGGCACCGGCCAGGTCGTCAGCCCGCCCATCATGAGCGGCTGGGACCGCTACGACATCCCCGGCTGGTTCGCCGCCCACTACGACTGCCCCGTGCTCGTCGACAAGGACGTCAACGCGATGGCCTTCGGCGAGCAGCGCACCGTGCACCCCGACGTGCCGCACCTGCTCATGGTCAAGGCCGGCACCGGCGTCGGCGCCGGGCTCATCCTCGACGGGCACGTGCACCGCGGCGCCGACGGCGCGGCCGGCGACATCGGCCACATCCCGGTGCACGTCGCCGACGCCGACGACGAACCGGTCTGCCGGTGCGGCAACACCGGCTGCGTCGAGGCGTACGCGGGGGGCTGGGCGCTCGTGCGCGACCTGCGCGCCGCCGGGCTCGACGTCACCACCGTCGACGACGCCGTCACCCTCATCCGCACCGGCAACGTCACCGCCGTCCGGCTCGCCCGCCGCGCGGGGCGCATCCTCGGCGGCGCCATCGCCGACTCGGTGAGCCTGTTCAACCCCCGCGTCGTCGTCGTGACCGGCCAGCTCGTGCGCATCGAGGAGCAGCTGTTCGCCGGCATCCGCGAGATGGTCTACAAGCGCTCGCTGCCGCTGGCCACCCGGAACCTGCAGATCGTCCCCACCCGGCTGGAGGCCCGCGCCGGGCTGGTCGGGCTGGCCCTGCTGCTGGCCGACGGCATCTTCGCCCCCGCCCGCGTCGAGCAGCTGATGCTCGCCGGCTGAACCGACGCACGTCGTTACGCGGCGCCGGAGCCGGGTACGCACCCGGCATGGCCCTGACGATTCGCTGTAGCGACTTCAACAACGACTGCCCGGCCCAGTTCACCGCGGCCGACCGCGACGAACTGCTGCGCCACGTCGAGCTGCACACCCGCGAGGCCCACCAGCCGATGGAGTGGACCCCGGAGCTGGCCGAGGTGGTCAAGACCAAGATCCAGCAGAACTGATCTTGACCTCATGCCGCACGATACGCGGCATGAGACACCGTTCGATGTCCGCCGCCGTGCTCGCGGCGGTGGCGCTGACGCTCGCCGTGGCCGTTCCCGCCGCGGCGGCGCCCGCCTACCCGCGCGCCCAGGGGCGGTGCGTCGACCAGGCCGGGGTGCTGGGCGGCGCACTCTGCGCCCGGGTCACCGCGATCCTGCTGCGCGACGAGAAGGCCACCACCGACGAGATCGCCGTCGCCGTCGTGCCCAGCACCGGCGAGGCGGCCATCGAGGCGTGGAGCACCGGGCTGTTCAACGCCTGGGGCGTCGGCAAGCGCGACCGGGACAACGGCGTGCTGCTCGTGGTGGCCGTCGACGACCGGCGGGTGCGCCTGGAGACCGGGCGCGGCCTGGCCCGGCGGCTGCCCGACGCGGAGGCGGCCCGGATCGTCGACGACGTGGTCACCCCGGCGTTCCGGCGCGGCGACCGCGCGGCCGGCATCCTCGCCGGGCTCGACGAGGTGCGCCGGGCGCTGGGCCACGACGTGCCGCGCGCCGCCCGCCTGACGGCGCTGGCCGCGCAGGCCCAGGCCCCCACCGTGGCGCCGGTATCGGACCCCGTACCCGCCGCTGACGTCGACGGTCTGGTGGGCGGCGACTACGACGACGAGCCGTTCGACAGCGGCGGCTCCGACTCCTTCGGCGGCGCCGTGCTGCTGGTGTTCCTCGGCGTGGGTGCGCTGCTGCTGATCCTCGTGGCCGCGGGCCGGGGCGGCGGCGGCTCCGGCCCGCACCGGCACGACGGCACCGCGATCGCCCCCACGTGGTCGCCCGTGCACCACAGCACGTTCACCGGCTCCAGCGGCGGCGGGTCCAGCGGTTCCGACAGCTCCGGCTCCGGGTCGAGCTTCGGTGGCGGCGGCTCCGACGGCGGCGGGGCGTCCGGCAGCTGGTGAGGCGGTCAGTGGCAGCTCGCGCCGAGGCCCAGGCGCAGCGCGGCCAGCCCGGCGGGCGAGCGCGGCTTGCCGGCGGCCCGGCGCAGGTCGGCGTGGATGCCCGCCGGCAGCTCGCCGGCCAGCTGCTGCAGCGCCGGGAACAGGTCCAGCACCTGCCGGTTGCTGAGCGCCCCGACGCCGATGAACAGGCCGTTGACGGCGCGCGGGATCATCGTCAGCTCGCGGCACACGTGCCGGCGCCACGCCGCGTCGGCGACGTTCGTGGCCAGCTCGCGGGCGATCCGGTGGCTGAGCGAGCGGGTCGGGTCGCCGCCGTTCTGCGGGTGCGCCGGGGCGGCCCGCCGGGCCGGGTGCACCGGCACGCCCAGCCGCTTCGCCAGCTCGCGCAGGCTGATCGCGTCGTGCCAGGCGCCGCAGTCGCCGCACAGCGGGTGGTACTCGTCGGTGTCGACGACCGCCGTGGCGCCGCGGCACAGGCCGGACTTGCCGGCCGCCGTGCAGACCGGGTCGACGGTGATGTCGACCAGGCGGCCCTCGGCGTCGAAGCGGCCGACGCCGAAGAAGCTGATCGGTGTCGCGTAGAACTCCGCCCAGGCGGCCAGCTCGCTGGCGTAGCCGTCGGTGTCCACATCGACGAGGGCGTGGTCGTCGCTGGCGTAGAGCTGGATGAGCCGGAACATCCGCACTCCCCGGAGGTCGAGCCCGGCCGCACCGTCCGCGGCCGCGTCTGTCGACAGGGCATACGGGTGGGGGCCGCCGAAGGGTTCACCGGTTGTTCGGCTCGCTCGGGATGATCGATGTGTTCTGCGGCTTTTGGTCGTGACGCTCAGTGCCGAAAAGGGCCGGACAGCCCCGCCGCCGTGGCCGAGCGGGCACGCCGGCCGGCCAGCCGGAACTCGTCGAAGGTGAGGGCGTGGAAGCCGTACGCGGCGGCGCTCAGCACCGCGAACGCGGGCAGCGCCACCGCCGCCTGCCGCACGTCCAGTCCGGACGCCCCGGCCGACGCCAGGACGGCCACCAGGATGACCGCCGCGGCGGCCACGGACTCGACGAGCCGGGTCGTGTGTCTCATGGCGTTGAATCTGCCGAACGGCGGCCGGGAAAGCTTCCGTCCCGGGACGGAACCCGTCCTATGACTTTTGGTGGAGGCCGGCCGCCGGCGCGCCGATCCAGCGGTGGAGCAGGGCGGCCGCCAGCAGGCCCGCCGCGGCCATCGTCAGCGCCGCCGCGGCCAGCGACACCGCGGCGGTGACCGCGCCGATGAGCAGCGGCCCGCCGCCGTTGCCGAGGTCGGCGCACAGCCGCCAGACGCCGAGGAACTGCGCCCGGCCGGCCGCGGGGGAGACGTCGGCGCCGAGGGTGAGGATGAGCCCGGCGCTGAGGCCGTTGCCGAGGCCCATCAGCGCGGCGGCCACCGCCAGCCCGGTGACGCCGCCCGCGAGCGGCAGCACGGCGTGCGACGCCCCGAGCAGCGCCATCGCCGGGACGGCGGCCCACCGCCGGCCGCGCCGGTCCATCAGCCGTCCGGCCGGGTAGAACAGCAGCATGTCGACGGCGCCGGACAGCCCGTAGACGAGGCTCAGCGTGGCGGGGTCCAGTCCCAGCTGGGCGCCCCACAGCGGCAGGATCGTCTGCCGGGACGCCCGCAGCGCCCCCACCAGCAGGATGCCCAGGCCGAGCGTGCGCAGGGTGCGGGCGTGCGCGCGGGCCACGGCGAACACCCCGGGCCGGTCGCCGCCCGGGGCGGGCGGCCGGTCGTGCGGCACGGGCGGCAGCAGCCGCAGCAGCACGGCCGACACGGCCACGCAGGCCATCGCCACCAGGTACGCGCCGCGCAGCCCGATCGCGTGCATGGCCGCGGCGCCGAGGAACGGCCCCGCGAACGTGCCGATCCGGGAGACGCCGCCGAGGGTGGACATCGCCCGGGCCCGCAGGTCCGGGCGCACCGCCTCGGTCAGGTAGGCGTGCCGGGCGACGCCCCACGCCGCCCCGCACACGCCGAGCAGGAACACCGCGGCGCCGAGCAGCGGCACCGACCCGGCGAGCAGGCAGCCGAGCAGGGCGGGCAGGGCCAGCCCGGTGGCGCCCAGCATGACGGGCTGCTCGCCGGTCCGGGCGATGAGCGCCCCGGCGGGCAGCGCGCCCGCGAGCTGGCCCAGCCCGAGCAGGCCCACCACCGCCGCGGCCACCGCCGGGGACGCGCCCAGCCCGGTGGCCGACAGGACGATCACCGGCGCGACCGCCCCGGTGCCCACGCAGAACACGCCCGCCGGCAGGTACACCGGGGCGCCCAGGTCGCGCAGGGTCAGGCCCTCGGCGGTCGATGCCATCAGGGCACCGTATCGGCCGCGCCCTCATCACCCGCACGGTGGAACCCGCCCGGTCCGTCCGCCCCGGCCCGGTGCGGCCCCTAACGTCGGATTCGATACCGGCGTGAGAGGACGACGTGCCCATGACGCTCCAGATCCCCGCCCTGCACCACGAGGCCCTCGACGAGCGCCTGGCCGCCCGGATCGAGCAGCGCCTGATGGCCCTGGCCGACGAACTCGAGCACGCCGACGTGGTGGCGTACGGCTCCGACCGGGGCCTCGCGACCCGCGGGGGCGTCGTGCGGATGACCATCGCCGACATGGCCGCCGTGGCGGCCGAGGCGGCGGCGGAGGCGGCGCTGGAGGCGACCGCGACGATCGTGCGCATCCCGGTGGCGCCGGTGCCGGCCCGCCCCGACGACTTCTGAGCCCTACCGCCGCAGACCGGCCTCGCGGGCCAGGATGATCGCCTGCGCCCGGTCGGCGACCTGCAACTTGGCGAACACGTTCGACACGTGGTTGCGCACCGTCTTGAGGCTCAGGCCCAGCCGCTCGGCGATCTGCGGGTTCGTCAGGTGCTGGGCGAGCAGCCCGAGGATCTCCCGCTCCCGGGCGGTCAGCTCGGGAAACGCCGGCTCCGCCCGGCTCAGCCCGGCGAAGTAGCCGGTCAGCCGCGCCGCGATGGCAGGGCCGAAGATGGCCTCGCCGTCGGCCACCACCCGCACCGAGCGGATGATCTCGGCCCGCCGCGCCCCCTTCAGCAGGTAACCGCGGGCGCCCGCGCGCAGCGCCGCGAACACCGAGTCGTCGTCGTCCGCCATGCTCAGCACCAGCACCCGCACGTGCGGGCTGACCCGCACGATCCGCTCGGTGGCGGCCACCCCGCCCATGCCGGGCATCGTCAGGTCGAGCAGCACGACGTCGGGCTGCTGCGCCTCCACGGCGACGATCGCCTCCTCGCCGGACGCGGCCTCGCCGCACACCTCGATGCCGGCGCCGGTGGCGAGCAGCGCGCGCAGGCCCGCCCGGAACGGCGCGTGGTCGTCGACGAGGAGCACCCGGATCGCCTCCACCCGCGTCATCCTTCCATCACCGCCGGCAGGTCCGCGCGGATCTCCGTGCCGCCGCCGGGGCGCGCCGCGAGGGTCAGCTCGCCGCCCAGCTCGGCGGCGCGCTCGCGCATGGACGGCAGCCCCACGCCGTCGCGCCGGTCCGCGGGCAGGCCGCGCCCGTCGTCGGCGACCGTCAGGACCAGCCGGCCGCCGGCCACCGCGAACGTCACCGCGACGCGGCCGGCCGCCGCGTGCCGGCGGGCGTTGGTGACGGCCTCGACGGCGATCCGGTACGCGGCCACCTCCGTCGCCGCGGGCAGCTCCGGCAGCTCCCCGGCCGCCTCGACCCGCACCGCCGGGCCGCCGCCGGGCCAGCCCGCCAGGTGGGTGCGCACCGCCGCGACCAGCCCGATGGTGTCCAGCGCGGCCGGCCGCAGCCCGTCCACCAGGCGGCGCACGTCGGCCACGGCGGTGCGGGCGTCGGCCACCACCTCGTCCAGCAGGCGCCGCGCGGCGGCCGGCTCGGGCGTCTCCTGCGCGGCCTCGGCGCGCATCGTCAGCCCGGCCAGCGTCGGCCCCAGCCCGTCGTGCAGGTCCCGGCGCAGCCGCCGGCGCTCCTCCTCGCGCGCCACGACGAGCTGCTCACGCGAGCGGCGCAGGTCGGCGGTGAGCCGGGCGGCGTGCGCGGCCCCGGCGATCGGGCGGGCCAGGTCGGCGAGGGTGCGCCGGTCGCGGCCGCCCAGCTCCCGCTCGCCCGGCCGCGGCCCGACCAGCAGCCGGCCGACGGTCTCCGCCGCGACGACCAGCGGCACCTCCTCGACCCGCCCCGGGCGCTGTCCGGTGCCGTAGGACGGGCCGCCCGCGACCTCGATGCCCACGTACGACAGCTGCAGCGCCTCCCGCAGCGTCGCCGCCGCCGTGGCCAGCACCGCCCCGGGCTCGCGGACGGTGTCGAGGCGCTCGCCGAGCCGGCGCAGCACCGCGTACGGGTTGTCGCGCTCGCCGTACAGCCACAGGTTGACCCGGCGCTGGAGCCGGTGCCGGGCCGGCGCGAACAGCACCGCGGCGACCGCCGCCCCGGCCAGCGACCCGGGCAGGCCGCCCACCTCCACGGCCCCCAGCACCGCCACCACCGCCAGGTAGCTGCCGCCCACCACCACCGACAGCGCGCCGAACACGGCGGTGCGGCCGATCAGCACGTCGATGTCGAACAGCCGGTGCCGCAGGATCGCCACCCCGACCGCGACCGGCACCAGCGTGGTGGCGGCCGCGCCCGCCACGTCCCACGGCCCGTCGGGCGCGGGCCACACCCGGCCGGGCCGGTCGTCGAGCAGGCCCGCCGCCAGCCGGCCCAGGACGACCGCGGCGGTGAGCGCCAGCGCGTACGCCACCCAGCGGGCCTGCTGGCGCCGCACCCCCCGCGCGCGGTGCGCGGCCACCAGCACGGCGGCGCCGCCGGCCACGAACACCGCCCCGGCCGCCAGCGTGAACGCCACCCCGGCGGCGTCGGCGACCGGCTGCAGACCGGCCACCCCGAGCGGGTTCGGCACGCGGCTCGTCGCCACCTGGTCGTTCGGGCCGGGCCGCAGCGCCCCGGTCAGTGCCGCCACCGCGGCCAGGACACCGAACACGATCGCCGCCGGCCGCCAGCGCGGCGACGGCAGCCGGCCGTCGGGGAAGAACACCGGGGCGAGGGCGATCCCCGCGTTCGCGGGCACCCACAGCCAGGTCTGCGGCCAGGCCAGCGCCGCCACGCCGGTGCGCACGGCGGCCTGGCCGCCCGCCTCCAGCGCCGCGAAGCAGGCGGCCGAGCCGAGCAGCAGCACCCCCACCGGGTGGCCGGGCCGGTGCCGCAGCACCAGGCCGCCGACGGCCGCGCACGCCGCCACCGACAGCAGGTGGCCGAGCCCGGCCGGCGGCGCCCCGTTGCCCAGCGCGAGCGTCCCCCCGGCCGCGGCCAGCAGGACGGTCACGCCGGCCACCACCGGTCCCGCCACCGGCCCCGCCACCGTCGCGCGCATGCGTCTCCTCAGTTCGTCCGCGGCCGTGCCGCGAAGACCACCCCGGCCAGGATGACCCACAGCCCGGCCGGGACGAGCGCGATGTACTGCACCGGGTAGAGCTGCGTCGCGCCGACGAGCGCCGCCAGCGCCGCGCTGGTCCCGGCGAACCAGCGGCCCACCGCGCCGTGCCGGAAACCGGCCACCGCGACGGCGCCCGCGGCCAGGCCACCGCCCGCCCACACCCACGCCAGGGTGTCGTAGACCGCCAGCTGCGCCACGATGGCGTCCGGGTCGGCGCCGGCGTCCAGCGCCCAGAACAGCTCGGTGGCGATCCCGCCGCCGACCAGCACCAGCACGGCGACCGCGCCCACGCCCGCCGCCGCCAGGCCGGGCAGCAGGCTGGCGGCCGGCACGTGCGCGGCGAGCGAGCGGCGCAGGCCCGCGGCGAAGACGGCCAGGCACAGCGCGGTGACGGCGCAGACGACCTGGTACGCCCACACGTACCCGCCGCGCCCGGCCAGCGTGGCGGCGAGCGCCGCGTTGTCGCCGAGCAGCCCCTCGGCGGGGGCGGTCAGCTCGGCGCACGCGAACAGGCCGGCCAGCCCGGTCAGGCCCCCGGCCGCGCCGGTCAGGGCCCAGGCCCGGGGCGGCCGGGTCACCGGCGCGGTGTGCGGGGCGGGGACGGGGACGGTGGTCGAGGGCTGCATGGCTTCTCCCTGGTGTGCCGGACGATGCCCCCACACCGTGTCGGCCGGGCGTCCCGGTCCGCGCGGGGCAGCCGTCCCGGCCGGCCGGGAATCCGCCGGGACCGGGCAGTGACCAAGATCCCTCCGTCGCTTTTCTGGCCCCCCTTCAACCATTCGCCCGGGGCAATGATCCGGCTGACCTGCGGCGACGCGGCAATGCCGCCGAAATGGCGTGGCGCGCCGGGCGCCGGACATCTCCCCGTCACCGGGCCGCAATTTCACCGCGCCCGATGACTGCCTAATGTGTACGGTGCATCGCGCCCGGTGACGGGCGCGGTCGGGGGTGGGCGGTCGCCGGGACAGGGCGACCGGTCGCCGGGGAGCGCCGTATGGGGCGGCGGCCCGCCCGAGTGGTGCGGTGCGCCCCCGGCCGGGGACAGGCCGGAGCGGCGCGGGATGGGGAGATCGCTGCATGTCCGTCGTCATCGTCGTGTTGTCCGTGCTCGTCGGGGGCATCGCCACCGTCACCCTGTGGTGGACGGTGCACGCCTGGCGCACCCCCGAGACGCTGGCGGGCACCCGGTTCGCGGAGCCCGACCGGCACCACGAGCTGTCGTTCTCGCTGCTGCTGCCCGCCCGGCACGAGGAGGGCGTGCTCGCCCACACCGTCACCCGCATGCTGGAGTCGACCCACACCGAGTACGAGATCGTCGTCATCGTCGGCCACGACGACCCGGGCACCTCGGCGGTCGCCGAGCGGCTGGCCCGGCAGCGCCCCGACCGGGTGCGGGTCGTCGTCGACCACCACCCGGTGAAGAACAAGCCGCGGGCGCTGAACACCGCGCTGCCCACCTGCCGCGGGCAGATCGTCGGCGTCTTCGACGCCGAGGACGTGGTGCACCCGGAATTGCTGCACCACGTCGACCACGCATTCTCGACCACCGGCGCGGACGTGGTCCAGGGCGGCGTCCAGCTGATCAATTACCATTCCAGCTGGTACAGCCTGCGCAATTGCCTGGAGTACTTCTTCTATTTCCGCAGCAGGCTGCACCTGCACGCCGAGAAGGGCTTCATCCCGCTCGGCGGCAACACCGTCTTCGTGCGCACCGACGTGCTGCGCGCCGCCGGCGGCTGGGACGGCGACTGCCTCGCCGAGGACTGCGACCTGGGCGTGCGCCTGAGCAGCCGGGGCAAGAAGGTCGTCGTCGCGTACGACTCGATGATCGTCACCCGGGAGGAGACGCCCGACTCGCTCGGCGCGCTCGTCAAGCAGCGCACCCGGTGGAACCAGGGCTTCCTGCAGGTGCTCGCGAAGGGCGACTGGAAGCAGCTGCCGACCGTGTGGGGCCGGGCGCTGGCGCTGTACACGCTGTCCGGGCCGTTCCTGCAGGCGTTCAGCGGGGTCGTCACGCCGCTCGGCCTGGTGCTGGCGCTGACGTTCGACCTGCCCGCCGCGGTCGCGCTGGTCACCTTCCTGCCGTTCATCCCCACCCTGGCGACGCTGCTGTTCGAGCTGGTCGGCCTGCACGACTTCGGCGTGCAGTACGGGCTGCGCATCAAGCTGCGGCACTACGTGCTGCTCGCCGTCGGCGCGCCCGTCTACACGCTGGTGCTGTCGTACGCGGCGGTGCGCGCGGTGGTGCGCCACCTGCGCGGCCGCAACGACTGGGAGCTCACCCGGCACATCGGCGCGCACCTGGGCGACGCCGCCGTGCCCGCAGCGGCCGTTGTGCCCGCCGTCGGGCGCGCCGCCGTCGTGCCCGCGCCGCGCGATAGCACGGAGGTCGCCGCGTGACCGCGACGGACGAGACCGTGGTGCTGCGCACCCCCGCCGCCGACGAGACGGCCGTGCTGACCGCCCCGGCCGCGGCCGACACCGCCGTGCTGCGCGCGCCCGGGCCCGACGAGACGGTCGTGCTGCGCACGCCCGGGCCGGACGAGACCGTCGTGCTGCGCGTCGCGCAGACGCCCGCCCCGGCGGTGCGCCGGCCGGTGGGGGAGCGGCTGCTGCTCGCCGGGCTGCTCGCCGTCGTCGCCCTCGTGCAGGGCTGGAACATCCTCGACTACCCGCAGGTCAGCGACGACGAGGGCACCTACCTCGCGCAGGGCTGGGCCGTCGCCACCGGCAACGGCCTCGCCCACTACACCTACTGGTACGACCACCCGCCGTTCGCGTGGATGCAGCTCGCCGCGCTGCGCTGGATCCCGGCGGCGCTGCTGCCCGGCGAGCTGGCCGTCGCCTCGGCCCGGTTCGTCATGCTGCTGGTCGCCGTGCTCAGCGCGGCGCTGCTGTTCGTGCTGGCCCGCCGGCACGGCCTGCGCCCGTGGACGGCCGCCCTCGCCGTCGTGCTGTTCGCGCTGTCGCCGCTGGCCGTCACCATGCAGCGGCAGATCTACCTGGACAACTTCGCGGTGCTGTGGATGCTGGCGGCGTTCGTGCTGGCCCGCTCGCCGCAGCGCAACCTGTGGCACCACGCCGCCGCGGGCATCTGCGCGGCGCTGGCGGTGCTGTCGAAGGAGACCATCGCCATCGTGCTGCCGGCGCTGCTCGTCGCGCTGTGGCAGGGCAGCCACCGCAGCACCCGCAAGTTCACGCTCACCGCGTTCTTCTGCACGGTCGTCCCGCTGATCGCGCTGTACCCGCTGTACGCGCTGCTCAACGGCGAGCTGTTCCCGGGCGACGACCACGTGTCGCTGCTCGGCGCGCTGCTGTTCCAGGTGGCGGACCGGGCCGGCACCGGCAGCTTCCTCGACCCGGCCGACGGCGCGTACCAGCTGCTGCACTCGTGGCTGTACCACGACCCGGTCATCGTGCTCGCCGGCGCGGCGGCCGTGCTGGTGGCGCTGGCCAGCCGCCGCCTGCGGGCCCCCGCGGTGGCCGGGGTCATCCTCATCGCGATGGCGCTGCGCCCCGGCGGCTACCTGCCCGCCATGTACGTCATCCAGGCGCTGCCGTTCTTCGCGCTGTGCCTCGCCGGGCTCGCCGGCCTGGCCGCCGCGTGGGCCGGCGGGCGGCGCCGCCCGCCGCTGGAGCGGCCGTGGTGGCTGCGGCTGAGCCCGCCGTCGCGGCTGCGGCTGCGCCTCGGCGCGCCCGCGTGGCTGTCCGCCGCCGTCGACCGGGTGGCGGCCCGGCCGTGGTCGCGCCGCCTGGCCGAGACGGCCGTCGTCGTGCTGGCCGTCGCGGCGGCCGCGCCGTGGTGGGCCGACGGGCACGTCCGCGCCGCCACCGCGTCCGCCAACGACGGCTACGCCGACGCCGTCGCCTGGATCGAGCGGGAGATCCCGGACCGGGCGAACACCCGGATCCTCGTCGACGACGCGATCTGGGTCGACCTCGTCGAGGCGGGCTTCACCCCCGGCACCGGGGTCATCTGGTTCTACAAGGCTGACCTCGACCCGGCCGTCACGTCGACGCTGCCCAACGGCTGGCGCGACGTCGACTGGGTCGTCACCAGCCCCATCGTGCGACAGGAGGAGGGCACGTTGCCCACAGTGGACGCGGCCGTGGCGAACTCGGTCCCCCGGGCGGTCTTCGGCGCCGGGGACGACCGCATCGAGGTGCGCCGGGTGACGGCCCCGTGAGCCGCCCCGGCCGCTGGGCCCTCGGCTCGCCCGCCCGCCCGCCGCGCCCCCGCGGCCACCGGCGGCCCGGCCGCGCGCGCCGCCGGCTGGCCCTCGCGCTGGCGTTCCTCGTCGTCGTGCCGCTCGGCCTGCTCGGCCAGCAGGCCGCGTTCGCCGCCGGCAACCTGCTCGACAACCCCGGCCTGGAGATCCTCGACGGCGACCTGCCGCGCTGCTGGGCCGCCCGCGGCTGGGGCGACAACACCGGCAGCACCGAGGTGGTCGGCGACGCGTACACCGGCCGGCACGCCGTGCGGGTGACGCTCACCGCCCGCACCGACGGCGACCGCAAGCTCATCGCCGTCGAGAACGCCGACTGCGCCCCCGCCGTGACGCCGGGCCGCCAGTACGACCTGTCCGTCCGGTACCGCTCCAGCACGCCCGACGCGGCGGTCACCGTGTTCCGGCACGACACCGCCACCGGCTGGCAGTACTGGACCGACCTGATGACGGTGCCGGTCAGCGGCGACTGGGCGGCGCTGGAGGTGCGCACCCCCGAGGTGCCGCCGGGCACCGACCGGATCAGCTGGGGCGTGTCGGTGTACGGCGTCGGCTCGGTCACCACCGACGACTACGCCATGGTCGACGCCACCCCGGAGGAGCCCGAGCCGGTGTGCGCCGCCGGCGCCGCCTGCGTCGCCGGGTCGTGGGAGGTGCTGCCGTACCCGTCGCCCGTGCGCGGCGTGCACAGCGTGCTGCTGCACAACGGCAAGGTGCTGCTCATCGCCGGCTCCGGCAACTCGCCGGAGATGTTCGAGGCGGGCGACTTCCGCAGCACCGTGTTCGACCCGGTGGCCGGCACCTTCACCGACGTGCCCACCCCGGAGGACCTGTTCTGCGCCGGGCACGTGCAGCTCGCCGACGGCCGGGTGCTGGTGGTCAGCGGCAACAAGGGCTACCCCGACCCGCAGCAGGGCGCCGACTACCAGGGCCTGAAGGCGTCGTACATCTTCGACCCGGCCACCAACCGCTACACCCCGACCAACGACCCGCAGGACGGCCACTGGTACCCGTCGGCCACGATCCTCGGCAACGGCGACGTCATCAGCCTCGGCGGCCTCGGCGAGGACAGCCGCGGCACGGTCATCGCCGAGTACTTCGACGCGGCGCAGGAGCGCTGGCTCAGCCGGGCCGAGACGAAGCAGACGTGGTCGTTCTGGGGCCTGTACCCGGCGATGATCCTGCTGCAGGACGGGCGGCTGTTCTACACCGGCAGCCACACGTTCGGCGACAACCTGCCCGGCGGCGGCGCGAAGCTGTACGACTACGAGACGCAGACGATCGTGGACGTGCCGGGCCTGCAGGACAAGAACCAGCGCGACCAGTCGGCCAGCGTGCTGCTGCCGCCCGCGCAGGACCAGCGGGTGCTCACCATGGGCGGCGGCAACAACCAGAATGCCATCCCGGCCAACCGGCTCACCGACCTCATCGACCTGAAGGCGCCGCAGCCGCGCTACACGCCCGGGCCGCTGCTGCCGCAGGGCACCCGCACCGGCGGCGTCCCGCAGACCGGGGCCGAGGGCAAGATGTACGTCTCGGCGGTGATCCTGCCCGACGGCAAGGTGTTCGAGACCGGCGGCGCGGTGTTCAACCGGGCGGAACCGGTGTTCGAGGCGTCCATGTTCGACCCGGCCACCGACACCTACCAGGCGGGCATGGCCACCGACCCGGTGCCGCGCGGCTACCACTCGTCGTCGATCCTGCTGCCAGACGGGCGGGTGCTGTCCGTGGGCGACAACCCCGGCAACGGTTCGTTCGAGCTGCGGCTGTCGCTGTACTCGCCGCCGTACCTGCACCGGGGCGCCCGGCCGCGGATCACCGGCGTCGCCGCGCAGCAGTGGGCGTGGGGCGCGCCGCAGCGGGTCACGGTGGACCGCCCGGTCGCCCGGGCGCAGCTGATCCGGCCCGCCGCGGTGACCCACTCGTCCGACCCGAACCAGCGCTCGGTGGACCTGCCGCTGACCGTCGTGGACGACACCACCGTCGACCTGCACCTGACGGCCAACCCGAACATCGCCCCGCCCGGCTGGTACATGCTCACCGTCACCGACGCGGCGGGCGTGCCGTCGGTGGCCCGCTGGGTGCAGGTGGGCGCGGTCACGCCGCGGGCGGCGCCGCGGGTGCACGACTTCGCCGCCACCCCGGGCGCGCGGGCGGCCGCGCGGGTGCCCGTGCCGAAGGGCGCGGCGGTGGCCGGCGGGTTCGACGGCTGCGACCGCGACTACGGCGACCCGGGCCAGTGCGTGCCGCGCCGGCTGCCCGCCGAGGTCACCGACGCGTGCGCGTGGCTGCGCGAGCGCGACTACCTGCCGCTCACCGTGCGCGGCCGCGACGCGCTGGGCCTCGACCGTGACCGGGACGGGCGGGCGTGCGCCCGCGGCGGTCCCCGGCGGCGCTGAACCGGACACCGGGTGACAGGATTCGCATCGATGAACTGGAAGGCAGTTTCCTGGCACACCCCGACCCTGTCGTGGCCCCGCGCGACCCCCGCCCGCCGCCTGCTCATGGCGGCGCGGGGGCCGCGGCTGCCCGGGGAGGCCGCCGACGCCGAGCTGTGCCGCCTCGCGGCGGTGCACGCGGCGCGGCGCGCCGGCGGCAGGCTCGGTGACACCCTGGCGGTCGCGGAGAAGCTGCTCGCCGACCCGGCCGCCCACCCCGTCGTGCTGACGTTCCTGGAGAACCTGCAGCACCTCGTCTCGCACGACGACGCCGCATTCACCGGCGAGCGCGGCGTCGTGGCGGGCCTCGGGCAGCGCTCCGCGGCGGCGTGGTCGGCGCTGCACGCGTACTGGCGCGCGGTCGAGGTGTGGTGCCGGCGCACCGGCGTCCCGCTGGACTCGGCGGCCGACCTGCTCGCGGTCCGCAACGACCGCATGCGCACCCTGCTGTGGACGACGAATCGCACCCTGCCGGCGGGCCGGCGCATCGGCCACTCGCACGCGGTGCGCTACGAGCGGGCGGGCGGCCCGCCGCTGGCGGGTCAGCCGCGGGCGGCGGCCGCGGGCGGCTGACCGGCCGCCGGCCCGGCCCGCCGGCCGGGCGGCGGCGCGGCGGCGGGCAGCAGCGAGCCGGGCAGCGGGAACGGCAGCAGGTTCACCGCGGGCGACGAGCGCAGCTCGGTGAGCTGCCGCCAGGCCACGTACGGGTTGACGCCGAACGTCTGGCGGACCCGGGCGAGCTGGTCCAGGCACCCGCCGCCGGTGGCGCGCAGCGCGGCGCCCAGCCGGTCGGCGGCCGCGTCGGTGCCCACGTCGAACAGCTCCAGCAGCGTGCGGCAGTAGTAGAAGTAGCCGAGCAGCTCGACCGTGAGGCGGGACAGCTCCCGGCGCTGCGGCAGGTCCTGGGCGTCGGCGCCGAGCAGCGGGGGCAGCCGGTCGAACGGCTGCAGCCAGTGCGGGTCGCGGAAACAGGGGCCCGCCCCGCGCAGGCCGGCGCCGTCGCAGGTGTCCAGGTCGCGCAGGCAGCGCAGCACCTCGGACACGTCGGGCTCGACGACGATGGGCCGGATCGCCGAGCTGATCGCCGTGATCTTGCCGGCCAGGTCGCGGTGCACCACCTCCCGCGCGACGGCGGCCAGGTCGCGGGCGGCCCCGGCGCCCGCGGCCGGACCGGTCCCGCCGGCCGGGGCGAGCATCCGGTCGGCGGCGCGCAGCAGGTCGCGGGGCAGCCCGCCGGACTGGCAGTAGGCCAGGGACAGGAACGGCAGCGGCACGTCGATGACCCGCTTGTCCAGCATGGACAGCGCCTGGTGGTGGTCGAGCAGCGGGGCGCGCAGGATCTCGTCGAAGGCGCTGTCGAAGACGTCGCGGAACGGCAGCCCGCGCCGCTCGAAGCGGGCGATGGCGTCCTCCGACATCGACAGCAGGAAGCAGACGCCCCGGGCGTCGAGGATGCCCTTGATCTCGTTGAGGAACGCGCGCGCCTCCTCGGGAGACTCGATCTTGTCGAGTTCGTCGATCGTCACCAGGGCCGGGCCGCGCGCCGGGAGCAGGTGCTTGATGCCCTCGACGATGTCCGGCACGCCGAGCGGCAGCTCGGCCTCCGTGGTGCTGCCGGTCAGCGCCGCCTCCGCCGCCACCGGCAGCCACGGCCCGGCGGCGAGCTTGGCGGTGGTGGTCCAGCCGGACACCACCGACGTCTGGTAGCGCAGCCGGGCCAGGGCGCGGGCCGCCGTCCGGCTGTGCTCGTCCAGCGGCGGCGCGGCGGACGTGCGGGCCTCGGCGGCGACGAGCCGGTGCCAGCGCACCCCGGTGGCGGCCGCGGCGCTGCCCGCGGCCGCGAGCAGCCCGCCCGCCACCAGCGGGACGGTGAGCGCCGCCGCGCCCGGCACCAGCAGCAGCGCGGCCCCGCACAGCGCCGCGCCGAGCTGGGCGGTGGCCACGCCCGCGACGGTGCTGGCGTCCCGGCCGGCTGCGGCCAGCAGGGCGAGGCGGTCGGTGTCGGCGAGGCTCTCGTCGTCCTGCGGGGGCCGGCCCAGCAGCCACCGCCCGGCGCGCCGCGCGCTGTGCAGCAGCACGGACGTGCCGAGGGCGGCCACCAGCAGCGCCGTGCCGGCCGCCGCGGGCGCGGCGAGCACCCCGGCGCCGGCCAGCAGCGCCACCGCGCCGCACGCGGCGGCCGCCAGCAGCACCCGCACGGGGCCGGGCAGGCGCCAGCCCAGCCGCTTGCGGGCCAGCAGCAGGCCGTCCGCGCCGGCCGCGGCGGCGCGTTCGGCGTGCCGCTGCACCAGCAGCACGGCGAGCGCGGCCACCGCCCCGGCGAGCAGGACGGCCCCGGTGGTGCCCGGGCGGTGCGCGGCGGCGACGCCGGGCGCGGCCGTGGCGAGCACCACCACCCCGGTCACCAGCACCAGCAGCGGGGCCAGCACCATGCCGGCGAGCCCGGCGGCCCGCACGTGCGCGGCGCGCGGCGGCGGGGCGAGGGGTTCGGCGGGCGCCGACGGGTCGCGCCGGATGACGTCCTGGCACACCTTGCCGTACAGCCACAGCAGGAACTCGCGCGGCGCGTACCCGGTCGGCGCGGGCGCCTCGATGACCAGCCCGCCGCCGGTCCACTCGTGGGTGGCCATCGTCAGCAGGGTGCTCTTGCCGCAGCCGCGCGGACCGGCGACGCCGAGGCTGGCCCGGGTCTCCGCGGACGCCGCCGCCAGCACCGCGAGCAGGTCCCGGTGCGCGTCGGTGTGCACGATCTCGGTCAGCTCGGGCGGCCGGCGCAGGCCCCGGGTGTCGGCCGGCGGCAGCGGGCGGCGGTCGTGGGCGCGCAGCCCGTCGCGGCTGCGGTCGACGGCCTTGCGGGTCCGCCGGTTGATCTCGGCGCGCAGCAGCGGCAGCAGCGCGTTGCGCACCACAGCCTGGCGGGCCTGGTCCTCGGTCACCGCGCGGCGCACTTGCAGGTCGCGCCAGCGCGGGCTGGCGTCGAGGCGGGCGCCGATCTCGGTGCTCAGGTCCGCCAGCAGCCGCTGGTCGCGGCCCTTCGTGCCAGGCAGGCCCGGCGCGGCCGGCCCGGCGCCGGACTGCAGCGCGCTGCGGTCCAGCTCCAGCATCTGCACGAGCTGGGCGCGCAGTTCCTCGGCCTCGGCGTCGAGGGCGCGCAGCGGCGCGAGCTCGCTGCCGCACGAGCGCCACAGCTCGTCGTCGTCGACGTCGACCAGCCGCCGCCGCTCGGCCTCCGGCATCCCGATCCGGTCCGCCTGGGCGACGACCGCGTCGTCGCGCACGGCCTCGTCGCGGGCGGCGGAGAACAGCTCGTGGTACGACCAGGCGTGCTCGACGGCGCGGGCCGACACCTCGTCGCGCACGATGAAGACGAGCCACCGCGGCCCGGCGGGCAGGCGCCGCAGCGCGGTCAGCGCGGCCGGCAGCTCGGCCACCGCCACGTCCGCCGCCGCCAGCCCCACCACCCCCGCGCCGAGCAGCGGCAGGCCGAGCGCGTGCAGGTGGTGCCGCGCCGCGAGCCGCACGGCGGCCCCGGTCGAGCGGGCGACGGCGTCCAGGCTGGCCGTCGCGTCGCCCCGGGAGCCGCGGGCCGTGTCGTGCGGCGTCGCCACCAGCACGTGCCGCAGCGCCGGCCGGTCGGCGCCGCGGGCCGGCACGTCGAGGATCAGCGGGCGGTCGGGCGTCACCGACCGCAGGGCCGGCACCGCCATGCCCAGGTGGGCGAAGGCCGCCGTGCCCAGCAGGCCGAGCGTGGCGGCGCCGGTGGACACGACCAGGGCGTCGAGGTCCAGCTCCCACGGCGTGCTCGTGACGGCGATCTCGACGGCGGCGCCGTGCGCCGTGCCGAGCGTCCGGCGGCCGGTCGCGGGGGGTGCCGTGACGGTCATGTGCCCAGGATGCGGCGGGTGCGGGCCGGCGGCGGCGCTCGGTCGCGGACTCGACAGCGCGCGAGGGTACCGGCCGCCGCGGCGACGGCGGGAGGGAATCGGCGGAACGGCAAAGATCGCCCGGGCGGCCGCCGATGATGGCGGTATGTCCGCTGACGGGGGAAGGGTGCGCGGGACCGTGCCCGCCGGGGTGCAGCACGTCACGCCCGTGCTCATGTACCACTCGGTGTCGTCGGTGCCGCAGGGCCCGATGCGCCACCTCGCCGTGCCGCCGCGGCTGCTCGGCGAGCAGCTCCAGGCCCTCGCCGGCGCCGGGTACCGGCTGGTCGGGCTCACCGAGCTGCTCGACCTGCTCGCCGCCGGGGACACCCGGCCCACCGTCGGCGTCACCTTCGACGACGGCTACGCCGACTTCCTGACCGCCGGGGTGCCCGCCCTGGACGCCGCCGGCGCCCGCGCCACCCTGTACGCCTCCGTCGGCCACCTCGGCATGCCCGCCGAGTGGCTGGGCCGCTGGGCGCCCGACTTCGGCCGCCTGCTGACCTGGGACGAGCTGGCCGACGTGTCGGCCGCCGGGGTCGAGATCGGCAGCCACAGCACCTACCACCACCCGCTCGACGTGCTGCCGCCCGCGCAGCTGCGCGCGGAGATCCGCGACAGCCGCGACGAGCTGCAGCAGCGCCTCCAGCTGCCGGTGCCGTCGTTCGCCTACCCGCACGGCTACCACGGCCGCCGGGTGCGGGCCCTGGTCGCCGACGCCGGGCACGACAACGCCACCGAGGTCGGGCGGCGGCTCTACCGCAGCGGCGACGACGTGTACGCCATCCCGCGCCTGCAGCCCACCTGCGACCACTCCGGCGCCGACCTGCTCGCCCTGGTGCGCTCCGGCGAGGGCCGGCTGGTCCCGGCCGTCAAGCGGGTGCTCCAGCCGGGCTGGCGGCTCGCACGCAAGGCCGCCCGCGCGGCCGGACGGGACCTGACGTGAGCGAGCTGCGGATGCGCCGGCGGCAGCTGCTCGGCCTCGTCGCCGCCGGGCTGCTGCCCGCCGCCTGCGCGGGCAACGCCGGCAACGGCACGGACGGCCCGTCGCCGGTCGGGCTGAGCACCAGCGAGAGCCCCGCGCCGTCGCTGAGCGGGGCCGCGCCGCTGCCCGCGCAGTTCGCGTTCCCGTGGGCCGGCAAGGGCGTCGTGCCCGCCACGCCCGGCGAGACGATGCTGGGCTCGTACCTCGGGCTGTCGGGCCGCAGCCTGGCCGCGGCGCTGAAGCTGCGCAGGCAGCAGCTCGGCCGCGACCAGCGGATCCTGCACTCCTTCTACGCCTGGACCGACGACCTGCCGCGCTCGTTCCCGGAGCTGCCGGCCGGCGCGGTGCCGATGGTGTCGTGGCGCGGCACCGACTACCGCCACATCAACGACGGCTCCAGCGACTGGATCATCGAGCGGGCCGCGAAGGGCTTCAAGAAGTACGGCAAGCCGGTGCTGCTGCGCTGGGCGTGGGAGATGAACGGCGACTGGTACGCCTGGGGCGGGCCGAAGAACGGCAACGACCTGGACGGCTTCAAGTCCGCCTGGAAGCGGCTGTGGCGCATCTTCCGCGACACCGGCGCGGACAAGGTGGCGTTCGTGTGGGGCCCGAACTGGAACTCGCGCCCCGGCACCCCCGCCAACGACATGGTCAACTACTACCCGGGGGACCGTTACGTGGACTGGGTGGGCGTGTCCGGCTACCCGCTGAACAAGCAGAAGCCCGAGGAGCTGTACGGCGGCATCTACCGGCAGTTCTCGGCGCGCAAGCCGATCATGCTGGCGGAGACGGCCGGCATCGACCACGGCCCCGGCACCAAGGCCGCGTGGACGACCGCGCTGCAGGCCTGGGTCAAGGAGCACCCGGCGGTGTGCGCGCAGGTCTGGTTCGACACCGACACGCACCCGTTCTCGGAGGAGAACTTCCGCATCGACAGCAGCCCGGACGTGCTGACGGCCTACCGGGCCCTGGCCCGCGACCCGCGGTTCGCCGGATGAGCCGCCGGCTGAGCACCCGGGACGCGTCCTGGCTGGGCGTCGCGTCGGGCAAGGTCGTCGGGCCGCTGGCCGGCATCACGGTCGACGGGGTCCGGCGGGCGCTGATCGACCTGCACGCGCACCGGCCGGAGAGCCGGGTGGTGTGCCGCCTGGACGCCGCCGCGCGGCGCTGGCGGCCGATGTCGCGCCGGGAGTTCGCGGCCTGGGCGCACCGGCTGGTTTTGGACGTCGGCGTCGACGACGCGGACGCGGTCACCGCGCAGCTGCTGCGCGAGCCGCTGGGCGAGCGGCCGGTGCTGTTCGCCGCGGGCGGCCCGTACGCGGGGATCGCGATGAGCCACGCCACCGGCGACGCCCGCCTCGGCGACGCCCTGTTCGCCGAGATCCTCGCGGCCGCCACCGGCGGGCGCACCGCCTGGCACCCGTACCCGCGCCCCGCCCGGCTGCCGCTGGCCCGGGCGATCGGCCACCAGCTGGTCACCAAGCCCGGCCGGCTGCCGCGCGCCCTGCGGGTCGCCCGCGCGCCGCGCGCCACCGGCGGCGCCGGGGCCTGGACGCCCGCCGTCGCGCACCACGCCGCCCGGTCCGCGCCCGGCATGATCGCCGAGCTGCGGCGCTGGCGCGACGCGCACGCGCCCGGCATCTCCGTCGGCTCGGTGCTGTTCTCCGTCGTGCACGCCGCCGTCGAGCGGGTGCTCGGCCCGCCGGACCCGCCGGGCCTGGTGGTGCTGGTCGACGCCCGCCGCTACCTGCCGGCCGGCGCCGCCGTCGAGGGCAACTTCGCCTGGGGCGAGCACCTGCGCCCGCGCGACCCCAACGACCCGCGGGCGGTGCACGCCGAGATGCGCGACCTGCTGGGCTCGCGCCGCGCCCTGACGCTGCTGGCCCTGCACAACGCCCGGGCCGCGGTGCGCCGCGACGCCGCGGTCGAGCCGCAGGGCCGCGCCACCGACCCGCGCCCGCACCTGACCGTGACGTACCTGGGCCGGGCGGACGCGTACGCGCCGCTGGACTGGGCGGACCCGGAGAAGCGCCGGCTCGTCGACGTGGTGACGCCGGGCGGCCCGCAGGCCGTCACGGTGGCGCTGGAGGAGCTGGGCGGCGCCCTGCACGTGACGACGACGTACCACGCGAACGTGTTCGACCCGGCGGCCGTCGCCGCGGTCACCGAGGCCGTCGCGGGCGACCCCGTCGAGCTGCTGAGCATGTGACGAAGCGGGGTGCGCGGCCCCTCCTGCCGCGCACCCCGCCGTCGACCTGCCCGCCGGGTGGTCAGACCGCCCGGCGCAGCAGTGTCGTCCGGAACGGCGCCGCTTCGCCGGCCCGGTAGAGGTCGATCCTGATCCGGTCGTTCGCCGGCACCAGCAGGGTGCGGGTCCACGTGCCGGCGGTGACGTCGATGGTGCGGTCCTCGGCGACGACGCCGTCGGAGCCGGCGACGGTGAGCCGGTACGGGCCGGACGCCTCCACCAGCCCGGTCACGGTCACCGCCACGGGGCGCAGGTTGTTCACGCCGGCCCGGCCGGTCTCCTCGACGCTGAGCGCGGTCACCGGCGTCGCGGTGCTCTGCCGCACGCTGTCGAAGGACAGCCACGCCGCGCCGCCCAGCACCGCGGCGGCCAGCACCAGCGGCAGCGCCTTGAGCAGGAAGCGGCCGGGGCCGACGGTGGTCTCCGGGCCGCCCGTGGCGACGGCGACGCCGCCGCCGAGCGGGGTGTCCCCGGTGCCCGCCGCCGACTCCGCGACCACCTTCGCCTCGTCCGGCGAGAAGCGCTGCCGGAACGCGGCGCCGACGAGCGCCACCAGGGTCGTGCCGGCCAGCAGCCACGCCCACGAGGCGCGGGTGAGCCCGGCGCCGGTGGCGTGCAGGGCCAGGCCGCCGAGCACGACCAGGGCCAGGCTGAGCGCGGGGCCGAGCACCGCCCGCTCGACGCCCGTGACGGTGCGGCGGCGGACGATCAGGTCGGTCAGCGCCAGGCCGGGCAGCAGGAAGGCGAGCAGCAGGCCGCCGGCGACGACGAGCGGGCCGGGGCCGTAGAGCACCGCGGCGGCCGAGCCGAGCGCGAGCACGGCCAGGGCGAGGCGGGAGGCGAGGCGGTTCATCGGTTCCCCATCCGGTAGATGCGGACGTTGCCGTTGTCGTAGACCCGGTCGGCGGTCTCCACCCGGTCGAACTTCGCCAGGTCGGCGGCCGGGATCGGCGAGGTCCAGCGGCCGGCCTTCGGGTCGTTCTCGAAGTACGCGCCGGACGCCGGGACCTGGGTCGCCATCCGGCGGTCCACCCAGAGGTAGTCGATCGCCAGGTCGGCAGCGAGCTGCCGGTCCTGAGGCGTCCAGACCGGCCCCTCGTACAGCGGGGCGGCCTCGCGCACCGGGTCCTGCCGGCCGTAGGTGGAGCCGAGCGCCACGCCGGTGATGTCGCCGCCGAGCCGGTGGCCCGGGTCCGCGGCCAGCCACTGCGCCGCGGTGACGCTGGAGTCGTCGACCGAGCGCTCGAAGCCGGCGGCCAGGTACGGGCCGGGCAGCAGGCCGTAGACGGGCGGCCAGCCGCCGGCGCGGGCCCCGGCGAGCAGCAGCGTCGCGATCGCGGTGCCGGCCAGCATCCCGGCGACGAACCGGCGCCCGGCCGGCTCGGTGGCGGGCGTGCGCTCCCGGACGGTCCCGGCGACCCGGACCAGGGCCAGGGCCGCGACGATCGAGATCGGCACGTAGGTGAAGGTCGACAGGCGGCCCGCGATCTCCGGGCCGGAGGCGCCGAGGAACCGGACGCCGTTGCCGAGGAAGAACACGACCGAGCCGGCCAGCGCGGCCCACAGCCAGACGTCCTTCGGCTGCTTGCGGCCGGTCCAGGCGCTCTTCAGGATCACCAGGAACAGCAGGCCCAGGGCGAGCAGGCCGAGGCCCTGCACGGCCAGCTGCCACAGCTGCACCGACGCGACGGGGGCGGCGCCCGCGTCCTTGTCGGCCATCAGCAGGTGCACGGTCTCGGCGATCCGGTCGACCGGGGCGCTCAGGTAGCCGATGACGTCGCGGGCCACGAACCAGATCCAGGCGGCCACCACGGCGAACGCGGCGAGCGGGCCGAGCAGCGCCGACCAGCGCCGCGGCTTCGCGACGGCCAGCTCGGTGACGGCCAGCAGGGCCAGCGTGCCGATCAGCATGAACGCGGTGACGTGGTGCGCGACGGTGGTGACGGCGGTGGTGACGACGCCCAGCAGCGCGAAGCGCCAGCCGCCGCCGGTGCGCCAGCGCCGGTACGCCCACACGGTGAACATGAGGAACGGCAGCGCGGCGGTCTGGTACAGGTACATCGAGTTGAAGAACAGGTAGTGCAGCGCGGTGGCGTACACGACGCAGGTCAGGCCGGCCACGGCGGCGGTGGCGCCCGCCCGCTGGACGGTGACGAACAGCGCGCCGACGAAGACCAGGTGCGCGATGCCGGCGACGGTCAGGCCGGCGGCGGTGACGGACAGGCCGGTCAGCGACGACACCGCCGCGCCCATCTCGGCCAGGCCGGGGAAGTTCACGGCCGGCGGCAGCGCCGGGTTGGGCTCGAACAGCCGCCCGGTCTCCATGATCAGCGTGGTGCCGAGCCAGTGCTGCAGCTCGTCGGGGAACCGGAACTGGTCCGGGCTGTAGATCCACTTGGTGACGTACTGGGTGATCGCCAGGCCCATCACCAGCACGAACGCCTCGGCGGCGCCGGCCAGCCGGCGCGACAGCAGCCGCGCGGCGACCGGGCTGAACACCACGACCTGGCCGAGCCAGTAGATGACCATGGCGCTGCCGCGCTGGTCGCGGCCGGCGTCGTAGGCCAGGGCGACGAGCAGCGCGCCCACGGCGGACAGCGCCAGGACGGCCGGGGCCAGGCCGAGGTCGGGGCCCCGGAACATGCGGCGCAGCCGGTCGGCGCGGCTCTCGGGCTGCGGCGGGGTCGCCGGGCGCAGCGTGACGTGGGGCGCAGTCTTCTGCGCCGGCAGGGTGATGGTGTCCGAGCCGCCCGGTTGGGGGGAGGCTGGCCGGATGGCGATCACCATGTCGACCTCCGCGAACTCGTGAGGGCCTCGGCGCGGGGGGTGGCGGCCCGGGGGTGCGGGACGCCGATGCGGCGAGGGGGTTCGGTGGTGCTGTCGGCGGTGCTGTCGGCGGTGCCGGCGGTGGTGCTGTCGGCGGTGCCGGCGGGGCGGGGGACCGGCGCCGGTGCGGCCGGCGCCGGCGCGGCCACGGCGGCCCTGATGCGGGTGACCAGGCCGGGCAGCAGCGCGAGTCCCAGGCACGCCTGGGCGAGCAGGTGGGCGGCCGCGGGGGCGGCCAGGCCCTGGTGGGGCAGGTTGAACCAGGTGGCGCCGAGGAACGCGGCGGCGGCGGCCGACTGCAGCGCCACCATCCGCCACATCCGCTTCTCCATCGCGGCGAAGCCGGCGTACAGCACGATCACCCCGGTGAACGGCAGCGCCAGGCCGATCAGCCGCAGCGGCGTGGTGCCGGACGCGGCGTACTCGGCCCCGAGCACCCACAGCAGCGGCTCGGCCGCCGCGGCCAGGACGATCCCGCCGCCGCCGGCCACCACGGCGACCATGACGGCCGTGCGCCGCAGCTGGCCGGCGAGCCGGGTGCGGTCGCCGCGGGCCTCGGCCGTGCTGGCCTCCGCCACGAACGAGGTGACCGTCTGCCACAGCATCGTGGTCACCGACACCCCGATCACCCAGGGCAGGTAGAAGTACGCCCCGGTCACGGCGCCGGCCACGTGGGTGACCAGCAGCGGCGGCAGGAACGCCACCACGTTCGTGACGATCCCGTTGACGTACTCGGCCGACGCGAACCGCAGCACCTCGCGCAGCCGCAGCGGCCCCGCGCCCCGGCGGGCCCGGACGTGCGCCGGGACCAGCCGGATCATGATCCAGGCGTTCCAGAGCAGCATCACCGTGACCACCGGCAGCACCCACGCCAGCAGCAGGCCGTCCCCGGCGACCGCCTCCGCGGTCCCGACGGCCAGCGCCGGCAGCAGGGCCAGCTTCCCGGCCGCCGACACCACGTTCTTGACCGGCACGGCCGCCGCGCGCCCCAGGGCGGTGAGCACGCCGTCCTGGATGAGGAAGATCGCGGTGGCGACCACCCCGACGCCGAATAGCCAGCGCGACCGCGTGTCGGTGCCGAGCATCAGGCTGCCGTCCAGGCCGAGGGCCAGGTAGCCCGCGGTCAGGCCGGCGGCCGTCAGCGCCGAGGCGGCGTAGCCGCCGAGCACCAGCCGGGCCGACCGGGCGCCGGCGCCGGGCAGGAACCGGCCGTACATGCTGTGCAGGTTGAGCTGGGCGACCGCCGCGAGCAGGGTGATCGACGCGACCCCCGCGGAGATCCGGCCCACCGCCGCCGGCTCGAAGAACCGGGCGGCGGCGATCCAGAACCCGAACGTCAGCACCGCGCTGAGCACGGTCGACGTCATGAGCGACAGGGCCGTGCCGACCACGCTGCCGCGGCGGTGCCGGCTCACCGGGCGGGCTTCGCCCGCGCGGCCGCCTTCGCGGCCCGGCGGCCCCGCAGGTAGGCGCGCGGTCCGCGGAGCATGCCGCGGCGGTTCGCGCCGAGCAGCTCGCGGGGGAAGTCGGCCTGCAGCGTGCTGACCCGCAGGCTGTCGCTGCCGGTCAGGTCCCGCAGGGCCGTCGGGGCGAGCGCCAGCAGCTTGAAGATCAGGCTGGGCTTCTTCAGCAGCAGGCTGGTGTACGCGGCGGTGAGCCCGCAGCCGTACCCGACCATCTGCTTGTGCAGGCCGGCCATGTCGCGGCGGTGGTAGTGCCAGGTCACCGCGGTGGGCTGGTAGACGATCGTCCCGCCGCCGAGCAGCACCTGGGTGAACGCCAGGGTGTCCTCGGAGCCCATCGCCGGGGTGCCCGCGCCGAGCGCGACGTCCCAGCCGCCGATCTTCTCGATGACGCCGGGGCGGAACGTCATGTTCGCGCCGGTGCCGAACGGCGGCAGCGGGTACAGCGGGCTCTGGATGTGCGCGGTGGCCGGGCTGAAGGTGTCCGGGCGGAACCCGCGTCCCTTGCTGTGGCCGCCGAACTGCTCGAACCAGACCTGCGCCCGGGTCTCCAGCTCGGCCGGCACGATGACGCCGGAGACGACGTCGGCCTCGGGGTGGTCGGCCAGCGCCCGGGCGACCTCGGCGAGCCAGTGCGGGTCGGCGACCTCGTCGTCGTCGATCCAGGCGAGGATCTCGCCGGGCGCGGCGGCGACGGCCGCGTTGCGGGCGAACGACAGGCCCGGCTGCGGCTCGCGCAGGTAGCGCACGGGGCCGCGGCGGGCCGCGGCGTGCACGACCTCGCTGGTGGCCTCGGTGGTCGGCGCGTTGTCGACCACGAGCACGGAGAACCGCGGGTACTCCTGGCGCAGCAGGCTGTCCAGGCAGCGGGCGAGGTCGCCGGGCCGCTCCCGGGTGCAGATCACCACGGTGATCGGCGGGGCGTCGGCCAGGACCTCGCGCCGGCGGGCGAGGAAGGCGCTCTCGGTGGCGGGCGTCTGGGCCTCGGTGGTGACCCTGTCCAGGCCGGCCGCGGCGAGCCGCTCGGCCAGGGCGTCGCCGACCTCGGCCTCGGCGGCCGCGATCAGGTCGGCACCGGTGAGGCCGGTGGCGGGCACGTCCAGCAGGGTGGCCCCGAGGGGCTCGCTGAACCAGCGGAACAGGATCCAGGCCTGCTCGACCCGGCGGCCGTCGCCGGCCACGGCCGGGATCGACGGGACAGCACCGGTGAGCTCGATGTCTCGGACTACGGCGGGCAGCACCTCAAGAGACATTACCGGCTCAGTCGGGGTGAAAGCGGTGATTCGGGCATCCCCAGTCATCGTCATCGGGCCACCCCCGGCGTGAGCGCCCGGCGCTGCGGGCGGGCCGACGCGGCGACCTGGACGGCCGCGCCGAAGCCGGCCGCCGCGACGCCGACCAGCACGGCGCCGGCGCGCAGCGCGTGCCGGACGCCCCGGCCCCGGCCGGCGTCGGCCAGCTCGCGCACGACCGCCCTCGGCAGGGTCCTGCGCAGGTAGTCGCGCTCCGAGCCCAGGTCGTCGGCGTCGGCGTTGAGCGCCTGCATCTGCACCTTGCCGCGCCCCTCGGCGTAGCAGCGCCGCAGGAAGAAGCGCATGTTGTCCCGGCCCGCCGGCACCGCGTGGGCGATGACGGCGTCCGGCACGAACATCCAGTGGCCGCCGTCGCGGGCCATGCGGATGCACAGCTCGGTGTCCTCGGGGCGGTTGCGGTTGCCGTCCTTGCCGAAGCCGGTCAGGAAGCCGCCCACCGCCAGGAACCGCGAGCGGCGCACCACCATGCTGGCGGACCACACGTTGCGGATCCGGGCGGTCTCGGTGGGCATGCCGGTGTACGTGCCGCCGACGGCCCACAGGAACTCGTCCGGCCACCAGGCCGGCCGCGCCCGCAGCCAGTTGGGGTTGATGCCGCCGCCGGTGCCGACCACGTTCTCGTCGGCGAACGGCGCGACCAGGCGGCTGAGCCACTCCGGGTCGGCGATCGCGTCGTCGTCCAGGAAGGCGATGATCTCGGTGGTGGTGTGGAAGGCGCCCGTGTTGCGGTTGCCCGACACGCCCTTGGTGTAGCGGTTCTCCAGCACGGTGATCCCGCTGATCTCCCGCCGGATCCGCGAGTACAGCTTCGGGTTGTGGTCGACGACCACGACGATCTCGGCCGGCTGCAGCGTCTGCGCCCGGGCCGAGGCGATCGCGGCCACCAGCAGGCTCCAGCGCTCGTCGGAGTGGCAGGGGATCACCACGGACACGGCGGGGGTCTGGGGGGTCTGCGGCATGAGGGTCAGCGCTCCTCGGCGGTCACGGGGGCGAGCTCGGTGGCGCGCTCCGCGGGGGCGGGGGTCCGCACGGCGCGGTTGAGGTGCGCGGGCCGCGGGTCGACCTGGTGGTCGGCGGCCAGCCGCGGCGCGGGGGCCGGCACGATCGCGGCGACGGCGGCGGCCGCGGCGGCGGAGGTGGCGGCGGAGGTGGCGGTGGAGGCGGCGTGCTCGACGGCGGCCGGGCGGGTCTGGACGCCGCCGCGGCGGGCCCGGCGCCGGGCCCGGCGGGCCAGGAACCACTCGCTCATGATCGTGCGGAGCACCCGGGTGCCGTCCCGGAAGGTGTTGAGGTTGCTCTCGCCGAAGATCCGCTCGTGCTCGATGCTCGGGACCTCGGCGACCTTGAGGCCCTGCGCCGCGGCGCGGATGTTGATCATCGTCTCGATCTCGAAGCCGTCGCCCCAGAGCTTGGAGCCGTCGGCCGGCTGCGGCAGCGACGTCGCCGGCAGCTGCAGGCTCGGCACCACGCGGGCCCAGAAGGCGTTGTAGCCGTAGCAGAGGTCGGTGAAGCGGGTCCCGAACAGGACGTTGACCGTCAGGTTCAGCCCGTCGTTGCCCAGCTTGCGCAGCGGGGTGATGTCGTGGCTGTGGCCGCCCTCGCCGAAGCGCGAGCCCTTGACGAAGTCGGCGCCGGCCAGCAGGGCGGCGATGAACTGGGGAATCTCGGCCGGGTCGGTCGAGCCGTCGGCGTCGATCATCACGATGATGTCGCCGGTGCACGCGGCGAATCCGCAGGCCAGCGCGTTGCCCTTCCCCTTACGGGTCTGCTGCACGATCTTGACGTCCGGCCGCAGCTCCCGCGCCACCTCGACGGTGCGGTCGACGGAGCCGCCGTCGACCACGATCACCTCGGTGATGTCGGCGGGCAGCTTGGCGAAGACGTGCGGCAGGTTGCGTTCCTCGTTGAGGGCCGGGATGACAACACTTACGGTGGGTGACGGACGGCCGTTACCCGGCGTGTTGGTCTCGGACGAGAAAGCCTGCATGTCGTTCCCTTCTTCATGCTGCGGATGCGACCTAATCGGCGTATTCCGGGGAGAGAAGCGCATCTCGCTCGCTCTGCATCTAAAGCTAGGGACGCCGCTACACAGGGTCAACTGACCGAAAGTGCTGCCCGGTTCGACGCCGGCGGACCACTGATGCGCGGCCGTTTGAGCAGCGGAAACTCTCCTGAGTCACATTGGTCCCACGAGAGGTAATTAACACGCTGCGTTACATCGGGAAGTACGACGGCACCGGCGAAAGGGCTCGCGGGCGGCGGTGGCGGGCAAAGCACGCAGAGTGCGTGTGATTGGCTGCAATTCCGGATCGATCGGGCTGGCCTGTGGCTCACATCACAGAGCGTGGTTATACGCTGCGTAATGTTCACCATCCGGTTGAGTCAGCCCGGAGCGGCGATCGGCAAATGCGTCGGCGGCCCGATACGTTGAGGGCCCGGCAATTCCCGCCGCCATTTCGCCGGCGGTGGCAGGACGAACACGGTGGGTGATCGCTGATGGCGAAGGATGCGCTGTGTGTCTGCGGGCACCCGCGCGGGGCTCACGAGCACTGGCGCCGCGGCACCGACTGCGCGCTCTGCGGGCCCCAGGTCTGCCACCGCTACCGCCGGCGCACCTGGTGGCGCCGCGGACCGTCCACCGCCCGCTGACGGGTCAGTAGGTCAGGGCCGGGAAATCCCGGCGGGCCCGCTCGAACTGCGCCCGGTCGAAGCCCGTGCCGAAGGCGGCCGCCGCCCGCCCGCTCAGGTCCTGGCCGGCGGCGGCGCTGGTGAAGTGCACGTACTCGCCCGCGGTCATCCGGCGGGTGTAGGCGGCGTACGCGCCGCCGCCGTACTCGCGCCGCGGGAAGTGCTCGGCGGTCAGCTCGAAGAAGCGGCGCATGACGTCCGGGCGGCCGCCGCCGTCGCGCCACAGCGGCAGGAACCAGTCGCGGAACCAGGCGGACGGGCCGGCGCCGGGGGGCAGCGCGTCGCGGCCGGCGCCGAAGTCGGCCCGCACCCGCTCGGCGTCGGCCTGCCGGCCGGTGTTGACGTAGAAGTCGTACACGCAGAACTCGGCCCACTTGCTGTCGCCCCACACGGTGAACGCGGGGCTGTCGAGCACGCCCTGGCCGTCGAACTCGGCGTGGTGGCAGGCCTCGTGGGTGATGACGTCGCGCAGCATCGCGCTGTCGGCCCACGAGCCGGCGGCCACGTCGATGGTGGCCCGGTTGCCGGTGGCCGCGTCGAACCGGTAGCGGATGGTGCCGCCCGCGCCCGCCCCGGCCGTCCGGTGGAAGAGGGCCAGCAGCGGGCGGGGCTCGCCGAACCGCTCGCACGCCGGCCGCGGCACGGCGCACGAGCCGTACGCGTCCTTCATGTAGCGCCACACGTCCGTGGTGAACGCGGTCGCCCACGCGGTCTGGCCCGCGGGGACGGCGGCCAGCGCGGCGTCGTGGTAGACGGCGACGTCGGCGTTGCAGGCGGCCCGGGTCAGCGGGTGGCCGTGGCCCTGGAGGAAGTCGGTCAGCAGGGGCGGGGCGTCGCCGTGGCAGGGCGCGGCGGAGACGGGCGGGACGATCGACGGGGTGGGGGCGGCGGCCGGGTACACCTCCAACTCGGCGATCCGCGCCGCGCGGTCGCCGGTCCCGGTCGGGCGGGTCACGTCGAGGCGCACGTACCGGGCGCGCACCGGCGTCACGGTGTGTGCCGTCGTGGCGGCGGTGCTGCCCGTGACCGCGGCGACGGCGGTGAAGGCCGCTCCGTCCGCGCTGACCGAGAGCGTGAAGTCGCGGGTGTTCCAGGCCGCCGGCTCCCCGCCCGCCTGCGCGTGCTGCACGACGATGCGCCCGACCAGCGCCGGCGCCCCCAGGTCCACCTGCAGGAAGGGCCGCTCGGCGGCCGAGCAGAACTTGTCGCGCACGGACGCGGTCACGGCCGTCCGCGGCGTCTCGGCGGCGGTGCACGGCGCGGAGCCGGTGGCAGCGCGGCCGGCGGCGAGGTTGCCCTCGGCGCCCCACGCCGTGTTCAGCCCGCCCGCCAGCAGGCCGGCGGCGACGACCGCGACGAGGACGGACGCCCAGCGGCGCCGGTGCTCCTGGCGGTGCGCTGGCATGGCGGTGCCTCTCGGGGGCGGGGGATCCGGGCACCGAGAACGCTAGGAGGCCCGGCGGGGTGACCGTTAATGAAGATTCCTTTAATCGCCGCCAATTCGGCCTTAAGCGCTCACCCGCGGGCGACGCGCCGCGCACGCTGAGTGGTGTGGCCTCGTCGCCGGCCCATCCCTACCAAGTCTGTAGGATCACTGAGACTTGGGGAGGGCACCGCACACCGAGGAGGCTCCGATGGGCTTACCCGACTTCCTGATCGCCGGCGTACCCAAGGCCGGCACCACCGCGCTGCACGCGGCGCTCGTCCGCCATCCCGACCTGTTCCTGCCGTCGGTCAAGGAACCGAAGTTCTTCCTGACCGACGGGCGGCCGCCCCGGCACGGCGGCCCCGGCGACGTGCAGACCTACCAGGAACACGTCTGGCGGCGCCGGGACTACGAGGCGCTGTTCGACCCGGCGCCGGCCGGCGCGCTGACCGGCGAGGCGACCCCGTTCTACCTGTACGACCCGGCCACCCACCTGCGCATCCGCAAGCTGGTGCCGGACGTGAAGCTGATCGTGCTGCTGCGCGACCCGGTCGACCGCGCGCACTCCAACTGGACCCACCTGTGGGTGGCCGGGCTGGAGCCCGAGCCCGACTTCCTCACCGCCTGCTGGGCCGAGCACCGGCGCCGGGCCGCCGGCTGGGCCGACTTCTGGCACTACGTCGCGCTCGGCCGCTACGGCGAGCAGGTGCGCCACCTCTACGAGGTGTTCGACCGCGAGCAGGTGCTCCTGCTGCGCTACCGCGAGCTCAAGGACGACCCGGCCGCCACGCTGGACCGGGTCTGCGCCTTCCTCGGCGTGCGCACCGGGCTGCTGACGGACATCCCGAAGGAGAACGTCAACCGGCACGTCGTCGAGGACAACCAGCTCAACCGGGTGCTGCGCGGGCTGCTGCGCGCCGGGGGCGGCTTCGGCCACCGGTTCCCCGTACCGTTGCGGCTGGCCGCGCGCGGGCCGCTGCTCACCCTCCTGCACCGGCGGCAGGGGCGCCGTCCGGTCACCACGCCGGCCGAGCGGGCCGCGCTGCTGCCCCTGTTCGCGGACGACATCGCGCTGCTGCAGGACGTCACCGGACAGTCGTACGCCGATTGGCTGTCCGTCGACCGGCACGTCACCGCCCCGTGAGCCGTTAACCCACCGACCATTCGCAGCAAGAACGGAGACACCGTGTCGATCGGAACGCAGACGCTGCCCCTGCCGCGCTGGGACGACGCCGTCGTGGTGGTGGAGCCCCCGGGCACCGAGCCGGGGGCCTGGGCCGGCGCGCCGTCGGCGTTCGTGGCCGACGACGGGATCTACCTCGCGTACCGGCTGCGGCGGCCGATCGGCGCGGGCCGCGGGTTCTCCAACGTCGTCGCGCACTCCACCGACGGCGTGACGTTCACGGTCGTCGCCGAGATCACCAAGGACCGGTTCGGCGCCGAGTCGCTCGAACGCCCCGCGATCACCCGCACCCCGGACGGGCGGTGGCGGCTCTACGTCAGCGCCGCCACGCCCGGCACCAAGCACTGGCGCGTCGACGTGCTGGAGGCGGCCACCGTCGCCGGGCTGGCCGACGCGGCGCCGCGCACCGTGCTCGCCGGCGACGACACCGTCGGCGTGAAGGACCCGGTCGTGCTGCACGACGACGCCGGCTGGCACCTGTGGGCGTCGGTGCACCCCCTGGAGAGCTGGGACGACGCGGACCGCATGACCACCTGGTACGCGACCAGCCCCGACGGTCTCGGGTGGACGTGGCGCGGCACCGTGCTGGCCGGCCGCCCCGGCGAGTGGGACGCCCGCGGCGTGCGCGTGTCGTCGGTGCTGCCCGTCGGCGACGAGATCCTGGTCGGCTACGACGGCCGCGCGTCGGCCGCCGAGAACTGGGAGGAGCGCACCGGCCAGGCCCGCGGCGCGAAGCTGCCCGACGGCAGCTACGGCGAGCTGACCGCGGACGGCGGCGCGCCGCTCGGCTCGCCGCACCCGCCGTACGGCCTGCGCTACCTCAGCGTGGTCGAGGCCGGCGACGGCCGCCACCGCGTGTACTACGAGGCCACCCGCGCCGACGGGGCGCACGACCTGCGCACCGAACTGCTCTAGGCCGGCCCCCGCGCCGCAGGCAGCGCGACCCGGGCCGCCACCGCGTCCCGGGTCGCGCGGTCCACGCCCTGCCGGGCGAGCGCCGCGTACGCCGCGAACAGGCAGGCCCGCCCCGCGGCGGCCAGGCCGGCGTCCGCGCGGCCGTGCCGGGCCGCCCGCACCCACGCGTCGCGGCCCAGGTGCGCCGTGGCGTCCAGCGCCTCGGCGGCCGCCCGCGCGTCGTGCAGCAGCGCGGTCGTCACCGCGAGGGGGACCAGCCAGTCCGGCCCGTCGGCCAGGTCCAGCTCCAGGAAGCCGCGCGCCGTGACCGGCGCCCACGTCGCGCCCGAGCGGCGGTGCGCCGCCCACGCCGCCCGGGGCTCGCCGCCGCCCGGCACCGCGCCCGGCGCCGCCAGCCGCGGGCCGAGCCGGGCGCTCGCCCACCCGCCGCCCGGGGTGTTCGCGAACGCCGCGACCAGGGCGGGGCCGATGGCGTGCGCCACCGCCCAGCGCCGCCGGTAGCCGCCGGGGCCCGGCCCCTCGTGGCCCGCGTCGAGGCACACCCGCACCCCGTGCGCGCCGGCCGGGCCCGGCGCCAGGGCGCGGGCCGCGGCCAGGTCCTCGGCGGCGCGCGCGGCGCAGACGTCCAGGCCGGGCGACGGCGGGACGCTGACGGTCGCCCGGCCGCCCGCCACGGTGAGGTGGCCGTGCCGCAGCCGGTGCCGCCCGGCCGGCAGGACGGTGGGCCCGAGGCCCACCCGCAGCCCGACGAATCCGGCGGGACCGGTCGCGAAGGCGGTCATGCCCGCCGCGCCAGGGGCACCCCGAGCCGGTCGAGCAGCTGCCGGCGCAGCGGCGCGAAGCCCGGATCGTCGGGGGCGCGCGGCCGGTCGAGGCGCACGTCCAGCTCCTGGGCGATCCGGCCGCCGTCGAGCACCAGCACCCGGTCGGCGAGCAGCAGCGCCTCGTCGACGTCGTGGGTGACCAGCAGCGCGGCGAAGCGGTGCCGCTCGTGCAGCCGCCCGAACAGCTCCTGCATCTTCAGCCGGGTCAGCGCGTCGAGCGCGCCGAACGGCTCGTCGAGCAGCAGCAGCTCCGGCTCGCGCACCAGCGCCCGGGCGAACGCCACCCGCTGCGACTGCCCGCCGGACAGCTCGGCCGGCCACGCCCGGCCCCGGTCGCCGAGCCCGACCTCGGTCAGCGCCGCGGCGACGCGCTCGCGCACGCCCGGCCCGGACAGGCCCAGCGCCACGTTGCCGTCGACCCGCTTCCACGGCAGCAGCCGGTGCTCCTGGAACACCACCGCCTGGCTGCGGGTCACCCGGATGTCGCCGCCGGCCTCGGCGTCGAGCCCGGCCAGCGCCCGCAGCAGGGTGCTCTTGCCGGAGCCGCTGCCGCCGAGCAGGGCCACCACCTCGCCCGGGGCGATGTGCAGGTCGGCGCCGTCGAGCACCACCGCCGGCCCGAACGCCCGGCGCACGCCGGTCGCCCGGACGGGGGTGGTCAGGCCGCCTTCAGTCCGCGACGCCATGTCAGGGTCCTCCGCTCCACGATCCGCAGCAGCACGTCGGAGAGGAGCCCGAGCAGCGCGTAGACGAACAGGCCGAGGACGACCACGTCGGTCTGGCTGAACTCGCGCGCCTCCATCATCAGGAAGCCGATGCCGCGATCGGCGTTGACCTGCTCGCCGACCACGAGGCTGAGCCACGCGGCGCCGATGGCCAGCCGCAGGCCGAGGAACAGCGCGGGCAGCGCGCCGGGCAGCACGACGTGCCGCAGGCGCTGCCACGGGTTGAGCCCGCAGGTGCGGGCGGCCTCGACGAGGCGCTCGTCGATGTCGCGGATGCCCGCGTACACGTTGAAGTAGAGCGGGAAGAACACGCCCAGGGCGACCAGGGTGATCTTCAATTCCTCGCCGATGCCGACCCAGATGATGAGCAGCGGCAGCAGCGCCAGGTGCGGCAGCATCCGGGCCATCTGCACGGGCGGGTCGACCAGGTCGTCGCCCAGGCGCAGCAGGCCGGCCACGGCGCCCAGGGCCAGCGCGAGCACCCCGCCGATCAGCAGCCCGATGCCGGCCCGGGTCAGCGAGTCGGCGAGGTGCTCGCCGAGCGTGCCGTCGCCGGCCAGCCGCCACCCCGTCTGCAGCACGAGGCTGGGCGCGGGCAGTTTCTCCTCGGGGATGACACCGGCGCGGGCGCCCGCCTCCCACAGCGCGAGCAGCGCGACCGGGCTGACCGCCCGCTGCCACCGCCGCCGGGTGCGGGCCCGGGCGGCCGGGGCGGCGGCGGCCGCCTCCGGCGCCTCGACGGGCTTCTCGGCCAGCGTCGTCACGACAGGGCCTCGGTGAACTGCCCGTCGATGCGGGCCTTCATGTCGACGGTGCCGGGGATGAGCTCCAGCTCGGTGAAGCCGTCCGCGATGGCCTGCAGCTCGGCGCCGATCTCGGGGGTGAGCGGGGCGAGCGGCTTGGCGCTGCGCTCCAGGGCGCGCCGCGCCACCGCCTCGTCGATCTTCAGCTCGGGGGCGAGCACCCTGGCGCGCTCGTCGGCGTTGGCGATGCCCCACTCGGTGGTCTTCTGGTACTGGTCGAGGAAGGCGCGGATCTTCCCGGGCTTGTTCTTCACCGCGTCGGGCGAGACCAGGATGTACTCGCGGTTGTTGGCCAGGCCGGTGGCGTCGGCGAGCACCTGCACGCCCGGCTGCTCGGCGAGCGCGAAGTACGGGTCCCAGATGATCCACGCGTCGACCTGGTCGTTGTCGAACGCGGGCCGCCCCTCGGCGGGCTTGAGGTACTTGACGTTGATGTCGGCGAGGGTCATCTTGTTGGCCTCCAGCAGCTTGACGAGCAGCCAGTGCACGTTGGAGCCCTTGTTCAGGGCGACCGTCCTGCCCTTCAGGTCGGCGAAGGTCTTGAAGCCGCGCGCGGCCTTCACCAGCACGGCCTCGCCCTGCGGCACGGGCTCGCTGGTGCCGACGACGACGAAGGGGATCCTGCCGGCGGCCGCGAAGATCGGCGGCGCCTCGCCGGTCTGTCCGATGTCGATGGCGCCGGCCTTCAGCGCCTCGGTGAGCGCCGGGCCGCTTTCGAACAGCGACCACGACACGGTGGGCGCGTCGCCGCGCGCCTTGACGAGGCTGAGCCCGCCGAAGCGCTGATAGCCGACGCGCAGCTCGCCGGCGTCCTGGGCGGTGGCCTCGTCGTTGCCGCACCCGGACAGTGCCCCGGCGGCCAGGGTCAGGGTGGCGAAAAGGGCGATGGCGCGACGCATGGTGTCTCCTCGGTCGGGGGTGCTGAGGCGCACTCTATCTAGTCGATAGGATTTATGGATAGGGTGGGTTCGTCGGCGTCCCACCCCTCAGGAGCGACCCATGCCGCAGCTCGATTTCCACTGGTTCCTGCCCACCAACGGCGACAGCCGCGACATCGTCGGCGGCGGCCATGGCGTGCCCGTCGGCGCGGCCGGCGGCGTCCGGCCCCTCACCGTCGGTTACCTCGGCCAGATCGCCCGCAGCGCCGAGCAGCTCGGCTTCGTCGGCGCGCTGACGCCCACCGGGGCGTGGTGCGAGGACGCCTGGCTCGCCACCGCGATGCTCGCCGAGGTCACCGAGCGGCTGAAGTTCCTGGTCGCGTTCCGGCCCGGGCTGATCTCGCCGACGCTCGCCGCCCAGATGGCCTCGACGTTCCAGCGGCTGTCCGGCGACCGGCTGCTGCTCAACGTCGTCACCGGCGGCGAGGCGCACGAGCAGCGCGCCTACGGCGACTTCCTCGACAAGGACGCCCGCTACGCCCGCGCCGACGAGTTCCTGCACATCGTGCGGGCGCTGTGGCGCGGCGAGACGGTCACCCACGACGGCGAGCACCTGCGCGTGGCGGAGGCGGCGCTGTCCCGGGTGCCGGACCCGGCCCCGGCGATCTACTTCGGCGGCTCGTCGGCCGCCGCGCTGCCGGTGGCGGCCCGGCACAGCGACGTCTACCTGACCTGGGGCGAGCCGCCGGCGCAGGTCGCCGAGAAGCTGGCCCGGGTGCGCGCCGCGGCCGCCCGCGAGGGCCGCGAGCTGCGCTTCGGCATCCGGCTGCACGTGATCAGCCGCGACACCGCCGAGGCGGCGTGGGCCGAGGCCGACCGGCTGCTGGCCGGCATCAGCGAGGCCGACATCGCCGCCGTGCAGGCGGGCCTGAGGCGCAGCGAGTCCGAGGGCCAGCGGCGGATGCTCGACCTGCACGGCGGCTCGCGCGACGGCCTCGTCGTCGCGCCGAACCTGTGGGCGGGCGTCGGCCTGGTGCGCGGCGGCGCCGGCACGGCGCTGGTGGGCAGCCACACCGAGGTCGCCGACCGGATCGCCGAGTACGCGGCGCTGGGCATCACCGAGTTCGTGCTGTCGGGCTACCCGCACCTGGAGGAGGCGTACTGGTTCGGCGAGGGCGTGCTGCCGGTGCTGCGCTCGCGCGGGCTGTGGCGGCACCCGGCGGGGGAGCGGGGCGTGGCGAACGCGGCGGTCCCGTTCGCGGGGGTGTCCCCGGTCACGGTGGGCGCCCGGGAATAGTTGCCTGGGCAACGGCCTTCGGTAGGGTGGCAAAAGTTGACACCGCAACGAAACGTTCGCGGAGGGAGCCCGATGGACAAGACCGCCACCACCCGCGTGCCCGTGCACCCGCTCATCGCGGGGCGCTGGAGCCCGCGCGCGTTCGACGCCGCGCACACCCTCGCGCCGGCCGAGATCGCCGCGATGCTCGAGGCCGCCCGGTGGGCGCCGTCGGCCAACAACACCCAGCCCTGGCGGTTCCTCGTCGCCCGCCGCGGCGACGCGTCGTTCGGCACCCTGTTCGACCTGCTGGCCCCCGGCAACCGGCAGTGGGCCGGCGACGCCAGCGCGCTGGTACTCGTCGCCGCCCGCACCACCGGCGACGACGGCGCCCCGCTGCCCTACGCGCACTACGACACCGGCCAGGCCGTCGCCCACCTCGTCGCCCAGGCCCAGCACGACGGCCTGGCCACCCACCAGATGGGCGGTTTCGACAGGGCCGGCGCCGCGGCCGCGTTCGGTCTCGGCGCCGACCTGCAGCCCGTGGTCGTCGTCGCGGTCGGCCGCCGCGACCCGGCCAAGGAGTTGCCGGAGCCGTTCGCCAGCCGCGAGCGCGCGCCGCGGCACCGCCGCGAGATCGGCGAGCTGATGCTCGACGCCACCTGCGAACGGGCGCTCCAGCTCGCCTGAGCCGCCCCTGAGAACCCGGCCCGGCGCGCGCGCCCACGATCTGCGGCGTCCGCGCGCCGGTCCGCCCGAACGGCGGGGTCCGTC
>NZ_BOOY01000028.1 GCF_016863475.1 Spirilliplanes yamanashiensis
AGGACGGACCCCGCCGTTCTGCTGTCCGGGCCCGGTCCGGGCACCCGCCGCGTCCCAGCCCGCGTATCCATACTTGACACATAGGATTTGCGGGTTAATGCTGCTTGCATCCGGCCGCCGCGCCGGCGCCCCCGTCGCACCCGCCCGGTCCGACGTGCCGAGCCACCCACCCCCGTTGTCGCCGACGAGTCCGCCGGCAGGTACCCCCTGCCCGGACGCGAAGGAGCCGCCATGTCCTCGTCCGTGCTCGACCCACCCGGCGTCCGCCTCGCGCCGGCCCCGCGCCCCGCCGGAGCCCGGGGCGACGAGCCGCGGCCCGCCGCCGGCCTGCGCCGCCTGCTGGCGGCCCTCACGCCCGCCCGGCGGCTCGTCGGCCTGGCCGCCGTCGTCGTGCTGTGGCAGGTCGGCGCGACCGCCGGCTGGCTCGGCAGCACCACGCCCGCGCCGCTCGACGTCGTCCGCGCCGGCGGCGAGCTGGTCGCCACCGGCGAGCTCGCGCACCACCTCGGCGTCTCGCTCACCCGCGTCGCCAAGGGCCTGGCCATCGGCCTGACCGTCGGGCTGGTCCTCGGCCTCGCCGCCGGCCTGCTCCGGCTCGCCGAGGACGTCGTCGACGCGCCCATCCAGGCCCTGCGGATGCTGCCGCACCTCGCCCTCGTGCCGATCTTCATCATCTGGTTCGGCATCGGCGAGACCTCGAAGATCGCGCTCATCGCGATCGGCCCGATCTTCCCGCTCTACCTCAACGTGCTGCACGGCATCCGCGGCGTGGACGAGCGCATCGTCGAGTCCGCCCGCTCCTGCGGCGTCGGCCGGCTCGGCCTCATCCGCCGGGTGATCCTGCCCGGCGCGCTGCCCCAGATCCTCGTGGGCCTGCGCCAGGCGCTCGGCATCGGCTGGCTCACCCTGGTCGTCGCCGAGCAGACCGCCACCACCAGCGGCATCGGGTTCCTCATGAACGACGCCCGCGAGTTCCTGCGCACCGACGTCATCTTCGTCGTCCTCGTGCTGTACGCCCTGCTCGGCCTCGCCACCGACCTGACCGTCCGGCTCGTCGAGCGGCGGGCCCTGGCCTGGCGCCGCGGGTTCGCGGGGGAGTGACCATGACCACGACGACACTGACCACCGGCGTGCGGGTCCGCGACGTCCGCCGCGTCTTCGACCGCCGCGTCGTGCTCGACGGCGCCGACCTGACCATCGCGCCCGGCGAGTTCGTCGCGCTGCTCGGCGCCAGCGGCTCCGGCAAGAGCACGCTGCTGCGCGCCGTCGCCGGGCTCGACCGCGGCGCCACCGGCAGTTTCGACGTCCCGGACCGGCGCGCCATCGTCTTCCAGGAACACCGGCTCATGCCGTGGAGCCGGGTGTGGCGCAACGTCACGCTCGGCCTCGACGCCCCGCGCCTGCGCGACCGGGCGCTGCGGGCGCTCACCGAGGTCGGGCTCGCCGCCCGCGCCGACGCCTGGCCGCGCACCCTGTCCGGCGGCGAGTCGCAGCGGGTCGCGCTGGCCCGCGCCCTGGTCCGCACGCCGGACCTGCTGCTGCTCGACGAGCCGTTCGGGGCCCTCGACGCCCTGACCCGGCTCAAGGCGCAGGCGCTCGTCGCGCGGCTGTGGACCGAGCACCGGCCCGCCGTCCTGCTCGTCACCCACGACGTGGAGGAGGCGCTGCTGCTCGCCGACCGGGCCCTGCTGCTGCGCGACGGCCGGATCGCCGAGGAGTTCGTCGTCGACGTGCCCCGGCCCCGCGCCCTCGACCACCCCCGGCTGCTCACCCTGCGCCGGCACCTGCTCGCCGGCCTCGGCGTCGACGCCGACCGGCCCGACGCCGACCTGGCCCCCGAACCGGAGGAGACCCGATGACCGCCACCCCGCAACCCTCCACCCTCGACCTGGTCGCCGACGTGGTCGTCGTCGGCGGCGGCCCCGCCGGCACCTGGGCGGCGCTCACCGCGGCCCGCGCGGGCGCCGACGTGCTGCTGCTCGACAAGGGCTACTGCGGCACCAGCGGCCCGACGGCCTCCGGCGGCACCGGCGTCTGGTACGTGCAGCCCGACCCCGCCGCCCGGGACAAGGCGATGGCGAGCCGGGAGGCGCTCGGCGGCCACCTGCAGGACCGGCGCTGGATGGCCCGGGTGCTCGACCAGACGTACGAGAACATGAACCGGCTGGAGGCCGAGGCGCGCTACCCGTTCCCGGTCGTGGACGGCCGGCCGCACAAGCGGGGCCTGCAGGGCCCGGAGTACATGCGCCGGATGCGGTCCTGGATCAAGCGGGCCGGCGTGCGGATCCTCGACCACAGCCCGGTCACCGAGCTGCTCGTCGACGGCGCCGGGACCGTGGCCGGCGTGCGCGGCCACCGCCGCCAGCACGACATGGACTACCGGGTCCGGGCCGGCGCGGTCGTGCTGGCCACCGGCGGCTGCGCCTTCCTCAGCAAGGCGCTCGGCTGCGACGTCGACACCGGCGACGGCGCCCTGTACGCGGCCGAGGCCGGGGCGGAGCTGTCCGGCATGGAGTTCTCCAACTCCTACGCCATCGCGCCCGCGTTCACGTCGGTCACCAAGACCGCCTACTACGGCTTCGCCACGTTCTTCCACGGCGACGGCACCCCGCTCGCGGGCGCGGGCAGCCAGGGCGGGCGCTCGGTCATCGCCCGGGAGCTGCTGGACAGCGGCGTCGTGCTCTGCCAGATCGACCAGGCCGACGCGGAGACCCAGCGGCTCATGCGCACCGGCCAGCCGAACTTCTTCCTCACCTTCGACCGGCTCGGCATCGACCCGTTCACCGAGAAGTTCCCGGTCACCCTGCTGCTGGAGGGCACGGTGCGCGGCACCGGCGGCATCCGGATCACCGGCGACGACTGCGCGACCACCGTCCCCGGCCTGTACGCGGCCGGCGACGCCGCCACCCGCGAGCTGGTCTGCGGCGGGTTCACCGGCGGCGGCAGCCACAACTCGGCGTGGGCGATGTCGTCCGGCACGTTCGCCGGGGGCGGCGCCGCCGCGTTCGCCGCCGCGCTCGGCGCGGGCGCGCACCGCCGCCGGCTGTCCGGCACCGGCGGCGCGGGCATCCGGCCGGCCGGTTCGGGCGCCGGCGGCGCGGGCCGCGCGGAGGCGCTGGACGTGCTGCGCCGGCAGGTGCACCCGTACGACAAGAACTACCTGCGCCACGGCGACCGGCTGCGGCCCGCGCTGGCCGACCTCGACGCCGTCTGGGCCGGGCTGCGCGCCGGCGCGGCGCCCGCCGGCGGCGACCTGCCGCGGCTGCGCCAGGCGGCCGCGATGGTGGCCCACGCCCGGTGGATGTACACCAGCGCGCTGGCCCGCACCGAGAGCCGCGGGATGGCCCGCCGCCAGGAGTTCCCCGGCCTCGACCCGGCCCAGTTCCACCGGCTCGCCGTCGGCGGCCTCGACCGGCTGTGGGTGCGCCCCGAGCCGGTCACCGGCCGCGAGGTGCGGGAACTGGCGGTGGCGTCGTGATCGAGATCGTGTCGTCGAGCCGCTGCGTCACCTGCGACGTCTGCATCGCCGTCTGCCCGACCGACGTCTTCGACCGCGGGCCGGGCGGCCTGCCCGTGATCGCCCGGCAGGGCGACTGCCAGACGTGCTTCATGTGCGAGGCGCACTGCCCGGCGGACGCGCTGTTCGTCGCCCCGCTGACTCACCCCGCGCCCGAGGGCTCGCCGCTGCGCGACGAGCGGCACGTCACCGAGTCGGGGCTGCTGGGCAGCTACCGCCGCGAGATCGGCTGGGGCCGCGGGCGCAAGCCCGGCGCCCGGCAGGCCGTCGGCCCCGAACTCGGCCGCGCCCGCATCACCCCCGCTTCCTGAGGAGACCAGCTCATGCGTTCCATCAACCTGTTTCGTGGCGCCACCGCCGTGGTCGTCGCCGCCCTGCTGACGACGGCCGCCGGCTGCAGCGCGGAGTCCGAGGCGGCGGCCGGCTCCGGCGGCGGCTCCGTGCTGCGGGTCGGCGCCATCGGCAACGCCAACGCCCTGTCCGGCCCGGTCGGACACCACCTGCGCCAGGGCCGGCTCGTGCCGGCCCTGGCCGCGCTCGGCGTCACCGACGTCAAGGTCGTCACGTTCCCGAACGGCCCGGACCTCAACCAGGCGCTCGCCGCGGGCGAGCTGGACCTCGCCGTCTACGGCGACACCCCCGCGCTCGTCGCCAAGGGCGCCGGCCAGCCCACCCGGCTCATCGCGCAGGCCCAGGTCGGCCTGGACGCCGGCATCCTGGCGAAGAAGGCGGGCGGGCCCACCTCGATCGCCGGGCTGGCCGGCCGCAAGGTCGCCGTGCAGACCGGCTCGTACATCCACCGGTATCTGCTGGGCGCGCTCGCCGACGCCCGGGTCGAGCCCGCCGAGGTGATCCACATCTACAGCTCCGACGTGGAGGCGGCCCTGGAACGCGGCGACGTCGACGCGGCCGCCGTGCCGATCGCCAACGTGGAGGCGCTCAAGGCCAAGGGGTACCCGCTCATCGCGCTCGCCTCGAAGGAACACCCGCAGTACCTGGGCACCAGCGCGACCGTGGTCACCGAGAAGTACCTGGAGAAGCAGCCCGGCATCGTCGCGGCGTGGCAGGACGCGCAGCGGGCGGCCGTCCGGGCCGCCAAGGCCGACTGGCCGGGGTTCCTCGCCTACTCGGTGAGCATCAACGGGTTCCCGCCCGCGATCGTCGAGGCGACCACGGTCGCGGAGCAGTGGCCCGAGGAGCCGTTCACCGAGCGGGGCCTGACCCTGCTCGCGGGCACCAAGCAGTTCCTCGTCGAGCAGAAGTTCGTCCGCAAGGACTTCGACCTGGACGAATGGACGGTCCGCTCCGCCGCCTGAACCGTGCCGGGGGCCCCGCCGCCGGGGCCCCCGGCCGGGGGTGACGCCGGTTTGTCGGCCCCCGCCGGCGGGTAGGCCTCACCAGGGACGGGCAGGGTCGGGGACGGAGCATTCCATGCGGACAGTGGGCGGGCGGTACCAGCTCGTCCAGCGCATCGGCGTCGGCGGCATGGCCGAGGTGTGGCGCGGCCACGACGCCGTGCTGGACCGGCCCGTCGCCGTGAAGCTCATCGCCCCCGCGCTGCGCGACCAGGTCGCCGTCGACCTCGTCCGCGCCGAGGCCCAGCTCGCCGCCCGCCTGGCGCACCCCAACGTCGCCGGCGTGCACGACTTCGGACTGTCACCCGGCGGCCCCGCCGGTGACCTGCCGTACATCGTCATGGAGCTCGTCGAGGGCCAGACCCTCGCCCGGCACCTGGCCGCCGGCCCCCTCGACTGGCGGATCGCCGTGCGCGTCTGCGCCGAGGTCGCCGCCGCCCTGGCCGCCGCCCACGCCCAGCACGTCGTGCACCGCGACGTGAAGCCGGGCAACATCATGCTCACCCCGGCCGGCGCGAAGGTGCTCGACTTCGGCATCGCCGCCGCCGCCGGCCAGCACGAACTCGACCTCGACGGCCCGGTCATGGGCACGCCCGCCTACGTCGCCCCGGAACGCTTCGCCGGGGTCCCGGCCACCCCCGCCACCGACGTGTACGCCCTCGGCGTGCTGCTCTACCACTGCCTGGCCGGGCGCCTGCCGTGGCCGGCCGACACCGAGACCGGCCTGGTCCACTCGCACCGCTACCTCGACCCCGACCCGCTGCCGGCGGTGGCCGGGCTGGCGCCCGAGGTGGTCGACCTGATCTCCCGCTGCCTCGCCAAGGACCCCGCCGAACGCCCGACCAGCCTGGTCGCCGCCCTGCTGCTGGCCGAGGCCGTCGACGCGCGCGTCTACGTCCCCATCGCCGACCTGGCCGCCGAACGCCCGCACCCGCCCGCGATCCAGCCGTGGGACGAGCAGGCCGCCTCCGCGCCGACCGGCGCGGTCGCGGCCGACCGTCCCGAGGCGGACCCCGCCGCCCCGCCGCTGACCGACCACGCCGTCACCGACCACGTGGCCGCCGACCGGCCGCCGGCGCAGCGCGAGGCCCGCCGGCGGGTCGGCCGGCACCGCGCCTAGACGACGACCTCGACCTCGGCGCTCTCCTGCAGGACGTGGATCTGGTCGCCCGGGCGGTACGCGAAGCGCACCCGCACCCGGGTGCCCTCCTCGGTGAACACCGGGCGGCTCAGCGGCACGACCAGGTAGTTCATCAGCCAGTCGACGGTGCGGGGCGGTTCGAGGAAGGCGGCCAGCACGTTCTTCGTGATGATCCGCACCGCGTTGAGCCAGCCCGGCCGCTCGACGGTGAACTCCGTCTCCGCCGTGCAGGTCTGCGGCAGGTCCTCGTCGTAGTAGAACTGCTGGAACACTTCCGGGTCGGCCAGCTCGACGGTGCGCGGCTGCAGGCTGTACGGGTCCTGGAACTGCGGCGCCGCGACGGCGTACCCGTGGAAGGTGAAGTCCTGCTGGACCGGCTGGACCGCCTGCAGGCAGGCCTCGGGCACGAAGCGGGGCAGCGGGCCGTCGAAGTTGGCCGCGTAGCGGCGCTTGAACCCGCCGATGACCTCGATCTGGCGCTCGCGCAGCAGGCCGACGTGGAGCATCTCGCACAGCACCACGTCGACGGGCTCGTCGGGCACGTACGTGCGGGCGTCGGCGTGCACGAGGGTGATCTGGTCCTCGCCGGCGTGGGCGAGGGCGGCGCGGGCGGTGGCGAGCACGACCGGCTCGCGCTCGACGGCGGTCACGCGGGCGCCGCGCTGGGCGGCGAAGAAGGACAGCACGCCGGTGCCGGCGCCCAGGTCGAGCACGTGCATGCCGGGGGTGACGACCTCGGCGATGGCCTGCTCGAAGCCGGTCATGCGGTGCTCGTCGAGCAGCATCGGCACGTGGTACTGGATCGGGATGACGTCCGCGGGCAGGCCCTCCCAGGGGGAGTGCAGGTCCTCGGTGCTGTGCATGCCGGGCACTTCCTGGCGATCCGTGCGCACTTGTCGGCGGCGGCGGGGCCTCCGTGCCCGGCCGAGGGTCGTGACCGGCCGTAGCGGCCGACCGGTCACTCCCTGCGACTATATCGTCACGAACTGGGCGTTCCGCCCACGGTTTCCGATTCCCCCGCCCGGAGTTTGCTGTGCCGGTAGCCGTACGCGAAGTAGATGACCACGCCGGCGCCGAGCCAGACGACGAACCGGATCCACGTGCTCAGCGGCAGGTCGGTCATCAGGTAGACGGCGAACAGGATGCCCAGGATCGGCAGCACCGGCGACCACGGCACCCGGTACGGCCGCGGCATGTCCGGCTTGGTCCGGCGCAGCACGATCACGCCGATGTTGACCAGCACGAATGCGAACAGCGTGCCGATGTTCACCAGCTTCACGATCTCGCTGAGCGGCACCAGCGCCGCCAGCACCGAGATCAGCAGGCCCAGGCCGATGGTGAGCCGGGCCGGCGTGCCGTAGCGGGGGCTGACCCGCGCCAGCCCCTGCGGCAGCAGGCCGTCGCGGCACATCGCGAAGAAGATGCGGGTCTGGCCGTACAGGATCACCAGCACGACGCTGGTGATGGCGACGACGGCGCCCAGCGACAGGATCGACGCCGCCCAGCCGATGCCCGCGCCCTCGTCGAGCGCGGCGGCCAGCGGCGCGTCGCTGGCGGCCAGCTGGTCCGGCCGGGCGATGCCGATCGCGCCGATCGCTGTCAGCACGTAGAAGATCGTGCAGATCACCAGCGAGCCGACGATCGCGTACGGCAGGTCCTTCTTGGGGTTGCGGGCCTCCTCCGACCCGCAGGACACCGCGTCGAACCCGATGTACGCGAAGAAGATGATCGCCGCGGCGGCCGTCACCCCGTCGGCGCCCGACGGCGCGAAGTCGGTGAAGTTCTGGGTGCCGAAGTTGGCGAACGCGATGGCGATGAAGAACAGCAGCACGGCCAGCTTCACGACGACCATCACCATGTTGACCCGGGCGCTCTCCGTCACGCCGCGCACCAGCAGCAGCGTGATGGCCAGGACGATGATGACGGCGGGCAGGTTGAACACGCCGCCGTCCTCCGGCGAGGTGGCCAGCGCCTCCGGGATGGCCACCCCGAACGTCGTGTCGAGGAACGCGTTGAAGTTGCCGCCCCAGCCGACCGCGATCGCGGCCACCGAGACGCCGTACTCCAGGATCAGGTCCCAGCCGATGATCCAGGCGACCAGTTCGCCCATCGTCGCGTAGGTGTAGGTGTAGGCGCTGCCCGAGATCGGGATGGAGCTGGCCAGCTCCGCGTACGACAGGGCGGAGAACACGCAGGCCACCGCCGCCAGCACGAAGGACAGGATCACGGCGGGCCCGGCGATCGCCGCGCCCTCGCCGATGACGACGAAGATGCCGGTGCCGATGATGGCGCCGACGCCCATGGCGGTCAGCTGCCAGGTCCCGACGGCGCGTTTGAGCTGCTGGCCCTCGACGTGGGCCTCGGCGGCGAGCGAGCCGACGTCGCGGACCGCGAAGATTCCGGTTCTCCGTGGGGGTGAGGTCGTGGCCATCCTGGCGTCCTCCACTGCTCCGGCGGCGGATCCGCGCAGAGATTCCCGCCGCGGCACCCGGGCACCCGACCGCGCCCGGAGCGGCCGAGATCGTCGGCCGCCGATGCCACCATGCGACTGTGCGGCTACTGTGCGCAACCCTTGGGCCGGGATCCGGCGCGACCGCGGCCCCGCACCCCGTGTCCGCCCGTGCCGGGAAAACCGGGGCACGCTGCGAGGCGGGGGAGCGGCGTTGTAGCGTGGGCCACGGACGACCCGCCGGACTCGGAGGGAGCGGCACATGGGCGAAGCGGTCATGACGACGCGACGGCAGGCCGACGGCGCGATCGTCGTCGACGTCCGCGGCGTCCTCGACGCGGCCACAGTCGACGCGCTGCGGGCGGCCCTGCTCGGCACCCTCGCCAGCGACCGGCCCGGCACCATGATCGTCGACCTGACGTACGTGACCTTCATGGACTCCATGGGCATCGGCGCGCTCGTCGCCGGCCACAACGCCGCCCGCGAGATGGGCTCGCAGTTCGTGCTGCGCAACCCCAGCGAGTTCGTCCACCGCCAGCTGCGCGTCACCGGACTGGCCCAGATGTTCGGCCTGCCGGACACCGCCGGCGACGCCGAGCCGAGCACCCGGCACCGCTGATCGATCCGCGCGCGCGGCGCCCGCCGCGCGGTTAGTGTCTCGGCATGGGGCAGCCGGCCGGATCCAGGTGCACCGCCGAGGAGATCCGCTTCGCGCTGCCCGACCCCGGCCACCGGTACACCGGCGTGCGCCTGCTGCAGCAGGCCGGCCTGCCGCGCGTCGACTTCGCCCGGGACGACGACGGCGTCTGGCGGCTCAGCCTGCCGCGCCCGGCCGCCTGGCGGCTGGAGTACAAGCTCGAGCTGCGCCACCCCGACGGCGGCGTCGAGCAGGTCTGCGACCCGCACAACCCGCGCCGCGTCGGCGGCGACTTCGGCGACTCCTCGGTGCTGCTCTGCCCGGAGTACACGCCGCCCGCCTGGCTGCACCGGCCCGGCGCGCCCGGCGACCGGCACGAGCTCACCCTGCCCGTCCCCGCCCTGCACACCACCCTGACCGCCCAGGTGTGGTCGCCGCACGAGGCCACCGACCGCATCCTGCTGGCCCACGACGGCACCGGCTACGACCGGTGGGCCGGCCTCACCCGCTACAGCGCCACGATGATCGCCGACGGCGTGCTGCCCCCGCACCACGTCGTGCTGCTCGACGCCCCGGACCGGCTGGAGTGGTACTCGGCCAGCCCGGCGTACGCGTGGGCGCTCGCCGCCGACGTGCTGCCCCGGCTGTGGACCGCCCTCGGCGGGACCCGGCCGGTCGTGGGCGCCGGCGCCAGCCTCGGCGCGCTCGGGATGCTGCACGCCCAGCGCCGCTACCCGGGCTGCTTCGGCGGGCTGTTCCTGCAGTCCGGCAGCTTCTTCCAGCCCCGGCACGACCGCCAGGAGTCCGGCTTCCGGCGCTGGCTGCGCATCGTGCGGTTCACCGGCCGGGTCCGGCGCACCACCGCCGCGCCCGCCGTGCCGACCGTGCTCACCTGCGGCACCGTGGAGGAGAACCTCGCCAACAACCGCGACATGGCGCGCTGGCTGTTCCGCCAGGGCTACCCCGCCGCGCTGTACGAGGTGCCCGACGCGCACACCTGGACGGCCTGGCGCGACGCCCTCGACCCGTACCTCACCGACCTGCTCCGCCGCGTCTGGCCGCCCGAACGGCACTGAAGGAGGCACCCCCGTGACCGACCACCTCATCGGCCTCTTGCTCGGCGCCGAGGACGACTGGCCGCGCGCCTACGAGGCCCTGCTGCGCCGCCTCGGCGCGGTCACCGCCCCGGACGGCGGCAAGCACCGGGTGCGCAGCGTCCGGGTCAGCATCGAGCCGTTCGACCTGCGCGCCAAGCCGCAGCACGAGCTGGTCATCGACCGGCTCGCGCACTGGTACTACCACCCGCGCGAGTGGCTCAAGAAGATCGCGCTGATGGACGACGTGTACCTGCTGAACAGCCCGTTCACGTTCCAGTCGATGGAGAAGCACGCCGCCTACTGCGCGATGATGCGCCTCGGGCTCAAGGTGCCGCCGACCGTGCTGGTGCCGTACAAGAACCCGGTCGAGAACTCCCGGTGGGCGTACACGGCGGCCCGCTACAACCAGCCGTTCGACCTGGACGCGGTCGCCGAGACCATCGGCTACCCGCTCTACATGAAGCCGTACGACGGCGGCGCCTGGGTGGGCGTGTCGAAGATCCGCAACCGCGAGGAGCTGCACGCCGCGTACGACGCCTCGGGCGAGCGGCTGATGCACCTGCAGCAGTCCGTCGAGGGCTTCGACGTGTTCGCCCGCTCGCTGAGCATCGGGCCCGAGACGATGGTGATGAAGTTCCGGCCCGAGCTGCCCATGCACGACCGGTACGCCGTCGACCACTCGTTCCTGACGCCCGAGACCGGCGACGAGGTCGTCACCATCTCCCGGCTGGTCAACGCGTTCTTCCGGTGGGAGTTCAACTCCTGCGAGTCGCTGGTGCGCGGCACCGAGGTGCACCCCATCGACTACGCCAACGCCTGCCCCGACGTCGCCGTCACCTCGCTGCACTACTACTTCCCGTGGGCGATGGCGGCGCTGCTGCGCTGGACCGTCTTCTGCGTGGTCACCGGGCGCCGGCCGCGGCTGGACATGGACACCGCCCGCTACTTCGCCATCGCCGACGACCCGCAGCTGTCGTACGCCGAGAAGCTGGCCGGCTACCGGCGCCTCGCCGACGAGTACTTCGAGGTGGACAGGTACCAGGAGTTCTGCGCCACCGCGCTGGCCCACGTCGACGAGCTGGTCCTGGAGTGGGTGACGAGCACCGAGTTCGACTCGTTGCTGAAGGAGACGGTGCGGGCGACGTACCCGCCGCACGAGCACGACCGCTTCCTCGGCCACTTCGGCGGGCTCGTCGACGCCTGGGTGCGCGACCAGGGCTGACGTGGCTGTCGGTGCCCCCGGGTAGCGTCTGTCGACGACACGGGGGAGGTGGCCGGGCTTGCGGGTGGTACACGGCTTCGTCGCGGCGTCCGGCGCGCCCCTGCTGTGGGCCGAGACCGGCGTCGTGCCGCCGCCCGGCGGCCGGCGCGGCCGCGCCGCCGTGCCGCACCCGTTCGCCGCGCCCGCCGCCGAGCTGGCCGCCGCCCTGCCCGGCGCCGCGCCCGCCGGGCCGGTCGCGCTCGACCTGCCCACCGTCGGCGCCGCGCCCCTGCCGTCGCCGCAGCTCGGCCGCGCCGCCCCGCGCCGCGGCACCTTGCGCGCCGCCGCCTGGACCGTCCCGGCCGTCGCCCCCGGTCCCGGCCTCGCCGACCTGGCCGACGACCTCGCCGTCGCCTGGCCCGAGGCCCGCCTCGGCGTCTCCGCGGCGTGGCTGGCGGCGCTGGCCGCGTTCGCCGCCGACCTGGTCGCCCGCGGGCGCGTGCTGCCCACCGCGGCGGCGCGCTGGCGGGCCGTGCTCACCGGCGCCGACGCCACCCGGCACGCCGAGCTGCTGCGCGCCCAGCCCGCCGCCGCCCGCGGCGCCTACACCGCCGCCGACGCGCAGCGCGCCGCCCTCGACCACCTCGCCGACGCCGCCGTGCGCGCCCGGCTCGCCGCCGGCGGCGACGTTCTCGCCGCCGGCCACCCGTGGGTCGCCGCCCTCGCCGGCGGCCCGGCGGCCTCCGCCGCGCCCCGGCTCGCCGACGCCCTCGACCGCTGGCAGGGCGACGCCCTCGAACCGGCCCGGGTCCGGCTGTGCCTGCGGCTGTCGCGCATCGAGGACGAGGAGGACACCGACGGCGCCGGGTGGGTGCTCGACTTCCACCTCCAGCCGCTGGCCGACCCCAGCGTCGTCGTGCCCGCCTGGGCCGTGTGGCGCGACACCGAGGCGACCCTGCGGCACTGGACCCACCGGCCGTCCGACGACCTGCTCGGCGGGCTCGCCCGCGCCGCCCGGCTCTACCCCGACCTCGCCGACGCGCTCACCGTCCGGCGGCCGTCGGAGCTGCTGCTCGACACCGAGGGGGCGTACCGCTTCCTCACCCACGCCCCCGAGCTGGCCCAGGCCGGCCACGGCGTCTTCCTGCCCGCCTGGTGGCGGCGGCCGCTGGAGCTCGGCCTGGCCCTGGAGACCCGGTCCGGCGCGCCGGGCGCGGTGCTGCGCGACGAGTACGTCGGGCGCAAGGCCGCCGTCGACTTCCGCTGGCGGCTGGCGCTGGGCGGCGACCCGCTCACCGAGGACGAGCTGGTCACCCTCGCCCGCGCCAAGACCCCGCTGGTGCGCTTCCGCGGCCGCTGGGTGCTGCTCGACCCCGACCGGCTCGCCGCCGGGCTGCGCTTCCTCGCCACCGGCGCCGGCGGCCGGATGACCGCCGCCGACGCGCTGCGGGTGCTGCGCCCCGACGAGCCCGGCGTGCCGCTGCCCGTCACCGCCGCCACCGGCACCGGCTGGGTCGCCGACCTGCTCAACGGGCGGCTCGCCGACACGCTGTCCCTGGTCGGCCCGCCGCCGTCGTTCGCCGGCACGCTGCGGCCGTACCAGCGGCGCGGGCTGTCCTGGCTGGCGTTCCTCGACTCCCTCGGCGTCGGCGCCTGCCTCGCCGACGACATGGGCCTCGGCAAGACCGCGCAGGTGCTGGCGCTGGAGGCGCACTGCCGGGCCGCCGGGCCGCGCCCGCCCACCCTCGTCGTCTGCCCGCTGTCGGTGCTCGGCACGTGGCAGCGCGAGGCCGCCCGGTTCACCCCCGGCCTGCGCGTGCAGGTCCTGCACGGCGCCGACCGCGCCCTCGACCCCGCCGCCGACCTGGTGGTCACCACCTACGCCACCGCCGCCCTCGACGCGACCCTGCTGGCCGCCACGACGTGGGACCGCATCGTGCTCGACGAGGCGCAGCACATCAAGAACAGCGCCGCCGGCGTCGCCCGCGCCCTGCGCACCGTGCCCGCCCGGCACCGCGTCGCCCTCACCGGCACCCCCGTGGAGAACCGCCTCGCCGAGCTGTGGTCCATCCTGGACTTCGTCAACCCCGGCCTGCTCGGCCCGCTGTCCGTGTTCCGCGCCCGGTACGCGGTGCCGATCGAGCGGCACGCCGACGAGGCCGCCGCCGCCCGGCTGCGCACCCTCACCCGGCCGTTCCTGCTGCGCCGCACCAAGAACGACCCGGGCATCGCCGCCGACCTGCCCGCCAAGCGCACCCGCACCCAGTTCTGCACGCTCACCGCCGAGCAGGCCACGCTCTACCAGGCCGTCGTCAACGACATGCTCCAGCGGCTCAAGGAGACCTCCTCCATCGCCCGGCGCGGCCTGGTGCTGTCCGCCATCACCAAGCTCAAGCAGGTCTGCAACCACCCCGCCCACCTGCTCGGCGACGGCTCGCCGCTGGCCGGGCGCTCCGGCAAGCTCGACCGGCTGGAGGAGATCCTCGACGCCGCCCTCGCCGCGGGCGAGCCGGCCCTGTGCTTCACCCAGTACGCGGCGTTCGGCGCGCTGCTCCAGCCCCACCTGGCGGCCAGGTTCGGCGCGCCCGTGCGCTACCTGCACGGCGGCGTGCCGCGCGGCGCCCGCGACGCGCTGGTCGCCGGGTTCCAGGCCGACGAGCGCCCCGGCGTCTTCCTGCTCTCGCTCAAGGCGGGCGGCACCGGCATCGACCTCACCGCCGCCCGGCACGTCGTCCACATCGACCGGTGGTGGAACCCGGCCACCGAGGCGCAGGCCGCCGACCGCGCCTACCGAATCGGCCAGACCCGCGACGTGCAGGTGCACACGCTGATGTGCCTCGGCACCGTCGAGGAGCGCATCGACCGGCTGGTGCGCGACAAGGAGCACCTCGCCGAACGCGTCGTCGGCAACGGCGAGGGCTGGCTCACCACGCTCACCACCGCCGCCCTGCGCGACCTGGTGCGGCTGTCGCCGGAGGCCGTCGGTGACTGACGAACCCCGCTGGTCCGAGCCGTTCGTGGCGATGATCGAGTCGCTCGGCATGGGCCCCCGGCTGGCCCGCGGCCGCCGCGACGCCCGCGCCGGGCACGTGCGCAGCCTGACCATCAACTCCAGCCTCGTCGTGGCGCAGGTCCGCGGCCCCGAGGAGACCGTCGCCCACCGGGCCCGCATCGCCGTGCGCGCGTACGGCGCCGCCGAGTGGGCCCGCATCGAGGACCACCTGGCCGCCGAGGCCCGGTACGCGGCCGACCTGCTCGTCGGCCGCATGCCCGCCGACATCGCCCGGGTGTGCGCGGCGCTCGGCCTGCCGCTGCTGCCGGAGTCCATCGGCGACATCGCGATGGACTGCACCTGCGACGACCCGGTCCGGCCCTGCCCGCACCTCGCCGCCACCTGCTACGCGCTGGCCGCCTCGCTCGACACCGACCCGTTCGGCATGGTCGCCTGGCGCGGCCGCTCCCGCGAGGAGCTGCTGGCCCGGCTGCGCCCGGCCGCGCCCGCCGCGCCGTCCTCCACTCCGTCGCCCGCCGCGGTGGACCTCGCGTCCTTCTGGGACGCCCCGCCGCCGGCCGCCCCGGGCGCGGACGCCGGCGCCCTCGGCGTGCAGGTGGCGATCGTCGGCCTGCCCGGCGTGGTGCGCCGCCCCGACGCGCTGCTCGACGAGCTCGGGCCGCTGGTCGTCGACGGCGCCGACATCACCGGGCTGCTGCGCCCGCTGTACCGCAGGCTCGGACCGTGATCAGCCGATAGCCTCGGGGCATGCTGAGCACCCTGCGCCGCTGGGAGGTCGCCGTCCCGCCGGTCGCCCTCGTCGTGCTCGCGGCCACCTGGGGCCGGAAACTCGGGGCCGGCGTCGTCCTCGCCCTCGTCGCCGTCGCCCTCGTCGCCGCCGTCGTCGCCGCCGTCCACCACGCCGAGGTGGTGGCGCACCGCGTGGGCGAGCCGTTCGGCACGCTGATCCTCGCCATCGCCGTCACGGTGATCGAGGTCGGCCTCATCGTCATGCTGATGTCCGCCGGCGGCGACGGGGCGGCCACCCTGGCCCGCGACACCGTCTTCGCCGCATTCATGATCGTCTGCAACGGCGTGATGGGCCTCTGCCTGCTCGTCGGCGCGCTGCGGCACCGCGTCGTGTCGTTCCGGGTCGAGGGGGTGACGGGCGCCCTGGCGACGCTGAGCGCCCTGGCCACGCTCGCGCTGATCCTGCCCGCGTTCACCACCAGCTCCGCCGGCCCCACGTTCTCGGCGCCGCAGCTGGCGTTCGCGGGCGTGGCGTCGCTGGTGCTGTACGGCACGTTCGTGTTCGTCCAGACGGTGCGCCACCGCGACTACTTCCTGCCCGTCGAACCGGCGCCCGCCGCCGGCCCCCGCGCCGCCGCCCGGCCCACCGGCGCTGCGGCCGACCGCGCCGGCGACCCCGCCGACGACCCCGCCGACGGCCGCGCCGACGATCACGCCGCGCCGCCCACCGCCCGGGCCGCCGCCGGCAGCCTCGGCCTGCTGCTGGTCTGCCTGGTCGCCGTCGTCGGGCTCGCCAAGACCGCCTCGCCGGCCATCGAGTCCGGGGTGGCCGCCATCGGCGCCCCGCGCGCGGTCGTCGGCGTCGCCATCGCCCTGCTCGTGCTGCTGCCCGAGACGGCGGCGGCCGTGCGCGCCGCCGCCCGCAACCGCATCCAGACCAGCTTCAACCTGGCGCTCGGCTCCGCCCTGGCCAGCATCGGCCTGACCATCCCGACGATCGCGGTGGCGTCGGTGTGGCTGCCGGGCCCGCTGGCGCTCGGCCTGGGTCCGAAGGAGATGGTCCTGATGGCGATCACCGTGGTGATCACCACCCTGACCGTCGCGCCCGGGCGGGCCACGCTCCTGCAGGGCGTGGTCCACCTGGTCACGTTCCTGGCGTTCCTGTTCCTGGCCGTGACGCCCTGACGGGCGCGGGCCGGCCGGTCAGCCCTTGAGGGCCGCCGAGACCACCCCGCGCGCCTCCTCCTGGATGCGGGCCAGGTGCTCCGGGCCCTGGAACGACTCGGCGTAGATCTTGTAGACGTCCTCGGTGCCGGACGGCCGGGCCGCGAACCAGCCCGACTCGGTCGTCACCTTGAGCCCGCCGATGGCGGCGCCGTTGCCCGGCGCGCTGGTCAGCGTGGCCGTGATCGGCTCGCCGGCCAGCTCGGTCGCGGTGACCTGCGACGGCGACAGCTTCGCCAGCACCGCCTTCTCCTCGCGGGTGGCGGGGGCGTCGATGCGGGCGTACGACGGGGCGCCGAAGCGGGCCGTCAGGTCGGCGTAGTGCTCGCTCGGGGTGCGCCCGGTCCTCGCGATGATCTCGCTGGCCAGCAGGCAGAGCAGCAGGCCGTCCTTGTCGGTGCTCCACGGGCTGCCGTCGCGGCGCAGGAACGACGCCCCGGCGCTCTCCTCGCCGCCGAAGCCCACCGAGCCGTCGAGCAGGCCGGGCACGAACCACTTGAAGCCCACCGGCACCTCGACCAGGGTGCGGCCCAGGTCGGCGGCCACCCGGTCGATCATCGACGACGACACCAGCGTCTTGCCGATCGCGGCCGAGGCGGGCCAGCCGTCGCGGCTGCCGAACAGGTAGCCGATCGCCACCGCGAGGTAGTGGTTCGGGTTCATCAGGCCGGCGTCGGGGGTGACGATGCCGTGCCGGTCGGCGTCCGCGTCGTTGCCGGTGGCCACCTGGTACGCCGACTTCTGCTCGATCAGCGACGCCATCGCGTACGGCGACGAGCAGTCCATCCGGATCTTGCCGTCCCAGTCGAGCGTCATGAACCCGAAGGTCGGGTCGACGTCCGGGTTGACGACGGTCAGGTCGAGGGAGTGCCGGTCGGCGATCTCGCCCCAGTAGGCGACGCTGGCGCCGCCGAGCGGGTCGGCGCCGATGCGCACCCCGGCCTCGCGGACCGCGTCCAGGTCGAGCACCGACGGCAGGTCGTCGACGTACGTGGCGAGGTAGTCGTACGGGCGCACGGTGTCGGCGGTGCGCGCCCGCGACCACGGGATCCGGCGCACCTCCTTCAGCCCGGCGCTGATCAGGGCGTTGGCGCGGTCCTGGATCCACTTCGTGGCGTCGGTGTCGGCCGGGCCGCCGTGCGGCGGGTTGTACTTGAAGCCGCCGTCGTCCGGCGGGTTGTGCGACGGGGTGACCACGACGCCGTCCGCGAGCCCGGACGACCGGCCCCGGTTGTGGGTCAGGATGGCGTGCGACAGCGCCGGCGTGGGGGTGTAGCCGTCGCGGCTGTCGACGAACACGTGCACGCCGTTCGCGGCGAACACCTCCAGCGCGCTGATCATGGCGGGCTCGCTGAGGGCGTGGGTGTCGCGGCCGATGAACAGCGGCCCGTCGGTGCCCTGGGCGGCCCGGTACTCCACGATCGCCTGGCTGGTGGCGACGATGTGGTCCTCGTTGAAGGCGGTGCGGAGGCTGCTGCCGCGGTGCCCCGACGTGCCGAACGCGACCTGCTCGGCGGGGACGGACGGGTCGGGGTGGCCGGTGTAGTACGCCGACACCACCCGGGGCACGTCGATGCGGTCGGCGGCGGTGGCCGGCGTGCCGGCGCGCGGGTGCGTGGACATGGGAGCCTCCTGGGGATCGCGGGCCGCTCCGCACCGGCGGCGATGGCCCGTCGGCGAGGCTCTGCCTGTCCGGATCGTACCGGTGTCGCCGGAGGCCCGCACACGGCGATGAACCATTCCGGCCCCGCGTCCGAACTACCTGTCGTGGATGGGGACACTGCCGCCGCTCACCCCGCCCCGGCCCGCCGGCGGGTGCTGTTCGCCGCGCTCGCCGGGCTCGTGGTCGCCCTGCTCGTGCCCGCGCCCGCCCGCGCGCACGCGGCGCCGCTGGCGACGACGCCGGCGACCGGCACGGTGATCGGGGCGTCGCCCGCGACGGTGACCGTGACGTTCAGCGAACCCGTGGCGGTGGTGCCCGGCCGGGCGCAGGTGCTCGCCCCGGACGGCGAGCGGATCAGCGGCGAGGCCACGGTGGCCGGGGCGGTGCTCACCATCCCGGTGCGCCGGGCGCAGCGGCCGCTCGGCACGTACCTGGTCAGCTACCGGATCATCTCCGCGGACAGCCACCCGGTCGGCGGCGGCTTCACGTTCTCCGTCGGGGCGCCGTCGGCGCCGCCGGAGGCCGCCGAGGCCGACCGGGTCCACCCGTCGGTCGCGGTGGCGCTGCCCGCCGTGCGCTACCTGGGGTACGCGGGGCTGACGCTCGCCGCCGGCCCGGCGCTGTTCCTGGCGCTGCTGTGGCCGCGGCGGCTGTCCCGCGCCGGCGGGGTGCGGCTGGTGCGCGCCGGGCTGGCGCTGGTGGCGTTCAGCGCGGTGGCGGGGGCGTGGCTGCAGGCCCCGTACACCTCGGGCCTGCCGGCCTGGCGGGCCTCGCCCGGCGCGCTGGCCGCGGCCCTGAACTCGCCGTTCGGGCTGGCCATGGCGCTGCGGCTGGCCGCCGTGGGCGCCGTCGCCGCGCTGCTCGGCCCGGTGCTGCGCGGCACGGCCGGGCGGGCCCGCGGACTGGCCGTGACGGCGGTCGCGGTGGCCGGGCTGGTGAGCTGGCCGCTGTCCGGGCACGCCGCGGCGTCGCCGCTGCCGCCGGTGAGCATCGCCGCCGACGTGGTGCACATCGCCGCCATGGCGGTCTGGCTGGGCGGGCTCGTCGTGCTGGTCGGGGTGCTGCTGCGCCGGGCCGACCCGCGAGCCCTCGGCGTGATCCTGCCCGCCTGGTCGCGGTGGGCGCAGCTGGCGGTGGTGTGGCTGGTCGGCGGCGGCCTCGTGCAGGCCGTCATCGAGGTCGGCGCGCCCGGCAACCTCGTCGGCACCGGCTACGGGCGGCTGCTGCTGGCCAAGACGGCGCTGCTGGTGGGGGTGCTGGCCGCCGCCGCGTACGCCCGCCGGCTGGTGGCCCGCCGCGCCGTCGTGACGACCGGGCCGCGCCGCATCCGGCGCGCGGTCGGCGCCGAGGTGGCCGCCACCACGGTCGTGCTGGCGCTGAGCTCCGTGCTGGTGCAGGCCACCCCCGGCCGGGTCGACGCCGCCGAGGCCGCCGCGGCGGCCGGCGCCGGCACCTCCGGCACCCTCACCTCCGCGCTGTACACGCTGCAGTTCGACATCTACCCGGTGCAGCTGGGGGAGAACAACACGGTGCACGCGTTCGTGTACACCGCCGACGGCACGCCGCTGCCCGCCGAGGAGTGGCAGATCACCACCGCCCTGCCCGCCCTCGGCGTCGAGCCGGTGAAGACGCCCATGCTCGGCGTGCGGCCCCACCACGCCATGGGCGCGGTGACGTTCCCGGTGGCGGGGGAGTGGGAGGTGCGCTTCACGGTGCGCACCTCGCCGGTGGACCAGGCCACCGTGGCGACGCGGGTGACCGTCCGGTAGGTGTCGGCGGCAGCCCGGCGGGGCAGTAGGGGGGCCACCCATTCCCCGGAGGCCCCCATGCACGTCTCCGTCATCGACCAGCCCGACGACACCGTCGTCGTGACGGTCCGCGGCGACCTCGACCTGGACACCGCCCCCGCGCTGCGCGAGGCGTTCGACGGCGCCCTGCGCCGGCCCCGGCCCCGGGTGGTGGTCGACCTGTCCGGCCTGCAGTTCTGCGACTCCACCGGGCTCAGCGCGTTCGTGGTCGGCGCCCGGCACGCCGCTGCGCAGGGCGGCTGGGTGCGGCTCGCCGCGCCCAGCGACTGGGTGCGCGGGCTGTTCGACACCCTCGGCCTGACCCGCCGGATCGCCGTCTACCCGGATGTCGCGAGCGCCCTGACGGAGGCCGCTGCCTAGAGTTGCCGGGTGCTGATCCTGCTGCCGCCCTCCGAGGGCAAGGCGCGCCCCGCCCGCGGCCGGCCCGCCGACCCGGCCGAGCTGTGGCTGCCCGTCCTCGCGCCCGCCCGCCGCCGGGTGCTCGACGCGCTCGCCGCCCTCTGCGCCGGCGACCCGGCCGTCGCCGCCGCCGCGCTGGGCGCCCCGCCCGCGGCCGACGTCGCCGCCAACGCGGGACTGCCCACCGCGCCGGCCCGGCGCGCCGACACCGTCTACACCGGCGTGCTGTACGAGGCGCTCGACCTGCCCACCCTGCCCGGCGCGGCGCGGGCCGCGGTGACCCGCTCGGCCGTCGTGTTCTCCGGGCTGTGGGGCGTCGTGCGGCTCGGCGACCGGATCCCCGCCTACCGCTGCGCCATCGGCGCCCGGCTGCCCGGCGTCGGCGGGCTCGGCGCCTACTGGCGGCGCGAGCTGGCCGGGCCGCTCGACGAGGCGGCCGGCGGCGCCGTCGTGCTCGACCTGCGCTCCGGCGCGTACGCGGCGGCGTGGCCTGGCACGGCGCGCACCCTCACCGTGCGGGTGCTGCACGAGCGCACCGTCGGCGGGGCCGTCGAGCGCACCGTCGTCAGCCACTTCAACAAGGCCACCAAGGGCCGCATCGTGCGGGAGCTGGCGGCGGCGGGCGCCCTCGCGCCGCGCCGCCCCGCCGACCTGGTCGCCGCGCTGCGGGACCTCAAGTACACCGTCGAGGAGCCGCGTCCGCGGCACCTCGACGTGGTGGTCGCCGAGCTCTGAGCGGCCGCCCGCCCGCTACTGAGCGGCGAGGATGTCGACGACGAAGCGCAGGTCGCCGGCCGGCGCGCCCTGCGGGGCGTCGTCGCCGTAGGCCTGCGCGGCCGGGATGTCGAGCTGCACCCGCGAGCCCACCGGCACGCCGACCAGGCCGCGGTCCCAGCCCTCGATGACGTTGCCCGTGCCGATCGGGAACTGCGCCGGCTGGCCGCGGTCCCACGACGAGTCGAACTGCTCACCGGTCTTGTACAGCACGCCCACGTAGTTGACCGCGATGGTCTGGCCGGGCTCCACCGCCGGGCCCTTGCCCCGCACCAGCGTGGTGACCTTCAGCGCGGGCACCGCGCCCGTGCCGGCCTTCACCTCGGGCTTGGTCTGCAGCGCCGGGTCGAGGCCGGCGGGGCCGCCCTGCTGCGGCGGCTCCTCGGCGCCGGCCGGCGCGGACGGCGCGGCGGACTGGCCGGCCGGCGGCTCGGCGGCCGGGGCGCTGGTCGCCGGGGCGGCCGCCGGGGGCTGCGGGTCGCCCGAGCCGCCGCCGGCCCGGATGGCGACGAACACGCCGACGACGACCGCCACCACGAGCAGGCCCGCCAGGACGCCGATCAGCGCCTGGGCGCGGCCCGGGCGGTCGGCCCGCTGCACCGGGGTCGTCTGCGTATCAGTCATCGCGGTGTGCACTCCCGTCACAAGGACTCCGAAGGACGCCGACGCCCGGACGGGACGCCGAACGGCTGCGGACACCGTACCCGCCCTGCCGGACACAGTTCCGGCGAACCATCCCGTACCGCGCCGACGTCACTCAAGCGGCTCTGGCTGATCACAGAACGAAATGGCAACCTTCCTGTGCACGTAGGAAAGGCTCTCCGGCCCGGCAACCGCCCCCTGCCCCGGGTGGCGCGCGCCTGCCCGGTGCGCCGCCCAACCGTGGGGGGTCCGGGGTGCAGGACAACGGCTGGCAGTCGGGCCGCCTGTTCGAGGGGCGCCGCTCGCACCGCCGGCGCGCCCGCTGGATCGTGCCCTCGTCGCTCGCCGTGGCCGCCGCCGTCGTCGCGGTCGCCGCCGGGCTGTCCCTGGGCGTCGGCGAGGGCGGCGACGACCTGTCCACCGCCACGCTGCCCGCCCAGCCGCCCGCGCTCGGCGACTTCCCGCTCGCCCCGCCGGCCGACCCGCTCACCCCGGCGCCGTCGGTCACCGGCCCGGCCACCCCGACGCCGTCCGCCGGCCGCAAGACCCCCGGCGCCTCCCGCGGCGGCGACGGCCCCGCCGGCCTCGCCGGCGTCCAGCTCGACCTCACCGCCGGCGCGGTGCCCGCCACCGTCGACCTGTCCGCCGAGGGCAGCCGCGACTGGGTGCACTGGGGCGAGCAGAACGTGTGGTCGCTGGAGCGCCGCCGCGGCGGCGGGTTCGCCATCCTCGAGGGCACCCCCGGCCGGAGCCGGGAACGCCACGAGCAGAGCGAGCAGCGGTTCGCGTGGCGCGGCGGCGATCCCGTGGCCAGCACCGACGGCGTGCGCAGCGGCATCCGCACCTGCGGCGCCGGCAACGGCTTCACCCTGTCCGCGCCCGCCACCCGCGGCGGCACCCGCACTCTGCGCCTCTACGTCGGCGTCTTCCAGGCCCGCGGCGTGCTCACCGCGAAGGTCGGCGGCGAGACGGCCACCGCCCGCCTCGACGACCGCGACACCGCCTTCACGGTCTACACGGTGACGTACCGGGCCGAGCGCGACGGCCGGATCGACGTCAGCTGGAAGGCCGACACCGTGCACGGCGGCGGCGGATGCCGCGGAGTCGCCCTGCAGGCGGCGTCCCTGCAGTAGCGTCCCGCCTGACCGATCGTCCACGATCCTGGATCGTTTGTCCGGAACCGCATTACAGGGACACCTGGGACATGGTCAAGTAGGAGGCGTGTTCGCGTCCTGGGGTTCGCTGATGGCACGGTACCGGTGGGCCGTGCTCGCCGCCGTGCTCACCGCGGTCCTCGCCGCGGGCGCCTGGGGCATCGGCGTGTTCGGCCAGCTCACCGAGGGCGGCTACGGCGACCCCGGCAGCGAGTCCACCCACGCCGCCCACGCCGTCGAGGAGGGCCTCGGGCCGCAGGGCGGCGACGTGGTGCTCATCTACGGCGTCACCGCCGGCACCGTCGACGACGACAGCGTCGGCGAGCGGGTCACCCGGGCGCTCGGCGCCCTGCCCGACGACGTGGTCACCGCCGTCACCTCCTACTGGGAGACGCGCGCCCCGCAGCTCGTCAACGCCGACCGCACCCGCGCCGTCGCGTCCCTCACCCTCGCCGGTCAGGACGACGGCGCCAAGCTCGACGCGTACCGCGAGGTCAAGGACGGCCTGCCCGTCGCCGGCCTCACCCTGCAGACCGCCGGGGCCGTGCCGTTCCAGGACGTCACCGCCGAGGTCTCCACCAGCGACCTCGCCACCGCCGAGCTGATCTCCCTGCCCGTCGTGCTCGTCCTGCTGCTGGTCATCTTCGGCTCGCTCGTCGCCGCGTCGCTGCCCGTGCTCGTCGGGGCCTGCGCCGTGCTCGGCTCGCTCGGCGTCCTGCACGCCATCGCGCTGGTCACCGAGGTCAACTCGTTCGCCGTCAACGTCGCCAGCCTGCTCGGCCTCGGCATGGCCATCGACTACGGGCTGTTCATGGTCGGCCGGTTCCGCGAGGAGCAGGCCGCCGGGTTGCCCGCCGCCGAGGCCGTCGCCCGCACCGTCGCCACCGCCGGGCGCACCGTCGTGTTCTCCGCGACGCTGCTCACCGTCGCCCTGGCCGGTCTGCTGTTCTTCCCGCAGGCGTTCCTGCGCTCGCTCGCCTACGGCGGCATGGCCGCCGTCGCGCTCGCCGCCGCCACGTCGCTCACCCTGCTGCCCGCGCTGCTCGCCGCCCTCGGCCCGCGGGTCGACCGGCTGCCCGTGCGCATCGGCCGCCGCGGCCCGGCCGCCGACCCCGACGGTACGGTGTGGGCCCGGCTCGCCCGCTTCGTCATGCGCCGCCCCGCGCTCGTCGCGCTGCCCATCGTCGCGCTGCTGGCCCTGCTCGCCGCCCCCGTCGCCGCCGTCCAGTTCGGCGAGGAGGACGAACGGGTCCTGCCCGCCGGCAACCCCAGCCGGCAGGCCGTCGAGACGCTCAAGGCGCAGTTCCCCGCCCTCGGCACCGTCACCGTCGACGTCGTCCTGCGCGGCGCCGGCGGCACCGCCCCCGCCGCCGAGGCCGGCCAGGCCTTCGCCGACCGGGTCGCCCGGGTGCCCGGCGTGCGCGCCGTCGAACCCGCCGGCGCCGGCGGCGACGTGTACGTCCTCAGCGTCGTCCCCGCCGACCCCGACCCGTTCAGCACCGCCGCCGCCGACACCGTCGAGGCCATCCGCGCCCTCGACCCGCCCGGCGGCACCACCCTGCTGGTCGGCGGCACCACCGCCCGCAACGTCGACAGCCTCGACGCCACCGTCGAACGGCTGCCCTGGATGATCGGCATGATGGTCGGCGCCACGGTCGTCCTGATGTTCCTGGCCTTCGGCTCGGTGCTGCTGCCCGTCAAGGCCGTCGTGCTGAGCGCGCTGAGCCTCAGCGCCACGTTCGGCGTCCTCGTCTGGATCTTCCAGGAGGGCCACGGCGCCGGCCTGCTCGGCGTCACCCCGGCCCCGCCCGGCGTCGGCATCATCGTGCTGATGGCGGCGGTCGTGTTCGGGCTGTCCACCGACTACGAGGTCTTCCTGCTCTCCCGCATGGTCGAGGCACGCCACCACGGCGCCTCGACCGAGGAGGCCGTCACCGCCGGCCTGGTCCGCACAGGGCGCGTCATCACCGCCGCCGCCCTGCTGCTGATCGTCGTGACCGGCGCCTTCGCCATGTCCTCGCTGACGACCATGCGGTTCATCGGCGTCGGCATGATCATCGCCCTCATCCTGGACGCGACGGTGGTCCGCATGCTCCTAGTCCCCGCCATTCTCCGCCTGCTCGGTGACTCCACCTGGTGGGCCCCGGCCGCCCTGCGCCGCCTGCAGGAACGCGCCGGCCTCAGCGAGATCGAGCCGGCCGCCGCGCCGATCATCCCGGTCCCGATGCTGGCCGCCGCGGGCGGCTACGGCGCCTGGCCGGAACCCCACCGCGGCCCGATCGCCCCGGCGGCCCCGCCCCCACCTGCTGCTCCGGCCCCGCCGGTCCCGCCGCCGGCCGCCGCGCCGCCCCCGGCCGCCCCGCCGCCCGCCGCGCCCCCGGAACCGGAGCCGTCGACGGTCCGGCTCGGCCCGGACACGATCGCCGCGGCCACCGGCACGCCCGCGGGCGTGCCCGCCGGCTCCGGCGAGGACGACGAACCCCGCTTCCGCCTCACCGGCCCGCCCCTCACCCCGCCCCCGGCCCCGCCGCCCACCCGCCCCGCGCCGCCGGCGCCGGCGCCGGCGGAACCGGCCGCGTCGTGGCCGGCCGCGGCCCCGGAGCCGGACCGGTGGGGCGCCCACGCGGCGCCCGCGGGCCAGTACCTGCCCCCGGACACCGCCGAACCCATCGAACGCGCCTCGGCCTCCGGCCCCAACGCCGTCATCGACGCCTTCCGCGTCGCCGTCACCAACCTGTGGTCGAAGGTCCGCGGCGGCGACCGCACCCCGGCCCACACCGGCCACCCGGCCCACGCGGCGCACGTCGCCCCACCGGCCCACGGCGTGCCGCCGACCCTGCCACCGGCCCACGGGCCCGCCTCGGGTCACGGCCCCACGCCGGCCCAGGCCCACGGCCCGGCTCGGACCCCTTACGGCCTCGCGCCCGCCCACGGGCAGGCCCAGACCGGGGGTCCGGCTTCCGGCGCCGCACCGGCCCACGGGCATGGTCAGGCCGCGGGCCCGGCACCGGCCTACGGCCCGGCGCCGGCCCACGGGCAGGCCCAGAACCAGGGTCCGGCCCCGGCTTACGGCCTCGCGCCGGCCCACGGGCAGGCCCATGACCAGGCCGAGGGTCCTGCCCCGGCCCACGGCCAGGTGCCGGCCCACGGCCAGGTCCCGGCCTCCGGCCAGATCCCAGCCTCCGGTCTCGGTCCGGCTTCCGGTCTCGGCCCGGCGGCTTCCGGTCTCGGCCCGGCTTCCGGTCTCGGCCCGGCTTCCGGTCCCGGCCCGGCCTCCGGTCCCGGCCCGGCCTCCGGTCTCGCACCGGCCCACGGGCAGGTTCCGGCCCACGACCCGTCCCGGCCCCAGGGTCCGGCCTACGGCCAGGCCCCGGCCACCGGCCCGGCCCCGTCGGCGCCGCCGGCCGGGTTCGGCGTCTCCGGCGGCACGCCCGCCCACGGCGCCGCGCCCGCCTTCCCGCCGTCGCCCGGGTCGAGCCCGGCGGCCGCCGCCGGCCCCGGCGCCCACGGCGCGGGACCCGCGCAACCGCACCTCCCGGCCGAGTCGTCCGCCTCCGGGCTGCCGCCGGTGTCGGGCCTGCCGCCGGTCGGGCCGCCGCCCGCCGTGACCCGCCCCGGCACCGCGGCCGACGGCCCGCCGGAAACCTCCGCCTCCGGGCTGCCGCCGCTGGCGGCGGGCGGAGCCGGCTTCGACGGCCCGGAGCGGCCGAGCCTGTGGGCGGCCGTGACGGGCGGCGAGGCCGCGCCGGCCGCGCCGGCCGCGCCGCCGGCGGCCCAGGCCGCGCCGCCGGCGGCGGCGGAGGAGGAGCCGCGCCGGAAGCACCGGCCGCGGCACGCCGCCTGGTCGGACGACGAGGACGAGGACGAGGCGACCGGACCGGCGGCGGTGGATCCGCGGGTGCAGGGGGTCCGGGAGGCCGCCGAGGCGGGCCGGGCCGGGCAGTCGTGGGATCCGGCCGCGCCGACGCGGGCGGAGCGGCGGTCGGAGCCGCGGTCGACCACGGATCAGCGTCGCACCTGACGGGCCCGGCGTCAGCGGGGGCGGACCAGCCCCAGGTCGTACGCGACAATGGTCGCCTGGACCCGGTCGCGGACGCCGAGCTTGGCGAGCAGCGCGTTGACGTGGGCCTTGACGGTGCCGGTGGCGACGCCGAGGGCGGCGCCGATCTCGGCGTTGGACATGCCGCCGGCGATGGCGGTGAGCACCTGGCGTTCGCGCGGGGTGAGGCCGGCGAGGCGGGCGTCCTCGGTGGTGCCGGCGCGCGGGGCGGGGCCGGCGGCGAACGCGTCGATGAGCCGGCGGGTGACGGCGGGCGCGAGCATGGCCTCGCCACCGGCGACGACGCGGATGGCGGCCAGCAGGTCGGCCGGGTGGGCGTCCTTGAGCAGGAAGCCGGAGGCGCCGGCGCGCAGCGCCTCGAAGACGTACGCGTCCTGGTCGAAGGTGGTGAGCACCAGCACCCGCGGGGCCGGGCCGGCGGCGGTGAGCCGGGCGGTGGCGGTGAGGCCGTCCATGCCGGGCATGCGGATGTCCATGAGGACGACGTCGGGGGTGTGCGCGGCGGCCAGGTCGAGGGCGGCGCCGCCGTCGGCGGCCTCCGCGACGACGGCCAGGTCGGGTTCGGCGTCGACGATGGCGGCGAAGCCGGCGCGGACGACGGGCTGGTCGTCGACGATCATCACGCGGATGGCGACGGGGCCACCTCCTCGGTCGGGCCCGCCGGCACGGCGGCGGGGGACGTGGGCAGGGTCGCGGTGAAACCGTCGGCGGTGACGTCGAGGGTGCCGCTGACGGCGGTGGCGCGGGCGCGCAGGGCGGCCTGGGTGGTGGGGTCGGCGGGCCGGCCGGTGACGGTGACGCGCAGGCCGCCGGGCTCGTAGCCGAGGGCGACCCGGGCGCCGGGCCCGAGGGCGAGCTCGACGAGCCGGTACGCGGACAGGTCGACGTCGGCGGGCAGCGGCCGCGGCTCGCCGGTGACCGCGCACGGCGCGCCCCGGTCGGCGCACAGCTGCGGCACCCCGGCGGCGGACGGCTGCGGGGCGCGCCGCCCGGCGTCCTCGGCGTGCAGGCCGTCGAGCAGGCCGCGCATGGCGGCGAGGGCGGCGCGGGCCTCGTCGAGGACCCCGTCGAGGCGGCCGGCGTCGGCGGCGGCGACCAGCGCGGTGGAGCGGTGCAGGACGGTGTCGCCGAGCCCGGCGGACACCCGCAGGCGTTCGGCGTGGGCGTGCGCCTCGGCGCCGGCGAGGGCGTGCGCGACGGCGAACGCCTCACCGGCCTGGACGCGGTCGCGGCGCCGCCGGGGCACGTGGCCGACGAGCCAGGCGAGCAGCAGCGGCGGGGCGAGCAGGATGGCGAACAGGATGCTGGTGATGACGAGGATGGGCACCACGTCGGCCGGCGTGTCGGCGAAGTCGGTGGGTTCGAGGGCGTAGACGCCGGCGGCGCCGGTGAGCGCCATCGTGCCGGCGGCGGGGAACGGCGCGAGCCAGGTGACGTTGCGCGGCAGCCCGTACGCGGCGACGGCGTACACGGCGAAGAACTCGGCCTGCCCGGCGACGAGGTAGACGATCCCGGCCTCGCCGGGCGCCACCCGCGCGGACAGCAGGGCGGCGAGCGCGGCGGCGCTGATCAGCACGTACGCGAGCACGGGCCAGGGGTGCACGCGCCGCCAGTACAGCGGCAGCGCGTGCGCGACGGTGAGCGCGACGAGCAGCGCGGACTCCCAGGCGGGGGTGCTGCGGGGGACGACGGCGATGCCGGCGGCGACGGGCGGCACGGCGCAGGCGGCGACGAGCAGGTGGTCGACGGCGGCGTCGCGCCCGGACCGCAGCCCGCGCAGGAACGCCGGCCCGCCGGGCGCCCGGGCCGGGGCGGCGGGCCCGCCGGCGGCGGGGAAGTCGGCGTGCACCCGCCAGCCGCGCGGCGAGCGGGGCCCGGCGGCCAGCGTGCCGCCCGCGGCGGCGGCCCGGTCGCGCATGCCGCCGAGGCCGCGGCCGGCGCCGAGCCCGCCCGCGTCGGCGGGGGCGACGGCGCCGTCGTCCTCGACGGTGAGGGTGACGCCGGCCGGGGTGACGGCCAGCTCGACGCGGACGGGGCTGCCGGCGGCGTGCCGCAGCGTGTTGGTGAGGGCCTCCCGGGCCACGCCGAGCACGGCGGCGGCGACGCCCGGCGGCAGGGTGGCCGCGCCGTCGGCGGGGGTGACGAGCTCGACGGGCTGGCCGAGCCGGCGCACCCCGTCGACGAGTTCGGCGAGCCGGCGCACGGGGGCGGACTCGTCGTCGGGGGCGGCGGAGCGCATGACGGTGACGAGCCGGCGCAGCGCGGCCAGGGTCTCCCGGCCGGTGCCGGCGGCGAACTCGAGGGCCTGCGCGGCCAGCTCGGGGCGCCGGTCGGCGAGGCGCTGCGCCGCCGACACGGTCACCACGATGGAGGTGAGGTGGTGGGCGGTGACGTCGTGCAGCTCGCGGGCCAGGCGGCGGCGTTCCTCGTCGGCGGCGCGCTCGCGGCGGCGCTCGGCGTCGGCGACCCGCGCGGCGGCGGCGGCCCGCTCGTCGAGCCAGCCGCGCCGCAGCCGCCCGAGGACGAGCACGGTCACGTAGGTGGAAGCGCCCAGCGCCACGCCGGCGGCGTCCTCGGCGAACGGGTACGGGTCGCGCACCGCGAGCAGCGCGTCGCCGGTCAGCAGCGCCCCGCCGACGACGGCGGCGCGCGGCACCGTCCGGTGCAGGGCGACGGCGAAGTACGCCACCAGCACCGTCAGCGCGACCCCGGCCAGGGCGCCCTCGGGCTGGAGCAGGACCCCCAGGTACCCGCACACCGCCGTCACCGCCGCCACGGCGACGGGCGCGCGGTGCCGGGCGAGCAGGGCGGCCGCGGCGACGACCGACACGACCGTGCCGGCGACGGTCACCACGGGGTCGACGTCGACGGCGCCGGTCAGCGGCAGGCCGGGCCACACCAGGAGCAGCAGCGCCCCCAGCGCCGCCGGCAGCTTCCAGGGCGTCCTCATGATGGGTGCCACCCTAGGGGGCGGGGTCACGCGCGGTCATCGCCCGCGGGTCCTATACCGGAGGTTCTAGATCGGCCCGCCGGTGCCCGGCCGGACGAGGCCGCTCTCGTACGCGAACGCGACGGCCTGCACCCGGTCGCGCAGGTCCAGCTTCGTGAGCATGCGCGACAGGTACGTCTTGACGGTGGCCTCGCCGAGGAACAGCGCGGCGGCGATCTCGGCGTTCGACAGCCCCCGCGCCACCAGCCGCAGCACGTCGGTCTCACGGTCGGTGAGGGCGGCGAGCCGGGCGGCGCGGGCGGCGTCGGGCTGCGGGGCGGCGGCGAGCGAGCGGATCACCCGCATGGTCACGGCCGGGTCGAGCAGCCCGTTGCCGGCGGCGACGGCGCGCACCGCGTCGAGCAGCTGCTCCGGCGGGGAGACCTTGAGCAGGAAACCGTTGACGCCGGCCCGGACCGCGGCGGCGACGTGCTCGTCCTCGTCGAACGTGGTCACCATCAGCACCCGGGTCTCCGGGCGGGCGGCGATGATGCGGCGGGCCGCCTCGATGCCGTCGAGCCGGGGCATGCGGATGTCCATGAGCACCACGTCGGGGCGGGTGCGGGCGGCCACCTCGACGGCCTCCAGCCCGTCGGCGGCCTCGCCGACGACCGCCAGGCCGGGCTGGGCCTCCAGCAGCATCCGCAGCCCGGCGCGGATCATCGCCTCGTCGTCGGCCAGGACGATCCGGGTGCTCACCGGGCCCGCCCCAGCGGGAAGCGGGCGCGGACGGCGAACCCGCCGCCCGGCACCGGCCCGGCGTCGAGGCTGCCCGCGAACAGGGCGACCCGCTCGCGCATCCCGGCCAGGCCGTTGCCGCCGGGCCCGCCGGGCGGCGGTGGCGTGGCGCCCGGCTGCGGGCCGGCGTCGACCACCTCGACGGTGAGCGCGTCGCCGGTGTGCCGCAGCCGCACCGTGGTGGGCGCCGGGCCGGCGTGCCGCAGCACGTTCGACAGCGCCTCCTGGGTCACCCGGTACGCGGACACGTCGACCGTGCGGGGCAGGTCGGCGGGGGTGCCCTCCACTTCCAGCTGCACCGGCAGCCCGGCGGCGCGCACGGCGTCGAGCAGCTCGTCGACCCGGGCCAGCGACGGCGGCGGGGCGGGCGGCCCGGCGGACGCCTCGTCGCGCAGGATGCCGACCAGCGCGCGCAGCTCCTCGACGGACTGCCGGCCGAGCCGCTCCACCCCGTGCAGGACGTCGGCCTCGACGGGCCGGTCGGTCAGCCGGGTGCGCACCACCCCCACCTGCAGCACCATCACGCTCACCGAGTGGGCGACGGCGTCGTGGATCTCCCGGGAGATGCGCTGGCGCTCGGCCACGACGGCGGCGTGCGCCCGGGCCTCCCGCTCGGCGTCCAGGGCGGCGGCCAGCTCGACGAGCTGCTCGGCGCGCTCGCGTTCCCGGCGCACCAGCCGGCCCACCCACAGCGCCGCCCAGTAGAGGGTGGTGAAGAACAGCGACTCCCACAGCGACAGGTCGCTGAGCAGCACCGCCGTCAGCGCGAGCAGCTGCCCGGCGACGGGCGCCGCCCACCAGGCGCGGTCCGGGGCGCGGCGGTAGCCCAGCCAGCCGTACGTGGCCAGGATGGCGATGACGGCGGCGCCGGGCGGCCCGCCGCCGCCGAGCAGCGCGCTCACCGGGAACGCCAGGTTGATCAGCGACGCGGCCGCCAGCGGCCACCACGCGGCCATGCCGGTCGCGACGGCCACCACGAGCACCGCCGCGGCAACGGGCGCCGGGTCGTCCCGGTACTCCCGGTCGAGCAGCAGTTCCGCGACGCCGAGCAGCGTCAGCACCGCGCAGGCGGCGAGCGGCACCGCGGCGTCCCGTCTGGTCATGGCGATCACGGTAGCGACGCCGGGGGCCCGCGCAGGTCCACCGCGGGGATGACCGGGGGTGCGCCGGTCGTCCGCCGCCCGGCGGACCGGGTCGAGCTTGGCGGCGGCATCGCCGGGACCGCCGCCCGGCCTACGGTTCTGGCCATCACCACCGAACACGACCTGGGAGAACGCCATGACCAGCACCATCACCACCCCGCCCGCCGTCGCCGCCGCGGTGCCCGCCGACGAGGCGGCCGCGTCGGCCGGGACCCGCCGGCTGCTCGTCCGCCTCGGCGGCGGCGCCCTCGTCGCGGGCCCGCTGCTGTTCCTCGGCGGCGCTGTCACCTCGCCGTCGCAGGAGACGGACGACGCCGCGGGCTACGTCGCCTCGCTCGCCCGCGACCCCCTGCTGACCGAGATGTCGGCGCTGCTGTTCCACTACGGCAACCTGCTGCTCGGCGTCGGCGCGCTGCTGCTGCCGCTGCTCGTGCGGGGCCGGCGGGGCCGGCTCGCCACGCTCACCGGCACGCTGCTCATGGTCCTGGGATTCCTCAACGTCTCCGGGGCCGTGCTCAGCGACTGGTGGATCATGGAGGTGGGCCGCACCCTGCCGCCGGAGCAGGCGGTGGCGCTCTCCGAGCGTGTCCTCGACGCTCCCTGGCTGCAGGCGTGGTCCGGCGTGCAGGACCTGGCGCTGCTCGGCGTCGTCGTCGCGCTGGCCGGGCTGGCCCGGGCCGGGGTGCTGAGCTGGTGGATCGTCCCGGTGCCGCTGGTCTGCCTGGCCGGCGCCTTCGTCATACCGCTCAGCATGCCGCTGGTGGTCTCGGCCGTCGTCGGCCTGGCGTTCGCGCCGCTGGCGGTGCTCGGCGTCCGGGCGTTCCGGCGCGCCGCGCTCATCGGCTGACCTGCGGGGGCAGGGGGAAGCGGTGCCCGCGAAAACTTGATCCGGGCCCGCCGCCGCCGACGGTAACGACGAGGACTCGTCACCGAGGAGAGCAGCCCAACATGCCCCGCGCGCGCAGCACCGGCGCCGCACCGCTCCGGCGGCGCGGCCTGCTGCCGTTGGCGGCGACGGCGCTGACCGCCGCCGTGGTGGCCGCCTGGCTGGTGCTGTGGCAGCTGGGGCGCGGCGGCCCGGTGGTGTACGTGTACGTCGGCGGCATCGTCGCGCTCGGCTTCTCCGTCCTGGCCTGCCGCCGCGCCGCCACGATGATCTACATCTCGCAGCCCGCCGCCCGGTTCTGGCGGCGCATGGCCACGGCCCTGATGTGGGTCACCGCGGGCGCGGTCGGCTCGCTCACCGCGGCGGCCCGCCGGCCCGCCGCCCTGGAGGCCGCGTCCGGGCTGTCGCCGCAGGCGGCGGCGCCGATGATGGTCGGCCTCGCCGTCGCCGTGTACGCCTTCGCCCGCCTGCCGCTGGGCGAGCGCTCCTGGCTGCGCTGGGCGCAGCTCGCCCTGGACGCCGCGACGGTCGCCCTGGCCGCCGGCGTCTTCTACTGGTACGTGCTGCTCGACATCGCCCCGGCCGGCCTGCCCCTGCGCACCCAGCTCGCGGCGGCCGGCGTCGGCGTCGGCGGCCTGGTCACCGTCGTGGTGATCGGCAAGGCGGGCCGCTCGCTCGGCGGGCACCTCGACGCGGGCGCCGTCCGGCTGCTCAGCCTGGCCCCGGCGGTCGGCTCGGTGGCGGCGTTCTGCCTGATCGCGGCGGCCGACGTGGTGCGGCTGGCCGGCGCCGTGCTGGCGCTGCCCCTGGTCGCGCTGATCGTCAGTGCGGCGGCGGCTCGACAGCAGTGGATCGCCTCCGGCGTCGAGGACCCGGGCACCCGCCGCCGGCTCAGCTTCTTCGACCTGCTGCCGTGGCTGGCGATCACCGCCACCGGCGCCCTGGTGCTGCTGGTGTCGGTGCGCGAGCTGCCGTCCGCCCAGCGGGCCGTGGTGATCGGCGCTGCCGGCATCGCGGCCGCCGTGTGGCTGCGCCAGCTGCTCGGGCTGCGCGACTACCGCCGCCTGCTGGCCAGCGTCCGCCGCCAGCAGGTGGACCTGGAGCACCAGGCCAGCCACGACCCGCTCACCGGGCTGGCCAACCGGGCCCGGTTCGGCGCCGTGCTGGCCGGCCGGGTGGCCGCCCACCAGCCCGCGGCGGTGCTGCTGGTCGACATCGACGACTTCAAGATGGTCAACGACACCCTCGGCCACGAGGTCGGCGACCGGCTGCTCGTGGAGGTGGCCCACCGCCTGCGCGAGCACACCCGCGGCGAGGACCTGCCGGCCCGCCTCGGCGGCGACGAGTTCGCGGTGCTGCTCGCCGAGGACGAGGCGGACGTCGCGGGCGCGGCGGCGGCCCGGCTGCTGAGCGCGCTCGCCGCCCCCGTCATGGCGGGGGAGCACCAGCTGCTGGTGCACGCCAGCGTCGGCGTGGCCGTCGCGGGGGCCGGCGACCGGCCCGACGACGTGCTGCGCAACGCCGACATCGCCATGTACCAGGCGAAGGCGGCCGGCAAGGCGTCCTGGGTGCTGTTCGAGCCGCGGATGCGCCGCGAGCTGATGGACCACGCCCGGGTCGGCAGCGAGCTGCTGCTGGCGCTGGAGCGCGAGGAGCTGTTCCTGGTCTACCAGCCGGTGCGCGACCTGGACACCGGCCGGATCACCGGCTTCGAGTCGCTGGTGCGCTGGCAGCACCCCGAGCGGGGCCTGGTGCCGCCGCCCGCGTTCATCCCGGTGGCCGAGCGCAACGGCCTCATCGTGCCGCTGGGGCGCTGGGTGCTGCGCGAGGCGTGCGCGCAGTTCGCGCGGTGGCTGGCTGAGCCGTCCGGCGCGGGCCTGACCGGCATCGGCGTGAACGTGGCCGTGCGGCAGCTGCGCGACCCCACGTTCGTCGCCGACGTCACGGCCGCCCTGGCCGACACCGGGCTGCGCCCGGCGCACCTGATCCTTGAGGTGACCGAGTCGTCGGTGCTGGACGGGCCGGACGTGCAGGCCACCCTGCGCGCCCTGCACGAGCTGGGCGTGCAGCTGGCGCTGGACGACTTCGGCACCGGCCAGTCGTCGCTGAGCCTGGTCCGGGCGTTCCCGATGGACATCCTGAAGCTGGACAAGTCGTTCGTCGACGGCATCGCCGACGGCGACGACCGGGGCCGCCTCGCGGTCGCCGACGCCGTGGCGGGCCTCGCCGCCACGCTGGGCCTGCAGACGGTGGCCGAGGGCATCGAGGACGTGGAGCAGCTGGCCCGGCTCACCGAGCTGGGCTACACCAGCGGCCAGGGCTACCTGCTGGGCCGGCCCGCCCCGGCCGCGGACACCACGGCGCTGCTGGCCCGGGAGGCGGGCGAGACGCCCGGGGCCGCCGAGCCCGACGGGGCCGCCGAGACCGCCGGTGCCGTCGAGCACACCGTGGCGGTCTGACGGCCCCGCGGGCCGGCGCCGGTCAGCCCTCGACCTCGGAGCGGTCGCCCGCCCACAGCACGTGGAACGAGCCCTCGCGGTCGGTGCGCCGGTAGGTGTGCGCGCCGAAGAAGTCACGCTGGCCCTGGATCAGCGCCGCCGGGAGGCGCTTGGCGCGCAGCCCGTCGTAGTAGGCCAGGGCGGTGGCGAAGCCCGGCGCCGGGATGCCCTGCTGGGCCGCGGTCACCACGACCCGCCGCCACGCCTCCTGCGCGCCGCCGACGGCCTCGAGGAAGTAGTCGTCGACGAGCAGCGACTGCAGCTCCGGCGCCTTGTCGTACGCGACCCGGATGTGCTCCAGGAACTTGGCGCGGATGATGCAGCCGTCGCGCCAGATGCGGGCCATCGCGCCGGGGTCGATGTCCCAGCCGTACTCGGCGCTGGCGGCCTGGATCTGCTGGAAGCCCTGCGCGTACGCGACGATCTTGGACGCGAAGAGGGCCTGCTCGACGTCCTCGACCAGCGACCCGCCGACCACCGACGGGGTGGGGCCGGGCAGCCCGGCCGCGGCCTCGCGCACCGACGCGCCGCCGGACAGGGCGCGGGCGAACACGGCCTCGGCGATGCCGCTGACCGGCACGCCCAGGTCGAGCGCGGTCTGCACGGTCCAGCTGCCGGTGCCTTTCTGCTGCGCCTGGTCGAGCACCACGTCGACGAACGCCTGCCCGGTGGCCGCGTCGGTGTGGCCGAGCACCTCCGCGGTGATCTCGATCAGGTACGAACCCAGCCGGCCGGAGTTCCAGCCGCGGAACACCTCCGCGATCTCGGCGGGGGAGTGCCCGCCGGCCTGCCGCAGCAGGTCGTACGCCTCGGCGATGAGCTGCATGTCGGCGTACTCGATGCCGTTGTGCACCATCTTCACGAAGTGCCCCGCGCCGTCCGGCCCGACGTGCGCGCAGCACGGCTCGCCGTCGACCTTCGCCGCGATGTCCTCCAGCAGCGGGCCGAGCGCCTCGTACGACTCCTTCGACCCGCCGGGCATGATCGCCGGGCCGTGCAGGGCGCCCTCCTCGCCGCCGGACACGCCGGTGCCGACGAAGTGCAGGCCGCGCTCCTTGAGGGCGGCCTCGCGCCGGCGGGTGTCCGCGAAGTGCGCGTTGCCCGCGTCGACGATCATGTCGCCCTCTTCGAGCAGCGGGGCGAACTCGTCGATGACGGCGTCGGTGGCCTTGCCCGCCTTCACCATGATGACGACCCGGCGGGGGCGCTCCAGGCTCGCCACGAACTGCTCGGCCGTCTCGGCCGGGAGGAACGTGCCCTCGTGCCCGAACTCCTCCACCAGCTCCTTGGTGCGGCCGTACGACCGGTTGTGCACCGCCACCGTGTGGCCGTGCCGGGCCAGGTTGCGGGCCAGGTTGCGGCCCATCACCGCGAGGCCGGTCACACCGATCTGCGCCTTTGCCGTCATTGTCGTCCCTCCGTCAGGGGTGCCGGGAGCGGTCGCCGCCGCACTCCGGCGCTGTCCGCCGTGCACATTGTTACGCGCCCATCGCGCACGGGGTTCGACGGTCCGGCCCGCCGTCCGCCATCCGGAACGCCCGGCCGGGTCCCGCCGCCCCCGGTAAAGGCCTCACCCCCGCGGGGCCACGGCCGATGGGAACGCCGTGAACACCGGGGGCGATCGCTTGGCGGCCTTCCGTCGGTATGTCGTCATCATCGGCATCCTGACGGTGGTCCACCCGGTCATTCCCATGAACGTCCGGGTCGTGACGTACGGCCTGGTCTCGGGCGCCACGCTGATCCCGCTGGGCATGCTGCTGCGCACCCTGCACGGCGGCCACCGCCGGCCCTGGCAGATCCTGTTCGCCGCGATGAGCGTGCTGACGGTCGCCAACGCCCTCACCCCGCTGTTCGGCCGGGAGCACCAGCTCGTCGCCGAGAACCTGATGACGGTCGGGCACGCCATCCTGCTGGTGGCGGCCATCAAGCTGGTCCTGCGCCGGGGCAGCAACGACATCGGCGGCATCATCGACGTGTCGGTGGCCGCGATGGGCCTCGGCGGCGTGCTGTGGATCCTGCTGATCCACCCCCGCATGGAGGCCATGGCGGCCGGCAACGCCGAGCAGATCGCCGTGCTGGTCAGCCTGCTGGTGCTGGTCGGCGTGCTGGGCGCGCTGGCGCGCGTCTGGATGGTCGCCGACCGCCGGCTGCTCGCCGTCGAGCTGCTGATCGTCGCGCTGGTGGTGTCGCTGATCGGCAACACGATCCTGGCGATGAGCACCGGCTCGATGACCACCGGCCGGCCCGGCTGGATCGAGATGCTGTTCCTGCTGGCGTACCTGTGCGTGGGCGCGGCCCCGCTGCACCACTCGGCGCGCGAGCTCACGTCGCCCGGCCCGGACCCCGTCGACCGGCTCACCGTCGGCCGGCTCACCTTCCTCGGCGTCGCGCTCGTCGCCAACCCGGTGGCGGGCGGCGCCCGCGAGCTGGTCGGCCTCGACGCCGACGGCCCGCTGCTGGTGCTCGGCAGCCTGCTCGTCGCCCCGCTGGTGATGGTGCGGGTGGGCCGGCTGGCCTGGCAGCGCGAGCAGGCGGAGCAGGCCCTGGTGCACCAGGCCACCCACGACGCGCTCACCGGCCTGCCCAACCGCGCCGAGCTGCTCACCCGGCTGACGGAGGCGCTGGACCGCGAGCGGGCCTCCGGCCGGCCGGCGGTGGTGCTGCTGTTCTGCGACCTCAACGGCTTCAAGGCGGTCAACGACCGGCTGGGCCACGTGGCCGGCGACCGGCTGCTCACCGAGGTGGGCGCCCGCATCCGCACCGGCCTGCGCGCCGGCGACACCCTGGCCCGCTACGGCGGCGACGAGTTCCTCGTGCTGTGCGAGGAGTCGGCGCAGCAGCAGGCCGTCGCCCGGCTGAGCGAGCACATCGACGCCGCGCTGACCGAGCCGTTCCTGCTGGCCGGCGAGCCGGTGCGGATCAGCGCCAGCGTCGGGGCGATGGTCTCGTCCGGCGACGCCGACCCCGACGAGCTGATCACCCGCGCCGACCAGGCCATGTACCGGGCCAAGCAGCGCCGCAAGGCCGCCCTGGCCGGGGCCGGCGTGCTCGAGGGCGTCCCGGAGCGGTCCGCGGCCTGACGCGCCCACCGGCGCGCACCCGGCGGCGGTAGGCTGATCGGCATGGCCGCGCCGTCAGGACAGCCCCGGTGAACCGCGGCGAGATCTGGACGATCGGCAACCGCACCGACCTGCGGTACCGCGTCCTGGTCCTGTCCGGCGACGCCTACAACGAGCGGGTGAACGCGGCGCCGTTCTGCGCCCCGATCGTGCGCCAGCGCGGCGCCACCGAGCTGCCGCCGTTCGCGGTGGCCCTCAGCGAGCAGGACCCGGTCGGCGGCGTGGTCGTGGTCAACCGCATGCGCCGGCTGCCGGCGTCGGTCGGCGCGGAGCGGCTCGGCATGGTCACCGGCGCGAGCATGGCGAAGCTGACGGAGGCGATGCGTGGCCTCTTCGAGCTCTGACCACGGCTACGACGACGTCTACCGGTCCGGCGCGCCGTGGGAGATCGGCGGCCCGCAGCCGGCGCTGGCGGCGGTCCTCGACGAGGTGCGCGGCCCGGCCGTGCTGGACGCCGGCTGCGGCACCGGCGAGCTGGCGCTGGCCCTGGCCCGCCGCGGCCACCACGTGACCGGGGTCGACGTGTCGGCCGTGGCGATCGCCGCCGCCCGGGCCAAGGCCGCCGCCGCGGGCCTGGACGTGCGGTTCGCGGTGCACGACGTCACGGCGGCGCCGCCGCCCGGCGGGCCGTTCGACGCGGTGGTCGACTCGGGCCTGCTGCACAGCCTGCACCGGCTGGGCGGCGACGCGGCCGCCCGCTACCTGGCGCTGCTGCCCGGCCTGACCGCGCCCGGGGCGACCGTCGTCGTGCTGGCGATCAGCCCGCACGGCGAGCACGGCTGGGGTGTGACCGAGCCGGAGCTGCGGGCGGCCTTCGCCCCGCCCGCCTGGGAGCACACCCGGGTCGAGCCGGTCGCCGTGGCCGCGCAGGACGGCGGGCGGCCGCTGCGCCTGCCCGGGCACCTGCTGCGCACCGTGCGCGGTCCCGGCTAGCCGACGGCCACCACGCCGACCCGGCGGGTGCCCGTCAGCCGGCCGCCCGGCGGGCCCGTGAACGTGCCGGACGTCGGCGCCACGTCCGCGTAGTCGCGCCCGACCGCCACCGTCAGGTGCCCGGCGCCGGCCCGGCGGCCGTGGCACGGGTCGTGCGCCACCGCCACGGCGTGGTCGCCGCGCGCCTCCAGCACCTCCACCCACGCGTGCGTGCCGCCCTCGCCGAGCAGGTGGCCGGACACGTACCGGGCGGGCAGCCCGCGCAGCCGGCACAGGGCCAGCATCACGTGGGCGTGGTCCTGGCAGACCCCGCGGCCGCCGCGCAGCGCCTCGGCCGCCGTCGTGCGCACCCCGGTGACCCCGCGGGTGTACGCCACGGCGGCGTGCACCGCGGCGCTGATCCGGTCGGCGAGGTCGTCGGCGGGCAGGCCGGCCGCCAGCTCTCGCAGGGCCTCGTCCGCGGCGGTGAGCCGGGTCGGGCGCAGCAGCCGCGGGTCGCGCAGCGCGGCCGCGGGCAGCACCGGCGGGCCGTCGGCGGCGCGGCGTTCCAGGTCGGCGGTGAGCCGGAACTCGACCGCCGACTCGACCCGCGCGGCCCGGACCCGCACGACGGTGTTGCCGCCGGCGTCGGCGCGGGTGCGCCGGGCATGCGCCGCGCCGCGGACCTGCAGCGTGTGGCCGCGGCGGCGCAGCTCGCCGTGCCGGCGGCGCGGCACGATGACCAGCCGCTGCGCCAGGTCGGTCACCGGGGCGGCGTAGTCGTACCGGAACGTCTGCTCGATGCGGAACAGGATCCGGCCCGCCGCAGCGAGGTTTAGGGCGGCGTGATCGAGGAATCCGGGTTCCATGGAATTCATGGTCGTCGCCGTGTGTTTCGGGCGCGTCACAGATTAGGGTGATGGCATGGGTGTCCGGACCTGGATCGAGGGCTGGCCGGTCTACCGGCAGCTGACCGGCACCGACCCGCTGGGCCGGGGCGCCGCCGCACAGTCGCCGCGGTCGAAGGCCCTGACCGCCCGCACCGGGACGGCCGACTCGGTGGCCCGCTCGGTGTGCCCGTACTGCGCGGTCGGCTGCGGCCAGCGCGTCTACGTCTCCGACGGGCAGGTCACCCAGATCGAGGGCGACCCGGACAGCCCCATCTCGCGCGGCCGGCTGTGCCCGAAGGGCTCGGCGTCCAAGAGCCTGGTCACCAGCGACCGCCGCGTCACCGAGGTGCTCTACCGCCGGCCGTACGGCACGGACTGGGAGCGGCTCGACCTCGACACCGCGATGGACATGATCGCCGACCGGGTGCTCGCCGCGCGCGACGCCGGCTGGGACCCGCGGCACAACCGCACGCTCGGCATCTCCAGCCTGGGCGGCGCGACCCTGGACAACGAGGAGAACTACCTGATCAAGAAGCTCTTCACCGCCATGGGAGCCATTCAGATCGAGAACCAGGCGCGTATTTGACACTCCGCCACGGTCCCCGGTCTGGGGACCTCCTTCGGCCGGGGCGGGGCCACCGGATTCCTCCAGGATCTGGCGAACGCGGACTGCATCGTCATCCAGGGCTCGAACATGGCCGAGGCGCACCCGGTCGGGTTCCAGTGGGTGGTCGAGGCGAAGAAGCGCGGCGCGGAGATCATCCACGTCGACCCGCGGTTCACCCGCACGAGCGCGCTGGCGCACACCTACGTGCCGGTGCGCGCGGGCGCGGACATCGTCTTCCTCGGCGGGGTGATCAACTACATCCTGTCCAACGAGCTGGACTTCCGGGAGTACGTGCTCGCGTACACCAACGCGTCCATGCTGGTCAGTGAGGACTTCCAGGACACCGAGGACCTGGACGGGCTGTTCAGCGGGTACGACCCGGAGAAGAACGTCTACGACCAGACGACCTGGCAGTACCAGGGCCAGCAGCACACCGCGCAGGACGCCGGCGACGCCGCCGAGGACCGGGAGACCGCGTCCGGGCTGGAGCAGGAGTCGCACGGGCCGCCGATCCCGGCCGACGTGCCGCGCGACCCGACCCTGCGGGACCCGCGCTGCGTCTACCAGGTGCTGAAGCGGCACTACGCCCGCTACACACCGGAGGTCGTCGAGCAGGTGTGCGGCGTGCCGCCGGAGAAGTTCCTGAAGGTGTGCGAGGCGTGGACCCGCAACTCCGGCCGCGAGCGCACCACCGCGCTGGTCTACTCGGTCGGCTGGACGCAGCACTCCGTCGGCGTGCAGTACATCCGCACCGGCGCGATCATCCAGCTGCTGCTGGGCAACATGGGCCGGCCGGGCGGCGGCGTCATGGCGCTGCGCGGGCACGCCAGCATCCAGGGCTCCACCGACATCCCCACCCTGTTCAACCTGCTGCCCGGATACCTGCCGATGCCGGTGGCGGGCACGCACGACTCGTTCCGGCAGTGGGTGGACAGCATCCGGCACCCGGACCAGAAGGGCTTCTGGGCCAACGCCGAGTCGTACGCGGTGAGCCTGCTCAAGGCGTACTTCGGCGACGCGGCGACGGCGGAGAACGACTGGGGCTTCGACTGGCTGCCGAAGCTGACCGGCGACCACGGCACCTACCAGCAGGTGCTGGACATGATCGACGGCAAGATCAAGGGCTACTTCCTGCTCGGCCAGAACCCGGCCGTCGGCTCGGCGCACGGCAAGGCGCAGCGCCTCGGCATGGCCAACCTGGACTGGCTGGTCGTCCGCGACCTGTTCATGATCGAGAGCGCGGAGTTCTGGAAGAACGGCCCGGAGGTCGCCACCGGCGAGCTGGTGCCGGAGGAGTGCCGCACCGAGGTGTTCGTCGTGCCCGCCGCGTCCCATGTGGAGAAGGAGGGCACGTTCACCCAGACCCAGCGGATGCTGCAGTGGCGCGAGAAGGCCGTCGAGCCGCCGGGCGACTGCCGCAGCGAGCTGTGGTTCTTCTACCACCTCGGCCGGATGGTCAAGGAGCGGCTGGCCTCGTCGCAGGACCCGCGCGACCGCGGCCTGCAGGCGCTGACGTGGGACTACCCGCTGTACGGCGAGCGGCACGACGAACCGTCCGGTGAGGACGTCCTGAAGGAGATCAACGGCTACGACGTGGCGACCGGCGCGCCGGTGCCCGGCTTCACCGCGCTCAAGGCCGACGGCTCCACCGCGTGCGGCTGCTGGATCTACGCCGGCGTGTACAAGGACGGCGTCAACCAGGCCGCCCGCCGCAAGCCCGGCGCCGAGCAGGACTGGGTGGCGCGCGAGTGGGGGTGGGTGTGGCCCGCCGACCGCCGCACCCTGTACAACCGGGCCTCGGCCGACCCGGACGGCCGGCCGTGGTCGGAGCGCAAGAAGTACGTGTGGTGGGACCCTGACGCCGGCGAGGCGGGGGAGTGGACCGGCTACGACGTGCCGGACTTCGAGAAGACCAAACCGCCGTCGTACCGGCCGCCGGAGGGCGCGACGGGCGTCGCGGCGATCTCCGGCGACGACGCGTTCATCATGCAGGGCGACGGCAAGGGCTGGCTGTACGCGCCCAGCGGGCTGATCGATGGGCCGCTGCCCACGCACTACGAGTCGGTCGAGTCGCCGGTGCGCAACCCGCTGTACCGCCAGCAGGCCAACCCGACGCGCAAGCTGTACGACCGCACCGACAACCTGGTCAACCCCAGCCCGCCCGAGGAGCACGCCGAGGTCTTCCCGTTCATCTTCTCCACGAGCCGGCTGACCGAGCACCACACGGCCGGCGGCATGAGCCGGCAGCTGGCGTACCTGTCGGAGCTGCAGCCCGCGATGTTCGTGGAGGTGTCGCCGGAGCTGGCGGCCCTGCGCGGCCTGGACCACCTGGGCTGGGCGACGATCGTCACCGCCCGCTCGGCGATCGAGGCCCGGGTGCTGGTGACCGATCGGCTGACGCCGCTGCGCATCGACGGCCGCACCGTGCACCAGGTGTGGCTGCCGTACCACTTCGGGTTCTCCGGGCTGGTCACCGGCGACGCGGCCAACGACCTCATCGGCATCACGCTCGACCCGAACGTGCTCATCCAGGAGTCCAAGGTGGGCACCTGCGACATGCGGCCGGGCCGCCGCCCCGAGGGCCCGGAGCTGCTGCCGTTCCTGGCCGGCTACCGCCGCCGCGCCGGGCTGGACCCCGGCCACCACACGCCGATGCTGACCCCGCCGGAGGACTGACGTGCCGTCCAACAGCCTGTACGGCCCCCTCGACCCCGCCCCCGACGCGGGGTACACCGACGCGCCGCCGCGGATGGGGTTCTTCACCGACACCAGCGTCTGCATCGGCTGCAAGGCGTGCGAGGTGGCGTGCAAGGAGTGGAACGGCGTCCCCGACGACGGCTTCAACCTGCTCGGCATGTCGTACGACAACACCGGCGGGCTGACGGCGAACTCGTGGCGGCACGTCGCGTTCATCGAGCAGCCGCGCGCCTCGTCCGGGGCGGGCACCGACACGCCGGGGGCGTTCGCGGGCACCCCGGCCGGCCCGTCCGCGAGCGCGCACAGCGCCGTGGTGGCCGCCTCGGCCGGCCAGGACACGGGCACCGACCCGGGGGTGCCGCCCGCCGTCGACGCCCTCGCCGCGGCGGGCACGGTCGCGCCGCCCGGCCCGCAGTTCCTCGGCATGCCCGGCCACGACCTGCCGGGGCGCATCCCGGACGCGCCGCGCACCGACTTCCGCTGGCTGATGATGTCCAACGTGTGCAAGCACTGCACGCACGCCGGCTGCCTGGACGTGTGCCCGACCGGGGCGCTGTTCCGCACCGAGTTCGGCACCGTCGTGGTGCAGGAGGACATCTGCAACGGCTGCGGCTACTGCATCCCGGCCTGCCCGTACGGCGTCATCGACCAGCGGCAGGGCGACGGCCGGGCGTGGAAGTGCACGATGTGCTACGACCGCATCGGCGACGGCCTCACCCCGGCCTGCGCCAAGGCCTGCCCCACCGAGTCCATCCAGTACGGCGAGCTGTCCGAGCTGCGCGAGCGCGCCGCCACCCGGGTCGCCGCCCTGCACGAGCAGGGCGTCGGCGAGGCCCGGCTGTACGGCCACGACGAGAACGACGGGGTCGGCGGCGACGGCGCGTTCTTCCTGCTGCTCGACGAGCCCGAGGTGTACGGCCTGCCGCCCGACCCGGTGGTGCCCACGAAGAACCTGCCGGCGATGTGGCGGCGGGCCGGGCTGGCCGCGCTCACGATGGCCGCCGCGGTCGTCGTGGCGGCCGCGGGGCGGCGGCGATGAGCGCCACCTCGGACCGCCTCGGCGAGGACTACGGCGAGCGCGACGACCGCGGCCGCCCGGCGACCGAGGCGGAGCGCCCCGGCGGGCTCGGCGAGCGGCCCCCGGCCGGGCGGCCGGGCAGCGGCCTGGCCCGCGACGAGGCGCCCGGCGGGCCGGTCCGCGACGGGACTTCCCGCCGCGGCGGCAGGAAGGGCGGCGGCAGGGGCGACCGGCCCATGGTGCCGCCCGCCTCCTTCGGCTCCTACTACGGCAAGCCGATCGTCAAGGCGCCCGTGTGGCACCACGACATCGCCGCGTACCTGTTCACCGGCGGCCTCGCCGCCGGGTCGTCGCTGCTGGCCGCCGCGGGCGACCTCAGTGGCCGGCCGGCCCTGGGCCGCGCCGGCCGGCTCGCCGCGCTCGGCGCCGTCACCGCCAGCGCGTACTTCCTCATCCACGACCTCGGCCGGCCCGCCCGCTTCCACCACATGCTGCGGGTCGCCAAGCCGACCTCGCCCATGTCGGTGGGCACCTGGGTGCTGACCGCGTTCGGCCCGGCCGCCGGCGTCGCCGCCATCGCCGAGGGCGCCCCGCTGCTGCCCGAGCGCGGGGTGCTCGGCCTGGTCCGCCGGCTGCTGCCGCCGCTGGGCGCCGCCGGCCAGGTCGGCGCCGCGCTCACCGCGCCCGCGCTGGCCACGTACACGGCCGTGCTGCTGTCCGACACGTCCACGCCGAGCTGGCACGCCGCGTACGAGGAGCTGCCGTTCGTGTTCGCGGGCAGCGCGCTGGCCAGCGGCGCCGCCGTCGGCCTGCTCGCGGCGCCGTGCGACCAGGCCGGCCCGGCCCGCCGGATGGCGGTGTGCGGCGCGGCCCTGGAGCTGTACGGCGCGCACCGCGTCGAGACCACCAAGGGCCTGCTGTCCGAGCCGTACCGCACCGGCCGCGCCGGCCGGCTCCTGCGCGCCGGGCGCGCCCTCACCGCCGCCGGGGTGGCCGGCGCGCTGCTGGGGCGCCGCAGCCGGGTGGCGTCGGCGCTGTCCGGGCTGTCGCTGCTGGCCGCGTCCCTGGCGACCCGGTTCGGCATCTTCGAGGGCGGCATGGCCTCGGCCAAGGACCCGAAGTACGTCGTCGTCCCGCAACGCGAGCGACTGCAGCGGCGCGCCGAGAGCGGTGATGCCGGAGGTTCCTGACCCCCGCAGGAGGCCCGACATGGCACAACAGACAGACCGCGACCCGACCCGGGGCCGCTGGTGGATCGTCGTCGCGGCGGTCCTCGTCCAGCTGGCGCTCGGCGCGGTGTACGCGTGGAGCGTGTTCAACGGGCCGCTGCAGGAGCAGTTCGGCTGGAGCAAGGCCGAGGCGGTGCTGCCGTTCGAGGTGGCCATCGGCACGATCTTCATCGGCAGCCTGATCGGCGGCCGCATCCAGGACCGGCGCGGCCCCCGCCCGGTGGCGCTGGGCGGGTCGGTCCTCTACGCGATCGGCATCATGCTGGCGTCCCTGGTGTCGTCGGCCGACCAGCTGTGGCTGCTCGTGCTCACCTACGGCGTGCTGGGCGGCATCGGCCTCGGCGCCGCCTACATCACCCCGATCGCCATGCTGGCCAAGTGGTTCCCCGACAAGCGCGGTCTCATCACCGGCATCGCGGTCGCCGGGTTCGGCTTCGGCGCGGTGATCACCGCGCCCGTCGCCAAGGCGCTGCTCAACGGCACCGACGACAAGCCCAGCGTGTTCCTGCCGCTGGGCATCGCCTACCTGGTCGCCGCCGCGGCCGGGGCGGCGCTGTTCCGCAACCCGCCCGCCGGCTACCGGGTGCCCGGCTTCGAGCCCGCCAAGGCCGGCCCGGCCGTCGCCGGCACCCGGGTGTACACCCTGTCGGAGGCGCTGCGCACCCCGCAGTGGTACCTGCTCACTGCCATCCTCGCGCTCAACACCGCGTGCGGCATCGCGCTCATCTCCCAGGCCGCCGACGCCGCCCAGACCGTGGCGGGCGCCAGCGCCGCCACCGCCGCCGGCCTGGTCGGCGTGCTCGGCCTGTTCAACGGCGCCGGCCGCATCGCGTGGGCCGCCCTGTCCGACCGGATCGGCCGCATGCGCGCGTTCCTCGGCATGCTGGCGCTGCAGGCGGTGTGCTTCGCGATCCTGCCGCACGCCGGCACGTTCGTGATCTTCGCCGTGCTCGCCGCGCTCGTCTACCTCGCCTACGGCGGCGGCTTCGGCACCATGCCCGCGACGGCGGCCGACTTCTTCGGCACGCCGAACGCGGGCGCGGTGTACGGGGCGATGATCGTCGCGTGGAGCATCGGCGGCGTCGCCGGCCCGCTGATCACGGCCCTGCTGTACGAGTCCAGCGGCCAGAGCTACACGGTGCCGTTCACCGTGATCGCCGTCGTGGCGCTCGTGGCGCTGGCGCTGCCGCTGGTGACGAAGATGCCGACGGCCCCGGCCACGGCGGACGCTCAGTCCCGGACGTAGTGGCCGCCGCCCGGACCCGCACGCCCGGCTTCTCGGGCGAATCGCTTATCGGCTCGCGCGGCGGCGCCCCCGCCCGCCATGATCGGTGCCGTGAGCGCCAGGCTGCGGGAGATCGCCCGCGAGACGGTGGAGTGCGCGGACCGCGGCTGGTACCCCGGCCCGGACGGGACCCGCGTGCCGATCGACGTCGCGGTCGCCGTCGCCGGCACCCGGCTGCACCTGCCGGACGACCCGCTGCCGGAGCCCGTCGCGGCGCCGGCCCCGCCCGTCGTCGAGGTGACCGGCGAGACCAGCCTGGCGGCGGCCGCGCGGCTCGGCGGGGACGTGGCGTGCCTGGTGTTCGCGTCCGCCAAGAACCCCGGCGGCGGCTTCCGCACCGGGGCGAAGGCGCAGGAGGAGAGCATCGCCCGCGCGTCCGCGCTGTACCACTGCCAGCTCGCCGCCGGCGACTTCTACACCCACCACCGCACCCACGCCCGCCTGATCTACAGCGACCGGGTCATCCACTCGCCGCGGGTGCCGGTGTTCCGCGACGACGGCGGCGCGTTCCTGCCGGCCCCGTACCCGGTGTCGTTCCTGACCGCCGCCGCGCCGAACCGGGTCGCCGTCGGCCACCACGCGCCGGATCTGCTGTCGGCGGTGCCGGGCGTCCTGGCCCGGCGGGCCGCCCGCGTCGTCGCCGTCGCGGCCGCGCACGGCCACCGGCGCATCGTGCTCGGCGCGTGGGGCTGCGGCGTGTTCGGCAACGACCCGGCCGTGGTGGCGGCCGCGTTCGCCCCGCACCTGGGCGTGTTCGAGCACGTGGTGTTCGCGGTGCACGGCCGCGACGTCGTCAACCGCGCGGCGTTCGCCGGGCTCAGCGCACCTCGATCGTGACCCCGTCGCGGGCCGCGACCAGCTCGCCGACCACCGGGTGACCCGGCAGCTCGCCCGCGACCAGCAGGCCGCCCGAGGTCTGCGCGTCCGCCAGCAGCAGCAGCTCGTCCTCGCCCGCGGCGCTGTCCAGGTGCGGGCGCACCCAGTCCAGGTTGCGCCGGGTGCCGCCGCTGACGTGGCCGGCCGCCGCCGCAGCGCGCGCCCCCTCCAGGTACGGCACCGCGGCGGCGTCCAGCCGGGCCGTCACCCCGCTCGCCCGGGCCAGCTTGTGCAGGTGACCGAGCAGGCCGAAGCCCGTCACGTCCGTCGCGCACACCGCCCCCGCCGCCAGCGCCGCCGCCGACGCGTCCCGGTTCAGGGCCGTCATCGCCGCCACCGCCTGCGGGAACACCTCCCCGGTCGCCTTGTGCCGGCTGTTGAGCACGCCGATGCCCAGCGGCTTGGTCAGCGTCAGCGGCACCCCCGGCGCGCCCGCGTCGTTGCGCAGCAGCCGGGCCGGGTCGGCGATGCCGGTGACCGCCATGCCGTACTTGGGCTCCGGGTCGTCCACGCTGTGCCCGCCCGCCACCGGGCAGCCCGCCTCCCGGGCGACGGCGAGCCCGCCGCGCAGCACCTCAGCCGCCAGCTCCATCGGCAGCACGTCGCGCGGCCACGCCAGCAGGTTGACCGCGACGACCGGGGCGCCGCCCATCGCGTACACGTCCGACAGGGCGTTCGCGGCGGCGATCCGGCCCCAGTCGTACGCGTCGTCCACCACCGGGGTGAAGAAGTCCGCGGTGGCGACCACGGCGACGCCGTCGGCAAGCCGCACCACGGCCGCGTCGTCGCCGTCGCCCAGGCCGACCAGCAGGTCCGGGCCGTCGTCCTCGGCCGCGCGCAGGCCCGCCACGACGGCCTCCAGCTCGCCGGGCGGGATCTTGCAGGCGCAGCCGCCGCCGTGGGCGTACCGGGTCAGGCGGGTCGTCATGCCCCGGACTCTGCCACCTCGCGCGCGGTCGCGCCCGGCGGCGGTCAGCGGGTCGGGGTGAGCCGCAGGCTGAGCTGGGCGCCGCGCTCGGCGAAGCCCAGCGCCGCCGCGAGCCGCCGCGACGGCTCCGGCCGGGCCCGCCACTGTGGACGCAGCCCCTCGGCCAGCGCGGCCGCCACGGCGGCGGACGCGGCGCGGCGGCCGTGACCGCGGCCCCGCTCGGCCGGGTGGGTCAGCACGCACACGTGGGCCAGGCCGCCCGGCCAGCGCTCGTAGCCGCCCGCCGCCACCACCCGGCCCGCGTCGTCGGCGACGGTGAACACCTGCTCGGCGTCCGCCAGGCCGCTCTCGCCCGCCTCGTCCGGGCCGGCGGCGGCCAGCAGGGCGCCCAGCGGCTCGGCGCCGACCGGTCCGGGCGCGGGGCGGAACGCCGCCGGGTCCAGGTACGCCAGCACCGCCGGGCCGAGGACGTCGGCGACGGGCAGCAGCGCCCGGGCCGCGTCCGGGTCGGTCCACGCCTCCGGCGGCGCGGCGATGAGGAACGCCCGCAGCAGCGACGCCGCGTCCTCGTCGGGCGCGGTCGCGATGACCTCGCCGTCGATCGTCACGATGCCGCACCAGCCGGGCGGGCTCAGCCGCGAACCGGGCGACACCGCCACCGACGGGCTCGGCCCGAACCGCACGGCCGGCGGCGGCTCGGTCAGGAACCCGGCCGTCACGGTCTGCGCCGCGCCGGTCGTGGCGAGCTCCGCCCACCGGCGGCGCAACTCGGAGGGGGCGGGCACGGGCATCGCACCATCGTGCCGCCGCGACGGGTGCCGGTCGAGTGTCTTTCGGGACGTGTCGCCGACAGTCCGGCCCGCTGCGGCGGTTAGGGTTCGGGGCGGAGGCGTTCAGGCGGCTGGTGCCCCTCCCGGTCTTCAACACCGGTGTGACCCAGGATCTGGGTCAGGCGGGTTCGATTCCCGTCCGCCTCCGCCAACGAGCCCGCGGTCAGGCGGCCGGGGTGAAGAACCGGTACAGCGCCCGGTACGGCACGCCCGCCGTCGCGCCGTCCGTGCAGGTGCCCGCCGGGGCGACGCCGCCGCTGGTGGCCAGCCGCTGCACGTAGCTGACGGCGCCGAACACGCCCGTGCCGCGGTTCTTGGTGGCCTTCAGCAGCACCTGCGCGATCGTGCCCTCCACCGGGACGGACGCGACCGCCGCCGCCTCGACCAGTGACCCGTCGTCGGTGGACTCCCAGCTGGGCCCGCGGAAGTGCACCGCCGTCACACGCCGGGCGGGGCGGCCGGCAGTGCGGCCGGCGAGGGTGGCGGCGGGCTCCAGCAGGCTCCACGCGCCGGACGCGCACCGGTAGACCTGCACCCCCTGGGCGGCCGCCGTGGCGCTGAGGACGTGGCCGGGCGGCGGCACGAGCGTGCCGGGCACGTCGGGCGTGCCGTACGCCGCCTCGGGCGCGGCGGCGGGGTCGGCGGCCTGCGCCGCCGGGCGCTCCTGGCTGAAGGCGGTGCCGCCCCAGGCGACCAGGAGGGCGGCGGCGACGGCGCCGGCCCCGATCCAGGTGCGGGCGGGCGACGGGCGGGACGGGGCGTTTCGGGTCACGGTTCCTCCGGTGTGCGGGACCTCTGCCTGTACCGCCTCCCGACAGTAGGGGCCATACGGATCGACGGGCATTAATTCTTCCTCAAATCGCCCGCGGGCATGCCCGCGCGACAGCCGCCCGCCTGGTCCATGATGGGCGGGCGGATCACGGCGGGCGGGGCGAGGGAGGCACGCGTGGACGGGACGACTACGCAGCACGACCCGCGGCGGCAGGTGCCGCGCACCGACGCGGTGCTCGCCGACCCGCGGCTCGTGGCGGCGGCGGACCGGCTCGGGCGGGCCCGGGTGAAGGAGCTGGTCGTGGCCGCGCAGGAGCGGGCCCGGGCCGGCGAGCTGGACCCCGGCGACGTCGTCGCGGCGGCCGTGGCGGCGCTGCCGGCCACGGCGGGCGGGCTGCGGCCCGTGCTCAACGCGACCGGCGTCGTGCTGCACACCAACCTCGGCCGGGCGGCGCTGTCCGGCGCGGCGGTCACGGCGGTGGCGGCCGCGGCCGGGGCGACCGACGTGGAGCTGGACCTGGCCACCGGGCGGCGGGCCCGGCGCGGGCGCACCGCGATGGCGGCGCTCGCCGCGGCGGTGCCGGACGCCCAGGCGGTGCACGTGGTCAACAACGGCGCCGCTGCGCTGGTGCTGGCCGCCACCGCCCTGGCCGCCGGCCGGGAGATCGTCGTCAGCCGGGGCGAGCTGGTCGAGATCGGCGACGGGTTCCGCCTGCCGGACCTGCTCGTGTCGACCGGCGCGCGGCTGCGCGAGGTCGGCACCACCAACCGCACCACCGCCGCCGACTACACCGCGGCGCTCGGCCCGGACACCGCGTTCGTGCTGAAGGTCCACCCGTCGAACTTCGTGATGCGCGGCTTCACCAGCAGCGCCGCCGTGCGCGACCTGGCCCGGCTGGGCGCCCCGGTGGTGGTGGACATCGGATCCGGGCTGCTCACCCCCGACGAGCTGCTGCCCGACGAGCCCGACGCGGCGGGCGCCCTGCGCGCCGGCGCCACGCTCGTCACGGCCAGCGGCGACAAGCTGCTCGGGGGCCCGCAGGCGGGGCTGCTGCTCGGCCGGCACGACGTCGTCGAGCGGCTGCGCCGGCACCCGCTGGCCCGCGCGCTGCGCGTCGACAAGATCACCCTGGCCGCGCTGGAGGCCACCCTGACCGGCCCGGAGACGCCGACCCGGGCGGCGCTGCATGCCGACCCGACCCGGCTGCGCGCCCGCGTGCAGGCCGTCTCCGACGCCCTGGCCGCCGCGGGCGTCGACGTGCGGGTGACGGCCTCCGGCGCCGTCGTGGGCGGCGGCGGCGCGCCGGAGGTCACCCTGCCGTCGTGGTCGCTGTCGCTGCCCGAGGGGTACGCCGCACCGCTGCGCACCGGCGCCACCCCGGTCGTCGGCCGGGTCGAGCGGGGCCGGCTGCTGCTGGACCTGCGGTGCGTCCCGCCCGACGCCGACGGCGTGCTGACCGACGCCGTCCTGGCCGTCGCCGGCTGACGCCGTGCACGTCGTCGCCACCGCCGGGCACGTCGACCACGGCAAGTCCACGCTCGTCCGGGCGCTGACCGGGATGGAGCCGGACCGCTACGCCGAGGAGCAGCGCCGCGGCATGACCATCGACCTGGGCTTCGCCTGGACGACGCTGCCCGGCGGCGCGACCCTGGCGCTGGTCGACGTGCCGGGCCACGAGCGGTTCGTCGGCACGATGCTGGCGGGCGCCGGCCCCGTCCCCGCCGCCCTGTTCGTCGTGGCGGCCGACGGCGGCTGGATGCCGCAGTCCGCGGAGCACCTGGCCGCCCTGGACGCCCTCGGGGTGCGGCACGGCCTGCTGGTCGTCACCCGCGCCGACCTTGCACCCCCGGACGCGGCCCTCGCGCAGGCCCGCGCCCGCCTCGCCCGCACCAGCCTCGGCGAGCTGCCGGCCGTCGCGGTCAGCGCCGTCACCGGCGCCGGGCTGCCCGAGCTGCGCGCCGCCCTGGACCGGCTGACCGCCGCGCTGCCCCCGCCGGACGCCGCCGCGCCGGTGCGGCTGTGGGTGGACCGCGCGTTCACCGTCACCGGCGCCGGCACCGTGGTGACCGGCACGCTGGGCGCAGGCACCCTGCGCACCGGCGACACCCTCGACCTCGGCGGCCGGTCCGTCCGCGTGCGCGGCCTGCAGACCCTCGGCGCGGCCGCCGACCGGCTCGAGGCGGTCGCGCGGGTCGCGGTCAACCTGCGCGGCGTCGACCGCGCGGGGGTACGCCGCGGCGACGCCCTGCTGACCCCGGGGGAGTGGGCCCCGGCCCAGGTGATCGACGTGCGCGTGCACCCACCCACCGCCGGCCGGCCCAACGGCGCCGGGCCCGCCGCCGGGAGCGTCGTGGGCGGGTTGCCGCCGCATCCGATCCTGCACGTCGGCGCCGCCGCGGTCGGCGCGCGGGTGCGGCCGCTCGGCGGCGACGTGGTGCGCCTGCGGCTGGAGCGGCCGCTGCCGCTGCGGGCCGGTGACCGGGCGCTGCTGCGCGACCCCGGCACCCGGGTCGGTGCGGGCGACGGCGGCTCCGCGGGCCTCATCCTCGGCGTCACGGTGCTGGACGTCGCGCCGCCGGCGCTGACCCGCCGCGGCGCGGCCGCCCGGCGCGCCGCCGACCTGGCCGCCGTCGACCTCACCGCCGTCGACCTGGCCGCCGCCGGCGGCCGGCCCGGCCTGGCCGGCGAGCTGCGCCGGCGCGGCCTGGCCCGGCGCGCCGACCTGCGCCGGTGGGGCGTCGACCCGGCCGGCGCGGAGCCGGTGGCGGGGGACTGGCTGGCCGACCCGGCGCACTGGGCGGCCCTGCGCGAGCGGGCCGCGGCGGCCGTCGAGCGGTGGCAGGCCGCCCACCCGCTGGAGCCGGGGATGCCCGTCGAGGCGCTGCGGCACGCCCTCGGCCTGCCGGACCGCGAGCTGGTCGCCGCCCTCGCCGGCCCGGCCCTGCTCGTCGCCGACGGGCGGGTGCGGCCCGCCGGGAGCGCCGGCCCGGCGCTGCCCGCCCCGGTCGCCGCGGCCGTCGACGCGGTGCTGGCCGACCTGGCCGCGGCCCCGTTCGCCGCGCCCGAGGCGCACCGGCTCGCCGCGCTGGGGCTCGGCCCCCGGCAGCTCGCCGCCGCCGTGCGCGCCGGGGCCCTGCTGCGGGTCGCCGACGGCGTCGTGCTCGCCCCCGGCGCGGTGGAGCGGGCGGCGGAGGTGCTCGGCTGCCTGCCGCAGCCGTTCACGCTGAGCGCCGCCCGGCAGGCCCTCGGCACGACCCGGCGGGTGGCAGTGCCGCTGCTGGAGCTGCTCGACCGCTCCGGGGTGACCCGCCGGCTGCCCGACGACCGCCGCGAGCTGGCCTGATCAGGCCAGCCGGGCCGCGTCCAGCTGGGTCAGCACGCCCAGCTCGTCCGAGACCACCCGCACCTCGGCGATCCGGTCGTCCGCGTCCAGCGTCAGCACGTCGATGGCGTTGCTGACCACCGTGCGCCCCGTCGCCGGCACCTCGCCGAGCGCGGTGCGCAGCGGCCCGGTGTGCCGCACGTGCATCTCGAACGCCACGACCAGCCGGCCCGGCGCGGTGACGACGTCGTGCAGGACGGTGCGGCGGTCACTGAACGCGGCCTGCAGCGCGCGGGCCCGCTCCACCAGCGCGCCGACCGCCAGGGGCGCCCCGTTCACGGTCACCGGGTCGGTGTAGAGGCGGCGGAACGCCGCCGCGGCGGCCGCGTCGTCCGCGGGCACCGGATCGGTCCACACCGCCAGCAGGGCATCGATGTCCATGCGCCCGAGCGTGGCACATCGCGGGGGCGCCCGGAACTCCCGGAACACCCCCGCGGGGCGCGGTCACTGCTTGCGGAACTCCAGCATCTGCGCGATCTGCGCGGTCCGGGACTGGTCGACCTGCTTGGCGTACGACGTGGCCTGCACGTTGACGCCGGCGTTGGTCTCCATCCGGGCGAGCTGCACAGCGTCGTCCTGGTGGGCGATCAGCGTGTCGAGGAACAGCCGGTCGAACTCGGCGCCCTTCGCCTTGCGCAGCGCGGAGATCTCCTTCTCGCTGGTGCCCGGCATGCCGCCGTGCTCCTCGTGCTCCTTGTCGCTGGCGGTGGCCGGCTGCTTCCACTGCTCCAGCCAGCCGGACATGCGCTTGATCTCGTCCTGCTGGGTGACCTCGATGGCCTTGGCGAGGGTCTTGACGTCCTCGCGCTCGGAGCGGTCGGCGGCGAGCTTGACGATGGCGATGCCCTGGGTGGAGTGCGGAACCATCATCTGCAGGAACATCGTGTCGGTCTCGTTGAACGAACCGCTCGCCGCGGACGCGGCGGGGGCGGCGGCGCCGCCCTGCGGGGCCGGCTCGTCGGGCTGGGTGCCGCACCCGGCGGCGACCAGCACGGCGGCCGAGGCGGCGACGGCGGCGAGGGTGACACGCAACCTCATGGGGGTGGACTCCTGGTGGGGGGAAGGTGGGGGAACGGGTCGAGGGCCCGTGCCGCCGCGCGGCGGAACGGGCCCTCGGTCGCCTGTCAGGCGGGCAGCCAGAGCGCCGGCACGTGCGGCGGCTCCCAGCCGGTCAGCGAGGTGTGCGCCTGGCGCACGGTGTACGCCTGACCGTTGTAGGTCACCCGCTGCCCGAGCCGGTACGCCACACCGGGCGCCCACGCGCCCTCGCCCGCCGGGGGCTTGGTGGTCGGCGCGGTCGTCGGGGCGGTGGTCGGCGGGGTGGTGGGCTGCGTGACGGGCGGGGTGGTCGGCCGCGTCGTCGGCGGGGTCGTCGGCGGCTTGGTCACCGGCGGGGTGCCCGTGCCGCCGCCGAAGTCGATGTCCGAGCAGCTGTAGAACGCCTCGGCGCTGCCGACGGACCGCTGCCACACCGTGTAGAGGATGTGCCTGCCGGTGCGCTTCGGCAGGTCGATGGTCCACTTCGTGAACGTGGACGGGTTCTGCCGGTCGAAGTTGGCGATCTGCTCGAGGTCGTTCCAGTTCAGCTTCTTGAGGTGATCGAACTTGTCGTTGGTGATGTAGAACGTGAACTGGCTGGAGGCGTGCGGCGCCGACGCGTGGTAGGTCACCGTCAGCGGGCCCGGCTTCACCGGCGTGGCCTTGTACTCGACCCCTTCGAGGTCGAGGCCGCGGTACTTCGAGCGCCCGGCCGAGCACAGCCCGGTGGGCACGACCTGGCGGTGACGGCCACCCGCGTCGAGCAGGGAGACCTCGTTCCAGTCGTAGAACGGGGCGGCGCCGCCCGCCTCGACCGCGGCCTTGCAGCCGTCCGAGTCGGGGCTCTCGGGGCCCTCGTTCTTGCACTGGTAGACCCGGCTGGGCGGGTCGGACATCGTCCCGTGGGCGCTCGCGGGCGTCGCGGGAGCGATCACGGCCAGCAGGGGTGCAGCGGCGACGGCCACGCCGGCCGCCGCGAGCTTGCGTCGAACATGCACTGGGGGGTTCCTCCTCGGCAGGGGGACCACCTCGGCCGCCCGGGGGGCTGGGCGAACCGGATGGCTGCGTCGAACCTAGAGAGGATCTACCCGCCGGTAAACGGTCTTAAGAATTTCTTCATGATCCCGAAACCGAGCACAGTGGACATTCGTCCGCGGCCGCGAACGCCCTGGCAGAGAGCATGATCACAGCGCCGGGTGCCAGGGCGCCTCCGGTTGCCGGCGGCGCTTGAGCTGCATCCGCATGAGGATGCCGACGCCGATGAAGATGAGCACCGCCCCGACGATGAGGCCGACGCCGAGCAGGTTCGTCGAGCGGCTGCCGTTGGAGGTCTGCACGGCCGCCAGCCCGCCGGGCGCGCTCGCCGTGGGGTCCGGCTCGGCGGCGGCGTCCTCCTCGGGCTCGTCGCTCGGCTCGTCGCCGGGCTCGCCGGACTCCTCCGGCTCGGGGCTGGGCGACGGGTCGCCCTCGCCGACGACGTCGCGGGTGACCGCGGACTGCTCCAGCAGCCGGGCGTTGCGGCTGTACGCCTCGGCCTGCAGCGTCACCTCGCCGTCGGTGGCCGCCGAGTCGAAGGACACCTGGTAGCGGGCAGTGACCGTGCTGCCGCGGCACAGCTCGCCCGGGTCGAGGGCCCGGTCGGTGAGCCGGGCGGTGTCGCCGCCGGACTGCACGGCGAGCGGGAACGAGCCGTCCTCCTCGATGCGGTCCACCCGCACCTGGTCGAGGGCGACGCCGGCGACGCGCAGGACCAGCGACCAGCGCACCTTCTGGCACCCGCCGCCCCGGTCGGTGGACGCCACGGCGGTCACCGTGCTCGGGCCCGCGCCGGCGACGAAGCGGCCGGGCGACTCGGTGATCTGCACGTCGAACCCGGGCGCGGCCTGCGCGGCGGCGGCCGGCAGGGCGACCGCCACACCGGCCCCCAGCAGCGCGGCCAGCAGGCATCGGGCGGCGGCAGTGGTTCGCGGCACGGCTACCAACTCCTCATCCGTGAGCTCCAAGCGGTGGCTCGGGAGGTAGTTCGGACGCGGGCGGCGAAAGGTTCAGCCGAGTTCACCACCCGGCCGGGTGACAACGCGTGATCAGCTCGTCACCGCCATGCCCGCTGAGCTGGGCGTACTGCGGAGCGTGACCGGGCGCACAGGCTCACAATTTTGCCGTCACCGACCCGTCACTTTCCGGCATATCCGCAGGTCACGAGGATTCGTGGAGATGGCCGCCCGGGCCGGCCGACAAAGTTTGTCCCGACCCCTCATCCGCACCCGCCGTCACTACGTACATGGGGAGGGCAGAAGCGGCTGCACCGGCGATGCGGGAGGCATCGTCCGTCGCCTGCCCCGGAGCAACGAGCGCAAGGCATCCACACGATGCCGGTGTCCGCCGCCACGGCCCAGGGCGCCACGGTGCGGGAGAACGAGGAGTCAATGGCCCGGACGAAGCAGAACCAGCGATCCGCCAGTCGTGAGATTGTCCCGGTGGGTGCGACCGGTGGCCGCACCCCGCCGTCGAAGCTCACGGTGGCGCTGCTGGTGACCTCGGTGGTGTCGGCGATCTGGGCGGCCGCCATGCTGACGCCCGCCGGTCGCGTCGCCTACGCCTACGTCTTCGTGTACGCCGAGTTCTACTTCGGCGTGCTCGCCCTGGTGTTCCTCTCCATCACGGTCATGGCCGGCGTGCTCGCCACCGACCGGATGATCCTGTCCGTCCGGCAGCGCGTCCTGCTGCAGTCCGCGCACCGCACCACCGGCGTCATCTCCGTCGCCTCGCTGGTCGTGCACATCGTCACCAAGCTCGCCATCGGCCACATCACGCTGCTCGACGCGATCATCCCGTTCACCGCCGTCAACAACGGCCTGTTCATCGGCATGGGCACCGTCGGGGCCTGGCTGCTGTTCAGCACCCTGTGGACCGGCATCGTCCGGGCCCGGTTCATCGGCAAGGGCAAGCCGTGGATGTGGCGCGCGATGCACAGCATGGCGTACCTGGCCTGGCCGATCGCCCTCGTGCACGGCCTCAGCGCCGGCCGCGCCGCCAAGACCTGGGTCGTCGTCAGCTACATCGCCTGCATCGCCCTGGTGCTGGTGACGCTGATCGTGCGGCTGTCCGTGGCGATCAACCGCAAGAAGGACTTCAGCTCCACCTCCACCGGCTCGCTCAAGCCCGTCGGCAAGCTGGTGCCGACCGCCACCCCGAGCGCCCGCCGCCCGGCCCGCCGCGACCGCGACGCCGACGTCAACCCGCTGGCCGACCGGCTCGTCTCGGACCGGCGCAACGCCCCCGCCCGCGACCCGTGGGCGGCGTCCGCGCCGCGCGCCGAGCTCGCCGCCGCCCGCCCCGAGCCCCGGTCCGAGGCGCGGTCCGAGGCCCGGTCCGAGACCCGGCCCGCGCTGCCCGAGCCGCGCGGGGCCGCCGACGACGCGTACCGGCCCGCCGGCCGCCGCCCCATCGACGAGCCGCGCGGGCGCCGCGCCGCCGCCGACGACTACGCCGACGGCTACGCCGACGACGACCCGGCCGACTACGCCGCGCCCCGCCGGGCCGCCCGCCGCGACGCCCGCGACGACCGCGACGTCCGTGACCCCCGCGACGACCGTGATGCCCGTGACGACGCCCGCTACGAGCCCGCCGCCCGCTACGACGACGAGCCGGCGCGCCCCCGCGGCCGCCGCCGCGCCGCCGAGGACGACGTCCGCCCCCGCCGCGACGACCGCCCCACCCAGGAGTGGCGCGCCGAGGACGACCGCGACGAGCGGGACTGGTCCCGCGCCGACCGCGGCGGCGACCGTGACGCCCGCGAGTACGCGCCACGCCGGCAGGGCCCGCGCCGGTACGCCGACGACGACGAGCCGGTGCGCCCCCGCGGCCGCCGCGCCGCCGAGCCCCGCTACCCCGAGCGGTACGACGCCGACGCCCGCACCGACAGCTGGTCCGAGGCCCCGCGCCCGCGCCGGGCGATCGAGGACGGCGGCGCCCGGTCCCGCTGGCGCGGCGAGGAGGACGAGGTGCCCGCGCCGCGCGGCGGACGGCGGCGCGCCGAGGACGACGACGAACGGGCCCGGCCGCGCGCCCGCCGGGCCGCCATCGGCGCCGGCGAGGACGACGGTCCCCGCTCCCGCTGGCGCGCCGACGGCCGCGACCCGTACGAGGTGCCGCAGCCGCGCGCGTCCCGGTACGCCGACGACGAGCCGGGCGGCCGCCCCGCCTGGGACGCCGGCGCCGACCCGAACTACCTGCCGCCGGACGACACCCCGACGCTGATCGACATGGCGTCGCGGCGCGCCCGCCGCAGCGCCGACCGCGACGCCGACCGCGACGCGGGACGCGACCTCGGCCGCCGCGCCGGCCGCCGGTCGCGCCGCTCCGCCGACGACGCCGACGACATGTACTGGCGTCAGCTGCGCGGTGAAGCACAGTGATTCCCGAGACTCCCGATGACCCTGCCCGCCGCCACGAGCACGAGGTGATCTTGTGAGCAACGCCCAGGTACCCCCCGTCGCCACCATCGGCACCCCCCGGATCACCGCCGGGTGGGACGACTACGGGCGGCTCGACCTGATGGCGCACCAGGAGGTGCACGGCGGGTTCTCCGCGCTGACCAGCGGCGAGCTCATCGGCCTGGCCGACCGCATCGAGCTGCGCGGCCGCGGCGGCGCCGGGTTCCCGTTCGCCAAGAAGGTCCGCGCCGTCATGGACTCGGCGCGCCGGCAGGACCTGCCGCCGGTGATCGTCGTCAACGCCACCGAGGGCGAGCCGCCGTCGTGGAAGGACAAGGCGATCCTGACCCGCGGCCCGCACCTCATCCTCGACGGCGCGGCGCTGGCCGCGGCCGCCCTGGACGCCGAGGAGATCGTCATCGGCATCGCCGACGACGGCATCGGGCAGAACTCGCTGGCGGCCGCGCTCGCCGAGCGGCGGATGCCGGTGCCGACGCGGATCGTCACCGTGCCGCACCGGTTCATCTCCGGCGAGGGCGGCGCGCTGGTGCGCGGCATCAACGGCGAGGCGCACATCCCGCCCGGGCGCAAGAAGCGGGCCAGCGACTCCGGCGTCAACGGCCTGCCGACCCTGCTGTCCAACGCCGAGACGTACTCGCAGCTCGCCATCGCCGCCCGGATCGGGCCGTGGGAGTACAACGCCGTCGGCCTGCCCGAGGAGCCGGGCACCGTCATGCTGACCGTCGGCGGCTCGGCGAAGAACCCGGCCGTCGTCGAGTGCCCCACCGGCACCCCGCTGTCCGACATCCTCGCCATGTGCGGCGCCTCCATCGGCCCGGGCGTGCTGGTCGGCGGCTTCCACGGCAAGTGGATCACCCGGGAGGCGGCGGAGCGCATCGACGTGTCCCGCAAGGGCTTCGCGTCGGTCGGCGGCACCATCGGCGCCGGCATGATCCTGCCGCTCGGCGACTCGACCTGCCCGCTCGGCGAGGTCGCCCAGGTCACCCAGTACCTGGCGGGGGAGTCGGCCGGGCAGTGCGGCCCGTGCCGCCTCGGCCTGCCCGACCTGGCCCGCACCGTCACCATGGTCGCGCTCGGCGGCAGCAGCCTGGAGAACGTGCGCGCCGCCGCGGGCGTCGTCAAGGGCCGCGGCGCGTGCAGCCACCCCGACGGCACCGCCCGGTTCGCGATGAGCGCGCTGGAGGTGTTCGCCAAGGACGTCGAGGCGCACGCCAACGGCGAGGGCTGCGGCAAGCCGACCCGCGGCATCCTGCCGCTGCCGTACCGCACCGCCGAGGGCGCCATGACCTTCGCGGTGGACTGGTCCCGTTGCGACGGCCACGGCCTGTGCGCGGCCGTCGTGCCCGAGGTGATCCGGCTCGACGCGAACGGCTTCCCGGCCTTCCCGCAGACCCCGCTGCCGCCGTGGATCGAGCCGAGCGCCCGCAAGGCCGTCAACATGTGCCCGGCGCTCGCGCTGCGCCTGACCACCAGCGGCGGGGGCAAGCATTGAGAACCCGCACGCTGCTCGCCGCCGCCATCGCCGCCGCGCTCGCGCTCACCGGCTGCGGCGGCGCCGGGCAGCCGGCGCCCGCCACGACCCCGGCCGTCGCCGGGTCCGCCGCCGGCGCCGTCGCGGAGACCCTGCGGTTCACGGGTACGACGCTCACCGGCCGGCCGTACGACGCGGCCGCGCTGGCGGGCCGGCCGGCGGTGCTGTGGTTCTGGGCGCCGTGGTGCGCGACGTGCGCCAGTCAGGCGTGGTCGGTCAGCGACGTCGCCGCCGAGTACGGCGACCGGCTCGGCATCGTCGGCATCGCCGGGATGGGCCAGAAGGACGCCATGGCCGGGTTCGTCGCCGACATGGAGATCGAGGCCGTGACCAGCCTCGACGACTCCGAGGGCCGGATCTGGCGCAAGTTCGGCATCGCCGAGCAGAGCACGTACGTGCTGCTCGACCGCGCCGGCGCCGTCGTGCACAGCGGCTACCTGGACGACCTGGCGTTCCAGGCGGCCGTCAAGAAGCTGGCCGGATGAGCCCGTGGGCGCGTCGCTGCTGCTCGCGCTGACCGCCGGGATGCTCGGCGCGGTCAACCCGTGCGGCTTCGCCGTGCTGCCCGCGTACCTGTCGGTGCTGGTCGCCGGCGACGCCCCGGTGGCCCGGGCGCTGCGCTGCACCGCCGCCCTGACCCTGGGCTACGTGGCCGTGTTCGGGGCGTTCGGGCTGCTGCTCGCGCCGTTCGCCGGGTTCCTCGGCCCCGGCCTGCCGTGGCTGACCATGACGTTCGGGGTGCTGCTGGCCGGGCTCGGCTGCTGGCTGCTCGCCGGGCGCACCCTGCCCGGCCTCGCCACCGCCGTCCGCGCCCCGCGGCTGACCGGGTCCACCCGGTCCACCGTCCTGTTCGGCATGGCGTACGCCGTGTCGTCGCTCGGCTGCGCGGTCGGGCCGTTCCTGGCGCTCGTGGTCTCCGCCGGGCGGGCCGCCGGCCCGGCCGAGGCGGTCGCGCTGTTCGCCGCGTTCGCCGCCGGCATGGGCGTCGCGGTCGGCGTCGCCGCCGTCGCCGTCGCGCTCGTGCGGCAGTCGGTGCTGGCCCGGATGCGCCGCGCCGGGGCGCTGGCCCCCCGCATCGGCGGCGCCGTCACCCTCGCCGCCGGCGCCTACCTCGCCTACTACGGCCTGTACGAGCACCGGCTGCGCACCGACCCGCGCGGCGCCCTCGGCGACCCGGTCGTCGCCGCCGTCTCGGACGTGCAGCGGTCGGTGTCCGGAATGCTGGGCCAGGTCGGGATCGTACCGTTGGTCGTTGTGCTCGCCGCCCTGGTTGTGGTTGGTTGGACCGCGGCCCGGTCGGGCCGCCGGCGGCGGGCGCCGGCAGAGGCGGAGGTGGACGCGCGGTGATCGGGGACGCCACGACGCGGGGCACCCCCCTGCGCCCCACCGATCCCCGCACCCTCGGCCCCTACACGCTGCTCGCCCGGCTCGGCTCCGGCGGGATGGGCGTCGTGTTCCTCGCCCGGGGCGCCGACGGGCTCGTCGCCATCAAGATGGTGCACGCCGAGCTGGCCGGCGACGACGAGTTCCGCCGCCGGTTCCGCTCCGAGGTCGAGCGCGCCCGCTCCGTCCCGTCGTTCTGCACCGCCGAGCTGCTCGGCGCGGACCCCGACGCGCCGCGGCCCTACCTGGTCGTCGAGTACGTCGACGGGCCGTCCCTGACCGAGGTCGTCGCCGAGCGCGGCCCGCTCAGCCCGGCGAACCTGCACGCCGTCGCGATCGGCGTCGCCACCGCCCTGACCGCCATCCACGACGCGGGCGTCATCCACCGCGACCTCAAGCCGCGCAACGTGCTGCTCGCCCCCGGCAGCCCCAAGGTCATCGACTTCGGCATCGCCCGCGCGCTCGAGGCCACCAGCCAGCACACCCGCACCGACCAGATGGTCGGCACCGTCGCCTACATGGCGCCCGAGCGGTTCTCCGCCCAGCCCGGCACCCCGCTCACCCCCGCCGCCGACGTCTTCGCGTGGGGCTGCGTCGTCGCGTACGCGGGCACCGGCCGCACCCCGTTCAGCGGCGACTCGCCCGCCGCGACCGCCGCCCGCATCCTCACCCAGCCGCCCGACCTCGCCGGCCTCACCGGACCCCTGCGCGGCATGGTGGAGCTGGCGCTGGCCACCGAACCCCGCGAGCGGCCCACCGCCCGCGACCTGCTCGACATGCTGCTCGGCGCCGGGCCCCAGCGCACCCCGCCGCTGGCCGAGGCGTTCGCCGCCCAGCCCGCGCTGCGCACCGCCGCCGCCGAGGTGCAGGCGGCCACGTCCACGGGCGGCCACCCGATCCCGCGCCAGCGGGCGGCCGAGGGCGTCCCCGCCGCCGGCCCCGCCGGCCCCGCCGGTGCCACCGCGTACTTCCCGCCGGTCGCCGGGCCGCCCGAGCCGCCGCCGGGCCCGCCGCGCGGGCACCGCGGCGCCGCCCGCGCCGCCGGCCGCCGGCCCGGCCGCACCCGGCGCGTCGTCGTCGGCGCACTGGCCGCCTTCGGCGCCCTCGTGCTCGCCGGCCTCGCCGCCGCCGTCATCCACGACTACACCTCGACGACCCACGGGCCCGCGTACGTCGAGACGGTCTACACGCTGCCGCAGGGCACCCCGTTCATCGCCGACTCCCTGAGCACCGGCGGGCAGTACCTCGACAGCGAGATCGAGGGCGAGACCGGCTCCCACTGCCGCATCGCCGACGGCGCCATGCGCGCCCAGCGCGTCACCCCCGGCGTCTACCAGTGCGAGGGCCCCGAGAAGCAGCTCGCCGGCGACCACACCGTCGCCGTCACCGCCACCGTCGAGCAGCCCGGCACCTGCGTCGCGTTCTGGCTGCACTGGTCCAGCCGCGGCAGCTACGTCGTCACCGCCTGCGCCGCCGGCGTCACCGTCACCGTCGAGCAGACCGACCGCGACAACTACACCCTCGGCGACCTCGTCTGGGACGCGCCGCTGCCCGTCGGCGAGCCCGTCCGGTTCGAGCTCGCCGTCGAGGGCGGCGTGCTGACCGTCGCCCACGACGGCGTGTACGCCGGCGACATCCCGCTGCCCGAGGCCGGCCTCGACCGCGGGCGCACCTTCTTCGGCATCGCCAGCGACCCCGCCGACGACACCCCGCCGTACGCCGCGTCCTTCTCCGACGTCGAGATCCAGACGCTCGGCGGGTGATCCGCGGCGGGTAGGGTTCGCGGGGTGAGCAGCCACGGGACCCGTGCGTCCGCGCTGCGGCCCACCGACCCCGGCCGGCTCGGCGCGTACCGGCTCGTCGGCCGGCTCGGCCAGGGCGGCATGGGCACCGTCTACCTCGCCGAGTCCCCGCGCGGCGACCTGGTCGCCGTCAAGGCCGTCCGCGCCGACCTCGGCGCCGACGACGAGTTCCGCCGCCGGTTCCGCTCCGAGGTCGCCCGCGCCCGCCAGGTGCCGCCGTTCTGCACCGCCGAGGTCCTCGACGCCGACCCCGACCACGCCACCCCGTACCTGGTCGTCGAGTACGTCGACGGCCCGTCGCTGGCCGACGTGGTCGAGGGCGACGGGCCGCTGCGCTCGTCCCGGCTGCAGGGCGTGGCGATCGGCGTGGCCACCGCCCTGTCCGCCATCCACGGCGCCGGCGTCATCCACCGCGACCTCAAGCCGCGCAACGTGCTGCTCGCCCCCGGCAGCCCCAAGGTCATCGACTTCGGCATCGCCCGCGCGCTGGACGCCACCAGCCAGCACACCAGCACCGGCCAGATGGTCGGCACCGTCGCCTACATGGCCCCGGAACGCTTCGACACGGGCTCCGGCCCGGTCACCCCGGCCGCCGACATCTTCGCCTGGGGCGCCGTCGTCACGTACGCGGGCACCGGCCGCACCCCGTTCCAGGCCGACTCGCCCCCGGCCACCGCCGCCCGCATCCTCACCCAGCGCCCCGACCTGTCGGGCGTGCCGGAACCCCTGCGCGACGCCGTCGAGGTCGCCCTGGCGAAACGCCCGGAGGACCGGCCCACCGCCCGCGAACTGCTCGACCTGATGCTGGAGACGGGCGCCTCGGCGGCCCCGCTGCGCTTCGGCCAGCCCGCCTGGCCGGGCGCCACCCACCCGCCGGACACCACCGCGGTCCCACCGGGCCGCCACCCGGTTTCGGGCGCGCCGCCTGGTGTACCACCGGCTTCCGCGCCGCCCGGCGCGCCTGGCCCGGCCTTCGGGCCGGGACCGGGTCCCGGTTCCGGTCCGGGTTCGGGTTGGGGATCTGGTTCTTGGCAGGGTTCGGGGTCTGGTCCGGGTCCGGGTTCGGGGTCTGGTCCGGGCTCGGGTTCGGAGTTCGGGGCGGGCTCGGATTCGGGGTCCGGGCCGGGATCGGGTTCCGGGTCCGGGCTGGGATTGGGCCGGGGATCCGCGCCCCGGCCTGGGCCGGAATGGGGGCCGGGTCCGGTCTCGGGGCCGGGAGCGGGTGCGCGGCCGGCCGGGCGGCGGTTGTCGCGCACGGCCGTCGCCGCGCTCGCCGGGCTGGCCGCCACCCTGCTGCTCGTCGGCGTGATCGTGACCGCGCCGGGCGTCGGGCGCCTGCTCGGCGGGCCCGCCGAGAGCGAGGTGCTGCCCCCGCCGGACAGCGGCGTCAACCCCGACTCCCCGGAGGTCCCGGACAGCCCGGCGACCGGCGCCGCCGACCTCGGGCTCACCCCGGTGGAGCCGGACGCGCCCGCCTACACCGACGGCGACGTCGTGCCCGCCCGGTTGCCGCTGCGTACCGCCGACGGCACCTGCCGCGACGGCGACGGCATCGAGGTCGTCCTGACCCATCCCGGCGACCTGCACTGCGGCGACAGTCGCCTGTCGTTCGCCCGCCGGCACCAGGTCACCGTCGACGCCACGCTGCTGTCGGCCGGCAGCTGCGCGTCGCTGTGGTTCCTCGCCGACGGCGACGGCGCGTACCGGCTCAGCGCCTGCCCCCGGCACTACGAGGTGGCCTGGCACGACGACGCCGGGGCCACCACGCTGCGCACGTACCCTCTCGGCCGCCCGATCGCGCTGGACGCCGGGTTCCAGCTCGCCCTCGAGGTGCGCCGCACCGACGTGGTGTTCACCCGCGACGCCGAGGTCGTCGGCACCCTGCCGCTACGTGAGCGGCCCGCGGTGCAGGGCGGCCACCTGCGGCTGGGCGCGCACGGTGAACCGGCGGGCGGCCCCGCCCCGTACCGTGTGACGTTGCGCGGGATGACCGTCCGTTCGCTCGAGTAGGGCGCCACCGGTCTCGATTGCGTGCCATCCGGCGCGCTGCCCTTCAACGGGCTCGAGCGGGGCCGGTATGGTGCAGCACGGTCGCGTGATGGCGGCGGGGGAGGACGGTCGAGCGTGAGGCGCGCCGACCGCCGGCGACAGGGTGGGGTGACCGGGGTATGTCCGACGACCGGACCGGCGACCGGACCGGTGACCGGGCGGGTGCGGCGGCGCCCCTGCGGTCCACCGACCCGGCGCGGCTCGGCGCGTACCGGCTGCTCGGCCGGCTCGGCGAGGGCGGCATGGGCACCGTGTTCCTCGCCAGCGGCCCCGGCGACGACCTGGTCGCCGTCAAGATGGTCCGGGTCGACCTGGCCAGCGACGACGAGTTCCGCCGCCGGTTCCGGTCCGAGGTCAACCGGGTCAAGCAGGTGCCGCCGTTCTGCACCGCCGAGGTGCTCGACGCCGACCCCGACCACGAGCACCCGTACCTGGTGGTGGAGTACGTCGACGGCCCGTCGCTGGCCGACGTGGTGCAGAGCCGCGGCCGGCTCACCTCGTCGAACCTGCACGGCGTGGCGATCGGCGTCGCCACCGCGCTGACCGCCATCCACGGCGCCGGCGTCATCCACCGCGACCTGAAGCCGCGCAACGTGTTGCTCGCCCCCGGCAGCCCCAAGGTCATCGACTTCGGCATCGCCCGCGCGTTCGAGGCGACGAGCCAGCACACCCGCACCGACCAGATGGTCGGCACGGTCGCCTACATGGCGCCGGAGCGGTTCGAGGGCGACGCCACCATCACCGCCGCCGCCGACATCTTCGCGTGGGGCGCGGTCGTCGCGTACGCGGGCACCGGGCGCACCCCGTTCCAGGCCGACTCGGCCCCGGCCACCGCGGTGCGCATCCTGACCCAGGAGCCGGACCTGACCGGCCTGACGGGTTCCCTGCGCGAGCTGGTCGCCGCGTCGCTGGCGAAGGACCCGCGGGACCGGCCGTCGGCCCGCGACCTGCTCGACCTGCTGCTCGCGGCGGGCCCGCAGCGCTCCGCCGCGGCGGCGGCCGCCCTGAAGCACCAGCCCGCCCTCGCCGATGCGGTGCACGAGGCGCAGGCCGCCACCGGCTACGCCCCCGAACGCGACCTGACGGCCGCCGCCGCACCGGCCCCGCTCGTCGGCCACACCGACGCCCCCACCCACCCGGCCAGCCCGGCCGCCTCGGCCACGGAGATCCTCTCCGGCGGGCCGCGCGAGCACCCGACCGAGGTCATCCGGGCGCAGACCGCCGGTTCGGCGCCCGGTTCGGCGCCCGGTTCGGCGCCCGGCTTCGCCGCCCCGACCCAGGCCGCCGCCCACCTGGCCGGCGGCGCCGGGTACACCGTCCCGGCCCAGCAGGGCCCGGCCGCCTACGGCCCCCGCACCGGCGCCGACAACCTGGTGTCCGGCCCGCCGGCCGCGGGCTACCCGGGCCAGCCCGGCGCGGGTCACTTCGCACCCGGCGACCCGGGCGCGGGCTACCCGGGCCAGGGACAGACGGGCACCCGCCACCTCGGCGCCACCCATCCCGGCGCAGGCCACCCGGGCGCAGGCCACCCGGGCGCAGGCCACCCGGGCGCAGGCCACCCGGGCGCAGGTCACCCCGGCGGCGGGTATCCGACCGGTGGGTATCCCGGCGGCGGGTATCCCGGCGGGCCGCCCGGGTACGGGCCGCCGCCGCAGCAGGGGCCGCCCGCGCCGCCGCGCCGGCGGTGGGTCGGGCCCGTGCTGGCGCTGGTCACCGTGCTGCTGCTCAGCGGGCTCGGGGCCGCCGCGTGGGCCCGGTTCGGGGTGGACCGGCAGCAGACCGGCGGCGGGACGCCCGTCACGCAGGGCAGCACCGCGCCGGCCGTCAAGCCGGTGCTGGAGGTCGAGGACGCCCTGCGGGCCCAGCGCCTGTGGGAGCCCGTGGAGGTGGAGACCGAGAAGGCGTCGTGCTACTTCGACGACGCGCTGGTCGCCGAGCGGGCGGAGTCGACCGGCACGCTGCGTTGCCGCGGGCCGCGCGACGACCTGCCCGCCGATCAGCGGGTGCAGGTGGACATCCGGCTGCTGACGGCGGGCAGCTGCGCGGCGTTCTGGCTGCGGTTCGCCGACAACCGCGGCTACCAGGTGCGGGTGTGCGCGGACCGGGTCATGGTGGGCGCGCACGTCACCGCGCGGCCCAGCGTGTACCAGTCGATCCCGCTCGACGAGCCGCTGGAGATCGGCGGCGACCCGGCCACGTTCACCGTGTCGGTCATCGGCGACACGATCGAGGTGGAGCGCGACGGCAGCCCGCTCGGCGGGCCCGTGCAGCTGCTCGACGAGGGCATCGGCACCGGGCGCATCGTGCTGGGCATCTTCACCGAGGATCCCGGCCCGGGCCACAAGCCGCCGTACCGGGTGGCGTACACCGACGTGAAGATCTGGTCGCTCGGCGGCTGACCGCCGCCGGCCGGGGCCGGCGGCGGCGCCGCGATCACTTCTTGTCGGTCAGGCCCGCCCGGCGCAGCGCGTCGGCCATCGCACCGCCGACGAACCCGCCCTGCCCGCCGCCGGACGACCCGCCCGAGCCGCCCGAGCCGCCGCGGCCCTGACCGCCCCGGCCCTGGCCGCCGCGATCCTGGCCGCCGCCCTGACGGGGCTGACCGCCGTCGCGCCCGCCGCCCGGACGCGGACCGCCCTGGCGCGGCTGGCCCTGGCGCGGCTGGCCCTGCCGGGACCGCCCGTCGCCGCCGGCCGGACCGCCCGCGCCGCCGCCGGACGCGCGCCGGTCGCCGGCCGGGTCGGCGTCGAGGCGCATGGTCAGCGAGATGCGCTTGCGGGCCTCGTCGACCTCGACCACCCGCACCTTCACCACGTCGCCCGACTTCACGACGTCACGCGGGTCCTTGACGAACGTGTTCGACAGCGCCGACACGTGCACCAGCCCGTCCTGGTGGACGCCGACGTCGACGAACGCGCCGAACGCCGCCACGTTGGTGACGACGCCCTCCAGCACCATGCCGGGCCGCAGGTCGGCGATCTTCTCGACGCCCTCGGCGAACGTGGCCGTCTTGAAGGCCGGGCGCGGGTCGCGGCCGGGCTTCTCCAGCTCCTTGAGGATGTCGGTGACGGTGGGCAGGCCGACCGCGTCGTCGACGAAGTCCTGCGGGCGCAGGCCGCGCAGCAGCGGGCTGTTGCCGATGAGGCCGCGCAGGTCGCTGCCGGCGGCGGCGAGGATGCGCCGGACCACCGGGTACGACTCGGGGTGCACGCTGGACGCGTCGAGCGGGTCGTCGCCGCCGGCGATCTTGAGGAAGCCGGCGCACTGCTCGAACGCCTTCGGCCCGAGGCGGGGCACCTGCTTGAGCGCCGAGCGGTTGCGGAACGGGCCATTGGCGTCGCGGTGCAGCACGATGTTCTCGGCGAGCCCGGCGCCGATGCCGGAGACGCGGGTGAGCAGCGGCGCGGACGCGGTGTTCACGTCGACGCCGACGGCGTTCACGCAGTCCTCGACGACGGCGTCGAGCGAGCGCGACAGCTTGATCTCGGACAGGTCGTGCTGGTACTGGCCGACGCCGATGGACCGCGGGTCGATCTTGACCAGCTCGGCGAGCGGGTCCTGCAGGCGGCGGGCGATGGACACGGCGCCGCGCAGCGACACGTCGAGGCCGGGCAGTTCCTGCGAGGCGTACGCCGACGCGCTGTAGACCGACGCGCCCGCCTCGCTGACGACCACCTTGGTCAGCGACAGCTCGGGGTGCTTCTGGATGAGCTCGGCGGCGAGCTTGTCGGTCTCCCGCGACGCGGTGCCGTTGCCGATGGCGACCAGGTCGACGGAGTGCGCGGCGGCGAGCCGGGCCAGCGTGGCGATGGACACGTCCCACTTGTGCTGCGGCACGTGCGGGTAGATCGTCTCGGTGGCGACGACCTTGCCGGTGGCGTCGACGACGGCCACCTTGACGCCGGTGCGGAAGCCCGGGTCGAGGCCCATCGTGGCGCGGCTGCCGGCGGGCGCGGCCAGCAGCAGGTCGCGCAGGTTGGCGGCGAACACGCGCACCGCCTCCTCCTCGGCGGCCTGCCACAGCCGCAGCCGCAGGTCGGCGCCCAGGTGCACGAGGATGCGGGTGCGCCACGCCCAGCGCACCGTGTCGCGCAGCCAGCGGTCGCCGGGGCGGCCGTGGTCGCTGATGCCGAAGCGGGCCGCGATGGGCGCCTCGTAGGTGCTGGGCGCCAGCTCGTCGGTGACCTCCTCCGGTTCGAGGACGACGTCGAGCGCCTCCTCCTTCTCGCCGCGGAAGATGGCCAGCACCCGGTGCGACGGCAGGGTGGTGAACGCCTCGGCGAAGTCGAAGTAGTCGGCGAACTTGGCGCCCTCGGTCTCCTTGCCGGGGCGCACCTTGCTGACCAGCCGGCCGCGGGTCCACATGCGCTCGCGCAGCGCGCCGATGAGGTCGGCGTCCTCGGCGAAGCGCTCGACGAGGATGGCCCGGGCGCCGTCGAGCGCGGCGGCCGCGTCGGCCACCGCCTCGGACACGTAGGACGCGGCCTCGGCGCGCGGGTCGAGGCCCGGGTCGGCCAGCAGCGCGTCGGCGAGCGGCTCCAGGCCGGCCTCGCGGGCGATCTGCGCGCGGGTGCGCCGCTTCGGCTTGTAGGGCAGGTAGATGTCCTCGAGCCGCGCCTTGCTCTCGGCGGCCAGGATCTGCGCCTCCAGCGCGTCGTCCAGCTTGCCCTGCGAGCGGATCGACTCGAGCACGGCGGCGCGCCGGTCCTCCAGCTCGCGCAGGTAGCCGAGCCGCTCCTCGAGGGTGCGCAGCTGCGCGTCGTCGAGGGTGCCCGTCACCTCCTTGCGGTAGCGGGCGATGAACGGAACGGTGGCGCCGCCGTCGAGCAGTTCGACTGCCGCGGTGACCTGGCGTTCACGGACACCGAGCTCGTCGGCGATGCGTTGGGAGATGGAGACCGTCACGGCGCCGATTGTGCCCGGACCCTGCGACAGTTGTCGCGCCGCCATGCTGGCCCGGGGAGTAGCGTCACCCGGGGTGTCCTGTCGAGAACGGAGACGGTGGTGCGCGCGACGGTACTGCACGGCCCGAAGGACGTCCGCCTGGAAGATGTGCCCGACCCGCGGATCGAGGACCCGGCGGACGCCCTCGTCCGGGTGACGGCAGCCTGCGTCTGCGGCTCCGACCTGTGGCCGTACCGCGGGATCCGGCCCACGCCGCAGCCGCGGCGGTTGGGCCACGAGTTCGTCGGCGTGGTCGAGGAGACCGGCGCCGCCGTGACCCGCGTCCGGCCCGGCGACTTCGTGATCGCGCCGTTCGCGATCAGCGACGGCACCTGCCCGCACTGCCGCAACGGCGTCACCACGTCGTGCGAGCGCGGGCAGTGGTGGGGCTCGGACACCGACGGCGCGCAGGGCGAGTTCGTGCGGGTCCCGCTGGCCGACGGCACCCTGGTCGCCACGCCCGGCGTGCCGGACGACGCGCAGGTGCCGGCGCTGCTGGCGCTGTCGGACGTGATGGGCACCGGCCACCACGCGGCCCGGGCGGCGCGGGTGCGCCCCGGCCGCACGGTGGCCGTCGTCGGCGACGGCGCGGTGGGCCTGTGCGCGGTGCTGGCCGCCCGGCGCCTGGGCGCGGAGCGGATCGTCGCGTTCTCCCGGCACCGCGACCGGCAGGCGGTGGCGCGGCGCTTCGGCGCGACCGACGTGGTGGAGCTGCGCGGCGACGAGGGCGCGGCGGCGGTCCGCGAGCTGCTCGGCGGGGTCGGCGCGGACACGGTGCTGGAGTGCGTCGGCACCCGCGAGTCGATGGCGCAGGCGCTGGCCACCGTGCGGCCCGGCGGCGCGGTCGGCTACGTCGGGGTGCCCGCGGGCGGCCCCGAGCTGCCGATCGACCGGCTGTTCGGCACGAACGTCACCGTGGGCGGCGGCGTCGCGCCGGTGCGGGCGTACCTGCCGGAGCTGCTCGACGACGTGCTGGACGGCACCCTCGACCCCTCCCCGGTGTTCGACCTCGAGCTGCCGCTGGCCGAGGTGGCCGAGGCGTACGCGGCGATGGACGAGCGCCGCACCATCAAGCCGCTGCTGCGGCCCTGACGCCTCCTACCGGGGGAGGAGGCGCCCTCCGACCGGCGGCCGCGACGGCGGCCGGCGGGCGGGCGCGCCGGGGCCCGCGCGCCGCGAGGCTGTCGTCATGACACGTTGGAACCGTCCCCTGGTGGTCCTCTGCGCCGCGATGGCCGCGCTGACCGTCGTCTCGCTGGTCGGCGTGGTCGCCGACGACCGGGTGCTGACCGGCGCCCCGATCTGGCTCAAGGTGTTCAAGTTCTCCGTCTCGATCGTCCTGTACAGCGCCACGATCGCCTGGATCCTGTCGGTGCTGCCGCGGCGCAGCCGGGCCGCCGAGCGCGCCGCCGTGGTGCTCGTCGGCGCGCTCACCGTCGAGATGATCATCATCACCGGCCAGGTGATCCGTGGCCGGACCAGCCATTTCAACAACGCCACCACGCTGGACGGCATCCTGTTCAACCTCATGGGCACGGCGATCCTGGCGCTGTGGTTCGCCCAGCTGGTGATCACGATCGCGGTGGCCCGCCGCCCGCTCGCCGACCGCACCGCCGCCCTGGGCATCCGGCTGGGCCTGGCGGTGTCGCTGCTCGGCGCGGCGGCGGCCGTCCCGATGACCCTGCCGTTGCAGGCGCAGAGCGCGACCGTCACCGGCGCGCACAGCGTCGGCGTGCCCGACGGCGGCCCCGGCCTGCCGCTGGTCGGGTGGAGCACCACCGGCGGCGACCTGCGCGTCGGCCACTTCGTCGGCCTGCACGCCCTGCAGGCGCTGCCGCTGCTGGCGTGGCTGCTCATCGCGCTGGCCCGGCGGGGTTCGGCGCTGGGCGCCCGGCTGGACGAGACCACCCGGGTCCGGCTCGTCGGCATCGCCGGCGCCGCGTACGCCGCCCTGGTGGTGCTGCTGACCTGGCAGGCGCTGCGCGGGCAGCCGCTGCTGCGCCCGGACGCCCTGACCCTGGCCGCGTCCGGCATGCTGGTGGCGGCCACCGCCGCGGCCGCCGCCGGGGCGCTGCGCCGCCGCCCCGCCACCGTCGAGGTACCCGACCTGGAGCCGGCCCGATGACCAGCGCGCTGTTCTCGCTCAGCTTCCTGCTCGCGGCCCCGTTCTGGGCCCTGATGATCGTGCTGCCGCACTGGTCGTGGACCCGGCGGATCGTCGCGTCGCCGTGGATCGTCGCACCGCCGGCGCTCGTCTACGCGGTGCTCGTCCTGCCGCACCTCGGCACGTTCCTGCCGGCGGTGTCGTCGCCCACGCTGCCCGGCGTGCAGGGCCTGCTCGGCACCGCCGGGGGCGCGGCGGCCGGCTGGGCGCACTTCATCGCGTTCGACCTGCTCGCCGGCCGGTGGATCTACCTGGACAGCCGGGAGCGGGCGATGCCGGCCCTGCTGACCGCGCCGGTGCTGCTGCTGACGATCCTGTTCGGCCCGCTCGGCCTGCTCGCCCACCTGGCGCTGCGCACCCGGTGGGCGCCCGCGGAGCCGCGCCCCGCGCTGCAGGACGCCTAGGGTGGGCGGCGTGCGGTGGGTGGGGCGGCTGTTCGACGAGCGCGACACGCTCGCCCGGCTCATGCTGCTCAACCTCAGCGGCATCGGCTACCTGGTGCTGCGCCCGGTGGGGGAGCCCGCCCCGACCGGGCCGCAGTGGGCGCTCGCGCTGACCGGGTTCACGACGATCCTGCTGCTGTACCGGCTGCCGTTCGTCAACGCGCTGTGGCAGACCGCCCTGCTCGGCGTGGCCATCGCGATCCTGGACGACCCGCTCATCAACCAGGTGGGGGCCAGCTGGTCGCTGCTCGAGCTGACCATGCGCACCCGCCGGCTCGCCCTCGTCTGGGTGGCGGCGGGCGCGCACGCCGCGGTGTTCCTGGCCGGCGAGACGGACGGCTGGCCCGCCTCGATCGCGGCGTCGGTGTTCAGCGCCGTCACCGTGATCGGGCTGCCGGTGCTGCTGGGCGTCGTGGTGCGCAACTCCCGGGAGCTGGCCCGGCAGGCCGAGCGGCGGGGCGAGGAGGACCGCCGCCGACGCGAGTACGAGGACCAGGCCGCCCGCGCCGCCGAGCGCGCCGCCATCGCCCGCGAGCTGCACGACGTCGTCGCGCACCATGTGGCGTCGATGGTGCTGCGCGTCGGCGTCGCCCGGCACGTGCTGGACGTGGCGGACCCGCGGGTCACCGAGGTGTTCGACGACGTGCACGGCACCGGCACCGTCGCCCTGGCCGATCTGCGCCGGCTGGTGGAGCTGCTGCGCGACCCCGCCGGGGTGCGCCCCGACGCCGCCGCCACCGCCGCCGTCGAGCCCGGCACCCTGCCGGAGGCGCTGCGGGCCGCCGTCGACGAGGCCCGGCGCACCGGCCTGGAGGTGACCGCCGCCGTCGACCCGGCCGTCGGCGGGCTGGACGCGGTGCGCGGCCTCGCCGTGCTCCGCCTGACGCAGGAGGCCCTCACGAACGTGGCGAAGCACGCCGGACCGTCCGCGCACGCCCGGCTCACCGTTACCGTCACCGGCGGCGACGTGCGCATCGAGGTCGCCGACGACGGCGACTCCGGCGGCGTGCCCGCCGTCGACCGCCCCGCCGGGGGCGGTCACGGCCTCACCGGCATGCGGGAGCGGGTCGAGGTCTTCGGCGGGTGGCTGGAGGCGGGCCGCAGCGGCGCCGGCTGGCGGGTCACCGCGGTGCTGCCCGACGCGGGGGAGGCCGCGTGATCCGCGTGCTGCTGGCCGACGACCAGCACCTCATCCGGGCCGGGCTGAAGATGCTCTGCGAGGCGCAGCCCGACCTGGAGGTGGTGGGGGAGGCCGACAACGGCGGCGACGCCGTCCGGCTCGCCGAGCAGCTCGTGCCCGACGTGACCGTGATGGACCTGCGGATGCCCGGCGTCGACGGCATCACCGCCACCACCCGCATCGTGGCCGCCCGCCCGGCCGCCCGGGTGCTGGTCCTGACCACGTTCGGCGACGACGACCACCTGTACCCGGCGCTCACCGCCGGGGCCTGCGGCTTCCTGCTCAAGGACGCCCCGCCGGGCGAGCTGCTCGACGGCATCCGCCGCGCCGCCGCCGGCGACAGCCCGTTCAGCCAGGCCGTGCTCCAGCGGCTCGTGCGCCGGGCGGTCAGCACCCGGGCGCCCGCCCCGCAGCCGCTGCCCGCCCTCACCGGCCGGGAGCGCGACGTGCTCGAACTGGTCGCCCAGGGCCTGAGCAACACGGAGATCGCGGAGCGGCTGCACATCGGCGTCACCACCGTGAAGACCCACATCACCAGCCTGATGACCAAGACCGACAGCCCCAACCGGGTACGCCTGGCCCTGCGCTGGACCGGCGGCTAGGTGCCGGCCGCCACCATGCCGCGCCGCACCGCCCACAGGGCCGCCTCCGTGCGCGACGTCGACTCCGTCTTGCGCAGCAGGTTCGACACGTGCACCGTCACCGTGCGCACCGAGATGCCCAGGCTGCGCGCCACCTGCTTGTTCGACATGCCGGCCGCCAGGCAGCCCAGCACCTCCACCTCGCGGGCCGTCAGGTCGCCGTCACCGGCCATGTCGCCGGCCCCGCCCAGCGTCGCCGGGTCGCCGTCCGCGGTGGCCAGCAGCTCACCCAGCCGGTACGGGTTGCCGCCCGTGCGCTCCCACACGGCGCGGGCCACCCGCTCCGGCACCCCCACCGCCCGCAGCACCTCGGCCACCTGCGCCTCGCTCAGCGCCGTCAGGTGCCGCCGCACCGCGCCCGCCCCCGCGAGCCGGGCCAGCGTGCGGGCTGCCAGCTCCGGCGCCACCGCCGTCTCCACCGGCCGGCTCGTCACCACCAGCAGCGCCGGCAGCCGCGCGTCCGCCAGCTCGCCCACCAGGTTGAGGCTCGCCGGGTCCAGTGCGTGCAGGTCCTCCACCACCAGCACCGCCGGCCCGGCTCCGACCAGGTGGCGCACCACCGTCACCGCGATCCGCAGCAGCGCCTCCGGCGTGTACCGCTCCCGGGGGATGTGCGGCAACTGCGCCAGCCAGGCCAGCGCGTCGGCCGGCACGGCCAGCCCCGCCGTGCCCCGCCCGGCCAGCACCGCCGCCAGCCAGTCGTACGGCGCCGGGCTGTGCACCCGCGCCGCCCCCGCCAGCACCAGCGGCGGCCGCACCGAGTCGATCAACGCCCTGATCAACGCGCTCTTGCCGGTGCCCGCGGCCCCCGTGACCACAGCCGGGCGCCCGCCGCCGCCGGCGCGCACGGGCCCCCACGCGGCCCGCAGCTCGTCCAGCGCGGCCGCGCGGCCCACCAGCGGCATCGGCATCACGGGTTCACGATACGTAGTAGGTACTAGAGACAGCTCGTGCGGTCAGTTGGCAAGGTAGACACATGGGGTTCGTACTGCACGCGGTCGTGGCATCCGACAAGGGTCTGGTTCGCGACAACAACGAGGACGCGGTCCACGCCGGCCGCCGCCTGCTCGTGGTCGCCGACGGCATGGGCGGCCTGCCCGCGGGCGAGGAGGCCAGCGCCATCCTCGTCCGGGCGCTCGCCCCGGTCGACGACGCCCCCGCCGACGGCGAACCCCTGCACCGGCTCGTCGAGGCGCTCACCGAGGCGAACGCCCGCATCCAGGAGTCCGTCGCCGAGGCCGAGGAGCGCACCGGCATGGGCACCACCGTCACGGCCGTCCTGCTCGACGGCGACCGCCTCGCGGTGCTCAACGTCGGCGACTCGCGCACCTACCGGCTGCGCGACGGCGAGCTGATGCAGCTCACCCGCGACGACACCTACGTGCAGGCCCTCGTCGACCAGGGCGTCCTCACCCCGGAGGACGCCCGCCGCCACCCGCAGCGCGCCCTGGTCACCGCCGCGGTCCAGGGCGGCGACCTGCGCCCGGCCGGCCGCGTGGTCACCCCGGAGCCCGGCGACCGCTACCTGCTGTGCAGCGACGGGCTGTCCGACTACGTGGCGGACGAGGTCATCGCCACCACGCTGCGCAGCTACACCGACCGCGAGACCTGCGCCGCCGAACTGGTCAAGCGCACCCTGGAAGCCGGCGCCCCGGACAACGTGACGGTGATCGTCGCCGACCTCGACGAGGAGTGACCGCCCGGCCGGCCGCGATCCGCGCGGTCTTCTTCGACGTCGGCGGGACGATCCTCGACGAGACGGGGGAGTTCGCGGGCTGGGCCGACTGGCTCGGCGTGCCGCGGCACACGTTCTCGGCGGTGTTCGGCGCCGTGATCGCCCGCGGCCTGCCGTACGACGAGGTGTTCCGGGTCTTCCGGCCCGGCTTCGACCTCGCGGCCGAGCGGGAGCGCCGGGCGGCCGCCGGAGATCCGGAGACGTTCGGCGAGCGGGACCTCTACCCCGACGCGCGCGCGTGCCTGGCCGCCCTGAAGGGGCAGGGCCTGCTGGTCGGCCTGGCCGGCAACCAGCCGGCGCACGCCGAGGCGGCCCTGCGCGCCCTGGGCCTCGGCGTGGACGTGATCGGCACGTCGCACGGGTGGGGCGTGGAGAAGCCGGCCCCCGCGTTCTTCGACCGGGTCGTCCGGGAGGGCGGCGGCGACGCGGCGTCGATCCTGTACGTCGGCGACCGGCCCGACAACGACGCGGCACCGGCCCTGGCCGCCGGGATGCCGGCGTGCCTGATCCGGCGCGGGCCGTGGGGCCACATCCTCGACGCCCCGGACGTGGCCGCGCGGTGCCTGTTCCGCATCGGCGCGCTGGACGAGCTGCCGGACCTTGTGGCGCGGCACAACGCGGCGCACCCGCATTGAGCCGACGGGCCCGCCGGAGTGCCGGCGAGCCCGTCGAAAGGTGAGGCGGTGGTGGGTCAGCCCTCGTGGCGCAGCCACAGGGCGCCCAGCGGCGGGATGCGCAGCTCCGCCGACGCGGGCAGGCCGTGCCACGGCGTGGCCTCGGCCTGGACGGCGCCCATGTTGCCGACGCCCGAGCCGCCGTAGATGTCGGCGTCGGTGTTGATGATCTCGCGCCAGGTGCCCGTGCGGGGCAGGCCGATGCGGTAGCCCTCGTACGGGATGGCGGAGAAGTTGACCAGGCAGGCCAGGGCCGAGCCGTCGGGCGCGAAGCGGATGAACGAGAACGTGTTGTGCTGCGAGTCCTCACTGGTGATCCAGCGGAAGCCGCTGGCCTCCGTGTCCTGGCTCCACAGGGCCGGGGTGTCGCGGTACGCGCCGTTCAGGTCCTTGACCAGGCGCTGCAGGCCCGCGCGCGGCGGGTGCTCCAGCAGGCTCCAGTCCAGCCCGGCGCTCTCGTTCCACTCGGCCTCGCCGCCCAGCTCGGCGCCCATGAAGATGAGCTGCTTGCCGGTGAACGCCCACATGAAGCCGAGCAGCGCGCGGGTGTTGGCGAGCTTCTGCCAGTAGTCGCCGGGCATCTTGCCGGTGAGCGAGCCCTTGCCGTGCACGACCTCGTCGTGGCTGATCGGCAGGATGTAGTTCTCGCTCCAGGCGTACACCGTGGCGAAGGTCATCTGGTGGTGGTGCCACTGGCGGTGGATCGGGTCCTTCTCGATGTACGACAGGGTGTCGTTCATCCAGCCCATGTTCCACTTGAAGCCGAAGCCCAGGCCGCCGAGGTGGGTGGGGCGGGTGACGCCCGGCCACGCGGTGGACTCCTCGGCGACGGTGATGACGCCGGGGTGGTGCTTGTAGACGGTGGCGTTCATCTCCTGCAGGAAGCTGATCGCGTCGAGGTTCTCGCGGCCGCCGTACTGGTTGGGGCTCCACTCGCCGTGCTTGCGCGAGTAGTCCAGGTAGAGCATGGAGGCGACGGCGTCGACGCGCAGGCCGTCGACGTGGAACTCGTCGCACCAGTAGAGGGCGTTGGCGACGAGGAAGTTGCGCACCTCGCGCCGGCCGAAGTCGAAGATGTACGTGCCCCAGTCGGGGTGCTCGCCGCGCTGCCAGTCGCCGTGCTCGTACAGCGGGGTGCCGTCGAAGCGGGCGAGGGCCCACTCGTCCTTGGGGAAGTGGGCGGGCACCCAGTCGAGCAGCACGCCGATGCCGGCCTGGTGCAGCCGGTCGACCAGGTAGCGGAACTCGTCCGGCTCGCCGAACCGCGACGTGGGGGCGTAGTAGCCGGTGACCTGGTAGCCCCAGGAGCCGCCGAACGGGTGCTCCATGACGGGCATCAGCTCGACGTGGGTGAAGCCCATCTCGGTGACGTACTGGGTGAGCTGGTCGGCCAGCTCACGGTACGACAGGCCGGGCCGCCACGAGCCGAGGTGCACCTCGTACACGCTCATCGGCTCCTGGTGGGCCTTCGACTGGGCGCGGCGGGCGAGCCACTCGGCGTCGTTCCACTCGTAGTTCGACTGGTAGACGACCGACGCGGTGTTCGGCGGGACCTCGGTGTACATGGCCATCGGGTCGGCCTTCTCGCGCCACACGCCGTCGCGGCCGAGGATCTTGAACTTGTACTTGGTGCCGGCGCTGGCGCCGGGCACGAAGATCTCCCACACGCCGCTGGAGCCGAGCGAGCGCATCGGCCAGCCGTCGTGCGGGCCCCAGCCCATCTGGTCGCCGATGATGCGCACGCCGCGGGCGGCGGGCGCCCATACGGCGAAGCCGACGCCGCCCTCGCGCGGGTGGGCGCCGAGCACGGTCCACAGCCGCTCGTGCCGGCCCTCGCCGATGAGGTGCAGGTCCAGCTCGCCGAGCGTGGGCGGGTGCCGGTACGGGTCGTCGCTCACGCCGCCGTCGATGTCGAGGCGGTAGTCGAGGACGGTGCCGGGCACCTCCACGGCGAACAGGCCCTCGTCGTGGGCCTTCGTCATCGGGTAGCGGTCGTCGCCGACGACGACGCTCACCTCGGACGCGCCGCGGCGCAGGGTCCGGATGATCGTCGTGCCGTCCTTGGGGTGCGCGCCGAGCACCGCGTGCGGGTCATGGGTGTCGCCGCTGATCAGGTGCTCCATGACGCGCCCCTCCACGGCCCAGGCGGGCGTAGTCGTCTGCATGAGAGTGCTCCCAGGTGGGTCAGCCGACGAGCCGGGCGACGGACTGCAGGGGGAGCCGCAGCCAGGTCGGCCGGTGCCGGGCCTCGTACGCGGCCTCGTAGACCGCCTTGTCCAGTTCGTACGCCGCCAGCAGGTCGGCCTGCTCGCGCGGGTCGTTGCCCGTGACCGCGGCGTAGCCGTCGCAGAACGCGGACCGGTTGCGGTCTGCCCAGGCGCGGGCGCGGGCGGCCAGGTGCTCGTCGTCGACGTCGTCGGCGACCAGCAGCTGGTACGCGGCGTACTCGTACGAGCGCAGCATCCCCGCGACGTCGCGCAGCGGCGAGTCGGGGCGGCGGCGCTCCTCGAGGGGCTGGCCGGGCTCCCCCTCGAAGTCGATGACCAGCCAGGTGTACGGGGTGCGCAGCACCTGGCCGAGGTGCAGGTCGCCGTGGATGCGCTGGACCGTGACGGGCGCGCCGTCGAGCGCCCGGAACCGGGCCTCGACCTCGGGCACGTAGTCGGCCAGCTCGGGCACCGCCTCCGCCGCGCCGCGCAGCCGGCGCACGATCGCGTCGACGGGCAGCGCCACGCTGGAGGTGCCCAGCTCGGTGGCCAGGGCGGTGTGCACGGCGGCGACGGCCTCGCCGAGCCGGTACGACTCGTCGGCGAAGTCGCCGCCGGCGTCCTCCGGGCGCATCTCGGTCTCGGCAAACAGGTCGCGGGCGCTGGCGGTGGCCATCGCCCAGCCCTCGGCCGAGTTGGCCGCGTACTCGGTGACCATGCCCAGCGCGGCGAGGTCGTCGCCGTCGCCGGTCTCGATGGCGCCGAGCAGGCGGGCGACGTGGGTGCTGCCGGCCCGGCCGAGCGCCCGGTTCAGCTCGATGTCGGGGTTGACCCCGGTGGAGACCCGGCGGAACACCTTGAGGATGGCCTGCTCCTCGAAGATGACGCTGGTGTTGGACTGCTCGGCGTCGCCGACCCGGGCGTGGCACTCGACCGGCAGCTCGACGCCGGGCTCGCGCTCGAAGCGCAGCGGGCCCACGTTCTCGCCCCGGTCGATCAGGGTGAGCAGGTAGCGGGCCGCCTCGGAGTCGTACAGCGCGTCGTAGCCGGTGCGGTCGCCGTCGGAACCGATGGTGGCGACCGCGCTGTACTCCACGTTGGACGGGCCGTTGTCCCAGGCCACGAGCACCTGGTAGCGCTCGGTGCCGCCGTCGGCGTAGCGGGCGTCGAGCAGCACGTGGTCGAGGTCGTCGCGCAGGGCGGTCACGGCGGCCGGTTCGACCGCCTCCAGGGTCCGGTTGCGCCCCGCGTACCACCGCTGGTGCGGCAGCCAGTCGGCGAACGGCAGGTTCATTGCTTCTCCTCCGCGTTGCACAACTGGAACCAGTAGAAACCGTGCCCGGGCAACGTCAGCAGGTACGGCAGCTGGCCGATGCGCGGGAAGTTCACGTGGCCGGTCAGCTCGGTCGGGGTGTAGCCGCTCCAGTGCTGCAGGTTGAGCTCGATGGGCTGCGGGAAGCGCGACAGGTTGTTGACGCACAGCACCACGTCGTCCTCGTGCTCGCGCAGGAACGCCAGCACCGACGGGTTCGACCCGCCCAGCTCCCGGAACGTGCCGACCGCGAACGCCTCGTGCCGGCGGCGCACGGTCAGCATGGTGCGCGTCCAGTTCAGCAGCGACGTCGAATTGTCGCGCTGGGCCTCCACGTTGACGGCCTGGTAGCCGTACACCGGGTCCTGGTTGGCCGGCAGGTAGAGCCGGCCCGGGGTGGCGGTGGAGAAGCCGGCGTTGCGGTCGGGCGTCCACTGCATCGGGGTGCGCACGCCGTCGCGGTCACCGAGCCAGATGTTGTCGCCCATGCCGATCTCGTCGCCGTAGTACAGCACCGGCGAGCCGGGCAGGCTGAGCAGCAGGGCGGTGAACAGCTCGATCTGGTTGCGGTCGTTCTCCAGCAGCGGGGCCAGCCGGCGGCGGATGCCGACGTTGGCCTTCATCCGCGGGTCCTTGGCGTACTCGGAGTACATGTAGTCGCGCTCTTCGTCCGTGACCATCTCGAGCGTCAGCTCGTCGTGGTTGCGCAGGAAGATGCCCCACTGGCACATGTCCGGGATCGGCGGCGTCTGCGCCAGGATCTCGGAGATGGGGAAGCGCGACTCGCGCCGCACCGCCATGAAGATGCGCGGCATGAGCGGGAAGTGGAACGCCATGTGGCACTCGTCGCCGCCGGTGTCGGAGTCGCCGAAGTACTCGACCACGTCGGCGGGCCACTGGTTCGCCTCGGCCAGCAGGACGCGGCCCGGGAACTCGTCGTCGATCACCTTGCGGCAGTGCTTCAGGAAGTTGTGCGTCGCCGGCAGGTTCTCGCAGTTGGTGCCCTCCTCCTCGAAGAGGTAGGGGACCGCGTCGAGCCGGAAGCCGTCGATGCCCAGGTCGAGCCAGAACCGCAGGACGTCGATCATCGCCTCCTGCACGGCCGGGTTCTCGTAGTTGAGGTCCGGCTGGTGCGAGAAGAAGCGGTGCCAGTAGAACTGCCGGCGCACCGGGTCGAACGTCCAGTTGGACTCCTCGGTGTCGACGAAGATCACCCGGGCGTCCTGGTACTTGTCGCTGGTGTCGCTCCACACGTAGAAGTCGCCGTACGGGCCGTCGGGGTCGCGGCGCGACTCCTGGAACCACGGGTGCGAGTCCGACGTGTGGTTCATGACCAGGTCGGTGATGACCCGGATGCCGCGCTTGTGGGCGGCGTCCAGCAGGGCCACGAAGTCCTCGACGGTGCCGAACTCGGGCAGCACCTTGTAGAAGTCGCGGATGTCGTAGCCGCCGTCGCGCAGCGGCGAGTCGTAGAACGGCGGCAGCCAGAGGCAGTCCACGCCGAGCCACTGCAGGTAGTCGAGGCGCTCGATCAGGCCCCGCAGGTCGCCGGAGCCGTCCGAGCTGGAGTCGTAGAACGCCCGGACCAGCACCTCGTAGAACACGGCGCGCTGGAACCACGTCCGGTCCGCCGGCAGCGCTCTGGCGTGGCCGAAGTCGTCGGCGTTCGGGTGTTCGACCACCCCGTGCTCGACGTGGCTGCCCTCGGCCGGGTCGTGCTCCCCGGCCGCATCCGTCAGGTCACGCGTCAAGTCCATCAGGCCCCACCTACCCGCTCGCGCATGGTCAGTAACAGGTGACCGGGACCTACCCCCGGCGGCGCACGGAGAACACGTGCGCCGGTTCGACGTACGGGTCGATGCGGACGGCGTTGTGCTGTCCCCAGTCGTACGTCGCCCCGGTGAGCTCGTCGCGGACCTCGAACCGTTCGTGCCAGTCGAGCCCGAGGGCCGGCATGTCGAGGGTCGTGTTGCCCCACTGCACGTTGGCCGAGTCGAACGAGCAGATCACCAGGATCGTGTTGTCACCCTCCGGGTCGCGCTTCGAGAAGCACAGCAGGGAGGGGTTGTCGATGTCGTGGAACCGCAGGTTGCGCAGCCAGTGCAGCGCGGGGTTCTCCTTGCGGATCCGGTTGAGGCGGCCGATGTACGGCGCCAGCGAGCGGCCGGCGGCCTGGGCGGCGGCGAAGTCCCGCGGCTTCAGCTCGTACTTCTCGTTGTCGATGTACTCCTCGGCGCCCGGCCGTGCGACGTGCTCGAACAGCTCGAAGCCCGCGTACATGCCCCAGGAGGGGGTGAGCATGCTCGCCAGCACCGCGCGGATCTTGAACATCGGCGGCCCGCCGTGCTGCAGCGACTCGTGCAGGATGTCCGGGGTGTTGGGCCAGAAGTTCGGCCGCATCCAGTCGATCGAGCCGAGCAGCTGCTCGCAGTACTCGCGCATCTCCGCGGCCGTCGTGCGCCAGGTGAAGTACGTGTAGGACTGCGTGAAGCCGATCTTGCCGAGCCCGTTCATCATGGCGGGACGGGTGAACGCCTCGGCCAGGAACAGCACGTCGGGGTCGACGGCCTTGACCTTCGCGATCAGCCACTGCCAGAAGTTCAGCGTCTTGGTGTGGGGGTTGTCGACGCGGAAGATCCGGATGCCCTGCTCGACCCAGTGCAGCGTGACCCGCAGGACCTCCTCGCGCAGGCCCACCGGGTCGTTGTCGAAGTTGAGCGGGTAGATGTCCTGGTACTTCTTCGGCGGGTTCTCCGCGTACATGATCGAGCCGTCGGCGCGGGTGGTGAACCACTCCGGGTGGGCGGTGACCCACGGGTGGTCCGGCGCGCACTGCAGCGCCAGGTCGAGCGCCACCTCGAGGCCGTGCTCGCGGGCGGCGGCGACGAAGCCGCGGAAGTCCTCGAGCGAGCCCAGCTCGGGGTGGATCGCGTCGTGGCCGCCCTCGGCGGAGCCGATCGCCCACGGCGAGCCGACGTCGGTCGGGCCGGCGACCAGGGTGTTGTTGCGGCCCTTGCGGTTGACCTTGCCGATGGGGTGGATCGGCGGCAGGTAGAGCACGTCGAAGCCCATCTCGGCGACGCGCGGCAGCGACTCGCGGGCGGTCACGAAGGTGCCGTGCCGCTTCGGGGAGCCGTCGGGGTGGATCTCGGCGCCCTCGGAGCGCGGGAAGAACTCGTACCACGCGCTGAACAGGGCGCGCTTGCGGTCGACCCACAGCGCGTACGAGCGGGTGGTGGTGACCAGCTGGCGGACCGGGTACTGCCAGAGCAGCTCCTCCAGGTCCAGCGCCGGGGCGATGCGCTCGAACAGCGGCCGCTCGCCGTCGCGCAGCAGGGCGGCGGCGACGCGCACCGGCTCCTGGTGCTGGTCCGGCACGATCTTGGCCGCGAGGTCGAGGATGTCCGCGCCCTCGGCGAGGTCGTTGGCGAGGTCCTCGACGCCCTGCCCGGCGCCGACCTTCTTGACCACGGCGTCGCGCCAGGTCAGGTAGGGGTCGTCGAACGCCTCCACGGTGAACGTCCACCGGCCGACGGCGTCGGGCTGGATGAACCCGTGCCACTGGTCGAGGCCCGGCTCGCCGGGGGTCAGCCGGGTGAACGGCCGCGCCTGCCCGTCGGGGCCCTGCCATACCACGTTGACGCCCAGGGCGTTGTGGCCTTCCCGGTAGGACACCGCCGACACGGGCACCAACTCGCCCACGACGGCCTTGGCGGGGTAGCGGCCACACGCCACCGAGGGCGTGACGTCTTCGATGGGGAACCGTCCCGTCATGATCCCCACCGTAGTCAGGGTCGCCGGAGTCGGCTCGGTGACCATGGAACTTTTTGCCGCCGTTTTTTCCGTCCTCTCCGAATTGGAGTGACCCGGACGGATCGCCCCTGATCAACGGGGGTGCGGGGCCGTGACCGCCGTCGATCCCCACCGGCGTCCCGGCGTGTCACGCGGCGCTCGCGCAGGCCGCGCGGCGTGTCGCGCTCCGCCGGTGACCCGCGCCCGGGCGTGTCGCGGGTTGATCATGGCCGTCGCCGCCCTGACCGTTAGCGCCCATCCGCCGGCGGCCGGGCCCCCGCCGCGAAGGTGACGAGCGCCTCGCCGGCCAGCACCCGCTCGGCGGCGCGGCCCACCCGCCCCGGCAGCGGCGCCGCCGACGCCGCCAGCACCACGTTGCCGGCCCGGCGCCCGCGCAGCACCGCGGCCGGCCCCAGCGCGGCGACGTGCGGGAACGCCGAGCGCGCCGCCGCGACCTGGGTCCGCGCGTACGCCAGCGGCGGCACGTCGGTCACGTTCGCCACCAGCAGCCCGGCGGGGCGCAGTGCCCGGGCCGCGTCGGCGTAGAAGCCGCCCGTGGCGACCGAGTCCGGGGCGCGGGCGGCGGCGAAGACGTCGGCGACCACCACGTCGTGGCCGCGCTCGCCCGCCAGGGCCGCCCGGGCGTCGCCGGTGACGACCTCGACCGACGCCGGCCACGGCAGGTGCCGGGCCACCAGGTCCACCACGCGGGGGTCCAGCTCGACCACCCGCTGCGCGGAGCCGGGCCGGGTCGCCGCGACGTAGCGCGGCAGCGTCAGCGCCCCGCCGCCGAGGTGCAGCACCCGCAGCGGCGCGCCCGCCGGTCCGGCCGCGTCCAGCACCGCCGCGATCACCCGCACGTACGCGAACGCCAGGTGCCGAGGGTCGCCCGCGACGACGTACGACTGCTCGACGCCGCCCGCGTACAGCGTCCAGCCGCCGGGCCGCCGGGCGTCCGGCACGAGCTCGACCGGCACGCCGCCGCCCGTCATTGCTCCAGGTCGCCGCGGTACGCCTCGACGGTGTGCGCCATCGCGTCGACGAACCGCAGCACGACGGCCAGCTCGGCCTCGTCGAAGCCGGCCATGATGTGGTCGGTGCGCTCGCCCAGCGGCCGGAAGAACGCCGCCGCCAGGGCCATCGCGGGCTCGGCGTAGCGCAGCTCGACGCGGCGGCGGTCGGTGCGCGAGCGGTCCCGGGTGAGGTGCCCGGCGCGTTCCAGCCGGTCGACGACCGCCGTGGTGGCCGCCGACGACAGGCGCAGCCGGGCGGCCAGGGCGCCGGCGGTGAGCGGGGCGCCGCCCGCCTCGGCGTCCATGACGGCGATCAGCGCGGCCATGTCGGTGGGGTGCAGGCCGTGGCGCCGGGCGAAGGCGTGCGCGACGTGCTCGCTCTGCACGACGTACCAGCGCATGCGTTCGATGATCTCGCGCTGCAGCTTTCGGCGCGGTGTGTCCCGGGGCGCGTACACGGCTTGCACTCTAGTCCTTCATCGGCAAAACTCTCGATAGTCGAAAGTCTCGGTCATCGAAGGGATTTGCCGTGGACGTGCTGGCGCGGTGGGTGAGTGGCCGGATCTCGGCCTGGATCGTGCTGGCGGTCGCCGTCGTCACGAGCGTCCTGGTCGTCGGCATCGGCGGCAGCGCGGACACCGTGCAGGACGAGGCGGGCGGCCTGCCCCGCACCGCCGACTCCGCCCAGGTCGCCGAGCTGCGCAAGCAGCTGCCGAGCGGCCGGGAGAACCCCGCCCTGGTCGTCTACCGCCGCGACGGCGGCCTGACCCCCGCCGACCGGGCCGCCATCGACGCCGACCGCACCGCGTTCGCGGCCACCGCCGCCGGCGAGGTGAGCCCGGTCATCCCGTCCGAGGACGGCACCACCGCCCTGGTCACCGTGCCGCTGCCGGTCGACGCCGCCGGCGCCGACCCGGTCGACGCGGTGGCCGCCCTGCGCGCCCAGACCCGCGACGGACTGCCCGCGGGCCTCGTCGCGCAGGTCACCGGCGGGGCCGCGTTCGGCGCCGACATCGCCTCCTCGTTCGAGGGCGCCAACGTCTCGCTGCTGCTGGTCACCGTCATCGTTGTCGCGGTGCTGCTCATCGTCACCTACCGCAGCCCCGTGCTGTGGCTCGTCCCGCTCGCCGTCGTGGGCACCGCCGACGTCGTCGCCAACTCGGTCATCGCGCTGCTGTCGCGCTACGCCGGGCTCGACGTCGGCCCGTCCACCATCGGCATCGCCGACGTGCTCGTCTTCGGCGCCGGCACCAACTACGCGCTGCTGCTCATCGCCCGCTACCGCGAGGAGCTGCACCGGCACGCCGACCGCCGCGAGGCGCTGCGCGCCGCCTGGCGGGGCGCGTCGCCCGCCGTCGCCGCCAGCGCCGCCACCGTCGTGCTGAGCCTGCTCATGCTCGGCTTCGCCGACCTGCAGGGCACCCGCGCCATCGGCTACGCCAGCGCCGCCGGCATCGGCATCGCCGCGCTGTTCGGCCTGCTCGTGCTGCCCGCCGCGCTCGTCGTCTGCGGCCGGGGCCTGTTCTGGCCGTTCGTCCCCCGCTACAGCGAGGCCGGCGACGCCGGACGCGCCCGCGGCGCCTGGTACCGGGTCGGCCGCTTCGTCGCCGGCCGCCCCCGCACCGTCGCCGCCGCGGCCGTCGCCCTGCTCGCCCTGCTGGCCGTCGGGCTGACCGGCACCCAGCTCGGGCTCAGCCGCGCCGAGTCGTTCCGGGTGCAGGCCGAGTCCATCGACGGGCTGGAGACCCTCGGCCGGGCGTTCCCGGCCGGCGCCGCCGACCCGGTCGTCGTCATCAGCACCGCCGGCGCCGCCGACGCCGTGCGCGCCGCCGCCGAGGGCACCCCCGGCGTGGCCGCCGCCCGGCCCGGCTCGCGCGGCGGCGACCGGGCCGAGACCGTCGTGACGCTGGAGGCGTCGCCCGACACCCCGGAGAGCTACTCCGCCGTGCGCGCCCTGCGCGAGCGGGTCGCCGCGGTGCCCGGCGGCGAGGCCCTCGTCGGCGGCGAGGTCGCCACCAACCTCGACACCCGCGACGCCGCCGCCCGCGACCTGCGCGTGGTCGTGCCGCTCGTGCTGGCCGTGGTGGTGCTGGTCCTGCTGGTCCTGCTGCGCTCGGTCGTGGCGGCGATCGCGCTGGTGCTCACCGTCGTCGGCACCTACTTCGCGGCGCTCGGCGCCGGCGTGCTCGCCTTCGACGTGTTCGGCTTCGCCGGGCTCGACGTGCAGGTGCCGCTGCTCGCGTTCATCTTCCTGGTCGCGCTCGGCGTCGACTACAACATCTTCCTGGCCACCCGGGCCCGGGAGGAGACACCCGAGCGGGGCACCCGCGAGGGCATGGTGGTCGCGCTCGCCGCGACCGGCGGGGTCATCACCAGCGCCGGCATCCTGCTCGCCGCCGTGTTCGCGGTGCTCGGCGTGCTGCCGCTGATCACCCTCACCGAGATCGGCGTCATCGTCGGCCTCGGCGTGCTGCTCGACACCCTCGTCGTGCGGACCCTGCTCGTGCCGGCCATCGCCACCCTGCTCGGCCGGCGGTTCTGGTGGCCCAGCAGACTGGACGCCGACCGCGCCTGAGCCTGAGCCTGAGCCACCAGGAGGCACCGTTGGCCCGCAGCATCGCCACCAACTCCCGCGTCGACCGGGCCGGACTGCGCGAGTTCCTCGCCGTCCGGCACCGGGCCGTGCTCATCACCGCCCGCGCCGACGGCACCCCGCAGTCGTCGCCGGTGACCTGCGGCCTCGACGCCGAGGGCCGCGTCGTCGTCTCGACCTACCCGGAGCGGGCGAAGGTCGCCAACGTGCGGCGCACCCCGCAGGTGGCGCTGTGCGTGCTGTCCGACGACTTCGACGGCCCGTGGGTGCACCTCGACGGCACCGCCGAGGTGCTCGACCTGCCCGACGCGCTGGAGCCGCTCGTCGAGTACTACCGCAGCATCTCCGGCGAGCACCCCGACTGGGACGAGTACCGCGCGGCGATGACCCGGCAGGGCAAGTGCCTGATCCGGGTCACGCTGACCGGCTGGGGACCGGTCGCCACCGGCGGCTTCCCGGCCCGGCTGGCCTGACGGCCGTCAGGCCAGCGCGGCGGCCGCGGCCGCCGCGCCGATGATGCCGGCCTCGTTGCGCAGCACCGCCGGCACGATCGGCGTGCGGATGTCGACGTGCGGCAGCCACTTCTCCGCCTTCTTGCTGACCCCGCCGCCCACGATGATCAACCCGGGCTGCAGCAGCAGCTCGACGTGGCGCAGGTAGCGCTGCACCCGCCCGGCCCACTCGTCCCAGGCCAGGTCCTCGACCTCGCGCGCGCGGTCGGACGCCTTCAGCTCGGCGTCGAAGCCGTCCAGCTCCAGGTGGCCGAACTCGGTGTTCGGCACCAGCCGGCCGTCGAGGAACAGCGCGCTGCCGATGCCGGTGCCGAACGTCAGCATCAGCGTCGTGCCGGTGCGCCCGCGCCCCGCGCCGAACGTCATCTCGGCCACGCCCGCCGCGTCGGCGTCGTTGAGCACCACCGCCGGCCGGCCGATCGCGTCCGCGAACAGCTGGGCCGCCGGGGCGCCCACCCACGACTTGTCCATGTTCGCCGCGGTGCGCACCACGCCGTCGATGACGACGCCCGGGAACGTCACGCCGACCCGGTCCGGCGCCTCGAACTGCGCCACCACCTCGACGACGGCCTTCACGACGCTCGTCACGTCCGACGGCTGCGGGGTCGGCACCCGGTGCCGCTCGGCGGTCAGCTCGCCCAGCGCGGGATCGACCGGCGCGCCCTTGACGCCCGAGCCGCCGATGTCGATGCCGAGGACCACCATGCGCCTGACTCCCTCCGAATGCGTCACGCCACGGTCGTCATACCCGCGGCGCCCGGATCCGTATCGTGCCGCACCCCGGCCCCGGGAACTTCTTCAGGTCCGGCGCGGCGCGACCGATCAGAGCGTCATCGGCGGTGTCGCCGCGGATCCCCCCGTCCGCGCGGCCCCCGGAGCGAGGAGACGACCACATGCGCACCAGGACCACCCCGGTGGCGGCGCGGCGGACCGCCGTGCTCGCCGCCGTCGTGCTGGCCGCCGCGTGCCTCCCCGCTACCGCCGCCACCGCCGCGCCCGCCCCCGCTCATGAGGTAGCCGCCGCGCCGGCCGCCGCCGGGCGGCCCGTCATCGTGCGGGTGGCCGGCGCCGCCGCGCTCGCCCGCGCCGAGGCCGCCGTCGCCGCCGCCGGGGGCACCGTCACCGGCCGGCTCGGCGTCATCGGCGGGCTCGCCGCCACCGTGCCCGCCCCGGCCGTCACCGCGCTGGCCGCCGTGCCCGGCGTGCTGGCCGTCACGCCCGACGCCACCGTCCGGCCGTCCGCCGGCTCCTGGACCGACACCGGCCGGAACCTGCTGGCCGACATCGCCGCCACCGCCGGGCTCGACCGGCGCGGCACCGCCGACGACCGGCTGCTCGACGGCCGCCGGCTGACCGGCGCGGGCGTCGGCGTCGCGATCATCGACTCCGGCGTCGCGCCGGTGCAGGGCCTCGCCGGGCCCGGCAAGGTGATCCACGGCCCCGACCTGTCGTTCGAGTCGCAGGCGGCCAACCTGCGCAACCTCGACACCTACGGGCACGGCACCCACCTGGCCGGCATCATCGCCGGGCAGGATCCGGACACCGTCAAGGGGGCCCGCCGCTTCGACGGCGTCGCGCCCGGCGCCCACCTGATCAGCCTCAAGGTGGCGGCCGCCGACGGCGCCGTCGACGTCTCGCAGGTCATCGCCGCCGTCGACTGGGTGGTCACGCACCGCCGCGACGCCGGGCTCAACATCCGGGTGCTCAACCTGTCGTTCGGCACCGACTCCACCCAGAGCGCCGTGCTCGACCCGCTGTCGTTCGCGGTCGAGTCCGCCTGGCGCCACGGCATCGTGGTCGTCGCCGCCGTCGGCAACGAGGGCCCCTCCGCGGCCCGGGTCACCATGCCCGCGGCCAACCCGTTCGTCATCGCCGTGGGCGCGTCCGACCCGGGCGGCACCCCGGCGGCCAGGGACGACACGGTCGCGTCGTTCTCCAGCCGCGGCACCCTCACCCGGCACGCCGACGTGCTCGCCGGCGGCCGGTCCGTCGTGTCGCTGCGCAGCCCCGGCTCGTACCTCGACAGCAGCTACCCCGAGGCGCGCATCTCCGACGGCGCCACCGACCGGTTCTTCCGCGGCAGCGGCACCTCCCAGGCCGCCGCCGTGGTCTCCGGCGCCGCCGCGCTGCTGCTGCAGCAGCGGCCCGAGCTGACCCCGGACCAGGTCAAGAAGCTGCTGCGGGACACCGCCGCGCCGATCCGCGGCGCCGACCCGCGGTCAGGCGGCGCCGGCCAGATCGACGTGCTGGCCGCCGTGAGGGCCGCCGCCCCGCTGCTGTCCGCGCAGGCCGCGCTGCCGTCCACCGGCGCCGGCCGGCTGGAGCTGTCGCGCGGCTCCGCGCATGTCGCCGACGCGGCCACCGGCGCCGTGCTGACCGGCGAGCAGGACATCTTCGGCGCGCCCTGGCGCCCGTCCGAGTGGACCGACGCGTCCCGGGACGGCCGCGCCTGGTCCGGCGGCACCTGGAACGGCACCGCGTGGACGGGCAGCACCTGGACCGGCGGGGGCGGGCTGCAGGCGCGCACCTGGTCGGCCCGCACCTGGTCCGCCCGCACCTGGTCCGGCTCGACGTGGAACGCCCGCACCTGGAGCTCGGCCGTGTGGACCGGCGACGGCTGGTCGGCCCGCACCTGGTCGGCGCGGACCTGGTCCGCCCGCACCTGGAGCGGCCGCACGTGGAGCTCCGCGCAGTGGCCGGGGCCGTGGCAGTGACCCCCGCGCCGGCCGATCCGGCGCAGACGCAGCAGGACCCGGCGCAGCGGCCGGCCGGCCCGCCCGCCGCCCCGCCCGCGCGGGACGGCTGGTGGGCGCAGCCCGAGCGCCGGGTCGCCGCCCTGGCCGTCGGCCTCGGCGCCGCCGCCGTGGCGCTGGGCCTCCTGCTCGCCCGCGACGGGGTCACGCTGCCGCAGGGCGCGCGCGGCCTGGTCTGGCTGGGCACCCTCACCGTGCTGTTCGCCGCGTTCGAGGGCTTCGTCGTGCACATGCGGGTGCGCCGCGGCGCGCACGCGTTCAGCCTCACCGAGATCCCGATGGTGCTCGGCCTGCTGTCGCTCAACCCGCTGCTGGTCGTGCTGGCCCGGGTCGCCGGCGGCGGCGCCGGGCTGCTCGTGCTGCGCCGCCAGCGCGGCCTCAAGCTGGTGTTCAACGTCGCGCTCGTCGCCGCCCAGTCCGTCGTCGCCGCCTGGGTGTTCCACCGGCTCGGCGGCGACCTCGCGGGCGTCTCCGGGCTCGGCGTGCGCCAGCTCGTGGCGGTGTACTCGGCGATGATCCTCGCCGACGTCGTCGCCGCCGTGGCCGTCACCGCGGTGATCGCGCTGCACGACGACCCGGGGGAGTGGCGGCGGCTGCCGTCCGCCCTGCGCGGCACCGTCGTCGCCGCCGGCCTCACCACGATCGGCGTGGTCGGCGCCGAGGCCGCCTCGCAGAGCCCCTGGTCGGTGTCGCTGCTGGTGGTCCTGTGCGTGGTCCTGCTGCTGGTGTACCGGGCGCTGGTCCGGCAGGGCAACGACCGCGCCGAGGTCGGCGAGCTGTACGCCTTCACCACCGCCCTCGACGGCGCGGCCGAGCTGGACGAGGTGCTGCCCGTCGTCCTGGACCGGGTCCGCGACCAGCTGCGCGCCGACGTGGCCGAGATCGTGCTGACCGGCCCCGACGGCCCGCCCCGGGTGGCCCGGATGAGCGGGCCCGGCGTGGTCACCGACGCCGAGGTGCCCCCGTTCGCCTGGTACCTGCCCGCGCTGCGCGGCGAGCCCGTGCGCACCGGCAACGTCGAGGGGACGGTGGCCGGCGCGGAGCCCGTCGACGGCGCCGCCGTGCCGCTGCCGCTGGGCGAGGCCACCGGCGCGCTGGTGGTGCGCGGCAGCCTGCCGGACAGCGGCGGCTTCACCGACGACCGGCTCGGCCTGCTGCGGGCCATGGCCAACCACGCGGGCGTGGCGCTGGGCAAGGCGCAGCTGCTGGACCGGCTGCGCCGGGAGGCGGCCGAGAAGGAGCACCTGGCGCTGCACGACACCCTGTCCGGGCTGCCGAACCGGCGGCACTTCCTGCGCCTGGTCGACGACGCCCTGGCCGGCGGCGGGGGCTCGGGCGCGGTGCTGCTGCTGGACGTGGACCGCTTCAAGGAGGTCAACGACGCGCTCGGCCACGACATCGGCGACGCCCTGCTGACCGAGGTGGCGCAGCGGCTGCGCGCGCATGTCGAGGGCATCGGCGTGGCGGCGCGGCTGGGCGGCGACGAGTTCGCCGTGTGGCTGCCCACCGACGGCACGATCGAGGCGGGCCTGGCGCGCGGCGCCGAGCTCAGCGAGAAGCTCGAGCAGACCATGCCGATCGGCCCGCTGACCATCGACCTGCGGGCGAGCGTCGGCGTGGCGGTGGCCCCGCTGCACGGCACCGACGCGCACACCCTCGTCCGGCACGCCGACGTGGCCATGTACGCGGCCAAGGAGACCCGGGCGGGGCTGCGCGCGTACGACGAGACCGCGGACGTCAACACCCCGCAGCGGCTGGCCCGCATCGCCGACCTGCGCGCCGCGATCGACCGCCGGGACCTGATGGTGGCGTTCCAGCCGAAGGTGGACCCGGCCACCGGCGCGGTCGTCGGCGCGGAGGCGCTCGCCCGCTGGCACCACCCGGCCGACGGCATGGTCCCGCCGGACGAGTTCATCCCGCTGGCCGAGCACTCCGGCCTGATCCGGCCGCTGACCCTGCACATGCTGGAGGTGGCGCTGCGCAGCCGGGCCGCCTGGGCGCGCACCGGGCACGACCTGCACGTGGCGGTGAACCTGTCGCCGAACGGGCTGCTCGACGTGACGCTGCCGGAGGTGGTGGAGCGGCTGCTGGCGCAGACGGGCAGCGCCCCGGCCAGCCTCACCCTGGAGATCACCGAGAGCAGCATCATGGCCGACCCGTCGGGCAGCCTCGCCACGCTGGAGCGGCTGCACGCGCTCGGGGTGAAGCTGTCGATCGACGACTTCGGCACCGGCTACTCGTCGCTGGGCCGGCTGCGCCGGCTGCCGATCCACGAGGTGAAGATCGACCGGTCGTTCGTGCAGCGGCTGACGCACGACCACCGGGACCGGGCCGTGGTGCGCTCCGCGGTGCAGCTGGGGCACGCCCTCGGGCTGGAGGTCGTGGCGGAGGGCGTGGAGGACGCCGGCGCGCTGGAGCTGCTCGCCCGCGAGGGCTGCGACCTGGTGCAGGGCTATTTCGTGTCGCGGCCGCTGGCCCCGGACGCGTTTACCGAGTGGCTGACGGGGCAGCCGGTGCACGAGCGCCGTCCCGCCTGAGCCGACGGTGCCGTCACCCTGCGCCACTCATACTTTCGGCTAGTATTTGGTCGTCCACTGGGCTAGTGTCGTTGTACTGAACGGACGACAACTGCGCGGTCCGGCCGGGTCGACAACCGGCGGCGGGCCCCGCACACAGAGCGACATCTCCAGCCCGTCGAGGGCGGTCGGAGCGCCGGGGAGACCCGCCGCCGGAGACCGGACCCGGCGGGCCACCGGCGGACCACCGGCGGACGAGGTGCAGGGAGGACCACCATGACCGCGACCACGACGGACCAGCGCACGGACGACACGCTCTCCACGGCCGCACCGGCCGACACCGCGGCCGAGCTGCTCGCCGCGATGGCGGCGACGCCCGCCGGTCACCCCCGCCGCCCCGCCCTGCGGGCCCGCGCCATCGAGGCCTGGCTCCCGCTGGCCCGGCACCTCGCGCACCGCTACTCCGGCCGCGGCGAGCCCACCGACGACCTGGTGCAGACCGCCACCGTCGGGCTCATCAAGGCCGTCGACAAGTTCGACCCCGAGCGCGGCGTCGACTTCGCGGGCTACGCGATCCCCACGATCATCGGCGAGATCAAGCGGCACTTCCGCGACCGCACCTGGTCGGTGCGCGTCCCGCGCCGCCTGCAGGAGCTGCGCCTGGCCATCACCGAGGCCAACGCCACCCTGACCCACACCCTCGGCCGCTCGCCGACGGTCCCGGACATCGCCGTGCACCTCGGCATCACCGAGGAGGAGGTGCTGGAGGGCCTGGAGGGCGCCCGCGCCTACAACGCGACGTCGCTGTCCACCCCGGTCGGCGCCGAGGGCTCCACGGAGCTGGGCGACACGCTCGGCGGCGAGGATACCGAGTTCGAGCTGGCCGAGCTGCGCGTGGCCCTCGGCCCGGCGCTGGCCACCCTCGACGAGCGCGAGCAGCGCATCCTCACCCTGCGGTTCTACGGCAACCTGACCCAGTCGCAGATCGCCGACCAGATCGGCATCTCGCAGATGCACGTGTCGCGTCTGCTCGCCAAGGCGCTCGGCAAGCTGCGCGGCCAGCTGAGCCTCGACGGCATCTGATCCACCGCACGACGGAGGGCCCCCGGTTCGGGGGCCCTCCGCATGTCCGGGGTCCGGTCAGACCGCGCCGCTGGCCCGCCAGTTCAGCTGCACCAGCAGCTGCCGCGCCTGGTCGGCGAACTCCGGGTCGGCCAGCACCACGTACTGCCCGGCCTGCAGGGAGCTGCGCGACGTGAAGTCGCGCCGGCCGCCGGTCATGGCGTGCGCGATCGCGCCGAACACCGCGCCCCAGAGCGCGCCGATGAGCACGGCCGCGAGCAGCACGGTCCACCAGGCGGACACGCTGAAGATGGCGAACAGCAGGCCGATGAGCAGGCCGAACCAGGCGCCGCTGGCCGCGCCGGCGGCGGCCGCCCGGCCCACGGTCAGCCGGCCCAGCACGTTCTCGACCAGCCGCAGGTCGGTGCCCACGATGGCGGTGCGCTCGACCGGGAACTTGTTGTCGGACAGCAGGTCGACGGCCTGCTGGGCCGCCGGGTAGTTGTCGAAGGTGCCCACCGGCACCCCGCCCGCGAGGCCGGGGGCGGCCGCGGCGGGCGGTGCGGTGGCGCCGCCCGGGCCCGGCGGGATGCCCGGGCCGGCGGCGGTGGAGGGGTCGGACGACGTGGTCACGGCGGTGTCCTCTCGCAGAGATGTCTGCCGATGACATATCCCGCCGGGGCCCGGATCAATCGTTGCGGTGACGGACCTCGCCCTCGGCGACCAGCCACACCCAGATCAGGAAGGCGCCGGCCGTGCACCCGGCGATGCCCGCCGCGCCGGCGATGAACGCCGCCAGCTCCGACACCAGCCCCGGGATGAACCGCTCCGAGACGACCACCGCGCCGAGCCCGATGGCCCCGATCGCCCCGGCCACCGCGGCGCCCAGCGCCAGCGGCAGCGTGGCCAGGCGCGACGCGGCCCGGGGTGGCGCCTCGGCCCGCCGGCGCAGCCGCACCACTGTGACGGCCAGCGCTCCCCAGCCGAGGGTGACCAGCAGCGCCGCCACCGTGTCGCTGGGGCGGTGCCAGGCCGCCCACACCGTCGCGATCGCGATGACCGCCACGTAGAGGGAGCCGGCCAGCGCCAGGAAGGCGCGGGTCGCGTACGGCAGCACGAGCACCAGCGCGAACGCCACCGACACCGCGGCGGTCGTGTGCCCGCTGGGCAGCGAGTTGGGGGCCGGGTCGCCCAGCGGCGGCCGGGTCAGCTCGCGCTTGAGGAACTGCGTCGTCAGGTTGCTGCCCAGCACGAGCACGCCGGCGGCCACGGCCAGGTCGACGCGGCGGCGCAGCAGCCCGACCGCCGCCGCCACCACCGCCACGGCGGCGATGCTGAGCAGCGACGTGCCGTCCAGGGTGCTGTTCAGCACGGAGACGACCCGCTGGTGCTCGACCTCGGCGCCGCGCATGGCGGCCTCGTCGACCACCTGGCCCAGCCGGGTGCGCACGAACACGGCGTACACCGCCACCGCGCCGGCGGCGGCGAGCAGCGCGATCACCGGCGGGGCGCCGAGCCACCAGCCACTGGTGGCGCCGGCGGTCCGGCCGGCCGGCGGGCGGCGGCTCGCCACGGCGGTCATCAAGCCGTCCTCTCGGGGGGAGTGTCGGGGGGCTCTCACCATTCCCCGGCGGGCGCGGGCTCAAGCGCGGCCCAGCGCCGCATCATAGTGCCCTTGCGCACCCCGGCCCCCAGCCGTCACCGCCGTGCGCGCGACGCACCCGAACCGCACCCGGGTTCTCCCTCCGCGCCCCGGCCCGCCCTCCGACCGGGAGGGGGACGGCGGCGCTGCCGATGCGCCGCCGGGGAAAGGGGGCACCTCACCATGTGGCGCCAACTGCTCACCGGCACCCTCGCCGCGGCCGCCCTGGCCGCCGGCGTCGTCGCCGTCCCGGCCGCGGCCCAGGCCGCCGCCGTCACCGGCACCGTGCGCGTGGCGGGCGGCACCCTGAAGGTGCGCAGCACCCCGGCCACCACCGGCGCCGTCGTCGGCTCCCTGCGCAACGGCGCCCGGGTCACGCTCAGCTGCTGGGTGTACGGCGCCACGGTGCGCGGCACCGTGCGCACCACCAACGTGTGGGACCGGCTCGCCAACGGCCGGTACGTCTCGCACGCCTACGTCTCCAGCCGCGGCTTCCCGAAGTGCGCCACCGCCGTGTCGTCCGGCCCCGTCGCGGGCCGCATCCGCAGCGCCGACGGCTCGGTCAACGTGCGCGCCGGCGGCAGCCGCGCCACCGCGGTCACCGGTCGGCTCGCCGGCGGCACGGCCGTGTCGATCGTCTGCGCCGCCGCGGGCGAGCGGGTCAGCGGGACGGTGCGCACCACCGACCAGTGGGACCGGCTGAGCGTCGGCGGCTGGGTCTCGCACGCCTACGTCGAGTCCGGCGCCGTGCCGGTCTGCCCCGGCTCGCGGACGCCGTCGAGCGCGCCCAACCTGACCACGGCGCAGTTCATCGCGGCCGCGGTGCCCGGCGCCCAGCAGGGCTGGCGCGAGTTCGGGGTGCCGCCGTCGGTGACGATCGCGCAGGCCATCCTCGAGTCCGGGTGGGGCCGCAGCGGCCTGGCCGCCAACGACCGCAACTACTTCGGCATCAAGTGCTTCGACGGGCGCAAGGGCGCGATCGCCGCCGGCTGCCGCACGTACAACACCACGGAGTGCACGAAGGCCGGCAAGTGCTTCGCCACCTCGGCCACGTTCCGCACCTACCGCACGGCCGCCGACTCGTTCCGCGACCACGGCAGCTTCCTGCGCGCCAACCAGCGCTACCGCCCGGCGTTCGCGTACACCCGCAACGCCAACGCCTTCCTCGTGGAGATCAAGCGGGCGGGCTATGCGACCGACCCGGACTACGTCGCGAAGACGGCCGCCCTCATGCGAACGTACGACCTGTACCGGTACGACACCTGGCGATGAGAATGCGTAATATCCTCTGATCGGTGGGGAGAAGCGCGGATCGCGGCGGGGGCTGGCTGGGGCCGGTCCTCGCCGTCGTCGTGCTGGCGACCGGCCTCGGGGCCACCTGGTACGGCGCCGCCGGCCTGCGCGCCGACGACGCCACCAACGCGCGCCGGGTGATGGACCAGCGCACCGCCGTCGCCCGGGCCTCGGTCATCGCCGAGACCGGCCGCTACCTCGACCTGCTCCAGACGGTCGCGGCCGGCCTGGGCGCCGGGCCGGACATCAGCGCGAGCGGTTTCCAGGCCGCCACCGCGCCGCTGGCCACGTCCCGGCTCACCGGCGCCACCGGCGTCGCGCTGGTCGTGCCGGCCGACACCGCCGAGGTCGCCGCCGTCGAGGCCGCCTGGCGCGCCCGCGGCGCCGCCGGCCTGCGGCTCTCGCCCCGGCCCGGGACCACCCGGCACCTGTTCCCCGTGCTGTCCCGGCCGCTCAACGCCACCGTGCCCGCCACCCCGGGCGCCGACCTCGCCGCCTCCGTCGAGGCCTCGGCCGCGCTGGCGGAGGGCCGGCGCACCGGCGCCCCCGCGGTCAGCGACGCGTACGTGCTGCTGCGCGACCGGGCCCTGCCGCCGAGCCGCCAGCAGCTGTCGTTCGTGTTCGCCGCCCCCGTGTACGCCCCGGGCGACGGCGGCGCGTTCCGCGGCTGGGTCGTGCTCGGGCTGCGCGGCCAGGACTTCCTCGGCGGGGTGCTGGGCGACGCCAGCCAGGGCCTGCTCGCCGGCACCCTGCGCGCCACCGACAGCGCGGGCCGCGCGGTCACCGTCGCCGCCTATCAGGCGCTGGGCCGGCGCGACCTGCGCCGGCAGGCCACCTTCCCCGTCGGTGACCAGCACTGGACGCTGGTCACCGAGGCGGACTCGGCGCGGCTGCCGGGCGCCCGCACCCTGCTGCCGCTGACCGTGGAGGTGGGCGGCGCGGCGGCCACGGTGCTGCTGGCGGGCCTGATGTACGTGCTGGCCACCGGCCGGGCCCGGGCGCAGGCGCGGGTGCGCACCGCCACGGCCGAGCTGCGCCAGGCCGAGGCGGAGGCCCGCCGTCAGGCCGGCCTGCTCTCGGCGATCATGGCCAGCCTCGGCGACGGCGTCGGGGTGATCGACGAGCAGGGCCGCTACCTGCTGCACAACCCGGCGGCCCGGGCGCTGCTGGGCACCGACGCCGACGTGGACGGGCCGGACAACTGGCAGCGCCACTACGGGCTGTTCCTGCCCGACGGCACCACCCCGTTCCCCGAGGAGCGGATGCCGCTGGTGCGCGGCCTGCGCGGCGAGTCGTCGGACGGCGTCGAGATGATCGTGCGCAACGCCGGGCGCCCGGAGGGCATCCTGCTCAGCGTCGACGGCCGCCCGCTGGACGCCAGCGCCGGCCAGCGCGGGGCGGTCGCCGTGTTCCGCGACATCACGGCGCTGCGCCGCTACGAGAACGACCTGGCGGTGTTCGCCGGGGTGGTGGCGCACGACCTCAAGGCGCCGCTGTCGGTCGTGCGCGCGCACTGCGAGCTGGCCATCGACCAGCTCGCCGAGGCCCCGCCGTCCGACGACGTGACGCAGGCGCACACCGCGCTGCGCCGCATCCTGGGCGCCGCCGACCGGATGGCCGCCCTCATCGACACGCTGCTGGCGTACACGACGGCGCGCGACGCGCCGCTGAGCCTGACCGTCGTGCCGCTGGGGCCGCTGGTCGCGGACGTGGTCCGGGAGCGCACCGAGCACCTGCGCCGCGGCACCGACCCGTCGCCGGCCATCTACGTCGGGGCGCTGCCCGCCGTGACGGGCGACCCGGCGATGCTGCGGCACGTCGTGGACAACCTGATCGGCAACGCGCTCAAGTACGTGCGACCCGGCCAGGACCCGCGGGTCGACGTGACGGCGCTGCCGGCCGAGGGCGACCGGGTGCGGTTCACGGTGGCCGACCGCGGCATCGGCATCCCCGACGACGACAAGCCGCGGATCTTCGAGACGTTCCACCGCGCGCACGCCGGCAAGGGGTACGCGGGCACGGGCCTCGGCCTGGCGATCTGCCGCCGGATCGTGGAGCGGCACGGCGGCACGGTGACGGTGGAGGACAACCCGGGCGGCGGCACCCGGTTCGTCGTCAGCCTGCCCGCCGCGGCGGCGGACGCGGCCGGCGACGGCGAGCCGGCGGCGGCGCCGCTGCCGCTGCCCGCGCCGGAGCACGCCCGCGCCTAGCGACCGGCCTACCGACCGGCTGCCGCCAGCACCTCGGCCACGCAGCTGAGCAGCTCGGCCGGCAGGAAGGGCTTGAGCAGCGTGGCGTTGGCGCCGGCGGCCTCGGCCCGGCCGTCGCCCGGCAGCAGCGAGCCGCTGGCCATGATGACGGGGATGTGCCGCAGGCTCTCGTCGGCGCGGATGGCCCGGCACAGGTCGAGGCCGTTCATGCCGGGCATGTCGACGTCGGTGACCACGACGTCGGGCCGCAGGCGGCGGACGGCCTCCCAGGCGGCGTCGCCGTCGGGGGCGGCGACCACCTCGTGCCCGGCGCGCTGCAGCGCACGGGTCAGGACGAATCTGATGTCCTCATGGTCTTCGGCCACGACGATCACGGGCGATCTCCCTCACTGTCGTGGGGGAAACGCCCGTTTTGTCTGAGGGACACGGCCGGGGTGTGCCAATCGGTGTGACCGGGTCGGCGCCGGGTAAAGGTGCGGCGCGACGACGGAGAGGCAGACCATGATCGACGACGCGGTGAAGCTCGACACCGGCACCAGCATCCCCCTGCTCGGCTTCGGCACCTGGCAGCTGCGCGGCGACGAGGCGTACCGCGCCGTGCGCGCCGCCCTCGACGCCGGCTACCGGCATATCGACACCGCCACCATGTACGGCAACGAGGCCGAGGTGGGCCGCGCCCTGCGCGACAGCGGCGTGCCGCGCTCCGACGTGTTCGTCACCACCAAGCTGCCCGCCGAGCGCCGCGGCCGGGAGGCCGCCACGCTCGAGGCGAGCCTGCGCGCCCTCGGCGTCGACGCGGTCGACCTGTGGCTGATCCACTGGCCGCCCGGCGGCGCCGGCGTCGACGTGTGGCGCGAGTTCCTCGCCGCCCAGGACGCCGGCCGGGCGCACGCCGTCGGCGTCAGCAACTACAGCCTCGGCCAGCTCGACGAGCTCACCGCCGCCACCGGCCGCACCCCCGCGGTCAACCAGATCCGCTGGGGCCCGAGCCTGTACGACGCCGCCGTCGACGCCGGGCACCGGGAGCGCGGTGTCGTGCTGGAGGGCTACAGCCCGTTCAAGACCACCGACCTCGGCCACCCGGTGCTGGCCCGGATCGCCGCCGCGCACGGCGCCGAGCCGGCCCAGGTCGTGCTGCGCTGGCACGTGCAGCACGGCACCGTCGTCATCCCCAAGTCGGCCCGGCCCGAGCGGATCCGGGCCAACGCCGACATCGGCGGGTTCACGCTCACCGACGACGAGGTGGCGGCGATCGACGGCCTGCGCTGAAATCGGGCGGCGGGCCGATCGGCGACCGCACTATCCTTGCCGGGACATGTCGACACCGGACCTCCACCAGCGCGTCGCCGAGCTGCCCGCCGCCGATCAGCGCCGGCTCCGCAAACGCCTCGACGGCACCCGCCGCATCCGCGACGCCGCGCACCGGCAGACGGTGGTCGACCGGATCACCGCCGACGTGGCCGCCGCCGAGCAGCGCCTGGCGAACCGGGCCGCGGCCCGGCCCGCCGTCACGTACCCGGAGCAGTTGCCGGTCAGCCGGCGTCGGGAGGACATCCTGGCCGCGATCCGTGACCACCAGGTCGTCGTGGTGGCGGGGGAGACCGGCTCCGGCAAGACCACCCAGCTGCCGAAGATGTGCCTGGAGCTGGGGCGCGGGGTGCGCGGCACGATCGGGCACACCCAGCCGCGGCGCATCGCCGCGCGCACGGTCGCCGAGCGCATCGCCGAGGAGCTGGGCGTGCCGCTCGGCGCGGCCGTCGGCTACAAGGTGCGGTTCACCGACCAGGCGAGCGACGACACGCTGGTCAAGGTGATGACCGACGGCATCCTGCTGGCCGAGCTGCAGACCGACCGGATGCTGTCGAAGTACGACACGATCATCATCGACGAGGCCCACGAGCGCAGCCTCAACATCGACTTCATCCTCGGCTACCTCAAGCAGCTGCTGCCGCGGCGCCCCGACCTCAAGGTCGTCATCACGTCGGCGACGATCGACCCGCAGCGCTTCGCCGACCACTTCGGCGGCGCGCCGATCGTCGAGGTGTCCGGCCGCACCTACCCCGTCGAGGTGCGCTACCGCCCGCTCGTCGAAGTCGACGACGACGAGGGCACCGAGGAGCCGCGCGACCAGATCGAGGCCATCTGCGAGGCCGTCGACGAGCTCGCCGGCGAGGCGCCGGGCGACGTGCTGGTCTTCCTGTCCGGCGAGCGGGAGATCCGCGACACCGCCGACGCGCTGGCCAAGCGCAACCTGCGCAACACCGAGATCCTGCCGCTGTACGCCCGGCTGTCCGCCGCCGAGCAGCACCGGGTGTTCCAGCCGCACACCGGCCGCCGGGTCGTGCTGGCCACCAACGTCGCCGAGACGTCGCTGACCGTGCCCGGCATCCGCTACGTGGTCGACCCCGGCACCGCCCGGATCAGCCGGTACAGCAACCGGCTCAAGGTGCAGCGGCTGCCCATCGAGCCGGTCAGCCAGGCGTCGGCCAACCAGCGCAAGGGCCGCTGCGGGCGGACCAGCGACGGCATCTGCATCCGGCTGTACTCCGAGGAGGACTTCGCGTCCCGGCCGGAGTTCACCGACCCGGAGATCCTGCGCACCAACCTGGCCAGCGTCATCCTGCAGATGTCCTCGCTGGGGCTGGGCGACCTGGCGGCGTTCCCGTTCGTCGACCCGCCGGACCGGCGCACCGTCGCCGACGGCGTCAAGCTGCTGGAGGAGCTGGGCGCGTTCGACCGCGACGGCCGGCTCACCGCGCTCGGCCGCAAGCTCGCCCAGCTGCCCGTCGACCCGCGGCTGGCCCGCATGGTCATCGAGGCGGACGCCGGCGGCGTGGTGCCCGAGGTGCTGGTGGTGGCGGCCGCACTGTCCATCCAGGACCCGCGCGAGCGCCCCGCCGAGAAGCAGCAGGCCGCGGACGAGAAGCACGCCCGGTTCACCGACCGCACCAGCGACTTCCTCACCCTGATCAACCTGTGGAAGTACCTGCGCGAGCAGCAGGAGGAGCGCTCCAGCAGCGCGTTCCGGCGCATGTGCAAGGCGGAGTTCCTCAACTACCTGCGGGTGCGCGAGTGGCAGGACGTGCACGCCCAGCTGCGCCAGGTCGCCCGCACGCTGGGCATCGAGAGCAAGGCGCGCGAGCTGCCGGCCGAGACCGACGGCGACCGGCTGCACGCGGCGCTGCTGTCGGGCCTGCTGTCGCACATGGGCATGAAGGAGGGCGACCGCAACGAGTACCTCGGCGCCCGCGGCGCGAAGTTCGCGATCTTCCCGGGCTCGGCGCTGGCCAAGAAGCCGCCGCGCTGGGTGATGGCCGCCGAGCTGGTCGAGACGAGCCGGCTCTGGGGGCGGGTCGCCGCGTCCGTCGAGCCCGAGTGGGCCGAGCGGCTCGCCGGGCACCTGGTCAAGCGCTCGTACAGCGAGCCGCACTGGGAGAAGAAACAGGGCGCGGTCGTCGCCTACGAGAAGGTGTCGCTGTACGGGCTGCCGATCGTCGCCAAGCGCAAGGTCAACTTCGGCCGGATCGACCCGGTGGCCAGCCGCGACCTGTTCATCCGGCACGCCCTGGTCGAGGGCGACTGGCAGACCCACCACGCGTTCTTCGCCGCCAACCGGGCGCTGCTCGGCGAGGTCGAGGAGCTGGAGCACCGGGCCCGCCGCCGCGACATCCTGGTCGACGACGAGACCCTGTACGCGTTCTACGACCAGCGCATCCCCGCCGACGTGGTGTCCGGCCGGCACTTCGACTCGTGGTGGAAGAAGGCCCGGCACGCCGACCCGGAGCTGCTGACGTTCTCGCTCGACCTGCTGGTGAACGAGGGCAAGGGCGGCCTCGACCCGGTCGACTACCCGGACACGTGGCGCCTCGACGGCCTGGAGCTGCCGCTGAGCTACCAGTTCGAGCCGGGCGACGCCGCGGACGGCGTCACGGTCGAGGTGCCGGTGGCGCTGCTCAACCGGCTCGACCCGGCCGCCCTGTCGTGGCAGGTGCCGGGCCTGCGCCGCGACGTGGTCATCGCGCTGATCCGCGGCCTGCCCAAGGCGATCCGCACCCATTTCGTGCCGGTGCCCGACCACGCCGACGCCGTGCTGCCGCAGCTGCGCCCGGACGGCTCCCTGCTCGACGCGCTCACGGACACGCTGCGCCGGCTCACCGGCGTGATCGTCCCGCGCGAGGCCTGGCAGCCCGGCGCGCTGCCCGAGCACCTGCGCATCAACGTGCGGGTGGTCGGCGAGGACGGGGCCACGCTCGGCGAGGGCCGCGACGTGGCCGCGCTGCGGGCGAAGCTGGCCCCGGCGGTGCGGCAGACGATCTCGAAGGCGGCCGCCTCGGTCGAGCGGCGCGGCCTCACCGCCTGGGGCGACGAGATCGGCACGCTGCCGCGGCGGGTCGCGCAGGACCGGGGCGGGTTCACCGTGCACGTGTTCCCGGCGCTGGCCGACGAGGGCGACACCGTGGCGGTGCGCGTGGTGGAGACCGAGGCGGAGCAGCGCGTCGCCATGCGGGCCGGCACCCGCCGGCTGCTGCTGCTCGGCCTGCCCAGCCCGGCGAAGTACCTGACCGGGCGGCTGGACAACCGGGCCAAGCTGGCGCTGAGCCGCAACCCGCACCGCAGCGTCGCCGACCTGCTCGACGACTGCGCGGGCGCGGCCGTCGACCAGCTCGTGGACGCCGCCGGCGGCCCGGCCTGGGACGCGGCGGGCTTCGCCGCGCTGCGCGAGCGGGTCCGCGCCGAGCTGGTGCCGACGGTGGAGGCCGTCGTCCAGCACGTGCGCGCGGTGCTCGGCACGGCCTACGACGTGGAGCGGCGCGTCGCCGGCACCGCCGACCCGCGGCTGCTCACCCAGCTGACCGACATCCGGGCGCAACTCGCCCGGATGATCTACCGCGGCTTCGTCACCGAGACCGGCTGGCGGCAGCTGCCGCACCTGCCGCGCTACCTGCAGGCCGTGGCGCACCGGCTCGACCGGCTGCCGGGCAACCTCACCCGCGACACCCAGCTCACCCGCACCGTGCAGGAGATCCAGGCGGAGTACGACGAGCTGCGCGCCGAGCTGCCCCGCGGCGGCCCGGCCGACGAGGGGCTGACCGAGATCCGCTGGATGATCGAGGAGCTGCGCGTGAGCTACTTCGCGCAAGGACTCGGCACGGCGTATTCGGTGTCGCCGAAGCGCATCTACAAGGCCATGGACGAGCTGCCGGTTTAAGCCCACTAGCCACAAAGCGCACCCCATCGGACTGATCCGGCCATCCGGACTTCCCGATCATGCGACCGTGGGCCGGTAGGAGGTGTGACACCGGTGGTGCGGTGGTGGCTGTGGTACCTGCTCACGGCGGTCGCCGTCGTCGCCGGTGGCCCCGCGCTGCCCCCGTCCGCCGCCACGGCGCTCTACACCCTCGTCGGCCTGAGCGTCGTCGCGGCCATCGTGACCGGCATCCGGCGGCACCGCCCGGTGCGGCCCGCCGCCTGGTGGACCCTGCTCGCCGGCCTGAGCTGCGCCGCCGTCGCAAACCTGGGCTGGGCGGCCCTGCAGCTGCTGGGCGTGGTGGTGCCGCCGTTCTCGGTGCTCGACGTCCTCTACTACGCGATGTACCCGCTGATCGCGGCGGCGCTGGCCGTGCTGCCGGTGCACGGCCGCTACGGCAGCCCGCTGGCGGGCATGACCGAGGCGGGCATCATCACCTGCACCGCGGCGGTGCTGTGGTGGACGATGCTGGTGGACCCGCTGGTCATCGACCCCGGGCGGCTGCCCGCCGACCCCGACTTCCTCGCCTACCCGCTGCTGGACCTGCTGCTCGGCGCGATGGCCGTGCGGCTGGCGCTGGTCAGCGGCGCCCGCGCGGTGTCGTTCGTGCTGGTCCTGCTGTCGGCGGCCGCCCTGCTCACCGCGGACACGGTCTACTTCATGCACGCGGCGACCACCGGCTCGGTGGACAACCCGCCGCTGAGCACGGCCGGCTGGCTGCTGGCCAACGCGCTGCTCGGGGCGGCGGCGCTGCACCCGTCCATGGCGCGGGTGGCGCCCGACGGCACCGCCGGGGCGCAGACCGAGCGCATCGTGGCGCTGCCGCTGTACGTGGTCATGGTGGTGCTCACCCCGGTGGTCGCCGGCATCATGCTGGTGCACGAGATCCGGGCCGGCGGCATCGACGAGTGGGACGTGCTGGTGCCGCTGGCCGCCACCACGCTGACCGCCGTGCTGCTCGTGCAGCGCCTGCGCCAGCTGCACCGGGTCGCCCAGCGCCGCGCCGCCGACCTGGACGCGCGCGGCGGCGAGCTGGAGGCCGCCCTGCACAGCCAGGGCGAGCTGCAGCGCGAGCTGCGGCACCGGGCCTCGCACGACCCGCTGACCGGCCTGCCGAACCGGCTGCTCTGGCACGAGCGGGTGGCCGCCGCGCTGGCCGGCCGCGCCGACGGCGCGCTGTTCGTCGTCGACCTGGACGGCTTCAAGGACGTCAACGACCGCTTCGGCCACGCCATGGGCGACGACCTGCTGCTCGCCGTCGCCGCCCGGCTGCGCGGCCTGATGGGCGGCACCGGCCTGCTGGCCCGCCCCGGCGGCGACGAGTTCGCCGTGCTGGTCGAGCAGGGCGGGCCCGAGGCCGCCATCCGGTGCGCTCAGCACATCCTGCGGGCGATGCGCCGCCCGGTCGAGGTGCAGGGCCACGAGCTGTTCGCCACGGTCAGCATCGGCCTGCGGGTGCTCGACCCCGAGCTGACCGCCCTGGACATGCTGCGCGACGCCGACCTGGCGCTGCACGGCGCCAAGGCGGCCGGCAAGGACCAGCTGGTGCTGTACGACCGCCGGCTGCGCGAGGAGCGGCTGCAGCGCACCCGCACCGTGGAGCGGCTGCGCGGCGCCCTGGCCGACTCCGAGCTGCTGCTGCACTACCAGCCGCTGGTCCGGCTGGCCGACGAGCGGTTCGTGGCCGTCGAGGCGCTGATCCGGTGGCAGCCGCCGGGGGAGCGGCTGGTGCCGCCGGACGCGTTCATCCCGGCCGCCGAGGACAGCGGCCTCATCGTGGGCATCGGGGCGTGGGTGCTGCGCCAGGCCTGCGCGGACGCGGCGCCGTGGCACCAGCGGCACGGCACCCTGCTGTCGGTGAACGTCTCGCCGCGGCAGCTGCGCGAGCCGGACTTCGCGGCGATGGTCCGCGACGCGCTGGCCGCCTCCGGGCTGCCGCCGCAGGCGCTGATCCTGGAGATCACCGAGAACGTGCTGGTCGACGCGGGCGCGCCGACGGAGCTGGCGCTCGGGCACCTGAACGCGCTGCGGCTGGCCGGCGTGCGGGTCGCCGTGGACGACTTCGGCACCGGCTACTCGTCGCTGGCGTACCTGCGCGACCTGCCCATCGACCACGTGAAGATCGACCGCTCGTTCATGCCGGACCGGGCCACCGGCGACCCGCGGCTGCCGCTCGTCAAGGCCGTCATCGACCTGGCGAACGGGCTGGAGCTGGGCACGATCGCGGAGGGCGTGGAGACGGCCGAGCAGGCGGTGCTGCTGCGCGGGCTGGGCTGCGAGCGGGCCCAGGGCTGGCACTACGCGCGGCCCGCCCCGGCCGCCGAGGTGGCCCGGCTGCTGGCCGCCGGCCGGCGTGCGCCGGTCGCCACAGCGTGACCGGCAGACCCGTCCGTACCAGGCCCGGAGCACCCCGGTAGGCGTACGGGTGCCGTTCGGTCACCACGGCACCACGCCCTGTCCGGACTGCCTAACGTTCCCCGCATGACGAACGACTTCCTCGCCGCCGACGCCGCCGCCGACACCGCCGCCGACACCGCCGCCGCCCTCGCCGCGGAGCTGGCCGCCGACCCGGCCCGCGCCTTCCTCGACGACCTGATGGCGCGCGTCGGCGTGGACGGGCTGTCGGCCGCGCTGGCGCACCCGGGCCTGCTGGCCCAGGTCGACCAGCACGCGGCCGCGGTGCGCGAGTCGCTGCGCGCGGCGGGCCGGGCCGCCGACGCCGCGGGCCTGGCCGCGTACGGCCGGTCGATCGTCGCGGCGGCGGAGCGGATGGGCCGCCCGGTGCCGGCGGCGGGCGCCGCGTACGCGTCGACGCCGGCCTGGCTGGCCGCGGAGTGGCACCTGCTGCGCCTGGTCGCCGTCTGCCTGATCGCGGAGTCCGCCGGTCTGCTCTGAAAAGTAACCGTTCTGTCAGTAATCAGATTTTAGGTGCGAAACGCCCGTGCCGCGCTTTGCACAAAGTTCGGACATACGTAGCTTTTGGTCATGAAGTTCCGTCGAACGATCGTCGCGCTGGCGCTGCTGGCCATCCCCGCCGTGCCGACCCTGGCACTGGCCGCCCCCGCGGCCGCCCCCGCCACCGGCCCCGTCCGCGTGGCCGCGTACACCTTCAACGGTGGCGTGACCGCCTCCGGCCTCATCGCCTCGAACTCCACCCGCGGCACCGTGCTGCGCGTGCGCGCCGTCAACGGCGCCCGCATCACCGTCCCCACGTACCCGGGCACCACCGTCGACCGCTACGTGCGCTTCCCCGCCAAGTGCTCGGCCACCATGACGCGCTGCCCGCGCCTGCTGCTCGAGGGCACCGACGACCCCGACCTGGACCCGGGCACCCGGCCGTTCCGGTGGGGCGCGAAGGTGATCGCCACGCCGAACCACGTCGGCCTGTCGTCGAACGTCATGCAGAAGGGCGTCGCCACCACCGACAGCCAGTGGAAGATGCAGATCGGCGGCCAGAAGCACCGCGCCCAGTGCGTCGTCGTCGGCGTCGGCTCCACCCGCGCGTACGTCGCCAAGAGCGACATCGGCGTGGCCGACGGCCGGTGGCACAACCTGGTGTGCCTGCGCACCGCCACCAGCCTCACCGTCTACGTCGACGGCTCTGCCCGCGGCCGGGTCGCCCTGCCGGCCAACCTGAGCATCGCCAACAACCTGCCGCTGCGCGTCGGCGGCGCCAACTTCGGCGCCACCAGTGACAGCTTCAACGGCTGGGTCGACAACGTGTACGCCGACCGCCTCTGAACCGACCGACCACACGCAGCAGGGCCCGGGGACCACGTCCCCGGGCCCTGCCCCGTTTCCTAGCTGCGCCGGAAGGCGTACTGGCGGCGGCCCGCCGCCGCGGTGGTGCGGACCTTGCCGCCGCCGCGGCCGCCGTGGCGCGGAACCGCGCCCCCCGCGCCGCGGCCGTCGGCCGGCTTGCCGCCGGCGGCGCCGCCGGCCAGTTCGAGCAGCTTCAGCTCGTCGGGGTCGAGGTGGACCTGGAAATCGGGTCGTGCACGCATGGGGACCTCCCGGAAAAGGGTTCGGGCGCACCACGGCGGCCCGCGCGGCGGCGGCGCGGTGCGGTGACGGATGTGCCTCCGGCGCCGGGCTGGGAGCGGGCGCGGGGCGGGACGGGGTGCGGGCGGCGCGCGGTGCGGGCCGCCACGGACGCGTCAGGAGATCATGCGCGAGACGCTAGTCGCGGGCCGTGCGGGCCCGCAACGCATTTACCCGGCGGCGTCGACCGCGGCGATGCCGGCCTGCAGGATCGCGCTCGCCCGCGGGTAGTGCCGCAGCTGCGCCCGGTACGCCTCCAGGCCCACGGACAGCGCCGCCGGGGGCACCCCGCGCGCCGTCAGCACCGCCGCCGTCCACCCGATGAAGTCGGTGAACACGTCCGGGTCGTCCACGTACAGCGCCGCGGCCAGGAAGTCGGCGATGTGGCCGTAGTCCTCCAGCGTGGCGTCGCGCTGCCGCTCGTCGTAGGCCAGCGCCTCCGGGTACGCCGCCGCCAGCCGGCCCAGCGCCACGGCCAGGAACTCGCCCCGGCCGCGCACCACCTCGGTGTACTCGTCGTCGCCCAGGAACGGGCGGCTGTGCGGGTCGCCCGAGGCGGCCGGCGGCCAGTCGTGCTCCAGCCGGTCGGCAGCCTCCTCGGCGGTGGCCGCCCAGGCGTCCGCGCCGAGCAGCAGGGCGTGCCGGCCGTGCCGGCCGAACCCGGCGCCGCCCGCGATCACCGGCACGCCGACGGCCTGGCAGGCCGTGATGGCGGCGTGCGCGCGGGGCAGCCGGGTGGGCAGCGTGCAGCTCAGCGCCACCACGTCCGAGCCGGTCTGGTGCAGGTGGGTGATCAGGTGCGGCCCGGGCACGTTGGCGCCCAGGAAGTCGACCTGCCAGCCGCGCAGCCGCAGCACCTCGGCCAGGATGCGCACCGGCAGCGCATGCCACTCGCCGTCGGTGCAGGCCACCGTGAGCCGGCCGCGGCCGGGTCGCCGGTTGGTGCGGGCGGCCACGGCGGCGACGACCCGTTCGCTGATGGCGGTGGCGGCGTGCTCGCGGGCCACCGACCAGGCGTTGGCGGCCCACAGTTCGCCCACCTTGGCCTGGGTGGGCGCGATGAGGTCGAGCAGGATCCGCTCCGGCGGCACCCCGGCGCCGAGCAGCCCGAGCGCCAGCTCGACGGCGCCGTACTCGTCGCCGTCGCCCAGCAGGCCCAGGTACTCGTCCGAGAGCCCCGGGCGGTCGAGGCCCGGGCCGATCGTGTCGACGCTCATCAGCGGTGGCGGTTCCTCCCCGGGAGGCGGCGGGCGTCCACATGATAGTGCGAGCGGCCCGTCTGGTGCCCGGCGACGCCGGGCTGGCCGTCGAGGTCGGCCGCCAGCGTCAGCGGGGTCCGGGTGGGCGCGCGCACCGCCAGCATGGCGATGTCGTCGTGGGTGCCGCCGTGCACCCAGTCCGAGACGAGCTGGCGGATGCGCTCGACGACCGCGTCGGCCGGCATGCCCCGGCAGCTGGCCAGCGCGGCGTGCAGGCGCTTCTCGCCGTACAGCTCGTGGCCGGCGCCGCCGCGCGCCTCGGTCAGGCCGTCGCTGAACAGCAGGCACAGCTCGCCCGGGCCCAGCTCGATCGTGGCCGGCTGCACGACCGTGCGCGGCACCGCGCCGATCAGGGTGCCGCGGGTGGGCACCTCCTCGACGGAGCCGTCGGCGCGCAGCACCAGCGGCGCCGGGTGCCCGCCGGAGGCCAGCGTCATGCGCAGCCGCCCGGACTCGATCCGGCAGACCGTGCCGACGACCAGCGTGACGAAGCGGTGCGGGCGCCGGCCCGGCTGCAGCAGCGCCTGGTTGAGCACGTCCAGCATGGCGTCGGGGCGGCTCTCGACCAGGCGCAGCGCGCGGATGGTCTGGCGCACCTTGCCGGTCAGCACGGCCGCCTGGGCGCCCTTGCCGCACACGTCGCCCAGCACCACGACGGTCTCGCCGGACGGGCCGGCCGGCGGGAACACGTCGTAGAAGTCGCCGCCGACGCGGACCGCGTCCTGCGCGGGCTGGTACGCCCCGGCCAGCTCGATGCCGTCGGTCGGGGGCAGCTCCGGCGGCAGCAGGTCGGCCTGCAGGATCGCGGTGGTGTCGACCTGGTCGCGGTACAGCCCGGCCGCGGACACGGCGGCGCCGGCCCGGGCGGCGAAGATGCGGGTGAGCAGCTCGTCGTCCTCGCCGAACGCGGCGCCCGGCCCGCGCTTGGCCAGCACCAGCGCGCCGGCCGGCACCGCGTTGCCCGGCAGCGGGGTGACCAGCAGCGCGCCGACGTCACCGAAGCCGTCGGGCAGCAGCCAGGCCGGCGCCTGCGACGGGTCGAGCCAGCGGCTGGGGATCGGCGGGAAGCCCGCCAGCGCCTCGACCAGGCCGGGCACCTGCGCGATCTCGTGCTCGCGCATCGTGAACGGCTCCGGCGCCCCGCCCGCGACCAGGCGGAAGCACTCGATCTTGCGGCCGCGCGGCGGCAGCACCACGACGGCGGCGTCCGCGAGGTGCGCCACGGCCAGCTCGGCGGTGATGCGGGTGGACCGGGCCTCGTTCAGGGTGGCGCTCAGCCGGCGGCCCGCCTCGTCGAGGAAGGCGGTCCGGGAGCGCTCGGCCTCCAGCGCGGCGACCCGGGCGGCGGTCTCGGTGTCGTCGCGCAGGTACCACACGTAGTGCTCGTCGCCGAGCGAGCGGCGGCGGCCGTGCAGGCGGCGCCCCTCGTGCTCGGTGTCGAAGGCCTCGCCGCCGGCCAGGCCGGCGTCGGACAGCGCGGGGACGCCGAGGCCCGCGATCGTGAGCCCGCCGGAGGTGCGCTGCGCGGCCGGGCCGAGCAGCGTGCGGGCCGCCGCGTTGGCCAGCAGCACCTCGTCGGTGTCCGCCGCGCACAGCAGCATGGCCTCCGGGGAGGCGTCGAGGGTGGCGTGCAGAAGGGCCTGGGGAAGCGGGGCCGCCAGGACGGTCGCCGTGCTGCCGTCCGTGCGGTCGGTGCGCACGCGCGGGGCCAACGGGGTTCACATCCCTCCGGGAGCGTTCCGGTCTCGGGTTCCGGGCCGCATCCCTACTGTTGCGTCCGACCAGCCTACGCTGCCGGGCCGCCGGCGGCGCCTCCGCGCGCCCGCCGAACGGCCCGTCCTGCGTCGGTTCGCCCTGCTCGCGGGCGCGAACGGTCAGCCGGCGACGTCGAGATCCACCACGATCGGCGCGTGGTCCGACGGGCCCTTGCCCTTCCTGGCCTCCCGGTCGACGTACGCGTCGCGCACCGCGCCCGCCAGCGGAGCCGTCGCGTACACCAGGTCGATGCGCATGCCCTTGTTCTGGTGGAACATCCCGGCGCGGTAATCCCAATAGGTGAACGGGTGGTCGCCCTTGAGGGCGCGGGCGGGCACATCGGTGAGGCCCAGCGCCCGCAGGTCCGCCAGCGCGGCCCGCTCCGGCGCCGTCACGTGCGTGGACCCGGCGAACACGGCGCGGTCCCACACGTCGGCGTCGGTGGGGGCCACGTTGAAGTCGCCGGCCACCACGAGCGGCCCGGCGGCCACCTCCGGGGCCAGGGCGTCGCGCAGCGCCGCCAGCCAGCGCAGCTTGTACGCGTAGTGCGGGTCGTCCGGGGTGCGGCCGTTGGGCACGTACACCGACCAGAAGCGCACGCCGCCGCAGGTCGCGCCGATCGCGCGGGCCTCGGCGTCGTCCGGGCCGGGGAAGCCGGGCTCGCCGGGGAAGCCGAGCCGCACGTCGGCCAGGCCGACCCGGGACAGCAGCGCGACGCCGTTCCACCGGCCGTCGCCGTGCACGGCCGTCTCGTAGCCCAGCTCCGCGACCTCCGCGGCGGGGAAGCCGGCCGCGGCGACCTTGGTCTCCTGCAGGCACAGCACGTCGGGGCGCACGGCGCCGAGCCAGTCCAGCAGGCGCGGCAGCCGGGCCTTGACCGAGTTGACGTTCCAGGTGGCGAGGCGCATGCCCGCCAGAGTGCCCTACCGGCCGGGCGTCAGCCCGCGGAGGGGCGGCGTGCCGGGCGGGCGGTCTCGCGGGTGGCCAGCGCGAGCGCCCCGAGCAGCCCGCCGGACAGGACGAGCAGCACCAGCGCGAGCCAGAGCATCGTGTCGCCGTCGAACGGCATGGTCGCCTCCCCGGGGGTGTCGCCGTCACGGCGCGGTCGTGCCCTGTCTATCGGCCGCGGGGGCCCGATGAGAAGGATCCTGCCGCACCGCGGCCGTGCGGGGAAGGGTGCGATTCAGTTACCGGCGGTGAGCGGCCGGCGCGCCGCGGCGGCGTCCGGCACGCCCGGGATGGCGCCCCAGCGGGTGGCGAACTGGGCGGCCGTCACGGCCTTGCCCCACAGCCAGCCCTGCCCGAGCGGCACGCCGAGCGAGGCGAGGGCGTCGCGCTGTTCCACGGTCTCCACGCCCTCAGCCACGGTGCTCAGGCCGAGCGCCGTGCTCATCGCGACCACGGCCCGGACGATCTCCGAGTCGGAGTGGTCGGTGCCGAGGCCCGACACGAACGAGCGGTCGATCTTCACCCCGGTGACCGGGAACCGGCGCAGGTAGCCCAGCGCGGAGAAGCCCGTGCCGAAGTCGTCCACCGCGAGCCGCACGCCGAGCGCCCGCAGCTCGAACAGCACCTGGTCGGTCTGCGTCGAGGCGTCCACCATCACCGACTCGGTGATCTCCAGGGTGACGACGCCTGCGGGCAGGCCCAGGCCGGTCAGCTCGGCGCCCACCGCGGCGGGCAGGCCGCCGTCGCGCAGCTGCCGCGGCGACACGTTGATCGACATCCAGAAGTCGTCGGACACCGTGTGCTCGGCGCGCCACTGCGCGAGCTGCCGCAGCGACTCCTGACGCACCCAGGTGCCCAGCGCGTCGATCAGCCCGGCCTCCTCGGCGATCGGGATGAACACGCCGGGCGGGATCGGCCCGCGGCGCGGGTGGTCCCACCGCACCAGCGCCTCCGCCCCGACCGGCCGCCCGTCGGCGATGGCCACGATCGGCTGGTACGCCACGTGCAGCTCGCCGCGGGTCAGGGCCGTGCGCAGCGCGCCCTCCAGCTCCACCCGGTCGCGGGCCTGCTCGTGCATCGAGGTGTCGAACATCGTCGACCGGCCCGGGCCCTCGGTCTTCGACCGGAACAGGGCGGTGTCGGCGTCGCGCATCAGCGCCTCGGCGGTGGCCGTGCCGTCGGCGTCCGGCGTGGCGGCGGCGCTCGCGATGCCGACCGACGCGCTGACCACCACGTCGGTGCCCTGCACCGCCAGCGGCTCGGCCATGGCGGCCAGGATCCGCTCGGCGGTGCGCGCCGCGTGGGCGGCGTCGCCGATCTCCGCCACCACGAACTCGTCGCCGCCGATGCGGGCCACCGGGGTGCCCGGCGGCACCAGGCCGGTCAGGCGCCGGCCCACGTCGATGACGAGCTGGTCGCCGGCGTCGTGGCCGTACGACTCGTTGACGAACTTGAAGCCGTCCAGGTCCAGCGCGTACACCCAGACCCGCGCCGGGGAGTCCCGCGGGGCGGCGGCCAGCAGCGCGCCGATCTCGCGGGCCATCTGGCGGCGGTTCGGCAGGCCGGTCAGCGGGTCGTGGCGCGCCTGGTGCTCGGCGTGCCGCTGGGCGGCGGCCTCCGCCTGCACGGCCGACACGGCGCGGGCGATCAGCAGCAGCGCGATCAGCATGCCGCCCACCGCGATGATCAGGCGGTCGGCGGCGGAGCGGCCGCCGGCCAGCAGGTCCAGCACGAACGGGACCGCCGTCACCGGCACCAGCAGGGTCAGCCGCTGCCACGACCACGCCTGCGGCGGCGGCCGGGTCGCCCGGTCCAGCTCCGCCACCGACGGGTGCAGGGCGGCCAGGCCCAGCAGCCCGTACGTGACCAGGTACGGCGCGTCCAGCAGCGGGGAGCCGTAGATCTCGCCGCGGGTCGAGATGACCCCGTAGGCCAGGTCGCCGACGAGCAGCGACACCACGCCCAGGGTCAGGAAGATCTGGCTGGGCCGCCACACCGTGGTGGTGAACGCCATGTTCACGAACACCAGCACCAGCGCGACGTCGAAGAAGGGGTAGAGGCCCGACAGCACCGACGCCAGGACCGACCGGCTCTCCACGGACGCCGCCGGCACCGACAGCAGCAGCGCGCACGCCAGGCCCGCGCCGATGCACACGATGAACGCGTCCAGCACCGCCTGCCGCTCCAGGCCGCCGCGGGCGCGCAGCAGCAGCACCACGCCGGGCAGCAGCACGAAGTAGCCGGGCAGCACCAGCATGTCGGCGATGAACTGCTGCCACCCCGACAGCTCCGACACGAACGGCCGCACCACAACGCCCAGCAGGAACAGCGACGCCGCCGTCGTCATCAGCCGCCAGGCGGCGCGGGCGCGCACCCGGTGCATCCGGGGACCCGCGACCATCGCGGCCACCGATCCGGCCCCGATGACGGCGAAACAGGCCATGCTGACGGCGAGGGAGACGTCGGCCACGTACAGCACCGTGGCGGCGGCCGCCGCGGCCGCGAAGGCCCGCCACTGCCACCGGCCGGTCGTCGACGGTCCTGTGCGCACCGCCACCGCCCTCCGCAAGCACCGGCGGACAACTGAAGGATCAGGCCACCGTACAAGTCCGACGCCGGTCCCATCGGCACACGAACGGGCACCCTGAGCGCTCCGAAGGAACAACCGTGCCGAGACGTTCAGCCGCCCCCATCAGGGCGTATGTCCGTGCACCACGACGACCGGGCCCGGCGCGTGCCGCACCACGTGCTGCGCGACCGGGCCGAACAGCCGGCTCGCCGTGCCGCGCGCCCCGATGACCAGCCGGCTGGCGCCGGCCGCCGCGCGCACCAGTTCGGCCCCGGGCTCGCCGGTGATCACCTCCGGCGTGTGGTCCTTGGCGGCGTCGTCCAGCGCGGCGGTCAGCTCCGCCGCCAGCGCCGCCGGCTCCGCGCCGGCCCGGGTCACGTGCAGCACCCGCAGCGGCACCGACGCGCGCGCCGCGCACGCGGCCGCGTGCCGGGCCACCTCCGCCGCGGCGGGGGAGGCGTCCACCCCGGCCACCACCGGCCCGCCGGGCGCGCCGCCGGCGCGGGCCACGAGCACCGGCCGCCACGACCGAGCCACCACCTGCAGCAGCACCGAGTCCAGCGGCACCGGGCTCGACGGGGCCTCCAGGTCGTCGCCGACCACCACCAGCCCGGCCGACCGGCTGTGCTGCACCAGCACCCGGGCGGGCGCCCCGTCGACGAGCACGCCGCGCACCGGGGTCCGCGGCGCCAGCCGCACCGCCGTGGCCACCGCGCGGTCCAGCAGCGCGGCCGCCTCGTCGCGCAGCTGCTGATACGGGCGCTCCGCGTCGTGCGGCGACCAGGCGAACGCGTGCACCACCCGCAGCTCGGCCCCGCGGGCCGCCGCCTCACCCGCCGCCGTGCGCACGGCGTGCAGCGCGGCCGCGGTGCCGTCCACGCCGACCACGACCGGGCCGTCCTCGGGATGCATGGGTGTCCGCCTCCTCCGGGTGTCGCCGGGTGTCTGTGTTCATCATGGTCGATGGGGCGGATGGGCGCTGCGTCAAGATTGAGGGCGGGTGATCAATGCCTCAGGGGGTGGACAGGCCGTGGACCGCCTAGATTGAGGGTTTACGGTGAAGTAGAGGTTCGCGGGGACATCTGCCGGTGAAGTGAGGGAAATACATGACGGATGTCAAGCTCGACCACCCCGGTGGGCAGCTGTCGATGCCGGTCCGCCCGGCCGTCGAGGGTCCGGGTGGGATCGACGTCGGCGCCCTGCTGAAGGAGACCGGCTACGTCACCCTCGACCAGGGCTTCGTCAACACGGCGTCGTGCTCGTCGACCATCACCTACATCGATGGTGACGCGGGCATCCTGCGCTACCGCGGTTACCCCATCGACCAGCTCGCCGAACGCTCGACGTTCCTCGAGGTGTCGTACCTGCTGATCCACGACGCGCTGCCGACCCCGGCCGAGCTGGCCGAGTTCGCCGACAAGATCCGCGTGCACACCCTCCTGCAGGAGGAGATGCGCCAGTTCTTCGGCGGCTTCCCGCGCGACGCGCACCCGATGGCCGTGCTGTCGTCCGCCGTCACCGCGCTGTCGACCTTCTACCAGGACGCGCTCGACCCCAACGATCCCGAGCAGGTCGAGATCTCCGGCATCCGCCTGATGGCGAAGCTTCCGACCATCGCCGCGTACGCCTACAAGAAGAGCATCGGCCACCCGCTGCCGTACCCGGACAACAGCCTGGACTACGTGCAGAACTTCCTGCGGATGACCTTCGGCCTGCCCACCGTGCAGTACGACGTGGACCCGACCCTGGCCAAGGTCCTCGACATGCTGTTCATCCTGCACGCCGACCACGAGCAGAACTGCTCCACGTCGACCGTGCGCCTCGTCGGCTCGTCCGGCGCGAACCTCTACTCCTCCGTTGCGGCCGGCGTCAACGCGCTCTCCGGCCCGCTGCACGGCGGCGCCAACTCGGCCGTGCTCGAGATGCTCGAGCAGATCCGCGTCGACGGCGGCGACGTCGACGCCTTCGTGCGCCGGGTCAAGGCGAAGGAGAAGGGGGTCAAGCTGATGGGCTTCGGCCACCGGGTCTACAAGAACTACGACCCGCGCGCCGCCATCGTGAAGAAGGCCGCCCAGGACGTGCTGTCCACGATGGCCAAGCCCGACCCGCTGCTGGAGATCGCCTTCAAGCTGGAGGAGATCGCGCTGGCCGACGACTACTTCGTGTCCCGCAAGCTGTACCCGAACGTCGACTTCTACACGGGCCTCATCTACAAGGCGATGGGCTTCCCGACGAAGATGTTCACGGTGCTGTTCGCGCTGGGCCGCCTGCCGGGCTGGATCGCCCAGTGGCGCGAGATGGTCAACGACCCGGCCAACAAGATCGGCCGTCCGCGCCAGCTCTACACGGGCTCGCCGGAGCGCGAGTTCGTCCCGATCGACAAGCGCTGACCCGCGCTGCGCGTACGGCCGTCCCCGGCGCGGGGGCGGCCGTTCGCTCATTCCCGGTTGCGGATCCAGTCCGCGACGCGGGCCGTGCCGTCCTCGGTGGCCAGCCGGCGCGAGACGCCGCGGGCGCAGCGGGCGTAGTCGTCGCGGCGGGCCTCCGTGATGGCCGCCGCGAGGGTGTCGGCGGTGAGCCGGCGCAGCGGCAGCGGGGGCGGGGCGGCGCCGAGGGCGTGCAGCCGGGCCGCCCAGAACGGCTGGTCGGCCAGCACGGGCACGGCGACGGCGGGCACCCCGGCGCGCAGGCCCGCGGCCGTGGTGCCGGCGCCGGCGTGGTGCACGACGGCGGCCACCCGCGGGAACAGCCAGTCGTGCGGCACCTCGCCGATCGACAGCACCCGGTCGTCGCCGCCGACGTCGAGGCCGGACCACCCGGCCTGCACGACGGCGCGCACACCGGCCCGCTCGACGGCCGCGCGCACGGTGCCGGCGAGCCGCTCGCCCTGGCCGGTGGCCATGCTGCCGAAGCCGACGAACACCGGCGGCGGGCCGGCGGTGAGGAACGCGGCCAGCTCGGGCGGCGGAGTCCAGCCGGGGCGCGGCGCGGGCCACCAGTAGCCGACGACCTCCAGCTGCGGGCGCCAGTCGCGCGGGCGCGGCACGACGGCGGTGCTGAAGCCGTGGAACGTGGGGAAGCGGCCGCCGTCCTGGCGGGCCCGGAGCCGGCGCAGACCCTGCCGGGGCAGGCCGAGCGAGCGCCGCAGGTCCATCACCGGCCCCCGGTACAGCCCCTGGCTGACGGTCAGCGCGGCGGCGGTCAGCGCCCGGTTGCCCGGGGCGCCGACGGACCGGCCGCCCAGCAGCACCGACCCGAACGCGCCGGTCGGGGCGATGGGCTGCAGGAACGCCCCCGCCCACGGCACCCCGGCCGCCTCGGCGACCTGGTAGCCGAGCGGGGCGACCATCGTGGACAGCAGCATCGCCTGCGGCCGGGTGGCCTCGGCGGCGGCCGCGATGCCGTCGCCCAGCTCGGCGATCAGCGGGTGCGCGATGCGCAGCAGCTGCGCCAGGGCGCGCGGGCCGGTGCCGGAGCGCTCGCCGTCCTGGCCGTGCGCCTGGGGCAGGACGGCGCGCAGGTCGCCGGGCAGCGGGTGGAACGCCGTCCCGGCAGCCCGCACCGCGTCGGCGAACGGCGCGTGGGTGGCGAGGGTGACCTCGTGGCCGTCGCCGCACAGGCGGGCGGCGAGGCCGGTGTAGGGCGCGACGTCGCCCATCGACCCGGACGTGACGATGAGGACGCGCACGCCTCCTAGTGTGCCGTGCCGAGGATCTCCGCGTACCGGTCGTGCAGCTCCTGCCACCCGTGGCGCAGCGCCTCCGCGCCCGCGACCGGCTCGGGGTCCGCCCCGGCGAGCAGCGCGTCGGCGGCGTCCAGGCACAGGTGCCAGCCGGCCGCGTTCATCGGCAGCTGCCCGGGCTCGGTGACGGTGTCGCGCAGGGTGAGCCGGGTGCCGCCGCCCGGGGTGGGTTCCAGCTCCCAGCGCAGCACGTTGTCGCCCCAGGTGTGCTCCAGCAGCGACGGCGCCCGCGCCGTCACCACGGTCACCGTCAGCGGGGGCGACGGCTCGTCGTCCACCATGGTCAGCGTGGCCGGGCCGGCGGCGCCGAGGTCGCGGTCGGCGGTGTACGGGGCCCAGCGGGCCAGCAGCTCGGGGCGCACCAGGGCGGCCCACACCCGTTCGGGGCTGTGCCGCAGCTCGCGCACGAACACCAGGGTCAGGCCGTCTGCGTGGACGTCACCGGTCATCGTTCCTCCTCGTCGAGCAGGGTCTCCAGGGCGTCGAGGTGCCGCTCCCACAGCGCCCGGTACGGCGCCAGCCAGGCGTCCAGGTCGCGCAGCGGTCCCGGCTCGATGCGGTAGACGCGCTGCTGGGCGGCCGGGCGCGCCGTGACGAACCCGGCCTCGCGCAGCACCCGCAGGTGCTTGGAGACGGCGGGCTGGCTGACGGCGAGGGCGGCGGCGAGGTCGCCGACCGTGCGGTCGCCGCGGCGCAGGGCGTCGAGGATCCGCCGCCGGGTGGGCTCGGCGAGGACGGCGAAGGTGTCGGCAGGCACCCAGCGACTATGCCTCACCAGGCATATACGCGTCAAGGCATGTACGGAACGAGACCAACCGATCCGGCCGGCTGCGGCCGCCGCCACCGCCGTCGAGGCGACCCGGCCGGGCGCCGCGCCGGTGGTGGTCGCGCTGCCCTGACGGGTCCCCGGCGTTTCGGCGGCGGCCCGGCAGGCAAGATTGCACGGGTGGACGTCGTGATCGCGCTCGATACCGGAACCACCTCGACCAAGGCGGTCGCCGCCGGGCCGGACGGGCGGGTGCGGGCGCACGCCGACGCCGGCTACCCGCTGCAGGTGCCGGGCCCGGGCCGGGCGGAGCTCGACCCCGTTGCCATCGTCGACGCGGTGCGCTCGGCGCTGGCCGACGTGCTCACCAAGCTGCCCGACGGCGACCGGGTCGTCGCGCTCAGCCTGAGCGCCGCGATGCACGGCGTCGTGCCGCTCGACGCCGACGGGCGGCCGTGCGGGCCGCTGGTGACCTGGGCCGACGACCGCGCCGCGGAGACCGTCGGGCGGCTGCACGAGGTGGCCGCCGGCCTGCACCGGCGCACCGGCACGCCCGTGCATCCGATGTCGCCGCTGGCGAAGCTGGCCTGGTGGCGGGAGAACGACCCCGAGCTGCTGGCCCGCGCGCACCGCTGGGGCGGGGTGAAAGACCTGCAGATCGCGGCCGTCTGCGGGCCCGGGCTGCCGATCGACCTGTCCAGCGCCGCCACCACCGGCCTGTACGACATCATGTCCCGCCGCTGGGACGACGAGGCCCTCGCCGTCACCGGGGTGCGCCACGACCAGCTGCCCGAGGTGGTGTCCACCACGCACCGGCTCAAGCCGCTGCCCGACCTGGGCGTCGGCGACGTGCCGGTCATCATCGGGGCCGCCGACGGCCCGCTGGCCAACCTCGGGCTCGGCGCCGTCGCGCCCGGCGTCGCGGCCGTGTCGCTCGGCACCAGCGGCGCCCTGCGGGTCATGACGGACCGGCCCGCCGTCGACGACGACCTGCGGCTGTTCTGCTACCCGCTCACCGACGACCACTGGGTGCTCGGCGGCGCGGTCAACAACGCCGGCTCGGTGCTGCGCTGGGCCCGCGACGCGTTCGAGGCGTCCGAGCAGGAGCTCATCGAGGAGGCCGCCGCGGAACCCGTCGGCGCCGAAGGGCTGCTGTGCCTGCCGTACCTGCTGGGCGAGCGCGCCCCGTGGTGGCGGGCCGGGCTGCGCGGGGCGTACCTGGGGCTGCGCCGCGACCACAATCGCGGCCACCTCGTCCGGGCCGCCGTCGAGGGCGTGTGCCAGCAGCTCGCGCTCGTCCGCGACGCCGTGCGGGCCGCCGGGGTCGAGGTGCGGGAGATCCGGGCCACCGGCGGGGCGGTCGCGTCGCCGTTCTGGGTCGAGACGCTCGCCGCCGCGCTCGACCAGCCGGTGCGCACCGCCGCGTCGCCGGAGGGCACCGGCGTCGGCGCCTGCCTGCTCGCGTTCCACGCCCTCGGCGTGCTGCCCGACCTGGACGCCACCGCCGACCTGGTCGCCCTGAACGAGCCGGTCGGGCCGGACCCGGCGGCCGCCGCCCGGTACGCGCGGATGCGCCCGCTGGTCGAGCGGGCCACCCTGGCCATCGCCGACGTGCTCGCCGAGCTGGACGACATCTCCGACACCCGGGCGCCCGGCGCGGAGCGGACCGCCGCGAAGGAGTAGGGCGGGTCGCGTCACGTTGACGCCGTCACGCCGGGTGGGGGAGGGTGGTCGGCGAGCGGTCGCGGAGGAACCCGGTGAAAGTCCGGGACGGTCCCGCCACTGTGACCGGGCGCGCGCCCGGGAGCCAGGAACTCCGGCCGCTCGCAGCACCCTCACTTCGGACGCGGGCGTGGACACCCGCGGAAGGGATCCGCGCATGCCGTCGCGCCGATGCGGGCGATGACCCCGTACCCGTTCGCCGCCGTCGTCGGCCTCGACGACCTCCGCCTGGCCCTGCTGCTCACCGCCGTGTCGCCCGCCGTGGGCGGGGTGCTGGTGCGCGGCGAGAAGGGCACCGCCAAGTCCACCGTGGTCCGCGCGCTCGCGGCGCTGCTGCCGGGCGTCGACGTGGTCGCCGGGTGCCGGTTCGCCTGCGACCCCGCCGCCCCGGACGCCGCCTGCCCGGACGGCCCGCACGCCGCGCCCGTCGCCGCCACCCGGCCCGCCCGCCTGGTCGAGCTGCCGGTCGGCGCCACCGAGGACCGGGTCGTCGGCACGCTGGACATCCGGCGCGCCCTCGCCGACGGCGTCACGGCGTACGAGCCGGGCCTGCTCGCCGCCGCCCACCGCGGGGTGCTCTACGTCGACGAGGTCAACCTGTTGCCCGACCACCTCGTGGACCTGCTGCTGGACGCCGCCGCGATGGGCCGCGCCCACGTCGAGCGCGACGGCCTCAGCGTCCAGCACGCCGCCCGGTTCCTGCTGGTCGGCACGATGAACCCGGAGGAGGGCGAGCCGCGCCCGCAGCTGGTCGACCGGTTCGGCCTGGTGGTGACCGTGCGCGCGCCGCGCGAGCCCGGCGCCCGGGCCGAGGTGGTGCGCCGCCGGCTGGCGTACGACGCCGACCCGGCCGGGTTCGCCGCGCGCTGGGCCGGCGCGGACGACGCGCTGGCCGTGCGCATCGCCGACGCCCGGCGCCGGCTGCCCGGCGTGCTGCTGCCCGACGCCCAGCTCGACCGGATCGCGCGCATCTGCGTCGAGTACGGCGTGGACGGGATGCGCGCCGACATCGTGGTGGCCCGGGCCGCGGTCGCGCTGGCCGCCTGGCACGGCCACGACACTGTCACCGCCGACGACATCCGCGACGCCGCCCGGCTCGCCCTGCCGCACCGGCGGCGCCGCGACCCGCTCGACCCGCCCGGCACCGACGAGCAGAAGCTTGACGACCTGCTGGAACGCGACGCCGCCGACCACCCCGACGAGCCGCCGCCCGGCGACTCCGACGGCGACGAGGACCCGCAGCCGCCCCCGCCCGGCGGCGGCGGCCCGAATCCGGACGACCCCGGCCCGGATGACGGCGGCCCCGACGGCGGTCCCGGCGGCGGTCCCGGCGGCGGCGCGCCTGCACCAACCGACGGCGCAGCGACGCCGGACGGCGACCCGGCCGGTGACCCCGGCGGCGACCCGGGCGACGCCGACCGCCCCGACCCGCGGCCCGCCCCGCAGCCCGTCGGCGCGCCCGCCGCCGCCGGACCCGCCTACCGCCCCCGCGCCCTGCGCCTGGCCGCCCGCGGCGACGGCGGCCACGCCGGCCGCCGCTCGCCCGCCTACGCCCGCCGGGGCCGGATCGTCCGGTCCCGGGCCCCGCGCGGCGACCGGCTCACCGGCGCGGTGCACCTGCCCGCCACCCTGCGCGCGGCGGCCCAGCGCGGCGCCCGCCGGGCGACCGTGGCGGACCTGCGCGAGGCCGTCCACGTCGGCCGGGAGGCGAACCTGGTGCTGTTCGTCGTCGACGCCTCCGGCTCGATGGCGGCCCGGCGCCGGATGACCGTCGTCAAGACGGCCGTGCTGTCGCTGCTGCGCGACGCGTACCAGCGGCGCGACCGGGTCGGCATGATCACCTTCCGGGGCCGGACGGCCGAGGCGGTGCTGCCGCCCACGTCCAGCCACGAGGTGGGCGTCGCCCGGCTCGCCGACCTGCGCACCGGCGGGCGTACCCCGCTGGCCGCCGGCCTGCGCACCGCGGCCGCGACCCTCGCCACCGAGCGCCGCCGCGACCCGCGGCGGCGGGCCCTGCTCGTGGTCGTCACCGACGGGCGCGCCACCAGCGGCCCGGATCCGGTGACCGTGGCCGGCGCCCTCGCCGGGGTGGCCGCCGTCGTCGTGGACTGCGAGTCGGGGCCGGTCCGGCTCGGGCTGGCCGGGCGGCTCGCCGCCGCGCTGTCGGCCGACTGCATCCCGCTGGAGCACCTGGAGAGGGCCGCCTGATGCCGCAGGGGAAGGTCGAGGTCGTCCCGGACGACGGGCTGACGACCCGCCAGCGCCGCCGCCAGGCCGTGCTGGCCGTGCACACCGGGCACGGCAAGGGCAAGTCGACGGCCGCGTTCGGGATGGCGCTGCGCGCGTGGAGCCAGGGCTGGCCGATCGGCGTGTTCCAGTTCGTGAAGAGCCAGAAGTGGCGGGTCGGCGAGGAGGCCGCCATGCGGCAGCTCGGCAACGTCACCTGGCACAAGATGGGCGAGGGCTGGTCGTGGATCCAGCGCGCCGGCACCGAGCGCGACCACGCCGCCGAGGCCGCCGAGGGCTGGGCGCAGATCAAGCGGGACCTGGCCGCCGAGACGTACCGCTTCTACGTGCTGGACGAGTTCACGTACCCGATGAAGTGGGGGTGGGTCGACGTCGCCGACGTGGTGGCGACCCTGCGGGAGCGCCCCGGCACCCAGCACGTGGTGGTCACCGGCCGGGACGCGCACCCGGACCTGCTGGCCGCCGCCGACCTGGTCACCGAGATGACGAAGGTCAAGCACCCGATGGACGCGGGCCGCAAGGGCCAGGCGGGCATCGAGTGGTGATCCCGCGCGTCGTCGTGGCGGCGCCCGCGTCCGGCCACGGCAAGACCACCGTCGCGACGGGGCTGCTGGCCGCGTTCGCCGCCCGGGGCACCCGGGTCGCCCCGTTCAAGGTCGGCCCCGACTACATCGACCCCGGCTACCACGCCTTGGCCGCCGGCCGGCCGGGCCGCAACCTCGACCCGGTCATGGTCGGCGAGGACACCGTGGCGCCGCTGTTCGCCCACGGCGCCGCCGGCGCGGACCTGGCCGTCGTCGAGGGCGTCATGGGCCTGTACGACGGGCGGGTCGGCGGCGGCGACACCGGCTCTACCGCGCACGTCGCCCGGCTGCTGGACGCCCCGATCGTGCTGGTCGTGGACGCCGCCGCGCAGGGCCGCTCGGTGGCCGCCCTGGTGCACGGCTTCCGCAGCTTCGGCGACGCCCGCATCGCCGGGGTCATCCTGAACCGGGTCGGCTCCGACCGGCACGAGTCGCTGCTGCGCGACGCGTGCGAGGAGGTCGGCACGCCCGTGTTCGGGGCGCTGCGCCGCGCCGACGCGGTCGCCGCCCCGTCGCGGCACCTGGGCCTGGTGCCCGCCGCCGAGCGGCACGCCGAGGCGCTGGCGTCCGTCGCCGCGCTGACCGCGCTGATCGCCGCGAGCGTCGACCTGGACGCGATCCACGCGGTGGCCCGCTCCGCGCCGCCGCTGGCCGCCGCGCCGTGGTCGCCCGCCGCCCCCGACCCGGTGCCGGGCTGCCCGGTGGTCGCGGTCGCCGGGGGCGCCGCGTTCAGCTTCGGGTACGCCGAGACCGTCGAGCTGCTCGCCGGCGCGGGCGCCGAGGTGGTCACCGTCGACCCGCTGCGCGACGAGGCCCTGCCGGCCGGCACCCGCGGCCTGGTCGTCGGCGGCGGCTTCCCCGAGGTGTACGCGGCCGAGCTGTCCGCCAACGCGGCGCTGCGCGACGCCGTCGCCGGCCTCGCCGCCACCGGCGCCCCGATCGTCGCCGAGTGCGCGGGCCTGCTCTGGCTGTGCCGCACCCTCGACGGCGCCCCCATGTGCGGCGTCCTGGACGCCGACGCCGCCATGACGCCGCGGCTGACCCTCGGCTACCGCGACGCCGTCGCCCTCGCCGACAGCCCCCTCGCCGCCACCGGCACCCGGCTCACCGGCCACGAGTTCCACCGCACCGCCGTGCACCCGCGCTCCGGCCTGCTGCTGTCGCCCGCGGGCGCGGCCGCCTGGGCGTGGCGCGGCGGCGACCCGGAGGGCTTCGCGGCGCCCGGCCTGCACGCGTCCTATCTGCATCTGCACTGGGCGGGCCGGCCGGACATCGCCCGGCGCGTGGTCGCCGCCGCGGGGTACAACGATCACCATGACTGAGCAGAACCGCAGCAACCCCGGCTGGGGCACGTCGCCGTGGGCGTGGGGCGTCGGCCTGCCGATCGGCATGATCGTCGGCATCGCCCTGTTCGACAGCATCGCCGTCGCCGTCATCGCCGGCCTGGCGATCGGCACCGCGTTCGCCATCGCCTTCGGCGCGGCCGACCGGGCCCGGCGCGACCGGACCGCGGAGGCGCCCCCGCCCGGCCCGGAGCGCTAGGCCTCCGGCCACTCGTGCACGGGCACGTTGTCGTGCATGGGCGGCAGGTAGCGGCGCAGCATCTCGCGCAGGGCGGCGGGCCGGTCCAGGTGCCCCTCGTCCTCCAGCGCGTGCAGCGTGTCCACCTGCCACGTGGCGCCGTTGCGGCCGGTCAGGCACCGCTGCTCGATGACGCCCAGCAGCCGGTCGCGGTGCTGCGGGGCGACGCCCCAGCGGTCCAGCCCGGCGTGCGCCAGCGGCAGCAGCCGCCGCAGCACCAGCTCGGCGACCGGCACGTAGCCCAGCTGCGGCCAGTAGACGGTGGCGGCGATGCCGTGCCGGGCGCAGGCGTGGAAGTTCTCCTCGGCGGCGCTGAACGACATCTGCGACCACAGCGGGCGCTCCGCCTCGGCGAGGGTGCGCACCAGCCCGAAGTAGAACGCGCCGTTGGCCAGGGTGTCGACGACGGTCGGCCCGGCCGGCAGCACCCGGTTCTCCACCCGCAGGTGCGGCCGGCCGCGCACCACCGCGTAGATCGGCCGGTTCCAGCGGTAGATCGTGCCGTTGTGCAGGCGCAGCTCGCTCAGCTCGGGGATGTCGCCGCGGTTGAGCACGTCGCCCGGGTCGTCGGCGTCCGAGATGGGCAGCAGCGCCGGGAAGTAGCGCACGTTCTCCTCGAACAGGTCGAACACGCTGGTGATCCAGCGCTCGCCGAACCACACCCGGGGGCGTACCCCCTGCGCCTTGATCTCCTCGCTGCGGGTGTCGGTGGCCTGCTCGAACAGCGGGATGCGGGTCTCGCGCCACAGCTCGCGGCCGAACAGCAGCGGCGCGTTGGCGCCGAGCGCGACCTGGACGCCGGCGATGGCCTGCGCGGCGTTCCAGTAACCCGCGAACCGTTCCGGGCTGACCTGCAGGTGGAACTGGGTGCTGGTGCACGCCGCCTCGGGCGCGATCGTGTCCGTGGTGACGGCGAGCCGGTCGACGCCGTCGATGCGGATGTCCAGGTCCTCACCGCGGGCGGCGAAGATCTGCTCGTTGAGCAGCGCGTAGCGCGGGTTCGCCGACAGCGCCGCCGACGTCAGGTGCTCCTTCCGCAGCGTCGGCAGGATGCCGATCATCGCCATGTGCGCGCCGGCCGAGCGGGCGTGCTCCTCGGCGTTGTTCAGGCTGGCCCGCAGCGAGTCCTCCAGCCCGGCCAGCTCGTCGCCGGCCAGCCGGCGCGGCGGCACGTTGATCTCGACGTTGAACTGGCCCAGCTCCGTCTGGAAGTCCGGGTCGGCGATGGCGTCGAGCACCTCGGCGTTGCGCATCGCCGGGTCGCACTGCTCGTCGACGAGGTTGAGCTCGATCTCCATGCCGGTGAGCGGGCGCTCCGCCTCGAAGCGCGACTCGCGCAGCATCTGGGCGAACACGTCCAGGCTCCGCCGGATCTTGTGCCGGTACCGCCGCCGGTCCTCGCGGGTGAACTCCCGGCTGTCGACCTCTTCACCCATCGGGCACCGCCTTCCGACTCGGGCCACCCCCGCTAGCTATGATCGCCGGGTTCGACCGCGCGCGCAGCACGTGCGGGCCCACTTTCGCCGGGAGTGCCAGTGCGCCGCTTCGTGCCACCGCTGTTCGCCGCCGTCGCGGTCGCCGAGGCGTGCAGCTGGGCGGCGCTCATCGTCGGCATGGTGTTCAAGTACGTGGTCGTCGGCAACGAGATCGGCGTCACCATCTTCGGCCCGATCCACGGCGCGCTGTTCGTCGCGTACCTGGGCCTGGCGCTGGCGATGGCGTACCTGGGCCGGTGGCGCTGGTGGGTGGCGCTGATCGCGCTGCTGTGCGCGGTGCCGCCGTTCGCGACGCTGGCGTTCGAGCGCTGGGCCCGCCGCACCGGCCACCTGGAGCCGGCGCCCGCCTAATCGCTGCGGTCCTGCATCTCCCACGCGTGGTCGAGGGCGTGCCAGGCGACGCGCCGGATCACGTACCGGGCGGGCCACCCGGTGGGGTGGGGCGGGCTGCCGTCCGAGGGCGCCCGCAGCGCGGCGAGCAGCTCGTCGCGCAGCGCGGCGATCGCCGCCGCGTCGCCCACCGCCGGCGGCTTGTGCTTCACCCCGAACTTGCGGGCGTACGCCGCCTCGGCCTCCAGCACGTGCGCCACCATCTTCGTGCGGTCCCGGCCGCCGCCGCGCGGGCCCTTGCGCAGCTGTTCGGGCGAGGTGGCGGCGGTCTCGTCCAGCACCTCCCACGCCGCCACGACCAGGGCGAGGAGCCGGTCGGCCTGCCGCCGGTCGTGCGCCCGCCGGTCGTCGGCGCCGATCGCGCCCGGGATGCCGAAGTCGGTGCTGGCGTCGCCGGGCAGCCGCTCGTCGACGACCATCGTGTCGGCGGCGTTCTTCGGCAGCCGCAGCCCGGCCCGCTCCGCCACCACCCGGTAGCGGTCCGCGTAGTCGGCCAGCGCGGCTATCGCCGCCTCCTCCGTGCGCCCGGAGCGGCACCAGCCGGGCCAGTCGTACACCCAGGCGAACGCCTTCTTCGCCGTGCTCTCCACCGCCACCGTCGTGGTCACGGCACCCAGTCTCGCAGGAAGTCGCGCAGCGCGGCGGCGAGCGCGGCGGGGTTCTCCTCCGCCATGTGGTGCCCGCTGTCGATGGGCACGCCGCGCACGTCCGGCGCCCAGTCCCGCCAGATGGCCAGCGGGTCGCCGTACAGCTCGACCATGTCGTCGCGGGTGGACCAGCAGAACAGCGTGGGGCAGCCGACGGTGCGCCCGGCGGCGCGGTCGGCGTCGTCGGCGGCGCGGTCGGCGCGCAGGCCCGCCCGGTAGTCCTCGCACATGGCGTGCACGGTGGCCGGGTCGTGCTGGGCGGCGCGGATGTCGGCGTACGCCTCGGCGGGCAGGCCGGCCGGGTCGAGGCCGTACCAGGCGTCGGGGTCGGCGAGGATGACCCGCTCGGCGGGCCGCGCGGTCTGGCCGAGGAAGAACCAGTGCCACCAGAGCGCGGCGAACCGGGCGTCGGCGCGGGCCAGGGCCTCGCCGATGGGGATGCCGTCGAGCACGGCGAGCCGGTCGACCCGGTGCGGGTGGTCGAGGGCGAGCCGCAGCGCCGCGTAGCAGCCGCGGTCGTGCCCGGCGACGGCGAACCGCTCGTGGCCGAGGGCGCTCATCAGGGCGGCGGCATCGCGCGCCATCGCCCGCTTGGAGTAGTCGCCCGGCTTCGACGACCCGCCGTAGCCGCGCAGGTCCGGGCACACGACGGTGAACCCGTCGGCCAGCTCGGCGGCGACCGCGTGCCAGGTGACGTGGGTGCGCGGGTGGCCGTGCAGGAGCAGCAGCGGCGGGCCGGAGCCACCGTGCCGCACCCGCAGGGTCGCCTCGCCGGTGCCGATGTGGTCGAGGAGGAACCCGTCGAAGAAGCCGTTCACCCCCCGATCATCGCGGCCGCCGGGTCAGCCCGCAGCGGTCGCCGCCAGCACCGCCCCGGCGAGCGTGAGGCCCAGGGCCGCCTGCAGCAGCAGGGCGGGGCCGAGGTGCGACCACAGCGTCGGGATGCGCGGCGTGAGCAGCTGCAGCGTGGTCATGTTGACGATGTGGGTGACCCGGTCGGGCAGGGCCCGGTCCTTCTGCGGCCGGGCGTGCACCTGGACCAGGTCGCCGCGGTGCAGCGCCGACTGGGGCAGGTGACCGTGCAGCTCGACCTCGTACCGGGTGCCGGTGTCGTCGCGCAGCTCCAGGTGCGTGACGAGGTACTCGGGGCCCTTCTTCAGCTCGGCGAACCGGCGCCGCGCCGCCCCCGTGCCGACGCCGCGGCGCAGCACCGACAGCAGGGCCGCGCCGCACGCCCGGGCGATCGAGGCGGCCGCCACGACGGCCATGAGCAGCGGCTGGCCGACCCGCACCTCACGCGTGTACGTGGTGCCGAAGCGGACGAAGCGGGCGTCGATGATCGGGCCGCCGTGCCGCAGCACCGGGTCGCCGAAGATCCGGGTGTCCCATCGCTCGGTGTCCATGTCTCATGGTACTCAGCGTCAGCGTGTGAGCACCTTGAGTGAATGTTTCACCGCGGCGGGCGGGTCAGGAGCCGATCGTCGCCCAGACGACCTTGCCGTCCACGACCGGCAGCACGCCCCAGGCGTCGCTCAGGTCCCGCACGAGGCGCAGCCCGCGCCCGCCGGCCTCGTCCAGCCCGGGGTCGGCGGGCTCGGGCTCGCGGGCGCTGCCGTCGCGCACCGCGATCGACAGCCGGCCGTCGCGCGGCGCCAGGGTGATCTCCATGCCGGTGCGGGCGTGCCGGATGACGTTGGCGACCAGCTCGGTCACCACCACGGCCGCGGTGGCGCGCAGCTCCGCCAGCCCCCACCGCTCGCACGCGTCGGCGACCAGCTCGCGGGCCTGCCGGCAGGCGCCCGTGGTGGGCCGCAGCCGGGCCCGCAGCCGCACGGGCGCCGCGGTGGAGCGCACCTCGTCCAGGGCGTGCTCGAGCGTCGGGTGCACCCGGCAGCCGGTGTCGGCGAGCTGGCGGGCGGTGCGGTCGCCGGGGGAGTGCAGCATGAGCGGCACGGCCGGCCAGTCGGCCGCCTCGGCGGTCATCGCCGGGAACACGTCCAGGGCGGTCGGGTGCCGCACGTCGAGGCCCGCGATGTCGACCACGACCGCGTCGGGCTGCGCCGCCAGGGCGGTGTGCAGGGCGGTGCGCAGGGCGGGCGCCGTCGCCGTGTCGAGGTCGCCCGTGACCCGCAGCACCGCCACGGGGAGTTCCTGTTCGGGCCGGCAGACCAGTCGGCTCGCTGGCATCCGCACTCCTCAACGCCGGTTACCGGTCCGCCGGGAGGTTCCCGGGCGGACCGGCCACCAAACGCGAGCCTGCGTCGGCTACCCGACAGTGGCGACCGCCGCCCGCTCCAGCACGCGCTCGTACAGCTCGGCGTACGCCGCCGCCATGACGTCCGGGGTGAACCGCCGCGCCGCCTCCGCGCGGCAGGCCCGGTCGTCCAGGCCGGCGGCCAGCGTGACCAGCTCGCCCAGCTCCTCCTCGGCGCCCAGCAGGCCGGTGCGGCCGTGCTCGATCAGCTCCGGCAGGCAGCCCTCCGGCGTGGCCACCACGGGGGTGCCCAGCGCCAGCGACTCGACCACGGCGGTGCCGCCCGGCTCCGCCCAGCGCAGCGGGAACAGCATCGCCTGCGCCGACGCCACGAGCGCGTCGCGCTCGGCCCCGGCGACGGTGCCGATCCAGCGCACCCGCACCCCGTCGACGTGCGGGGCCACCCGCTCGCGCCAGAACCGCACGTCGGGGTTCTGCGCCGCCGCCGGGTCGCCCTGCGCGGCGGCCAGGTCGCCGGGCTGGTGGTACGGCCCGACCGGCCCGGCCAGCACCAGGTCGAAGCCGTGCTCGTGGGCCAGCCGGGCGGCGGTGTCCTGGCCCTTGCCGGGCGTGATCCGGCCGAGGCTGACCACGTACGGCCCCTTCGGCACGCTCGCCCGCCGGTCCGCGCCCTCGGCCAGGGGCGTCGCCAGGTGCACGTGCCCGACGGCGTGCGCGCGCAGCGCCTGCGGCGCCCGGGCCAGCTGGGACGCCGAGACGCCGTTGACGAACACCCGGCCGGCGCCGTCGAAGGTGCCGTACAGGTCGGGGTGCTTCGCCAGGTCCCAGTGCAGGGTCTGCAGCGCCGGGCGGCCCAGCGCCGCCGCGAACGCCAGCCCGGCCGCCTCGACGTGGTCGTGCACCAGGTCGATGTCGTCGCGCTCGTGCAGCGCCCGGGCCACCGCGTGCTGGTGGGCCGGCACGATCCCGCACACCTGGTTGTACGGCCGCTGCAGCTGGGCGAACTGCCCCTCGCCGAACACGGTGACGCGGCCGTCGGCCGCCAGCGTGCTGTCGCCGACCGTGGCGAGCACGACGCGCACGCCGAGGCGGCGCAGCGGCGGCACCAGCGTGGCGACGACGTTCTCGATGCCGCCGTAGCCGCGCGGCGGCACGGGCAGCCACGGCCCGGCGTTCATCAGGACCGTGCGGGTCACCGGCCCACCGCCCGGCGGGAGCGCGCCAGCGACGCCAGCGGCGGGCGCTCCTGCACGTCGATGTCGGTGACGTCGATGGTGCGGTCCAGCCCCGGCAGGGCGTCCTCCGCGCCGCGGCGGAACTGGGTCAGCACGGTGGCCGGCGGCCGCTCGGTCAGGACCAGGCCGGCCCGGTGCAGGCGCGACCAGGCGGTCACCATGATCTGCGCCGACATCCGGCCCAGCGCGGCGGTGTCCTGGTGGCGGTGCCGCCGCTCGCCCAGGTCGACCTGGGCCAGGGCGTCGAGGCCCACCAGGTCGAGCAGGTCGACCAGCATGGCGAACTCCACGCCGTAGCCGGACACGAACGGGATGCGCTCCAGGGTGCGCCGGCGGCCGGCGTACTCGCCCGCCAGCGGCTGCACGACGCCGGCCAGGGTGGGCCAGAACAGGTTGAGCAGCGGGCGGGCGGCCAGCTCGGTGACCCGGCCGCCGCCGTCCTGCTCGACGCCGCCGGAGCGCACCAGCGGCCGGTGGTAGAAGCCCTTGACGAACTCGACGGACGGGTCGCTGAGCAGCGGCCCGATCAGCCCGGTGACGAAGTGGTCGGAGAAGCCCTCCAGGTCGCCGTCGATGAACGCGACCACGTCGCCGGTGGACGCGGCGAGCCCGGCCCACAGCGCGTCGCCCTTGCCGCTCAGCCGGGGCAGGCCCCGCGTGACGTCGTCCTGGTGCACCACGCGGGCGCCCGCCGCCTCGGCGACCTCGGCGGTGCGGTCGACGGAGCGCGAATCGACCACGACGATCTCGTCGACCAGTCCGGTGCGCTGGGCGAGCCGCCGCACCGTGGCGACGATGGCCCCGACGGTGGCCTCCTCGTTGCGGGCCGGGATGACGACGCTGACGGTCGTCGTTCCCTTGCGCCGGATCAGTTCGGCGGGTTGCCACCGGCCGGCGCTGCTCGTGCGGTAGGTCGTCCACGCCTCCACGACGGGTGACGCGGTCAGGTCGGTCTGGTCCACGATGCTCCCCCAACGATCGGTAGCCCCTAACCGGCGGGGATCCCCTCGATCGTTCCGCGTCAATCGTTCTCGCCGATAACGATGCGGTGTCGAAGTCGATCGATCCCAGAACGTTTGGGGGAACGGCCGGCGGAGAAGTACCGGGCCGTCGAGAGAGTGGAGATCACCTATGGCGGTCAGCAGGATCGGTCTGGTCGGAGCCGGCGGCGTGGCGCAGCGGCATGCGCGCGTGCTGTCGGGGTTCGCCGACGTGCGCCTGGCGGGGGTGACCGACGTGCTGCCCGAGGCGGCCGAGCGGCTCGCCGGCGAGTACGGGGCCCCGGCGGTCCCGACGGTGGAGGACCTGCTGGCCGACGGCGTCGACGCGCTGTACGTGTGCGTCCCGCCGTTCGCCCACGGCCCCGCCGAGCGGGCGGCGGCCGAGGCTGGCGTCCCGCTGTTCGTCGAGAAGCCGGTCGGGCTCGACGCGGCCGTCCCGGAGGAGGTCGCGGCGCTGGTCGAGCGGCGCGGGCTGCTCAGCGCCGCCGGGCACCACTGGCGCTACCTGCGCACCGTCGAGGAGGCCGCGAGGCTGCTGGCCGGCCGCGAGATCCGGCTGGTCGCCGGCGCCTGGCTGGACAAGGTGCCGCCGGTCGGCTGGTGGCCGCACCGGGACCGCTCCGGCGGCCCGGTCGTCGAGCAGGCCGCGCACGTGCTCGACCTGGCCCGGCACCTGGCCGGGGAGGTGGCCACGGTGAACGCGGTGGGCAACGGCACGCCGCCGCCGGTGCCGGGCGCGGACGTGGACACCGCCACCGCCGCCGTCCTGCGCTTCGCGGACGGCGCGGTCGGCACCCTGTCGGCGACCTGCGCGCTGGGCTGGAAGCACCGGGCCGGGCTCGAGGTGTACGCCGACGGCCTGGCCCTGGCGATCACCGAGGACGAGCTGGTCGTCCGCGACGCCGACGGCGAGCGGCGGGTGGCCGGCGACGCGGAGGCGGCCCGGGTCGCCGTCGACCGCGCGTTCGTCGACGCGGTGCGCGGCGAGGGCCACGACGTGCGGGTGCCGTACCCGGAGGCGCTGCGCACCCACCGGCTGGCCCTGGCGGTGGCCGAGTCCGCGGCGACGGGCCGCACCGTCGAGGTGCCGCGTGGCTGACCGCGAGCTCGTCGTCACCGGGCCGGGCGCCGTCGAGCTGCACGACAGCGAGCCGGCCGAGCCGGCCGGCGGGCAGTTCCGCGTCGAGACCCTGTTCTCCGGCGTCTCCGCCGGCACCGAGCTGACCTTCGTCAAGGGCACCAACCCGTGGCTGCACCGCGGCTTCGACGCCGAGCTGGGCCTGTTCCGCGACACCGACCCCAGCACGCCGTACCCGGTGCGCGGCTTCGGCTACATGCAGGTCGGCCGGGTCACCCGCAGCGCCACCCCGGCGGTGGCGGAGGGGTCGGTGGTGGCGATGACCTACGGCCACCGCACCGCCCACGTGGCCGACCCGCTGCGCGAGCGGGTCGTGCCGCTGCCCGACGGGCTGGACCCGGTGCTCGGCGTGTACGCCGCCCACATGGGCCCCATCTGCGCCAACGGCCTGCTGCACGCCGCGGCCGACCTGCACGGCGCCGACGTGCGCGACCTCGGCGACGGGGTGCGCGGCCGCCGCGTCGCGGTCACCGGCGCGGGCGTCGTCGGCCTGCTCACCGCCCTGTTCGCCCGTCGGCACGGCGCCGCGTCGGTGGTGGTCGTCGACCCGACGCCCGAGCGGCGCGCCGTGGCCGAGGCGCTCGGCCTGGAGACCCTCGACCCGGACGGCGCGCACGACCCGGCCGTCGTCCTGAAGACCCGGTGGCGGCACGCGGCCGGCGACCGCGGTGCGGACGTGGTGTTCCAGTGCCGCGGCCGGGCGAACGCGCTGCACCTGGCGCTGCGCCTGCTGCGCCCCCAGGGCGTCGTCGTGGACCTCGCGTTCTACCCCGGCGGCGCCGACGAGGTGCGCCTCGGCGAGGAGTTCCACCACAACGGCCTGGCGCTGCGCTGCGCCCAGATCGGCCGGGTCCCGCGCGGGCTCGCCGGGCACTGGGACCGCGAGCGGCTGTCCGCCGAGACGGTCGGCCTGCTGCACGCCGACGGGGCCGCGCTGCGCGCGCACCTGATCACCGCGGTGGTGCCGTTCGCCGAGGCTCCGGCCCTGTTCGCCGACCTGGCCGGCGGGCGCCGGCACGAGCTGCAGGCGGTGCTCGCCTGCTGATCCACCGCGGGCGGGAGTAGGCACCCGCGCGGGGGCGCGCGTGCAGTACCGTTGCCGCCCATGGGCGTCTCGCAAAAGCTGAAGAGCCGGCTGCGCAAGTTCCTCCAGCGGCCGGGCACCACGGTCGACCTGGCCCCGCTGGAGAAACTCCTGCCCGCCGTCGAGGCGATGGAGGACGAGCTCGCCGCGCTCGACGACGCCGCGCTCACCGAGCGCGCCGCGCAGGCGGAGGAGTACACCGAGATCTGCGCCGTCGGCCGCGAGGCCGCCCGCCGCGCCCTCGACCAGCGCCCGTACGACGTGCAGCTGCTCGGCGCCATGTCGCTGCTGGCCGGCAAGGTCGCCGAGATGGCCACCGGTGAGGGCAAGACCCTGACCGCCACCATCGCCGCGTACGGCCACGTGCGGCAGGGCCGCGGCCCGGTGCACGTGCTGACCGTCAACGACTACCTGGCCCGCCGCGACGCCACCTGGATGGAGCCGGTCTACGACCTGCTCGGCCTGACCGTCGGCTGGGTCACCGAGGCGTCCACCCGGGACGAGCGCCGCGCGGCGTACGCCCGCGACGTCACCTACGTCTCGGTCAGCGAGGCCGGCTTCGACTACCTGCGCGACCAGCTCGTCACCGACATCGCCGACCGGGTGCAGCCCGAGCTGACCACGGCCATCGTCGACGAGGCCGACTCGATCCTCATCGACGAGGCCCGTGTGCCGATGGTGCTGGCCGGCACCGTGCCCAGCGAGAGCGACCCGGTGCACGCGGCCGCCGCGATCGTCGCCGACCTCAAGGCCGGCCGCGACTACAAGGTCGGCGAGGACGGCCGCAGCGCCGCCTTCACCGCCCGCGGCACCGCGGCGGTCGAGAAGGCGCTCGGCGGCATCAACCTGTACGACGACGAGCACACCGCGCAGCTGTCGGCCGTCAACGTCGCCCTGCACGCCAAGGCGCTGCTGCACCGCGACGTCGACTACATCGTCCGCGGCGGCACCGTCGAGCTGATCGACGAGATGCGTGGCCGGGTGGCGCAGCGGCGCCGCTGGCCCGACGGCCTGCAGGCCGCCGTCGAGGCGAAGGAGGGCCTCGACGCCACCGCCGAGGGCGAGCAGCTCAACACGCTCACCGTGCAGGCCTACATCGCGCTGTACACCACCGTGTGCGGCATGACCGCCACCGCGGTGCACGTCGGCGAGGAGCTGCGCGAGTACTTCGGCCTCGAGGTCGCGGTCATCCCGCCGAACACCCCGAACATCCGCAAGGACGACGAGGACCGCATCTTCGCCACCCGGGTGGAGAAGGAGGAGGCGATCGTCGCGGAGATCGCCGCCGCGCACGAGCGCCGGCGCCCGGTGCTGGTCGGCACGCTCGACGTCAAGGAGTCCGAGCGGCTGGCCACGGCGCTGGAGGCGGCCGGCATCCCGTCGGTGGTGCTCAACGCGAAGAACGACGACGAGGAGGCCTCGATCATCGCCGAGGCCGGCGCGCTCGGCGCGGTCACGGTCTCCACCCAGATGGCCGGCCGCGGTGTCGACATTCGGCTCGGCGGCAGCGCCGGCAAGGACGCGGAGAAGGTCGTCGACCTCGGCGGCCTGCTCGTCATCGGCGCCGGCCGGCACGACAGCCGCCGCGTCGACGACCAGCTGCGCGGCCGCGCGGGCCGGCAGGGCGACCCGGGCGGCTCGCGGTTCTTCGTCTCGCTGGAGGACGAGCTGATCACCCGGCACGCGGGCGAGATGATCCCGCCGTCGCCGAAGATGGACATGGACGGCAACGTCCACGACGAGATCGTCGACTACGCCATCGAGCACGCGCAGCGCGTCGCCGAGGGCGTCAACCACGAGATCCACCGCAACACGTGGCGCTACTCGGTCGTCGTCGAGCAGCAGCGCAAGGCGCTCGCCGAGCGGCGCGAGCGGCTGCTCACCACCGACGTGGCCGGCGACATGCTGCGCAAGCGGCTGGCCGACAAGCTGGCGGACGTCCCGGACGAGGTGGTCAACGAGGCCGGCCGGGCCGTCGCGCTGTACCACCTCGACCGGCTGTGGGCCGAGCACCTGGCCGAGCTGGCCGAGGTGCGCGAGGGCGTGCACCTGCGCGCGCTCGGCAAGCTCGACCCGCTGGACGAGTTCCACCGCGCGGCCGTCCCGGCGTTCCAGAAGCTGATGCCCGAGATCGAGGAGCGCACCGTGCTCACGGTCGAGGAGCTGGACCTCAGCGACGGCTACCAGCCGGACGCCGCCGACCTGGTGCGCCCGAGCGCCACGTGGACGTACCTGGTGCACGACAACCCGTTCGGCTCCGAGCTCGACCGGCTCATCGCGGCCGTCGGCCGCCGCCTCACGGGGCGCTGACCGCTCAGGCGGCGTGCCCGTCGCCCAGGTGGGCGGCGAGCACGTCGTCGCCGAAGTCGCTCAGCGGTCGGCGCAGCACGGTGTGCGCGTGGTTGCCGTCGTCGGTGGTGTTGTCGTACTCGACGAGCAGGTCGGGGGCCTGCAGCCGGTAGTAGTGCCGCACCCCCGGCCCGGGCGGGCCCTCCCACGCGAAGTGCAGGGCGCGCCGGTCGAGCCGCCGGTCCTCCGCGTCGGCCAGCTCCTCGGGCAGCCGGGCCAGGTAGAGGGCGACGAGCTGCTCCACCAGCGACCGCGCGCCCACGCCCAGGTCGGCGACGGGCACCCCGGCCGGTTCGATCGTGGCGGCGGCCCGGGCGGCGATCCCGCTGCGGATGTCGTCCGGCGCCGCGTCGGCCACCACGGCCCGCCGCCGGTCCTGCGGCGCCATGGCCAGCAGCACCGCCCGGCCCAGGTCCTCCTCGGGGGCCAGCGGCCGCAGCACCGGGTGCCCGGCGTGGTCGACGCGCGCCGGGTTGGCGCCCAGGAACAGCGGGGCGGGGGAGACCCGGTCGCCGGCGAGGGTCATGGTGACCGACAGGTGGTGGCCCTCGAACCGCCAGCCGAACGCGTCGTCGCCGGGGCCGCCGAACAGCACCACGCGGAAGTCCTCGCTGTGCCGCCCGCGCGCCCAGCCCTCCCGCCGGTCGAGCACCTCCTCCAGGGCGAGCACCGCCATGGCCTGGGCGTACGCCCCCGGCGACAGCGCCGTGGCGAGCAGCCGGTGGGCGTTCTTGCGCGCGGTGACGCCCAGGTCGGCGAGGCTGACGCCGGGCCGGGGGCGCGGCCGGTACTCGAGCCAGCGGCGCCGGTCGTCGGCGAACGGGCGCCCGGCGGCGGCCCGGCCGCCCTCGTCGAGGGAGCCGAGGAACGCGGCCGCGGCGGCCCGCATCCGGGCCGCGGGGGAGCCGTCGCCGGTCACGGTCACGCGCCCCGCAGCCGGGCCGCCATCTCCGGCAGGCCGAAGAACGCGGCGGTCTCGGCGGCGGACGGGCCGCCCGCGTCCGGGTCGGCTCCGGCGGCCAGCAGGGCGTCCACGGTGGCCGGGTTGCGCCGGAACACGGCGGCCGCCAGCGCGGTCTGGCCGCGGTCGTTGGCCCGGCCGTGGTCGGCGCCGCGGGCGAGCAGCGCCGCCACGGTCTCGGGGTGGTCGTGGTACGCGGCCAGGATCAGCAGCGTGTCGCCCTTGCCGTTGGTGAGGTTCACCGGCAGGCCGGCGTCGACGTTGGCCGCCAGCTCCCCGGTGCTCCCGCCGCGGGCCAGGTCGAACATGCGGTGCGCGTACGCCAGCGTCGCCTCGTCCAGGTCCTGCGCCGTCTCGTCGGTCACGGCTCGACTCTAGGCCGCCCGGCGTCAGCGGACGAGCGACGTCATCCGGTTGATCTCCGCGGCCTGTTCGACGCCGATCTCGTTGGCCAGCTCGCCGAGCATCTGGTCGGCGCCGCCGGACAGCACGTCGCCGACCATTCGCAGCGCGCCGCGGTGGTGCTCGGTCATCATCGCGACGAACCGGCGGTCGAAGTCGGCGCCGCGGGCGGCGGCGAGCGCGTCGAGGGCGGCCTGGCCCTGCATGCCGGGCATGGCGGCGTGGTCGTGGCCGGGCGGGGTGGCGGGCAGCCCGCGGGTGCTCAGCCAGGTCTGCAGCTGCGGCAGCTCGGCGCCCTGGGCCAGCCGGATCCGCTCGGCGACGGCCGCGACGCGGGGGTCGCCGGCCCGGCCGGGCGCCAGCTCGGCCATCCGCAGGGCCTGCTGGTGGTGCGGGATCATCATCTGCACGAACGCGGCGTCGATGCCGTTGTGCGGCGCCTGCGCCGGCGCGCTGACCCGGGCGCCGTCGGCCACCCGGTTCGGCTCGCCGGGGCGGCCGGGCACCACCACGGGCACCGGCTCGCTCGGCGGCACGGGCGCCGAGGAGACCGCCGCCGAGACCGCCGCCGGGGCCGACGGCGCCGGCCCGGCCGTCCCGCCGTCGCCGCCCGCCGCTGCCGCCACCCCGGCGGCGACGCCGGCGCCGGCGACCACGGCCGCCGCGAGGAGCAGGCGCGCCCGGTTCATGATCCCCCTCGGGTCCGGAAGGCATCGACGACCGCCACGCTACCCGCCCGCGCGCCGGTATGTCGTGATCGATACCCGTCCACGTAATGACCCGGGGCCGCATCGATGCTTATCGTGATGGGGTCCTACCACCCCAGACGAGGGAGATCCACAGTGCACACTGCCCCACGAGGGCGGCGGCTCAGACTCCTGGCCGGTGCCGGAGCGGCGGCCACGCTGCTGCTGAGCCTGCTGGTCGCCCCGGGCGGCCCCGCCGCCGCGGCCGACCGCGGGCCCGCCCCGAGCACCCCGCCGGCCGTCGACGAGATCTCGTCGAGCCGCAACCTGCGCCAGATCGCCCACCTGCCCAAGCAGGCGCCCTTCACCGACACGCCCGGCACCGACTGGGCGTTCCAGGGCGGCTACGCCTACGGCGGCAACTACAACGGCTTCACGGTGTACGACATCCGCCGGCCCAGCCGGCCGCGGATCGTCACCCAGGTGCTCTGCCCGGGCGCCCAGAACGACGTGTCGGTGCGCGGCAACCTGCTGTTCCTGTCCACGGACTCGCAGCGCACCGACGACTCCTGCGCCAGCGCCGGCTCGACTGCCGCGGCGCCCGGCGCGCGCTGGGAGGGCATCAAGATCTTCGACATCTCGCGCCCGGCCAGCCCCCGCTACCTGAAGTCGGTCAAGACGGCGTGCGGCTCGCACACGCACACGCTGGTGCCCGGCAAGCGCGGCGAGCGCAACGTCTACCTGTACGTGTCGTCGTACAACCTGGCGCCGGCCTCGCTGCCGAACTGCGAGCTGCCGCACGACAAGATCTCGATCGTCAAGGTGCCGCTGCGCCACCCCGAGCGGGCGGCCGTGGTGGCGACCCCGGTGCTGTTCCCGGACGGCGGTTTCCCCGGCTCGGCGTACGGCTCGGCGACGACGGGCTGCCACGACATCACCGTGTTCCCGCAGAAGAATCTCGCGGCGGGCGCCTGCATGGGTGACGGCGTGCTGTTCGACATCTCCCGGCGCACCGCGCCGCGGGTGATCACGACGGTCCGCGACGAGGCGAACTTCGCGTTCTGGCACTCGGCCACGTTCAACAACGCCGGCACCAAGGTCGTCTTCACCGACGAGCTGGGCGGCGGCGGGGCGGCCACCTGCAACGCGACGGTCGGCCCGAACCGCGGCGCCGACGCGATCTACGACATCACCGGCCGCGGCGACAACCGCCGGCTGGAGTTCCGCAGTTACTTCAAGATTCCGCGGGCGAACACGGCCACGGAGAACTGCGTCGCGCACAATGGCTCGCTGATTCCGGTGCGCGGGCGCGACATCATGGTGCAGGCCTGGTATCAGGGCGGCATCTCGGTCTGGGACTTCACCGACTCGCGCAACCCGCGGGAGATCGGTTTCTGGGAGCGGGGCCCGCTGAACGCGACCACCCTGACTCTGGGCGGTTCCTGGTCGGCGTACTGGTACAACGGATATGTTTTCTCGAACGACATTCAAAAGGGCCTGGATGTCATCCAGGTGAACGACCGGCGCATCCGCTCGGCGAAGCACGTGCGGTTCCGCGAGTTCAACGCCCAGACGCAGTACAGATACTGATCATCGGCAGCACCGGCGCCCGGCACCCGCATCCCGCGGTGGCCGGGCGCCGTCGCGTGGGTAGAGTGTGAGAGCGCTCCCTCGCGGCCGTCCTCACGCCGCACCGGAACGGCGCCGGACCCTGACTGATCGGAGGAACAGGGCCCGGTCGACACGTGTCCCGCGTCACCGAAATCGCTATCTCGCGCCGTCGTTCGGTAAATCGGCACCTTTCCGACGGCCGTCGTTCATCGGAGTGACCGTGGTCGCTTTCATGCCAGGGAAATCGTCATCCCGTCGCGGTTCCACGCTAATGTCGGGACGGCTTCCCACACTGTGGTTGTCGCCTTGACCGCATGCCCCGAAACGCGAAACATCGTCCGCGTGTTTACGCAGGGTGATGGGCCCGTTTCGGCCGCACCCCGCCTACCGGTGGACGGTCCCGGTGCTCATCCCGTGACCGCGGAGGCACCGTCCGGCCCGCAGTCCCACGAGGAGGACCCATGTCCGTCACCGCCCTCCCGGCCCGCGCCGGCCGGCGAGCGTCGCACCCGGCCGGCCCCGGCCGGCTCTCCGGCATCGGCCGGCGCGGCACGCCTGCGGGCGCCCCGGTGACGCCCCCGGTGACCCCGGCGACGCCGCCCGCGACGTCCCCCTCGCTGACGGTCACGCTGGCCATCCCGCTGGCCGGCGAGACGCTGAGCCCCGAGGCCTACCGGCTGATCGACGTCCTGCGCGACCTGGTCGAGCGCGGCAACGGCACGGTGACCGTCGACGGCCCGGCCGGTGCCGCGGCCGGTGACACGCCCGCCGGCGCGCCGGTCCTGCCCCGCCAGCGCGTCCCCGAGTCCGTGCCGGCGGCCCCCGAGGCCCCGGCCGACCCGGCCGAGGTGCGCCTGCTGGCAGGCTCGCGCCAGGTGCTCGTCGGCGGCGTGCCGCTGCCGATGACCCGCCTCGAGTTCGACCTGCTGCACTTCCTCGCCGCCAACCCGCGCCGGGTGTTCAGCCGGGTCCAGCTGCTCGCCGCCGTGTGGGGCTACGAGCACACCGGCGAGCGCACCGTCGACGTGCACGTGCGGCGCCTGCGGGTCAAGCTCGGCGCCAACGTCCCACTGGTCACCACCGTCTACGGCGTCGGCTACCGGCTGGCCGACGACGCCCGGGTGGTGCTGGTCGAGCACGCCTGACGGCTAGCATCGGCGGCATGCCGGTCCGCCCCATCACGCCCGGCGCCCTGCGCGCCGAGCTGGCGGCCCGGCTGGCCGCCGCCGTGCCGCCCGGCGGCCGGCTGCGGGTCGCCGTCGACGGGGCGCCGCCCGCGCACCCCGGTGAGCTGGCCGCCGGCCTGGTCGAGCCGCTGCGCGCCGCCGGCCACCACGCCGTGCACGTCGCCACCGCCGACTACCTGCGGCCCGCGTCGCTGCGCCTGGAGTTCGGCCGCACCGACCCGGACGCCTTCTACACCGACTGGCTCGACGAGCAGGGCCTGCGCCGCGAGGTGCTCCTGCCGGCCGGCCCGGGCGGCACCGGCCGCGTCCTGCCCGCCCTGTTCGACGCCGCCCGCGACCGCGCCACCCGCGCCCCCTACGTGACCCTGCCGCCCGGCGGCGTCGTGCTGGTCAGCGGCGCCTTCCTGCTCGGCGGCACGCTGCCGTTCGACCTGACCGTCCACCTGGAGCTGTCGGCCGCCGCGCTGGCCCGTGCGACGCCGCCCGGCGAGGCGTGGACGCTGCCCGCGTACGCCCGCTACGCCGACGAGGTCGGCCCGGCCGCCGTCGCCGACGTGGTCGTCCGGTGCGACCGGCCCGGCCGTCCGGCCCTCGTCGACGCCGCCCGGTAGACCGCCCGTCCCATCTCTTCGAGCAGTTCGCGGCGGTTTTGACCACGGACCGTTGTGCTTCGATTACATTTCCGCGAAGATCCGGTTTGGCGTCGTCAGGCGCCGGGTACCTGGCCGGTCCTCACGGCGGAAGACGTGACCGGTCAGGGCGGGGGATGTCCACCGGCACGGCAACGGGAAGGCAGGGCAGCACATGCTCGTCAACAGTGCGGTCATCACCGGTCAGCAGGCCGCGCCGGGGATCGCGGCGCCGCTGGGCGGCGATGTGGCGACCGGCCGGTCGCTGCCGGAGGTCGAGCAGATCCGCGAGGTGCTGCAGGGCCGCTACGACGCCCTGAACAAGGAGTACGAGGACGCGGTCGCGCAGAACCAGCAGCTGCGGCTCGTCGAGATCGGCGACGCGGCCGGCGACGACCAGGCCGACAGCGGCACCAAGACGGCGGAGCGGGACGCGGCCCTGTCGCTCATCCGGACCCTCGCCGACCGGCGCGGCCAGGCGGAGCACGCGCTGCAGCGGCTCGCCGACGGCAGCTACGGCAACTGCGAGGGCTGCCACAAGCCCATCCCGACCGAGCGCCTCACCATCTTCCCGTCGGCCACCACCTGCGTGGCCTGCAAGTCCAACCGGGAGCGCCGCGCCCTGTAGGGGGACGCCGCACGCGTGAGATCGTCCGCCGCCGGGTACCACCGGCGGCGGGCGATTCTCGTCGAGGGGGCAGCCATGGGCGCCATCAAGGTCGGCACGGCCTCGTGGACCGACCGCACCCTGCTCGGCTCGGGGTGGTACCCGCAGACCGCGGACAACCCCGAGAAGCGGCTGGCGTACTACGCGCGGCGGTTTCCCGTCGTCGAGGTCGACGCCACCTACTACGCGCCGCCCGCCGAGCAGACCGCGCGACTGTGGGTGGAGCGCACGCCCGCCGGCTTCACGTTCAACGTCAAGGCGTACGGGCTGCTCACCGGTCACCCGGTGAAGACCTCGTCGCTGTACAAGGACCTGCGGCCCGACACCGACAAGAAGAACGTCTACCCGAAGGACCTGCCCGCGCAGGCCTACGAGGACGTGTGGACGCGCTTCCTGTCCGCGCTGGACCCGCTCGTCGGGGCGGGCAAGCTGGGCGCGCTCCTGTTCCAGTTCCCGCCGTGGTTCGGCATCCGCAAGGACAACAAGCAGTACGTCCTGGAGGTGGCGGCCCGGTGCCGGCCGCTGCGCCCGGTGTTCGAGTTCCGCAACGCGTCCTGGTTCGAGGGCGCCAACCGCAACGAGACCCTCGACTTCCTGCGCGCCCACCGGCTCGCTTACGTCAGCGTCGACATGCCGCAGGGCCACCGCTCGTCCGTGCCGCCGGTGCTGGCGGCCACCGCCGACCTGGCGGTCGTGCGGTTCCACGGGCACAGCGACAAGTGGACGAGCCGCGACATCTACGAGAAGTTCGGCTACCGGTACTCGGCGGAGGAGCTGGCCGGCTGGGCGCCGAAGCTGCGCGGGCTGGCCGGCGAGGCGGAGCAGACCCACGTGCTGTTCAACAACTGCTACTCCGACTACGCCCAGACCAACGCCCAGCAGCTGCTCGACCTCCTCGAGGACGCATGATCCACCTCGGCACGTCCGGCTGGCAGTACCGCGACTGGCGCGGCCGGCTCTACCCGGAGAAGCTGCCCCAGCGGCTGTGGCTGGAGCACTACGTCACCGCGTTCGACACCGTCGAGGTGAACAACGCGTTCTACCGGCTGCCGGAGCGCGCCACGTTCGCCGCCTGGCGTGAGCGCACCCCGCCCGGCTTCGTCGTCGCGGTCAAGATGAGCCGGTACCTGACGCACATCAAGCGGCTGCGCGAGCCCGACGAGCCGGTGCGGCGGTTCCTCGACCGGGCGGGCGCGCTGGGCGACAAGCTCGGCCCGGTGCTGCTGCAGCTGCCGCCGACGCTGAAGGCCGACCCGGCGGCGCTCGACGCCACCCTCGCGCTGTTCCCGGCCGGCGTCCGGGTCGCCGTCGAACCGCGGCACCCGACGTGGTGGACCGGCGAGGTCCGCGCCGTGCTGGAACGACGCGCGGCCGCGCTGTGCTGGGCCGACCGCTGCGGCCGGCCGATCACCCCGCTGTGGCGCACCGCGCCGTGGGGTTACCTGCGGCTGCACGAGGGGCGGGCGAAGCCGTGGCCCCGGTACGGCCGGCAGGCCCTGGACACCTGGGCGGCCCGGCTCGACCCGGCGGCGGAGACGTTCGTGTACTTCAACAACGACCCGGGCGGCGCCGCCGTCACCGACGCCGCGTCGTTTGCGTCGCTTGCCCGCCGCCGGGGGCACACCGTCACCCGGTCACCGGGTTAGAGCCGATCATTTGGGGGGTAGATGCTCCTCGCCATCGCGCCCCGTCGCAGACGCCGGGGCGCTCACACCGTTGAAGGGGCCGAGATGACACTCAGCGACGACGACATCACCGCAGGCGGCGCGAACCCGGACGAGGGCCCGGCGGACGGCGGCGCGAACGCGTCCGGCCACGACGGCGGCGCGGACGGCTCGGCCGGCGGCTCCGGCGAGGGCCCGGCCGACGGTGGCGCCAACCCGGGCGGCCACGACGGCGGCGCCGACGGCAGTGCCGACTGATCCCATGCCCGACATCGACGCGCCGGGCGGCATCGACCGCCCGGCGCTCGCCCGTTGCATCGCCGTCGAGCCGGCCAAGTTCGCCGCCGACCACTGGGGCCGCGCCCCGCTGCTGTCCCGCGCGGACGAGCTGAACGGCCCGGACGGCTTCGGCGACCTGCTGTCGCCGGACGACGTCGACGAGCTGCTCAGCCGCCGCGGCCTGCGCACCCCGTTCCTGCGCGTCGCCCAGGCCGGCACGGTCCTGCCCGCGAGCCGGTTCACCGGCGGCGGGGGAGCCGGCGCCGAGATCGGCGACCAGGTCCGCGACGAGGACGTGCTGCGCCTGTACGCCGGCGGCGCCACCCTCGTGCTGCAGGGCCTGCACCGCAACTGGCCCGCCCTGGTCGACTTCGCCGGTGCGCTCGGCCGCGAGCTGCGCCAGCCGCTGCAGGTCAACGCCTACCTGACGCCGCCCGGCAACCAGGGCTTCGCCACCCACTACGACACCCACGACGTGTTCGTGCTGCAGGTCGACGGCCGCAAGCGCTGGCGCATCCACCCGCCCGTGCTGCCCGAGCCGCTGGAGCGCCAGGCGTGGGGCGGGCGCGCCGACGAGGTGTCCGCCTCCGCCGAGGGCGAGCCGGTCCTCGACGTCGAGCTGACCCCCGGCGACGCCCTCTACCTGCCCCGCGGCTGGCTGCACGCCGCCGCCGCGCAGGACAGCCGCTCGCTGCACCTGACCGTGGGCGTGCGCGCTCTGACCCGGTACGCGCTGGTCGAGGAGCTGCTCGCGCTGGCCGCCGAGGACCGCCGGCTGCGCGCGACGCTGCCGTTCGGCCTGGACGTGGCCGACGCCGACCAGGTGGAGCCGGAGCTGACCGAGACCGTCGAGGCGCTGCGCGACTGGCTGACCACGGCCGACCCGGCCGCGCTCGCCGCCCGGCTGCGTGAGCGGTCGTGGCCCGCGTCGCGCCCGGCGCCGATCCGGCCGCTGGCCCAGCTCGACGCCGCGGCGGCGCTGACCGCCGACGACCGGGTGCGGCTGCGGCCCGGGCTGCCCGCCCGGCTGACCGGGTCGGGGGAGCGCGTCACCCTCGCCTTCGCCGGCGGGTCGCTGGGCCTGCCCGCGGGGTGCACCCCGGCGCTGCGGATGCTGCTGACCGGCGAGCCGTGCCGCGTCGGCGACCTGCCGGGCCTGGACGGCGACGCCGACCGCCTGGTGCTGGCCCGCCGGCTGCTGCGCGAGGCCGTGGTGGTTCCCGCTTCTTAACGCTTGACTTATATAAGGCTGCGCTGCAACACTCGGCGCATGCACGCGTTCGACGTCCTCGGGGATCCGGTTCGCCGCCGGATCCTCGAGCTGCTCGCCGCCGGTGAGCAGAGCGCCGGCGCCCTCGCCGCCACGGTCCAGGCCGAGTTCGGCATCTCCCAGCCGGCCGTCTCCCAGCACCTGCGGGTGCTGCGGGAGAACGGGTTCACGACGGTCCGCGCGGACGGCACCCGCCGCCTGTACGCGGTCGACGCCGCCCCGCTGCGCGAGGTCGACGAGTGGCTGGAGGGCTTCCGCCAGTTCTGGAGCCAGCGCCTCGACGCCCTGGCGACGGAGATCGCCCGCGGCAAACGGGCCCGCCGCGCCGCCGAGCGCCCCGATGAGGAGACCGCCCAGTGATCGACATCGTCCGCGAACTGCAGGCCATCCACCGCTCCGTCGCCCGGCTGCCCGCCGGCGACAGCGAGACCGTCAGCGTGGTGCTGCGCCGGGTGTACCCGGCCGCCGCCGCCGACGTGTGGGACGCCGTCACCGACCCCGACCGCCTGAAGCGGTGGTTCTTCCCGATCAGCGGCGAGCTGAAGGAGGGCGGCGCGTTCCAGCTGGAGGGCAACGCGGGCGGCGACATCCTCACCTGCGACCCACCGCGGCACCTGCGCGTCACGTTCGGCGGCCCGGCCAGCGTCGTCGACCTGCGGCTCACCGGCGACGGCGCGGACACCACCCTCGAACTGGAACACACGGTGCCCATCGAGATGGCCGGCAGCGGCGCCGGCGCCCTGTTCGTCGGTCCCGGCTGGGACGGCGGCCTGCTGGCGCTCGGGCTGTTCCTGCGCGGCGAGGTCGCCGACGACCCGGTCGCCGCCGCGAACTCCGCGGAGGGCGTCGCGTTCGCGAAGCAGAGCACCGAGACGTGGGCCGAGGTCGTCGCCGCCTCGGGCACCGCGACCGCGGAGGAGATCGAGGGCATCCGGGCGATGGCCCTGGGCCAGTACGCGCCGGAGGCCTGAGCCTCCACACCGGACACCCGTCAGCGGCGCGCCTCCGCGCGCGGCGCGGCGGCCCGCGGCGCCCGGCCGAGCAGCCCCGCCACCACGGCGGCGACCACCGCGGCGTCGGCCGGGTGGCCGGTGCGCGGGGCCGCGGCGGGCGCGCCGCACACCCCGGCCAGCACCGCCTCCGCGGTGGCCGGGTCGGCGCCGGGCACCAGCCGGGCCGTCCCGGCGGCGGCCGCGCGCAGCGCCGGCAGGTCGGCCGGCCGCGGGTCGTGGCCCAGGCGGTCCCGGGCCAGGTCCCCGAGCACCCGCGCGGCCGCGGCGGCCAGGCCCAGCCCCACCCCGGCGTCCACGACGCGCAGCTCGGCGGCGAGCCGCTCGCGGCCCGCCCCGGCGACCCGCCGCAGCAGCTCCCCGGCGTCACCCGCGGGCGGCCGGGTCGCGCCGCCGTCCGCCGGTGGCGGGTCCGCGATGCCGGTCAGTTCCGCCACCCGGGTGCGCCACCACGACGCCAGCGGCCCCGGCGCGCGGGCCGGTTCCCGCTGCGCGGCCGGGCGCGGCACCCGCGCCTGCGGCCCCGGCCCGGCGGGCGGCGGGGCGGCGGGCGGCGCTCCCGCGTCCCCGGCCAGGCCGGCGGCGGCCAGGTAGTCGCCGAGCGCGTCGCGGGTGGCGAGCAGCTGGTGGACGGCGCGCTCCGCGTGCTCCAGGGCGGCGCCCAGCGGCGGCACGCCGATCGGGTCCACGGAGGACTGCCGCACGCGGTCGAGCAGTTCGGTGGCGGTGCGCAGGCGGTCGGCGGCGGCCGCGATCAGGTCGAGGGGCAGGTCGTCCGACGCGGACCGCACGCGGGCGGCCACGTCGGTCACCAGGCTCACAGGGCCGCCGCGTACGTCTGCGCCTGCTCCACCGCCAGCAGCGTGGCGGACAGGCAGTCGCCGAGCTGCTGGTCGGCCTGGGCGAGTGAGGCGCGGGCGGTGCCGACGGCCTCGGCGGCGCTGCCGTCGAGCGCGGCGGTGAGGGTCGTCTGGGCCTCGCCGACCCGGTCGCGGGCGGCGCGGATCGCGGCCTGGCCCTCGCTGACGTGCTGCAGGGCCGCGGCGACGGCGGCCTTCACCTCGGCGACGCTCGCCACTGCCGGTGCCTCCCGCCCCAGTTCGGTCCGATGTGCCGACTGTAGACGGAGATGACCGATCCGGACTGGATCTTGCGGTGTCGTCAGCGCCGTGTCGCGGTCGGCTCCGGCGACGGGGTGGCGGTGCGGTCGTCGACGCGGGCCGGGAACAGCGGGGTGGCGCCGTCGTCGCGGGCGTCGCGGATGTTCCAGGTGACGATGAGGCCGACGGCGACCGCGACGAACACCCCGACCTTGACCAGCGCCCGGAAGCTCGCCCAGAACCCCTTGCGCATCGACTTCACGGCGCCCTTGGTGGCCTTGTAGTCCCTGTTGGCGCGCCGCATGACCGCCCAGCCGTAGCCGAAGGCGATGAGGATGCCGCCGACCAGGACCAGGGTGAGGAGGGAAATGTTGCTGTGCTGCACCAGAACAGCCTGAATTCCCGGTTACGCCCGTGCAACAGCCGAACGGAGGTTGTGAGTGATCTTCAGCCGGACAGCCAGCGCGGCCCGCGCACCTGCGCGCCGTGGGCGGCGACCCGCTCGCGCAGGGCCCGGTCGGCGGTCACGACGACGGCCGGGCGGTCGCCCGCGGCGGCCACGAGCGCCACGATCGCGTCGTCGCCGGAGCCGGGTGCGCGCTCCAGGCGTACCCCGGCCGTGGCGGGGATGTCGCGGGCCCGGCCCTCGACGACCAGGACGACCTCGACGGGCCCGGCGAGGTCCGGCCAGCTCCCGGCGGCCGCCAGGCGGGCCAGCCGGTCGCGCAGCCGCACCGCTGCGCCGGCCCGGTCGCGCCACCAGCCGTCGGGCACCGAGCCGACGACGTTGGCGCCGTCCACCACCAGCAGGGTCGGGTCCATCCCCCGAGCATGCCGCAACCCCGCCGCGCGGGTGCGCGACGGGGCTGCGGTCGTGCGGGGGCCTACGGGTTGGTCACGCCCAGGCTGTACGAGCCGGAGCCGGAGTACGCGTGCACCCGCACCCGGTAGCGGCCGGCGGTGCCGCTGTAGGAGATGGTTTCGTCCGGGCCGGCGCTGGTGCCGGAGGCGACGTTGGTCCACCCGAAGGTGCCGTACTTCTGCAGGTAGATGTCGAAGTCCGCGCCGGTCGGGCCGTCCAGGCAGATGCGGTGCGTGCCGCTGACGGTGGTGGTGTAGTAGCTGCCGCCGGGCTGGTAGGCGCTGGCGCCCGAGGACAGCGAGCCGCCGTAGGTGGACTCGTAGCCGGTGCAGGAGCCGCCGCCCGGCGGGGGCGTGGTCGGCGGGGTGGTCGGCGGGGTGCCGCCGCCCGAGGTGGTCAGCGTGAGCCCGTACGCGCTCAGGATCTCGTTGACCGGCTGGAAGTAGGTGGTGCCGCCGGTCGAGCAGTTGCCGGAGCCGCCGGAGGTGACGCCCTGCGCCTGCTGGCCGGACAGCCACGAGCCGCCCGAGTCGCCGGGCTCGGCGCAGGCGTTGGTGCGGGTCAGGCCGGTGACGGTGCCCTGCGGGTAGTTGACCGTCGAGTTCTTCGCCTGCACGGTGCCGCAGCGCCAGCCGGTGGTGGAGCCGGAGCGGCAGATCGACGCGCCGACGGCGGCCTCGGTGGAGCCGGCCACGGTGACGTTGCCGCCGGAGTAGTTGTTGACCCACGGCTGCGAGACCCAGTTGCTGTTGGTCTGCACCCAGGCGTAGTCGTTGCCGGGGAACGACGAGCCGCGGAAGGTGCCCTGCGCGACCCGGTTGAAGCCGGTGGTGGCGGCGCCGGTGCTGCCGCAGTGGCCGGCGGTGACGAAGCCGCCCGTGACGGAGAAGCCGACGGAGCAGCGGCCGCTGCCGATGTAGTAGGCGTCGCCGCCGCGGGTGTCGTACAGCGGGCGCGGGGCCTCGGCGCTGGCGACGACGGCGACGCCGCTGACGCCGGCCGCCTTCACGAACGCCTTGGCTGCCTTGTCGCCACCGCGGGCGAGCACGACGACGGCGTTGCGGGCCGGGTCGACGTACCAGCCGGGCACGGCGCCGGCCGGGGCCTTGGCCGCCGCGGCGTCGAGCCGGGCCTTGGTGGCGTCGAGGTCGGCGCCGCTGCGGGTGACGACCTTGGCGGTGGCGCCGGCGGCGGTGACCGTGGCGGCCTGCGCCGCGTCGGTGACGGCGACGGTGAACGTGGTGGCGTCGGCGCTGAGCCACGAGCCGGCGTACGCGGCGCCGAGCGCCTTGCGCAGCCGCAGGTCGGCGCGGGCGGCCTTGTCCTCGGCGGACAGCCGGGCCCGGGCCTTGTCGGGGGTGACCCGCAGGTCGCGGGCCAGGGCGGCGAGCATCTGGGGGTTCGCGGCGTCGGCGGGGGCAACGGCCGTGACGGGGGAGGGGTTCAGCTCGGCGGCGGCGGGCAGTGCGGTGGCGACGGCCAGCGCACCGACGGGCAGGGCGATGGCGGCGGTGACCGCGAGGGTTCTACGGCGCATCCCGGTGCTCCTCGTGCAGGGGAGTTGGATGCCCGTCAACCTAACGGCCGGTATCGACGCTCATATATCCCAGCTGGCTCATACCACCGTGCATCGGTTTCTCAGGCGGCGGTCAGCTGCGCCACCCCGAGCTGCGGGTGCGCCGCCTGCCACAGCACGTACTGCGGGTTGCGGGCGATGGCGTCGCGGTACGCCTCCGTGGCCATCTCCAGCAGCCGCGGGGCCATCGCGGCGGCCGGGCTGTCGGGGTGCCAGCCGAGCACCTGCCGCCAGCGCAGCGGCGCGCCCGCGATCGGGCGGTGCGCCAGCCCGGCGGGCGGCCGGAACGTGGGCTGGCAGATGGCGACGGCCGAGCCGGCCTCCACCATGTCGACGCAGCCGCGGATGTCGGTCTCGAGCATGCGCCGCGGCGCGAAGCCGGCCCGCGCGCAGGCCGCGGCGAAGCAGTCGCCGAAGCAGCCGTCGCCGGCGCCCGCCACCCACAGCTCGTCGGCCAGCTCGGACAGGTCGAGCTCCTCGTTCTTCAGCGCCGGGTGGTCCTCGGGCATGAGGACGCAGACGCCGTCGACCGCGATGGTGCGCCAGACCAGCCCGTACTCCGCCGACGGCATGGCGTCGCCGCACACGCCGACCTGGGCGAAGTCGAGCTTGCCGGCGAGCACCATGGACGCCAGCTCGTCGACGTAGTACGAGGCGTGGGTGGTGATCTGGGCGTTCGGCTGGTCCTCGGACAGCCGGTGCACCAGCCCGCCGATGATGGGACCGCCGCAGGCGCCGATCCGGTAGCGGGACATGCCGGTCTCCTGCTCGGAGCCCGCCAGCCGGGCCGCCTCGTCCTGCAGCCCCTTCATGGCGGGCAGCAGCACCTTGGCCCGGGCGAGCACGAGCTCGCCGAGTGCGGTGGGGCGCGCGCCCCGGCGGTCCCGCTCGAACAGCGGGCCGCCCAGCGTGCGCTCGATGCGTTGCAGCTGGGCCGTCAGGGCGGGTTGCGCCAGTCCCAGCATCGACGCGGCCTTGGTCACACTCCCTGTCTCCGCGATGGCGCAGACCACCTTGAGGTGACGTAGCTCGAGGTTCATAGCGTGACGGTAGGACGTTCGCGGGATTGCCGGAAGACCTTCGGACCCGCAAAGCTCATCCGTTCGTGACGAACCGGTTAATCAAATGGACAAGTCTCGCCAATAAGTAAGGAACTACGAGACGAAAGTCCACGATGCCCGGTGCGCGCGGAACCTCAGAGCTTGTCCGTGTACGTGACCCGCCGGGTCAGCGCGTCGCGCATCTTGTCCCAGACCCCCATCGCCGGATCGACCACCTTGTTCCACGGCGGGGTCGACGGCGTCGCCGGGTGCGGCCGGGTCGGGGCCGCCTCCTCCGCCGTCTCGAACCGGTTGCCGAGCCGGATGAGGTCGTCCGCCGGCGCCAGCTGCAGCAGCAGCGGCAGCAGCTCCTCGCCGGCCGCCTCGGCGTGCCGGCGCACCTGCGTGCACAGCGTCGCCGCGACCGCGCGCAGCTCGTCGCCGCCCGCCGTCTGCAGCTCGCGCAGCGTCACCATCAGGGCGTCGTCCTCGGCCAGCTCCCGGTCGGCCAGCTGCGGGCCGTTCGGCACCGTCACCCGGATCGCCGGGTAGAGGTACTGCTCCTCGGCCGACAGGTGCCGGGCCAGGCTCGCCACCACCACCTGCGCCAGCCGGCGGCGGCGCGCCTCCGGCACCGTGTCGTCCAGCAGGTCCGCGCACAGGGCCAGCAGGTCCCGGTGCTCGCCCGCGACGACGTCGACGACGTTGCGGCCCGACGGGGTCTCGGGCCCGAACGGCGGCAGCGGGGGCAGGGGTACGGACATGCGGGCGCTCCTCGGCTGGTCGTCCTGTTCGGACCCCGACCGGGCTACCCGCGGCGCCCGCCGGTGAAACGCGGGCCCGCGCCGCCCGCGCCCGCCGGACCTGCTGGTATGAAGGGCGGATGGAACCCGGGACTGCGGAGAGCGAGGTCGTCGACCTGTGCCGCGACCTGCTGCGCATCGACACCTCGAACACCGGCGACACCACCACCAGCGCCGGCGAGCGCGATGCCGCGGAGTACGTCGCCGCGAAGCTGGCCGAGGTGGGCGTCCAGGGTGAGATCTACGAGTCCGCGCACCGCCGGGCCAGCTACGTCGCCCGCATCCCCGGCGCCGACCCGGCCCGCGGCGCCCTGCTCGTGCACGGCCACCTCGACGTGGTGCCCGCCGACGCCTCCGAGTGGTCGGTGCCGCCGTTCGCCGGCGAGATCAAGGACGGCTACCTGTGGGGCCGCGGCGCCATCGACATGAAGGACTTCGACGCGATGGTGCTGGCCGTGGTGCGCCAGTGGCAGCGCACCGGGGTCGTGCCGCCGCGCGACATCGTCCTCGCGTTCACCGCCGACGAGGAGGCGGGCAGCGAGTACGGCGCCCACCACCTGGTGCGCGAGCACCGCGACCTGCTGGCCGACTGCACCGAGGCGGTCGGCGAGGTCGGCGGCTTCTCCTACACGGTCAGCGACGACCTGCGGCTCTACCTCATCGAGACCGCCGAGAAGGGCATCGACTGGCTGCGCCTGCACGCCCGCGGCCGGCCCGGCCACGGCTCGTTCGTGCACGACGACAACGCGGTCACCGCCCTGTCCGAGGCGGTCGCCCGGGTCGGCCGGCACCGCTTCCCGCTGGTCGTCACGCCCACCGTGCGGGCGTTCCTCGACCAGGTGTCCGAGGCGCTCGGCATCGAGCTCGACCCGGACGACCCGGAGCTGGCCATCGCCAAGCTCGGCCCCATCGCCAACCTCATCGGCGCGACCGTGCGCAACACCGCCAACCCGACCGGGCTGACCGCCGGCTACAAGCACAACGTCATCCCCGGCCGGGCCTCGGCCACCATCGACTGCCGGCTGCTGCCCGGCCAGGAGCGCGTGTTCCTCGACCAGCTGCGCGAGGTCATCGGCCCCGACATCGACATCGAGCACGTCACCCAGCAGCCGCCCCTGGAGACCGGCTTCGACGGCCCGCTGGTCGACGCGATGGCCGCCGCCCTGCGCGCCGAGGACCCGGGCGCCCGGGCCGTGCCGTACATGCTGTCGGGCGGCACCGACGCCAAGGCGTGGGACCACCTCGGCATCCGCTGCTTCGGCTTCGCGCCGCTGCGGCTGCCCGCCGACCTGAACTTCTCGGCGCTGTTCCACGGCATCGACGAGCGCGTCCCGGTCGACGGTCTACAGTTCGGCGTGCGTGTGCTCGACCGGTTCCTCCGGCAGAGCTGACCCCCGACCGTCCGTCCGAAGGGATTCCCTCACCATGTCCGACCGCAACGCGGAGCTGGCCGCCGCACTCGACAGGGTCGTCGAGGCCGCCCGCGGCCACCTCGCCGCCGTGCAGTCCGCCCAGGGCCGCATCGACGACGACGGGGTGTGGCAGGCGTACGTCGCCCTGAACAACGCCTCCTTCGCGTACGACGAGCTGCTGCTCGACGCGTACGGCGAGGTCACCCCGTGGGACGTCGAGGCGATCGACCCCGACGAGGCCGACCGCGCGTTCGGGTCCGACGTGGCGACGGGCGAGGAGCCCGCCGACCCGCACCCGCAGGTCATCTCGGTGCGCCAGCGCCGCGACTACCGGGTGCCGAGCACCGCCGCCCTGCTGCGGGTCGCCGAGACCGCCCGCCGCGCCGCCGTGCCGGACGACGCCGAGATCGAGCCGGTCGAGAGCGTCGGCGAGGCGGTGCTGGAGCTGCTGCAGTCCGGCGACGGCTCGCTCGCCGCCCTCGACGTGCCGGAGCTGGAGCCGCTCGACGGCGTCGTGACGGTCAGCGAGGTCGCCGTCCCGCTCGACCTGGAGGCGTTCGCCGACGACGACGCGGCCGGCCCGTTCACGCCCGCCGAGCAGGACGTGCTGGTCGGGCGGCTCGACGAGCACCCGTACACCGGCGAGGACGACCACGAGGGCCACGACCACGCCCACTAGGCGGGTCGGCCGTTCGGCCGGTGTGCACAGCCGCACAGCCTGTGCGCCACCCCCGCTCGCGGGCGGCGCACAGTAGGAGTCAGAAGCCGGTCGGGTCCGAGAGGTGCCGATCCCCAGGCCCGGCTGTTGCGCACCACCGACCTCGGCGGTCCCTCCCGGAAGCGGGGAGGGACCGCCGACTCGGGCCGGTGGCCCGGCGGGGGCTCAGTAGGAGAGACCCGGCTGCGACTGGTTCTGCAGCCGCCGGCGCAGCACCACCTGCCGCGACCCGTCGGGGTACAGCCGCACCCGGGCCAGCTCCCAGCCGGAGAACTCCGCCTGGATCGCCAATTGCGCCGCGGCGGTCAACCGGTCGACATTCGAGGGCAACCGCAGCGGCGCGTATTCGTAGTCCATGTGCCCTATCGTGCGCCCGCCACCTGCGCTCGCACCACCCCCGCGCCGCACGTCGCACACCCGCCGCGGCGGCGCAGGTGGTACGCCAGCGCGGCCGCGCCGAGGGCCACCCCCCACACCGGCCAGAGCAGCATGGGCGCCGACGCGGCGCTGATCCCGCCGCCGACCATGCCGAGGAAACCGTCGGTGCTGAGCAGCCCGACCGAGGCCGACGTGACGAGCACCGCGACCAGCCCCGCCGGCACCGTCGCCAGCCGCACCGGCACCCGCCGGCCCGCGAGGCCGGGCAGCCACCGCGGGAACACCTCGCCCCAGCGCTGCGTCAGCCCCAGCGTCAGCACGGCCCCGGCCAGCGCGAACGCCCCCAGGCCCGCGCCCGCCCACACCAGGCCGCTGGCCCGCATCTCGCGCAGGAACTCCGCCGGGATGCCCAGCGGGACGCCCGCCGCCCAGGCCAGCCGGGTGACGGCGTACAGGGCGGGGATGACCGCGGCGACCGCGACCGCCCACCGGCCCCAGCGGGCGGCGGCGGCCGGCGTCGTCCAGCCGCGCTCCGGGTGGCGCCGCCCGCACGCCACGCACGCCCCGGCGGCGGCGCGGCCCCGCAGCAGCGCCGCCCGGGCCAGCAGCACCCCGCCGGCGACGCCGGCCACCTGCGCCGCGGCGGCCCCGGTGAAGATCTCGCCGTAGTCGACGGGCGGGTACCCGAACGGCGCGCCGACGACGAGGACCGGCAGGTACCCGGCGAGGGTCAGCAGCCGCGCGTCGGGCACCACCACCAGCAGCGCGGCGGCCACCGCCCAGGCGTACCCGAGCGCGGCGGGGAGCACCCCGCGGCCCGGCGCCGCCCGGGCGGCCAGCACCAGCGCGGCGGCCGCGGCGAGCAGCAGCACGGCGGCGGACAGCGGGGCGCCCACGGCCGGGTCCACGGCGCGCAGCGGGCTGCTCGCGTTGTGCGGGTCGCCCGTCCCGAACGGGAAGCCGCGGCCGGCGGCGGTCCAGGCGAGGGCGACGGCGCCGGAGCCGCCGGCCCAGGCGGCCGCGGCGAGGGCGGCGGAACGTGCGGATGTCGTCATGCCTCCACGCTGGCCGCCGCGCGGCCGCGGGGGCTCCCGAGCGCGGGTGGACCGGCTCCCCCGCGCGGGGGAGCGGCGGTCAGCCCGGCGGGACGAACCCCGACCGGTACGCGGCGATGACCGCCTGGGTGCGGTCGCGCACCCCGAGCTTGGCCAGCACGTTGCCGACGTGCGTCTTCACCGTCTCGACGCCCAGCACCAGCTCGGCGGCGATCTCCGCGTTGGACAGCCCGGCCGCCATCAGCCGCAGCACCCCGGCCTCCCGCTCGGTCAGCGGCGCGCCGGGCAGCCCCGCCGCGCCGCCGTACGCGGCCGTCAGCCGCCGGATCGCCGCCGGGAACAGCAGCGAGTCGCCGCGCGCGACCAGCCGCACCGCGTCGACGATCTGCGCCGGCCGGGCCCGCTTGAGCAGGAACCCGCTCGCGCCGGCCCGCAGCGCCGCGTACACGTGCTCGTCGTTCTCGAACGTCGTCACGACCAGCACCCGCGGCGGGTCGTCGACGCGGGTCAGCACCAGCCGGGTGGCCTGGATGCCGTCGAGGGCCGGCATCCGCACGTCCATCAGCACCACGTCGGGGCGCAGCCGGGTGACGGCGGGCAGCACCGCGGCGCCGTCGGCGGCCTCGCCCACGACCTCCAGGTCGGCCTCGGCGCCGAGCACGGCGCGCAGGCCCACCCGGACCAGCTCGTCGTCGTCGGCGATGAGCACCCGCACCGGCGTCGCGGTCATCCGGCCCCCCTTCCCAGCGGCAGCGTCGCGGTGACGTGCCAGGCGCCGTCCCGCGGGCCGGCGGCCAGCTCGCCGCCGAGCAGGCGGACCCGCTCGCGCATGCCGGCGATCCCGCGCCCGCCCGTGCGGTCGCCGCCGGCCGGCCCGCCGAGGGGATTGTCCACGGCGATGCGCAGCGTCCCGGCGTCCGTCCCCACGGTCAGCGTGACCGGGCCGGCGCCGCCGTGCCGGGCGGCGTTGGTCAGGCCCTCCTGGACGATGCGGTAACCCTCGCGGGACACCGCGGCGGGCAGCTCGCCCAGCGCCCCGGTGGCGCGGACCCGCAGGTCGACGCCGCTGGTGCGCATGTCGGCGCAGAGCCGGCCGAGGTCGGCCAGCGTCGGCTGGGGCCGGGCGGCCCCGGCGCCGGGGGAGTCGCGCAGCACGCCGAGCACGTGGTCGAGGTCGTCGACGGCGGCGCGGCCGACCTCCTCGATCGCCGCGAGGGCGCGCCGGGCGAACGCCGGGTCGGTGTCGAACACGGCCTGCGCGGCGGCGGCCTGCAGCGTCGTCGCGGTCAGCGCGTGGCCGACCGAGTCGTGCAGCTCCCGGGCGAGCCGGTTGCGCTCGGCCAGGGCCCGCTCCCGGGCCTCGACGGCGGCGATCCGCTCGGCCGGCGACGGCCCCAGCAGCACCGGCGCCATGACGGCGGCCAGCGCGCCCAGCCCGGCGGTGGCGTACACGGTGGCCACCAGCAGCGCCAGCCCGCCGAGGGTCCACAGCCACCGGTCGGCGGTGCGCAGCGCGTCCGGGACGATCCCGCCGGGGTCGGCCAGCGCGATCAGGGCCATCGGCACGGCGGTCAGCAGCGCCGCGCCGACCACCCCGCCGACGGCCAGGTGCACGGCGAACCACAGTGCGCCGCGCAGCCGGGTCTCCAGCGGGAGCCGGCCCGGCGGGGTGTCCGGCAGGTCCACGCCGAGCAGCTGCCGGGCGGCGGCGAGCTCCAGCTCCCGGGTGCCGCCGAGGAACGGCGGCACGGCCGCGAGGGCCACCGCCGCCGCCGCGACGAGCAGGCCGCCCGCGCGGCCGCCGCCGGGCCCGGTCAGGACCTGCCACAGCAGGGCGCCGAGCAGCGCGTACGGCAGCAGGATCACCGCGCCGAGCAGCAGGTGCACGGCGCGCCGGTAGGTGCTGGCCCGCACGAGAGGCGCCAGCGCTGCGCGCATCAGCCGTCGCGCTCCGGGTAGCCGACGTCGATCGCGGACACGTCGTCGAGCGCGACCGTGATCTCGGCGGGCAGGGTCAGGTCCTCGCTGGCCAGGGCGCCCTGCAGCTGACCGGCGGTGCGCGCGCCGAGGATGGGCGCGGCCACGCCCGGCCGGTCGCGGATCCAGGCCAGGGCCACCTCCAGCGGCGACACCCCGAGCCCGGACGCGGCGGTGACGACGGCCTCGACGATCGACGAGCTGCGCGGCTCCAGGTACGGCTGGACGAACGGCGCGAAGTGCGGCGACGCGGCCCGGCTGTCGGCGGGCCGGCCGTTGCGGTACTTGCCGGTGAGCACCCCCCGGCCGAGCGGCGACCACGGCAGCACGCCCAGGCCCAGCGCCGCGCAGGCCGGCAGCACCTCGCGCTCGACGCCGCGTTCCAGCAGCGAGTACTCCACCTGGGCGGCGACGATCGGGGCCCGGCCCGGCCAGGCGGCCTGCCAGGCGGCGGCGCGGGCGGTCTGCCAGCCGGCGAAGTTCGACACGCCCGCGTAGCGGGCCCGGCCGCTGCTGACCGCGTGGTCGAGCGCGGCCAGGGTCTCCTCCAGCGGGGTCAGCTCGTCGTAGCCGTGCACCTGCCACAGGTCGACGTGGTCGGTGCCCAGCCGGCGCAGCGACGCGTCGAGGGTGCGCAGCAGGTGCCCGCGGGAGCCGTCGCGCCGGCGGGCGGTGCCGGGGCGCAGGCCGGCCTTGGTGGCGATGAGCAGCTCGTCGCGCGGCACGAGGCCGTCGAGCAGCGAGCCGATGACCGCCTCGGCGTCGCCGTCGCCGTACACGTCGGCGGTGTCGACCAGCGTGCCGCCCGCCTCGAGGAAGAACTTGAGCTGGGCGGCGGCGTCGTCGGGCTCGGTGTCCCGTCCCCAGGTCATGGTGCCGAGGGCAAGCCGGGAGACCGCCAGCCCGCTTCGGCCGAGCGGTCGCTGTTGCATGGCATGAACCCTATTCATCCTGCGCTCGCGGCGACATCCTCAGGACCGGCGCGCCGCACCGACCGCTCGTCGGGAACCGGACGTATCTCCCGTTCCGCACCTGGTTACCGGCGGGTAGGGTGTGGGGCATGCGGCTCGGACTCAGCCTCGGCTACCAGACGGCGACCACGACACCGGCGGCGCACCTCGCCCTGGCCCGGGAGGCCGAGCAGCTCGGCTACGCGGTGGTGTGGGCCGCCGAGGCGTACGGCTCGGACGCCCCGACCATCCTCGCCTGGATCGCCGGCCAGACCGAGCGCATCGACGTCGGCGCCGCCGTCATGCAGATCCCCGCGCGCACCCCGGCCGCCACCGCGATGACCGCGGCCACCCTCGACACCATCTCCGGCGGCCGGTTCCGGCTCGGCCTCGGGGTGTCCGGCCCCCAGGTGTCCGAGGGCTGGCACGGGGTGCGCTTCGGCAAGCCCCTGGCCCGCACCCGCGAGTACGTCGACATCGTGCGCCTCGCCCTGGCCCGCAAGCCCGTCGCCTACTCCGGCGAGCACTGGACGCTGCCGCTGCCCGGCGGCCCCGGCAAGGCGCTGCGGCTGGGCTTCCACCCGCCCCGCGCCGACATCCCCGTCTACCTGGCCGCCGTCGGCCCGAAGAACCTGGAGCTGGCCGGCGAGATCGCCGACGGCTGGCTCGCGGTGTTCCACTCGCCCGAGCACGCCGCCGAGCCGCTCGGCCACATCGCCGCCGGCCGGGCCCGCCGCGGCCTGACCATGGCCGGCTTCGACGTGGTGCCCAGCGTGCCCGTGGCGATCGGGCCCGACGTGGCGGCCGCCGCCGACGTGATCCGCCCGTACGCCGCCCTGTACGTCGGCGGCATGGGCAGCCGCGAGCAGAACTTCTACAACGCCCTGGCCGTGCGGATGGGCTACGCCGACGCCGCCCGCCGCGTGCAGGACCTCTACCTCGACCGCCAGCTGCGCGACGCCGCCGCGGCCGTCCCGCAGGAGTTCATCGAGGCCACCTCGCTCGTCGGCCCCGCCGACCGCCTCGCCGACCGGCTCGTCGCCTACGCCGAGTCCGGCGTCACCACCCTGTCGGTCACCCCGTTCGTCGCCGACGTCGAGTCCGGGCTGCGCACGCTGCGGGAGCTGGCCGGCGCCCTGGACAAGTCGGGGGTCGGCGGCTGACGGCCTTGTAGGCTGACGCGGTGCCGACCGTCCTGCTGCTGCGCCACGGCCGCACCACCGCCAACGCCGGCGGCATCCTCGCCGGCCGCCTGCCCGTCGAGCTCGACGACGTCGGCCGGGCCCAGGCGGCGGCGGTCGGCGAACGGCTGCGCCCGCTCCCGCTGGCGGCCGTGGTCACCAGCCCGCTCGTCCGCTGCCGGCAGACCGTCGGGCTCGCCCTGCCCGAGGCGTCGCCCGCCGTCGAGGACGACCTCACCGAGTGCGGGTACGGCTCCTGGGAGGGCCGCACGCTGTCCGAGCTGACCGGTGATCCACTCTGGCCGGTCGTCCAGCAGCACCCCAGCGCGGCCGTCTTCCCCGGCGGCGAGGCGATGGCGGCCATGTCGGCCCGCGCGGTCGGCGCGGTGCGCGCCTGGGACGCGAAGGTCGCCGCCGAGCACGGCCCGGACGCCCTGTGGGTGGCGTGCAGCCACGGCGACATCATCAAGGCGATCGTCGCCGATGCGCTCGGCATCCACCTCGACGGCTTCCAGCGCATCGTCGCCGACCCGGCGTCGGTGACCGCGATCCGCTACACGGCGACCCGGCCGTTCGTGCTCCGGGTCAACGACACGGGGTCGCTCGCCGGGCTGGCGCCGCAGCCGCGCCCGGCCGCGGACCGGGACGAGTCGGACGCCGCCGTCGGCGGCGGCGCGGGCGCGGCGTAACGTATTTATCACCGTGCGTGGCCGAGGCGGCGCGCGCGTTCGCGGCGGGCGGAATCCGCTCGGCAGGCTGCGCGCGTGCGCGCGCGGGCGGATAGGGTCGTGTCATGACCCACCAGGTGTACGCGTTCGAGCCGCCGGAGCGGTTCGTCGCCGGGACCGTGGGGGAGCCGGGCGACCGCACGTTCTTCCTGCAGGCCCGCGGTGGCGGCCGGGTGATCAGTGTGTCGCTGGAGAAGGTCCAGGTGTCGCTGCTCGCCGAGAAGCTCGAGGAGCTGCTGAGCGAGGCCAGCCGCCGCTTCGGCGTCGCCCTGCCCGACGCGGCGCCCCCGGCCGGCAGCGACAACGAGCCGCTCGAGGCGCCCGTCGACGAGGAGTTCCGCGTCGGCACGCTGGGGCTGGCGTTCGACGTCGACACGGCCACCGTCGTCATCGAGGCGATCGCCGCCGGCGACGCCGAGGTCGAGCTGGTCACCGACGACGACGATGACGAGCCCGGCGACGACCTCGACGACGATGACGACGCCGAGGACGACGACGAGCCCGACGACGACCTCGACCGGCTGCGGGTGCGGCTCACCCCCGAGGCCACCCGCGCCTTCATCGACCGGGCCCGCCGTGTCGTCGCCGCCGGCCGCCCGCCGTGCCCGCTGTGCGGCCAGCCGCTCGACCCGGCCGGCCACCTCTGCCCCCGGCACAACGGCTACCACCGGTGACGGACACGACCCTGGTCGAATCCGACGCCGTCGCGCTGCTCACCCACGGCTCCCTGGAGCTCGAGGGGCGGCTGCTCGATGCCTCCAACACCACGCTGCGCGCCGTGATCACCCACGAGGGGGTCACGGCCCGCTGCGTCTACAAGCCCGTGCAGGGCGAACGCCCGCTGTGGGACTTCCCCGACGGCACCCTGGCCGGCCGGGAGGTCTCCGCCTACCTGGTCTCCCGGGCCACCGGCTGGGGGCTCGTGCCGCCCACCGTCCTGCGCGACGGCCCGCTCGGCCCGGGCGCCTGCCAGCTGTGGATCGACGAGGACGAGACCGCCGAGGCGCCGGTCGCGTTCGTGCCGGCGTACGACGTGCCCGAGGGCTGGTTCCCGGTCGCCGCCGCCCGCGACGACGAGGGCGACGCCTACTCCCTCGTGCACGCCGACGACCCGCGGCTGGCCCGGCTCGCCGTGCTCGACGCGGTCATCAACAACGCCGACCGCAAGGGCGGCCACGTGCTCGTCGGCGCCGGCGACCGCCTCTACGGCGTCGACCACGGCGTGTGCTTCCACACCGAGGACAAGCTGCGCACGGTCCTGTGGGGCTGGACCGGCAAGCCGCTGCCCGGCTGGTCGCGCCCCGTCCTCGCCGCGCTGGCCACCGACCTCGGCGGCGCGCTCGGCGACGCCCTGGCCGACCACCTGACCCTGACCGAGATCCGCCAGATCGGCCGCCGCGTCGCCCGCCTGCAGCGCTCCGGCCGGTTCCCGGAACCCCCCGCCGGCTGGCCCGCGATGCCCTGGCCGCCGATCTGACGCGTGCCGACGGTCACCGGCGGGTTGTCACATCCGCTGGCTAGGGTGGTGACCATGGAACCGTGGACCGGGCACGACGTGCCGACCCTGCCCGGGCAGGGCACCCCTCCCGCGCTGTACGACTCGGCGCGCCAGGCCGTGCACCGCACCCGCCCCCGCGAGGCCGCCACCATGTACGTCTGCGGCATCACGCCGTACGACGCCACCCACCTCGGCCACGCCGCCACCATGATCACCTTCGACCTGGTGAACCGCCTGTGGCGCGACGCCGGCCACGACGTGCGCTACGTGCAGAACGTCACCGACATCGACGACCCGCTGCTGGAGCGCGCCACCCGCGACGGCGAGGACTGGATGGTCCTCGGCATGCGCGAGACCGCCCTGTTCCGCGAGGACATGGAGGCGCTGCGGCTCGTCCCGCCCGCCCACTACGTCGGCGCGGTCGAGTCCATCCCGGCCATCGCCGCGGCCGTGCGCCGCCTGCTCGACGCCGGGGCGGCGTACCGCCTCGACGACGGCACCGGCGACGTCTACTTCACGATCGCCGAGGCCGCCCGCTTCGGCTACGAGTCGAACCTGACGCGCGCCGAGATGATCCCCATCGCGGCGGAGCGCGGTGGCGACCCGGAGCGCCCCGGCAAGCGCGACCCGCTCGACCCGCTGCTGTGGCGCGGCGCCCGCGAGGGCGAGCCCGCCTGGGACGGCGGCGACCTCGGCCCGGGCCGCCCCGGCTGGCACATCGAGTGCGCCGTCATCGCGCTCGGCCTGCTCGGCGACACCATCGACGTCCAGGGCGGCGGCAACGACCTGCTGTTCCCGCACCACGAGTGCTCCGCCGCGCACGCCGAGGTCCTCACCGGCGCCGCGCCGTTCGCCGCCCACTACGTGCACGCCGGCATGATCGGCCTCGACGGCGAGAAGATGTCGAAGTCGCGCGGCAACCTGGTGTTCGTGTCCCGCCTGCGCGGCGACGGCGTCGACCCGATGGCCATCCGGCTCGCCCTGCTGTCCGGCCACTACCGCACGGACCGCACCTGGACCGACGACGTGCTCAAGACCGCCGAGGTGCGGCTGGGCCGCTGGCGCGCGGCCGCGGCGGCCCCGGCCGGGCCGTCGGGCGCCGAGCTGCTGGCCCGGGTCCGCGCCCAGCTGGCCGACGACCTCGACACCCCGGGCGCCCTGGCGACCCTGGACGCGTGGGCCGACGCGGCCGCCGACGGCGAGGGCGACGACCGCGACGCCCCGGCCCTGATGGCCCGCACGGCCGACGCCCTGCTCGGCGTCCGCCTCTGAACCCCGTCCCCGGTCCGGCCGGGCCGCCGCGGGAGCGCATCGCGGCGGCCTGTGCCGCGCGCGGCGCCGACGAGGTCGTGCGCAGCTGCGTCGCCCTGATCCGGCACGGCGAGGCCGACCCGGCGCTGGTCGCCGTGCTCGGCGGCCCGCAGGCGCCGCGGTTCCTCGACGCGCCGCCGCGGCACCGGCACTGGCTGCGCGTGTGGGGCGCCCGCGGCCTGCTGTGGGCGCTGCCGCCCGACCCGCCGCCGGCCGCCGTGGCCGCCGTCGTGGCGGCCCTGGACGACGACAGCTGGCGGGTGCGGGAGATGGCGGCGAAGGTGGTCGCGCGGCACCGGCTCGACCCGGCGCTGCGCGCGGTCGAACGGCTCCAGCACGACCCGGTGCCGCGGGTGCGCGCCGCGGCGGCGCGGGCGCTGCGGATGCTCAGCTGACCGCCAGGCCGGGGCTCGAGTCCGGCTCCGGCGCGGGCGCCGGGATGCGGTACTCCTCGGTCAGCGTGGTGACGGGGCCGGGCCAGGTGGCCTGCGCGACCTCGATCGGCTTGCGGTTGTCGTCGAACGCCACGTGCAGCAGGTGCAGCACGGGGGTGTCGGGGCGGATCTGCAGCAGCACCGCCTCCTCCCGGCTGGGCTGACGGGCGCTGATCGTGTCGGTGGCGTGGGCGTAGCGCCGGCCCAGCACCTCCTCGGCCTCCTGGTACAGCGGGCGGCCGAACGCCTCGGCGCGGGCCAGCGAGGTGCCGGCGGCGCCCTCCGGGCGGAACCAGGACGCGCCCACCTCGACGGGGGCGTCGTCGGTGCGCACCACGTACCGGCGCACCAGCAGGCTGGTGCCGTCCTTGACGCCGAACGCGTCGGCGACCTCGGCGGGGGCCGGGGCGAGGCCGACCTCGTCGAGGTGCTGGCGGTACCGGGCGGCCAGGTCGCTGTGGTAGCCGCGGTGCACGCCGTAGCGGCCGCGGGACAGCCGGTTGAGGCGGCGCCGGGTGCCGCGCACGTACGTGCCGGAGCCCGGCTTGGTGATGAGCACGCCCTCGACGCGCAGCTGGTCGACGGTGCGCTGGACGGTCTGCTTGGCGACGCCGAACATCTCGGCCATGGCCGGGATGCTGGGCAGGCGCTCGCCCGGCTGCCAGTCGCCGCGGCGGATCTTCTCGCGCAGCAGGCCGGCGATCTGCCGGTGCGGGAACTCGGCGGCTCCGGGGTTGACGGTCACGCGGCACCTCCAGGCAGACAGGCAGCTAGGTTCCTAGGATGGCCTACGCGGTGTGACCCACCGTGCCGACACGCCGGACGACGCGTGACGCGCCGGGACGCCGCGTCAGTCCAGCAGGGGAGCGAGGCCGTCGAGGAGCCGCTGGAGCCCGAACTCGAACAGCGTGTCGAGGCTGAAGTCCGCCGACCCGGGGGCGCCGACGTACGCCGACATGTGCGGGAACCGGCCGGTGGACAGCACCGACTGCAGGACGTGCATGCGCTCGCGCAGCCACTGGTCGTCGGTCAGGCCGGTGTCCTGCTCCGCCTGCGCCTCCGTCTCCAGGTTCACCGCCGTGCCGCGGACGTGGTTGGCGAGCGTGACCGCCGCCGTGAACGCCCCGGCGGGGCCCAGCCCGGCCAGCGCCCGCATCGTCCACTCGGTGTGGGCCATCGCGTGCGGGGCGAGCACCGGGCGGGTGAACGACATCGACTGCGCCAGCCAGGGCCGCCGCCGGTACAGCGCCCACTGCAGCCTGGCGATGGCCTCGGCCTGGGCACGCCAGCCGGCGGGCGGCGGGTCGGGCGGCGGGTTCTCGGCCATCACCGCGTCCATCATGAGCAGCAGCAGCTCGTCCTTGTCGGTGACGTGGCGGTACACGCTCATCGTGGCGACGCCCAGCTCGGCGGCCAGCCGGCGCATGGTGAGCCCGCCGAGGCCCTCGCGGTCGGCGACGGCGACGGCGGTGCGCACAACCCGGTCGGCGGCGAGCGCGGGGTCGGGGCGCCGGGGCGGGCGGGCCCGGTCGGCCACCACGGTGCCGATGCCGGGGACGGGGCGCACCAGGCCGTCGGCGCGCAGGGCGGCGAGCGCCTTGCTGGCGGTGGCCATGGCGACGCCGTACTCGGCGGTGATCTGGCGGGTGGACGGCACCCGGTCGCCCGCACGCAGGTCGCCGTCGGCGATGCGGCGGGCGATGCGGGCGGCGATGCGGGCGTACGGCGGTTCCGCCAGGTCCATCCCGGCACCCCCTCTGCACAAGTGCCGCCAGGCTAGCCGACCTAGTGCACCGGTGGTGATGGCACCCCTGCGACGCAGGCAGAGCCCTGAATACGGTGTACGCATAACTTCGACATACGCCGCACGGACCCCGGGCCTGCCGATGGTGCACGGATCGACCGTCGTCGCGCTGGACGACGTGAGCGTCGCCCTGGCCGCGGGCACCTTCACCGCCGTGACGGGGCCGTCCGGCTCCGGCAGGACCACGCTGCTGCACTGCGCCGCCGGGCTGGTGGCGCCCACCGCCGGGCGGGTGTTCGCCGGCGGCACCGAGCTGACCGGGCGCACCGAGCGCGAGCGCACCGTGCTGCGCCGCGACCGGGTGGGCTTCGTGTTCCAGGACCTCAACCTGCCGCCGTCGCGGACCGTGCGGCAGAACGTCCGGGACCGGTGCGACGCCGTGCTCGCCCGGGTGGGGCTGGCCGGGCTGGCCGGGCTGGCCGACCGGCTGCCGGGGGAGCTGTCCGGCGGGCAGCGCCAGCGCGCCGCGATCGCCCGGGCGCTGGTGACCGGCCCGGCCGTGGTGTTCGCCGACGAGCCCACCGGCGCGCTGGACCTGGCGAGCGCGTCCGCCGTCCTGGCGCTGCTGCGCGAGGCGGTGCGCGACTTCGGCCGCACCCGTCGTCATGGTCACCCACGACCCGGTGGCCGCCGCCGCGGCCGACGCGGTGCTGTTCCTCGCCGACGGCCGGATCGTCGGCGAGCTGGCCGCGCCCACCGCCGACGCGGTCGCCGAGCGCCTCGCCCACCTCGCCGACCGGGTGGTGGCCGCGTGATCGCGGTCGCCCTGGCCACGCTGCGCCACCGCGCCGGCGCGTTCCTCGCCACGTTCCTGTCGGCCGTGCTCGGCGCGACGCTGCTGACGGCGCGCCGCCGAGCTGGAGCTGCTGCGCAGCGCCGGGGCGACCCCGCGGCAGGTGCGCCGGATGGTCGTCGCCGAGGCGGCCGCGGTCGGGCTCGCGGGCGCCGCGGCGGCGGTGCTGCCGGGGCTGCTGCTCGGCCGGGGGCTGTTCCGGCTGCTGCGCGCCACCGCGGCGGCGCTGGACCGGCCGCTGCGCCGCGGCGTCGCCGGCGAGCTGGCGCTGGTGCGGCTGCGGGCCCGGCCGTCGCCGTCGGCGGGGCCCTGATGCCGGTGGTGCTGTTCACCGGCGTCACCACCGGCACGGTGGTCATGCAGGCCGTCGAGGACGCGGCGGCCCGCGCGCAGGTGCTGCGGACGGTCGCCGTGGAGGCGCTCGCCGTCGCCGGGGCCGGGGTGGTGGCCGGCACGGCCGCGTCGCTGGTCACGATCCTGCCGTTCGGATACGCCCGGACGGGTGAACCCTGGCCGTCCGTCGCGCTGTGGCCGGGGGCGGCGGTCGCGGCGGCCGCGGTGGCGCTGACCCTCGCCGCGTGCCTCGGCGCGGCCCGCCGGGCCCTGGCCGGACCGGCCGTCGACGCGGTGCGCGCCTGAGCCGGGCCGGCTACCAGGAGCCGGCGGTGGGCCCCGCGGAGCCGCCGCGGCGGCGCAGGTACTTCTCGAACTCGCTGGCGATCTCGTCGCCGGTCAGCGGCTGGATGCCCTCGTCGCCGACGCGTTCCTCCAGCTCACGGACGTACTCGCCGAGCTCGGCGTCCTGCTCGGCGGCGGTGCGGACCCGCTGCTCCCACTCGGCGGCCTCCTCGGCGAGGTCGGCCATCGGGACGGGCAGGTCGAGGACCTCCTCGACCCGGTGCAGCAGGGCGAGCGTCGCCTTCGGGCAGGGCGGGTTGTTCGCGTAGTGGGGGACGTGCACCCAGAACGACAGCGCGTCGACCTCGGCGCGGGTGGCCGCGTCCTGCAGCACGCCGACGATGCCGGTGGGCCCGTCGTACCTCGTGGGGGTGACCCGGTACTTCGCGGTCAGCTCCTTGTCGGACGCCGAGCCGCTGATCGGCAGCGGTCGCGTGTACGGCACGTCGGCCAGCAGCGCGCCGAGCAGCACCACCCGGGTGACCTCCAGGCTGTGGCACACCTCCAGGACCTGCTCGCAGAACGTGCGCCAGCGCATGCTGGGCTCGATGCCGCGGATCAGCACGACGTCGCGTTCGACGCCGGGCGGGCTGGCCACCAGGAACTTGGTGGTCGGCCACTCGATCTGCCGCGTCTCGCCCTCGGCCATGGTGATGGAGGGGCGGCTGACCTGGAAGTCGTAGAAGTCCTCCGGGTCGATCGCGGTGATCTCCCGCGCCTGCCACACCTGTTCCAGGTGCTCGACGGCAGCCGTCGAGGCGTCGGCGGCGTCGTTCCAGCCCTCGAAGGCCGCGATCGCCACCGGAGATCTCAGCAGGGGAAGCCCGTCGAACTCGGTCACGGCGCCAGCCTACGTGGCCCGGGCGGCGACGGCCCGTCGGCCGCGCCGTCCCACCCGGAGGGTGTGCGGTTCGGCATGCGCGGCGGGGCCGACTAACCTGGGACGGTGCAGACCGACTTCCTCGCCGCGCTCACCGACCGTGTCCTCATCGCCGACGGCGCCATGGGCACGATGCTGCAGGCCGCCGACCTCAGTGTCGACGAGGACTTCCAGGGCCTCGAGGGGTGCAACGAGATCCTCAACGTGACCCGGCCCGAGGTGGTCCGCGGGGTCCACGAGGCGTACCTGGCGGCCGGCGCCGACTGTGTCGAGACCAACACCTTCGGCGCCAACCTCGGCAATCTCGGCGACTACGACATCGAGCACCGCATCCGCGAGCTGTCGCAGGCCGGCGCCGCGATCGCCCGCGAGGCGTGCGACGCGCACGCCACGGCCGACAAGCCGCGGTACGTGCTCGGCTCCGTCGGCCCGGGCACCAAGCTGCCGACCCTCGGCCACACCAAGTACGCCACCCTGCGCGACGCCTACCACGAGAACGTGGCCGGCCTGGTGCTCGGCGGCGCCGACGCGATCATCGTCGAGACCTGCCAGGACCTGCTGCAGCAGAAGGCCGCCATCGTCGGCGCGCACCGGGCCATGGCCGAGGTCGGCCGCACGGTCCCGATCATCGCGCACGTCACCGTCGAGACCACCGGCACGATGCTGCTGGGCAGCGAGATCGGCGCCGCCCTGACCGCGCTGGAGCCGCTGGGCATCGACCTCATCGGACTCAACTGCGCCACCGGCCCGGCCGAGATGACCGAGCACCTGCGCTACCTCGCCCAGCACGCCCGGGTGCCGCTGTCGGTCATGCCGAACGCGGGCCTGCCGGTGCTGACCTCCGACGGCGCGTACTACCCGCTGACCGCGCCCGAGCTGGCCGACGCGCTGGAGCGCTTCGTCGGCGACTACGGCCTCAACCTCGTCGGCGGCTGCTGCGGCACCACGCCCGAGCACATCGCCGCCGTCGCGCAGCGCCTCGCCGGCGCCGCGCCGGTGCCGCGCACCCCGCGACGCGAGCCGGGCACCTCGTCGGTCTACCACCACGTGCCGATGCGCCAGGACGCCGGCGTGCTGATGGTCGGCGAGCGCACCAACGCCAACGGCTCCAAGGCGTTCCGCGAGCCGATGCTCGCCGGCGACTGGCAGGCGTGCGTCGAGATCGCCCGCAGCCAGGCCCGCGACGGCTCGCACCTGCTCGACCTGTGCGTCGACTACGTCGGCCGCGACGGCACCCAGGACATGCGCGAGCTGGCCGGCCGGTTCGCCACCGCGTCCACCCTGCCGATCATGCTGGACTCCACCGAGCCGCAGGTCGTCGAGGCCGGCCTGGAGATGCTGGGCGGCCGGTGCATCGTCAACTCGGTCAACTACGAGGACGGCGACGGCCCGAACTCCCGCTACGCGCGGGTCATGCCGATCATCAAGGAGCACGGCGCCGCCGTCGTCGCCCTCACCATCGACGAGCAGGGCCAGGCCCGCGACGCCGACTGGAAGGTGCGCGTCGCGTCGCGCCTCATCGACGACCTGACCGGCACCTGGGGCATGGAGCTGGGCGACATCCTCGTCGACTGCCTGACGTTCCCCATCGCCACCGGCCAGGAGGAGACCCGCCGCGACGGCATCGAGACCATCGAGGCGATCCGGCGCATCAGCGAGCTGTACCCGGGCGTCAACTTCACCCTGGGCATCTCCAACATCTCGTTCGGCCTCAACCCGGCCGCCCGCCAGGTGCTCAACTCGGTGTTCCTGCACGAGTGCGTGCAGGCCGGCATGACCAGCGCCATCGTGCACGCCAGCAAGATCCTGCCGATGTCGAAGATCCCCGAGGAGCAGCGCCAGGTCGCCCTCGACATGGTCTACGACCGCCGCCGCGAGGGCTACGACCCGCTGCAGAAGTTCCTGGAGCTGTTCGAGGGCGTCGACGTCACCAGCGCCCGCGCCACCCGCGCGCAGGAGCTGGCCGCGCTGCCGCTCGACGAGCGCCTCAAGCGCCGCATCATCGACGGCGAGCGCAACGGCCTGGAGGCCGACCTGGACTCCGCGCTGGAGACCCGCCCGGCCCTGGCGATCGTCAACGACATCCTGCTCGACGGCATGAAGGTCGTCGGCGAGCTGTTCGGTTCCGGTCAGATGCAGCTGCCGTTCGTGCTGCAGTCCGCCGAGGTGATGAAGACCGCCGTGGCGTACCTGGAACCGCACATGGAGAAGAACGAGGACGAGTCCGGCAAGGGCAAGATCGTGCTCGCCACCGTCAAGGGCGACGTGCACGACATCGGCAAGAACCTCGTCGACATCATCCTGAGCAACAACGGCTACGACGTCGTCAACATCGGCATCAAGCAGCCCATCAACGCGATCATCGAGGCCGCCGAGCAGCACCGGGCCGACGCCATCGGCATGTCCGGCCTGCTCGTCAAGAGCACGGTGATCATGAAGGAGAACCTGCAGGAGATGTCCGACCGCGGGGTCGCCGACAAGTACCCCGTGCTGCTCGGCGGCGCCGCGCTGACCCGCGCCTACGTGGAGGACGACCTGCGCTCCATGTTCGCCGGCGACGTGCACTACGCCCGCGACGCGTTCGAGGGCCTGTCCCTCATGGACCGGGTGATGGCCGCCAAGCGCGGCGGCGCCTCCGTCGTCGACCCGGAGCGCGAGGCCGCCCTGGCCGCCCGCCGGGCCCGCCGGGAGGCCCAGCGCGCCCGCGTCGGCGACACCCTGCCCGACGTCACCGACTCGTCGGTCCGCTCCGACGTCGCGACCGACGCCGACGTGCCAGCCCCGCCGTTCTTCGGCACCCGGGTCGTCAAGGGCATCGCCCTGGCCGAGTACGGCGCCCTGCTCGACGAGCGCGCCACGTTCCTCGGCCAGTGGGGCCTGCGCGGCGCCCGCGGCGGCAGCGGCCCGTCCTACGAGGAGCTGGTGGAGACCGAGGGCCGCCCGCGGCTGCGCCACTGGCTCGACCGCCTCACCGCCGACAAGGTCCTCGAGGCCGCCGTCGTGTACGGCTACTTCCCGGCCTACTCCGAGGGCAACGACCTGGTCGTGCTCGACGAGAACGGCCACAGCGAGCGGGTCCGGTTCTCGTTCCCGCGCCAGCGCCAGGAACGCCGCCTGTGCCTCGCCGACTTCTTCAAGCCGAAGGACTCCGGCGAGCTGGACGTGGTCGCCCTGCAGCTGGTCACGGTCGGCCAGCCGATCAGCGAGTACACGGCCAAGATGTTCGCCCGCGACGAGTACCGCGACTACCTCGAGGTGCACGGCCTGAGCGTGCAGCTGACCGAGGCGCTGGCCGAGTACTGGCACCGCCGGGTCCGCACCGAGCTGACCCTGCCGTCGGGCGCCACGGTCGCCGACTCCGACCCCCGCGACCTGGCCGGCCTGCTGAAGACCGACTACCGGGGCTGCCGGTACGCGCTCGGCTACTCCGCCTGCCCGGACTTGGAGGACCGCACGAAGATCGTCGACCTGCTCGGCGCGGACCGCATCGGCGTGGTGCTGTCGGAGGAGTTCCAGCTCGAACCCGAGCAGTCCACCGACGCGATCATCGTCCACCACCCGGAGGCGTCGTACTTCAACGCCAAGTGACCGACAGACCGCCTCTGACCTGCGGTTCTACCGGCGGAATGGCCCGGAAATACATGATCAGGCCGTCTCCAGGCCGTCACGGGTTCCGGGTCGTCCGCGAAGGCGTCGTCGATGGCGCGGCGGGTTCGGTCCTCGCTGGTCGGCATGAGGTGCGTGAAGACGCGGAGCGTGAATCCGGGGCCGCGTGGCCAAGCGGCCTGCTCCGCAGGCCGTCGCGCCGCCCCGCAGGGCCGGGCCAGAGGCCCGCCCTGACGCCTTAGGACTGCGTCCACGGCGTCACGGTTGCAGCCCGGCGGCAGGCGCGAAGATACGAAGAAGCCCCCGGCCTGCCTCGATTGCGGTAGGTCGGGGGCTTCCGAGTCGCGAGGGTGCAAGTGCTGTTGTCCTCGCCGGACGGGCAGGGCTCCGGGATGGGTGCCGGCGTCATCCCGCCTGCCTGCCCAGCGGGATGGCAGACCGGCACCGCGGACGCAAACGGTAAGGCGTGTCTGCGCCCGCGGTGCCGGCCCGACATGGCGAAGCCCAGGCAGACGGGATAACTCCTCATGGACGCATCGACTACTTTTCGGCAGGGCGCTGAGTGAGTTGTGACTGGTGGCCGGCGGGTATGAGCAGTACCGGGCAGGTAGCGTGCACGGCGATGTCTTGACTGACGGTGCCGAGCAGAAGCGGGGAGCATCGGTTGCCGTCGCTATGGGTGCCGAGGACGATCAGTTCGGCGTGTTGCGCGGCAGCGAGGATGATCGTGGCCGGGTCGCCGTATTGGATGTCGTAGTGCACGGCGGCGGAGGCGTCGAGTTGGTGGACTTGGCGGCGCAGGTCGGCGGCCGCGACTTGGGCGAGGTGATGCCGGGCGGCGAGTTGCCGGCGGCGAGTTGTGCTGCCGACCTGTGCGTCGGGCAACTCGACATCGGCGGTGATGGCGTGCACGACACGTAAGTCGGCGCCGCTGCGGCGGGCGTGTTCGAGGCTCGCGGTCAGGACGGCGTTGTCGTGGGTGCCGGTCCGGTCCACCCCGACCACAACCTGTGCGGTGCGCTGTGCTGCGACGTGGGTCACCGTGACTCACCTCCACCGGCCACGCTGCCCGGTTCCCCGATGTGGGGGCAGAGGCGAAGGCCATGGTGTGAGTGCCGATCGGCCCGCTTTCCGTCAGGATGCGCCGTCGGCCTGTTGAGCTGATCGCGGGGGGTCGTCGGGCGCCGTCCAGGTGGGGTGGAGGGCGAATACGGCGGCGCGGATGTCGTGGATGATCGCGTCGACTTCGTCGATCTGGGTTTGCACCGCGCTGCGGGTAAGCGGGTAGTGGGATCGTGACGCGACGCCCTGCAGTGCCAGTCCGTGGCGGAACAGGCGTTGGATGACGTGGTGGCGCAGGTCTTCGCCGATCCGTTGACGATCGTCGATCAGGTGGCGGCGTTCGGCGTCTGCCCGGACTTCGTTCAGGTGCAGGGCCAGCCCGGCGTGCGCGGCGACCGCGGCGACCAGGTCGAGATCGAGTTGGCCGAACGGTTCGGCATCCGGTGCTCGGGACACCGTCAGTGCGCCGTTGACCCTGTCGTCGACCCCTATGAACGGCACGGCGACGGTTTCGGCGAGCGAGCCGGCCGCGTGGTCGACGCTCGAACGCCGCTCGTTGACCACGATCAGCTGCCGGGCGGTGATCGCGGCGCCGCCGACCGAGTCCGCCAGCGCGATGAGGCTGCCTTGCCGGGAATCATCGTCATTCCCTTCGGTGACGGCCAGGCGTAGCTGTTCTGGGTCGTCGCTGGGCACGCTGATGCTCGCGGCGACCCCGTGCAGGTCTTCTCGGGCGTGGTGGACCAGCTGCCGCAACACCTCGTCGGTGTCGGTACCGGCCAGCAGTTGAGTGCTGACCTCGGCCATCGTGTTCTGCCAGGTGTTCCGTCGCCGGCTCTCCGACAGCAGCATGGCGTTCTCGATAGCCGCGCCCGCTGCTGAGGCCAGCGCTTGCGCGAGTTGTTCGTCGTCCCCGGTGAACTCAGCGCCGTGCTGCTTCTCAGTGAGGTACAGGGTGCCGAATACCCGGCCACCGATCTGGACCGGCACCCCGAGGAATGAGTGCATCGGCGGGTGATGCTCGGGGAACCCGCTCGAGGCAGGGTGGGCGGCGATGTCCGCGAGCCGCAACGCATGCGGATGGTCGACCAGCAGGCCGAGGAGTCCTTCACCCGCGGGCAGGCGGCCAACCGCGGTTACCGTCTTGCTGTCCATGCCGGTATGCACGAATCGCGTCAGGCGGCCCTGGTTGACCACGCCGAGGGCCGCGTACCTTGCGTCGACAAGCTCGCGCGCGGCCTCCACCACGTGCAGCAGCACCGTGTCGAGGCTGCCGGCCTGTGCCACCGCCAGGAACGCACGCAACAGGCCACGTAGTCGGCCCTGTGCCCCTTGTACGTCTCGCACTTGCAGCATCAGTTGTTCAAGGAGTTCGTCAAGCTCCAGGCGGGCGACCTGGGAAAACGTCACATCCCCCACGGGGTTCACACCGCCCGAGACGACGCGGGGGTTGTGCGTGTCATCGATCACGGAGTCGCGCATGACGGTCACCACCCAGCTGCCGGTATCAACGGCGGCGAGTCGCGCTCAGTTTGGCAGGTCACGCACCCGCTGGACGGCCACCGAGACGAAAACAATCCAGCAGTTCACCAGGGTCCGGGGCAACAGGCCCATGCTACCGCCCAAGCACGGGTCGCAACGTTTCAGGGCGACGGCAGGTGAAGATGCCCCTCACACGACGTGAACGAATCTGCGCCGCCCGCAGGTGTGGTGGTCGTACAGCCAAGAAGTACAGCAACTCAGACGACCCCAGTCGGTCCCGACCGGCCGGACGTGACAGCTGACCAGCACGCCCGGCTCTCCTTGACCGCGCTGCCGCGACTCGATCGGTCACGGGTCCTGGTGGTGCCGCCCGGGCGGGGGAGTGGTTTCAAGATCAGGCCGTATCCAGGCCGTGGAAGGTGGACCAGGGAGACCCAACGTCGACCATTGACGGAAGAAGTAGTGCCAGGTCACGCCACTGTTGGTCCGACTTGATCGGCTTCGCCCAGGCGGTGGCGTCCGGGCTGGTCTGATGACGAGTTCGGCGGAGCTACCTTTCCGGAGGGCGCCGAGTGAGCCGAGCCACCGATCTTGCGTGTACGGAGCAAGATGGTGGTCCGCGCGACCGGGGACCGCGCTGCTCTGGCGTACTGATCCTGGCGGTCGTGCCAGGGCTGTCGAGTAAAGGTCCGCCCGTTTCGAGTCCAAGAGAACGCTCAAGATCGTTTGGTGTCAGGCGGGCGGTCGACGGCCCAAGGCATGCCGAGTTCCTGGTATGCCCAATCTCATGGCGACCGTGAAGAGGACATCGACCACAGCGCGCCCGTCGCGTCCAGAACGGCACCCGCGGCGCCAGCTCCTCAGTACTCCCGACTCTCGGTCATATGCCGGTGGGATAGAGCAGGACCCTTTGAGCAAGCACCGCAACCTTGGTTCCGGGGGTAAGGCTCGGCCAGCTGCCCTCCACATCAACGGCCACCAAACCGTCCGCGATGCGTAAGGTCACCAGACCTTCGTGATCTTGTAGTTCGACAACACCGTGCAGCCAGGGACCACCAGGAAGCTCACCTCCCGGAACGTCGAGCGTGACGGTGTCACCCCACGCGTGCGGGCCAGGAACGTCCAGCTCGACATCTACAGACTCGCCGACGCGAGGCAGTTCACCGATCCACACGGCATGAAGCGCTTGGCCGGCAACCGTGGCGTCAACCATGACCGGCGACCCTCGTCCGATCTTGGAAATACGAGCCCACATCCGTCGATGATCTCAGGTCTCTGCCGATCACCAACCGCTCAACGGAGTGTCACCCGCGTCCCGCTACCAGTTTGTCGCCCAGCTTCTTCAAGGCACGACAGCCGAGTCCCTGGTGTCCGGACGCTCCCATTTCGCGCAGTTGGCGTCGTTGCTGGTGCCGATGCTTTGGGTGAGGAGTTGGATCCGAGGTGTCTCGTGGCTGTGGGCGATGGGTGCGGCGCAGTGCTCGCAGGTGTGGGTCTGCGGGCGGATGAGATTGCTCTGTGTCGAGATGGTCCCTGACCCGGCTGGTTGCGGGCAGAGGTAGCCAAGGTGCAGTCGGACCCACGGCGTGCGGGTCAGGGCCGACGACGGCTGGTCCCGTTCGGCGTCGTGGAAAGGTGCCCACCAGTAGTCCACCACGGCTCGCAGGATGGTTCGTCCCCGCTCGGTGGTGTGGTCGAACGCGGATACCCGTGCGGGTGCAGGGTGCCGGCCGGTCTTACTCTCGCCGGAGCACGTTCCCTGTTCTGCGCCGTGCTGCAACGCTGTGGTGCGGCCGGTCCGTTGGCAGATGAAGCAGTCGAGGCTGAGTTCGACGTCGCTCTTCCAGTGCAGGTTATGGAAGGGCGCGTCGCTGAGGGCAAGAACTGCCGTTAATTCGACGGATCGCAGCATGGCTCGATCGTGGCAGGTGTGCCTCGCTTACCTGTGGCCGGTGGATGCCTGGCTAAGGTGGGCGAAGGTCGCGGGCAATGTAGCGCTTGAGGCATCGCATGATCTCGGTCTTGGTCTTGCCTTCGGTGCTGCGGCGGGCGACGTAGTCCTTGGTGGGCTGGTGGCAGCGCATTCTGACCAGGGTGATGCGCCAGAGGGCGCTGTTGGCCTCCCGGTCGCCGCCGCTACTCGGGTCACACCCGACCGTCGAGATCACCCGCCAACATCATCCCCGTGAGAACTTTCTGTAGGGGTTCAAACGGCCCGCTCCGCAGGCCGGTCGGGCCGCCCAGCAGGCCGGGCCTGCGGCCCCCCCCC
>NZ_BOOY01000029.1 GCF_016863475.1 Spirilliplanes yamanashiensis
CCCGCCGCCGACGCCTCTGCTTCGCGGCGACGTCGTCGGTTCCAGCCCAGCGGCAGGCGTGAAGATGCGAAGAAGCCCTCGACCCGCCTCGATCAGAGGTAGGTCGGTGGCTTCCGGATTCTTGGCTGCGAGAGCCGGTCCTCGCCGCACGGGCAGGCTCCAGGATGTGTGCGGATCCACCCTGTCTGCCTGCCCAGAGGGAAGCCAGACCGCCGCCAGGGGTGCGAACGGTAGGCGTCTTTGCACTCCTGCGCCGGCCCGGTCCGACGTGACCCTCGACGTCCAGGGCGGTGCCCTACTGCAACGCCGAAATGACCGCCAGGCGCTCGAACGCCGGCAGGTGACGCGCCGCCGCCAGCACGCCGTGGGGGAGCGAGAGGCCGCCCAGCGCGCCGATCCCGACCCAGGCGATGTCGTCGTGCTCGTCGGGGGCCCGGTTGGCCGGCGAGCCGGCCCACGCGCCGATCAGCCACACCCCCACGCGGACGGCGTCCGCCCCACGGCCGGCCCGCAGGACGCCCAGCCGCGCGGCGGACTCCGCCACGATGTGCACGCCCAGCTCCTCGTGCATCTCGCGGGCGAGGGCCTGGAGCTCCGACTCGCCCGCCTCGACCTGCCCGCCCGGCAGGTCCCAGACGTCGGGGTACACCCGCTTGTCCGGCCTGCGGTGCACCAGCAGGACCGCGCCGCCCTGCACCAGGACGCCCGTGACGACGGCGGGCACGACCGCGGTCAGCGGCGCACCCGGTAGCGCAGGTGCAGCACCCGGTCGCCCCGGATCACCACGTCGGGGTCCTCCAGCAGGTGCTGCGCGTCGATCGACCCGAAGTAGCGCTTGCCGGAGCCGAACACGACGGGCGCGACGTCCATGCGCACCTCGTCGACCAGGCCCGCGGCCAGCACCTGGCCGCCGACGTCGCCGGCGGCGACCTCGACCAGGCGGTCGCCCGCCAGCTCCTGCGCCCGGGCGACGGCCGCCTCGACGCCGTCGACGAAGTGGAACGGTGCCGCCGGGTCCCAGCCGTCGGGCGGCGGCCGGTGCGTCACGACGACCACGTGGGCGATCCCGCCCGGGGGCTTGCCGTCCCAGCCGTCCGTCAGGTCGAAGACGCGCCGGCCGCAGATCGTCACCCCGATCCGGTCCCAGTACGGCCGGACGTAGTCGTACGACGTCTGCGACACCCGGACCCCGCCGTCGGCGTCCAGCGGCACGTCGCCGCTGACCAGCCACTCGAACAGCGGGCCGGGCTGGTCGCCGGCGTCGGCGATGAAGCCGTCCACCGACACCGAGCTGTACATCACGACCGTGCCCACGGGGCTCTCCTCTGCTGTCCGGGCCCCCAAGCTAGCGTGTCCTGAGCGGGGGTTCTTGTACGAAATCAATCGGCCGGCAGCGGCCAGCCGTCCAGCGCGTGGCCGGGATGCTCGCGCAGGAACCGCCGCCGGACGTCGACGTACCGGGTCGGCGTGAGCCCGGTGAACTCCCGGAACTCGTGGCCGAAGTGGGCCTGGTCGAAGTAGCCCGCGCGGGCGGCGAGGTCGCCCCAGTCGACCGGCCCGGCCGGGTCGAGCGCGAACACGGCGGCGGCGAAGCGGTACGTGCGGGCCAGCCGCTTCGGCGTGACCCCGATCGTCTCCTTGAACCGCCGCGCCATGAGCGTGCTGCTGACCCCGGCCGCCTCGCTCAGGCCGCCGATCGGCGCCGCCCCGCGGGTGGCCGCGATGAGCCCGCTCGTGTGGCGGACCAGGCCCAGGCCGGCGGTCGAGCGCAGCCGGCGCATCAGCTCGTCCTCGAGCATCGTCAGCATCTCCCGCGGCCCGGCCGCCGCGGCCAGCCGGTCGCGCAGCTCCGCGACGGCGGCCCGGCCCCAGACCTGCTCCACCGGCACCGGCCGGTCCCGCAGCTCGGCCGCGGGCATCGGCAGGAACGGCGCCAGCCCCCACGGCTTGACGTGCACGCCGACGGACCGGGTCCGGGGCGGGTAGCCGAACTCCAGCGCGCGGGTGGGCGTGGTGATGACGCAGCCGTCGGCGAACTCGGCCGCCTCGGCGCCCGTGCGGATGCGGAACGGCGCCCCGAGGTTGACGATAAGCAGCGCCGCCGGCATCGGCGGCAGCGTCAGCCGGGCGTACGGCGCCGCACCGGCCAGGTAGTAGACGTCGTCGATCAGGGCGTCCAGCGGCGGCCGCGGCACTCTGGACACGTACTCCACGCCCCCAGCATCGCCGATGCCCGCCCGGCGCCGCACGCCGGTCGGCCTGCCCGTTCGGTACCCTCGGGCGGTGATCCGTGGCGACACCGTGGCGACGCCGTGACCGCCCGCTGATGGGCGTCCGGAACGATCTGGTCGAGGGCGTCTCCGGCACCGGCAAGACGACGGTCTGCGACGAACTGCAGCGCCGCGGCCACCACGCCGTGCACGGCGACCGCGAGCCGGCGTACCAGGGCGACTCGGTCACCGGCGAGCCGACGGACACCGCCGCGCACGCGCTGGTGGCCGACCGGAGCGCGCCGGTGACGTTCTTCTGCGGCGGGTCCCGGAACTTCCCGGCGTTCATCAGCCTGTTCGAACGGCGGCTCGCCGGGCGCCCGGCGGACTTCCGGGACGGTGCCGATCGTGGTGTACCCGACGGCCGTGTAGAACGCGAGCGACCGCTGCAGGTCGGTGACCCGCAGCCCCAGGTGCAGCATGCGCATGCCGGCAGGTTAGTGCGTGCCGCGGCGACCGTCACCCGGGGCGGTCGTCGAGGTAGGCGTGCAGGGCGGCGGCGCCGGCGAGCATGGAGCGGCCGCGGGCCGACAGCCGGGCGCGCCAGTCGCGCAGCACGGTCTCCAGCGGTTCGACGCCGCCGGCGGAGCGGACCTGGGCGATCACCACCGCGATGCGCTCCAGCGGGTAGCCGCCACGCCGCAGCTGGTGGGCGAGCCGGGCGTCGCGCACGTCGGCCGCGCCGTACACCCGGTAGCCGGTCCGGGGGTCGCGGGGCGGCCGGACCAGGCCGGCGCGTTCCCACGCGCGCAGGGTGGCCGGGCGGATGCCGAGGCGGTGGGCCAGCGGGCCGACGAACGTGCCGCCGCGGTCCGGCGGCGCCGGGGCGAGGTCGCGGACGGCGGCCTCGACGGCGTGCAGGGTGCGGCGGTCGTCCAGCAGCTGGGCGTGGCCGGTGTCGACGAGGTGCAGCGCCTCCTCGACGGCGTCCCGGTGCACGGCCCGCATGATCGACGCGGCGGCCCGGTGGCCGTGGCCCGGGATGAGGGCGAGGAAGGCGCGCAGGGCGGCGGCGTGCCGCGCGGTGTAGGTGCGGTAGCCGTGCGGGGTGCGCGTGGCCGGGGGCAGGATGCCGGCGGCCTCGTAGTTGCGCACCGCCTGGGTGGACAGGCCGTGCTCCCGGGCCAGGTCGACCGGCCGCAGGTGATCACCGGTTTGAAGGTTTCGCATCCGCGCACAGCTCGCCGTCGCCGCAAAGTTTCAACCGGAAGTTCAACGATAGCGTGGAGGTATGAGTGCTGGTGTGAACGCCGACGCCGTCCTGGACCTGCTCGCGGCCCGGCCGCGGGTGCTCGCCCTCGGCGAGCCCACCCACGGCGAGGAGGATCTGCTGGGCCTGCGCAACGACCTGTTCCGGCAGCTGGTGGAGCGGGCGGGGTACCGGACGATCGCCGTCGAGAGCGACTGCCTGATGGGCCTGGTCGTCGACGCGTACGTCACCGCGGGCGCCGGCGACCTCGACGAGGTGATGGCGCGCGGCTTCAGCCACGGGTGGGGCGCCTTGGCGGGCAACCGGGAGCTGGTGCGGTGGCTGCGCGCGCACAACGACGGCCGGCCCCCGGCCGAGCGGGTGCGCTTCGCCGGGTTCGACGGCCCGCTGGAGATCACGGCCGCCGCCAGCCCCCGGCAGGCGCTGCTCGGGCTGCACGCCCACCTGGCCGCGCGGGTGGACCCCGGCCTGCTGCCCTGCACCGCGGGGACCCTGGACGACCTGCTCGGCGCCGACGACCGGTGGACCGAGCCGGCCGCCATGCGCGACCCGGCGCGGTCCGTGGGCCGCACCGCCGACGCGCGCGAGCTGCGGCTGCTCGCCGACGACCTGGCGGGCCTGCTCGACGCGCAGGCACCGCAGCTGGCCGGGCCCGCGCCGGCCGAGGACTGGCACCGGGCCCGGCTGTACGCGCGCACCGCCGTCGGGCTGCTGCGCTACCACTGGGCGATGGCCGGCGCCGGGCCGGAACGGCTGGCGATGCTGCTGGGCGTGCGCGACGCGATGATGGCCGCGAACCTGCTCGCCCTCGCCGGCCGCGGCCCGGTGCTGGTGCACGCCCACAACAGCCACCTGCAGCGCGACCCCAGCTCGATGCGGATGGGCGGGGAGCCGGTGCGGTGGTGGAGCGCCGGCGCGATCGCCGGCACCTACCTGGGCGACGACTACGCGGTCCTGGCGACCGCCGTCGGCACCATCCACCACCGCGGCGTCGGCGTCCCGCCACCGGACACCGTCGAAGGGCTGCTGTACGCGCAGCCCGGGGACCGCCGCCTGGCCGACCCGCGCGGGCTGGCCGCGGCCGCGGGACGCGACGCGCGGGTGTCGCCCTGGTACGGCTACGCCCCGCTGGACCCGGCGCACCTGCCGAACTACGACGGCATCGTCTTCCTCCGGGACGCCCGCGACGCCCGGGACGCCCGGAGCGCGCCGTCCGCGTGACCACCGGGGCCCGGTTGTACACCGGAGCCCGGCCTGCGGAAGGCTGATGCCCATGCGGACACTGACCCTGGCCATGAACGTCAGCCTGGACGGCTACGTCGCCGGGCCCGGCGACGACCTCGGCTGGGGCGTGCCGAGCGACGAGCTGTTCCAGTTCTGGTCCGACCGGGTGGGCTCGACCGGCCTGGCCCTGTACGGCCGCCGGATCTGGGCGGGGATGAACGCCCACTGGCCGACCGCCGACCGGCAGCCCGGCGCCACCCCGGCGCACATCACCTACGCCCGCCGCTGGCGGGACATGCCGAAGGTGGTGTTCTCCTCGACGCTGAGCACGGTCGACGGCAACGCCCGCCTGGTCACCGGCGACGCGGTCGCCGAGATCACCCGGCTGAAGGCCGGCGACGGCGGGCCCATGGACATCGGCGGCGCCACCCTCGCCGCGGCGGCGATGCGGGCCGATCTGATCGACGAGTACGTGCTCGTCACTCACCCGGTCCTGGTGGGCGGCGGCACGCCGTTCTTCCCCACCCTCGACCGGCGGGTGGACCTGACCCTGGCGGAGACCCGGACGTTCCCCGGCGGCGTGCTGCTGACCCGGTACGCGACCCGGCGCTGAGCGGCCGGGCGCCCGGTCAGCCGAGCGCGGCGGCCTTGCGCAGCAGGACGGAGCGTTCGCGGGCGTTGCGGCACAGCCGGGCGGCCAGCTCCAGCTCGGCGCGGGCCTCGGTGGTGCGGCCCAGCCGGGTCAGCAGCTCACCGCGGACGCCGGGCAGCAGATGCGAGCCGGGCAACCGGTCGGCGGCGACCAGGTCGTCCACGATGGACAGGCCCGCGGCCGGGCCGTGCGCCATGGCGACGGCGACGGCCCGGTTGAGGTCGACGACGGGGGAGGGGGCGATGCGCCCCAGCGCCTCGTACAGCAGCACGACGCGGTCCCAGTCGGTCTCGGGCACCGACGCGGCGGTGGCGTGGCAGGCGGCGATGGCGGCCTGCAGGCCGTACGGGCCGAGGCCGCGCCCGGCGGCGGTCGCCCGGTCCAGCGCGGCCAGGCCGCGGCGGATCGCCGAGGTGTCCCAGCGGCGGCGGTCCTGGTCCTCCAGCAGCACCGGCTCGCCGTCGGGGCCGGTGCGGGCCGGGAACCGGGCGGCGGTCAGCTCGCACAGCGCCAGCAGGCCGTGCGCCTCCGGCTCGCCGGGCAGCAGCGCGGTCAGCGTGCGGGCCAGCCGGATCGCCTCGTAGGCCAGGTCGGGGCGCAGCAGGTCGTCGCCGGCCGTCGCGGTCGATCCCTCGGTGAAGATCACGTAGAGGACGCTGAGGACGCCGCCGAGCCGGTCCGGCCGCTGCTCGGGCGGCGGCAGCTCGAACGGCACCCGGGCCGCGGCGATGGTCTTCTTCGCGCGGGTGATCCGGGCCTGGATCGTCGGCACCGGCACCAGGAACGCCCGGGCGATCTCCTCGCTGGTGAGGCCGCCGACGGTGCGCAGGGTCAGCGCCACCCGCGCCTCCGGCGGCAGCACCGGGTGGCAGGCGACGAACATCAGCGCCAGGACGTCGTCCTCGATGCGGTCGGGGTCCCAGGGCAGCTCGTCCGGGCCGGGGCGGGCCGGCACGGCGCCCGAGCTGGCCTCGCCCTCGGCCAGCTGGCCGGCCAGCAGCGCGTACCGCTCGTCGCGGGCCGACCGGCGGCGGAACGCGTCGATGGCGCGCCGCCGGGCGGTGGCGAGCAGCCAGCCCACCGGGCTCGCCGGGGCGCCGTCGCGCGACCAGGTCACCAGCGCCTCGGCCAGCGCCTCCTGCGCGACGTCCTCGGCGAGGGCGAAGTCGCCGGTGTAGCGGGCGAGCGCGCCGACGATGCGGGCGCTCTCGATGCGCCACACGGCCTCGACGGCCCGCCGCGCCGGCTCGGTGAGCGGCGGGCCGTCGTGGGCGCCGGACATCAGAGCTGACCGGTCCGCTCGCGCCAGGCCCGCTCGACCTTGATCCACTCGTTGTCCTGCGGGAACTCGTCGATGCCGGGCACCCGGCGGATCTCGCACTTCGAGCCGGGGAACGCGGGCATCCGCTTGGCCCACTCGACCGCCTCCTCCTTGGAGGCCACGTCGAGGATGTAGAAGCCGCCGAACAGCTCCTTGGTCTCGCCGTACGGGCCGTCGGTGACGACCGGAGCCTCGGCGCCGTAGTCGACGACGACGCCCTGCGCCGCGTCGTCGAGGCCCTCGGCCGCGACCAGCACGCCCGCGCGGATCAGCTCGTCGTTGAACCGGCCGACGTGCTCCAGCATCTCCTCGAACGGCGTCTGCATCATCCGGGCCATCGACTCGTCGGTGCCGCGCATGATGAGCATGTACTTCGCCATGGTGGATCTCCCTGTTTCCCGGTTGCGAGGTCGCGGTCCGACCTTCTCACCCCAGGGTCGAACGGGGCGGGCGCGGATCGACACCGCGCCGCGATCAGTTGTCCGGAGTTCCCGGCGGGGCCATCACGCGCAGCGCGTTGGGCTCCACGGCGACGGTCAGCGGGGTCCGCCCGCAGGGTTCGCCGTCGACCTCGACGCGGGCGGGCCGGTCGGTCTCCAGCCGCAGCTCGCCGACGGCCAGGAACGGCTCGTCGGCCACGGTGCGGCGGTGGCCGTGCGCCGCGTTGCGCGCCGTCTCGCGCAGCAGGTCGCGCCGCGCCGGGCCGCCCACGGGGTACGCCACCAGCAGCCGGTCGTCGGCGTGCGCGTCGGCCGTGATGGGCCGGCCGGCGTGGAAGCCGCCGTTGGCCACGTACAGCTGGTGGGTGACGAACTCGTGCCGGCGGCCGGCGGCGTGCACGACGGCGCGCAGCGGCCGGTGCCGGGCCAGCAGGGCCAGCGCGGTGGCCGGGTACGCCAGCCGCCCGGCGACCCGCTTGAGCGCGCGCGGCGCGGACAGCATCACCTCGGCGGACAGCCCCACGCCGACGTGGTTGGTGAACAGCAGGTCCCCGGCCCGCCCGAGGTCGACGTCGACGACGGTGCCGCCGGCCAGGGTGGCGACGGCGGCGTCCAGGTCCAGCGGCATGCCGACGGTGCGGGCGAAGTTGTTGGTGGTGCCCAGCGGCAGCAGCCCCAGGGCGATGTCGCGGTGGGCGAGCAGCCGCGCGGCGGTGCTGATCGTGCCGTCGCCGCCCCCGGCGACGAGCAGGTCGGGCCCGGCGGCGACGGCGGCGGCCAGCCGGTCCTCCAGCTCGCCGGGGCGGTCGACGCGCTCGTCGGCGAGGAGGGTGAACCCGGCCGCGAGCAGCCGCGCGCGGGCGCCCGCGTACAGCCGGCGCCCCCGGCGGGAGCCGGTGTTGACCACGAGCGCCGCGCGCCGGTCCCGCCGGATGTCCTCGCTGAGCCGATCTTTGGTCCGCATCGGCCCAGACCCTACCGAAGTGCCGCCGACGGGACACACGGACAAGATCGTCCGCCCTATCCTGGCGCGATGTCGTCCCCCCTGCCGCCACCGGCGTCCCGCGGACCGCTGGCCGGCCTCCTGGGCAACGCCCTGGCCGGCTACCGGCTGGCGTGGGCCCACCGCGGCCGGGTGCTGCCCGTCGTGCTGCCGGTGCTGGCCGTGGCCCTGCTGGGCGGCCTGGCGCTGGACCTGCTGCTCGGCCGCGACGGGCTGGCCGTCGTCGACGGGGTGCCGGTGTTCCCCGGCGCCGGCGACGGCGCCCTCGCCTGGGCGCGGCCCGCGCCGGCCGTCGCGGCGTGGCTGGTCGCGCTCCCCGCGGGCGCGCTGGCGCTGGCCGGCGCGGCCCGTGGGCACACGGTGCGGCCCGGCGCGGCGCTGGCCGTCGCGGCCCGGCAGGTCCCGCGACTGGCCGTCGGCCTGTGCGCGGCGGCCGCCGCCGCGGTCGCCGCGGTGTGGGTGGTCGGGGGCGTCGCGGGCGCCACCGGCCGCGCCGGCGTGCTGCTGGTCCTCGGGGCCCTGGCGGCGGTCGCGGTGGTGGCGGCGCGGCTGCTGCCCGGGGTCCTCGCGCGGCCGCTGGGCGGGTCCGCGTGGGGCCTGACGAAGGGCCGGGTGGCGGGCACGGCCGGGGCCCTCCTGCTGGGCGGCGTGGTGGTCCCGCTGGTCCTGGTGTACGTGCGCGACCTCGCGCGGCCGGCCCTGGACCGGCCGGTGCTGGGCGGGCTGGCCGACGCGGCGCTGCTGACCGCCGTGGTGGCCGCCCAGGCGGGCATCCTGGCCCACACCTACCTGCTGCAGCGCGACGTGCTGCGCTCGACCGGGCAGGAGTCGGCCGACCTGGCCGCCGCCGACGCCCGGCTGGCACCGCTGGCCGCCGCCGAGCCGCGGCGGGTCTGGCCCGGCGTCGCGGCGATCTGCGCGCCCGTGCTGCTCACCGCCGCCGTCGCCGTGCTGCCCACCGGGGCGCCGTCGGTGCGCTCGCACGGCGACGCCCCCATCGGCGCGGTGGCCGTGGCCTGGCCGGCCGGGCGGCACCCGGTCATCGTGGGCACCGCCGAGGTGCGGTTCTGCGACAACGACCCGTGCGACCGCTACGTCACCCGGCACGGCGGCCCGGCGGTGATGGACGGCCGCGGCGCCGTCGCCGTCGGCCCGGACGGCGCCGTGGTCACGGCCGTCGTCAGCGGGTCGGCGGACGGCGGCGGCCCGTTCGTCCACTATGCGCGCTGCACCCGCGACGGCTGCCGCGAGGGCTGGCTGCCGGTGCGCGGCTCGGCCCGCGAGCCGTTCGGGTGGCCGCTGCTGGCGGCGGCGGCCGCGCCCGACGGCGCCCTCTGGTTCGCGCTGGCGATGCCGTCGCCGGACGGCGCGGCCGGCGCACCCACCTACGGCGTCACGCTCGTGCGCTGCGCCGACGCCACCTGCGCCGCCCCGCGGCGGCACCGGGTCGCGACCCTGGAACGCGTCCCCGAGGACGGTTTCCCCGACGAGCGCCGCGCCCGGCTGGCGGTCGGCGCCGACGGGCGCCCGGTGGCGACGTTCCACATCGGGCAGTCGCTGCAGCAGGTCACCTGCGACCCGCCCGCCTGCACCGCGCCCCGCCGCGCGGCGGCTTCGGCCGGGCCGCCCGACGCGCTGTTGCTCACCCCGGAGCGGCTGGGCGGCGAGGCCGTGTCGCTGAAGCCGGGCCGGCTCCGGCTCGGCGGCGGCGGGGCGGTGGCACTGTCCAACGGCATCGCGCCCGGCTCCGGCGCGCTCGCCGCGGCCGGCGGCCACACGTACGTCACGTCGGCGGTGCGGACCACCCGCCCGGGCGGCCCGCACGTCACCGTGGGCGCGGCGCCGTCGTTCTGGCGGCAGACCGTGTGGCGCTGCACCGGTGTGCGCTGCGACCGGCACCCGCTGGACGTGTTCGGCGGCCCGGCCGGCCCCGAGCTGATGGCGGTCGGCCCGGACGGGCGGGTGCTCGTCGTGCGCCCCGGCCGGGTGCTGCTGGCGACGCTGTCCGGCACCGGACAGCGGCCCGGTCACCGACCCGACTGAGCGTGCCGTCCGGCCGACGGCCCGCCCGCATGATCGGACGCGGGCGCCCGCTGATCGACGCGGGGGACGCGGCCCGCGCGCGATGTGCGCCGCCGCGACCCGGCGTGACGATGACGGGACGAGGGCACACCCGCCCTTGAGCGGAAAGGCACGCCATGGACCGATCCTGCACCCGTCGTCCCGCCGCCCGCCCGCCCCGATCGCGGAGCCCGCGATGAGCTGGGGCGGCCTGAATCCCGCGCTGACCGTCTGGCGCAACGCCATCAACGCCCGGTTCCCGGACCGCGGCCTGGCCTCCGACGGCGCGGTCGCCGACGAGTTCCACTCCCCGTCATCGCGCCACCAGCCGGACGCCGACGGCACCGTCGACGCCTTCGACTGCGACGTCAACTTCCTCGGCTCGAACCGCCCGCAGGGCACGCCGGAGGAGCGGCGCATCTGCGAGGCGCTCAAGCTCGACTTCGAGAACGACCCGCACGGCCGGTCGATCCTGTGGATCCATCAGCGGGTCATCGCGAACGCCACCGTCGACGACTGGCGCGAACGCGAGTACACCGGCGACAGCCCGCACGACAAGCACATCCACTTCCAGAGCCGGCAGAACCGCGAGCACGACGACCGCCCGTGGCCCATGCCCCGCACCGACGCGCTGCTGCGCGAGACGGAGGACCTCCCCATGAAGCAGGACGACTTCGACAAGCTGATGACCTCGTGGGCGCGCAGCCGCGCCGGCCGGGACGCCCTGCACGAGGTGATGCGGTCCATCGTGGAGAAGGACCCGGCCACGGGCGAGGAGAACCTGCGCTGGGGCGGCGCCATCCGCACCCAGAACCAGCGCCGCGACCAGCAGACGACCACGATCACCCGGCGCATCGACGCGCGCGCCGACGAGATCCTCGCCGCGGTGCGCGACAACGGCTGAGCGGCGGCCCGCCGCGGCTCAGGCGGCGGGCTGGTGCCCCAGCACCGAGTCCAGGGCGCGGTGCAGGTCGGCCACGTTGACGGTGACGGTGGGGGACTGGCGGCGCGCGGTCAGCCAGCGCACGACGATGTCCTGCATCAGCTTGCTCGGGTTGGTGCCGAGGCGGCCGGCCTCGGCCTCCAGCTCCTCCGAGAACTCGGCGGGCAGCCGGGTGGAGTGGACCACGGTGGGCCGGCGTTCGCTCGCGCGGGCGCCGGGCCGCTCGACGATCCGGCCGGCGGCCGGGTCGAACGGCAGGGCCAGGGCGGCCTTGGCCGCGGCGATGTCGTCCTTGCTGGTCATGTCACACACCTCCGGTGGCGGCGTCGGCGACCGCGGACTCCTCGGCGTCGAGGCGGCGGGCGTCGTGGACGTGGTACGTGTCGTCGTGGGTCTCGACGGCCACGACGGTCAGCCAGGAACCGTCGGCGGCGCGGCCGGTCAGCAGCAGCACCCGGCCCAGGTGCCGGCGGATGACCGGGCTGCTGTGCCGGATCACGTACTGGGCGTCCTGCCAGGGCACGTGGCTCGCGGCGAGACGGTCGTAGCTGTCGTCGTCCCAGATGTAGTTGTCGTTCATCACTCTGCGCCGCAGTGTATACGAATGTAAACGGCTTCGACCAGCGTCACGCCTGGGCGCGCAGCAGGTCCAGCACCAGCGCCAGCGGCGGCCAGGCCGCCCGGCCGCGCCGCACCACCGCGTACGCGCGCAGCGTCACCCCCGGCCCGGCGAGCGGCACGATGCGGATGCCCGGCGTGGTGCGCATCGGCTGCGGCAGCAGGCCCACGCCGAGCCCGGCCACGATGAGGTCCTGGAACAGGTCGAGGCTGTCGGAGCGGTGCGCGATCCGCGGCTCGAAGCCCGCCATGGACGCCACCGTCCGGACCACCTCCTCGTCGGCGGTGTGCCGCGAGTTCACCATCCAGTCGTGGTCGCGGTAGCGGCGGAACGCGGCCGGGGTGTCGCCGGCGGGGACGCCGGTGTCGGCGGCCGGCACGCCCAGCCCCCACGGCACGGACCACAGGGGCAGCGCCTCCAGCGTGCGGTCGACGCCGGCCGGCGCCAGGTCGTAGTCGTAGGTCAGCGCCAGGTCGATGGCGTCGGCGGCGAGCAGCGTCAGCGCCTCGGGCGGCTCGTGCTCGTGCAGCAGCGGCCGCACCCGCGGGTGGCTGCGGGCGAGCGTGGCGACCACCGGCAGCAGGCTGCGCCGGATCGCCGTGGCGAACCCGGTGATCCGCAGCGTGCCGGCCGGTTCGGCGCCCGGGTCGAGGTCGAGCCGGGCGGCGTCGACGGCGGCGAGGATCGTCACCGCGTGCTCGGCGAGCCGCCGTCCGGCCGGGGTGAGCCGCACCCGGCGGCCCTGCGGCTCGATCAGGCCGGTGCCGGCCTCCCGGGCCAGCGCGGCGATCTGCTGCGACACCGTCGAGGTGGTGACGCCCAGCTCGTCGGCGACGGCGCGCATGGACCCCAGCCGCGACAGCTCCAGCAGCAGCTCCAGCCGGCGGGTCTCCATCCGCCTTATTATTCAGTGAGACTGAACGGTGTGTCCAGCAAAGTCACGTGGACGTGAACGGTTGCCGTCGCGTGTACTGGTCCGCATGACCCCGTCGTCCCGCTCCGGCGCCGCGCTGGCCGTCGTCGCCATGGTGTGCGTGCAGCTCGGCCTCGCCCTGTCCGTCACGCTCATCGACACCGTCGGCGCCCAGGGCGCGGCGTGGCTGCGGCTGGCGTGGGCGGGCCTGCTGTTCGCCGCCGTCGTCCGGCCGCGCCCGTCCCGCTTCACCCGGCGCGCGCTGCTGGCCTGCGTCGCGCTCGGCGTGGTGACGGCGGGCATCACCATGCTGTTCATGGCCGCCGTCGCCCGGCTGCCGCTCGGCACGGCCAGCGCCCTGGAGTTCCTCGGCCCGCTCGGCGTCGCCGTCGCCCGCGGGCGCGGCGGCCGGGCCGGGTGGCCGCTGCTCGCCGGGGCCGGGGTCCTGCTGCTCACCGAGCCGTGGCACGGCGGCGCCGACCCGGCCGGCGTGGCGTACGCGCTGGGCGCCGCGGTCTGCTGGGCGGCGTACATCCTGCTCACCCAGCGCGTCGGCGACGAGGTGTCCGGCGTGCAGGGCCTGGCCGTGTCCATGCCGGTGGCCGCGCTGGTCGCCACCGCCGTCGCCGGGCCGTCGACGTTCCCGCTGCTCACCCCGGAGCTGCTCGCCGTCGGCCTGGGGCTGGCCGTGCTGCTGCCGGCGGTGCCGTTCGTGCTGGAGCTGTACGCGCTGCGCCGGCTCACCGCCGCCGCGTTCGGCACCCTGATGAGCCTGGAGCCGGCGATCGCGCTGGTCGTCGGGCTGGTCGCGCTGCGCCAGGTGCCGGGCTGGGCGGCGGTGGCGGGCATCGCCTGCGTGGTGGCGGCCGGCGTCGGCGCCACCCGGCAGGGCGCCCGCCCCGGCGCCGCGCCGCCGAGCCCCGCCCACGAGCTGGCGGGCGCGCTGCCCGGGCCCGGCTGACCGTCAGGGCAGGACGGCGGCGACCGCCTCGGCCGCCGTCGCGCACCGGGTGACGGCCGCGTCCACCGGACCGTCCGGCCCGGACACCGTCCAGCCGCCCACCGCGGCGACGGGCTTGCCGGCCCGCGCCGCCAGCGCCACCTCGCTGAGCGTCCCCCAGTTGCCGCCGACCGCGATCAGCGCGTCGGCGGCGGCCACCACCAGGCCGTTGCGCAGCTGCCCCAGGCCGGTGGGCAGGGCGACGGTGAGGTGCGGGTTCGCGCCCGCGCGGGTGTCGCCCGGCAGCAGGCCGACGGTGGTGCCGCCGTGCGCCGCCGCGCCCCGGCAGGCCGCCGCCATCACCCCGCCCAGGCCGCCGCAGACCACGATCGCGCCGCGCCGGGCGAGCAGCGCGCCGACCTCCTCCGCCACCGCGCACACCGCCGGCGGGGCGTCGCCGGGACCGGCTACCGCGACGTACGTCATGGCCGGTGAGCGTACCGATCGGGTGCGGGGGACGCGGCGGGTCGCAACCGGGTGCCATCATGCTGACGTGACGCAGACCACTGCCGCGCGCGGGCCGGCCCGGCCGTGACCGCCCGCCTGCGCGCCGCCATCGCCGGCATCGAGGAGCAGCTGCACGGCGACCCCGCCTTCGCGCACGTGTCGCACCTGCTCGTGCGGGTGGGCGGCCGGGTGGTGCACGACGCGCACTACCGCGGGCCCCGCGTCGCCGACACGTTCTCGCTGACGAAGTCGGTGATCGCCACGCTGGTCGGGGCCGCCGTCCGCGAGGGTTACGTGCCCGACCTCGACGCGGCCGCCCCCGGCGCCGACTGCACCTGGCGGCAGCTGCTGACGATGACCCGCGGCCGCGCCGTCGACGGCCCGTGGGAGATCGACGCGGTGATGGCGCTGTCGTCGGGCCGGCTCGACCGGATCCGCTCCGCGCCCCGCCTCGACGAGCCGGGCGTCACCTTCCGCTACGACAACGGCGCCGCGCACCTGCTCGCCGCCGCCCTGCGCGAGGCCACCCGCATGCCCGTCGAGCGGTACGCGGCCACCCGGCTGTTCGACCCGCTCGGCATCACCGCGTGGGACTGGCCCGCCGACTCCGACGGCGTCCACCTCGGCTTCGGGCACCTGCGCCTGGGCGCCGCCGACCTGGCCGAGCTGGGCGAGCTGTGGCTGCGCGGCGGCGAGGGGATCATGGACCCGGCGTTCGCGCGGGCGATGACCACCGCCCAGAACCCGGGCGGCCCGCCCGAGAACGTGCCCTACGGCTACCTGCTGTGGGTCGACTCCTACGGCTACTTCGCCGGCGGCTGGGCCGGGCAGTCCATCACGGTCGTGCCCGCCGCCCGCGCGGTCGTCGTGACGACGGGCGACCCCCGCTTCGACCCCGGGCCGCCGCCGACCGACGCCCTGCGCGACGGCTGGCGCTCGGCCCGCGACCTGGTCGTCGAGCGGCTGATCCCGGTGCTGGCCTGACCGGTCAGCGGGCCGCCACCGACGGGGCGCCGAACGTCACCGGCACGCCGGGGGAGTACAGCACGCTCACCGGCGGCCCGGCCGGCGCGGGCAGGCCGGCCGCCTCGACCAGCTCGTCGTCGAGGTGCAGCAGCGTGGCCCGGTGCAACGGCCAGCGCGGGTGCTCGTTCGGCAGGTGCAGGGTGCGGCCCCACGCCCGGGTGTGCAGGCCCCACCGGGCGGTCAGGAAGTGCTCCAGCGCGGTGGGCCGCTCGATCGGCGCGCCGACCTGGATCGTCATCCGGCTGAACGCGCCGCGCGGGCCCGGCCACCGCCGCCGGTTGACGTAGGTGATCCGGTCGCCGTCGCGGTCCAGCCGCATCCGCGACCACAGGTACGGCAGCCGCAGCAGCGCCCGCGCGGCCAGCACCGGCAGCAGCCGCGCCGCGTCGAGCGACCGGAACACCACGGCCCGCCGCCCGGCGTCGTCCACGGAGTACAGCCGGACGTTCGTCTCGCAGAACGTGCCCAGGTACGGCAGGCCCGGCCCGCGCAGCGGGCCGAGCCCCACCATCCGGAAGCCGATCAGCCCCGCGTAGGTGACCCCGTCCAGGGTGTCCGGCCGCACGCCCGGCGGCAGCAGCGGCGCCACCCGCGCCGGGTCGACGGGCCAGTGCAGGAACGCCAGATCCTCCCAGCGCTGCACCAGCCACGGCCGGCGCACCGGCCGGGTGGTGAGCTCGCTGACCGCCTCGATCTCCACCCGACCATCATGCGCGCCGCCCGCTACCGGTTGACCTGGGACATGTCGGGGTAGCGGTCGCCCTTCGGCGCCTCCACAGCGTCCAGCCGGGCCAGCTGCTCCGCGGTGAGCGTCAGCGCGTCGGCGGCGGCGTTCTCCTCCAGCCGGGCGACCCGCTTGGTGCCGGGGATGGGGGCCAGGTCGTCGCCGCGGGACAGCAGCCAGGCCAGCGCCACCTGCGCCGGGGTGGCCCCGGCCTCGGCGGCGACCGCGTCGACCACCTCGACGATGCGGATGTTGTGCGCCAGGTTCTCCTCGGCGAAGCGCGGGTTCTGCCGCCGGAAGTCGTCGGCGTCGAGCTGGTCGAGCGAGCGCAGCTGCCCGGTGAGGAAGCCGCGGCCCAGCGGGGAGTACGGCACGAACCCGATGCCCAGCTCGCGCAGCGCGGGCAGAACCTCGGCCTCGGGGTCGCGGGTCCACAGCGAGTACTCCGACTGCACGGCCGTGACGGGGTGCACGGCGTGCGCGCGCCGGATCGTGGCGGCGGACGCCTCGGACAGGCCGATGTGCCGGATCTTGCCGGCGGCGACCTGCTCGGCCAGCGCGCCCATCGTCTCCTCCACGGGCACGGCCGGGTCCATCCGGTGCTGGTAGTACAGGTCGACGTGGTCGACGCCGAGCCGGCGCAGCGAGCCGTCGAGCGCGGCGCGCACGTTGGCCGGGCTGCCGTCGATGCGCCGGCCGGCGCCCGCGCCGCCGGCCGGGTGCGACAGCAGGCCGAACTTGGTGGCCAGCACCACCTCGTCGCGGCGGCCCCGGACGGCCCGCCCGACCAGCTCCTCGTTGCGGAACGGGCCGTAGATCTCGGCGGTGTCGAGGAACGTGACGCCGAGGTCGAGGGCGCGGTGGATGGTGCGGACGGACTCGGCGTCGTCCGTGTTCGCCCCCGAGTAGAAGGCCGACATGCCCATGCAGCCGAGGCCGAGGCGGGAGACGTCCAGTCCGGCGAGCCTGACGTGCTTCATGCTCCGTTGATCCCTTCGCGGGTCCGAATCTCCCGCTTACGCTATGCCGCCCCACCGGCAATTCCTGACGCACCCTGTCAGCCTCCGGTGCGATGGTGGGCCCATGCCCGAGATCACCGCAGCCTTCCAGATCACCCGCTGGGACCAGACCCCCGCCGACAACCCCGCCGACGGCCCGGTCGCCGGCCCGGCGCTCGCCCGCGCCCAGGTGGACAAGACCTACACCGGCGACCTCGCCGGCACGTCCGTCGCGCACCTGGTCATGGCCGGGGAGATCGCCTACAGCGCCGTCGAGCGGGTCACCGGCCGGCTCGGCGGGCGCACCGGCACGTTCGTGCTGGCGCACGGCGCGGTCACCGGCTCCGGGCCGGCGGACTTCTCGCCCGGCGTCGTCGTGCCCGGCACCGGCACCGGCGAGCTGGCCGGCCTCACCGGCACGGTGGAGTTCCGGCACGACGACGCCGGCGCCCGCGTCGTCCTGCGCTACGAGCTCGCCCCGTCGGAGTGAGTCGCCGGAAGTTGGGGAACGTACGGGCGAGCGCGGCACGGCCCCGGTGCCGCCGAACCCCGGGAGGGTCCCCCCATGCCCGCGCGCGCCCGCCGCACCGCCGGAGTCCTCGGCGCCGTCACCGCCCTGGTCACCGCGGGGTGCTTCCTCGCCCCCGCCGGTGAGCAGACCGAGGGCGCCGACCGTCCCGCCGGGCGCCTGCCCACCACCGCGCAGCCCCGGCCGACCGGCACCGTCGACGTCGACGGCACCGACACGGTCGAGGAGTTCCGCGAGGACATCGACGCCGCCACCGCCATCGCCGAGCAGTACTGGCGGGCGCAGCTGGAGGCGTCCGGCATCGCCTTCCAGCCGGTCGAGACCGTCGTGCCGTACAGCGAGGACGGCGAGATCGCCTGCGGCGGCCAGGCGCTGGGCCGCAACAACGCCGCCTACTGCTCCGCGGGCGACTTCATCGCCTACGACCAGAACTGGGCGTTCGCGCAGTTCCGCGAGATCGGCGACGCGTTCCTGTTCTACCTGCTCGGCCACGAGTACGCGCACGCCATCCAGATCCGCCTGGGCATCCGCGCCGAGTTCACCATCCAGCAGGAGCTGCAGGCCGACTGCATGGCCGGCGCGTACATCGGTGACTCCACCCGCGGCGAGCGGCCGGCGCTGCGCCTGGCCGACGGCGACATCGACGAACTGCGCGCCGGGCTGCGCGCGGTCGCGGACGCGCCCGGCCAGCCGTGGTTCGCCGAGGGCTCGCACGGCTCGGCCCAGCAGCGCACCACCGCGTTCGCCAACGGCTACAACGACAGCCTGCAGCCCTGCGGCCTGACCTGACGCGTGCGTCACAACCTGCCGCCCGGCCCGCCGGGCCGGGGCAGGATGGAGGACGTCACGACAGCGATGAGGGGCGGTACACGGGTGGACCGGCAGCCGGCGGCGGTGCTGTTCGACATGGACGGCACGCTGGTCGACAGCGAGAAGGTGTGGGACGTGGCGCTGCACGAGCTGGCGGCGCTCGCCGGCGGGCGGCTGTCCCATCCGGCCCGGCTCGCCATGATCGGCAGCAGCATGGACCAGTCGATGCGCATCCTGCGCGAGGACCTCGGCCAGCCGGACCGCGACCCCGGCCCCGACGTGGTGTGGATCGAGCAGCGGGTGTACGAGCTGTTCGGCAGCGGCCTGGTGTGGCGCCCAGGCGCCCGCGAGCTGCTCGCCGAGGTGCGCGCCGCCGGCGTGCCGGCCGCCCTGGTCACCTCCACCGGCCGCCGGCTCGTGGAGGTGGCCCTGGAGACCCTCGGCCGGGACAGCTTCGACGTGACGGTGTGCGGCGACGAGGTCAGCCGGGCCAAGCCCGACCCGGCGCCGTACCTGACCGCGGCCGAGCTGCTCGGCGTGCCGATTGCCGGCTGCGTCGCCATCGAGGACTCGCCGACCGGCGTGGCGTCCGCGCACGCCTCCGGCGCCGCCGTGCTGGCCGTGCCGTGCGAGCTGCCGCTGGCGCCGCTGGACGGCGTCACCCAGCGCGACTCCCTGCGCGGCGTCGACCTGGCGTTCCTGGCGCGGCTGGCGGCGACGGCCCCCGCCTGAGGGCCGCCGCCGCGCGCCGCCCGTCACTCGTGGGCGATGGCCCCGAGCACGTTGAGCCGGGCCGCCCGGATCGACGGCACGACCGCCGCCACCACGCCGACCAGGGCGGCGAGCCCCAGGTAGACGCCCATCTGCTGCCACGGCAGCACCAGCTTGTCGATGCCCTCCGACGACAGGCCCTCGACCATCGCCCAGCCGAGACCCGCGCCGACGACGACGCCCAGCAGCGCCCCGAACACCGCGATGACGACCGCCTCGACGGTGATCATCCGCATGGTCTGCGCCCGGCCCAGGCCGACGGCCCGCAGCAGGCCCAGCTCCCGGGTGCGTTCCAGCACCGACAGCGCCAGCGTGTTGACCACGCCCAGCACGGCGATGAGGATGGCCAGCCCCAGCAGGATCTGGATCATCGTGATGACCTGGTCGAAGCCGGCGGTCTGCTGCTCGATGAACGCGCTGCGGTCGATCGCCGACACCTCCGGGCTGTCCGCGACCAGCGCCGACACCGCCGGCAGCACCGAGGCCACCGTCGCGCCGTCGGCCAGCCGCACGAAGCCGAGCACCGGCTGCGCGATGCCGAAGTCGGCCGCCGCCGCCGCGGGCAGCAGGATCGACCCCGGCAGGTCACCGTCGGCGTACGTGCCCGCCACCGTGTACGTGCGCTCCTCGCCCTTCGCCAGCTGCACCGTCATCGTCGCGCCCACGGCCAGCCCGCGCTCGGCGGCCTCGTCGGTGCTCAGCACCGCCTGGTCGGGCCGCAGCGTGGCCAGTGAGCCGGTGGCGGCGGTCGCCCCGTACACGTCGGCCAGGCGGGCCAGGTCGTCGGCGGCGTTGACGTACTGCAGCTCGCCGCCGACCTCCGCCACGTCGTTCCAGACGCCGGCCACCGCCCGCACGCCCGGGACCGCCGCCGCCCGCTCCAGCACGGCCGCGTCGAACGTCGGCGGCCGCGGCCCGGTCTGCTCCCCGGAGATCATGACCTCCGCCTTGATGGCGTCCTCGGCCTGCGCGGCCAGGCTGCTCTTGGCCGAGTCCATGACGACGGTGACGCCGGTGACCAGCGCGATGCCGACCATCAGGGCGGCGGCGGTGATCGCGGTCCGGCGCGGGTTGCGGCCGGAGTTGAGCCGGCCCAGCCGGCCCGGCACCGACCAGGCGAACAGGCGCCCGAGCGCGCCCACGACCGGCCGGCTGACCAGCGGCGTCAGCAGCGCCACCCCGATGAACACGGTCAGCACGCCGCCGAACAGCAGCGTCAGCGACTCCTGCGCCATGCCCAGCGCGAGCCCGGCGCCGCCGGCGGCCGTGACGAGCGCGCCCGCCACACTGATCGCGGTGAGCGGCCGGTCGGGCGTCGCCACCTCCTGCAGCGCCGCCACCGGCGGGATGCGGGAGGCGCGGATCGCCGGCAGCACCGCCGCCACCACGGTGACGACCACGCCGACGGCGAACGCGCTGACGACGGCGCTCATCGGCAGGCCGACGCCCGCCAGCTGCAGGCCGCCCGCGCCGAACGTGCCGAACGCCCACGCCAGCGCGGCGCCCGCGCCCACGCCGGCCGCCAGCCCCAGGATCGCCGCGACGAATCCGATGACCAGCGCCTCCACCAGCACCGACCCGATCACCTGGCGGCGGTTCGCGCCGAGCGCGCGCAGCAGCGCCAGCTCGCGGGTCCGCTGCGCCACGATGATCGAGAACGTGTTGAGGATGAGGAAGATGCCGACGAACAGGGCGACGGCGGCGAAGCCGAGCAGGATCCGGGTGAAGAACGACAGCCCCTCCTGCAGCCCGGCCGCGGAGTCCTCGGCGAGCTGCTCGCCGGTGCGCACCTGGAAGCCGGCGCCCAGCGCCGCCGCGATGTCGTCGCGCAGCTCCGCCGGCGCCACCCCGTCCGCGGCCGTCACCGTGATCTCGGTGAACACCCCCGGCTCGCCGAGCATCAGCCGCTGCGCCACCGGCGTGGTGAACATGACCTCCTGCGAGCCGCCCAGGCTGTCCCGCCCGCCGCTGTAGCCGAACGTGCCGACCAGCGTGAACTGCTGCTTGGGCGCCAGCGTCAGCACGCCCACGGAGTCGCCGACCGCGAGTCCCGCCCGGGCGGCCGCGTCGGCGTTCAGGGCGATCTCGTCGTCGGCCTGCGGGCCGCGCCCGCTGCGCAGCTGCAGCAGCTCGTTCTCGCCGGTCCAGTTCTCGCCCAGGCGCGGCGGCCCGAACGACTGCAGCACCTTGCCGTCGGCGCCGATGACCCGGGCGCCGTCGGCGGCGACCAGCCCGGTCGCCGACGCCACCCCCGGCACCGCCCGGACCCGCTCCACCACTGCCGCGGGCAGCGTCGCCGGGGCCGTCTCGCCGTCCATCTCGCCGACGTCCAGCTTGGGCGCCGCGGACACGCCGACGTCGGTCAGCGCGTACACGTCGCCGAACACCTTGTCGAACGAGCGGCTCAGCGTGTCCGTCAGCACGAACGAACCCGACACGAACATCACGCCCAGCACCACCGCCAGGCCGGACAGCACCAGCCGCAGCTTGCGGGCCAGCAGGCTCTTCAGGGTCGCCCGCAACATCAGGCCGCCCCCACCAGGACGTCGAGGTGCTTCATCGTGTCCAGCACGTCCTCGGCGGTCGGGTCGTCCAGCTCGGACACGAGCGCGCCGTCGGCGAGGAACACCACCCGGTCCGCGTAGCTCGCCGCGACCGGGTCGTGCGTGACCATCACGATGGTCTGGCCGTGCGCGCGGACGCTGTCGCGCAGGAAGCCCAGCACCTCCGCGCCCGAGCGCGAGTCCAGGTTGCCGGTCGGCTCGTCGGCGAAGATCACCTCGGGGCGGCCGACCAGCGCCCGCGCGCACGCGACGCGCTGCTGCTGGCCGCCGGACAGCTGCGCCGGCCGGTGCCGCAGCCGGTCCGCCAGCCCGACGGTGGCGATGACGGTGTCCCACCACTGCGGGTCCGCCTTGCGCCCGGCGATGTCCAGCGGCAGCCGGATGTTCTCCTCGGCGGTCAGTGTCGGCAGCAGGTTGAACTGCTGGAAGATGAAGCCGATCTTGTCGCGGCGCAGCCGGGTCAGCGCCTTGTCGCCCAGCCCGCTCACCCGGGTGTCGCCGACGAACACCTCGCCGCGGGTCACCGTGTCCAGGCCGGCCAGGCAGTGCATCAGCGTCGACTTCCCGCTGCCCGACGGGCCCATGATCGCGGTGAACCGCCCCCGCCCGACGCTCAGGCTGACGCCGCGCAGCGCGGTGACCCCCGCCTCGCCCGTCCCGTAGACCTTCCAGACGTCGTCGGCGCGTGCCGCGGCCGCCTGCGATTGTGCCGTCACGTCGAGCTCCCCCTCGCGAGAAATGGTCCGGCGCGGAGCACTCTCCGGCCGGCCGTCTCATCGTCGGGGCGCGACGCGCCCGGCACGTCCGCCCGAGGGCGGAGCCGAGGCGGAATTCGCGCTGCGGGTGACCCCGGGCGTCCTCTCAGGGTTGCCCCCGATCAGCTGCCCGGCCGCACCAGCCCGCTCTCGTACGCCAGCACCACCGCCTGCACCCGGTCGCGCAGACCCAGCTTGCCCAGCACGTGCCCGACGTGCGTCTTCACCGTCGTCTCGCTCACCGTCAGCGCCTTGGCGATCTCCGCGTTGGACAACCCGCGCGCCACCTGCACCAGCACCTCGCGCTCCCGCTCGGTCAGGGTGTCCAGGGCGCGCGGCGGCGTCGCGTCCAGGTCGGGCAGGGTGTCGGCGAACCGGTCCAGCAGCCGCTTCAGGATGCGCGGCGCCACCACCGCCTCGCCCGCGGCCACCGTGCGGATGGCGGTCACCAGGTCGTCGGCCGGCACGTCCTTGGCCAGGAAGCCGCTCGCCCCGGCGCGCAACGCCCCCACCACGTACTCGTCCAGGTCGAACGTCGTCAGGATCAGCACCCGCACCGGCAGCCGGGCGTCCACGATCGCCCGGGTCGCCGCCACCCCGTCCAGCCGGGGCATCCGGATGTCCATCAGCACCACGTCCGGCAGCAGCCGCCGGGCCAGCTCCACCGCCTCCGCGCCGTCGCCCGCCTCGCCGACGATGTCGAGGTCGGGCTCGCCGCCCAGCACCATCCGGAAGCCGGTGCGCAGCAGGGGCTGGTCGTCGGCGAGCAGGATGCGCACGGGCCGTTCGGTCACGAAAACTCCAGATGTGTCGGCGGTCGGCGCCAGCTTAGTCAGGGCGCGGCCGTCAGCTGGTCGGCCGGGATCGTGGCGTGCACGCAGTACCCGCCGCCGGGGCGCGGGCCGGTGCGCAGCGAACCCCCGTACAGGGCGATCCGCTCCCGCATGCCCACCAGGCCGTGCCCCACCCCGCGGTCGGCGCCCTTCACCGGGCCGCGGCCGTTGTCGCCCACCTCGACGGTCAGCCCGTCCGGCCGGAACCGCAGCTCCACCGACGCCACCGCCACCCCGGCGTGCTTCAGGGTGTTCGTCAGCGCCTCCTGCACGATCCGGTACACCGTCAGCGCCACCCCCTGGTCCAGGTCCACCGGCGGGCCGTCCACGCTGAGCCGCACCGGCAGGCCCGCCTCGCGCACCTGCTCCACCAGCTGCTCGATGCCCGCCAGGCCCGGCTGCGGGGTCAGGTCCGCGCCCGGCTCCTCGTCGGTGCGCAGCACGCTCAGCAGCCGGCGCATCTCCCGCAACGTGCTGCGGCTCGTGTCCTCGATCGTGTGCAGCGCCTCGTCCGCCGCCGCCGGGTCGCGGTCCAGCACCCGCCGCGCCCCGGTCGCCAGCACCCCGATGACGCTCATGTGGTGCGCCACCACGTCGTGCAGCTCCCGCGCGATGCGCCGCCGCTCGTCCGCCACCGCCTGCGCCGCCAGAGCCGCCTGGTTGATCTCCGCCGCCCGGGCCCGCCGCTCGGCGCCCAGCGCCGTGTCCCGCCGGTGCCCCACGAACCGCCCCAGGAAGAACGGGACCAGCCCCGCGAACACGTTGTTCAGCACCACGTACACCCGCTGCACCTCGGGCGTCATGTCGCCGATCGTCTCGCCCGGCGGCGACAGCAGGTTGAGGATCAGCACCGGCACCCACAGCGCCGCCGTGGTCGCCACCGCCGGCCACAGCAGCGACCCGGCCGCCACCGTGTACGTCACCACCACGAAACTGATCACGTGGCTGAGCGGGTAGTGGTCCAGCCACACCGCCGCCACCAGCACCGCCAGGCAGCCCGCCGCCGCCGTGCGCATCGCCACCCGGCGGATCAGCACCGGCAGCGCGCACACCGCGCTGAACAGCGTCATGCTCCAGAACCCGCCGACCCACATGCTGCGCGGCATCACGGCGTTCAACAGCATCTCGACCACCACGACGCCCGCGAACAACGCCCCGTCGAACGCCAGCGCCCGCCGCCGCGCCACCAGCCACGCCCACACCGCGCCGGCCCGGCCGCGCGGCGCCTCGCCGGCGGCCCCGGCCGCCTCGGCGGTGCCGGGCACGATCAGCGGGACGCTCATCCCACGACGCTAACCCGGCCCGCGCGGCGCGGATTCGTCACCGGCGCGGAGAACGCCTCGTCCGCGAGGAGGAGGACGCACCCCCTCAGGTCATCTCCCGCGCCCCCGCGCCGACCGTCTCCGCCGCGTCGGCCGCCGCGTCCGCCGGGCTGTCCGACGGCGCCGGCCGCTGCGGGAACGGCGGCGGCGTGCCCCCGTACGCCGGGCACAGCGCCTGGTGACTGCACCACCCGCACAACCGGCTCGGCTTCGGCCGGAAGTCCTGCGCCGCCGTCGCCTGCTCGATGGCCCGCCACAGCGCGACGACCGTGCGCTCGAACCGCTCCAGCTCCTCGGCGTCGGGGGAGTAGTCGCACACCTCGGCGTCCTTCAGGTACAGCAGCCGCAGCACCCGCGGCACCACCCCGCGGGTCCGCCACAGCACCAGCGCGTAGAACTTCAGCTGGAACAACGCCCGCGCCTCGAACGCCTCCCGCGGCGCCCCGCCCGTCTTGTAGTCGACCACCCGCAGGTCGCCCGCGGGGGAGACGTCGAGCCGGTCGATGTAGCCCCGGATCGTCAGCTCGTCGTCGACCAAGGTGGACACCAGGCTCTCCCGCTCCGCGGGCTCCAGCCGCGTCGGGTCCTCCACCCGGAAGTACCCGCCGAGCAGGCCGCTCGCCGAGGCGAGGAACGCCCCGACCCGGTCCTCGCCGGCCCCGGTGATCTCGACGTCGATGGCGGTCTGCACCGGCACACCGCCGGCCGCGCCGGCCGCGCCGGCCGCGCCGGCTTGGGCGGCCTGGGTGGCTTGGGCGGCCCCGCCGCCGGGGCCGGCTGCCGCGGCCTTGCCGCCCACGCCCGCCACCGCGGGCTCGCCGCCCGGCCGCCCGGTCTCGCCGCCCGGCCGCCCGGCCTCGCCGGTGGGGCCGGCCTCGGCCAGCTCGCCGGCCGGGCGGCCCGCCGGGGCCGGCTCGAAGATCTGCGCCAGGGCGGGCTCGCGCTCCAGCAGCTCCGCCCACTGCGGCGCGACCAGCGCGGCCGCCGCCTCGGGGGTGCGCTCGGCCGCGGGCAGGTCGAACAACCGCTCCAGGACCGCGTGGACGAGGGTGCCGCGCAGCTGGTCGGCGGTCGGCCGCTCGGGCAGCCGGTCGATGCTGCGGAAGCGGTAGAGCAGCGGGCACGTCTTGAAGTCGGCGGCCCGCGACGGCGACAGCGACGGCCCCCGCGGCCGCTCACCCGCGGCCTCGCCGGCCTCGCCGCCGGCCCCGTGAACCGGCTCGCTTCCGGCGACCCCACCCGGCTCGCCGCCGACGGTCGCACCCGGCTCGCCGCCGACGGTCGCGCCCGGCTCCCCACCGCCGGATGGAACCGGCTCGCCGCCGGCAGCCCCGCCCGGCTCCCCGCCCGGCTCCCCGCCGGGCTCCGCGCCCGGCTCCCCGCCGCCGGATCGAACCGGCTCCCCGCCGGCAGCCCCACCCGGCTCGCCGCCGGCAGCCCTGTCCAGCTCCCCGCCGGCCACTCCGACAGGCGCGCCGCGAGGGGCGGCGACCGGGGCGGCGGCTGCGGCGGCCGGGTCGGGCTCAGTCACTGCGGGTGCCGTCATGGCGACCACCGTAGGGCAGGGGTCCGACAAAACGTGCGCACGGTCCGCTCAGGTGCGATCAGTAGCATCGACGCCGTGAGCGAGAGCGCGCCGCCGGCGCCCCCGACGCGCCGCGGGCCGCGGCCCCTGGCGCGCGTCCTCGGCATCCCGGTGTTCGCGCGGGCCTCGATGCTGCTGCTGGCCGGTGTGGTGACGCTGATCTACGGCCAGTTCGCGCAGCGCACCCTCGACCTGGCCCCGGCGGTGGGCTACGCGCTGGGCCTGCTGTTCGTCGTCCTGCTGCTGGGGTCGGTGCTGCTGCACGAGCTGGGGCACGCGCTGACCGCCCGCCGGTACGGCATCGGGGTGCGGGGCATCACGCTGGAGCTGCTCGGCGGGTACACGGAGATGGATCGTGACGCCCCCAGCGCCCGGGTGGACCTGCTGGTGTCGCTGGCGGGCCCGGCGGTGTCGGCGGTGCTGGGCGGGTTCGCGGCGGTCGCGGCTGCGGTGCTGCCGGACCGGACGCTGGCCGATCAGCTGGCGTTCCAGCTGGCGCTGGGCAACATCGTGGTGGCGGTGTTCAACGTGCTGCCGGGGTTGCCGCTGGACGGCGGGCGGGCGTTGCGGGCGGCGGTGTGGGCGGCGACGAAGGACCGGCACCGGGCCACCGTGGTGGCGGGCTGGGCGGGCCGGGTGCTCGCCGCGGGCACCGCGTTCTCGGTGGTGCTAGCGACCGCGCACGGCTACCTGACGGTGTTCGGGCTGGTGTTCCTGCTGCTGGTGACGTTCACGCTGTACCAGGGGGCGACGCAGTCGATCCGGCTCGGCCGGATGAGCAGCCGGTTCCCGCTGGTGAAGGTGGACGAGCTGGCCCGGCCGGTGCTGAGCGTGCCGTCGGGCACCCCGCTGGCGGAGGCGCAGCGCCGGCACGCCGACGCCGCCCCGCCGCCGGAGGCCCGGCGCGGCCGGCGGCCGCGCGGCGCCGTGCCGGCGGGGCCGGCGCTGGGCATCGCGGACGCGTCCGGCCGGCTGGTCGCCCTGGTCGACCGGGCGGCGGCGGCCGCGGTGCCGGCGGACCGGCGCCCGTGGGTGAGCGTGGACAGCGTCGCCCGCAGCGTGGCCGGGCTGCCCGCGCTGCCGGCGGGGCTGAGCGGTGAGCAGGTGGTCAAGGCGGTGCAGGCGCACCCGGGTGCGCAGTACCTGGTGACGGCAGGCGAGGATGTCGTGGGCGTGCTGCACGTGGCCGACCTCGCCGAGGTCCTGGAGCCCGGCCGCCGCGCCCGCTGACCCGTACCCCCGAACCCGGAAGTGAGCTCCGTGACCGACACCCTGCCCGAGACCGCCGTGCCCGCCCACCGGGGGCCGTTCCGCACCGGCGACCGGGTGCAGCTGACCGACCCGAAGGGCCGGATGCACACGGTCGTGCTGGAACCGGGCAAGGAGTTCCACACGCACCGCGGCGCGCTGGCGCACGACGCGCTGATCGGGCTGCCGGACGGCAGCGTCGTGACGTCCAGCGGCGGCACCGCGTACCTGGCGCTGCGGCCGCTGCTGTCGGACTACGTGCTGTCCATGCCGCGCGGCGCGCAGGTGATCTATCCGAAGGACGCGGCGCAGATCGTCGCGATGGGCGACGTGTTCCCCGGCGCGAAGGTGCTGGAGGCGGGCGTCGGGTCGGGCGCGCTGACCTGCTCGCTGCTGCGGGCGGTCGGCGCGGGCGGCGAGCTGCACAGCTACGAGCTGCGCGAGGACTTCGCGGCGATCGCGCGCAAGAACGTCGAGGCGTTCTTCGGCGGCCCGCACCCGGCGTGGCACCTGCACGTGGGCGACGTCGCGGACGCCACCGGCACCGGCTTCGACCGGATCGTGCTGGACATGCTGACGCCGTGGGAGGCGCTCGGCATGGTGGAGCGGGCGCTGGTGCCGGGCGGCGTCTTCATCGGGTACGTGGCCACCACCCCGCAGCTGTCGGAGCTGGTGGAGGCGCTGCGCGAGCGCGGCGGATGGACCGAGCCGCGGGCGTGGGAGTCGCTGGTGCGCGACTGGCACGCCGACGGCCTGGCGGTGCGCCCGGACCACCGGATGATCGCCCACACCGCGTTCCTGGTCTCGGCGCGCAAGCTGGCGCCGGGTGTGGTGGCGCCGCCGCGCCGGCGCAAGCCGTCGAAGGGCGCCGAGGCGTACAAACTGCAGCGCGCGGCCCGTGCGGCGCTGGCGGCCGGGGCGCCGGACGCGGCGGACGCGGCGTCCGGTCTGCCCGGTTCCGGCACCACGAGCGTCGATTCGGCCGCCCCGGCGGAATGACCGGGGTACGTACCATCCGGTAGCGTCCGGAGCCGGGTGTTCGACGGGTGTCGTTCCGCTGGGGTGGCGGGCGACTCCCACAGCGAAGGGACGAGTGTGGGCGCGATGAGCTCACCGCCGTTCGGCGGTGGCGACATGCCGGCGGTGTTCCCGGACTGGTCGCCGTACCAGGACCTGGACTCCGCCGCCCGGGCGTACCTGCGCGACCCCGAGGTCGCCCTGGACTCGCTGTTCGGGGTGCTGCGCGGCGCGGCCGTGCTGACGTTCACGCTGGAGCGCTTCGTCAACGAGGTCAACGGCGTCTGGCAGGAGGTCGTCGTGTGCGACGGCAGCCGGCTGGTGCTGTGGCACGGCGAGGACGTGGCGCCCGGCGACGGCCCGGTCGGGGCGATGACGTCGTCGCTGCGGGTGGTGCCGCTGTCCACGGTCACCGAGGTGGGCTGCCGCCGCCGGCTGTCGCGCACCCCGGGCGGCAAGGTCCAGGTCGACAGCATCGACGTCTACCTGCTGCTCAGCTCGGTCGACGACGCGCCGGTGCCGCCCGGCGTGGGCGAGGACGAGTCGCGGTCGGTGCTGCGCCACGACGCGCTGCGCTTCGGCAAGACGCTCGACGACGGGGGAGCGGGCCAGATCGCCCGGCTGGAGGACTTCTCCCGGGTGGTGGCGTCGCTGGTGGGCCGGCCGACCCTGTAGGCCGGGCCGGCACGGCGGGTCAGTCGGCGCCGGGGCCGGCGACGGGCGCGTCGTCGGCGTTGCGCCGCACGTGGATGCACTCGCCGGGGCACTCCTTGGCCGCGTCGATGACCTCGAGCCGCAGGTGCACCGGCACGTCGACGCGCTCGCCGGGCAGCTGCCGCAGCTCGCCGTCGGGGCCCTTGACGTAGGCCAGCCCGTCGATGTCGAACTCGAAGACCTCGGGCGCGTACTGCACGCACAGACCGTCACCGGTGCACAGGTCCTGATCCACCCAGACCGAGAGTTCGTCCGTTTCGGTCGAGATCGTCACGGCCCACCTCCATACGCTGCGCGATCACGGTCGTTCCCCGCCCACGACGGTACCGGACGCCATCGGCCGGGCGGCCTGTGCCGTCCGGCACACGGCCGGTTCCGGCGGCCCGCAACGATCAAGAGTCGATGACGAGGGCGTTGCGACGGATGAAAACGCCGTCACAGCGGTTAGGGTTGTCAGAAGAACGTTCGAGCCCCCGGGGAGGTGGGACGTGGCACGCAACGACGAGGCGGATTCACGAGCCGCACGTTGGGAGAAGGAAGCCAACGATCTCTCCAGCCAGGTGGCGTTCCTCCAGGAGGAACTCGCACTGGTGCGGCGCAAGCTGACCGAAAGCCCCCGACACGTCCGGCAGCTCGAGGAGCGGCTCGCGGCGACGCAGGCGCAGCTGGCGCGGCTGTCCGAGAACAACGAGCGTCTCGTGGCCACCTTGAAAGAGGCCCGGACGCAGATCGTCACTCTCAAGGAAGAGATTGACCGCCTCGCCCAGCCGCCCAGCGGCTACGGCGTCTTCCTGGCCAAGCACGAGGACGGCAGTGTCGACGTCTTCACGGGCGGCCGCAAGCTGAGGGTGGCGGTGTCCCCGTCGCTCGAGGTCGACGAGCTGCAGCGTGGGCAGGAAGTCCTGCTCAACGACGCGCTCAACGTGGTCGACGCGTTCGGTTACGAGCGGGTCGGCGAGGTCGTCCTGCTGAAGGAGATCCTCGAGAACCCGGACGGCGGTCCCGGTGACCGCGCCCTGGTCGTCTCGCACGCCGACGAGGAGCGCATCGTGCACCTCGCCGAGAGCCTCATCGGCTCGGTGCTGCGGGCCGGCGACTCGCTCATGATCGAGTCGCGGTCGGCGTACGCGTACGAGCGCATCCCGAAGAGCGAGGTCGAGGAGCTCGTCCTCGAAGAGGTGCCGGACGTCGACTACTCCGACATCGGTGGCCTGCACTCGCAGATCGAGCAGATCCGCGACGCGGTGGAGCTGCCGTTCCTGCACGCCGACCTGTTCCGTGAGCACCAGCTCCGCCCGCCGAAGGGCATCCTGCTCTACGGCCCGCCCGGCTGCGGCAAGACGCTCATCGCCAAGGCGGTGGCGAACTCGCTGGCCAAGAAGATCGCCGAGCGGCAGGGCAAGGAGAAGCACACCAGCTTCTTCCTGAACATCAAGGGCCCGGAGCTGCTCAACAAGTACGTGGGTGAGACCGAGCGGCACATCCGCCTGGTCTTCCAGCGGGCGCGCGAGAAGGCCGGCGAGGGCACGCCGGTCATCGTGTTCTTCGACGAGATGGACTCGATCTTCCGCACCCGCGGCTCGGGCGTCAGCTCGGACGTGGAGAACACGATCGTCCCCCAGCTCCTCAGCGAGATCGACGGCGTCGAGGGTCTGGAGAACGTCATCGTCATCGGCGCCTCGAACCGCGAGGACATGATCGACCCGGCGATCCTGCGGCCGGGCCGGCTCGACGTCAAGATCAAGATCGAGCGTCCGGACGCCGAGGCGGCCAAGGACATCTTCGCCAAGTACATCCTGGCCGGCCTGCCGCTCTCCGAGGACGACGTGGCCGAGCACGGCGGCGACAAGGACGCCACGGTGGCGGCCATGATCGAGGCCGTGGTCCTGCGCATGTACTCGGAGATCGAGGAGAACCGCTTCCTCGAGGTCACCTACGCCAACGGTGACAAGGAAGTCATGTACTTCAAGGACTTCAACTCCGGCGCGATGATCCAGAACATCGTCGACCGCGGCAAGAAGATGGCCATCAAGGAGTTCCTCACCTCAGGACGCAAGGGCCTGCGGCTCCAGCACCTGCTGGACTCGTGCGTCGACGAGTTCCGCGAGAACGAGGACCTGCCGAACACCACCAACCCGGACGACTGGGCCCGCATCTCCGGCAAGAAGGGCGAGCGGATCGTCTACATCCGCACGCTGGTCTCCGGCGGCAAGGGCACCGAGGCCGGCCGGTCCATCGAGACGGCCAGCAACACGGGCCAGTACCTGTAACAGACCGAGCGAGGCGGGGCGGTGTGCTGCGGCACGCCGCCCCGTTTCACGTAACGGAACACGCCGATACGCGGTTAAGGGGGGCGTACCGGCCGAAACGGCCGAACTGCTGACACAGTAGGGACGCCATGACCTCCGCCACCGCCCAGGACACGGCCGCCGCCGCACCCGCCCGCCCCGTCGCCCGGATGGCGTGGCTCGACGCCCTGCGCGGCTTCGCCGCCCTCGTCGTGGCCTACTTCCACCTGCAGACGTACGTGCTGGACAAGCCGTACGACCTGGTCTTCGCCGGCCGACTCGACCTCGGCCGCTACGGCGTGCTGCTGTTCTTCCTCGTCAGCGGCTACGTGATCATGATGTCGCTGGAGCGCTACGGCAGCCTGCGCCGCTTCTGGGTCGGCCGGATCTTCCGCATCTACCCGGCGCTGCTGCTCACCGCCGTGCTCATGCTGGTCGTCATCGCCGCCGGCGTCCGCCCGCTCAGCCGCTACTTCCGCGACGAGCCGGTCGCCGCCGTCCTCGGCCACGCCACCATGCTGCAGGAGCTGCTCGGCGTCCCCAGCCTCGTCAACGTGTTCTGGACGCTGTCCTACGAGATGGTGTTCTACCTGGTCATCTCCGGGCTGTTCGTGCTCGGCTGGCACCGCCGCATCGCCTGGTGGGCCATCGGCCTGGCCGTGTTCTGCCTCGTCGCCGGCCGGTTCCTGCCGCGGGACCTGCTCAGCGGGGACGACCTGCAGCACGTCACCGCCGCCGCCGTCGCCGTCACGCTCGTGCTGGCCGGCTCCGTCGCCGCGTACGTCAGCGGTCGCCGCTCCGCCGCCGTGGCCGCCGCCGCGGCCGGCGTCGGGATGCTGCTGCTGCCCGCCCTCAACGGCGCCGCCGCCCCCGACAGCCACGCCCCCGCCGGCTCCTGGCGGGCCCTGTCGTTCCTCACCGTCATGCTGGCCGGCACCGTCGTCTACGCCGCCCATCACGGCCGGATGAGCCGCCGCGCCGCCGCCGCCGTGCTCGGCACCGTGCTGGCCGTGCAGCTCGCCGTCGACTGGGTGCACACCCCGCAGCAGTGGCAGACCGCCGAGCAGGCCATGGGGCTGCGCCTGATCACCTGCACCACCCTGCTCGCCGTCGTCGCCACGTTCGCGCTCGGTTTCGCCCTGCGGCACCGGCGTGTGCCAACCTGGCTGGCGTGGCTGGGCCGGGTCAGCTACTCGATCTACCTGCTGCACCCGCTCGTCCGGGTGACCCTGCCGGAGCTGTGGCCGGGCGCCGACGACTACCCGTTCGCCGGCCAGCTCGCCGTCGGCGCCGTCTACCTCGCCGCCACCCTGCTGGCCGCGTGGGCGGCCTACCACCTCGTCGAGCGCCCCGGCCAGCGCCTCGGCAAGCGGGTGTCGGTGTGGCTCGACGCGCGGCTGCCCGCCGACCGCTGCGTGCGTACCCCCGCCGGGCCGGCGGCCCCCGAGGTGCCGACGGCGCGCACCGAGGCGCAGCCCCGCGACCTGCGTAGCCGGGTCTGACCGGCACGCACCGTGGCACGGCCGCCACGGCCCGCGCGAAATCGCCCCGCGATCCGGACTAGGCTCGACGTACCGGCGAGCGGAGGCTAAGAAGCATGAGCGAGCGCAGCGAGCGAATCAGGGGACTCAGCGCGGCGGTGCCTCATGGCGCCGCGGAGCGCAGCGGAGCGGCGGCATGAGCGTACGACGGATCATGGGGACCGAAGTCGAGTACGGCATCTCGGTGCCCGGCCAGGCCGGTGCCAACCCGATGGTGACCTCGTCTCAGGTCGTCAACGCCTACGGCGCCCGGCCCGAGCTCAACCGCGGCGGACGGGCGCGCTGGGACTACGAGGAGGAGTCGCCGCTGCGCGACGCGCGCGGCTTCACCTACTCGGGCGCCGCCTACGACCCCGCCGAGGCCCTGGCCGACGAGGACCTCGGCCTGGCCAACGTCATCCTCACCAACGGCGCGCGGCTCTACGTCGACCACGCCCACCCCGAGTACTCGACGCCCGAGGTCACCACGCCGATGGACATCGTGCGCTGGGACAAGGCCGGCGAGCTGATCATGGCCGAGGCGTCCCGGCGCGCCGCCACGATCCCCGGCACGCACCCGATCCACCTGTACAAGAACAACACCGACAACAAGGGCGCCAGCTACGGCGCGCACGAGAACTACCTGATGCGCCGCCAGACCCCGTTCGCGGACATCGTCGCGCACCTCACGCCGTTCTTCGTGACCCGCCAGATCGTCTGCGGCGCCGGCCGCGTCGGCATCGGCCAGGACGGCTCGGGCAGCGGCTTCCAGATCAGCCAGCGCGCGGACTTCTTCGAGGTCGAGGTCGGCCTCGAGACGACCCTCAAGCGCCCGATCATCAACACCCGCGACGAGCCGCACGCCGACGCCGACAAGTACCGCCGGCTGCACGTCATCATCGGCGACGCCAACCTGTCCGAGATCTCCACGTACCTCAAGGTCGGCACCACCGCCCTCGTGCTCGCCATGATCGAGGAGAAGGTGCTCACCGGCGAGCTCGGCATCGCCGACCCGGTCAGCGAGCTCAAGAACGTCAGCCACGACCCGTCGCTCAAGCACCTCATGCGGCTGCGCGACGGCCGCAAGCTCACCGCCCTCGACCTGCAGTGGGCGTACTACGAGCGGGCCCGCGAGTTCGTCGAGCAGCGCTACGGCGCCGACACCGACGACCAGACCGCGGACGTGCTCCAGCGCTGGGAGACGATCCTCACCAAGCTCGGCGACGACCCGTTCTCCTGCGCCGACGAGCTCGACTGGGTCGCCAAGCTGCGCCTGCTGGAGGGCTACCGGGACCGGGAGAACCTGGGCTGGGGCTCGCACAAGCTGCAGCTCGTCGACCTGCAGTACTCCGACGTGCGCAAGGAGAAGGGCCTCTACCACCGCCTGGTCAGCCGCGGCTCCATGAAGACGCTGCTGACCGACGACGAGACCCGCCGCGCCATGACGGAGCCGCCGGAGGACACCCGCGCCTACTTCCGCGGCCGCTGCCTCGCCCAGTACGCCAGCGAGGTCGTCGCCGCCAGCTGGGACTCGGTCATCTTCGACGTCGGCCGCGAGTCGCTGGTCCGGGTGCCGATGATGGAGCCCGAGCGGGGCACGAAGAAGCACGTCGGCGCCCTGTTCGACAAGTGCCCGAGCGCCAAGGACCTCCTCGAGGTCATCACCGCCGGGTGATCCACGACGACGGTCCGTGCGACCCGCCGCGCGAAATCACCGTCGCGGCGGGTCGTTTCGTCGTAACCGCGAGGTAGGTTTTCCCCAACCCGATGTTGGAGGAGGGGGCAGGGATGGCAACCCGAGACACCGGCGGCCAGTCGCAGTCCGGAAAGTCGCGCAGCAGCGAAGAGGTCGAGGACGTCACCACCGAGGCGAACCCCGAGGTGGCCGAGCGGCACGCCGAGATCACCGAGGATGTCGACGACCTGCTCGACGAGATCGACTCCGTCCTCGAGGAGAACGCCGAAGAGTTCGTGAGGGGCTATGTACAGAAAGGGGGTCAGTAGGGCATATGTCCGTTTCGCGGGGATCGGACGTCAAGCTCTGCCCCCAGTGTGGCCGCGCGCTGCCGGCCACCGCGTTCCACCGCAACGCCCGCCGACCCGACGGGCTGGCCTTCTACTGCAAGGCCTGCGCGGCTGAGCGGTCGGAGGCCAGCCGTCGGCGCCGCGGCATCGCGCCGCGGCCCCGCCGGCCGGAGCCGGCGGGGGAGGGCACGAAATGGTGCCCGGACTGCCGCACGACCAAGCCGCTGTCCGAGTTCGCCCGGACGAAGGCCCGGACGAAGGCCCGGGCGAGCGGCATCCACACCTACTGCCTGCCGTGCCACAACGCCCGGGGCCGTGAGTCCAAGCAACGGCTGCACGGCGGGTCGCGGGAGTACCACCTGCGCCGCCGCTACGGCATCGGCCAGGTCGAGGTCGACGAGCTCCTGGAGGCCCAGGGCGGGCGCTGCGCGATCTGCGGCCGGCCGGACCCGGAACACGTCGATCACGATCATCGCACCGGGTGGGTGCGCGGGATACTGTGCTTCAACTGCAACGGCGGCCTCGGCCAGTTCCGGGACGACCCCGGCCTGCTCGGCGAGGCGCTCACATATCTGAAGGGAACCACGTGGCAGCGGGTTTTGATCCATCCGGGCGTCTTCCAGATGTGTTCACCAATGCGGGGACGTCCTCCTTCACGCAGTTCCTGACCCAGGCCATGCCCGAGCTGCTGCCCGGGCGGCGCCCCCTGCCGGTGGGCATGTCGGCCGACCTGGCGCCGCACGCCACGACGATCGTCGCGATCGTCACCGCGGAGGGCGTGGTGATGGCCGGCGACCGGCGGGCCACCATGGGCAACCTCATCGCCAGCCGGGACATCGAGAAGGTGCACCCCGCCGACGCGCACTCGCTCATCGGCATCGCCGGAACGGCCGGCATCGGCATCGAGCTGATGCGGCTGTTCCAGGTCGAGCTGGAGCACTACGAGAAGATCGAGGGCATCGCGCTGTCGCTGGACGGCAAGGCGAACCGCCTGGCTGGCATGGTGCGCGGCAACCTCGGCGCGGCCATGCAGGGGCTCGCGGTGGTGCCGCTGTTCGCGGGCTTCGACCTGGCGGCGGCCGACCCGGCGAAGACGGGCCGCATCTTCAGCTTCGACGTGGCGGGTGGGCTCTACGAGGAGACCGGCTACGACGCGATCGGCTCGGGTTCGCTGTTCGCGAAGTCGGCGCTGAAGAAGCGGTACCGGGCGGGGCTGTCCACGGCGGACGCGATCCGGCTGGCCGTCGAGGCGCTGTACGACGCCGCCGACGACGACACCGCGACGGGCGGCCCGGACCTGACCCGCAAGATCTACCCGGTGGTCATGTCGGCCACCGCCGAGGGCACCCACCGGCTGACCGACGCGGAGGTGACGGCCGTCGCCGAGGCCGTCGTGGCCGCCCGCATGGAGAACCCGGGCGGCTGAGTTCCGTGCCGTTGTCGCCCCGCCGGTCGTCGTCGTCGAAGGAGTAGCCCACCGTGGCCATGCAGTTCTACGCATCGCCCGAGCAGGTCCAGCGGGACCGCTCGGAGTACGCCCGCAAGGGCATCGCCCGCGGCCGCAGCGCCGTGGTGCTCACCTACGAGGGCGGCGTGCTGTTCGTCGCCGAGAACCTCACCACGCTGCGCAAGATCAGCGAGATCTACGACCGCATCGGCTTCGCCGCCGTCGGCCGGTACAACGAGTTCGAGAACCTGCGCCGGGCCGGCGTGCGGATGGCCGACCTGAACGGCTACAGCTACGACCGGCGCGACGTGACCGGCCGCGGCCTGGCCAACGCGTACACGCAGACGCTGGGCGCGATCTTCACCGAGACGCAGAAGCCGTACGAGGTGGAGATCTGCGTGGCCCAGGTGGGCCCGGCGGTCGGCACGGACGAGCTGTACCGGATCACCTACGACGGTTCCGTGCAGGACGAGCCGGGCTTCATGGCGATGGGCGGGCAGGCCGAGGCCATCTCGGGCGTGCTGCGCTCCCGGCACTCCGAGTCGGCGTCGCTGGCGGACGCGCTGCGGCTGGCCGTGGAGGCGCTGGGCAGCGTCGGCGGCGAGAACGGCGCCACCCGCACGCTGGGCCCGGACCAGCTCGAGGTGGCGTTCCTCGACCGCAAGCGCACCGGGCGCACGTTCCGCCGCATCAGCGGGGCGGCGCTGACGAGCCTGCTGGGCGGCGACGCGACGGCGGCGGAGGCCCCGGACGAGCCGGCGAAGACCCCGGCGCCGCCGGAGGGCAAGCCGACGGTGTCGGCGGCCTCGGCGGACCTGGAGGACCAGGCGAACGAGGACTTCCCGAAGAGCTGACCCCGTAGAGCTGACCGGGCGACGGGCGGGCGGCCCGCGGCGGCCGGGGGATCGACGGACCCCGGCGCCGCGGGCCGTCGCGCGTCCGGGACGGCGTTCCGCCAGGTGGGCACCGGCGGCCGGCGGCCGGCGGCGGCCCGGGGCGTGTGCGGGACGCCTGCCGGGCGGAGTCCTGGCTGCTCACGGTCGTTGTCGAGGGGCAACCGACCCGGCGGCGCGCCGCGGCCGCCACGCAGCGTGCGGAGAAAATGACACTCCTGTAAGCGATCATGCGGCTCTGTGACTGCCGCTGACCCCTTCCGGGCGGCTAGTGTTTCGTCATGGAACGGCGAATCTTCGGTCTCGAGACCGAGTACGGCGTCACATGCACCTACCGCGGTCAGCGGCGGCTGTCGCCGGACGAGGTGGCCCGCTACCTGTTCCGCCGCGTGGTGTCATGGGGACGGTCCAGCAACGTCTTCCTGCGCAACGGGGCCCGGCTGTACCTGGACGTCGGTTCCCACCCCGAGTACGCGACCCCCGAGTGCGACAACGTCGCCGACCTGGTGGCCCACGACCGCGCCGGCGAGCGCATCCTCGAGGGCCTGCTCGTCGACGCTGAGAAGCGCCTGCACGACGAGGGCATCGCGGGCGAGATCTACCTGTTCAAGAACAACACCGACTCGGCCGGCAACTCCTACGGCTGCCACGAGAACTACCTGGTGAGCCGGCACGGCGAGTTCGGCCGGCTGGCCGACGTGCTGATCCCGTTCCTGGTCACCCGGCAGCTGATCTGCGGGGCGGGCAAGGTGCTGCAGACCCCGCGCGGCGCGGTGTTCTGCCTGTCGCAGCGCGCCGAGCACATCTGGGAGGGCGTCTCCAGCGCGACGACGCGCAGCCGCCCGATCATCAACACGCGCGACGAGCCGCACGCCGACGCGGAGCGCTACCGCCGGCTGCACGTCATCGTCGGCGACTCCAACATGAACGAGGTCACCACGCTGCTGAAGGTCGGCTCGGCCGACATCGTGCTGCGGATGATCGAGGCCGGCGTGGTCATGCGGGACCTGACGCTGGAGAACCCGATCCGGGCGATCCGCGAGGTGTCGCACGACGTCACCGGGCGGCGCAAGATCCGGCTGGCGAACAACAAGGAGATCTCCGCGCTGGAGATCCAGCAGGAGTACCTGGCGAAGGCGACCGAGTTCGTCGAGCGGCGCGGCGCCGACCCGACGGCGAAGCGGGTCGTGGAGCTGTGGGGGCGGGTCCTCGCGGCCGTCGAGAGCGGCGACCTGGACCCGGTGTCCCGCGAGATCGACTGGGTGTCGAAGCTGAAGCTGATCGAGCGGTACCAGGCCAAGCACGACATGAGCCTGTCGCACCCGCGCATCGCCCAGCTCGACCTGGCGTACCACGACGTGCGCCGCGGCCGCGGCCTGTACGCGCTGATGGAGAAGCGCAAGCAGGTCGACCGCATCGCCAACGACCTGCAGATCTTCGAGGCGAAGGAGACGCCGCCGCAGACCACCCGGGCGCGGCTGCGCGGCGAGTTCATCCGGCACGCCCAGGAGAAGCGCCGCGACTTCACCGTCGACTGGGTGCACCTGAAGCTGAACGACCAGGCGCAGCGCACCGTGCTGTGCAAGGACCCGTTCCGCGCCTACGACGAGCGGGTGGAGCGGCTCATCGCGAGCATGTGACATAGGGTTCCGGTCGTGAGTCTCGATCGCCCGGAGGAGCGGCTGCCCCGCCACGAGCGCCGCCGGCAGAAGATCGCGGCGGAGATCCGCCGCAACCGCGAGGGCAACCACCGGGTGCCCACCTGGGTGCTGGCGACGATCCTCGGGCTGATCCTGGCCGGCTGGGTCGCCCTGATCGTCGTCAGCTGACCGTCAGCAGCGCCGCCGCGTGCCGCCCGGCCGCGGCGGCCGCGAGGAAGTACAGGTGGTCGGCGTCCAGGCCGCGGCCCATCGTCGACAGGCGCACCGGGCTGGCCCGCAGCGCGGCGTCCAGCCCGGCGGTGTCCACCGCGACGATCCGGTGCCGCTCGGCGAGCGGCCGCAGGGCCTCGGCCAGCGCCGGGTCCAGGCCCGCGGGCACCGGCAGGTCCGCGGCGGCCAGCGCCACCCGGCCGTACGCGGTGAGGCTGTGGTGCGACACCCCGCGGTGCCGGTCGCGGGCGTCCGCCCCGGACAGCCGCAGCGACCCGACCGGCCGCCCGCCCAGCACGGCGGCCGCGTTGACGGCCTCGCCGGCGGCGACCCCGGTGAACCCCCACGCCGTGCCGGTGCCGAGGTTGCCGGGGCCCTGCGCCACGACGGCGACGTCGGCGCGCAGCACGTGCCGGGCGGCGAGCAGCGCGGTGTGCACGGTGGACGCCTCCAGGTCGCCGCCGAACGCCTGCCCCACGGTGACCGTGCCGGCCAGCACCGGCGCCAGGCCGTCGAGGGTGCGGGAGAACCAGGCCGGCAGCGCGCCGCCGTCGGTCATCACGTACGCGACGCGGGCGGCCGGCCGGTCGGCGTGCACCCCGGCCACGACGGCGGGCAGCGCCGAGTGCAGGTCGGCGGTCACCACGGGCATGCCGTCCAGCGAGGTGGCGGACGCCAGCACGGCGCGGTGCGGCGACGCCTCCTCGTCCACGCCCAGCACGATGGCCTGCAGCGGCGTGTACCGGGCCTTCACCATGTGCCCGTGGTCGCGGGTGTCGCCCGCGTCGGGCGGGTCGGCGGGCAGCCGGTCGGGCAAGGCCACCACCAGCGCGTACCCGCCGGTGCCCAGGCCCATGACCTGCGCGCCCACGTTGAGCAGGACCCGGTCGCCCGGCTCCGGCTCGCCCACCAGGGCGGGGTACGCGAGGGCGCGCACCGTGTCCGCGCCGACGGCCACGTCGAGCTGCACCGCCCCGGCCCACCGGGCCCGGATCGCCGTCACCGTGCCGGACCGCCATCGCACCATGGTCGGGAAGGCTAGCGGGGACCCGGCGCACCGCGGCGCGCGGACACGCGGCTGCCGCTAGGGTGCCCGCATGCCGAGTGACCGGGCGTCCGGCGGGGGCGCCGCGCGGGCCTGGCGCGCCGCCGACGCCGCCGTCGGCCTGTACGGCGACCCGGCCGTGCCGTGGAGCATCGTCGTGCGCGCCACGCTGGCCGAGCCGGTCGCCGCCGGCGCGGTCGCCGCCCGGCTGGCCGCGCTGACCGGGCGGCACCCGCACCTGGGGGCGGCGCCGGACGTCGCCGAGGTCGACGGCGACCCGGCCGGCCCCCTCGCCGCGTTCGCCGCCCGGGCGTACACCCCGGACCGTCCGCTGATCCGGGCCGCGGTCGCCGACGGCGGCCGGACGCTGCTGCTCGCCGCGCACCACGGCGCCGTCGACGGCCTCGGCCTGCTGGGGGTGCTCGGCGCCGCCCTCGACCGGCCGGTGACCAGCGGCGCCGCCGGGCTGCGCGCCCGGCCCGCCGTCCGGTCGTTCGCCGCCGGGGCGGTGCGCCGCGCCGCCGAGGCGCTGGTGGCCCCGCCGACCCGGCTGCGGGTGTGCCCGGACGGCGCCGGCGGCGGCGAGACCCTGGCCGAGCGGGCGGTCGCGGCGGCCCGGCTGGACACCGCCGCGCTGGTCGCCGCGACGACGGCCGCGGTCGCCTGGTGGAACGGCGCGCCGCCGCGCCGCGCCGTCGTGGCGGTCGGGGCGTCCCGGCGGCCGGGCAGCGACCCGGCGCCGGAGCTGCGGTCGGTGTACCTGCGGCTGCGCGTCCCGGCCGGCGCCGACCGGGCGGCGGCGCGCCGGCTGCTCGCCGCGGCGCGGCCCGAGCCGGACTTCCCGCCGTCGCGCAGCCGGGCGGTGGCCCTGGCCCGGCGCGCCCTCGCCGGCCGGCTGGGCGCCACCGCGCTGGTGTCCAACCTGGGCGCCGTCGACGCCGGCGGGGCCGTGTCGGCGCTGGCGTTCTACCCGCAGCCGAGCGGCCCGGCGGGCCTGGCGGTCGGGCTGGCGAGCGTCGGCGGCGCGGCGACCGTGACGATCCGGGCCCGCGGCCGGGACCTCGGCGTGGCCGCCGCCGACCGGCTGCTCGACCGGATCGTGGCGGGCCTGCGGGCGGGCGGCTGACGCCCCGGTCCGGAACCCCGGCGCGGGCTCACCCGTGCGGGTGCCGGGGGCCCGTGCAGGGCTATTGTCGTGGGCGTGTCGCGCATCCGCACCGAGCGCCTGGTCAATCTGGTGATCTGCCTGCTGTCGACGCGACGGTTCCTGACCGCCGCGCAGATCGCCGCGACCGTGCCCGGCTACGAGCACGACCCCGACGACCCGAAGGACCACGAGGCGTTCCAGCGCAAGTTCGAGCGGGACAAGGCCGAGCTGCGCGAGCTGGGCGTCCCGCTGGAGACCGGCACCGCCAGCGTGTTCGACAGCGAGCCCGGCTACCGCATCGCCCACCGCGAGTACGCGCTGCCCGACATCCCGCTCAAGCCCGACGAGGCGGCCGCCGTCGGCATCGCCGCCCGGCTGTGGCAGCACGCCGGGCTGGCCGCCGCCGCGTCGTCCGGCCTGGCGAAGCTGCGCGCCGCGGGCGTCGACGTCGACCCGTCCGCCACCCTCGGCGTGGAGCCCGTCGTCACGGTCGACCCGGCGTTCGCGCCGCTCACCGCCGCCGCCCGGGAACGCCGCGCCGTCACGTTCCAGTACCGCACCCCGGAGGGCGACGAGCCGGTCGCCCGGCACCTGGAGCCGTGGGGCGTGGTGTGCTGGCAGGGCCGGTGGTACGTGGTGGGCCACGACCGTGACCGCGGCGCCACCCGTTGCTTCCGGCTGTCGCGCATGGTCGGCGCGGTCAAGGCCACCGGGCGGCCGGGCGCGTTCACCCCGCCCGAGCAGGTCGACCTCATCAGCCACGTCGCGCACTACTCCGGGCCGGTCCCGACGGTCGGCCGGGCCACCGTCGTGGTCGCCCCGGGCCGGGCGGCCGGGCTGCGCCGCTGGGCCACCGAGACCCTGCCCGGCCCCGACGGCGACCGCCTGGTGCTGCCGTACGGCGACGTCGAGCGCCTCGCCGGCACTCTGGTCGGCTACGGCGCCGACGTGACCGCCCTCGACCCGCCGGAGCTGCGCGACGCCGTCATCCAGGCGCTGAAGGAGGTCGTGGCCCGCTACGACACCCGCGCCGACACCCCGGCTGAGGTCGCGTCGTGAGCACCACGGCCGGCCGCGCCTCCGCCGACCGGCTGGCGCGGCTGCTCAACCTGGTGCCGTACCTGCTGGCCCGGCCCGGCATCGCCGTGTCCGAGGCCGCCGCCGACCTGGGCGTCACCGAGCGGCAGCTGCGCGAGGACCTGGAACTGCTGTGGGTGTGCGGCCTGCCCGGGTACGGCCCGGGCGACCTCATCGACATGGCGTTCGACGGCGACCGGGTCACCATCACCTACGACGCGGGCATCGACCGGCCGCTGCGGCTCACCCCCGACGAGGCGCTCGCCCTGGTGGTGGCGCTGCGGATGCTGGCCGAGATGCCCGGCGTCGGCGGCCGCGACGCCGTCGAGCGGGCCCTGGCCAAGATCGAGAACGCGGCGGGCGACCTGGCCGGCGCCCCGGTGGCGGTGCGGCTGCCCGGCGACGACGCCCGGCTCGCCGAGATCCGCGCCGCCGTCGAGCGCGGCCGCGCCCTGCGCCTGACCTACTACACCGCCGCCCGCGACGAGACCACCGAGCGGGTCGTCGACCCGATGCGGGTGCTGATGGTCGCCGGGCGCGGCTACCTGGAGGCGTGGTGCCGCCGGGTCGAGGCGGTCCGGCTGTTCCGGGTCGACCGCATCGACGCGTTCACCGAGCTGGCCGAGCCGGCCGCGCCGCCGGCCGCCGCCCGGCCGCACGACGTCAGCGCCGGGGTGTTCCGGCCGACCGACGACCTGCCGCTGGTCACCGTGCGGCTGGGCCGCTCCAGCCGCTGGGTCACCGAGTACTACCCGTGCGAGGAGGTGCGCCGCGGCGCCGGCGACGACTGGGTGGCCACGCTGCGCGTCGCCGACCTGGGCTGGGCGCAGCGGTTCCTGCTCAGCCTCGGCCCGGACGTCACCGTCCTGGGCCCGCCGGAGCTCGTCGACCGGATCCGGGCGCAGGCGGCCATGGCGCTCGACGCGTACGCCACCCCGGCCGGTTAGGGTGGTCCCGTGGTGATCTGGATCGTGGTGGGCATCTGTGTCCTGGCCGTGCTGGTTCTCGGGCTGGCCGTCCGTCCCGTGCTCGGCCGCGTCGACGGCCTGCTCACCGCCGCGGAGCGCCTCCAGCGGCACCGCACGGCGGTGCTGGCGCTGCAGGCGCGGGCCGAGTCGCTGGCGGCCGGCGTGCAGCGGCTCGGCGAGCGCGCCGAGACGGTGCAGGACCGCCTCACCGTGATCAGAGCGGCCCGCGGGAAGCAGGACGCCACCCCGGAGTTCATCACCCGCCGGGCGGGCTGAGCGCCGCCGGCGGTTGGCGCAGTCTTCACGATCCGGCCCGATCAACCGCCGGAGCGGCCCCGGGATTGCGACAGCCATTACGCGAATGAGTCCTACTGGCACAGGCGCCGAGCCCTGTTCTTGCGCTGGGAGCGTGCCCGATTTCCACCGGCCGGCTGTGAACACTGTCCGCTTGGGTTAGCGTTAGGCGTAGCGCCTCAGGGCCAGCAGTGGAAGTGTTGCCAACGCTATGTCGACTCCGTGCCGCATGCCGGAACGTCTAGTGGAGACCGCTGAGTTGGATTTCGGAGACATCGCCATCGCGGCAAGGCGTACCTATCGGGGCGAGGTCCTAGACGTAGGTTCGGGCGAGACGCGATGAGCGGCGTCTGATCGTCGCTGACCGAATCAACTGATAGGCAGCTCGTCATTGCGTAATTCCAAATTTGGCTCTCGGTCAACGCCTGGCCCTGACCGAGAGCCTCAGCCCCGTTATGTAATGATGACTCAGTTACTTAGCTGATGCGGTTCCAATTCTCGCAGTCTTCCGTGGTGCCGCGTACGAGGCACATCCGGTATGCGGTGATCCGGTCTCCGGGAGGCACCTCCTTGTAGTAGCTGCAAACTCCGCGCGATCCGTTGGCGTCCGACACGTAGCGGTGCACGTTGTGGTTGTCGATGTACCAGGCGCGAGCGCCTCTTCCATCGGCTTCGCGGTCGCATGCGAAGATGCGAGTGTTGTTGTTCGTGATGATGGTTGAGGCTTCACAGTCGATTCGCCCCTTCCAGCAGGTCTCACCATCGGCGAAGGCGGGAGTGGCTGGAACTGTCAGCGATGCTGCGATCACAACACCGCTCGCGAACGCGCGGCCGAAGTGGCGGCGCATCTTGGCATTTCTCGAATTCATTCGCAAGTCCTTGTCTTGATCATGGGGCGTCAGCACCATACACCATGTTGAATGCGTCGACCCAAGTGGTGCGAATGCAGAGCAGGGCCGGTGTCCAGGCACTGGGCGGGCGTTTCCGGTCCACGACCGCCTTGGCTGTGCCTGAGCGGCGGGCGGTCTGGACGACTCGGTGCCTGGCTGTCACCTGCCTGACATGTCGAACGCCGCCCATGGTTGGCGCAGTCTTCACGGTCCGGCCCGATCATCCGCCGGTGCCACGAGCGGAACCGCCACGTACGATGGGCCTGACACCCCTCGGTGCCCCCGGGCGCCGGACCGGATCATCTGGAGATTCTCATGGGCCTGGTTAAGCCGTGGCACATCATCGTCCTGGTCGTCGTGCTGATCCTGCTGTTCGGCGCGAAGCGGCTCCCGGATGCGGCCCGGTCGCTCGGCCGGTCGCTGCGCATCATCAAGTCCGAGACCAAGGGCCTGATCGATGACGACAAGGACAGGGGCGACCTGTCGGAGAAGGCGGACGCCCAGCACGGGCGCCAGCCGCTGCACCCGACCGAGATCCAGCACCCCGGCCAGCAGCCCCCGTACCAGGGCCAGCAGCCCTACCAGCAGCAGCCGTACCAGGGCCAGCAGCCGTACCAGCAGCCCCAGCAGCCGTACGCGCAGCCGGGTCAGCCGCAGCAGCCCTTCGTCGACCCGGTGCAGCGCACCCAGGACCGCTGATCCGCGGCCGTGGCGCTGACGCTTCGCCGTAAGAAGGGCCCGTCGAAGTTCGAGCAGGCCTCGGACGGCTCCATGACGCTCATGGAGCACCTGATCGAGCTCCGTTCGCGGCTCTTCAAGGCGGCCCTCGCCGTCGTGGCCGGCCTGATCGCCGGCCTGTTCCTCGCCCAGCCGGTCTTCGAACTGTTGAAGAGGCCGTACGAGGAACTGCCCGGTGCGGTCGGACTGGTGGCTCTCGGTCCTACTGATCCTTTTACCGTCAAGCTTCAGCTGGCCATGTGGATCGGCTTGCTGGTCGGCTCACCGGTCTGGATGTATCAGATGTGGGCGTTCGTCGCGCCCGGCCTGCACCGCCACGAACGCAAGTGGGCCTACGTCTTCGTGGCGCTGGCAGTGCCGCTGTTCTTCGCTGGTGCGGTGCTTGCCTGGTTCGTCGTCGACAAGAGTCTTTTCTTTCTCATTGATGCGGGTATCGGCGGCCTGACCACGTCGTTCGAGGCGAAACGCTACATCGACTTCGTCACCACGATGCTGCTGCTGTTCGGCGTCGCGTTCGAGTTCCCGCTGCTGCTGCTCATGCTCAACTTCACCGGCGTGGTCACCGCGCGGCGGCTGGCCAGCTGGTGGCGGGCGGTCATCTTCATCTGCACCCTGTTCGCCGCCATCGTCACCCCCGACCCGGGCGTGTTCGGCATGCTGACCCTGGCGGGCGCGCTGTCGCTGCTGTACTTCATGGCGCTGGGCGTGGCGTTCATCAACGACCGGCGCAAGGGCCGCGGCAAGGAGCTGTACGCCGGCCTCGACGACGACGAGCTGTCGCCGCTGGAGGACGACCGGCACCCGGTGTCGGTCACCGACCGGATCGACGCCCCGGAACCCGTCCCGGCGCCCGAGCCGGTGGCCCGCCCGATGCCGCTCGAACGACGCTACGACGAGTCGACGTAGCACCCGCCGCCCAGCCGGTACCCTCCCGGCTGTGACCGACATGATCGCGGTGCTGGCCAACCCGGCGGCGGGCCGGGGCCGGCACCGCGGCCTGCTGCCCGGCGTCCTCGACCGGCTCGGCGCCGCCGGCGCCACCGTCGAGCTGCTCACCGCCGCCAGCGCCGGCGAGGCCGAGGCGGCGTGCCACGCCGCCGTCCGCGGCGGCGCCCGCGCCGTGGTGGCCGTCGGCGGCGACGGCACCGTCCACCGCGCCCTGCAGGCCGTCGCCGGGTCGGACGTCGCGTTCGGCATCGTGCCGGCCGGCACCGGCAACGACATCGCGGCCGCCGCCGGCCTGCCGCCGGACCCGCTGAGCGCGGCGTCCGCGCTGGCCGAGGCGCTGCGCGACGGCCGCACCCACCCGCTCGACCTTGCCCGCGTGACCACCGCGCACGGCGGGACGCGCTGGTTCGGCGGCGTGCTCGCCGCGGGCTTCGACGCCGTCGTCAACGAGCGCGCCAACCGGCTGCGCTGGCCCCGCGGCCCGCGCCGCTACGACCTGGCCATCGCCGTCGAGCTGGCCCGGCTGCGCCCCCGCGCGTACACCCTGACCCTCGACGGCGCCGAGCACCGGCTGCCGGCCGTGCTGGTCGCGGTGTGCAACACCGCCAGCTACGGCGGCGGCATCCGGATCGGGCCCGGCGCCGACCCGGCCGACGGGCTGCTCGACGTGGTCGTCGGCGCCCCGATGAGCCGGCGGACGCTGGCCCGGCTCACCCCGCACGTGCACCGCGGCACCCACGTCGGCGACCCGCTGGTCACCGTGCACCGGGCCCGCGAGGTCACCGTCGCCGCGGACGGCATCGTCGGGTACGCCGACGGCGAGCGCCTGGCCGCCCTGCCGCTCACGGTCACCTGCGTGCCCGGCGCGCTGCGCCTGCTGGTGTGACCCGGCGGCCGGACGAGGGCGGCCGACGGCCGCGCCGGCTCAGCAGCCCGCCAGCGCCAGGCTCGCGCCCAGGCCGTTGACGGCGCCCGCCTCGCCCGCCGGCAGCACCAGCGCGGCGCAGCCCGCCCGCACCGCGCCCGCGTCGGCGGGGGAGTCGCCCACCATCAGCGCCCGCTCCGGGTCGACGCCGATCATGCCGCAGGCGCGCAGGAAGATCGCCGGGTCGGGCTTGCAGCGGCCCACCTCGTACGACAGCGCGTACGCCCCGACCAGGTCGGCCAGGCCCCACGCGGCGAACAGCGGGCGGATGTCGAAGCCGACGTTGCTGACCACCGCCACCGGCACCCCCGCGTCGCGCAGCGCCCGCAGCGTGCCGGCGGTGTCCGCGTACGGGGCCCAGCCGTCGGGGCTGAGCAGGCGGTCGTACAGCGCGTCGGCGAGGCCGTCCACGTCGGAGCCGACGGTGGCGGCCAGTCCGGTGTAGGCGGCGCGGTGGCAATGCTCGTACAGGTCGCGGTCGGCCCACACGTCGGCCAGGTGCGGCGGCACCCGGTGCGGCAGCGGCCCGCCGGCCCGCCCGGCCATCACGAGCCGGTCGGCCAGGGCGGTCGCGCGGGCGCGTTCCAGCTCGACGCCGCAGCTGGCGGCGGCGGCGAGCACCCAGGCCACGGCGTCCTCGACCTGGGCGAGGGTGCCGTGGAAGTCGAACAGGACCCCCTCGACCGGCCGGCGGGGCGGCGTGGCGTCGGAGCACCGCGGGGCAGGGTTCGGACTGTCCGGCACGGGGTGCACGATACCGACCGGTCCGGACACTCCCGGCGGGCGGCTCGCGACCGGCCGCGCCGCACCGCGGCGAGATCCTGTCGGCGGTGCCCACTAGCCTGGGGACCATGACCAGCCCCGCGGAGCGGTACGCGGCGTCCCGGCGCCGGGCCGCTGCGGCGGCGCAGCACCCTGCGCTGACCGCGTTCATGGACGGCCTGAGCTTCGACCTCGACGACTTCCAGCGCGCCGCCTGCGAGTCCCTCGAGCGCGGCTCCGGCGTGCTCGTCTGCGCGCCGACCGGGGCGGGCAAGACGGTCGTCGGCGAGTTCGCGGTGCACCTGGCGCTGACCGGCGCGCCCGGCCGCAAGTGCTTCTACACCACGCCGATCAAGGCGCTGTCCAACCAGAAGTACCACGACCTGGTCGAGCGGCACGGCGCGGCGAACGTCGGCCTGCTCACCGGCGACAACGCGATCAACGGCGACGCGCCCGTGGTGGTCATGACCACCGAGGTGCTGCGCAACATGCTCTACGCGGGCTCCGACACGCTGCGCGGCCTCGCGTACGTGGTGATGGACGAGGTGCACTACCTGGCCGACCGGTTCCGCGGCGCGGTCTGGGAGGAGGTGATCATCCACCTGCCGGCGTCGGTCACCCTGGTCTCGCTGTCGGCCACCGTCAGCAACTACGAGGAGTTCGCCGACTGGCTGGTCACCGTCCGCGGCCAGACGGAGGTGGTGGTCAGCGAGGACCGGCCCGTGCCGCTGTGGCAGCACATGCTCGTCGGCCGGCGCATGTTCGACCTGTTCCACGACGCCGACGCCGCCCGCAAGCACGACGTGCACCCCGAGCTGCTGCGCTACTCGCGGGAGATGCTGCGCCGGCTGGAGATGACCACCGGCGCCGACCGCGGCCGCCCGGGCGCCCGGCCGCGCCGCTGGCAGCCGCCGCTGCGCGCCGACGTCGTCGAACGCCTCGACCGGGCGTCGCTGCTGCCCGCCATCCTGTTCATCTTCAGCCGGGCCGGCTGCGACGCCGCCGTGCAGCAGTGCCTGGCCGCCGGGCTGCGCCTCACCGACCCCGACGAGCGGGCCGCGATTCGCGCCATCGCCACCGAGAAGGTCGCGGCGATCCCGCCGGAGGACCTCACCGTGCTGGGCTACTGGGAGTGGCTCGACGGCCTCGAGCGCGGCGTCGCCGCCCACCACGCCGGCATGCTGCCCGCCTTCAAGGAGGCGGTCGAGGAGTGCTTCGTCCGCGGCCTGGTCAAGGCGGTGTTCGCCACCGAGACCCTGGCGCTGGGCATCAACATGCCGGCCCGCTGCGTGGTGCTGGAGCGGCTGGTCAAGTTCAACGGCGAGGCGCACGTCGACCTGACCCCGGGGGAGTACACCCAGCTCACCGGCCGGGCCGGGCGGCGCGGCATCGACGTCGAGGGCCACGCCGTCGTGGTGTGGAGCCCCGAGGTCGACCCGCGGCACGTCGCCGGGCTGGCGTCCACCCGCACCTACCCGCTGCGGTCCAGCTTCCGGCCGTCGTACAACATGGCGGTCAACCTGGTCGCCACCGTCGGCGCCGAGCGGGCCCGCACGCTGCTGGAGTCGTCGTTCGCGCAGTTCCAGGCCGACCGCTCCGTCGTCGGCCTGGCCCGCCAGGTGCAGCGCAACGTGGACACCATGGCCTCCTACGAGGCCGAGGCGGAGTGCCACCACGGCGACTTCGCCGAGTACTTCGCCATCCGGGTCGCCATCGCCGACCGCGAGCGCGACATCGCCCGGCAGGGCCGCCACCAGCAGCGCGCCGCGTCCGTGGCGTCGCTGGAGCGGCTGCGCGTCGGCGACGTCATCCGCGTCGCCCAGGGCCGCCGGGCCGGGCTGGCCGTCGTGCTCGACCCGGGTGTCGGCGGCTTCGGCGAGCCGCGGCCCATGGTGCTCACCCAGGACCGGTGGGCCGGCCGGGTCAGCACCGCCGACTTCGCCGGTCCCGTCGACGTGCTCGACCGGGTGCGGGTGCCCAAGCACTTCAACCCGCGCTCGCCGGGCGCCCGCCGCGACCTGGCCGCCACGGTCGCCGCCACCGGCCACGACCGGCACCCCGGCCGCGCCGACCGGGCCGCCCGCGGCTCCGGCAAGGGCCGCGACCGCGGCGAGGACGCCGAGATCGCCCTGCTGAAGATCCAGATGCGGCAGCACCCCTGCCACGCCTGCCCCGACCGCGAGGCGCACGCCCGCTGGGCCGAACGCCGGCACCGCCTGGAACGCGACACCGAGGCCCTGCGCGACAAGGTGTCCGGCCGCACCGGCTCGCTGGCCCGCACGTTCGACCAGGTCTGCGCCGTGCTCGCCGGCCGCGGCTACCTGTCCGCCGACGGCGAGGTCACCGACGCCGGGCGGATGCTCGCCCGCATCTGGGCCGAGACCGACCTGCTCGTCGCCGAGTGCCTGCGCCGCGGCGTGTGGGACGGCCTCAGCCCCGAGGAGCTGGCCGCCGCCGTGTCCGTCGTGCTGTACGAGTCGCGCCGCGACGGCGAGGAACGCGCCAGCATCCCGCGCGGGCCCGTCGCCGACGCCATCGACGCCACCGGCAAGCTGTGGGCCGGCATCCAGGCCGAGGAGCAGGACCACGAGCTGTCGCTGACCCGCGAGCCCGACCTCGGCTTCGTGTGGCCCATGTACCGGTGGGCGCGCGGCGAGCCGCTGGCCCGCGTGCTGGCCAGCGGCACCCAGCTCGACCAGGACATGCCCGCCGGCGACTTCGTGCGCTGGGCCCGCCAGGTGCTCGACCTGCTCGGCCAGCTCACCGACGCCGCGGGCGCGTCCGAGTCGCTGCGCGCCACCGCCCGGCAGGCGATGAGCGTGGTGAAGCGGGGCGTGCTGGCGTACCAGACGGGCCTGTAGGTGGCGCTGTTCGTGCACTGCGCGCCGGAACCGCTGGCGCGCCGCATCCGCCGGGCCGGGCTCACCACCGCGCGCACGCACTGCTTCCCGGTGCTGCCCGTGTACCCCGTCACCCACCAGTGGGCCCGCGAGCTGCGCCGCCGCGGCCACCGCACCACCGTCGCGGTCACCTTCACCGTCCCCGACACCGAACCCGTCGAGGTCGGCCACTACCACGGCCCGAAGCAGACCCTGCCCGCGTCGGCCGCCGCCGGGCTCGTCCGCGGCCTCGACGACCCCCTCGGGTACGAGGTGGTGCTGCACCGCCCCGTCCCGCCCGGCGACCTGCGCCGCGTCCGCCGGGTCCCCGGCACCGTCGGCTGGCGGTACCGCCCCGGCGAGCACGGGCGGCGGCCCTGCGCCTGCCCCGCCTGCCTGCCGCGCGGCGGCTACGGCGCCGAGCGGCTGCGCGCCCGGCTCGGCGAGTCCCGGCGCGGCGCCCGCCGCCCGTACCCGGTGCTGCTGGCCGAACTGCGCGCCGGCGACCCGGACCGGGTCACCGACGCCCTCGCCGAACTTGGCAACTGGAGCTACGGGCGGCTGCGCGGCCGCGGCCGCCTCGCCGACGTGGCCCCGCTCGCCGCCCATCCCGACCCGGAGGTGCGCCGCGTCCTCGCCGACGTCGCCCCCGCCTGGCGCGACCCGCTCACCGTCGCGCTGCTCACTGCCCTGGCCGCCGACCCCGACCCCGACGTGCGCGAGGCCGCCGAGGAGTCCCTCGCCGACCTCGGCTAGGCGTGCCCCGCCAGGGCGTCGACCAGGCGCCGGCACGGGCTCGCGATGTTCCACCGCTGCGCCAGCTCCATCAGGCGGTCGCCGTCCACCGGCGCCGACGGCAGCTCCGGGTCGAAGTCCGGCAGCGGCACGTCCCGCGCCACCCGGCACACCGGCACCGCCGCCACCAGGTAGTCCGTGGCGGCGGCCAGCTTCGCCCGCAGCCCCGGCGCGAACCCCGCCGCCGGGTCGTCCAGCGCCGCCAGGATCTCCTCCGCGCCGCCGTACCGGGTCACCAGCCGCGCCGCGGTCTTCTCACCCACCCCCGGCACCCCCGGCAGGCCGTCACTGGGGTCGCCGCGCAGCGCCGCGAAGTCCGCGTACCACTTCGCCGGCACCCCGTACTTGCTCTCCACCAGCGCGTTGTCGGCGTCCTCGAGCTTGGCGACGCCGCGGCCGCAGTACAGCAGGCGCACCCCGCGCTCGTCGTCGACCAGCTGGAACAGGTCCCGGTCGCCGGACACCACCTCGACCGGGGCGGGCTGCGTGGTGGCCAGCGTGCCCAGCACGTCGTCCGCCTCGTAGTTCTTGACCCCGAACGCGGCGATGCCCACCGCCTCCAGCACCTGCAGAATCACGTCGATCTGCGGCACCAGCGCCGACGGCACCTCCTCGCCGCCGTTGGGCGCCAGCCGGTGCCGCTTGTACGACGGCACCAGCTCCACCCGCCACGCCGGCCGCCAGTCCGCGTCGAGCGCGCACACCAGCCGCCCGGGCCGCCGGGTGCGGATCAGCGTGGACACCATGTCGAGGAACCCGCGCACGGCGTTGACGGGCTCACCCGCGTCGGTGCGGGCGGCGGACTCCGGGATGCCGTGGAAGGCGCGGAAGTACAGGCTGGGAGCATCGACGGCGAGCAGCGGGCGCGTGGTCACACCGAACACCCTGGCACATCCCCAGCCCGGGCCGAACCTGCCGCCCCGATCACTAGACTGGGCCGGGCGTGATCGGTGAAGGAGCGCGGTGACGGACACGAAGGCCGCGGACACCCCGGCGGCGGCGCCCGGCCCTCACCCGGCCACCGCCCCGCCGGCCCCGCCTGCCGCTCCGACCGCCCCGATCGGCCCGGCCGGCTCGGCCGCCGCGCCGGCTGATGCGGACCTTGACCCGACGGCCGCGCCGGCACCCACCCCGGCCGCTGTGCCGACCACCTCGCCGGGCACCCCGGTGGCTTCCCCGCCGGCCGCCCCGGTGGTTTCGTCGGCGACCGCGCCAGGGGCGCAGGGCGCCGCGGCCGCGGCCGCGCCCGCGAAGGCCGCCCATGGCGAGGCCGCGGACGATGGCGCGGCCGCCGCGGTTGGGGACGCCGCCGCAGGCGGGGATGGCGGCCAGGCTGCGGGCCCTGCCGAGGTCGTGGGCTCTGCACAGGTCGCGGGCCCTACCCGGACCGGGGACACTGCCCAGGTCGTGGGCCAGGTCGCGGGCCCTGCCCGGGTCGTGGGCCAGGCCGCGTGCCCTGCCGAGGCCGCAGGCCCTGACCAAGCCGCCGTGCCCGACCTCCCCGGCGGCGCCGTCGAAGACGATCCGACCTCGGCACCGCCGGCAGGCAGCATGGCCGAGCCCGCGGCCCCGGCCGCCCCGGCCCCCGAGCCCACGCCGCCCGCCGCCCCCGCCACCAAGGCGCCCGCTACGCGGGCAACCCCGGCGGCGACGCTGCGGCAATGGGGGCGGCGGGCCGCCCGGGCGACCGTGCACGCCGCGCCCGCTCTCGTCGGCTACGCCGCGCTGCGAGCCGTCGGGCTGGTGGCGTTGTGGTGGGCGGCCGATGCGCAGGGCCGGGACTTCTGGGGGATGCTCGCCCGGTGGGACGGCCGGTGGTACCGGCAGATCGTCGAGGCGGGGTATCACCAGGCGATCCCGGTCGGGGTCGACGGGGTGCTGCAGCCGACGAACCTGGCGTTCTTCCCGTTGTATCCGTGGCTGGTCGGCGCGGTCGACCCGGCGGTGCCGGGTGGGGTGGCGGTCGCGCAGATCGTGGTGTCGTGGGTGGCGTCGCTGGCGGCGGCGTGGGGGTTGTTCGCCGTCGGTGACGCGGTCGGCGGGCGGCGGGCCGGGGTGGCGCTGGCGCTGGTGTTCGCGGTGGTGCCGCACGCCGTGGTCGAGTCGATGGCGTACACGGAGACGGTGTTCACGGCGTTCGCGGCGTGGGCGTTGTGGGCGGTGCTGCGGCGGCACTGGGTGCTCGCCGGGGTGCTGTGCAGCCTGGGCGGGCTGACCCGGCCGACCGGTGGGGCGCTGGTGGTGGCCGTGGGGCTGGCGGCGCTGGTGGCGGTGTGCCGGCGGCCGCGGGACTGGCGGGCGTGGCTGGGCGGGGCGCTGGCGCCGCTGGGGTTCCTCGGCTTCGCCGGCTGGGTGGGGGTGCGGCTGGGCCGCTGGGACGGCTACCTGCACGTGCAGGGCGACGCCTGGGGGATGGCGTTCGACGGCGGGGCGTACACGCTGGCCCGGCTCGGTCAGGTGCTGACGCAGCCCGCGGACCTGCAGCTGGTGGTGGTGTCGATCGTGCTGCTGGCGGGGCTGGCCCTGCTGGCCCTGCTGCCGGGCCGGGCCATGCCGTGGCCGCTGGTGGTGTACGCGGCGGTGGTGCTGGTGCTGGCGGTGGGCGGCGACGGGTTCTACCACGCGAAGGCGCGGCTGCTGCTGCCCGCGTTCCCGCTGCTGCTGCCGGTCGCGCTGGGGCTGGCGAAGGCGCGCCTGCGCACGGTGGTGGTGACGCTGGGCGTGCTGGCGCTGTTCTCCGCCTGGTACGGGGTGTACCTGCTGACGATCTGGAACCGCAGCCCCTGACCGCTCAGGAGTGGCCGGTCACCGGGTGCGGCCGGTACGGCTCGGCGAGGGCGGCCAGTTCGTCGTCACTGAGCCGCAGGTCCACGGCGGCGACGGCGTCGTCGATGTGGCCGGTCTTGGACGCGCCGATGATCGGGGCGGTGACGGCGTCCTGGTGCAGCAGCCAGGCGAGCGCGACCTGGGCGGCGGGCACCCCGCGGTCGCCGGCGACCTTGCGCACGACCTCGGCGACGGCGAGGTCGTCGTCGCCGTACAGCTGCTTGGCGAAGTCGTCGGTGCGCGACCGGGTGGTGCCGGCGGCGCGCGACCCGGCGAGCAGGCCGCGGGCGAGCGGGCTCCATGGGATGACGCCGACGCCGGAGTCGAGGCAGTAGGGCAGCATCTCGCGTTCCTCCTCGCGGTAGGCGAGGTTGTAGTGCGGTTGCATGGACACGAACCGGGTCCAGCCGTGCCGCTCGGCGACGTGCTGGGCCTTGGCGAACTGCCACGTCCACATGCTGGAGGCGCCGATGTAGCGGGCCTTGCCGGCGCGCACGACGTCGTGCAGCGCCTCCATCGTCTCCTCGATCGGGGTCTCCGGGTCCCAGCGGTGGATCTGGTACAGGTCGACGTGGTCGGTGCCGAGGCGGCGCAGGGAGTCGTCGATGCCGCTGAGGATGTGCTTGCGGGACAGGCCGCGGTCGTTGGGGCCGCCGCCCATGGCGCCGTGCACCTTGGTGGCCAGCACGTAGTAGTCGCGCCGGCCGAACAGCTTGGCGAGCAGCCGGCCGGTGATCTTCTCGCTGGCGCCCTGCGAGTACACGTCGGCGGTGTCGAAGAAGGTGATGCCGCGTTCGACGGCCTGCCGGACGATCGGCTCGGCGGCCGCCTCGTCGAGGGCCCACGGCCGCCAGGCGGGGGAGCCGTAGGTCATCATGCCGAGGCAGATGCGGGACACCTTGAGGCCGGTCGCGCCGAGCCGGACGTACTCCATGACCGTCACACTAGTGGCGTGACCTTCCTGCCCGGCCTGGAGCTGTCCCGCCGACTGCACGACGAGGTGGTGGCGCCGGTGCTGGCGCGGCGCTTCCCGGGCCTGCGGTACGCGGCGGCCCGGGTGGACAGCGGCTCGGAGCTGCTGGGCTTCGACTCGCCGCGGTCGGCGGACCACGACTGGGGCGCGCGGCTGCAGGTCTTCGTGCCGCGCCGGGAGGCGGCGCCGGCGGTGGCCCGCGCCCTCGAGGCGGAGCTGCCGGACTCGGTGGCGGGCCACCCGGCCCGGTTCCGGGCGTTCGGTGCGCTGGGCGTCATGGACGCGGCCGGTGACCGGCACGGCCTGACGGTGCTGCCGCTGGCCGACTTCATGACCGCGCGGCTGGGCCGCGACCCGCGCGACGGGTGGACGGTGACGGACTGGCTGGCGACGCCGACGCAGCGGCTGGCGGAGCTGACCGGCGGCGCGGTGTACGCCGACACCGACGGCGGCCTGACGGCGGTGCGCCGGCGGCTGGCCTGGTACCCGGACGACGTGTGGCGTCACGTGCTGGCGTGCCAGTGGCACCGCGTCGACCAGGAGGAGCCGTTCCCGGGCCGGTGCCGCGAGGTGGGCGACGAGCTGGGGGCGCGGGTGGTGGAGGCGCGCCTGGCCCGGGACCTGATGCGGCTGTGCCTGCTGCTGGCGCGCCGCTGGCCGCCGTACTCGAAGTGGCTGGGCAGCGCGTTCGCGGCGCTGCCGTGCATCGGTCCGGTGCGCGACGCGCTGCTGGCCGGCGACGTCGGCACGGCGAGCGTGCTGGTGGCGGGGCGCAGCAACGCCTCGGGCCTGCACGCGCCGCTGGACGCGGCGCTGCGGCCGTTCCACGACCGGCCGTTCCCGGTGCTGGCGGCGGACCGGTTCGCCGAGGCGCTGCGGGCCGCGGTCACCGATCCCGAGGTGCGGGCGCTGCCGCTGGTGGGGGCGGTGGACCAGGTGGTCGACAACGTGGACGCCCTCGGCCACCCGGCGCGGACACGGGGCCTTTTCCCAAACGACCGTTAAGCTCATGGCATGACCGTCGAGCGCCTGCTTCCGACCGATGACGCGCGAGACCTGCTGGACCTGACGACCGAGCTCGCCGACCGCGAGCTCGCGCCGAAGGCCGCCGACTGTGAGGCACGCGGCGAGTTCCCGCGCGACGTGCTGCGCACCCTGGGCCGGGCCGGGCTGCTCGGCCTGCCCTACCCCGAGGAGTGCGGCGGCGCCGCCCAGCCGTACGAGGTGTACCTGCAGGTCATCGAGATCCTGGCGAGCCGATGGCTGGCGATCGCCGAGGCCGTCAGCGTGCACACCCTGTCCTGCTTCCCGGTCGCCGCGTACGGCTCGGAGCAGCAGCGCAAGCTCCTGCCCGACATGCTCGGCGGCGACCTGCTCGGCGCGTACTGCCTGTCCGAGCCGCAGGGCGGCTCCGACGCGGCTGCGCTGACCACCCGGGCCACCCGCGACGGCGACGACTACGTGGTGTCCGGCACCAAGGCGTGGATCACCCACGCCGGGCACGCCGACTTCTACAACGTCTTCTGCCGCACCGGCGGGCCCGGCCCGCGCGGCATCTCCTGCCTGCTCGCCGATGCCCGTACCCCCGGCCTGGAGCCGCAGGCCCCCGAGCGGCTGATGGGCCTGCGCTCCTCGGCCCCCGCGCAGGTCGCGTTCGACGACGCCCGCGTCCCGGCGGACCGGCTGGTCGGCGCCGAGGGCCAGGGCTTCGCCATCGCGATGGCCGCGCTCGACGGCGGCCGGCTCGGCATCGCCGCCTGCGCGGTCGGCCTGGCCCAGGCCGCCCTCGACTACGCCGTGGCCTACGCCCGCGAGCGCCGGCAGTTCGGCGCGCCGATCATCGACCACCAGGGCCTGGGGTTCCTGCTGGCCGACATGGCCACCCAGGTGTCGGCCGCCCGCGCGCTGTACCTGTCCGCGGCGCGGCTGCGCGACGCCGGCCGGCCGTACGCGACGCAGGCCGCGCAGGCCAAGCTGTTCGCCACGGACGCCGCCATGCGGGTCACCACCGACGCGGTGCAGGTCCTCGGCGGGTACGGCTACAGCGCCGACCACCCCGTCGAGCGCTACATGCGCGAGGCGAAGGTGCTGCAGATCGTCGAGGGCACCAACCAGATCCAGCGCCTGGTGATCAGCCGCGCGCTCGCCCGGGGCTGACGCTGGGTAAGGTTCGCGTCGTGGAAGAGATCGACCGCGCCATCGTGGTGGCGCTGACCGCGGACGGCCGGCTGTCGTACACCGACCTGGCCGAGCGGGTCGGGCTGAGCGTGTCCGCCGTGCACCAGCGGGTGCGCCGGCTGGAGCAGCGCGGGGTGATCAAGGGGTACGGGGCGCGCGTGTCGTACGACGCCCTCGAGCTGCCGATGACGGCGTTCGTGGCGATCCGCCCGTTCGACCCGTCGCAGCCCGACGACGCCCCGGACCGCCTGGCGCACCTGCCCGAGATCGACTCCTGCTACTCGGTGGCGGGGGAGGACTTCTACCTGCTGCTGGTACGGGTGGCCGGCCCGGCCGACCTGGAGCGGCTGCTGCAGGAGATCCGCACCGCCGCGAACGTCACCACGCGCACCACGGTGGTGCTGTCCACCCCGTACGAGAACCGCCCGCCGCGGCTGACGCGCCCGGACGGCGGCGCCGTCGACCGACGCTCCACACCAGTATCCTAGGACGGCCTAGGCGGTGTGGCCCGCGACGCCTACGATCAACGCCATGGAGAAGCAGCAGGAGAGGCCCGACTACCGGAAGCTGCCCCCGCGCATCCGCCCCGAGCAGATGGTCGAGTCGCAGCCGGGCGCCGACAAGCCGCCGATGGAACCGGCCGGCCGCTTCGACGTCGAGACCCGGCTGATGCTGCTGTACTCGTGACCCGGACGCCGCCGGCCCCGTGATCACCCGCGCCGACGTCGACGCCGCAGCCGCCCGCACCGCCGGGCGGCTGCGCCGTACCCCCGTGCTGGAGGCCGGCGACACCTGGCTGAAGCTGGAGTTCCTGCAGCACACCGGTACGTTCAAGGCCCGCGGCGCGATGAACCGGCTGCTGGGCGCCCGCGAGCGCGGCGAGCTCGACCCGGCCGTCGGCGTCGTGGTGGCCTCCGGCGGCAACGCCGGCCTGGCCAACGCGTGGGCCGCCGCCGAGCTCGGCGTCCCCGCCACCGTGTTCGTGCCGGCGGCGGCGCCACAGGTCAAGGTGGACCTGCTGCGCGCGTACGGCGCGACGGTGGTGCAGGGCGGCGCCGAGTACGCCGCGGCGCACGACGCGGCCGTCGCGCACGTGGCGCGCACCGGGGCGGTGTACTGCCACGCCTACGACCAGCCGGAGATCGCGGCCGGTGCGGGCACGGCCGGCCGGGAGCTGCTGGAGCAGACCGGCGGCGCGGTCGGCACGGTGCTGGTGGCGGTGGGTGGCGGCGGCCTGATGGCCGGGGTGGCCGCCGCCGTCGAGGGCGCCGCCGCGGTGGTGGCGGTGGAGCCGGCCGGCTGCCCGACGCTGCACGCCGCGCTGGCCGCGGGGGAGCCGGTGGATGTGCCGGTGTCCGGTGTGGCCGCCGACTCGCTGGGCGCCCGCCGGGCCGGGGCGGTCGCCTTCGCCGTGGCGGTCCGTACGGGGGTGCGCTCCGTGCTGGTGTCCGACGACGACCTGGTGGCGGCCCGGCGAGACCTGTGGCGGCGGTGGCGGATCGTGGTGGAGCACGGCGCGGCGGCGGCGTGGGCGGCGCTGCTGACCGGCGCGTACGTGCCGGCGGCGGGGGAGCGGGTGGCGGTGCTGCTGTGCGGCGCCAACACGGACCCGGCCGGCCTGGACCTCAGGCGCTGAGCCCGGTGACGGCCGGGGTGGCGTCCTGGCGGGGACCCGGCCTCACCCGGTGAACAGGTCCAGGAGATCGCCGATGCGCCGGTCGGCCTCGGCGGGGTGGCGGAAGCGCCCGGCCGGGTTGACGGTGTAGTGGTTGCGGCGTCCGACGCGTTCGCGGGTGAGGTATCCGGCGGCTTCGAGGTCGGCGACGATGGCCTGCGCGGCGCGTTCGGTAATGCCGATGGTGTCGGCGACGTCGCGGAGCCGGGCCTGCGGGTCGCGGGCGATGGCGAGCAGCACGTGGGCGTGGTTGGTCAGGAACGTCCAGCCCCGGGTCGGGGTCTGCGGCTGGTGCGCTGCGGCCGTCACCGTGTCCGGCCTCCCGTGCTGGCGCGACACATGAAGCACGGATCGTATATTTCGGCGCCGCCGGCCGCCAGCCGACCCGCCTCCAGCCCTTGACATATGAAGCACACTTCGTGAATACTTCATCGTAGTTCGAGGGGGAGTACCCGACGCTCCACGCACCGCCGTCAGTACGGGCCGGCCCATCCGGATCCCGGCGGTGCAGCCACCGGAAGGGTGGCCCGGGGAGACCTTCGTCCATCTGCCGGCCCGCCCTGTCGCGGCGGCCGGCCAGGACGGAAGGTCTCCCTGTCACCATGTCTGTGTCCTGGTGGGTCTGGGCCGCGCTCATGCTGGCCGTCGCGGCGATGCTCGCCGTCGACCTGTTCCTGCACCGCGACAACCACGTCATCGGCTTTCGTGAGGCGGCGCTCTGGTCGGGCGTCTGGATCGCCGCCGGCCTGCTGTTCGGCGTGATCCTGTGGGCGTGGCAGGGCGGCGACGTCGCCGGCACCTACTACGCCGGCTACCTGATCGAGAAGGCCCTGTCGATCGACAACGTGTTCGTCTTCGCGCTGATCTTCACCTACTTCGCGGTGCCGCCCGCGTTCCAGCACAAGGTGCTGTTCTGGGGTGTCATCGGGGCGCTGGTGTTCCGGCTGGTGTTCATCTTCGTCGGCGCGGAACTGCTCGAGACGTTCTTCTGGACGGCGTACCTGTTCGGCGCCTTCCTGATCTGGACCGGCTGGAAGATGGCGTTCCGCCACGGCGAGCAGACCCCGCCGGACCGCAACCCGGTCGTGCGCCTGGTGCGCCGGGTCATCCCGACCGACCCGGCGTACCACGGCGACCGGTTCTTCACCCGGATCGACGGCAAGCGCGTGGCGACCCTGCTGTTCGTGGTCCTGATCGCCGTCGAGGCCACCGACCTGATCTTCGCCGTGGACAGCGTCGCCGCGATCCTGGCGATCACCACCAGCACGTTCATCGTCTGGACCGCGAACGCGTTCGCCATCCTCGGCCTGCGCAGCCTGTACTTCTGCCTGGCCGGGCTGCTGCGCCGCTTCGTGCACCTGCACTACGGCCTCGCGGTGCTGCTCGCCTTCGCCGGCGTCAAGCTCATCCTGTCCGAGACGCCGGTCGGCAAGCTGCCCATCCCGGTCACCCTCGGCGTGATCGTCGTGACGATCGCCGTGTCGATCGTGTGGAGCCTGCGCAGCACCCGCGGCGCCACCCCGGACGGCGACACGCCCGGCGACTCCGCCCCCGCGGCGGACCCCGCCGCGAGCGCCGCGCGCTGACCTCCCGCACCCGCACCACGAACCGAAAGGACCGCGCCGGTCATGACCACCACCCGCCCGTACCTCTGCCACGTCGCCGGCCGCACCCCCGCCTCCGGGCCGGTGATCGCCGTGCTCACCGACGGACCCACCGACCTGGCGGTGGCCGCCCACGCCGCCGGCGTCGCCGCCCGCTCGGGCACCCTGCTCATCGCCGCGGCCGCCGTGCACACCACCGGGCCCAGCCTCAACGTGCTGCTGCACCACGCCCGCGAACGGCGCCTGCACGCCGACAGCGTCGCGATCGTCGGCCGCGTCGCCCCGGTCCTGCACCGGGCCGGCGTCGCCTGGATGCGCTCCTCCCTGCTGCTGCCCGCCGGCACCGACGCGCTGCGCGCCCTGCCGGTCGCCGCGGTGCGGCAGCTCGTCGACCGGTTCGGCGCCGTCGCCGTCGTCACCGCCCGGCCGCTGCGCGACCCGACCGGCGTCCTGCAGCCCGCCCCGCGCCTCCCGGACGACCCGGCGAGCGCGGCCGCCGGCCGCCCCGCCATCTCCTGAGACCGCCGTCCCGCCGACCCGTGAGGAACGATCATGCCCATGACCGCGACCGCGACAGCCCCGGCCGCCGCCCAGATCACCGCCCTGCAGCAGGTCCACGAGTACCCCGCCGTCAGCGTGCTGCTGAGCACCACCCCGGCCGCGCAGCTCGGCCACGCCGACGCCCTGCGCCTGGACGCCCTCGCCGGCCGGGCGATCGACCGGCTGCGCACCGAGCTGCAACCGGCCGCCGCGGCCCCCGCCGTGCGGCGCCTGCGGGTGCTGGTCGACCGGGCCCGCCGCGGCCCGGCCACCCAGGCGCTCGCCCTGTACGCCAGCGCGAGCACCGACGCCCTGATCCGGCTGCCGATCGCCGTGCGGGACCGCGCCGTCGTCGACCCGACGTTCGCCACCCGGGACCTCGTCCGCGCCCTGCACCGCACGCCCCGGCACCTGGTCCTCGCCCTGAACGCCGGCCACGCCCGGCTGTTCGACGCCGCCGGTGACACCCTGCTGCCGGCGCTGACCACCGCGTTCCCGCTCACCGCGGTCCGGGCCGGCACCCGCAGCCGGGGCCGCGCCGACCGGCCGGCCCGCACCACCGGCGGCGACGACACCGACTTCTACCGCCGCGTCGACGCCGCCCTCGGCACCTACCTGCGCCTGCACCCGGCTCCGCTGGTGCTGGTCGGCAGCGAGCACGCCACCGCGGCGTTCCGGCGGATCTCGACGAACTGCGCGCGGCTGGCCGGCACCGTCGACGGCAACCTGACGCACGCCGGCCGCCAGCTGCTCGTCACCCGCATCAGCACGGTCCTGGACGCCTATCTGCACCGCCGCCAGCAGGAGGCCCTCACGCTGATCGACCAGCGCGCCTCCGCGGGCCGGGTCGCGTCCGGCATGCCCGCCGCCTGGCTCGCCGCCCGCACCGCCCGGCCGGAGGTCCTCGCCGTCGACGAGTCGCTGTACTACCCGGCCCGGCTGTCCGACGACGGCGACACCCTGATCCCGGCCCACGACGTCGACCACCCCGACGTGATCGACGACGCGGTCGACGAGCTCATCGAACTGGTCCTCACCCGCGGCGGCTGGATCGCCTTCACGAATCCCGGCGCCCTCGACCACCACCACGGCGTCGCCCTGGCCACCCGGTACTGACGGCCCCGGCGAGCGCCTCAGGGGCGGGGGGAGTGGCGCCGCCGGCCCTTGTCGTCGCGGCGGTGGCCGGTGGCGGCCAGGCAGCGCGGGCAGACGTGTCCGATGTGGTCGGCCGGGGTCGGCCGGTCGCTGCGCCGGGTGTCGAACGGCACGTGGGGGAAGCCGCTGAGCCGGGCCCGGCTCAGCGGCAGCCGCGCGCCCCACACCTCCCATCCCAACATCCTAGGATGCCCTACGCGATGTGCGCCGCGCCGCAGGTCACGGGGGAGTTGTTTCAACAACGAGCCCTTCGGGCACCTTTTCATCGAAAGACGAAAACGCTTGTGAACGGTGACCAATCGGAGGTCGACGATGAGCTTCACCGACAAGGTCAAGAACAAGGCCGAAGAGCTGGTCGGCAAGGCCAAGCAGGGCGTCGGCGAGGCGACCGACAACGAGCGCCTCTACGCCGAGGGCCAGGCGGACGAGACGGCGGCGCACACCAAGCAGGCCGGCGAGCACGTCAAGGACGCCGGCAAGAGCATCGGCGACGCCTTCAAGTAGGCCCGCCGCGCACGACGCGACGGCCCCCGGGAGATGCTCCCGGGGGCCGTTTCGCGCGTGTGGTCAGTCCTGGGCGGACTGCTTGCTCCACCAGTCCTGGCCGGACTGCGGCAGCGTGTCGATCGGGTCGTAGTAGGCGTAGGTGCGGGTCAGCGCGGCCGGGTCGTCGGCCTCGATGGACGTGCGGTAGTTCTTCGTCCAGTACGAGATGCCGCGCTCGCGGTCGTACTCGGTGACCATGTGGACCCAGCGCTTGCCGACGAACGGCACGTCGCAGACGATGCGCGGCGTGGCGTACCCGGGCAGGTAGCCCATGATGTCGTGCTGGAGCGCCTGGGCGTGCCAGACGGGCACCCGCCAGTGCTCGGCGTTGGGGATCATGTCGCACATGTAGAAGTAGTAGGGCAGGATGCCGGCCTCGCCCTGCAGCGCGAAGCACAGGTCGAGCAGGTCGCCGGAGGTGGCGTTGACGCCGCGCATGAGCACGCCCTGGTTGCGCACGTCGCGGATGCCGACCTCCAGCGCGGTCTGGGCGGCCTTGGCGACCAGCGGGGTGATCGACTGGGCGTGGTTGGCGTGGGTGTGGATGGCGACGTTGACGCCGCGCTCGGCGGCGGCCTTGGCGACGCGGGCGAGGCCGTCGACGACGTCGGGCTGCAGCCAGTGCTGGGGCAGGCCGATGAGGGCCTTGGTGGCGAGCCGGATGTCGCGGACGGTGTCGATGCTGAGCAGGCCCATGAGGTACTGCTCGAGCTGGCGCCAGGGCACGTTGGCGACGTCGCCGCCGGAGACCACGACGTCGCGGACGCCGGGCTGCGAGCGCAGGTAGTCGAGGTGCTGGTGGAACCGGTCGGCGGGCTTGAGGGTGAGGCGCAGCTTGTCGACGGTGGGGGTGCTGTTGCCGACGAGGTCCATGCGGGTGCAGTGGCCGCAGTACTGGGGGCAGGTGGCGACGAGTTCGGCGAGGACCTTGGTGGGGTAGCGGTGGGTGAGGCCTTCGGCGACCCACATGTCGTGCTCGTGGAGGCTGTCGCGGCTGGCGTTGGGGTGTGACGGCCAGTCGAGGTTGCGGTCGGTGGCGACGGGGATCATGTAGCGGCGCACGGGGTCGGCGTAGAACGACGCGGTGTCGGGTGCGCGGTCCGGCACCATGGTGTTGATCATCTGCGGCGGCACCAGCATGGACATGGTGGCGAGGCGCTGCTGGTCGGTGGCGAGGTCGTCGTAGAAGGTGTCGTCGACGAGGTCGCCGAGGACGGCCTTGAGCTGCGCGATGTTCTTGACGCAGTGGCTGCGCTGCCACTGGGCGGATTCCCACTGTTCGGTGGTGACGTCGGCCCAGCCGGGGAAGCGGGTCCAGTCGGGCTCGGTCAGGTGGGTGCGCCGGTAGGCGTACGGCTGGCCGGTGGTGTCGTGGGGCACGACGGCCTCCCTTCCTCGGTGTCCGCTCACGCTACCGGAATATCCTCCTGTCAGCGAACCCGTCGAACGGAGGATTTGCGGTTTCAGGGCGAAGCAACGAAAGTTCTCGCTGTTCCGGTTGTTTCCTGTGAGGATTGGGTCATGACGGCTGCGCGTTCCGTGGGTCTGCACCGGGTGATCGAGCCGGCCGGGGTGCTGCCCCAGGCCGCCCTGCGCCTGGACCCGTCGCCGGCGATCGGCCCCGACGAGGTGCGGGTGCGGGTGCGGCGGCTGAACCTGGACGCGGCGAGCTTCCGCCAGCTGGCGCAGCGGCACGGCGGCGACGGCGCGGCGGTGCGCGCCGAGGTGCTGGGCATCGTGGCGGCGCGCGGCAAGATGCAGAACCCGGTGACCGGGTCGGGCGGCATGCTGATCGGCACGGTCGAGGAGGTGGGCCCGGAGTCGCCGCTGAAGGTGTTGCCGGGCGACCGGGTGGCGACGCTGGTCAGTCTGACGCTGACGCCGCTGGCGATCGCGGACGGGCTGCGCGACTGGGACGGCCGCTCCGAGCAGGTGCCGTGCGACGGCCACGCGATCCTGTTCGCCCGGTCGATCGTGGCGGTGCTGCCGGACGACCTGGACCCGGAGCTGGCCCTGGCGGTGTTCGACGTGTGCGGGGCGCCGGCGCTGACCGACCGGGTGGTGCGCGGCCAGGCGCCGGGGCCGGTGTCGGTGGCGGTGCTCGGCGGGGCCGGCAAGTCGGGGTCGCTGGCGCTGGCGGCGGCGCGCCGGGCGGGCGCCCGGACGGTCGGGGTGGTGCCGACGGAGGCGGAGCGCGACCGGCTGGCGGCGGCCGGGCTGGCCGACGCGGTGGCGCTGGCCGACGCCCGCGATCCGGTGGCGGTGGCGGCGGCGGTGACGGGCGCGCTGGGCGCTGCGGCGACGGTGACGGTGGTGTGCGTGGACGTGCCGGGCTGCGAGCACGGGGCGATCCTGGCGACCGCGGACGGCGGCACGGTGGTGTTCTTCTCGATGGCGACGAGTTTCGCGGCGGCGGCGCTGGGCGCGGAGGGCCTGGCGGCGGACGTGACGATGCTGGTGGGCAACGGGTACGTGCCGGGGCACGCGGCGTTCGCGCTGGATCTGCTGCGCGCGGAGCCCGCGGTGCGGCGGCTGTTCGAGGCCCGGCTGGGTTCCCGGCTGGGACACTGACGTCCATGACTGAATCAGTGCTGTGGCGCGGTGGCCGGTTCTTCTGCCCGTCGGATCCGGCGGCGACGGCGATGCTGGTGCGGGACGGGTCGATCGCCTGGCTGGGGGCGGCGGCTGACGCGCCGCGGCCGGACCGGGTGGTGGACCTGGACGGGGACCTGGTGACGCCGGCGTTCGTGGACGCGCACGTGCACCTGACGGACACCGGCCTGGCGGTGGACGGCCTGGACCTGTCGGCGGTGCGGTCGCCGGGTGAGCTGCTGGACGCGGTGGCGGCGTTCGCGGCGGGCCGGCCGGCGGGCGCGGTGGTGCACGGCCACGGCTGGGACGAGTCGACGTGGGCCGACCAGACCCCGCCGTCGGCGGCGGAGCTGGACCGGGCGGCGGGGGGCCGGCGGGTGTACCTGTCGCAGGCGTCGGTGCACTCGGCGCTGTGCTCCACGGCGATGCTGGCGGCGGCCCCGCAGATCAGCTCGGCGACGGGGTGGGTGCGGGAGGCGGAGCACCACGCGGTGCGGGCGGTGGCGTTGTCGTCGCTGACGGCGCAGCAGCGCACGGCGGCGCAGCGCACGGCGTTGCGGACGGCGGCGAGCCGCGGCATCGCGGCGGTGCACGAGTGCGCGGGCCCGGGCACGTCGTCGGAGACGGACTTCGCGTCGGTGCTGGCGCTGTCGGGCGGTGAGCTGCCGGGGGTGTACGGCTACTGGGGTGAGCTGGGCGGCGCCGCCAAGGCGAAGGAGCTGGGCGCGGTGGGCGCGGCGGGTGACCTGTACGCGGACGGGGCGCTGGGGTCGCGCACGGCGGCGCTGAGCCACGCCTACGCCGACGGCGACACGTGCGGGGAGGCGTTCCTGACATCGGAGCAGGTGTCGCGGCACCTGCTGGACTGCCTGGCGGCCGGGGTGCAGGGCGGCTTCCACGCGATCGGTGACGCGGCGATCGGCACGGTGCTGGACGGGTTCGCGGCGGCCGCGGCGGCGGTGGGGGTGGACCGGGTGCGCTCGGGCCGGCACCGGATCGAGCACGTGGAGCTCATCGACCGGGCGATGATCGCCCGGATGGTGGAGTTCGGGGTGCTTGCCAGCGTGCAGCCGGCGTTCGACCGGCTGTGGGGCGGGGCGGGCCGCATGTACGAGCAGCGGCTGGGGTTGCCGCGGTCGCTGGCGTCGAACCCGCTGGGGCAGCTGCACGGGGTGGGGGTGGCGCTGGCGTTCGGGTCGGACTCGCCGGTGACGCCGCTGGACCCGTGGGGGACGGTGGTGGCGGCGGTGCGGCACCGCAACGCGGCGTCGCGGATGAGCCCGCGGGCGGCGTTCGCGGCGCACACCCGCGGCGGGTGGCGGGCGGCGCTGCGCGACGGCGACGGGGTGCTGGCGGTGGGGGCGCCGGCCACGTTCGCGGTGTGGGAGACCCCGGCGGGTGTGCACAACGGGCTGCCGGTGGTGGTGGCGGCCGAGGACGCGCCGCCGCCGGAGCTGCCGCGGTGCCGCGCGACGGTGCTGCGCGGACGAACGATCTACGAGGGGTAGCGATGGGCAAGCTGGGCCTGGATCCGGCGGTGGTGGCGCGGGCGCGGGCGCTCGCGGCGCGCGCCGGGCAGCCGGTGGTGGATCTGGCGCGGTCGCACACGACGGTGTCGGTGGAGCGGGCGGTGCTGCGGTTCGCCGGGGTGTCCGGCGCCGACCCGGACGGCATCCCGTGGGTGAACCGGCTGGTCGACGCGGTGGTCGCGGACGTGGGGCTGGGTCACGGGGTGGCGCTGCCGGTGTTCGACGCGCTGGCCCGGGAGGGGCTGGGCGACGTGACGGTGCTGGCGCAGAAGGCGGCGGCGGGCTCGGTGCGGTTCCGCGTACCCACCGGTCGTGACGCCACCGCGGCGCGGCGGGCGGCGTCCCGGGCGACCGGCGCGGGCCTGAAGGTGGTGGACCGGCGCCGGGCCGAGCGGGACCGGCTGATCCGCCGGTACGGCGACCCGAAGCAGCGGCCGTGGATCTACCTGATCGTGGCGACCGGCGACATCATGGAGGACATCCCGCAGGCGCAGGCGGCGGCGCGGGCCGGCGCGGACGTGATCGCGGTGATCCGGTCGACGGGGCAGTCGCTGCTGGACTACGTGCCGGAGGGCGCGACCCGGGAGGGCTTCGCCGGCACGTACGCCACGCAGGAGAACTTCCGGCTGATGCGCTCGGCGCTGGACGCCACGTCGCGGGAGCTGGGCCGCTACATCCGGCTGACGAACTACGCGTCGGGGCTGTGCATGCCGGAGATCGCCACCCTGGCCGGGCTGGAACGCCTCGACATGATGCTGAACGACTCGATGTACGGGATCCTGTTCCGCGACATCAACCCGATCCGCACGTTCGTCGACCAGCGGTTCTCCCGGCAGGTGCACGCCCGCGCCGGGATCATCATCAACACCGGTGAGGACAACTACCTGACGACGGCGGACGCGGTGGAGGCGGCGCACACGGTGACGGTGTCGCAGCTGCTGAACGAGTTCTTCGCCCACGAGGCGGGCCTGGCGGACTGGCAGCTGGGGCTGGGCCACGCGTTCGAGATCAACCCGGACCTGCCGGACTCGTTCCGGCTGGAGCTGGCGCACGCGCTGCTGGCCCGGGAGCTGTTCCCGGACGCGCCGCTGAAGTGGATGCCGCCGACGAAGCACATGACCGGCGACGTGTTCCGCGGCAACCTGCTCGACGGGTTCTTCAACCTGGCGGGGGCGCTGACCGGGCAGGGCATCCTGCTGGTCGGCATGATGACCGAGGCGGTGGTGACGCCGTGGCTGAGCGACCGCGACATCGCCCTGCAGAACGTGCGGTACGTGCTGGGCGGGGCGGGCCGGCTGCACGAGGACTTCGTGCCGGCGCCGGGCGGGTTCATCCAGAACCGGGCGCACCTGGTGCTCGGCGAGGCGGTCGAACTGCTGGAACGCATCGTCGGCGACACCCTGCTGGCGGCGATCGCCGACGGCACGTTCGGGATCATGAAGCGGCCGGCGGACCGGGGCAAGGGCCTGTCCGGGGTGGCGGCGCACGAGAGCGGCTACTTCAACCCGGTGACCGCGGCCCTGGAGGCGTCGTGATCGTCCGCCCGTACGGCGACACCACCGGCGACGGCATGGTGCAGCTGTCGTTCACCCTGCCGGTGCCGCACGACAAGCGCGCCGAGGGCGCCGCGCTGCAGCTGGCCGCGAAGATGGGCATGGACCCGGCGATGCTGGTGCACGCCAAGCCGATGGGCGGCGGGTTCACCTTCTTCGTCGTGTACGGCCGGGTCGGTCACCTGGTCGACACCGACACGGTGCAGGTGGTGGAGCGCGACTTCCCGCTGCTGAGCGCCAAGGAGGTCAACGCCGCCGTGAAGCGGGGGCTGCGGCGGCGGCTGAGTGTGGTGGGGGCGTGCATCGGCACCGACGCGCACACCGTCGGCATCGACGCCATCCTCAACGTCAAGGGCATCGCCGGGCAGAAGGGCCTGGAGTACTACCGGGAGCTGGCGGTGACGAACCTGGGCGCGCAGGTGTCGGTGCCGGACCTGGTGGAGGCGGCCCGGGCGGCGAAGGCCGACGCGGTGCTGGTGTCGCAGGTCGTCACCCAGCGCGACGCGCACCTGCACAACACCCGGGAGATGGCGGCGGCGTTCCGGGAGGCGCTGCCGCGCGGCAAGCGTCCGCTGCTGATCGTCGGCGGGCCCCGCTTCGACGAGACGATGGCGGCGGAGCTGGGCGTCGACCGGATCTTCGGCCGCGGCACCACCCCCGCCGAGGTCGCCTCGTACCTCGTCCACGCCCTGATCGGGAGACAGCCATGATCACGGTTACGCACCGCCGGTACGTGCCGTACGCGCACGCCCACTACGCCGGCAACCTGGTCGACGGCGCGTACGCCCTCGGCCTGTTCGGCGACGTCGCCACCGAGGTGTGCATCCGCCTCGACGGCGACGAGGGCCTGTTCGCGTCGTACTCCGACGTGCAGTTCCGCGCCCCGGTGCAGGCCGGCGACGTGCTGGAGGTGACGGCCACGGTGACCCGGATGGGCACCCGGTCGCGCACCGTCGACTTCACCGCCCAGGTGGTGTGCCGCGGCACCGGCGGGTCCGCCGCGCAGGTCCTCGACCCGCCGGTGGTGGCGGTCACCGCCACCGGCACCGTGGTCGTGCCCGCCCAGCCGTGACGTACGCGGTCTGCGCCGACGTCGGCTCCACCTACACCAAGGCGTGCCTGGTCGACCTGGACACCGCCACCCTGGTGGCCCGCGCCGAGCACCCCACCACGTCCGCCACCGACGTGCTGCACGGCCTGGACGCGGCGGTCGCGGCGTGCGCTGCGCCGCCGGGCAGTCCGTGGTACGTGTGCTCGTCGGCGGGCGGCGGGCTGCGCCTGGCGGTGGCCGGCTACGAGCAGCTCATCACCGCCGAGGCCGGCCACCGGGTCGGGTTGTCCGCGGGCGCCCGGGTGGTGCACGTCGCCGCCGGCCCACTGACCGGGGCGGGGGTGGCGGCGCTGCGCGCGGCCCGGCCCGACGTGGTGCTGCTGGTCGGCGGCACCGACGGCGGCGACGGTGAGGTGCTGCTGCACAACGCCCGCCGGCTGGCCGCGAACCGGCTGCGGGTGCCGGTGGTGGTGGCCGGCAACGCCGACGCCCGCCCGGACGCCGAAGCCGCCCTGACCGGCCGCGGGGTGCCGGTGACGGTGGCCGGCAACGTGCTGCCCCGCATCGGGGTGCTCGACCCCGGCCCGGCGCGGGCCGCCATCCGGGAGGTGTTCCTGCGCCACGTCATCGGCGGCAAACGGCTGTCGCGGGGGCGCCGGTTCGGCTCGCTGGTGCGCGCCGCCACCCCCGACGCCGTCCTGGCCGGCGTGGAGACCCTCGCCGACGCCACCGGCGCCGGGCTGCTCGTCGTCGACGTCGGCGGCGCCACCACCGACGTGTACTCGGCGCTGATCCCCGACCCGGAACGGGAGGCCGGGCCGCGGCGGGACGCCGCCGGCACCCTGTGGCGGTCCCGCACCGTCGAGGGCGACCTCGGCGTCGGCGTCGGCGCCCCCGGGGTGGTCGCGGCCGCCCACGCCGAACGCCTGCTGACCGACAATGCCGATGCCCTCACCGCCGCGGTGACCGCCGGGCCGCCCTTCGGACCGGACACCGACCGTCACCTCGCCGCCCTGGCCGCCACGATCGCGGTGCGCCGGCACGCCCGCGGCCACAGCCCCGGCGCCGGGCAGCCGCGCACGGGCGGGCGCGACCTGCGCGACGCCGCCCTGGTCGTCGGCTCCGGCGGGGTGCTGCGCCACGGCGGCGGCGACGCCGTGCTGGCCGCCGTGCTCGGCGACACCGGCGGCGGCTGGGCCCCGCCCACCGCGGCCACCACCGTCGTCGACGCCGCGTACGTGCTGGCCGCGGGCGGCCTGCTCGCCGCCGACCACCCGGCCGCCGCCGCCCGGCTCCTCACCACCCACCTCACCCCGGCGGGAAGCATCTCGCGGTGACCGGTGAACGACACGCCGGTGCCGCCCGGGCGGCTGTTGACACACGCCGGGGGGTGCGCCGTACGGTCGGAGGGTCCGACCACCGGAAGCGGCCGCACCACAACGTCCCTCCGCCCGCTGGCCGCGCGCCGGCCCCACCACGGGGGCGGCCGCCCACGGGCTCTCCTGCCGGGGAGCGCCCGTGTCGACCAGGTCCATCGGGTGGGGGTCGGCGGGGCGCTGCGGGACGACCGCGACGGTCCACGGCGAGAGGTTGACGGGGGCCAGTAGACAACGGCGAGGACGCGCGGCAGCCGGCCCGCGCCGCGCCGGTCCGAAGGTCACCGGGGGGATCGCCCGCCGCCCGGCCGGGAAGGACCTGGGAACACCGGGGTGCGGCCCGCAGCCGCACCCCGATCCCAGCCCAGGTACGGGTGCTCGCGCGCTGTTGCCGCGGCGTGACCGGCCCGGGGTAGCCTTCCGCGGGTGGTGACAGTGACCAGCGCCCCGGCCGGCCCCGACGCGCAGCCGGCCCCGGCCGCCGCGCCGCGCCCCCTGCGACTGCCCGTCGCGTTCGCCCTGGCCGTCGCCGCCGGGCTCGCCCAGCTGGTCGCGTTCCCCCCGTACGACCTGTGGTTCCTCGCGCCGGTGGCGGTGGCCGCGCTGGCCGCCGCCGTGCACCGGCGCCGGCTGCGGGCCGGGTTCGGCCTCGGGTTCGTCGCCGGGGCGGTGCTGTTTTTGCCGCTGCTGTCCTGGACGAACCTGCACACCGGCTGGCTGCCGTGGGTGCTGCTGTCGTTGGCTGAGGCCGCGATCGTCGGGCTGCTGGGCGCCGCGTCGGCGTGGGTGTCGCCCCTGGTAGACCGGTGGCGGCCGCTGTGGCCGGCGCTGACCGGGGTGCTGTGGGTGGCGCAGGAGGCGCTGCGCGACCGGGCTCCGTTCGGCGGGTTCCCGTGGGGGCGACTCGCGTTCGCCCAGGGCGACGCGCCCGCCCTGCGGCTGGCCTCGCTCGGCGGCGCCCCGCTGGTCACGTTCGCCGTCGCCGTCGCCGGCGGCGCCCTGGTCGCCCTGGCCTGGCGCCGGTTCACCCCGCGGGCGGCGCCGCGCCCGGGGCTGCGCCCGGCCGCGCTGTACGCCGCCGCCGCGGCCGCCGCGATCGCCGGGCCCGCCCTGATCCCCGCCCCGGACACCGCCGGCCGGCCCACCGCCACCGTCGCCATCGTGCAGGGCAACGTGCCCCGCCTCGGGCTGGAGTTCAACGACCAGCGCCGCCGGGTGCTGGACAACCACGCCACCGCCACCGAACGGCTCGCCGCCGACGTCGCCGCCGGCCGCGCCACCCAGCCCGACCTGGTGGTGTGGCCGGAGAACGCCTCCGACATCGACCCGCTGCGCAACGCCGACGCCGCCGCCCGCATCAGCCAGGCCACCGACGCCATCGGCGCGCCCGTGCTGCTCGGCGCCGTGCTGCGCGGCCCCGGCCCCGGCCAGGTCCGCAACGCCGGCCTGCTGTGGCTGCCCGGCACCGGCGCCGACCTCACCCAGACCTACATCAAACGCCACCCCGTCCCGTTCGCCGAGTACGTGCCGATGCGCCGCATCGCCCGCATGGTGTCCACCCAGGTCGACCGGGTCACCGCCGACTTCGTCGCCGGCGACGCCCCCGGCATCGTGCGCACCGGCGGGCCGGTCGTCGGCGACGTCATCTGCTTCGAGGTCGCCTACGACGAGGTGGTCCGCGACACCGTCACCGGCGGCGCCCAGCTGCTCGCCGTGCAGACCAACAACGCCACCTTCAACGACGCCGAGGCCCGCCAGCAGCTGGCCATGGTGCGGCTGCGCGCCGTCGAACACGGCCGGCAGGCGCTGATGGCGTCCACCGTCGGGGTGTCCGCGTTCGTCGATGCGAACGGCGCCGTCCACCAGGCCACCACGTTCAACACCGCGGCCGTGGAGCTGCGTGACATGACCCTCGGCGGACCGACTACGCTAGCCACGCGCGTCGGCCCGTGGCCGGAAGTCGTGCTCGCCGTCCTGGCGCTGGCCGCCCTGGCCTGGGCGGGTGCGCGCCGCCGCGCCGGCCGCCGCGCGGGCACGGCAGCCGCACCCCCCACATCGGAGCACCCGGAGGCACGGTGAACGACGTCAACCCGTCGGACGGCTACCCTGGCGTCGGCCGCGTCGTCGTCATCATCCCCACATACAACGAGGCGGACAACATCCGGCTCATCACCGGCCGGCTGCGCGCCGCCGTGCCCGCCGTGGACGTGCTGATCGCCGACGACAACTCCCCGGACGGCACCGGCGCCATCGCCGACGAGCTCGCCGCCGCCGACCCGCGGATCCACGTGCTGCACCGCCCCGGCAAGCAGGGCCTCGGCGCCGCCTACCTGCACGGGTTCCGGTGGGCCAAGGAGCACGACTACGACGCCGTGGTGGAGATGGACGCCGACGGCTCGCACGCCCCCGAGGAACTGCACCGGCTGCTCGACGCCGCCCGCGACGCCGACGTCGTCATCGGCTCACGCTGGGTGCCCGGCGGCAAGGTCGTCAACTGGCCGCTGCACCGCGAGATCCTGTCCAAGGGCGGGTCGCTGTACACCCGGCTGGCGCTCGGCGTGGACCTGCGCGACGCCACCGCCGGCTACCGCGTGTACCGGATGAACGTCCTCGACAAGATCGACGTGCAGTCCGTCGAGTCGCAGGGCTACTGCTTCCAGATCGACCTCGGGTGGCGGTCCATCAAGCACGGGTTCCGGGTCACCGAGGTGCCGGTGACGTTCGCCGAACGCGAGCACGGGGCCAGCAAGATGAGCTCGAACATCGTGCGGGAGGCGTTCCTGCGCGTCGGCGTGTGGGGCCTGCGGGCCCGCCGCGACGCGATCGCCGCGAAGCTGGGCCGCCGCCCCCAGCCCGGCCAGACCTGGCCCTGACCGGCCTTGCCCCGGTGGCGCGGCGAGAACCGCCGGCCGGTTCGGGGTTCGCCCCGATGGCGGCCCTGACACGGCGTGCCATCCTGGAGGTATGCGTTCCCGTCTCGCCTGGCTGCCGCCGGCCCTGCTGCTCACCGCCGTCGCCGAGGTCGCCGCGTTCATCGCCGTCGCGCAGGCCGTCGGGGCCGGCTGGGCGGTCCTGGCCGGCGCCGTGCTCAGCCTGCTCGGTGTGGTGCTGCTGCGCCGCGAGGGCATGCGCGCGTGGCGGCGGTTCCGGGCCGCCGCCGACAGTGGCCGCCCGCCCGGCGCGCAGGTGTCCGACGGGGTGATCGGCCTCGGCGGCGCCCTGCTGCTCGCGGTACCCGGGTTCGTCACCGCCCTGGCCGGGCTGCTGCTGCTCCTGCCGCCGCTGCGGGCCCTGGCCCGGCACCGGGTGCAGGCCCTCGCCGAGCGCCGCATGACCACCGTCGCCGCCGGCACCGTGTTCGGCCCGCGCAAGGTGCGGGTGCGCCGCGGCGACCCCGTCGACGACCCGGCCCCCACCCCGCCCCCGAGCGGGCCCCCGGCGGCGCCGGGAGCGGCCATCGAGGGCGAGATCGTCGACACCGGCCCGCGCCCCTGACCGGGCGGTGAACGCGGCGACGCCCCGGCCGCGGTGTGCGGGACGGGGCGCCGGTGACGGGCTTTCGGCAGGTCAGCGACCCCGGCGGGTGCGGACCTCCTGCAGGCGCTCGTTGAGGATGTCCTCCAGCTCCGAGATGGAGCGGCGCTCGAGCAGCATGTCCCAGTGGGTGCGCGGCGGCTTGGCCTTCTTCTGCTCCGGCTCGTTGCCGTCGACCAGCCGGGCGACGCTGCCGTCGAACTTGCACTCCCAGGTCATCGGGACCTCGGCGTCGACGGCGAACGGCACCTCGAACTGGTGGCCCTTCACGCACAGGTACTCGCGGGTCTGCCGGGGAGCCAGCTCGGTGTTGCGGTCGGACTCGTAGCTGACGGCGCCCAGTCGGCTGCCGCGCAGCATGCGCTCGCCCATGATCGGCTTTCCCCTCGGTCGTGGTGCAGTCTCAAAACGGTGTAACGACAGGGCCCGCCAGGTGATTCCCTGCCGTCGTCCGTGTGTCGGCGGTGTTAACCGTCTTCGAGCGTAGCTGGCCCGCGACGCAACCGGCCGGTCCCGGCGTCCCCGCAACGCCCGATGATCCTATTTGTGCGCGAATTTTCTCGCGGCCGTGGGTGCGAGATCGGTCACCCCGGGACCGATCGTGCGTTACGGGGCGGTGACGGCCTCACCGCGGGCGGCCGGCGCCGCCGGTGCCGCCGCCGGTGCTGGGGCCGGTGGGGCGAGCCTAGCCAGGGCGCCGGCCAGGTCACTCACCTGCGCCGACAGCTGCGCCACCCGGTCGGCGGCGTGGGCGGCGTCGGCGCGGGCGGCGTCCAGCCGGGCCTGCAGGTCGCCGGCGCGGGCGGCCGCGGCGTCGGCGTCGCGGCGGGCCCGGTCGGCGGCGGCCGCGTCCCGGCGGGCGTCCTGGGCGGCGGCGGCCGCGGCCGCCTCGGCGGCCTCCCGGGCGGTGTGCGCGGCGGCCAGCCGCTCGCGGGCGTCGGCGGTCTCGGCGGCGCGGGCGGCGGCCTGCTGCTCGGCGTGCTGCTGGGCGGCGCGGGCCTGGCCGGCCTCGCCGCGGAACCGGTCGGCCTGGGCGATGGCGTCGGCCGCGGACCGGGTGGCCCGTTCGGCGTCGGCGCGGGCGGCGGCCGCGGCGGCGGTGGCGTCGGCGAGCTGGCGCAGCGCGTCGTCGCGTTCCCGGCGCAGCCCGGCGGCGTCGCGGCGGGCGGCGTCGCGGTCGGCGTCGGCCTGCTCGCGCAGCGCCTGCGCGGCGGTGGCGGCCTGCTGGGCGGCGTCGCGTTCGGCGTCGGCGCGGGCCCGGGCGTCGGCGTCGCGGCGGGCGGCGGCCTGGGCGGCGTCGGCGCTCGCGCGGGCCTGCGCGGCCTGCGCGTCGGCCGCGGCGGCGGCCTCGCGGGCCTCGGCGGCGGCGAGGCGGGCGGTGTCGGCGTCGCGGCGGGCCTCGTCGCGTTCGGCGTGTGCGGCGGCGGCCTGCTGCGCGGCCTCGGCGCGGATCTCGGCGAGCTGGCGTTCCACCCCGGCCGGGGACAGCTCGTCGTGCAGCGACTCGGTCAGCGTCTGCACCAGCTGGTCGAGCCGGTCGACGACCTCCCAGGTGCGGGCCACCTGCCCGGCCAGGCCGGGGGCGGCGCGGTGGCGCATGCGGGTGTTGCGCGAGGCGCGCTGGCACTCGCCGTCGTTGTCGCGGCAGTACCGGAACGGCCGGCCCGCCGAGGCGCGCTGCGGCACCGGCCGGCCGCAGTGGGCGCAGGGCCGCGATTCCAGCGTCGGTTCGGTGATCGCCTCGGTCATCGTCGCGGATTGTAGGGGCGGCGAAACCGGTGGCCGGGCCGCCGCGCCGCGGGCAGGATGCCCGGCATGACCGTTCGCCTGGGCCACATCACGATCAACGCGCGGGACCCGTACCGGCTGGCGCAGTTCTGGCAGCAGATGACCGGGTACGGCCCGCACCCGGACGGGCCCAACGAGCCCGGCGAGGACGAGGCGTACCTGGCGGGGCCGCCCGGCGCGCCGGCGCTGCTGTTCGTGCGGGTGCCGGACGCCAAGACCGCCCGCAACCGGGTGCACCTGGACGTGGTGCCGACCGGGCGCACCCGCGACGAGGAGGTCGCCTGGCTGCTCGGTCTGGGCGCCACCGAGGTCGACGACCGGCGCCGCGGCGACGGCACCGGCTGGGTGGTGCTGGCCGACCCGGAGGGCAACGAGTTCTGCGTGGAACGCTCCGACGCCGAACGCGGCCGCTGACCTCCTCCGCTGTCTCAGCCGCCGAGGTGCGCCACCAGGGCCCGCACCACCCCGGCGGTGTCGGCGGTGCCGCCCAGGTCGCGGGTGCGGGTGCCCGGGTCGGCCAGGCACGCCTCGATGGCCGCCTGCACGTCGGCGGCCGCCGCCGGGTGGCCCAGGTGGTCGAGCATCATTGCCGCCGACCACACCGCGCCGACCGGGTTGGCGACGCCCTGGCCGGCGATGTCCGGGGCGGAGCCGTGCACCGGTTCGAACATCGACGGGTGGGTGCGGGTCGGGTCCAGGTTGGCCGACGGGGCGATGCCGATGCTGCCGGCGACCGCGGCGGCCAGGTCGCTGAGGATGTCGCCGAACAGGTTCGACGCGACTATGACGTCGAAGCGCTGCGGCTGCAGCACCAGCTTGGCGGCCAGCGCGTCGATGTGCTCGGCGTCCCAGCGCACGTCCGGGGTCTGGGCGGCGCGCTCGGCCACCACCTCGTCCCAGAACACCAGCGTGTGCACGATGCCGTTGGACTTGGTCGCCGAGGTCAGGTAGCCGCGGCGGGCGCGGGCCAGCTCCAGCGCGTAGTCCACGATCCGGGTCACGCCGGTGCGGGTGAACACCGACTCCTGCACGGCGAACTCGTCCGGGAAGCCGCGGTTGAGCCGCCCGCCGATCTCGCTGTACTCGCCCTCCACGTTCTCCCGCACCACCACGAAGTCGACGGACGCGGCGTCGCGCAGCGGGCTGGCGACGCCGGCGAAGGTGCGGATCGGCCGCAGGTTGACGTACTGGCGGAACGCCCGCCGGATCGGGATCAGCAGCCCCCACAGCGACACGTGGTCGGGCACGCCGGGCCAGCCGACGGCGCCGAGCAGGATCGCGTCGTACGGGCGCAGCCGGTCGACGCCGTCCGGCGGCATCATCGCCCCCTCGGTGGTGTACCGCTCGCACGACCAGTCGAACTCGTCGTAGGCCAGGTCGAGGCGGTGCCGGGCGGCGACGGCGTCGAGCACGGTGTGCGCCGCGGCGGTGACCTCCCGGCCGATGCCGTCGCCCGGGATGACCGCGATGCGCTGCACGGCGCTCACCCCCCGATCCCGACGAGGGCGATCATCAGCGGCAGCAGCAGCAGGATCAGGATGGCGCCGAGCACGTCGAACGACACCCCGGACCGGATCATGGTGGTGATCGGCACGACGCCGGAGCCGTACACGACGGCGTTCTGCGGGGTGGACACCGGCAGCATGAACCCGAACGACGCGGCGAACGTGGCCGCCAGGGCCGGCACCAGCGGGTCGATGCCGGCCGCCACCGCGATCGGGATGATGATCGGCACCACCACGGCGGCGGAGGCGGTGTTGCTGGTGGTCTCCGAGATGACGATGGCCAGCACCACCGCGAACGCGGTGATGGCGAACGTGCCGGCCAGGCCCAGCGCGCCGGCGCTGGAGGTGCCGATCGTCTCGGCCAGCCCGGTGTCGTCGAGCAGGGAGCCGAAGATGATGCCGGTGCCGAACAGCACGATGGTGCCCCAGTCGATGCGGGCGGCGTCGCTCCAGTTCAGGGTGAACTCGCGCCGCCCCCAGTCGGTGGGCAGCAGGAACAGCAGCGACGCGCCGAACACCGCGACCACGCCCTCGTTGAGCCGGCCGCTGACCGTCTCGTAGACGGCGGAGTCGTTGCCGGCGACCAGCGCCACGATGCCCGGCACGATCCACAGGGTGACGGTGACGGCGAACGCCACCAGGGTGTTGCGCTCAGCCCGCGACAGCTTGCCCAGCCGGGCCCGTTCCGCCGCCACGTACTCCTCGACGCCCTCGATGCGCCGGATCTCCGGCTTGTTGAGCAGCAGCAGCACCAGCGCCAGGATGACGAACATGCCGAGGCAGATGGGCGCGGCCACGGCCATCCACTGGGCGAACGAGATGCGGGTGCCGGTGGCCTCCTCGATCAGGCCGCGGCCGATCAGGTTGGGCGGGCTGCCCACCGGGGTGAGCAGGCCGCCGACGCTGGCGCCGTAGGCGAGCATCAGCATCAGCGCGGCGCCCACCCGCAGCCGGGTCGGGTCGAAGCCCTCGCCGGCCAGGCCGCGGTCCTGCATGAGCTTGGCGATGACGGCGAGGATGCCGAGCGCGGTGGGCAGCAGCATCGCGACGGTGGCGGTGTTCGACACGAACGCCGACAGCAGGCAGGTGATGACGCCGAACGCGACGATGACCCGGGCGGTGGTGCGGCCCACCCCGGGCAGCGACAGCACCCGGAACGCGAACCGGCGGGCCAGCCCGTGCCGCAGCATGGCCTGGGCCAGGATGAACGCCCCGATGAAGGTGAACACCGTCGAGGAGCCGAACGGGGCGAGCACGTCGGCGGCGGGCGCCACGCCCATGATGACGATGAGGCTGACCCCGATCAGCCCGCCGATGGGGATGGGCACCGGCTCGGTCACCCACAGGACGATGACGCCGAGCAGCAGCCCGCCGAGGGTCTGCTGGCTGGGCGGCAGGTCCAGCGGCAGGGCCAGGAAGATCAGCGTGACGATCGGGGCGAGGAACAGGCCGGTGGTGCGCCGGCCGCGTTCGAAGCGTTCCTCGGTGTCGGACAGCCGTTGCTCGCCGAGGCTGCGGTAGGTGCCGCCGCCGAGCAGTGCCTGGTCGACGTCCACCCGGCTCGAAGGTGCTTCTGTCACGGCCCACCATCCCTCATCGAGTGACGTGCGTCACTTGATGATAGGGCCGATCGGGCGCCGGCGGCCTACCCGGAACCACCGGTCTCCACGCGGTCGTTCCGCGCTCGGCAATTACTGGATTGCCATTAACGGTAATCCGATAAAGGGCTCGGAGGTGTCCGGGACGAGGCGCGAAAACGGCACACCATAATGACAGTTATGTGGTGACAACACACAACTAGTATGGTGCAACCATGCCGGAAGAGCTGGTGCACTGCCACCGATGCGACGAGACGAAACCGCGCAGCGCGTTCTACGACCTGCGCCACACCACGGCGCCGCGGCGGCCGTGCAAGGCGTGCATCCTGGCGGACAAGCGCACCCGCTACGCCACCGCCGACGGCGACCGCGTCTCCCACGCCCAGGTGCTGCGCGAGAAGTACCGGCTGACCACCGCCGAGTACGACGCGATGCTCGTCTCCCAGGACGGCCGCTGCGCGATCTGCGGCGAGCCGGAGACCGCCCGGGGCCGCGGCGGCCGGCCGCGCCGCCTGGCGGTCGACCACGACCGCCGGACCGGCGCGGTCCGGCAGTTGCTGTGCCACCGCTGCAACCTGATCACCGGGGCCGTCGCGGAACACCCGGCGCTGCTCGACCGGGTGCGCGACTACCTGCGCGGGCACGGGCTGCGCTGACCGGACCCCGGCCGCTCGTATAGTTGTTATCGCAACCACACTCCCTGAGGTGACCGCCGCGGCGGCCGACAGGACCATCCGTGCGTACGTGTGTTCGGCCGCCTCGGCGCGGAGGCCGCCCCTGCCGGGCGTTCCTGTGCCTGCTGGCGTGCCTGCTGGCGTGCCTCGTGGCGGTGCTGCCGACCGGCGTCGCCGACCGGGCCGCCGCCGCCGTGGCCGTGCCGGCGGTCACCGGGGTGGCCGCGCTGTCGCAGTCGCAGGGCCTGGCGGTCACGCTGACCTGGCACCCGGTCGCGGGGGCGGCGGGCTACCGGGTGTACCGCGCGGCGAGCCCGGCGATGCGCGCCGACGCGGCGACCTACCTGGCGTCGGCGCCGGCTGCCACGCTCGTCGACGACTGGCAGACCCCGGGCCGGACGCTGTACTACCGGGTCCGGGCCGTGGGTGCCGACGGCGGCGTCGGCGCCGCGTCGCCGGCCGTCGGGGTCACGACCACCGATGACGCCGCCGCCAGCCGGGCCGACGCGCTGGCCTGGCTGGTCCGCCAGCAGGAGGCCGCGCAGGGCTTCCGCACCACGTTCGACCAGCAGTACCCGACGCCGTTCTCGGGGCGGGTGCAGGGCCGCGTCGCGGACGTGGACGAGCTGCCCGCCGCGGTCGGCGTCCCCGTCGTGGCGTTCGGCCAGGCGTACCCGGCCGGCCACACCGGCCCGGTCGACGGCACCTGGGCGGGCGTGGCGCCGGCGGGGGACTACCGGGTCGACGTCTACGCCCGGACCGACACCGACTACCTGCAGGGCTCCTACCCGCTGCGCCCCGACGGCACCTGGACCAGCGGGCCGGACAGCGTCAGCGCCGGCGTCAAGTCGGCGTACCTCGTGCGGGTCTCCGACGGCGAACGGGTCGCGCGCTCGGGCGGGCCGGCCGACGTCGTCGCCGGCGTCAGCGTCGAGATCTACACCCGGGCCGACGTGGACTACCTGCTGGCGACGGCGCCGCTCGCCGCGGACGGCACGTTCGCCGTGGACGGCGTCAGCGCCGCCACCGGCACCCTGATCGCCCGCCTGGTGAACACCGCCACGGACCGGGTGCTGAACTCGACGGAGTGGGCGGACGTGCCGAGCTTCCACGGGCTCGTCCGGTCCTTCGGCATCCCGTTCGACGACCCGGCGTACGGCTACGAGGGCGGCGCCGAACGCCGCACCGGGTACCGCCTGGAGCAGCGGTCCTGGATCTACGACGACGCCCTGGCGGTGCTCGCCTTCACCGCCGCCGGGCAGACCGACCGGGCCCGGCAGATCCTGGCGCAGCTCGCCGCGCTGCAGGAGCCGGACGGCACCCTCGCCTTCTCCTACGACGTCTACCGGGGGCAGCTGTTCGACCGCTACGTCCGGTCCGGGGCGCTCGCCTGGGTGGGCACGGCCGCCCTGGCGTACGAGGAGGTGACCGGCGACGCCCGGTTCCGGGCGTTCGCCGCCGGGCTCGGCGACTTCCTGCTCACCCAGCAGGTGAGCACCGCCAACGGTCACACCCCCGGGGACCGCCGGTACGGCAGCGTGCTCGGCGGCATCGGCAGCTACGACGGCAACTACGACTTCGTGCCCGGGCAGATGCGGTGGGCCAGCACGGAGCACAACGTCGACGCGTACTTCTTCCTGCGCGACCTGGGGCACTTCACCGGCGACGACCGGTACACCGCGGCGTCGTCGCTGATCAAGCAGAGCCTGCTGACGAACCACTGGAACAGCGCCGAGGGCCGGTTCGGCCAGGGCGTCGCCGAGTCGGGGCCGGACGACTCGGACGCCCTGGACGTCGGATCCTGGGGCGGGCTGTTCCTGCTGGCGATCGGGGAACGCGCCAAGGCGCAACAGTCGGCGCAGTACGTCGAGCGGTTCCGGGTCGACGCGACCACGGTGGCGGGCCCGGCCGATGCCGGCGGGTCCACCCGCGCCTACGCCCACCCGGGCCCGATCGACGGCTACAAGCCCTACGACCGGGGCTACCCCAACCCGCCGGACCTGGTGTGGGCGGAGGGCACCCTCGGCGTCATCCTGCTCAAGATACGGCTGGGTCAGGACGTCACCGCCGACCTGCAGAGCATGCAGCGGCTGCAGGACGCCGACCCGCAGGGCGGGTTCGTCCAGGTGACCACGCCGACCCCGGCGCTGCCGTACGAGTTCAACGTCTGGCCGGCGGTCGGTGGCACCGCCTGGGCCGCCCTGCTGACCCAGAACGCCGGCCTGCTGTGGCACCGCGACGGCTGGTTCGACGACCACGACCGCCCCACCGGTGGCGGCCCTGCGCCGGCCCCCGCGGTGCCGCCGGTGGCGCCGCCGGTTGCGCCGCCGGTCGCGCCGAGCACGGCGCCGAGCACGGTGCCGCGCTCCGTGCCGCGCTCCGTGCCGTCCTCCGTGCCGTCCGCGTCGGCTACCGGGCCCGCGTCGTCTCCGGCCCGTGCCGGCGCCGCCGCACCGGCGGTCGAGTCCGCGACGGCCGCCGCCTCCGTACCGGGACGGTCACCGTCGTCGTCGTCGCCGTCCCCGCCGGCGCGTGCGGCGGCCGGCCCGCCGGGCGGGACCGGGCGGCACGCGGCCTGGCTCCTCGGTGCGGGCCTGCTCGTCGCCGCGGCCGCAGCGGCCCTGCTGGTCGTGCGCCGCCGCCGGGCGTCCGGGGGAGCGGCACACCGACGAACTTTCTTGTCTTGACGAATTGTCTTGTCGGTGAGACGCTGCCGGTATGCAGGACGTCGCCGTGATCGAGGACCCGGCCGCCGCCGAGGTGTCCCTGGACCCCGTCCGGGCCCGGCTGCTCGCCGAGCTGGCCGAACCGGGCTCCGCCACCATGCTGGCCGCCCGCGTCGGCCTGGCCCGCCAGAAGGTCAACTACCACCTGAAGACGCTCGAGCAGCACGGCCTCGTCGAGCTGGTCGAGGAGCGCCGCAAGGGCAACATGACCGAGCGGCTGCTGCGCGCCACCGCCGCCTCGTACGTGATCTCCCCGGCCGCCCTGGCCGCGGTCGCCCCCGACCCGGCGCGCGCCCCGGACCGGCTGTCGGCGCGCTGGCTGCTCGCCGTCGCCGCCCGGCTGGTCCGCGACGTCGGCGCCCTGCTCACCGGCGCCACCCAGGCCGGCAAGCGGGTCGCCACCTTCGCCGCCGACGCCGAGGTGCGGTTCGCCACCGCCGCCGACCGGGCCGCGTTCGCCGAGGAACTCGCCACCGCGGTCGCGACGCTGGTCGGCAAGTACCACGACGACACCGCCGAGGGCGGCCGCGCCCACCGGGTCGTCGTCGCGGTCCACCCCGCCGTGCCCGCCCCCACGCGGGAGGGCTGAGCCGTGGGCAAGGACTTCCAGGTCGCCCGCGAGGCCGCCGTCGACGCCACCCCCGAGCAGGTGTGGGACGCCATCGCCACCGGCGCCGGCATCGACAGCTGGTTCATGGGCAACACCCGCGTCGACGCCGAACGCACGATCACCACCGCGTTCGGCGGCTACCGCGCCGCCCACCCCGTGCTGGCGTGGGAGCCGGGGGAGCGGCTCGCCTACGAGGACCGCGACCCGGCGTCCGGGCGGTTCGTGGCGTACGAGTTCCTCATCGCCGGGCGCTCCGGCGGCGGCGCCGTGCTGCGCACCGTCACCTCCGGGTTCCTGCCCGGCGACGACTGGGCCGACGAGTACGAGGCCATGGGGTACGGCCTGGCGCTGTTCTTCGACACCCTGGTGGCGTACCTGACCCACTTCACCGGCCGCGCCGCCCGCCCCGTCACCGCGTTCGGGCCCGCCGTCACCGACTGGCCCGCCACCTGGGCCGCCCTGCACGACCGGCTCGGCCTGACCGCCCCCGTCGCCGCCGGCGACCGCGCCCACCTCACCGGCCCCGGCGGCGCGAGCACCGACGCGGTCGTCTACCACGCCGACCCGCACACCCTCGGCCTGCGCACCGCCGGCGCCCTGCTGCGGTTCCTGCGCGGCGCCGACGGCCGGCTCGTCGCCGCCCACCACCTCTTCGACCCCACCGACCACGCCGACACCACCGCCGACGCCGCCGCCTGGCAGGCGTGGCTCACCGCGACCAGGAGCTGACAATGCCCACCGTCACCAGCAAGGACGGCACCACCATCGGCTACTCCGCCACCGGCACCGGGCCCGCCCTCGTGCTCGTCGACGGCGCCCTGTGCAGCCGCGCCATGGGACCCGCCGCCGACTTCACCGCCCAGCTCGCCGACACGTTCACCGTGCACAGCTACGACCGGCGCGGCCGCGGGGAATCCGGCGACACCGCCCCCTACGCCGTCGACCGCGAGATCGACGACCTGCGCGCCGTCATCGAGGCCGCCGGCGGCTCCGCGTACGTGTTCGCCCAGTCGTCCGGCGCCGCCCTCGCCCTGGCCGCCGCCCACGCCGGGGTGCCGATGCGCCGGCTGGTCACCTTCGAGGCCCCGTTCGTCGTCGACGACAGCCGCGACCCGTACCCCGCCGACATCGCCGCCCGGCTGCGCGCCGCCGTCGACGCCGGCCGCCCGGGCGACGCCGTCGCCACGTTCATGCGCCTCGTCGGCGTGCCCCGCGTCGCCCTCGCCCTGATGCGGCTGACGCCGGTGTGGCGCAAACTCACCGCCGCCGCACCCACCCTGCCGTACGACTTCACCGTGCTCGGCGACGCCGGCTCCGGCCGCCCCCTGCCGCTCGACGCGTACGCCGCCGTCACCGTCCCCACCCTGGTGCTGGCCGGCGCCAAGAGCCCCGTCACCATGCGCACCGCCAACCGGCAGATCGCCGACCGGGTCCCCGGCGCCCGGTACGCCGAGGTGCCCGGCGCCACCCACATGCTCAAGGCCCGCCAGGTCAAGGCCCAGCTCACCGAGTTCCTCGCCGAGCGATGAGCGGACCGGTGAGCGGGGCTCCCGCCCCCACTTGAGGCTTTTTCGCAGTGCAACCGGTCGGCAACCGAGCGTGACCCCTTCCTGCACCCGCCGGTGACAAAAGTTCCCCCAGTCAGCAGGACGACAGGGGGGAACCGAAATGACCATCACCGCCACCGCACCGGCCACCACCACCGCGACCACCACCGCGATCTCGGCCCGCGAGCAGGAGGACATGATCCGGGCGCACATGCCGCTCGTCGGTCACATCGTGCGCGACATGCTGTCCCGGGTGCCCGGCCACGTGCACCGCGACGACCTCACCTCCGCCGGCCTGGCCGCCCTGGTCACCGCCGCCCGCGCCTTCGACCCCGAGCGCGGCATCCCGTTCGGCCGGTTCGCCGCCGTCCGCGTCCGCGGCGCCCTCCTCGACGAGCTGCGCCAGCTCGACTGGGCGTCGCGCACCGTCCGGTCCCGCGCCCGCAAGGCCGACGCCGCCCGCGAGGAACTCACCCGCACCCTCGGCCGCACCCCCACCCAGGAGGAGCTGGCCGCCCTGCTCGGCGTCGGCGTCGCCGACCTCAACACCGTCGACGACGACGTGCAGCGCGCCGCCGTGCTGTCCCTGCAGGGCTTCGCCGCCGCCGACGACATGGTCACCGAGACCTCCGCCGGCCCCGAGGAGATGCTGCTGTTCCGCGAGCGCATCGGCTACCTGCACGACGCCATCCAGGCCCTGCCGGAGCGCCTCAACCGGGTCGTCACCGCCACCTTCCTGGAGGAGCGGCCCCTGTCCGAGGTCGCCGACGAGCTCGGCGTCAGCGAGTCCCGCGTCTCCCAGCTGCGCACCGAGGCCCTCGGCCTGCTCCGCGAGGGCATGAACACCCACCTCAACCCGGAGCTCGTCGCCGACCGCACCGACGGCTGCGTCGCCCGCCGCCGCGCCGCCTACGCCGCCCAGGTCGCCGCCCGCGGCTCCCTGCACACCCGGCTCGCCGTCACCAACATCCACGGCGTCAAGGTGGCCGCCGCCGCCTGACCCACCCCGCACTGCTGACACGGGCCCGGCCGCACCCCTGCGGCCGGGCCCTTCAGCTGTCCTCCGCCAGGTGCGCCTCGATCGCCTCCACCACCAGGGCATGGTCCTCGGCCTGCGGCAACCCCGACACCGTCACCGCCCCCACCACACCCACGTCGCGCACCCGCACCGGGAACGCCCCGCCGTGCGCCGCGAACAACGCCGGATCCACCCCCATGCCGGCGTCCAGCGCCTGCCCCTTCGCCGCCAGCCGCCGCCCCACCAGGTACGACGACGCCCCGAACCGCTCCACCACCCGCACCTTCCGGGCGATCCACGCGTCGTTGTCCGCCGACGAGCCCGGCAGCGCCGCATGGAACAACTGCTGCGCCCCGCGCCGGATGTCCACCGCGATCGGCAGGTCCCGCTGCGTCGCCAGCTCCACCAGCAGGCACCCCAGCCGCCACGCGTCCGCGTTGTCGAACCGGGCGAACACCAGCCGCCGCTCCTGCTGCTCCACCCGGCCGATCAGATCGTTCAGCTCGCTGTCCGTCATCGCACCATCCTCGCAAGCCTCACCCGGCCCACTGGTCGTAACCCAGCTTCCCGATCAACGCCAGCACCACCACCAGCAACACCACCCGCACGAAACCCGACCCCCGCCGCAACGCCGTGCGCGCCCCCAGCACCGCACCCGCCACGTTGCACACCGCGCACAGCCCGCCCAGCCACCACAGCACATGCCCACCGGACGCGAACACCGCCAGCGCACCCAGGTTCGTGCCCGCGTTCACCAGCTTCGCCATCGCCGAACCGTGCACGAAGTCCGCGCCCACCAGCGTCGTGAACGTCAGCACCAAAAACGTGCCCGTGCCCGGCCCCACCAGGCCGTCGTAACAGGCGATCACCCCGCCCGCCACCGCCACCGCCGCCACGACCCGCGCCCGGGTCCGCCGCCGCGGATCCGGCGCCGCTCCCAGCGCCGGGCGCAACGTCACGAACACCGCCACCGCCACCAGCACACCCAGCACCACCGGCCGGTACGCGTCCTGCGGCACCGCACCCGCCCACGCCGCACCCACCCCCGACGCCAGCACCGCGCACCCCGCCGCCGGACCCGCCACCCGCCAGTCCACCGACGTGCGCCGCGCATACGTCAGCGCCGCCGTCGACGTCCCCGCGATCGCCGCCGCCTTGTTCGTGCCCAGCATCGTCGCCACCGGCACCCCCAGCGACGGCGCCGCGATCAGCAACGCCGGCAACAACAACAGCCCGCCGCCGCCCACCACCGCGTCCACCCAGCCCGCCGCGGCCGCCGCCACCAGCAAACCCGCCAGCACCGCCGGATCGACGTCGCCGATCACAAGCCGCGGCCCCGGCGCACCCACACCCCGGCCAGACCGGCCACCGCCAGCACCACCATCACGCACACCAGCGCCTTCAGCATGACCCGCACCCTATGCCGCTAGGGTCGGACAGGTGCGCCTGGCCACGTTCAACCTGCTCCACGGACGATCCCTCACCGACGGCCGCGTCGACGCCGACCGCGTCTCCGCCGCCGTCGCCGCCCTCGACGCCGACATCCTCGGCCTGCAGGAGGTCGACCACGGCCAACCCCGCTCCGGCCACCTCGACCTCACCGCCCTGGCCGCCGACGCCCTCGGCGCCCACAGCCACCGCTTCGCCCCCGCCGTCCTCGGCACCCCCGGCGAGACCTGGCGGCCCTGGACCGCCGCCGACGAAGCCCGCGCCGACCCCACCTACGGCATCGCCCTCGTCAGCCGCTGGCCCGTCCTGCGCTGGCAGGCCACCCCACTGCCCGCCGCACCCGTCCGCTCACCCATCTGGGCACCCGGCCCCGGCGGCGGCCTCATCCTGCTGCGCGACGAACCCCGCGTCCTGCTCGCCGCCGTCATCGACGCCCCCACCGGGCCCCTGACCGTCGCCTGCACCCACCTGTCGTTCGTCCCCGGCTGGAACGTGCGCCAGCTGCGCACCGCCGTGCGCGCCCTCGCCCAGCTGCCCGCCCCGCGCATCCTGCTCGGCGACCTCAACCTGCCCGCCGCCCTCGCCCGCGCCGTGTCCCGCTGGCGCATCCTCGCCCGCCGCCCCACCTACCCGGCCGTGCAGCCCCGCACCCAGCTCGACCACATCCTCGCCGACCCCCGCGGCGCCCACCGGCTCGGCCACGTCACCGCCGTCGACACCCCCGCCAGCACCATCAGCGACCACCGGCCCCTGCTCGTCCAGCTCGAACCCCGGCCGCAATAGCGCTCACCCCTGATGGAGGTCCCGCAACGCGCGGTTCGTCCGCAACGAGCGCACCGCCGCCCGCTGCTGCGCCCCCGTCACCTCGATGTAACCCTGCGACGTCGTCAAACTCGCATGCCCCAGCAGGCGCATGATCTCCGACGCGTTCGCCCCGTCCTCCGCCAACCGCGTCGCGAACGTGTGCCGCAACGCATGCAGCTGCGCCCCCCGCGGCACCCGATCCGTCACCCCCGCCCGCCGGAAACACGACTCCACCAGGTACTGCAACCCGCCTCGCCGCAACGGCGACCCCTGCCGGTCCACGAAGAACACCCCGCCCGGCGCCACCGACCGCGCCCCGAACCGCCGCCGCCGGCTCTCCAGGAACCCCTCCAGCACCGCGTCCAGCTCGTCCTCCACCGGCACCGACCGCGGCCGCCCACCCTTGCCGCCCACCTCCACCCGCCGCTCACCCGGGCGCCCCGCCACGTCACCCACCCGCAACCCCAGCAGCTCCGACAGCCGCAACCCCGCACACAACGCCAACGCCAGCACCGCCACGTCCCGCTCCGGCCACGGATCCCGCTGCCGCATCTCCTCACCGCGCGCCACCGCCGCCAGCAACCGCTCCGGGGTGTCCTCACCCCGCAACGGCTTCGGCGCCGGCGGCGCCAGCCGCGGCCGGTCCACCGCCGGCATCGGGTTGCCGTCCGTGCGCCCGTCGGCCACCAGGAACGTGAAGAACCCGTTCCACGTCGACCAGGCCCGCTGCACCGACGCAGGGGAGCGGTCCGCGGCGAACCGGGCGAAAGCCGCCCGCAGGACCCGCGGTGTCAGGGCGCGCAGGGGAGTGGGGGCGTCATCGCCGCCGGCGACCAGGGCCAGCACGGCGTCCAGGTCGCGCCGGTACGCCGCCAGGGTGTGCGGGGACGGTTTGCGGGTGGCGCGGGCGGCGAGGAACTCCGCAAACAGCTGCTGTACCGGAACGTCCCGTTCGTCCTGCATAAGGAACATTATGCAGGTTTCCCGGAAGTGGGGCCAGGGGCGACCGACTGGCGTGACGGCTGGTCGCCGCGGTCATGCGCACGGGTACGTGCGCGCGCCGAGCTGCCACCCGCGTCGGGCTTCCACATGCGTCGACTCACGCCGGCGCCGCGGGCTCGATGGGCGTCCGGGCCGAGGGGGCTCGGCATCGGAGCCTGCCTGTGCCACGGGCGACCACCTGATGGATGTGGCCCCGAGCCCCTTCCCGCGACCCGCCCTGACCCGGGTCGGTTGACATAATGTCAATTATCGACCCGCCAAGACGGTCGATGTGGTGCCCGACGGATCGGCTCCGCCGGGCACCGCATCGCCGTGTTGTCTAGGCCTTCGCGCAGGTTCCCGGGGCCACCCAGTCGCCGGTGCTCTTCCAGCTCTGCGTGGGCCACTGGGCGTACCAGACGGCGATGAACTCCAGGTGCGCGCCCGCGCTCGTCCCGTCGACGCTCTGCGTGACCTCCACCGCGCCGGCGGCCGGCAGCGACGGCAGCGTGCCGAGGCCCTCGGGTGTGGAGGCGAGCAGGATGGTCAGCGCCGGGCCGCCGAGGTTGTTGCGGATCGTCCAGGTGACGTCCCAGGTGCCCGCCTCGGTGTTGCAGGTGGCGGTGGCGCCGGTCTGGACGGGCGCCGGGGGTGCGGCGGCCTGGGCGGGCGCCGCCGGGACGGCGGCGACGGCTGCGGCGGCGGCGAGCGCGGCCGCGGCGATGATGCGGATTCTCATGGTGTCCCTTCGGAGGGGAATGGACGTACGCCGCAATGTGAGCGGCGCTCGCAATTTAGACCATTCGGCCGGACGGGACGACGGGAGGGTGATCCCGGCACCGTCCGTTCGGCCCATCTCCTCGGGGCGACGACAGTGCGGCACCGGCGGGTGGCCGGTGCCGCACTGTGGGTGATCGTTGTGGGTCAGTTGACGGTGGCGCAAATGGCGTACGCGGTCACGGTGTTGGAGTTCGTGCCGCCGGCCTTGGTCGCGGTCCACGCGGTGGACGAGGACGGGTAGCTGGCGCTGACGGTCGCGGTGCCGGTGGCGTCGCCGCCGCCGCCGATGACCTTCTTGCCGCTGGGGCAGGTCGCGACGGCCGTGTTGGTGCCGGAGGCGGTGACGATGACGTGGCCGCTGACCCCGTTGGCGCCGGCCGCGCCGGTGTCGCCCTTCGGGCCGGTGTCACCCTTGGCGCCGGTCTCGCCCTTGGCGCCCGTGTCGCCCTTCTCGCCGGTGTCGCCCTTGGCCCCGGTGTCGCCCTTCTCGCCCTGCTCCCCCTGCGGACCAGCCGGGCCCGCCGGGCCGGCCGGACCAACCGGACCCTCGGGGCCGGCCGCGCCGGTCTCACCCTTCTCGCCGGCCGGGCCCGCCGGGCCCATGGCGCCGGTCTCGCCGGTGTCACCCTTGGCGCCGTCGGCGCCGGCCTGACCGGACTGGCCGGCGTCGCCCTTCTCGCCCTTGTCGCCGGGCAGACCCTGCTGACCCTGCGGCCCGACCGGACCCTGCGGGCCGACGGCGCCCTGCGCGCCGACCAGGCTGGCGAGGAACTCGGTCACGGTGCCGCTGGCGTTGCCGTCCAGCGACCGCCACACCTCGAACGCCGACGCGCCGGCCGCACCCGTCTCCCCCGTGTCGCCCTTGGCGCCGTCCTTGCCGTCGAGGCCGTTCAGGCCGTCCTTGCCGGCCGCGCCGGTCTCGCCCTGGGCGCCCTGGGCGCCCTGGGCGCCCTGGGCGCCGACCAGCGACAGCAGGAAGTCGTCGACGGTGCCGGTGTGGGTCTGCGCCCACAGCTCGTAGGCGCTCTTGCCGTCGAAGCCGGCCGCACCCGTCGCCCCGGTCTCGCCGGTGGCGCCCGTGGCACCGGTGGCGCCGGTCTCGCCCTGGGGGCCGACCAGCGAGTTGAGGAAGTCCTCGACCGAGCCGGTGTGGCCGTTGGCGAGCCACAGCTGGTAGGCGGAGAGGCCGTCGGCGCCGCGCTCGCCGATCAGGGAGGTGAGGAACTCGCCGACGGTGCCCTCGTTGCCCTCCTGCAGCCAGAGCGCGAAGGCGGAGAGCCCGTCGACGCCGGCGACCCCCTGCGGCCCGGTGGCGCCCGTCGCCCCGGTGGCCCCGGTGGCGCCGGTCCCGCCGGCGATGCCCTGCGGACCGGCAAGACCCTGGGGGCCGGCGATGCCCTGCAGGCCCTGGGTGCCGGGGACGCCCTGGAGTCCCTGCAGGCCTTGGAGGCCGCGCGGGCCGGTGGCGCCCTGCGGGCCGACGCGGTTCCAGGAGAAGAGGTTCTCCTTGGAGGTGCAGCGCTTGCCGCCGGCGTAGTCGATGACGCGGACCTCGCCGGTCTTGTAGGCGGCGCAGGCGTAGATGATGCCCGAGGTGGTGCCCGCGGTGCGGGTGACGGCGGCGACGGCGGTGCCGCCGCCGAGCAGGACCAGGGACGCCGAGGCGGCGGCGAGGACGGTGCGCTTCTTGGGACGGTTCATCAGCCAGGCCTTCCGGTGGGAGGGAGCGGCTACGGGCGGCGGGGGTGACGCCCGTAGCGGAGGGGGCTCAGCGGCTGCTCGGAGGTTCTCAGCCGACGACTCGTTCCGACAGGAAGTAACGCTACGTAATGATTGGCCCGGATTGGAAGCCATAAGTCCCGGTTCCGGCCGGCCGGTTCGCGGCATTCAGCCGTTTTATTCGGGCGTTTGGGCGGCAACGTCGCAGCTGACCACCGCTCGTCACGCCGACGAGTCGCGACCGTCACGGTGGGTAGTAATGGCGTCAATTCGCAGCGTCACCGTCATGGCGGCGGGGCCGTGTCGGTGGGGTCTGGTAGAACGCTTGGCACAGACGTTCGAAGGTGGGTGGGGCTGGCATGTTGTCGGCGGGTGAGCTGGACGGTTTCCGGGGTGCGCTGGCGCAGGGCCGCAAGCCCAAGGTGGTGTTCACGGACGCGGCGGGCCAGGTGGCGGGCCAGGTCGGCCAGGTGGTCGGGCTGACGGATCCGGCGGAGTCGGACGACTTCGTGGTGGTGCGCTTCGGGCGCGACGAGCTGCCCTTCTCCCCCGGTGAGCTGGCGGTGGCGCCGAAGGGCGCGCCGCCGCGCAAGGCCGCCGAGCCGCCGCCGGAGCCGCCGCGGCCCGAGCCGGAGTTCGTGATCGACAAGCCGGTGCCGGCGCCGCGTCCCGCTCCCCCGCCGGCCACGCCGGCTCCCGCGCCGGCGGCGCGGGCGAAGAAGGCCGCGCCGAAGCCGAAGGGCCCGTCGGGGCTCACGGTCACTTTGGCGTACGCCGAGGGCGAGTGGACGGTGGCCGCGCAGCAGGGCGCGAAGGTGCTGGCGAAGCCGTACGTGGTGCGTCCGGCGGAGGCGTTGCGGATGGTGGGCCTGGTGGACGTGCCGGGTGTGCAGGAGGCGGTGGAGGCGATCCTGGCGGCGGAGCGGGCGGAGGCGGAGGAGCAGGCGCGCCGCCTGCGGGCGGAGCTGGCGGAGATCGAGGCCCGGCTGGCGGAGCTGCGGGAGGCCGGCTGACGGCGGTTCGTGCCCGCGGGGCGGGCCCGTGCGGGTGCGGCGGCGTGCCATCATCGACGGCCTGATGAGGACGACTTCTGTGCGGATGCGGGTGCGGGTGCGGGGGCGCGCCGGGCGGTCCGGGTGGCCGGCGCCGTGGCTGTGGCGGTTCCTGTTGTGGCTGGCGCGGCCGGTGGCCGGGGTGGTGGCGCGGCTGCGCGTGGTGGGTGACGTGCCGGAGCAGTTGCGGGGCGGGCCGCTGATCCTGGCGGCAAACCACGTCAGCCCCGTCGACCCGGTGATCATGACGGCGGTGTGCGGGCGGCGGCGGGTGCCGGCCCGGTTCATGGCGACGGGCGGGTTGTTCCGGGCGCCGGTGGTGGGCTGGGTGATGCGCACGGCCGGGCACATCCGGGTGGACCGGCGGTCGGCGGAGGTGGCGAACGCGCTGCCGGCGGCGGCGCAGGCGCTGCGGGAGTCGTCGGTGGTGCTGGTGTACCCGGAGGGCCGCATCGGCCTGGACCCGTGGATGTGGCCGGAGCGCGGCAAGACGGGCACGGCGCGGCTGGCGTTGACCACGGGTGCCCCGGTGGTGCCGGTGGCGCAGTGGGGCGCGCACGAGGTGCTGCCGTACACGGCGCCGCGCGGGCTGGCGAGTGCGCTGGCACGGGCGGTGTGGCGCCGTCCCGTGGTGCGGGTGCGGTTCGGTGCGCCGGTGGACCTGTCCGGTCTGGACCCGGCGGTGCCGGGTGACGCGGTGCGGGCGACGGAGCGGATCATGGCGGCGATCGCGGAGACGCTGGCGCCGTTGCGCCCGGACGAGCCGGAGCTGCCCCGGTACGTGGACGTGACGCGCCCGCCGGACGAGTCGCGGGTCCGGCGCCCGGCTCCCCCGGTCGCCTGACGCGCGCCTGACCGGGCCGGGTCAGGCCGGCAGGTACGTGGTCCGGATCAGGTGCAGCAGTTCCGGCAGGTGCTCGGGCGGGTCGTCGCGCCACCAGGCGAGCAGGACCGGGATGGGCGGGGTGTCGCGGACGGTGCGGTAGGCGACGCCGGGGCGCGGGTTCTGGTTGGCGGTGGCCTCGGCGGTGAGGCCGACGGCCTGGCCGGCGGCGATGAGGGTGAGCCACTCGTCGAGGCCGCGGGTGTGCCGGGTGGTCGGGGCGGCGTCGGCGGGCCACAGGCCGGGGGTGGTGGTGCCGGTGCGGAAGTCGATGGCGACGGTGTAGCGGGCCAGGTCGGCGAGGGTCACGCTGCGGCGGCGGGCGAGCGGGTTGTCGGTGGCGACGGCGGCGCGGCGGGCCTCGTGCCCGACGACGGCGGTGGCCAGCCGCGGGTCGAGCCCCGGCTGCCGCCAAGAGTCGGTGCGAGTGCCGGTGCGAGGGTCGGGGCGGGGGTCCGGGTCGGGGGTGTCCAGCGGGCGGCGCAGCACGGCGACGTCGGCGCTGCCGTCGGCCAGGCCCGCGGTCGGGGTGGCGGACTGGACGAAGACCAGCGGGACGCCCGGGTGGGCGGCCGCCCAGCGGCGCTGCACCGGGCGGGTGTGCTTGCCCAGGGCCGCCCAGTGGTAGCCGACGCGCAGTTCGGGGCGGGGTGCGGCGGTGAGCCGGTGCAGGTGGGCGACGTCGTCGAGGATGCGCCGGGCGGTGGTGACGGCCCGGTGGCCGAGGGCGGTCAGGGCGACGTGGCGGGTGGTGCGGTCGACGAGGCGGGCGCCGAGGGTGGTCTCCAGGGCGGCGACGGTGCGGGACACGGCGGCCTGGCTCACACCGAGCACGGCGGCGGCCTCGGTGAAGGTGCCGGTGTCGGCGACCGCGACGAGGGTGCGGAGCTGGCGCAGCTGCACATCCATGCGTGCAGCGTATAAGTGGGGCGGGCCGCGTATTTCCGTGCCGGGGTGGCGGGGCCGAACACTGGCGGCATGAGGGAGCGGTCCCTGCTCGGCGGGGTGGCGACGATGCTGGCCAGCGGCGCCAGCAACCAGGTGGGTGCGGCGGTGGGCGCGCACGCGTTCGCGGCGATCGGCCCGGCCGGGGTGGTGGCGGTGCGGCAGTTCGTGGCCGCCGCGGTGCTGCTGCCGGTGGCGCGGCCGGACCTGCGCCGGTTCACGTGGGCGCAGTGGTGGCCGACGCTGCTGCTCGGGGTGGTGTTCGCGACGATGAACCTGAGCCTGTACTGGGCGGTGGACCGCATCGGGCTGGCGCTGGCGGTGACGCTGGAGTTCCTGGGCCCCCTGGCGGTGGCGCTGGCGGCGTCGCGGTCGCGGCTCGACCTGCTGTGCGCGGCGGGGGCGTGCGCCGGGGTGTACGTGCTGGTGCTGCCGGGCCCGTCGAGCGACTGGGCGGGGGTGGCGTCGGGGGTGCTGGCGGGCGGCTGCTGGGCGGCGTACATCGTGCTGAACCGGCTGGTCGGGGCGCGGCTGCCGGGGTTGCAGGCGCCGGCGGCGGCGACGGCGGTGTCGGCGCTGCTGTACACGCCGGTGGCGGTGGTGCTGCTGGCGCAGGGCCGGCTGGGCGGGGCGGCGCTGGGCTACGCGGTGGCGGCCGGGGTGCTCAGCTCGGTGGTGCCGTACGCGGCGGACCTGGTGGCGTTGCGGTGGGTGCCGCCGCGGCTGTTCGGGGTGTTCATGAGCGTGCACCCGGTGCTGGCGGCGGTGGCGGGCCTGGTGGTGCTGGGTCAGGTGCTGGCCGCCCACGAGTGGGCGGGCATCGCGATCGTGGTGACGGTGAACGCGGTGACGGTGGCGGCGGCGTCCCGCCCGGCGAAGGCCGCACCCGCGCCGGCACCGGCCCCGGTCAACGCCTGAACCACCCGTCGGCGAACGCCTGAGCCCGCCGCAAGCGGGCACGCCATCCGCCGGCGAACGCCTGAGCCGCCCGCGAGCGGGTGCCGCCATCCGCCGGCGAAACGCCTGAGCCGCCCGCAGGCGAACTCCGTCACCCGCCGGTCAGGCGGTGGGCAGCACAGTCGTGGCGGCCTGGGCGACGATCTGCTGCAGCGCGGCGACGTGCCGGTGGAACGCCTCGTAGCGGGCCCGGCTGAGCCGCACGGTGGTGCGGGGGCGTTTGCCGACGAAGCCCTTGCGGATGTCGACGTAGCCGGCCTCGTCGAGGGTGGTGAGCCCCGGCCGGTGACCACGCAGGCGGCGATCCCGGCGACGAAGACGGCGGTGAACCCGACGACGAGGTCGCGGACCTGGGCGAGGGCGTGGGCGGCGTCCTGCGGGGAGACGGGGGTGGTCATCGGCGGGCTGTCCTCCCGGAGGTTGCTCAGGGGGACGGGCGGCGTTGCCGCAGGTACGCCAGCACCGCCTCGCGGGTGGTGCGCACCCCGAGCAGGGCGCGGGCCTCGGCGATGCGCCGGTTCGCGGTGCGCAGCGACAGGAATTCCGCCGCGGCCGCCGCCGCGATGGTGTCGCCGGCGGCGAGGCGTTCGAGCAGGGCCCGCTGCTCCGGCACCAGCCGGGCCACCGGGTCGTCGGCGGTGTCGCCGCCGCCGGTCTCCACCGGGCCCAGCCTGCGCAGGTCGTCGAGCAGGGCCCGGCCGACCACGCCGTCCAGGTCGGCCACCGCCACCACCCCGGCGCCGCGGGCCGCGGCCAGCACCGCCAGCTGGACGGTGTCCAGGTCGGCCACCCGCCCGTACAGGACCAGCTTGGCGCCGGTGACGTCCCACGCCGGGTCGGGCAGCGCGAAGCCCTCCCGGGTGTGCCAGCCGTCGCGCACCAGCGCCCGCAGCACCGCCGACGCCTCGGCGGTGCCGGGCACCACGTGCCGGGGGGCGTCCGGCAGCCGGGTCACGGCCGCACCACCAGAGGAAGCGCCGCGCGGGCGGCGGCCTCGGTGCGGGTGCGGGCGCCCAGCTTGCGCATGCCCGCCCGGATGTGGGTCTCGACGGTCTCGGTGGACACCCCGAGCTGCCCGGCGATGCGCCGGGTCGGGTTGCCCTGCGCCACCAGCGCCAGGACCTCGTGTTCCCGGTCGGTCAGCGACATCCCGTCGGTGCGGGCGCCGCGCACGTCGCGGTGCACCCGGTGCCGGCGCAGCGCCCGCCGGGCCCGGCCGGCGAGCACGACCAGCCCGGCGGTCTCGGCGAGCGACTCGGCGGCGGTCAGGGCGGCGACGGCGGCCGCCGGGTCGGCCTGGTGGTCGCCCTCGGCGAGCAGGCAGCGCACCTGTTCGCGGCGGGCGGTGCCCGGCCAGGCGTGCGCGGCGGCGGCGAACCCGGAACCTGTGCGCCAGGCGTGCAGGGTGAGCCGCACCGGTTCCGGGCCGTCCGGCGCGGTGACCGGGTGGGCGGGGGCGGGGGCGCCGTCGTGCTGGGCCCACCGGGCGGTGATGTGCAGCAGCCCGGCCAGCAGACCGGATGCGGTGGATGTGGCGGTGGGTGGGGTGCCGGCCTGGGCGGGTTGGCCGTCGAGCCAGGCGGCCTCGCGGGCCACCCACGCCACGGCGGGCGCGGCCGGGTCCGCGGCAGCGAGCCGGGCCCGGGCGGCGGTGAGCTGGCCGGTGTCGGCCTCGACCAGGGCGGCCGCGGCGGCGGTGTGGGCGCGGGCGTCGCCCGGCAGGGACCGGTCGGCCAGGTCGGCGGCGCGGCGCAGCACCTCGTCGAGCGGGGCGCCGGCGTGCAGGGCGTCGCAGAACAGCGCCGCCGCCGCGAACCGGGTCTGCCACGCGTACGCCAGGTCGGCGGCGCACGCCGCGGCGGCCGCGCGGGCGGCGCCGGCGGCGTCGGTGAGCCGGCCGTCGGTGATCAGGTGGGTGACCAGCAGCCACGCCGACCAGCGCACCGCCAGGGCGTCGCCGGCAACGGCTTGCAGGTCGTGTTCCCAGCCGGGGGCGCGGCGGGCGGCGCGCACCGCGGCCAGGGCGGCGGCCAGCCCGGGCGGCACGTCGGCGCGGTGCCGGGCCTCGACAGCGGCGGCGCGGGCGGTCGCGGCGGGCGGGTCGGTGTGCAGGTCGCACAGCAGCAGCACCCGGTCGCGGGCGGCCACCACCGCGGGCGGGGCGGCGTCCGGGACGGGCTGGACGGCGGCGCGGGCCCCGGCCACGTCGCCGGCCTGCAGCAGCGCCTCCCCGCGCACGGTGTCGGCCTCGACGCCGAGCACCCCGAGGGTGCCGGGGGCGGTGACCGCGCGGGCGGCGGCGCCGGGCCGGCCGGCGGCCAGGGCGGCGGCGGCCGCGGCGAGCCGCACCTCGACGGTGGCGGGGGTGCCGGGCAGGTCGCAGGCCAGCAGCAGCGCGTCGGCGCGTTCCCCGCCGGTGGCGGCGGCCGCGGCGGCGGTCATGGCCGCGGCGTACGCGGCGGCGGTGTCGCCGGCGGCGGCGTGGTGCCGGGCGGCCTCGGCCGGCGGCAGCAGCGGGGCGAGGCGCGCGTGCAGGGCGCGGCGGGCGTCGGAGTCGAGGATGCGGGCGGCCACCTCGGCGATGTACCCGGAGGTGGGGGTGAGCAGTCCGGCCGCGTCGATCGCGGCCAGGCCGGCGTCGACGAGCGACGCGCCGCCGCCCAGCGCGGCCGCCGGGGCGGGGCGGCCGAGCAGGCCGAGCGCGGCCAGGGCGGTGCGGGCGGGCCGGTCCAGATCGGCCAGGGACACCGCGACGGCCCGGGCCACGTCGTCGCCGTCACCGGTGTCACCGGTGTCACCGGTTCCCGCGAAGCCGTCGAGGGTGGTGGCCGGGCCGTGGGTGGCGGCGTGCCGGGCCAGGGCCAGCACGGCGGCGGGCAGCCCGCCGGCGCGGGCCACCACGGCGGCGACCGCGGCGTCGGGCAGCCGCGGGGCGGTGGCGCGGACCAGGTCGGCGGCGGCCGCGCCGGACAGCGGCGGCACCGCCGCCCACAGCGCGGCGGCCGGGCGCAGCGCGTCGACCAGCGGTTGCCGGTGCGGGGTGCGCACCGCGGCCAGGATCCGGCAGTGCGCGGCCAGCAGCGGCAGCGCCGCCAGGGTGTCGGCGTCGGCCAGGTGCAGGTCGTCGACGACGAGCAGGCCGCCGCGCACCCGGGACCGCACCGCCTCGGCCAGCAGCGGCGGGTCACCGGCGGGCAGCCGGGCCCGCACCGCCCGCGCCAGCGCCACCGCCGGCACCCCGCGCAGCGCGGCCAGGCCACCACCGGCGAACACCGGCCCCGGGAACGCTCCCGCGGTGTCGCGCAGCAGGGTGCTGCGCCCGCAGCCGGGCGGCCCGGCGACCACCACCAGGCCGGGGCCGCGCAGCAACGGCAGCAGGGCCGGCGCCGTCGCCGGCGGACCGTACGGGCCGGTCGGCACCGCGGACCTCCTCCCCCGTCGCCTGTCACGGTGCCGCCCGCCGGGTGCGGTGGCACGAACCTGGGATCCTGCGCCGACGAGTTGTTCGTAGGGTGGGTGGCACGGCAGGCGGCCCCGCCCTGCCCGTGGGGACCGGGAGAGGACGTCCGTCGTGGTCATGCCATTGTCGCCGACAGCACGCGTGGCAGGCGAGTCGTGACGGCGGGACCCCTGTCCGCGCAGGTCGCCCAGCTGTGTGACGCGGCCGCCGCCGCGGCCGGCCCGCAGGCCGCCGAGCAGGTACGACACGTGCGGCGCCGCCTCGACGAACCGCTGCGGGTGGCCATCGCCGGTCGCCTGAAAGCCGGAAAGTCGACACTGGTGAACGCGGTCGTCGGCCGGCGCATCGCCCCCACCGAGGCCGGCGAGTGCACCCGGGTGGTGACCGTGTTCCGGTACGGCACCGCCGACCGGGTCGACGTGGTGCGCCGCGACGGCACCCGCACCAGCCTGCCGCTGGACGCCGACGGGATGGTGCCGCAGCGCCTCGGGGTCCCGCCGGCGCAGGTCGCGCACGTCGACGTGCACGTCACCAGCGACCGGCTGCGCGACCTCACCGTGGTCGACACCCCCGGGCTGTCGTCCACCAGCACCGCCGTCAGCGACCGCGCCCGCGCCGTGCTGGGCGCCGCCACAGCTCAGGCGACCGGCCAGGCCACCGGGGCGCCGTTCGACGACGGCATCGACGACGACTCCGCCGCCGCGGTCAGCGGCGCCGAGGCCGTCGTGTACGTGTTCAGCCAGGGGGTGCGCGCCGACGACGTGCAGGCCCTGGAGGCGTTCCGGGCGGCGTCGGCGCGGCTGGCCAGCAACCCGCTCAACGCCCTCGGCGTGCTCAGCAAGGTCGACACCCTGGTGCCGGGCGCCGCCGACCCGTGGCCGGTGGCCGGGCCGCTCGCCGCCGACCAGGCGCAGGTGCTGCGCCGCAGCGTCTCCGACGTGGTGCCGGTCGTGGGGCTGCTCGCCGAGACCGCCGAGGCGGGCCGGCTCACCGCCGCCGACGTGGAGGCGCTGCGCGCCATCGCCGAGCTGCCCGCCGCGCAGCAGCTGCTGATGCTCAGCTCCGTCGACCTGTTCACCGGCCGCGCCGCCCCCGTCGCCACCGACCGCCGGCGCCGGCTGGTGGAACTGCTCGGCCTGTACGGGGCCGGGTTCGCCCTCGCCCAGCTTGCCGCGCAGCCCCGCCTGGCCAGCGGCGACCTGGTGCGGCTGCTGTGCCAGGTGTCCGGGCTGCCCCGGCTGCGCCAGACCCTCGACGAGCAGGTCCGGTGGCGGTCCGACGCCATCAAGGCCGGGTGGGCGCTGTCGGCGCTGGAACGCCTCGCCGGGCACGCCGCCGACCCCGCCGACCGGGAACTGCTGCGCGACGCCATCGAACGGCTGCTGCGCGAACCCGCCTACCACCGGCTGCGGGTGCTGGAGGCGGCGCAGCAGGTCGCCACCGGGGCGGTGCCGCTGCCCGAGCCGATGCGCCACGAACTGACCCGGCTGGCCACCCTGCAGGACCCTGCGGCGATCCTGCAGCTGCCGCAGGCCCCGCCGTGGGCGCTCGCCGACGCCGCCGTGCAGGCCGCCACCCGGTGGCGGGTGTACGCCGTCGGCGGCGCCAGCCCCGCCCAGGCCCGCGTCGCGCACGTCGTGCACCGCGGGTTCCACCTGCTGTCGCAGAACCTGCGGGCGGCGGTGTCATGACCGACGCTCTGGCCCAGCGGCTCACCACCGGCATGCAGCAGGTGCTGGCGTACCTGCGCACCGTCGACGCCGACGCCGCCGCCGAGGTGGAGGCGGCCCGCCGGCAGCGGCTGGTGCGCCCGTCGGTGGTGGTGGTCGGCGAGACCAACCGCGGCAAGAGCAGCCTGGTCAACGCGCTGCTCGGGGTGCCCGGCCTGTCCCCGGTGGGGGTGGGGGTGACCACCGACCGCTACGTCGAGTTCCGCACCGGCGACACCCTCGCCGTGCACGACGAGCCGCGGCAGCGCACCGTCACCCACCCGGCGCCGCTGCTGCAGTACCTGACCCTCGTCGACACCCCCGGGGTGGGCGGGCTCGACCCGGCGCACGCCGAGGTCGCCGCCGACGCCGCCGCGCACGCCACCGCCCTGCTGTTCGTCGCCGACGCGTCCGCCCCGCTCAGCCGCCCCGAGCTGGACTTCCTGGCGCTGGCCGGGCGGCGCGTCAACACCGTCGTGTTCGCCCTCACCAAGGTCGACGCGTACCCGGGGTGGCGCACCATCGCCGAGGACAACCGGGGCCTGCTGCGCGCCCACGCCCCCCGCTTCGCCGCCGCACCCTGGTACCCGGTGTCGTCGACGCTGGCCGAGGCCGCCGTCACCACCGGCGGGGAGGTCGGCGCCGAACTGGCCGAGGCGGCCCGGATCGCGCCGCTGCAGCACGCCCTGGTGCAGCTCGCCGGGCACGGCCACCTGCTGCAGGTCGCCAACGTGCTGCGCGCCGCCCGCACCGAGCTGGTCCGCCTCGACGCGGCGCTGGGCGAGCGGCTACGCGCCACCGAACCCGACCCGGCCGCCGCCGAGGCCGCCAAGCACCGCCGCGCCGAACTGGCCGGGCGCAAACGCACCCAGTCGCGGCAGTGGTCGCTGACCCTGACCGCGGAGACCCAGCGGGCCCGGGTCGCCGCCGTCGCCGGGCTGCGCGCCGAACTGAACACCGTGCAGGAGGACACCCTCGCCGTCATCGACTCCGCCCGCGGCGACGAGCTGGCCGCGCTGCCCGCCACCGTCGACACCGCCCTGCAGGCCGTCGCGGTGCGCCTGTCGCAGGACCTGCGCGGCCGGTTCGCCGCCGTCGCCGAGAACGCCCTGGCCGGGGTGTTCGACGACCCGGCCGAGCTGCGCCACGTCATGTCCGGCCTGAACGCCACCCTGCGGCACGCCCTCACCGGGCAGCCGCGCACCGGCGGCGGCAGCGGCGCCGACAACGTGATGGTCGCGATGAGCGCCGGCGGCATGGCGTTCATGGCCGGCCGCGGCGCCGCCGCCGGGCTCGGCGCGCTCGGCGCGGGCGGCCTGGTCGGCGGGGGGCTGCTCATCCCGTTCGCCGGGCTCGGCCTGGGCCTGGCCGCCGGCGCGTTCGTGCTGTACCGGCGGCGGGTCCAGAACGACCGCCAGCAGGCCCGGGTGTGGCTGCGCGAGGTCCTCGCCGAGGCCCGCGCCGCCCTGTCCGACGAGCTCACCCAGCGCTTCACCGACCTGCAGTACGCCCTGACCGTCGCCCTGGACGAGGCCATCGAGAAACGCCTCGCCCAGCTCGACGCCCACATCGCCGACATCGACCGGGCCGCCGCCACCGACGCCGCCGCCCGCACCCGCCTGCGCGCCGAGCTGCAGACCCGCCGCGACGCGCTGCGCGCCCAGGTGAAGAAGGTCGACGAGACCCTCGCCGCCGCCCGCGCCCTCGCCCCCGCCGCACCCCAGGAGGCCACCCCGTGACCGACCACCACGACGACCCGTGGGACCCGTGGGAGTCCGGCGACGCCGGCGACGCCGGCGACCTGCCCGCCGAGCCGTTCGACCTGCCCGGCGACCCGCTGGGGTTCGACCTGCCGGCCGACCCGGCCGACCCGGCCGACCCGGCCGGCTGGGACACCGGCGACCTGGGCGCCGACCTGGGTTCGGAGGGCCCGGACGGGCCGGGGTACGCGGAGGCCGACCTGGCGGAGCTGGGCGACCTGGCCGGCGACACCGGCGACACCGGCGCCGGCTGGCAGGGCCCCGGCGAGCCGGCCGGTGGGCTGCTGCTGCAGGACTGGCCCGTCGGCGCCGACCCGGACCCGGTCGCCGAGGCCGCCCCGTTCGACCCGGCGGACCTGATCGGCGACCCGCTCGGCGGGCCGCTGCCCGAACCGGTCGACGGGTTCCCGTGGACCGACCCCGACCTGCTCGGCGGCGCCGCCATCGGGGCCCTGCCGGACCCGGCGGAGCTGCCCGACCCGGCCGGGCTGGCCGCCGACCTGGCCGCCTACGCCGGCGTCGACCTGCCCGGCGACGCCGACCCGTGGGCGGTGCTCGCCGCCTCCGACGACCCGGCCACCCACGCCCTGGCCCGCTGGTGGGCCCCCGACCCGCTGCCCGACCCGCCGGTGTCGTCCTGACCGGCGGGGTGCGCCACCGGCGCGCTTGATCCGCCCGCGGCGCGCAGGTGGCATAGTGACGGCCGCCACCACTGGACGCCACCGCGAGGACGCCGCATGACCACCGCCTCCCCCGCACCTGCACAGCCCGCGTCGGGGCGCCGCGAACGGACCGGCTGGTACGCCTACGACTGGGCGATGTCGGCGTTCTCCACCACCGTCATCACCGTGTTCCTCGGCCCGTTCCTGACCAGCGTCGCCGAGCTGGCCGCTGGCTGCGAGCTGGGCGCCGACACCTGCGACGGCACGGTGCGGCCGCTGGGCATCACCGTCGCCGCCGGGTCGTACTTCCCGTACCTGGTGTCGCTGTCGGTGTTCCTCACCGTGTTCGCGCTGCCCGTCACCGGGGCCATCGCCGACCGGGCCGCGCGGCGCAAACCGCTGCTGGCGGCCACCGCGTTCACCGGCGCCGGCGCCACCGTGGCGATGGCGTTCGTCACCGGCGACCGGTACCTGCTGGGCGGGCTGCTGTTCATCGTCGCCAACGTGGCGTTCGGCGCCGCCGTCGTGGTGTACAACTCGTTCCTGCCGCAGCTCGGCGGCCCCGACGACCGCGACCGCATCTCCAGCCGCGGCTGGGCCCTCGGCTACCTGGGCGGCGGCCTGCTGCTGCTGCTCAACCTGGTGGTGGTGCAGCTGTTCAGCGAGGACGGCAACCCGCAGCGCACCCTCGACCTGGCCCGCTGGATGATCGTGTCGGCGGGCGTGTGGTGGGCCGGGTTCACTCTGCTGCCGCTGCGCTGGCTGCGCGAGTACCCACGCCCCGAACAGGCCGCCCCCGGCGGCAACCTGCTGCTCGACGGGTTCCGCCAGCTGGGCCGCACCGTGCGCGACCTCAAGGCGTACCCGCTGACGTTGTTCTTCCTGCTGGCGTTCCTGGTCTACAACGACGGCATCCAGACCGTCATCGCCCTGGCCAGCCAGTACGGCACCGAGGAGCTGGGGCTCGGGCAGTCCACGTTGATCGTGACGATCCTGCTGGTGCAGTTCCTGGCGTTCGGCGGGGCGCTGCTGCTCGGCGCCCTGGCCGGGCGCATCGGCGCGTGGAAGACGGTGCTGCTCAGCCTGGTGCTGTGGACCGGCGTCATCATCGCCGCGTTCCGGCTGCCCGAGGGCGCCCCCGTCCCGTTCATGATCCTCGGCGCGGCCATCGGGCTCGTCCTCGGCGGGTCGCAGGCGCTGAGCCGGTCGCTGTTCAGCCAGATGATCCCCGAGGGCCGGGAGGGCGAGTACTACGGCTTCTACGAGATCAGCGACAAGGGCACCAGCTGGCTCGGCCCGCTCGCGTTCGGCCTGGTGTTCCAGCTGACCAACAGCTACCGCGTCGGCCTGGTCTCGCTGCTGATCTTCTTCGTCGTGGGCGGGCTGCTGCTGCTCGCCGTCCCGGTGCGCCGCGCCATCGTCGCCGCCGGCAACACCCCGCCCCGGGTGTTGTGATGCTGCGCCTGCACATCGACCCGGCCGCCGCCGCACCCCCGTACGAGCAGGTCCGGGCGCAGATCGCCGACCAGGCCGGCGACGGCCGGCTGCCCGCCGGCGCGAAACTGCCACCGGTGCGGGCCCTGGCCGCGGAGCTGGGGCTCGCCGCCAACACGGTGGCCCGCGCCTACCGCGAACTGGAACAGGCCGGGCTGGTCGAGACCCGCGGCCGCGGCGGCACCGTCGTCACCGCCCGCGCCGCCGGGGTGCCCGCCGAGGCGCGCCGGCTCGCCGAGCAGTACGCCCAGCGGGTCACCGCCCTCGGGGTGGCGCCGGCGACCGCGCTGGAACTGGCCCGCGGCGCCCTCGGCCTGCCCGCCTAGCCCGGGTACGGGTGGCCGAACGCCACCAGCACGTGCCACAGGTACTTCAGCTGCTGCAACACCTCCGCGGGCGGCCCCCACGCCGCCCAGCCGCCCGGGTCGCGCACCGCCGACGCGGCCGCCGCCCCGATCACCGCCGCGGTCAGCAGCCCGCTGCCCGCCCGGTCGCAGACGTGCGCCGCCAGCCGCGGCGACCGCGGGTCCCGGAACCCGGCCGGGACGTCCGCCGGGGGCAGCGCGAAACCCGGGTGGCAGCGCAGCGGCACCCCGTACCGGCGGGCCAGGCCGGCCAGGGCGGCGCCGGCGGCGGTGCCGCGCAGCGACGGGTCGGCCACCACCGCCGCCACGTCGCGGCCCAGGTCCAGCCCGCCGTGCACGTGCGCCTCCACGTAGTCGTCCAGGCAGCGCCCCGCGTCCGGGCGCGGGCCGGGGGCACGCAGCGCGGCCGCCAGGTCCGCCACCCCGCACGCCCGCGGCCGGGCCAGCAGCGCCGCCAGGACCGGCGCGAACGCGTCGATCGTGCCCAGCTCGGCCGGTTCGGTGACGCTGTCGGCGGCGGCGAACGTGCACCGGTGAAGGGCGGCCGCGGTCAGCCGCAGGTGGCAGGACCCGAACCGGGGGGCCGCCCCGTCGGGGTGCCCGGCCAGGTCGAGCGCCCCGTACACGGGCCGGTCCGCGGCGGGCCCGCCGGTGTAGGCCCCGCCGAACAGGCGGTGCTCCCACCGGTCCCGGTCCCCGCCCGGATACGCCGTCAGGCCGCCGTTGGAGATGCCGGTCTCGAACTGCGACCGGTACCGGCCGTCCCGGGCCAGCCCCTCGGCGACGGTGCCGCCGTCGGCGGCGACCCGGTCGGGGTGGAAGTGCACGGTGACCCGGGCGTGGGCGCGCACCGCCGCGAGCAGGTCGGCTGGGGCGGTGGCGCCGGCCGACCGGGCGGCGGCCCGCACGTGCGCGACCGCCGGCGGGATCACGTCGCCGAGATGGTGTTCGTGCCGACCAGCACCAGCACGATCGTGCCCAGGATGACCCGGTACACGATGAACACCGTGTAGGAGTGCCGGGCGATGAACTTCAGCAGCCACGCCACCGCCGCGTACCCGACGACGAAACTCACCACGGTCGCGGTGATCGTGGCGGGCCAGCCGACCCCGGCCGAGATGTTGTCGTACTCGGTGGCGGTCTGCAGCACGCTGGCGCCCAGCAGCGCCGGGATGGACAGGAAGAACGACAGCTTCGTCACCGTCACCCGGTCCAGGTCACGCAGCAGCCCCGCCGACATCGTCGCCCCCGACCGGGAGATGCCCGGGATCAGCGCCAGGCACTGCGTCACCCCGATGATCAGGGTGTCCTTCCAGGTGACGTCGGCCTCGTGGCGCACCTGGGTGGCGGCCCGGTCGGCGAACCACATCACCCCGCTGAACAGGATCAGCGACGACCCCACGAACCACAGGGTGCGCAGCGTCGTCTCGATCGCGTCCTGGAACAGCAACCCGACGATGCCGATCGGGATCGACCCCAGCACCACCGCCCAGCCGAACCGCCAGTCCGGGTTCGCCCGCTCGTCCCGGTGCACCAGCCCCCGCAGCACCGCCGTCACGATCCGGATCAGGTCCTTGCGCAGGAAGATCACCGTGGCCAGCACCGCACCCGACTGGATGATCGCCGTGAACGCGGTGATGTCCGGGTCGTCGATCTTGTGGCCGAGCAGCTTCTCCAGGATCGTCAGGTGCCCCGTCGACGACACGGGAAGGAACTCGGTGAAGCCCTCGACAGCGCCCAGCAGGATCGCCTCAAAGATGTTCAAGCCCTACTACCCCGTTTCGTGATCGGCCGGGCGCACCGGACGAATAGTAGGGGGCGCCCGCCTCAACCCCGGGCGCGGGCCGCCGCGATCGTGTACGCCGGGTCCCGGTCCAGGTTGTGCCGGTCCCGGTCGTACCGGCGGGTCGTGCGCGGATCCGCGTGCCCCATCGCGTCCTGCACGTCCTCCAGCGCCACCCCCGCGTCCCGGGCCGCCGTCGCGAACGCGTGCCGCAGCGAGTGCGGCGACAACCGCGCCCACCCCGCGATGCCCGCGTCCCGCGCCAACCGGCGCACCAGCCGGAACACCGCGTGCCGGTCCAGGCGCCCACCACCCGACGTCACCAGCAGCGGCCCCGCCGCCCGGCCGGCCAGCACCGCGTCCACCGCCGCCGCCGCACCCGGCGTCAGCACCCGCCGGCGGGCCCGGCCACCCTTGCCGGTGAACCGCACCACCCGGTGCCCCCGCTCCACCCCCAGGTCCGTCACGTCCAGCGAGCACAGCTCACCCACCCGCAACCCCAGGTCCGCCAGCAGCGTCACCGCCGCCAGGTCCCGCGCCGCCGTCGGGCCCGTGCGCACGGCCGCCGCCGCCAGCAACGCCGCCACCTCCGGGCCGGTCAGCCCCACCGTCGCCGAATGGTCCCGCGACACCTGCGGCCGGTCCGCGCCACCCACCGGGTTCGCGTCCACCGCCCGCAGCTTCGCCAGGAACGCGTACCACGACGACACCCCCGACAGCTTGCGCGCCACCGTCGCCGCCGTCAGCGTCCGCTCCAGACCCCGGGCGTACGCGTTCACGTCCAGAAACGACGCCCGCAACGGATCCAGGTCCCGCTCCGCGCACCACGCCAGCCAGCCCGCCACATCCCGCCGGTACGCCGCCCGGGTGTGCTCCGACAACCGCCGGTTCGCCAGCCACGCCTCCGTGACCTGCTCCGCGGCGCCCACCGCGGCCACCTCACCCGCCTGCCGCGGCACCAGCGCCGTGATCGTCTCCACGGCGTTCATCGTGCCCCGCTCACCAGTGCGCGGTGACACGCCGCGCCGGGCCGTCCACCGTGACCAGCCCCCCGTACGGCAGCACCCACTGCGGGTCGGTGTGCCCCACGTCCACGTCGAACACGATCATCGCGTCCGGGGCGTACTCACCGAACGCGCGCAGCACCGCCGCCCGCTGATCCGCCCGGTACGCCGCCCGCTCCTGCGCCGGCGGGCGGGCGAACAGCCGGCACGCCCGCGCCAGCCCCACCAGCACCGCCGGGAACCGCCCCAGCAACCCCCGCTCCCCGGCGTTGCGCAACATCCGGTACACCTCCGCCGCCGACGGCGTCTCCTCGGACGTCTCCAGCAGCAGCACACACCCCGCGTAGTCGGCGGCCGGGCGGATCCACCGGCCCGCCGCCAGATTCCAGTGCAGGATCTCCAGGTTGCCGCCCCACACCGGCCCCGTCACCACCCGCGACGGCTGATGCCAGCTCCACCCCGGGTGCGCCACCACCGGCGCCGGCCGCGGGTCCGCCGCCGCCCAGTCCGTGTCCTCCTCGGCGAACACCGCCGCCGGGCGCAGCACCACGTCACCGGTGCGGAACAACGCCGCCCGCAACGACGCCAGCGAATCCGGGTGCGGGCCACCCGCCCGGCCCAGGTGCACCATCGTGGACCCGCCGTGCAGCGCCGGCACCCCCAGATTCCACAACCAGTTCAGCAGGTTCGTGTTGTCGCTGTACCCGGCGAACGGCTTCGGCCTGATCACCGCCGGGTCCAGGTGCGGCAGCACCGTCAACTGGTCGTCACCGCCGATCGTGGCCAGCACCGCCCGCACCGAGTCGTCCGCGAACGCCGCCATCAGATCCGCCGCCCGCTGCGCCGGGCCGCTGTGCCGGCGCGTCGTCGGATACTCCACCGGCACCAGGCCCAGCCCCCGCAGCACCGCCAGCCCCCGCTCGTGCACCGCCGGGAAATCCGCCGGCGCCGCGTACGACGGCGACACCACCGCCACCCGGTCGCCGGGACGCACCGGCGGCAACTCCGCGAACACAGGACGCATGCCGCTCATTTCACCGCACCGGCCGCCTCCCGCACGACCCCGTTCTCCACCCGCCACCGCCGCGTGTGCCCCACCGCCGCCGCGAAATACGCGTCGTGGGTCACCGTCACCAGCGTCCCCGGGAACGCCCGCAACGCCTCCTCCACCACGTCCAGCGCGTCGGTGTCCAGGTGGTTCGTCGGCTCGTCCAGCAGCAGCACCGACGCCGGCAGGTTCACCAGCACCGCCAGCAGCAACCGGCGCAACTCACCCGCCGACAACGTCCGCACCGGCGCACCCCAGAACTCCGGGCCGAACAGGTGCGCGTCCAGCAACCGCTCCGCGTCCTCCGCGAACACCGCCACCCGCGACCGGAAGAACTCCAGCACCGGCACGCCCGTGCGCAACCCGTCCGACGTCTGCGGCAGCAACTCCACCGGCGCACCCACCCGCAGCACCCCCGCGTCCGGCGCCAACCGGCCCGCCAGCACGTGCAGCAACGTCGACTTGCCCGCCCCGTTGCGGCCCGTCACCAGGATCCGGTCACCCGCCTCGACCCGCACGTCCGCGCCGTCCAGCAGCACCCGCCCGCCCCGGCGCACCGTCAGCCCGTCACCCGCCAGTAGGGTGCCCTCCGCCGCGGCGGCGTCCGCCGGGAACGCCAGCGTCAACGCCGGCCGCGACCGCGGCTCCGCGATCCACCGCAACGACCGGATCTGCCGCTCCAGCCGCCGCTCCCGCACCTTCGCCTTCTTCGCCACCTTCTTCGCGATCCGCCGCAGGTGCGGCGCCTCCACCCCCGAACGCACCGTCGTCTCCACGTGCAGCGCCTGACCCTTCGTCCGCTCGATGTCGGACCGCCACCGCGCCAGAGCCTTCTGCTGCGCCTCGTAGTCCAGCAGCAACCGCTGCGTGCGCCGCGCCTTCTCCGCCCGGTAATGGGTCCAGCCGCCGCCCGGGTAGTCGTGCACCCGCGGCACGATCCCGTCCAGCTCCACCACCCGGGTCACCGCCGCGTCCAGGAACGCCCGGTCGTGGCTCACCGTCAGCACCGCCCCGCCGAACCCCGCCAGCCACCGCCCCAGCCACGCCGCCCCGTCCGCGTCCAGGTGATTCGTCGGCTCGTCCAGCAGCAACACGTCCGGCCGGTCCAGCAACACCCGCGCCAGCATCAGCCGCGCCTGCTCCCCGCCCGACACCCGGTGCAGCGGCGCCGCCGGATCCAGGTGCGCCACGTCCAGGCGGTCGCGCACCTCGTCCAGCCGGGCCTGCGCCGTCCAGCCCTCCAGCTGCGCCCACCGGTCCTGCACCCGCCCGTAGTCGGCCAGCACCCCGGCGCCGCCACCATCGGCCAGCTCGCGTTCCAGCTGCCGCATCCGGGCCGTCACCACGCCCACCTCACCCAGCCCGCCGGCCAGGAACGCCCCCACCGTGCTCGACGGGTCCGGCACCTGCTGCGCCACGTACCCCACCCGGGTGCCCGGGCCCCGCGCAACGTGCCCCGCCGCCGGCGCGGCCAGCCCCGCCAGCACCCGCAACAGGCTCGTCTTGCCCGCCCCGTTCGGGCCGACCAGGCCGATCCGGTCACCGCGGCCCAGCAGCAGATCCAGGCCCTCGACCAGCGGGTCACCGTCGTGGGTGACGGACAGGGAGACGGCTTTCAACACGGGAACCTCCGCAGGCAGGACAGACACCGGACCACGACACGACGCCGGCGGCCCCGGTGCACACCGGTCCGCTCGCGGCGTTGCCTGCGGCATCACATGCTGCGCGATCACTCCCTGCGGTGGACGACGGATCCCACCCTGCCCCCGCCCCGGCCGGCCCCGCAACCCGATTACCGGGCCCGCCCGGACCTTCAGCCGACCAAGCCAAGATCGGCCCGGTGCTGTACTGGTCCCATGACCACGAAACGGCACCCCCGGTGAGGGCCGAAGGCGCCGTCGACCTGCTCATCCCCGCCGGCGCGCTGCCCGGCCTGACCGTGCCCGCCCTCGCCGTCACCGACGGCACCGCCGACCCCGAATGGGTCGACACCCCCTGCGCCGGGCCCTACATCTACAGCCGCGAAGCCACCCTGCGGCTGCCCTACGACGCCGCCACCGCCGCCGTCGTGCGCCGCCGCCTGCGCCACGACCGGCGGGTGCGGCTGCTGTGGTTCCCGCTCAGCACGGCGCCGCCGCTCGCCGCGTCCGTCCTGATGGTCACCACCGACGGACACCACCTGCTGCGCCTCCTGCTCGTCCTCGCCGCCGCGGGGGTGTCGCTGTGGATGAGCCGGCGCAGCGAGCGGCTCACCGTCACCCAGCAACCCGAACGCGTCGGCCGGCTCGGCGTCCACCTGCCCGCCGTCGCCGCGCCCGCCGCCCGGGAATGGCTCGCCCGCAACCCCGCCGTCCGGGTCGTGACCGAACGCCCGGTATGGCGGCGGTACTCGCCGCCGGTCTACCGGTGGTCCGCCGCCGCCTGCGCCGCCACCGGCCTGGGCGTCTGGTGGGCGGGCCTGCGCGGCGACGAGTTCAGCCTGCTCACCGTCGCCGCCTTCGTGGCGCTGCTGGCCGGCGCGGTCGTGCTCGCGGTCAAGTCCCTGCCGCCCGGCACCGTCCGGTTCGACGACCCCGCCTGACCCGGAACCGAACCCCGTCCCTTCCACCGTCGGTGACCTGCGGTTGCGTCCTGTGGGCCCACGCACACCCGCTAAGCCGTCCTAGGATGATAGTTCGGTGCCGAACCGGGACAGGGCCGACCGCAGGATGTCGCCCATGCCGCCGCTGCCGTGCGCCGCGCCGTCCACGATGTGCAGCCGCACCGCCGGACCCCAGGCGCGGGCCACCTCCCAGGCGATCACCGGCGGGCTGCTGACGTCCGCGCGGCCCGTCACCAGCACCCCCGGCACGCCCGCCAGCCGGGCCGCGCCGTCGCGCAGCTCCCCCGGGGCCCGCCACGCCGCGTGCCGCCAGTAGTGCGTCACCAGCCGGGCGAACGCCAGCCGGAAGTCCGGGTCCGCGTACCGCTCGTCCGGCTCCACCGGGCCCAGGATCGACACGTGGGTGTCCTCCCACGCGCACCACGCCCGCGCCGCCGCGTCGCGCACCGCCGGGTCCGCGTCGGCCAGCAGGCGGGCGTACGCGTCCACCAGGCTGCCGTCGCGCTCGGCGGGCGGCACCGCGTCGCGGAACTGCTCCCACGCCTCCGGGAACACCCGGCCCATCTCCCGGGTGATCCAGTGCACCTCGCCGGCGGTCGTCGTGGTCACGCTGAACAGCACCACCGCCGACACCGCCGCCGCGTGCTGCTGCGCGTACGCCAGCCCCAGCGTGGCGCCCCACGAGCCGCCGAACAGCAGCCACCGCTCGACGCCCAGGTGCGCGCGCAGCCGCTCGATGTCGGCCAGCAGGTGCGGCAGCGTGTTGACCGACAGGTCCGCGTCCGGCTCGGCCGCCGACGGGGTGGACCGGCCGCAGCCGCGCTGGTCGAACAGCACCGCCCGGTACACCGCCGGGTCGAACCAGCGCCGCCACCCCGGCGCCGCCCCCGAGCCGGGGCCGCCGTGCAGCACCAGCGCCGGCACGCCGCGCGGGTTGCCGACCTGCTCGTAGTACACCGCGTGGCCGTCACCCACGGCCAGCATGCCGCTGTCGTACGGCTCGGTCTCGTCGAACAGCTCCGTCACGACGCAGCACCCTACGGCCCGTCGGGGGCCAGCGCGCGCACCAGCGCCTCGATGCGGCGCCGCCGCGTCGCGTCGGTGGCGGCGTCCTCCACCGGGTGCAGCAGCCGCCGGCGCTCGGCCGGGCGGCGGCGGGCGAAGGCGCCGGACCGGTCGGCGGCGTCGAGGGCGGCGCGCACGTCGGCGGGCACCGGCACGTGGGCGGGGTCCGCCGGGCGCAGCCGGGCCGCCACGACGTCGCCGGCCCGGGCGCCGAGCCGGCGCTGCAGCGCGGCGCCGACGTACAGGAACGGGCGCGGCACGACGTCGGCCCGGTTGACCCCGAGGTTGACCGCCACGGCGTCGAGGCGGCCCTCGACGCGCCGGGTGCCCGCCGCGGCGACGGCGTCCCGGAGCGGGTCGTCGAGGTACAGGACGGTGTAGGTGTTGCGGCCCCACGCGAGCAGCTCGAGCGGGGCGTCGATCGCGATCCACCCGTCGGCCATGCGATCACCGGCTTTCCGTGGGTCAGGCCAGGACGGCGACGGTGAGGACGGCGCCGGCCGCGGCGAGGTAGCCGGCGGCGAGGGGGACGCTGCGCGGCTGCTTCTTCTCGGCGCCGAGCCGCTCGTACAGCCGGCCCAGCCGCCGGCGGACCCGGTCACCGCGGGCGGCGCCGGCGACGAGCAGCAGCAGGCACGGCAGGCAGTAGACCAGCGCGTACCCGGCGATCACGGCCAGGGAGCGGCCGGTGCCGATGTCGGCGCCGACGATGCGTTCGATGGCGATGACGTACGGGAAGGCGTTGGGCAGGTCCGCCCCGGTCATGACCAGCCCGAGCAGGCCGGCGGTGAGCGGGGTGACCCAGCGCGGGACGGTGACCGCCGGGCGGATCCGGTCGCGCAGCCGGCGCAGCCCGGCCACGGCCAGCGCCACCGCCGCGATCGTGAACGCGATCCGGCGCACCCAGACCAGGCCGTTGCCGGCGGCCTCGGCAGCGGTGTCGGCGCCGGCGTAGACCACGGCGCCGAGGGCGAGCACCGTCAGGTAGGCGCCCGTGACGAACCCGGCCGCCGCCCGCACCGGGTGGGCCATCGGGGCGAGCAGCAGCAGCGCCACCCCGGCGATCGTGGCGGGGTTCAGAGCGTCGAGCAGGGCCAGGCCGGCGACCGTGGCCAGCAGCGCGGCGCTCACGCGTCGCCGTCCCCGGCGGCGGTGCGCACGCCCAGGCGGTGCAGCAGCCCGTCGACCTCGGCCGCCGCCGGGGGCCGGCCGGTCAGCGCGGCCAGGAACAGCCCGTCGCCGACCAGCTGGACCAGGCGGGCCTGGACCGGGTCGCCCAGCTCGGCGGCGAGCATCCGCTCCCAGCGCCGCTCGGCGTCGCCCACCTCCGGCGGCAGGTCGAGCTCGCCGGTGGCGGTCAGCCGCATCATCGACAGCATCGCCCGGTACACCGTGCGCTCGCCCGGCTCGGGGACCGACAGCCGCAGCCAGGCCGCCGCCATGACGCCGCGTTCCGCGGCCGCGGCCAGCCGCTCGTCGAACCGGTGCACGGCGCGGGTCACCAGCGCCCGCAGCAGCGCCTGCTTGTCGAAGTGGTAGAGCAGGCCGCCCTTGCTGACGCCGGCCGCCGCCGCGACCGCGTCCAGCGCCGGCGGCACGTGGCCTGCGGTGATCAGGTCCTCGGCGGCATCCAGGATGCGCTCGCGTGCGGTCGCCATGACGTCACTGTACCGTCTGGACGGTACAGTGACCAGCGGGTGGCGCGCCCGACACTGCACGGCCCCCCGCGCGGGCGCCGCCCGGCCGCCGCGAACAATGGGCGCGTGCCGACGACGGGCGCCGCGGCGCTGACCCCCCAGCCGCCGCCCGGCGCCGCCGCGCCGCACCCCGCCGCCGCACCCGACGCCGCCGCGACCCGCGCGCACCTCGCCCGGCACCGCCCCGACCTGCTCGGCCGCTACGACGCCGCCCTGCCCGGCGCCCGCGCCGCCGTCCTGACCCGGCTGTGGGGGGCGCTGGGGCGCGAACCCGTGCCCGGCCTGACCGGGCGGCGCACCCGCGACGGGCGGCTCACCGTCGAGCTCGGCGGGCACACCGTGGCCGGACCCGCGGCGGCCGCCCGGCCGCACGCCGCACCCGTCACCGCCGTCGAGACGGACCGGCGGCAGCAGGACGACCCGGCCGCGCTGGCCCGCACGCTCGGGCTCGGCGCCGCCTTCGCCGCCGAACTCGCCAACAGCGTCGCCAACCTCGCCCTCGCCCGGGCCGGCGCCGCCGCCCCGCCCACCCTCGCCGAGCTGCACGCCCTCGGCCCCGTCGCCGCGCTCGCCCGCGCCGAACAGGCCGTCGTCGACGGCCACCCCCTGCACCCCTGCTGCCGCACCCGCCTCGGGCTCACCACCGCCGACGTCCTCGCCCACGCCCCCGAGCACGGCGCCGTCGTCACCCCCGAGCTGCTGCGCGTGCCCGGCGCGCACTGGCGGGGCCCCGGACCACCCGAGTTCCCGGCCCACCCGTGGCAGGCCGGCCGCCTGCGGCAGGCGTACCCCTGGGTGGAGACCGTCACCACCCTCGGCCCGGCGCGGGCCCTCATGAGCCTGCGCACCCTCGCGCCCCTCGACGGCGGACCTCACCTCAAGACCGCCGTCGACGTGCAGATGACCTCCGCCGTCCGGACCGTCTCCCCCGCCGCCGTCGCCAACGGGCCCCGCCTGTCCGCCCTGCTCGGGCGCCTCACCCGCGACCTGCCCGTCACCGTGCTCGCCGAGACCGGCGGCGCCGGCGTGCCCGACCGGCGGTTCGGGTTCGTCCGCCGCGCCGCCCCCGCCCTCGGCCCCGGCGAGATCGCCGTGCCGCTCGCCGTGTTCGCCGCCGCCCCGCCGCTGCTGCGCGACGTCGCCGGCGCCGACCCGCGCGCCTGGGTACGGGCCCTCACCGGCCTGCTCGGCGCCTTCGGCACCCTGCTCGACCGCGGCGTCGCCTGCGAGGGCCACGGCCAGAACGTCCTCGTCGTGCTGCGCGGCGCCCGGCCCGTCCGGCTGCTGTACCGGGACCTCGGCGGTGTGCGCGTCAGCCCCGCCCGGCTGCGCGCCCACGGCGAGGACCCGCCCCCGCTGGACGGCGACCTCACCAGCGACGACCCCGGCGAGCTGCGCACCACCCTCGCCGCCGCCCTCGGCGGCAACGCCCTCGGTGAACACCTCGCCGCCCTCGCCCGGCACACCGACCCGGCCCCGCTGCACGCCGAGACCGACCGCCTCGGCCTGCCCCCGGTCGTCAAGGCCACCACCGCCATGCGGCTCGCCGCCGACCCCCTCACCCCGCAGTGGGCGCCCGCCGCATGACCGTCACCGCCGCCCACGGCCCCGCCGCCCACGCCCGCGCCGGCCTCGCCCGGCTGCGGCCCGACCTCGTCGACGCCTACACCGACGCCCTGCCCGAGGCCGCCCGCATCGTCGGCGCCCGCCTCGCCGGGGCGCTCGCCCGCGAAGGCGTCGCCCAGGCCCGCGGCACCCGGCACGCCTTCGGCCGCGTCGAGGTCACCGACCCCGGCACCGGCGACCCCGCCACCCTGCTGCCCGCCGCGTTCGCCGCCCTGCGCCCCGAACTCGACGACGCCGTCGTCAACCTCGCCGTCGCCCTCGCCCGCGGACCCGCCCCCACCACCGGCGACGACCCCGACGACACCGCCCTGCGCGCCGAACGCCTCGCCCTCACCGGCCACAACCTGCACCCCTGCGGGCGCACCCGGCTCGGCTGGGACCTCGCCGACGTCCTCGCCCACGACGTCGAGGCCGGGCACACCCGCATCGGGTTCGTCGCCGTGCGCGCCGCCGCCGCCACCGGCGACGACCTCGGCGCCCAGCTCGCCGCCGCCGGCCACCCGGTGCCCGCCGCCCCGCCCGGCTACCGCGCCCAGCCCGTCCACGCCTGGCAACGCGACCACGTGCTGCCCCGCCGGCACGCCGCCCTGTTCGCCGACGGCACCCTGCGGCCCCTCGACGGCCACCTCACCGCCGCCCCCACCGCCGCCCTGCGCACCCTGCTGCTGCCCGCCACCGGAGCCGGCCGGCACTACCTCAAGGTGTCCCTCGACATCCAGGTCACCTCCACCCGCCGCGGCATCTCCGTCGCCAGCACCCGCAACGGGCCCGCCGTCACCGCCCTGCTGCACGAGCTGCTCGCCGCCGAACCCGGCGTCCTGCTGCTCGACGAGACCGGCGGCGCCGCCGTCGACGCCGGCACCGGACGCGACGTCTCCGCCCTGCTGCGCGTCGGGCTCACCGGCCGCGTCCCCGCCGGCGAGACCGCCGTGCCCGGCGGCGCTCTGCCCGCCACCGACCCCGCCACCGGCCGGCCCCTCGTCGCCGGGCTCGTCGACGCGTACGGCCGCGGCCCGCTCGCCTGGCTCGACGCGTACGCCCGGATGCTGCTGCCGCCCCTGCTGCGCCTCGCCGCCCGCGGCGTCGCGTTCGAGGCGCACCTGCAGAACTGCGTGCCCACCTTCACCGGCGGCGCCCCCCGCCGGCTCGCCCTGCGCGACTTCGCCGGCCTGCGCCTGCACCTGCCCCGGCTGGCCGCCGCCGGCCACCCCATCCGGCTGTGGCCCGGCTCCGTCGTCGGCACCGACCGCCACGACGTGCTCATCGCCAAGCTCGGCTACACCGCCCTGCAGGCCCACCTCGGCGAGCTCGTCGTGCGCCTGGCCGAGAGCTGCGGCCTCGACGAGCACGCCGCCTGGCGGGCCGTGCGCGCCGTCGTCGACGAGACCTGCGACGACACCCGCGCCGCCCTGCCCGGCGCCGCCGCCGACCACGCCGCGCTCACCGCCCCCACCGTCGCCCACAAGGCCCTGGTCACCATGCGCGTCACCGGCGTCGGCGACCGGTACGTGCCCGTCGCCAACCCGCTGCATGGCTGAGCTGCCCGCCGCCGTCACCGCGGCCCTCGCCGGCGCCGCCCGGCCCGTCTGCGCCTACGTCTACTCCCGCGCCGCCCTGCGCGAGCGCGCCGCCGCCGTCCGGGCCGCGCTGCCCGCCGGGTGGACCCTGCTGTACGCCGTCAAGGCCAACGGCCACCCCGATGTCGTGCGCACCCTCGCCCGGGAGTGCGACGGACTGGAGGTCGCCTCCGGCGGCGAACTCGCCCTCGCCCGCGCCGCCGGCGCCCGCCGGATCGTCTTCGGCGGGCCCGCCAAGACCGACGCCGAGCTGCGCGCCGCCGTCGACGCCGGGGCCCTGGTCAACGTGGAGAGCGCGCACGAGCTGCGCCGCCTCGCCTGGGCCGCCGCCGGCCGGGGCGTCACCGCCGGGGTCCGGGTCAACCGCGCCGCCGCCGGGCCGTCCGGCAGCCACACCATGACCGGTACGCCCACCCCGTTCGGCGTCGACGAGGCCCAGCTGCCCGCCGTGCTCGCCGAGGCCCGCGGGCTCGGCGTCGACGTCAGCGGCTTCCACCTGCACGCGGTCAGCAACAACCTGTCCGGCGCCGCGCACGCCGCGTTCGTGGCCGGCGCCGTCGCCTGGTCGGTCGCCACCGCCGCCGCGCACGGCGTGCGCCTGCGCTACGTCAACGCCGGCGGCGGCCTCGGCGTGGACCACCGCAGCACCGCCACGATCGACCTGGGCGAGCTGCGCGCCGGCCTGGCCCGCGTCGCCGTCCCGCCCGGTGTCGACGTGGTGCTCGAACCCGGCCGGCTGCTCGCCGCCGACGCCGGCTGGTACGCCGCCGAGGTGCTGGACCTCAAGCGGACCCACGGCCGCTGGTTCGCCGTGCTGCGCGGCGGCACCCACCACTTCCGGCTGCCCGCCGCCTGGGGGTACGACCACCCGTTCACCGTGGTGCCCGTCGACGACTGGCCGCACCCGTACCCGCGCCCCGAGGTGACCGGCGTGGAGGTGGACGCCGTCGGCGAGCTGTGCACCCCGCGCGACGTGCTGTGCCGCGCCGCCCGCGTCGACCGGCTGCGCGCGGGCGACGTGCTGGTGTTCGCCCGCACCGGCGCGTACGGCTACGACATCTCCCACCACCGGTTCCTGCGCCACCCGGAGCCGGAGTTCCTCGTCGTCTGAACCGGGTCCCGTCCCCGGCCGGTGCGTTGCGGTCGTGCGCTGTGGACCGGCGCACACCCGCTAGGGCGTCCTAGGATGTTGCGGGGCCTTGGTGGCCGTGAGCAGGCGGGCGGGCAGCACCGCGGCCGCCCACACGGCCGCCATCCGGATCCCCAGGGCGCGGTGCGGGTGCGGGTGGCCCTGGCGCACCAGCCGGGCCAGCCACCGCTTCTCGACCTGCTTGCCGCCGAGCGCCGCCCCCACCGACACGGCACCGGCCACCGCCACGACGGCCGCCACCTTCGCGACCTGGCGCGGCGTCGGCCGCTGCGGGACGGTCACCGCGTCGGGCAGCACGATCCGGTCCCCCACCACGCCGGTGGCGTCCAGCAGCGGGCCGGGCGCGGGGGTGGGTGGCTCGCCGGCCGCCTCGGCGCGGGCCGCCGCGGAGCGGAACGCCGGGATCGCCGTCGCCGCCGTCGCCGCGACCAAGCCCGCCCGGGCCAGCCGGCGGCGCGCCGGGCTCAGCCCGCCCGCGGCGATCCAGGCGCCCGCCGAGGCGGCGTCGACGGCGGTGTCACCGAGGACCCGCAGGTAGGCGCGCCACGGGGCGCCGTTCGGGAAGCTGTCCATGCCTGGCACGGTAGGCGGGGCCGTCCACCCACCGGGCGCGATCAGGCCGCGGGGCGGGCCGGTCAGGCCCGGCCGAGGGCCTGCGCCAGCAGCGTGGCCGTGCGGGCGATGACCGCCTCGTCGGGGGTGGCGTCCGGGGCCCGGCGGTGCGTGTAGACGGCCAGCACCAGCGGGGCGCCCGCCGGCGGGTGGGCGACGGCGATGTCGTTCGCGGCCGCGAACCCCGGCGCGGTGCCGGTCTTGTCGCCCACCGTCCACGTCGCGGGCAGGCCGGCGCGGATGCGGGCCGCGCCCGTCGAGGCGGCGCGCAGCCAGCCGAGCAGCCGGCCGCGGTCGTCGGGGTGCAGGGCGTCGCCGGTGGTCAGGGCGGCCAGGGAGCGGCCCGCGGCGGCCGGGGTGGTGGTGTCGCGGCGCTCGGCGGTCGTCCACGCGTTCAGGTCGGTCTCCCAGCGGTCGAGGCGGGAGGTCCGGTCGCCGATGGTGCGCAGGTAGCGGGTCAGGCCGGCCGGGCCGCCGAGCAGGCGCAGCACCAGGTTGCCGGCGGTGTTGTCGCTGACGCCGACGGTGGCCGCGCACAGCTCGGCCACGGTCAGGCCGTCGGCGACGTGCGCGCCGGTGACCGGCGAGTGGGTGACCAGGTCGGCCTCGGTCCAGCGCAGCCGCCGGTCGAGCAGGCCCGGTTCGGCGGTGCGGGCCCGGTGCAGGACCGCGCCGGCGGCCAGCGCCTTGAACGTCGACAGCAGCGGGAACCGCTCGTCCGCCCGGTGCCCGGCGGTGCGGCCGGTGCCGGTGTCGAGCGCCCACGCCCCGATCCGCCCCGCGTAGGGGCCTTCCAGCGCCGACAGGTCGAGCGCGACGGGGGCCGGGGGCGGCGGGGCGGAGGACGCGGCCGGGGCGCCCGGGGCGGCCGGCGGGGCCGCCGCCGACGGTGGGGCGGCGGGCGTGCAGGCCGGGAGGAGCAGGGCGCTGAGCAGCAGGCCGCGCCGGGTGACGGTACCGGTCATACCGGCACGATACGGCCGGCCGGCAACGGTCAGCCGCGGGCCGGGCGCACCTTGCGGATCTCCCGCAGCGCCTGCTTGCGGGCGTCGCCGCGCAGCGTGTCCACGTACAGCCGGCCGTCGAGGTGGTCCGTCTCGTGCTGCATCGCCCGGGCCAGGAACCCCTCCGCGTCGATGCGCAGCGGCTCGCCGTGCTGGTCGGCGCCGGTCACGGTGACCCGCATCGCGCGCGGCGTCGGGAACGCCAGGCCGGGCAGCGACAGGCAGCCCTCCTCGTCGTCCTGCTCGCCGTCGTGGCCGGACAGCACCGGGTTGACGACGTGGCCGCGCGCGCCGTCGGCGTCGTACACGAACACCCGGGCGGACACGCCGATCTGCGGGGCGGCCACCCCGGCCCGGCCGGGCGCGCCGGTGAGGGTGTCCATCAGGTCCGTGACCAGCGCCCGCAGCTCCGCGTCGAACACGGTGACCGGCTCGGTCGGGGTGCGCAGCACCGCGTCGCCGAACAGCCGGATCGCTCGCATCGTCATGCGAGCGAAAATACCCCACCGGGTGACGGCCGGAGCGCCCCGCCGCTCCTTACCGGACGGCCGCCGGCAGTGGGGGGTTCACCCGGCGCCCGGCACCCGCTACGGTGGCCGCGACGACCCACCGACGACGCCCTGGAAGAGGACGCCGTGCGCGACATCGCCATCTTCGCCGGCAGCGCCCACCCGCAGCTGGCCGCCGACATCTGCGAGCACCTGTCCGTCCCGCTGCACCCGGTGCGGGTGCAGCGGTTCGCCAACGACTGCCTGGAGGTGCAGCTGCAGGCGAACTGCCGGGAGCGCGACGTCTACCTGGTGCAGCCGCTGGTGCCGCCCGTGCAGGAGAACCTCGTCGAGCTGCTGCTCATGCTGGACGCGGCTCGCGGGGCGTCCGCCGCCCGCACCACCGTGGTGATGCCGCACTTCGCGTACGCCCGCTCGGACAAGAAGGACGCGCCGCGCATCTCGATCGGGGCGCGGCTGGTGGCGGACCTGCTCGCCACGTCGGGCGCGGACCGGGTGCTGGCGGTGACGCTGCACTCGCCGCAGGTGCACGGGTTCTTCAGCGTGCCGGTCGACCACCTGAACGCGTTGCAGGTGCTCGCGGGCCACTTCCGGGCGGTGGCGGACCTGTCGAACGCGGTCGTGGTGTCGCCGGACCTGGGCAACGCCAAGGAGGCGGCGGCGCTGGCCCGGCTGCTCGGGGTGGAGGTGGCGGCCGGGGCGAAGCAGCGGTTCAGCGACGACAAGGTGGTCATCAACTCGGTCATCGGCGACGTCGCCGGGCGCGACGCCATCGTGCTCGACGACGAGATCGCCAAGGGCAGCACCGTGTTCGAGCTGATCGACCGGCTGCGCGAGCGCGGCGTGGCGAGCATCCGGGTGGCGTGCACGCACGGGTTGTTCGCCGGCGACGCCACCCGGCGGCTGCAGGAGCAGCCGGATGTGCTGGAGGTCGTCACCACCAACACGGTGCCGATCGGCGCGGACAAGTTCGTGCCGAAGCTGACGGTGCTGTCGATCGCGCCGGCGCTGGCCGAGACGATCCGGCGCATCCACAACGGCGAGAGCGTCAGCCGGCTGTTCCACGACCACTGAGGCGCCGGGGTTGCGCGGGCCGGGCAGGATCAGGCGATGATCCGGCCCGGCTGGGCCGCCGGTGCGGCGGCCGTCCTTGTCCTCCCGCTGCTGTGGCAGCGCGCCACCGGCCACGACGGCGCCGACGTCGACGCCGGCGACATGATCGGCGCCGTCGTCTGGGTGACGGCCGTGGCCGGGTTCCTCGGCGGCGCGGCCGCGGGGCTGCGCCGCCCGCGCCGGCGCACGCTGCTCACCGCGCCGGTCGCCGCCGCGCTGGGCGCGGCGCTGCTGCTGGGCGCGGACGTGCTGCTGTACACGGTGCTGGTGCCGCTGGAGAACTCCCCCGCGGACCGCTGGCTGGCCGCCCGCGGCGTCGCCCTGGCGGGCTGGGCGGCGCTGCTGGGGGCGGGCCTGGCGGTGGCGGGCACCCGCCGCGGCGGCCTGGGGGCGGGGGTGGCCGCGGTGGCCGCCGGGCCCGCAGTGCTGGGCGCGTGGCAGGGGGTGGCCGCCCTGGCGGACGCGCCGCACCGCCCGCTGAGCTCGGTCACCGACTGGGTGTACGGGGCGGCGCACCGCGACGACTCCCTCGGCTGCGCCGGCGGCGTGTGCTACCGCTTCGACTACGCCCCGGCGGCGGCGGTGCTGGCGCTGATCGGCGTGGCGGTGGCGCTGGCGGCCTGGTGGGCGGCCCGCGGCCCGGCGCCGGCGGCCCCGGCGGCCTCGGCGGCGTCGGCGGACGACCGGCCGCGGGACCGGCCGCACGACCAGCCGTGGGAGCGCTTCGTGTGGCCGGTCGCGGCCGCCGTGGCCGGGGCGATGGTGTTCCCGTGGTGGCTGACCGCCGCCGCCGAGCAGGTCACGACCGGCCTCGGCGCGGGGTCCGGCGTCACCGTCGGCCGCACCGGCGGGCCGGTGCCGGTCGGCGCCGGGACGTGGGCGGTGTTCGAGACGGGCGCGGCCGACCCGTCGGACTGCACCGTCGACGGCGCCGGCGTGGACGAGCCCGCGGTGGACCTGAGCGACCACGGGGACGCGGCCGCGTACTCGTGGCGGGGCAGCTTCACGGTCGAGCGGCCCGGCACGGTGGTCGTCGAGTGCCCGGGCGCCGCCGAGATCGTGGTGGCGGCCCCGCCGCGGCCGGCCGGGCCGGTGGCCGGGCTCGTGCACCTGCCCGGTGCGCTCGTACCGGTGCTCGGGGCCCTGCCCGGGCTGGCCTGGGCGGCGGCGGTGGCGGTGGCCGCCCGCCGCCGCGACCCGGCGCACGTCTGAGCCCGCGGCCCGGTGATCGGACTCCGCGGGCGATAATGGCGCATGCGTTTCGTGCTGACCAACGCCCACGGTGTGTTCGTCGACGTGGTGGTCGAGCCGGGCGCCACGCTGCAGGGGCTGCCCGCGGGCGCGTCGATGGGCGTGGAGTGGTCCGGCGGCGGCCCGGCCGGCATCGTCTGCGGCGACCGGCGGCTGACGCTGGTCACCCCGGACGGCGGGCACGTGCGGCTGTGGCGCGGCGACGGCACGCCGGTGCCGGCGGGGCTGTGGCCGGCGGGCCTGAACGCCTACCCGGCGTCGCCGCGGATGCGGCTGCGGATCGCCAACGCCACCGGCCGGGCGCTGACCACCGGGTGGGAGCCGACCGGCATGGGCCACGAGATCGAGTCGGGCGCCAAGCCGCTGTGGGCGGAGTGGCTGGGCGTGGAGGCCGACGCCGGCACCGAGATCGTGTACGGGCCGGGGCGGCTGGCGCTGTGCGACGGCACCCGGACGGCGTTCCGGGGCTGGCGGCCGGACGGCTCGGAGATCGAGACGCTGGCCTGGATGATCGGGGCGGAATCTGAGGTGGCCCGCCACTCGGACATGCCGTGGCCGGCCCGCGACTTCCGCGCCGAGGCGGAGCTGCGCGGCCGGACCACGGTGAGCCTGCGCTAGGTCAGCTGTGCGCGGCGACCACCCGCGGCTCGACGTCGGCCTTGGTGACGCCGAGGCCGGTCAGCAGCCCGGCGCCGTTCTCGGCCTCCAGCAGGGCCAGCAGCACGTGGCCGGTGCCGATGCGGTCGTGGCCGAGCCGCAGCGCCTCCCGGAACGTCAGCTCCAGGGCCTTCTTGGCGGCGCCGTCGAACGGCACGAGCGCGGGCGGTTCGGCGGCGGCCGGGGGCAGGGCGGCGGTGGCGGCGGCGCGCACGGCGTCGGCGGTGCGGCCGCCGGCGAGCAGGGCGGCCGCGCCCGGGTCGGCGGCCTCGGCGAGCAGGCCGAGCACGAGGTGCGCCGGGGTGATCTGGGCGCTGCCGGCGGCGCGGGCCTCGTTCTGGGCGGTGACGATGACGCTGCGGGCCGGGTCGGTGTAGCGGGCGAAGCCCTCGCGGGCGTCGGGCGGCGAGGCGGTGAACCGCTTCTGGGCGGCCTGCTTGGTGACGCCCATGCTGTGGCCGATGTCGGTCCACGAGGCGCCGGAGCGGCGGGCCTGGTCGACGAAGTGGCCGATGAGGTGGTCGGCGACGTCGCCGAGGGCCTCGGCGGTGATCACGGCGGTGGAGAGCCGGTCGAGGGCGCCGGTGTGGGTCTTCGTGATGGCCTCGATGAGGTCGCCGAGGCGGACGGGCGGGTCCAGCGGAACGGTCATGGCGTCAACCCTAGGTTGACGATGTGAGGAGCGTCAACCCCGGGTTGACGAACCGAGGGCGGCCCAGATCGGGGCGGCCTTCGCGGCGGCCTCGGCCACCTCGGCCCACGGGTCGCTGCTCCAGGTGATGCCGCCGCCGGCCCACACGTGCACCGCGGTGGCGTCCACCGCGACGGTGCGGATGCTCAGGCCCAGGTCGAGGTGGCCGGTGCCGACCCAGCCCAGGGCGCCCATGCTGACCCCGCGGCCGACCGGCTCCAGCCGGGCGATGTGCTCGACGGCGGACCGCTTCGGCGCGCCGGTGACCGAGCCGCCGGGCGCGACGGCGCGCAGCAGGTCGGCCAGCGACACCTTGTCGACGAGCGGCGCGGAGACGGTCGACTCGGCCTGCCACAGGTCGCACCAGCGGCGCACCGCGTACAGCTCCTCCACCGTCACCGGGCCGGTGCCGGGCAGCATCGCCAGGTCGTTGCGCTCCAGGTCGACGATCATGACGTGTTCGGCGCGCTCCTTGGCCGAGCCCAGCAGCTCGGCGCGGCCCGCCGCCGTCGCCGGCCGGGTGCCCTTGATGGGCCGGGTCAGCACGCGGCCGTCGCGGACCTCCACGAGCGTCTCCGGCGAGGCGGTCGCCAGCGCCCACCCGGGGCCGGTGAGGATGCCGCCGTAGCGGGCGCCGCGCAGGGTGGCGACGCGGCGCAGCGCCGGGCGCGGGTCGCCGGAGTACGCCGCCCGCTCGTGGCCGACGAGGTTGACCTGGTAGACGTCGCCGCGGGCGATCGCCGCCCGGGCCTCGCCCACCGCCAGGGCGTGCCGGGCGGGCGTCCAGCTCGGCCGCCGGTCGGTCAGGTGCAGGCCGCCGCGGCGCGGGCGCGGCACCGGCGGCTCGGCGTGCCGGGGGCCGTGGGTGTAGACGACGGCGACGACGTCGGGCACCGCCGGCACCGGGCTGGGCGGGCCGGGCGGCGCCCCGAGCAGGTGCGCGCCGGCCGCCGCCGACACGTAGAGTGCGGCCCCGCACACCCTCAGCTGACCGTACGGATGAGGCTGGTCAGCGGTTCGGCGGAGGTCTCGCACGGGTAGTCCGTTGTCCGACAGGAACTCGGTAACAAGCTCGGCACAGTCGCCGCCGTCGCGGACGGACCATGTGAAGCGACGGTGTTCCCGCAGGCGGTCGGCACACGCCGGCGGGGCCCCCGGCGGCGCGTCGGTCGCGCACCGCGACGACGGAACGACACGGTGATGTCCGTGGATCATCTGAACAGAGGATTTCTCATCATGGCCGCCGTTACCGGCTCGAAAACGTGTCGTTCGAGTTGTAGCGTGCACCACTGGTCATGTGAACCATGACACAGAAACCCCCCATCGCCCGGAGACCCCTGATGTGTCAGCACCAGACCCCCTGCCCCACAGCCGATGCCGTCGACCGCGAGGCCGCCCGCATTCTCGCGACCTTCCCCGAGCAAGGCTGGAGCCTGCTCTGCAACGGCGTCATCGTGTTCGAGGACACCGGTGAGCTGCTGCCCGACGGACGCACCATCGCGCCGCACCGCGGCCCCGCCCTGCACGCCCTGGCGGCCTGACGAATCGCACCATCCTGCCCGAGGCCCGCTGCGGAGCCTCGGGCGACCCCCGGGGGATCAGGACGCGAACGCCTCCGGGGACGGGCACGAGCAGACCAGGTTGCGGTCGCCGAACGCCCCGTCGATGCGCCGCACCGGCGGCCAGTACTTGCCCACCCGGTTCACCCCGGCGGGGTACGCCGCCAGGGACCGCGGGTACGGGTGCGGCCACTCGTCCGCCGACACCGCCGCCGCCGTGTGCGGGGCGTTGCGCAGCGGGTTGTCCTCCTTCGGCCACTCCCCGGCCTCCACCGCCGCGATCTCGGCGCGGATGGCGATCATGGCGTCGACGAACCGGTCCAGCTCGGCCAGGTCCTCACTCTCCGTCGGCTCGACCATGAGGGTGCCGGACACCGGGAACGACATCGTCGGGGCGTGGAACCCGTAGTCGATAAGCCGCTTGGCCACGTCGTCGACCGTGACGCCGGTGGCGCGGGTCAGCGGCCGCAGGTCGAGGATGCACTCGTGGGCCACCAGGCCGCCCTCGCCCGCGTACAGCACCGGGTAGTGCTCACGCAGCCGCGCCGCCACGTAGTTCGCCGCCAGCACCGCCACGCCGGTCGCCCGGACCAGGCCCTCCGGGCCCATCATCCGCAGGTACGCCCACGAGATCGGCAGGATGCCCGCCGAGCCGTGCGCCGCCGCGGACACCGCGTGCTCGGCGGCCGGGTCGAGCGGGTCGCCCGGCAGGAAGTCCGCCAGGTGCGCCCGCACCGCCACCGGGCCGACGCCGGGGCCGCCGCCGCCGTGCGGGATGCAGAACGTCTTGTGCAGGTTCAGGTGCGACACGTCGGCGCCGAACCTGCCCGGCCGGGCGAAGCCGACCAGCGCGTTGAGGTTGGCGCCGTCGACGTACACCTGGCCGCCCGCGTCGTGCACGGCCGCGCATAGGTCGGCGATGCCGGCCTCGTACACGCCGTGGGTCGACGGGTACGTCACCATGATCGCGGCGAGGGTGTCGCGGTGCGCCTCGATCTTCGCGGCCAGGTCGGCCAGGTCGACGTTGCCGGCGTCGTCGCACGCGACCACGACCACCCGCATGCCCGCCATCACGGCCGACGCGGCGTTGGTGCCGTGCGCGCTGGACGGGATGAGGCAGACGTCGCGGTGGTCGTCGCCGCGCGAGCGGTGGTAGCCGCGGATGGCCAGCAGGCCGGCCAGCTCGCCCTGGGAGCCCGCGTTGGGCTGCACGCTGACGGCGTCGTAGCCGGTGATCTCGGCCAGCCAGGCCTCCAGCTGGGCCACCAGGGTCTCGTAGCCCTCGGTCTGGGTGCGCGGGGCGAACGGGTGGATGTTCGCGAACTCGGGCCAGCTCACCGGCTCCATCTCGGTGGTGGCGTTGAGCTTCATCGTGCAGGAGCCCAGCGGGATCATGCCCCGGTCGAGGGCGTAGTCGAGGTCGGACAGCCGGCGCAGGTAGCGCAGCATGCCGGTCTCGGAGTGGTGGGTGCGGAACACCGGGTGGGTCAGGAAGTCGCTCTGCCGCTCCAGCACGCCCTCGATACCGGACGACACCTGCCCGGTATAGGGCTCGGCGCCGAACGCGGCGAGCACGGCGTCGACGTCGGCGGCCGTGGTGGTCTCGTCGCAGGCGACGCCGACGGTGTCCGGACCGGCCAGGCGCAGGTTGACGCCGGCCCGCTCGGCCGCGGCCACCACCTCGGCGGCGCGGCCCGGCACCACCGCCGTCACCGTGTCGAAGAACGCGCCGTGCGCCACCTCGACGCCGGCGGCGCGCAGCCCGGCCGCCAGCCGGGTGGCGTGGCCGTGGGTGCGCTCGGCGATCGCGCGCAGCCCGTCCGGGCCGTGGTAGACCGCGTACATCGACGCCATCACCGCCAGCAGCACCTGCGCGGTGCAGATGTTGCTGGTCGCCCGCTCGCGGCGGATGTGCTGCTCGCGGGTCTGCAACGCCAGCCGGTACGCGCTCGCGCCGTCCGCGTCGCGCGACACCCCGACCAGCCGGCCCGGCAGCGAGCGCTGCAGGCCGTCGCGCACCGCCAGGTAGCCGGCGTGCGGGCCGCCGAAGCCCAGCGGCACCCCGAAGCGCTGGGTGGTGCCCGCGGCGATGTCGGCGCCGATCTCGCCCGGCGGGCGCAGCAGCGTCAGCGCCAGCAGGTCCGCCGCCACCGTCACCAGGGCGCCCGCGGCGTGCGCCGCCTCCACCAGGGCGGTGTGGTCGCGCACGGCGCCCGACGCGCCCGGGTACTGCAGGTGCAGGCCGAAGAACGCCTCCGGCAGCTCGTCGCCCAGCGTCACCAGCTCGATGCCGAGCGGCTCGGCGCGGGTGCGCAGCACGGCCAGGGTCTGCGGCAGGGTGTCCGGGTCCACCACGTACACCGGGCTCTTGGCCTTGGAGGCGCGGCGGGCCAGCGTCATCGCCTCGGCGGCGGCGGTGCCCTCGTCGAGCATCGACGCGTTCGCCACGTGCAGGCCGGTCAGGTCCGTCACCATCGTCTGGAAGTTCAGCAGCGCCTCCAGCCGGCCCTGGCTGATCTCCGGCTGGTACGGCGTGTACGCCGTGTACCAGGCCGGGTTCTCCAGCACGTTGCGCCGGATCACCGCCGGGGTGTGGGTGCCGTGGTAACCGAGGCCGATCATCGACCGGGCCACCGTGTTGCGCCCGGCCAGCGCGCGCAGCTCGGCGATCGCCTCCTCCTCGGACGCCGCCGGCGGCAGCCCCAGCGGGCTGTCCGAGCGGATGACCTGCGGGATGGCGGCCGCCATCAGCTCCTCCAGGGAGCCGTACCCGACGGTCTTGAGCATCTGCAGCTGCTCGTCCGGGTCCGGGCCGATGTGGCGGGCGGCGAACGGGATCGACGTCATGGCGGCTCCTGCGGCTGGGAGGTCGGCTCGTGACCTCCCCCTCTGTCATACCCAGGAGGGCACTTCAGAGTCGCCTGCCCTCGCGGTCCTTTTGCCTGAGAGGTTCCGGGGAGGATTTGCCCCTTCGGCGCCGCCGGTGAGGCGGTCTCTCCCACGAGGGTGGATCGGCGCTGCTCACGCTACCAGCGCGCGCATCACCCGCCCGTTTCCTAGGGTGGTCGTGTGAGCTACTTCGCCGCGGACGACCGCTACGAGACCATGACCTACCGCCGTGCCGGGCGCAGCGGGGTGCGCCTGCCCGCCCTGTCGCTCGGCCTGTGGCACAACTTCGGCGACGGCCGGCCGTTCGAGCGCCAGCGCGCCATCGTGCGCCGGGCGTTCGACCGGGGCGTCACCCACATCGACCTGGCCAACAACTACGGGCCGCCGCCCGGCGCCGCCGAGGAGACCTTCGGCCGGCTGCTCGCCACCGACCTGCGGCCGTACCGCGACGAGCTGTTCGTGTCCACCAAGGCGGGCTACGAGATGTGGGCCGGCCCGTACGGCGAGTGGGGCTCGAAGAAGTACCTGGTGGCGTCGCTGGACCAGTCGCTGCGCCGGCTCGGGCTGGACTACGTCGACGTGTTCTACTCCCACCGCTTCGACCCGGACACCCCGCTCGAGGAGACGATGGGCGCGCTCGACGCGATCGTCCGCTCCGGCAAGGCCCTGTACGCGGGCATCAGCAACTACACCGCCGAGCAGACCGCGCAGGCCGCGCGGATCCTGCGCGACCTCGGCACCCCGCTGCTGCTGCACCAGCCGTCCTACTCGATGCTCAACCGGCGCATCGAGCACGACCGGCTGCTGGACACCCTGGCCGAGGCCGGGGCCGGCTGCGTGGCGTACAGCCCGCTGCAGCAGGGCCTGCTCACCGACCGCTACCTGCACGGCGTGCCCGCCGACTCGCGCGTGGCCACCAGCGTCTTCCTCAACACCTCCGACCTGGACGACGCCACCATGGGCCGCATCCGGGCGCTCGACGAGATCGCCGCGGGACGCAAGCAGAGCCTGGCCCAGCTCGCGCTGACCTGGGCGCTGCGCGACGAGCGGATGACCAGCCTGATCATCGGCGCGAGCAGCGTCGAGCAGCTCGACACCAACCTCGACGCCCTGCACGGCGCCCCGCTGACCGGCGACGAGCTGGCCGCCATCGACACCGTGCTGGTCGGGGGCTGAGCGCGTCGGCATCCCCGGCGCCGCGCTGAGGCCCCGCAACCGGTTCGCACCCGGCACGCACCGGCACCGCTCCCGCCCGGGCCCAACCTGGGTATCAGGAACGCCCCGGACGGGGCGGCCGGCCCGGCACCCCCGCCGCGCCGGTACAGGAGAAGGAGCTCCCCCATGCGTATGCGTCTCGTCACCGCGGTTGCCGTCGCCGCCGCCATCTTCGGCGTCGCGCCGGCCGTGGCCGGCACCGTGCTCAGCGCCCTCGGCGGCGACCACGTCGCCACCTCGTCGTCGGACGAGGTGACCGCCGCCCCCGGGCGATCGCGGGCCTGATCAGACACAGCGGGACCGATGGCCGGGCGCGACGCGCCCGGCCATCGGCGCGTCCGGGCCCGGTCGAACCCGGGCCGGTCAGGAGCGGCCGGCGGCGTCCCGCACCCGGGACACCAGCAGCTCCAGCGACGCCCCGCGGCCCGCCGCGACGACCGCCGCGACGTCGCGCTCCCCCAGCGCCGCGGTGGCGAGCCGGACGACCTCGGCGCGGGCCCGCTCCAGGTACGGCGGCGCGGGCAGCCGGCGGCGCTCGCGCAGGGCGGCGGCCGCGCCCAGCAGCTCCGCGGCGAACCGGGCGTCGCGGGCGACCACCGCCCGGGAGACGCACTCCAGCGAGATGGCGGTGTCGTCGTCGGACTCCAGCCGGTGCCGGCGGGCCAGCGCGTCGGCGAGCAGCCGCACCGCCTCGGCCTCCGCACCGGCGAGGTGGGCGGCCATGCCGAGCTGGTGCACCGCCATCGCCTCGCCCGCCTCGTCGCCGAGCTCCCGGCTCAGGCGCAGGCTGTCGGTGAGCAGGGCCCGCGCCGCGTCCGCGTCGCCGCGGCCCAGGGCCACCTCCACCCGGTCCTCCAGCGTCAGCAGCGCGTCGCGGGGCATCTCGTCCTCGCCCAGGGCCACCAGCTCGGCGACCCAGCGCTCCGCGGCCTCGACGTCGCCGCAGCGCAGCGCCGTGCGGGCCAGGTTGTCCAGGCCGATGGCGACCCCGCGGGCGTACCCGGCGGTCCGCCACACCCGCATGCTGAGGCCGTGGTGGTGCAGGGCGGCCGGGTAGTCGCCGCGGGTGAACGCGGCCATGCCCAGGGCGCTGTGCGCGCGCCCGACACCGAGCTCGTCGCCGGCCCGGGTGGACGCGTCCAGGGCGCGCTCGGCGTACTGCTGCGCGGCGTGGTGGTCGTCGCGGTGGTGGGCCAGCACCGCGGCGATGAAGCTCAGTTCGGCGTCGTCCGCGTCGGCGGGCGGCACGGGCGCGCCGAGCAGGCCGGCGCACCACTGGAGGCCCTCGTCGACGTGCCGGCCGTCCCACCACAGCCGCCACAGGCCCCGGCAGAACCCCACCGCCGCGGCCACGTCGCCCTCGGCGGTGACCGTGGCGAACGCGGCGCGCAGGTTCGGGTACTCCACGTCGACGAGGCGGATCCACGCCGCCTGCTCCGGGCCCGCGAAGCCCTCGCCCGCCCGGGTGGCCAGGTCACCGAACCAGGCGGCGTGCCGCAACCGCACCGCGGCGGCGTCGGCGGCGGCCGCGGCGAGCCGGTCGACGGCGTCGGCGCGGATCGTCTCCAGCATCCCGTAGCGGGCCGGCCCGCCCGCGTCGTCGTCGGCGGCGACCGTCAGCAGGCTCCGGGCCGCCAGGGCCGTCAGCCGGGCCGCCACCTCGGGCACCGGCACGCCGGGCGCGGCGACCGCGGCGGCGGCGTCGACGGTGCACCCGCCCGCGAACGCGCCGAGCCGGGCGAACAGCTCCCGGTCGGCGGGCGCCAGCAGCGCCACGCTCCAGTCGACGGCGCCGCGCAGGGTGCGCTGCCGCGCCGGCAGGTCGCGCGGGCCCTCCCCGACCGCACCGAGGTGGCCCGTGATGCGGTCCAGCAGCTCCTGCGGGGTCCACTCGTCGACGCGGGCGGCGGCCAGCTCGATCGCCAGCGGCAGGCCGTCCAGGCGGCGGCACACCTCGACGACGGCGGCGGCGTTGCCGGCGGTCACGGCGAAGTCGGCGTCGACGGCCTGGGCGCGCTGCTCGAACAGCGCCAGCGCCGGGAACTGCGCCACGGCGCGGCGGGCCGCGGCGGCGTCGGCCGCCCCGGCCGCGCCGGCCTCGGGCAGCGGCAGCGGCGGCACCTGGTACACCCGCTCGCCGTACAGCGACAGCTTCTGCCGGCTGGTGGCCAGCACCCGCAGGCCGGTGGTGCGGGCCAGCAGCGTCCCGACGGCGACGGCGGCGTCCAGCACCTGCTCGAAGTTGTCCAGCACCAGCAGCAGCGACGCGTCGGCGAGCCGGGCGGCGACCGCGTCCAGCAGCGGCTCGCCGGGCGGCGGCTCGACGCCCAGCGCGCCCGCGATCGCGGCGACGACCAGCTCGGTGCGGTCCAGGTCCGCCAGCGGCACGAACACCACACCGTCGGCGAAGGTGTCCGCGGCGGCGGCCGCCACGGACAGCGACAGCCGGGTCTTGCCGATGCCGCCCGGCCCGGCGAGCGTGACGAGGCGGGCGCCGGCCAGCAGCCCGGCCACCCGGTCCCGCTCCGCCTCCCGGCCGACCAGGTCGGTCATCGGCACCGGCAGCGACACCCGGCGGGGGCGACCCAGCGCCGCCGCCGTGACCGTCCAGCCGCCGCCGTCCTGCGCGACGAGCTGCCCGCGGTCGCGCAGCGCGGCCAGGTCCCGGGCCAGCGCGCCGGGCAGGCCGCCGGTGCGCCCGTGCAGCAGCCCGAGCAGGGTGTCGCTGGGCTCGCCGCGCAGCACCGAACGCAGCCAGATGCGGGTGGAGCCGGGCGACCACGGCGTCAGCTCGGCGGTGGCGGTCGGCGGCAGCGAGCCGGCGGCGCCGGTGCCGGTGCCGGCGTACACGACGCCCAGCGACGCCACCCGCGGCCGCCACCGCTCGGCGGCCGCGGCCACCCGCGGCGCCGCGTCCGCGTCGGCCAGCACGATCAGCCGGCCGTCGCCGGGCGCCGGCTCCGGCTCCGGCTCCGGCTCCGCGAGGTCCCACACCGGCCAGCCGCGCAGGGCGGCGAGGCGGCGCACCTCGGCCAGGAACCGGGTGTGCCCCGCGCCGGGCGGCCCGGCGACCTCCAGCACCTCGGCGCCGGTCAGCGGCAGCCGGGTGAGCAGCTCGTTGACGACCGCGAGCGGCGCCTCCCGGTCGAGCAGCCGCGACGACGCCGCCGCCGGGCCGGTGTCGGCGTCGTCGGCCACCGCGCAGCCGCGGCCGCGGCCCTTCGCCAGGTAGTTGCGCCGGTCCGCGCGGCCGAGCAACCCGTCCGCGTCGTCCGCGTCGTCGGGGAACGTGGCCACGCCGAGGCTGACCGACACCCGCAGCGGCGGGGTGCCGGGGAACTCGCTGCCGCGCACCGCGTCGACCACGTCCAGGGCGATGCGCACGGCGTCCTCGCGGCCGGTGTCCGGCAGCAGCACCACGAACTCGTCGCCGCCGTAGCGGAACAGCTCGTCGTAGCCGCGGACCCGGGCGCTGACCCGGGCGGCGAGCTGGGCGAGGATCTCGTCGCCGCGCTGGTGGCCGTACGAGTCGTTGACGGACTTGAACCAGTCGACGTCGAACAGGAACAGCGAGCACGACCCGCCGGTGCGCCGGGCGCGGGCCAGCTCGGCCTCCATCCGCGGCCCCAGCAGGGCACGGTGGTACGCGCCCGTGACCGGGTCCGTGACGGACGGCACGAGCCCGCCCTGGGCGACGCTCACCGTGGTCCCATCGGCACGCGTCCGCGCCGCGTGAGGCGTTCGTCCCGGTAGGGTCGGTGGTCGTGATCGACTACGTGGGTGAGCACACGATCCTGTCGGTCGTGCTCGGCTCCCGCGCCTACGGCCTCGACGGTCCCGGCTCCGACCACGACCGCCGCGGCGTCTACGCGGCGCCCGCCGACCACTTCTGGCGCCTCACCAAGCCGCCCACCCACCTCGACGGGCCCGCCGACGAGCAGTTCTCGTGGGAGGTCGAACGGTTCTGCACGCTGGCGCTGGCCGCGAACCCCACGGTGCTGGAGGTGCTGTGGTCGCCGCTGGCCGACGCCGTCACCGCCGACGGCGAGCGGCTGCTCGCGGCCCGGGCCGCGTTCCTGTCCGCCCGCGTCGCCGACACCTACGGCCGGTACGCCCGCGACCAGCTCGCCAAGGTGCGGGCGCGGCGGGAACGCACCGGCGAGACCAACCACAAGCAGGCCATGCACATGATCCGGCTGCTGATGGCCGGCGCGCACGTGCTGCGCACCGGCGAGGTGCTCGTCGACGTGCGGGCCCACCGCGACCGGCTGCTCGCCGTCAAGGCCGGGCGGGTGCCGTGGGACGAGGTGACCGCGTGGGCCGGTGAGCTGCTGACCGGCCTCGACGACGCCGCCGCGGCCACCGTCCTGCCCGCCGAGCCCGACCGGGCCGCCGTCGACGACCTGCTCGTCGCCATCCGTCAGGGGAGCCTCGCATGCTGACCGTTCCCGGCTGGGCCGCCGAGGTCGTCGCCGCCCACCCGTACCCGATGCTGTTCGCCACCGTCAGCGGCGCCCACCTGTACGGGTTCGCGTCGGTCGACTCCGACCTGGACCTGCGCGGCGCGCACCTGCTGCCCGCCGCCGAGGTCGTCGGCCTGCGCACCGGCCCCGAGACGATCGACGCCAACGGCGACCGCGACGGCGTGGAACTCGACGTGGTCAGCCACGACCTGCACAAGTTCGCCCGGCTGCTCACCGGCCGCAACGGCTACGTGCTGGAGCAGCTGCTGTCGCCGCTGGTCGTGCACACCACCGCGGTGCACGCCGAGCTGGTGGCGCTCGCCCCCGGCCTGATCACCCGGCACCACGCCCACCACTACCTCGGCTTCGCCGACACCCAGTGGAAGCTGTACGGGCGCACCGGCGAGCTGAAGCCCGCGCTCTACACGCTGCGGGTGCTGCTCACCGGCCGGCACCTGATGCGCACCGGCGAGCTCGAGTGCGACCTGGGCGTCCTCGGCGCCGACCTGCCGTACGTGCCGGACCTCATCGCCGCCAAGCGCCTCGCCGAGCACGGGCCCGGCCCGGACCCGGCCACCCTGGAACCCGAGGTGACCCGGCTGCGCGCCGAGCTGGAGGCCGCCCGGGACTCCTCCGCGCTGCCCGAGCGCCCGGCGCCCGCGGCGCTGGACGCGTTGCACGAGCTGGTGGTGCGGGTCCGGCTCAGCTGAGGTCCGCCAGCACCGCGGGGCAGCCGGCCGCCCGGCCCGCCTCGACCGCCCGGGCGTACCCGCGCTCCCCCAGCTCGGCGCGGGCGCCGTCGCCCGCCGCCGCCCGGGTCTCCGCCGCCGCCGGCGCCACCGGCAGGCCGTGCCGGTCGCGCAGCACGTCCGCCGCGCCCAGCAGCCGCGCCGCCAGCTCCGGCCCATCCACGACGACCGCGCGCGCCGCCCACTCCAGCGACTCCGCCGCGTCCGCCGGCCGGCCCAGCCCGGCGTGCCGCGCCGCCGCGGCCCCGAACAGCGGCGCCGCCTCCCGCGGCCGGCCGTCGAACAGCTCCACCCGGCCCAGCCGGTGCAGCGCCGCCGCCTCCCGCGCCGCGTCGCCCGCCGCCCGGCACCGGCGCACCGCGTCGGCCAGCAGCGCCCGCGCCGCCGGGCTGTCCGCCCGGCCGATCGCCGCGTCCGCCTCGGCCAGGCAGTCGCCGCTGTCCCCGCCGGTCAGGTACGCCCGCACCGGCTCCGGCAGCGCGTACCGGGGCTGCGCGCCGCCGGCCCGCACCAGCAGGGCCCGCCCGGCCAGGGCGTCCAGCCGGGCCGCCACCACCACCGGGTCCAGGCCGGTGACCTCGGCGGCGCCGCCGATCGTCCAGCCGTCCGCCACACCGGCGAGCGCGCCGAGCACCGCCCGGTCCAGCGGCGACAGCAGGCCCGCGCTCCACGCCACCACGGCGCGCAGCGACCCGTCGCCGCCGTCCGCGCCCAGGGCCGTCAGCAGGGCGGCCGGGCCCAGCCGGTCCGCGCGCGCCGCCACCAGCTCGATCGCCAGCGGCACCCCGCCGACGCGCCGGCACAGCGCCACCACCGCCGGCAGCAGCTCCGCCGTCACCGCGAACCCCCGGTCGGCCTCGCGGGCGCGCCGCTCGAACAGCGCCAGCGCGCCGAACTCGCGCACCACAGCCGCGGCCGCCGCCTCGCCCGCCGCGACCGGCGTCTCCGCGGGCACCGCCAGCGGCGGCACCCGGTACCCGGCCGCCTCGCCGCGCGGCGCCGGCACCGCCGTCACCATCGGAACAACGCTCACGTCGGCCTCCTCGCGCGGCCCTGCCCCGCCGGGTACGGGGAAGGGGACAGCGAGGCCCATCGGCCGGGACGGACCCGACTTGAGGCATGATCGGGGCATCATGACGCTCACCAGCCGCCTGCCCGGCACCGCCGAACCCGACGCCGTCTACGACGCCTTCGCGACGTGGGTGGGTGAGCAGGGCATGAGCCTGTACGCGCACCAGGAGGAGGCGCTCATCGAGCTGGCCACCGGCGCGAACGTCATCCTCAACACCCCGACCGGCTCCGGCAAGAGCCTGGTGGCCACCGGCGCGCACTTCGCGGCCCTGGCCGGCGGCGGCACCACCTTCTACACCGCGCCCATCAAGGCGCTGGTCAGCGAGAAGTTCTTCGCGCTGTGCCAGGTGTTCGGCGCCGAGAACGTCGGCATGCTCACCGGCGACGCCAGCGTCAACGCCGACGCACCGATCATCTGCTGCACCGCCGAGATCCTGGCGAACCTGGCCCTGCGGGAGGGCCGCCACGCCGACGTCGGCCAGGTCGTCATGGACGAGTTCCACTTCTACTCCGAGCCCGACCGCGGCTGGGCGTGGCAGGTACCGATCATCGAGCTGCCGCAGGCGCAGTTCCTGCTGATGTCGGCCACCCTCGGCGAGGTGGGGTTCTTCGCCAAGGACCTGACCCGGCGCACCGGCCGGCAGACCGCCGTCGTCGCCAACGCCGAACGCCCCGTCCCGCTGCTGTTCTCGTACGTCACCACGCCGATGCACGAGACCGTCGAGGAGCTGCTGACCACCCACCAGGCGCCCGTCTACATCGTCCACTTCACCCAGGCCGCCGCCCTGGAGCGGGCGTCGTCGCTGATGAGCGTCAACCTGGCCACCCGGGAGCAGAAGGACGCCATCGCCGCCGCGATCGGCACGTTCCGGTTCACCTCCGGCTTCGGCAAGGTGCTGTCCCGGCTGGTGCGCCACGGCATCGGGGTGCACCACGCCGGCATGCTGCCCAAGTACCGGCGCCTGGTGGAGACCCTGGCCCAGGCCGGCCTGCTGAAGGTCATCTGCGGCACCGACACCCTCGGCGTCGGCATCAACGTGCCGATCCGCACCGTGCTGTTCACCGGCCTGTCCAAGTACGACGGCGTGCGCACCCGGCTGCTCAAGGCCCGCGAGTTCCACCAGATCGCCGGCCGGGCCGGGCGCGCCGGCTTCGACACCGTCGGCTCCGTCGTGGTGCAGGCCCCCGAGCACGTCATCGACAACGAGCGCGCCCTGGCCAAGGCCGGCGACGACCCGAAGAAGCGGCGCAAGGTCGTCAAGAAGAAGCCGCCCGAGGGCACCATCGGCTGGGGGCAGCCCACCTTCGACCGGCTCGTCGCCGCCGAGCCCGAGCCGCTGACCAGCTCGTTCCAGGTGTCGCACGCGATGCTGCTCAACGTCATCGCCCGGCCCGGCGACCCGTTCGCCGCCATGCGCCACCTGCTCACCGACAACCACGACGAGCCGGCCGTGCAGCGCCGGCACATCAAGCGGGCCATCCAGATCTACCGGGCGCTGCTCGCCGGCGGCGTCGTCGAGCGGCTGCCCGAGCCGGAACCCGACGGCCGCCAGGTCCGGCTCACCGTCGACCTGCAGCTCGACTTCGCGCTCAACCAGCCGCTGTCGCCGTTCGCGCTCGCCGCGCTGGAGGTGCTGGACCGCGAGTCGCCCGAGTACGCCCTCGACGTCGTCAGCGTCATCGAGGCCACCCTGGACAACCCGCGGCAGGTGCTGTCCGCGCAGCTGTTCAAGGCCAAGGGCGAGGCCGTGAACGCCATGAAGGCCGAGGGCATCGAGTACGACCAGCGCATGGAGCTGCTGGAGCAGGTCACCTGGCCGCAGCCGCTGGCCGAGCTGCTCGACGTGGCGTACGAGTCGTACCGGCGCGGCCACCCGTGGGTCGCCGACTACGAGCTGTCGCCCAAGGCGGTGGTGCGCGACATGTACGAACGCGCCATGACGTTCGCCGAGTACGTGCAGTTCTACGGCCTGTCCCGGTCCGAGGGGCTGGTGCTGCGCTACCTGGCCGACGCGTACCGGGCGCTGCGCCAGACCGTCCCCGAGGACGCCCGCGACGAGACGCTCGGCGACCTCATCGAGTGGCTGGGCGAGACGGTCCGGCAGGTCGACTCCAGCCTGCTCGACGAGTGGGAGCGGCTGCGCAACCCGGAGCCGGAGACCGTGCAGGCCGAGGTGGACGACAAGCCGCCCGCGGTCACCCGCAACCTGCGGGCGTTCAAGGTGCTGGTCCGCAACGCGCTGTTCCGCCGGGTCGAGCTGGCGGCGCTGCGCCGCTGGGACGAGCTGGGCGAGCTGGACGCCGCCGCCGGCTGGGACGCCGACGCCTGGGCCGACGCGATGGCCGGCTACTTCGAGGAGTACGGCGAGCTGGGCACCGGCCCGGCGGCCCGCGGCCCCGCGCTGCTGGTGATCGAGCAGGCGCCGGGCGCGTGGCGCGTCCGGCAGATCTTCGACGACCCGGCCGAGGACCACGACTGGGGCATCGCCGCGGAGGTCGACCTGGCGGCGTCGGACGAGGCGGGCGCGGCGGTCGTCCGGGTCCTGGAGGTCGGCCCGCGCTGACGGGTGCGTCGCTTTCCGTTGCGGGGTACCGGTTTCCGTGAATCCGGTCCCCCGCCGGGGTGTCGGCGCCGGTGGCGGTCGGGCATGATCAGCGGTGCTCATCGCACCGCGTAAGGCATCCTAGGAAGATAGGTATGCGGAGTCCGACGCAGCGGGCGCTCACGCCCACCGACCTCACCGGCTACCTGCGCGCCGCGCTCGGCGACGCCGCCGGCATCGAGGCGGCCGCCGAGCTGGGCGGCGGCGGGTTCGCCGCCGTCTGGGGCCTGCGCCTGACCGACGGCCGCGACGTCGTCCTCAAGGTCGGCCCGCCGCCCGGCGTCCACCTGCTGCGCTACGAGGCCGGCATCGCCGCCGCCGAGGCCCGCTACTTCCGGCTCGTCGCCGACCGGGTACCCGGCGTGCCGGTGCCCGAGGTGCTGGCCGCGGGCGACGACTGGCTGCTGACCCGCCGGCTGCCCGGGCGCCCGCTCAGCGAGCTCGCCGACCCCTCCGACACCGCCACCGCCCGCTTCGAGCTCGGCGCCGCCCTGGCCCGCCTGCACACGGTCACCGGCGACCGCTTCGGCTACACCGGCGCCGGCCGGACCGCCGCCGACACCTGGCCGGCGGCCTTCGCCGCGATCATCGACGACCTGCTCGCCGACGCGGAGACCTGGCGCGTGCGGCTGCCGGTGCCCGACGCCCTGATCCGCGCCACCGTCGCCCGCCACGCCCCCGTCCTGGCCGCCGTCGACCGCCCGGCGCTGCTGCACGTCGACCTGTGGGACGGCAACGTCCTCACCGAGCACGGCCGCCTCACCGGCCTCGTCGACGGCGAACGCCACCTGTACGGCGACCCGCTGCTCGACCTCGTCTCCCCCGCCCTGTTCCGCCGCATCGAGGACGAGCCCGGCCACCCGCTGCTGCGCGGCTACGCCTCCGCCGGCGCGCCGCTGCGCCTGGACCGGCGGCGCCTCGCCCTCTACCGCACCCACCTGTACCTGCTCATGCTGGTCGAGATGCCCAGCCGCGGCATTACCACGGACCGGGGCCGCCGCGACCTGCTCGAAGGCCTGCTCAGCGCCGAACTGACCGCCCTCACCCCGCCGTGACCCGGCGCGGCGGCGGCGCCACCCCGCCTGCCTGACGCCGCCGCGTGCCCGCCACTCGCGCGGAGGGTGCCCGCCGACCTGGCCGCGGCCGCCCGCCGGCGCGGCCGACGCCTCGGCCTCGCGTGGGCTCCGCTGCACGGGCCCTCGCCCTCCGATGGAGGTGCGCCATCGACGGCGGTTGACACCGCGGGGTCGGGTCCAGATACTCATTCCACTAATGGACTAGTGGACTTGGTCGTGATGATCAGCTTCCGGATCGACCGGCGTTCCGGCACCGCCGTGTACGCGCAGCTCGTGCTGCAGGTCCGGCAGGCCGTCCGGACCGGCCGGCTCGGCGCGGGCGACCGGCTGCCCACCGCCCGCGAGGTCGCCGAGCGCCACGGCGTCAACCCGAACACCGTCCTGCGGGCCTACCGCGACCTCGAGGCCGCCGGGCTGGTCGAGCCCCGGCAGGGGTCCGGCACGTACGTCCGCGCGGCGCTGCCCAGCCCGCCCGCCGACGTGCCCGGCCTGCGGAAGGACCTGGCCGCCTGGGTGGGCCGCGCCCGCGCCGCCGGCCTGGACGACCCGGACATGCACGCGCTACTCGCCGAAGCCGCCGCCGAGGCCGCCGACCACGCCCAGGACCGGAAGGGGGCCGTTAACGATGCCCGATGACATCGCGCTCGCCGTCGAGGGCGTCGGCCACCACTTCGGGGCGGCGACCGTCCTGAAGGACTGCACCCTCGGCGTGCCCGCCGGGGCGGTCGCCGCGCTGGTCGGCCGCAACGGCGCCGGCAAGTCCACCCTGCTGCGCGCCGCCGCCGGGGTCCTGCGCCCGTACCGGGGCACCGTCCGCGTCTTCGGCCGGCCGGCGGGGCCGGACGTACTGCGCCGCATCGGGTTCGTCGCCCAGCACGCCCCGCTGTTCCGGACCCTGACCGTCGCCGAGACGCTGCGGCTGGGCGCCCGGCTCAACCCGCGCTGGGACGCCGCCCACGCCCGCCGGCTCGCCGACGCGGCGGCGCTGCCGGACCGCGCCAGGGTCGGCGCGCTGTCCACCGGCCAGCGGACCCGGCTGGCGCTCGCCCTGGCCCTCGGCAAACGGCCGGACCTGCTGATCCTCGACGAGCCGCTGGCCGGCCTCGACCCGGTCGCCCGCGCCGAGGTCACCGGCGCGCTGATGGGCGAGGTGGCCGAGCGGGGCGTCACCGTGCTGCTGTCCGCCCACGTCGTGGCCGACGTCGAGAGCGTCTGCGACCACGTCGTCGTCCTCGCCGGCGGCCGGGCGGTGCTGTCGGCCCCCGTCGAGGCGGCGCTGGACGCCCACCGGCTCGCCGTCGGCCCGGCCCGCGACGCCGCCGCGCTCGCCGGTCACGACGTGGTGGAGCTGCGCCGCGACGGCGCCGAGTTCACCGCCCTGGTCCGGGCCGCCGGCCCGCCGCCGGGCGGGACCGCCGTCGCGTGGCACCGGCCCACCCTGGAGGAGCTGCTGCTCGCCCACCTGCGCGCCGACCGGCCGCAGCCCGCCCCGGAGGTGTCCGCCGCATGACCTGGCTCGCCCTGCGCCTGCTGCGCCCGTACCTGCTGGTGGCCGCCGCCGTCACCGCCGCCTGCCTCGGCTACGTCGGCTACGCCGCCGGCGTCGTCCAGGGCGGGCTGGACGCCGCCGAGGTGCCCGGCTGCCTCGACCCGAACGTCTGCTACCCGCAGGGCGCCGCCCTGGACGCCGTCCTGGGCCTGGAGCTGGTCGCCGCGTTCGCCCCGGCCCTGCTCGGGCTGATCCTCGGCGTCGGCACGTTCGCGCCCGCCCGCGAGCAGGACACCGAGGCGTTCGTGCTGACCCAGTCGGTGTCGCGGCGGCGCTGGGTGCTCACCACGTTCGGCTGGGCGCTGGCCGCCGCCGTGCTGTGCGCGGGGTCGGTGGCCGCGGCGCACCGGCTCGTCGCCACCCGCTACACGGTGCTCGCCAACGACACCTACGAGCTGCTGCAGCTGCTGCACGTCAACAGTCCCGGCTTCATGACGGCGCAGGCGGTCGTCGCCGTCACGCTCGCCGGGCTGGTGGGCCTGGGCACCGGCCGCACCCTGCGCACCCTCGTGGCGACCGCGGCCGGCACCCCGTTCGCGGTCATGGCCGCGAGCCTCGTCGCCGCCCTGCTGCTGTACCCGCTGACCCTGCTGACCGGCGCGCCGGAGCCGGGCGGCGGCTCGTTCACCGACGACATCTCCGCCCTGGACCCGTTCGGCTACCTGGTCGCCGCGGTGGTGGCCGCCGGGGCCGCCGCGGCGGTGCTGGTGGCGCCGCGGGTCGGGGTGCGCGGCGGGCGCTAGCCCGTGGTGACCGGCTGGCCGTCCGGGGTGAACCGGTGCCGGGGCGAGAACACCCGCGGCGTGGGGCCGTCGGCGCGCAGGGCCGCCAGCCGGCGCAGCGCCCCGGACAGGCTGGGCCGGCGGCCGCTGGGCATCCACCACAGCGCCGTCACCGGCGGCTCCGGCGGCAGGAACCACTCGGCGCGGCGGCGCAGGAAGGCCGTGTGGTCGGCCTGGCGGTACGTGAAGGCGTACAGGTCGTCGTAGCTGCGCCACATCGACACGTTCACCAGCATGCCGTCGCGGACCGGCACGTCGGAGTCCTCGCCGAGGTGCCAGACGAAGCCGGGCGCCTCGCGGGCCCGCCGGAACACCGGTTCCAGGCCGGCCCGGAACGTCTCCAGGTCGGCGCCGGGGCGCAGCCGGGCCACGTTCACCTGGGCCAGCTCGGGCACGTGCGGGGGTGGGTCAGCCGGCGCGGCGCCGGGCCCGGCGGGCGGCGAGCTCGTCGCCGGCGGCGGGCTTGTCCGGGGTCTCGGCGCCGACCGGGGTCGGGGTGGCGGCCGGCTCGGCGGGCAGGTGCGACAGCGAGCCCTGGATCTCCTTGAACGCGCCGCCGATGGCGATGCCGAACACGCCCTGGCCGCCCTGGAGCAGGTCGACGACCTCCTCGGGCGAGCGGCACTCGTACACGGTGGTGCCGTCGGAGATGAGGGTGATGCCGGCGAGGTCGTCGACGCCGCGCGAACGCAGCGTCTCGATGGCCTTGCGGATGTTCTGCAGGGAGACGCCCGCGTCGAGGAGGCGCTTGACGACCTTCAGCACGACCAGGTCGCGGAACGAGTAGAGCCGCTGGGTGCCGGACCCGGACGCGTCGCGGATGCTCGGCACGACGAGCGTGGTGCGGGCCCAGTAGTCGAGCTGGCGGTAGCTGATGCCGACCGCGTGGCAGGCGGTCACGCCGCGGTAGCCGACGGCACCGTCCTCGCCGACCACGGCGTCGACGCCGCCGGCCGGGGTCCCAGGCTCAGGATCGCGTGGCTCGTCGTTCATGCGACAACCTCCCCGCTGTGCGGTGCCGCGCGCGTCACGACCGTGCGCCGGCTCCGGATACGGCTCGAGCGTATAGCGCAGAGCATCGCAGACCGGGGAGGCAACACCACGACACGCCGCATTCGGACGACCGGGCAGGAACCTCCGATGTCAGTCCTTCGGGCGACAACCGATCAGCCGGCGAAATCCTCGGGCCGCACCTGGTCGAGGAACTCGCGGAACTTCTCGACCTCGTCCTCCTGCTCGTCGGGGATGACGATACCCGCCTCGGTGAGGACCTGCTCGGCGCACCGGATCGGCGCGCCGACCCGCAGCGCCAGGGCGATCGAGTCGCTCGGCCGCGCCGACACTCGCACGTTCTCGCCGATGAGCAGGTCGGCGTAGAAGACGTTTTCCTTCAGCTCGGTGATCTCCACCGCTTTCAGGGGCTGCTGCAGGGCCGTCAGGATGTCCCGCAGCAGGTCGTGGGTCAACGGCCGGGCCGGCTTCACGCCCTGCTGCTCGTAGGCGATCGCGGTCGCCTCCACCGCGCCGATCCAGATCGGCAGGTATCGGTCGCCCTCGACCTCCCGGAGCAGGACGATCGGCTGGTTGCTGGGCAGCTCGACCCGAACCCCGACCACGCTCAGCTCACGCACCGCCGCCTCCGTGTCGTTTTCGTGCCGCCCTCGTCGGCGTCGGCTTTCCCCCGTACGGCCCCGGCAATCGCCGCGATCGTGCCGGGTCGCTGTCCGCCCTCCTTGCACCGTACACGCCGCGCGGGAGCGCAGCGCGGCACGGACGCCCCCACCGTCAGCGGCCCAGCGCGTCGTCGAGCCCGGCCCGCACGAGGGCCGCGTGCAGCCGCTGCGACAGCGCCGTCAGCTCGCGCGCCGTCTCCGCCGCGCGGGCCCGCGCCGCCGGGTCCTTCTGCCGCACCACCGGCGCCAGCAGCTGCGCGAACAGCCCCACCTCGCGGTCGGCGGCCGCCCGGAACGCGCGCAGGTGGCGCAGCTCCAGGCCGTGCCGGCACAGCCCCGCCACCGCCTCCACGATGATCACCGCGTCGGCGTCGTACCAGCCCGGCGGGCGCGAACTCACCAGGCCCAGCTTCTCCAGCTCGGCCAGCATCGGCTCGCCGACGCCGGTGCGCTCCACCAGGTCGGCGCGCGCCACCCGCGAGTCGGGGGCCGCCTCGGCCGGCGACCCCACCGCCACCAGCGCGGGCCGCTGCCGCGGGCCGGCGTCGCGCGTTTCCAGCTGCTCGCGGATCACCTTGAGCGGCAGGTACTGGTCGCGCTGCGCGGTCAGCACGAAGCGCAGCCGGTCGACGTCGTCCCACGAGTACTTGCGGTACCCGGACGCGGTGCGCTGCGGCTCCACCAGGCCCTCGGCCTCCAGGAACCGCAGCTTCGAGATCGTCGTGTCGGGGAAGTCGGCGCGCAGGTGCCCGAGCACCTCGCCGATGGTCATCAGCGGATGCGAGCGCGCGCCGGGACCCTGCGCCGCCGCCCCGGACGGGTTCACGCCCCGCCGTCCTCCGGCTTCGGACCGGCGATGAAGACCAGCCGGAACTTGCCGATCTGGACCTCGTCACCGCTGCTCAGCGTGGCCGCCTCGACGCGCTCGCGGTTGACGTAGGTGCCGTTGAGGCTGCCGACGTCGCGAACCGTGAAGGTGCCACTGTCGCGGTGGAACTCGGCGTGGCGGCGCGACACCGTCACGTCGTCGAGGAAGATGTCACTGTCCGGGTGGCGGCCGCTGGTGGTCACGTCGTGGTCCAGCAGGAACCGGGCGCCCGCGTTCGGCCCGCGGCGCACCACGAGCAGAGCCATCCCCGGCGGCAGCGAGCCCGACATGCGGGCCGGCACCACATCGGCGTCGGGGCCGTCGAGCACCTCGTCGAGCGCACCGAGGTTGAGCGTGGACGTGACGTCGAGTGGGGGGAACTCGTCGTCGGGGCGCGTCATCGTCAGACCACCTCATATATCTGGGTCAGCGGTCGGCGCCGGGCGGAGCGGGCTGCCGCCGGGCGCAGGCCCGGCGTGCGGCACCCCGTCGCCGCTGCCGGGTGGCTCCCGGACGCACGACTGTCGGTTACGAGAAGTTGCGGAATTGTGTTCCTGGGGAGCCTAGTCATGCCCGAAATACGGGGCAACCAGGCGCGCGGGCAGGCGCGACGGCGACGCGCGCCACACTCACGACTGCTCGGTCAGCTCCCGGTACGCCGCGGCGTCCAGCAGCGCCGACACCGCCCCGGCGTCGTCCGGGACGATCTCCACGAGCCAGCCCGCCGCGTACGGCTCCGCGTTGATCAGTTCCGGCTCGTCGGTGAGCGTCGCGTTGCGGGCCACCACCGTGCCCGCCAGCGGCGCGTAGATCTCCGACACGCTCTTGGTCGACTCGACCTCGCCCAGCGACTCACCGGCCTGCACGGCCGTGCCCTCCTCGGGCAGCTGGACGAACACGATGTCGCCGAGCGCCTCCTGCGCGAAGTGGGTGATGCCCACCCGCACCGGGCCCGAGCCGTCGCCGGACACCCACTCGTGCTCGGCCGTGTACCGCAGATCCTCAGGGATCACCGGGCGTTCCTCCGTCGTCGCGCCAAGAGTCGGGCACGCCCCGTCAGTTCACCGGGCGCGCGTACCGCAGGGCCGTCGGCTCGCGCGTCGCCGTCACGTCGACGACGTCGCGTTTGACCGTGTTCACCGTACCGCCGTCCCTGCTCACGTCGGCCACCACCCCGCCAGGGATGTTCAGGGCGGTGTCCATCACCTCCGGATCACCGATCACGCGCAGCTCGTACGGCCCGGTCACCTTCTGCCCGCCGGCCAGGATGCCGTCGGCGGTGTCGACGAACGCGGTGGACGCCACGACCCGCACCACCACCCCGTTCGCCCCGGTGAGCTGCATGACCTCGCCGCCGGCGCCGCGCAGCTCCTGCACCGCGTTGAGCAGCTTCGCCGCCGGCTTGTCGCTCCCGCTGCTGATCGTCACCAGCAGCCCCGGCCCGCGCGCCGGCACCGTGCCCGCGAGCAGGCCCAGTTCCTGCGCCCGCTTCTCCGCCTGCGCCAGCGCCTCCTGCCGGCCCTCGACGCCGGACGCCAGCCGCGACCGCGTCTCCTCCAGCGCCCGGATGTCCTCGCTGAGCCGCTGCTCCCGGGCGTTCAGGTCGGACAGGATCCGGACCAGGTCCTCCTGGCGGGCCGCGCCGAGGCCCTCGTCGGTGCTGCTGCTGCGCAGCTGCACCACGAACATGAACCCGAACAGCGCCAGCAGCAGCCCGATCAGCACCGTGCCCGACGACCAGAACCCCTTGCCCGCCGCCGCCGGCGGCTCCTGGGCGGGGGCGTCCGCGGTCGCCGCGGCCACCACCCCGGGATCGAGCTGCACGGTGCGTTCGCCCACCGCCGGGGGTACGGGCTCGGCCGCCCCGGAAGCCACGGCGGCGGACTCGGTGACCGAGGCGGGATACGGGCCGGGCCCGTGCACCACCCCGGCGCCCGTGCCGACGGGGTCCCCGGCGGGGTCACCGGTGGGCGGTTCGAGCTGGGGTGCGGGGTCGGGCGTCGCGGGGGCGGCCGGGTCCGGCGCCGTGGCCGCGGGCCAGCCGGTGGCCGGGCCGGTCGCGGGGTCGGCGGCCGGGTCGGCGGCCGGGGGCGCGGGCTGGTCCGGCGGCTCCAGACTCGTGGCCGGGCCGGGGTCCGGGGCCGGTGTCGCGGCGGGGTCCGGGCCCGCGGCCGAGCCGGAGGCCGGGGTCGCGGCGAGGTTTGGGGCCGCGCCGGCGGGTGCGGTCGCGGTCGCGCCGGAAGCCGGGGTCGCGGCCGGGTCGAGGTCCGGGGTCGGGGCGGGGCCGGGATCCGGCGCCGGAGGGGCCGGGTCCTCGGCCGGGTCCTCGGCCGGGTCGCCGTCCGGGGCCGCCGCCTGCGCCGGGGTGGGCGCGACCGCCTCGGTCGCCGCCGTGGCCTCGGGAGCGGGCGGGTCCGGGTCGGGAGCCGGCGCCGGGTCCGGGCGGCGGGCCTTCATCGGCACGGTCGGGGCGTCCGGGGCGTCAGGGGCGTCCGGGGCGGGGGCCGCCGTGAGTCGCACGGTGCGCTCGCCGATCGGCAGCGCCGTCGTCACCTCGTCGTCGGGGCCGGCCGGGGCCGGGCGCAGGACGGTGGTGGCCTCGTCCGGGTCGGCGGCGGCCGGGGTGGGGTCGGGGCGGCGGTCGTCGGTCATGGGTCAGGCCCGGAAGAGGTGGCGGCGGATGGCGGCGACGTTGCCGAAGATGCGCACGCCGAGGACGACCACGACGCCCGTGGACAGCTGGCTGCCGACGCCGAGCTGGTCGCCCAGGTAGACGATGACGGCGGCGACGAGCACGTTCGAGATGAACGAGATCACGAACTGCTTGTCGTCGAAGATGCCGTCGAGCTTGGCGCGCACACCGCCGAACACGGCGTCGAGGGCCGCGATGACGGCGATCGGCAGGTACGGCTGCATCGCGGCGGGCACGGTCGGGTCGAGGAGCACGCCGAGCGCGACGCCGAGGAGCAGGGCGATAACGGCGATCATCGGCCGCCTTCCGAGGGGGTGCTGGACGGTGCGGATCTGCCGCCCGCCGGCGACGGCGCCGGCGACGGGGTGGCGAAGCGCAGTTCGGGCTCGGCGGCGGGCGCCAGGGTGACGCCGTCGGCCTGCTTGACCTCGAAGGTCATGCCGATCTGGCGGGCGAGCTGCCGGAACGCCTGGGCGGTGCGGCCGGCCTCGAACGACTCGGCGAGGTCGCCGGGGCCGATGGCGACGAGCTCGTACGGGCTGGCGACGGGCCGGCGGTCGACGAGGATGGCCTCGCCGGCCTCGCGGATGGTGGACGTGGCGGTGAGCCGCTGGCCGTTCACGGCGACGGCCTCGGCGCCCTCGGCCCACAGGGCGTTGACGATCTGCTGCAGTTCGAAGTCGCGCACGCGCCCGTCGTCGGTCTGCTGGCCGGTCTGCGGGCTGATGGTGGGCCGCCCGTCGCCGACGGTGACGGTGACGCCGTCGCCGCGGACGCGGGACAGCCCGGCGGCGCCCTCGAGGGTGCGCAGGCGGGCGGCCTCGGCGCTGTCGAGTTCGCGTTCGCGCAGGTCGGCGACCTCGCCGCGGAGCTGGTCGGCGCGGGCCTGCAGGGCGTCGGTGTTGGTGCGCTGGCCCTGGACCTGTTCGACGAGGGCGGCGCGGGTGGCGGAGCGCTGCGGCTGGTCGGCGAGGGTCTGCTTGTACGCGACGACGAACAGGAACCCGAGCAGGGTGAGCACGGCGAGGGTGGTGCCGCGCAGGGCGGCCCGGGTGCGCGGCGGCCGCCGGTAGCCCTCGGCGCGGCGGGCGGCGGCGTCGGCGTACCCGGGGTCGAGGGGGTTGCGGAACAGCTCGGTGAGGAAGTCCGGGGCGAAGCGCCGGCCGGGGCCCTGCTCGGTCATCGCGCCGTGGCCTCCGCCGGCGTGCGGGCCGGGTGGCGCAGCAGCGCGGCGGCCTGGGCGAGGTAGAGCGCGGCGGCCACCCAGTACAGCACCAGCCCCCACCAGCCGAGGCCCCACCCGATGGCGCCGGCGACGTCGCGGGCGCCCGGCACGGCGTGCGCGAGCAGCAGCACCGGGAACGCGGCGAGCAGCAGGAAGGTGGCGGTCTTGCCGACGTAGTGCACCGGCGGCGGGCCGTGGCCGCGGCGGCGCAGCACGAGCAGGCAGATCGCCATGACGGCCTCGCGGGCGAGCAGGGCGGCGGTGAACTGCCAGGGGACGACCTCGCGCACGGTGAACGCGACGAGCGTGGCGAGGATGTACAGCCGGTCGGCGGCGGGGTCGAGCAGCTCGCCGAGGCGGCTGACCTGGCCGAGCCGGCGGGCCACGTATCCGTCGATCCAGTCGGAGGTGCCGCCGACAGCGAGCACGACGAGGGCGGCGACGTCGGCCTCGACGCCCAGCAGCAGCCACAGGAACAGCGGCACGCCGAGCAGCCGGGCGAAGCTGATGAGGTTGGGCACGGTCCAGATCCGGCGCTCGGCGCCGGACGGGATGACGGCCGCGGGCGGCGCCTCGCCGTCGGCCGGCACGGCCGGCAGGGGCGCGGCCGGGGGCACAGCCGGGGGCGCCGACGGAGGGGCGGCCGGGGCGGGGCGGTCGGCGGGTACGGGCGCGGACGGGTGCGTCATCGCCACTCCCCTCCCCCGCGGGCCGAACGCGGCCCGGCGCCCGGAAGCCGCGCGGGAATCTCGGGTCCCCGGCGATCGGCCCGGCCGGATCTCTCGCGCAGCCACTATAACGAGGTCCCTCGTTCCGGTGGCCGGACCGCCACCGGCGTCACACCCCGTGGACCGTCCTAGGACAACGCCGGTCGGGCGGGGGCGGGGCCGTCAGCGGCGGCCCCGGCGGGCGCGGACGTAGTCGTCGACGACGTAGCGGCCGAGGTCGGCGGCGTCCGGGCTGAAGACGCGGCCGCCGCTGCGCCGGGCGACGGCGTCGACGAACCGGCGCAGCCCGTCGTCCTCGCCGAGCATGAACAGGTTCAGCGTGGCGCCGTACCGGGCGAGCTGGTCGACCTCGGCGAGGGTGACCCGCAGGGTGTGCGGGGTGGTCGGCCAGTGGAACGTGGCCTCGCCGTCGTCCTCCAGGTGGGCGGTGGGCTCGCCGTCGGTGACGACCAGCACCACCGGCTCGGCGGCCGGGTGGCGGCGCACGTGCCGGCCGGCCAGCTTCAGGGCGTGCTGCAGGTTGGTGCCCTGGATCATGTCGGCCTCGACGGCGGCCAGCTCCCCCTCGGTGAGCGGCAGCGCGTACCGGCCGAAGCCGATGATCTGCAGCGCGTCCTGCGGGAACCGGGTGCGCATGAGGTGCGCCAGGGCCAGGGTGGTCTGCTTCATCGGGCCCCACCGGCCGTCGGCGAACATCGAGTACGACAGGTCGACGCACAGCGCCACCGCGGCGGTGGTGCGCCGCTCGGTCTCGGCGACCTCGAAGTCCTCGACCGCCAGCCGCACGGGCACCCCGGACGAGCCGCGGCGCACCGCGTTGCCGACGGTGCGCACCACGTCCAGCGGCTGGGCGTCGCCGAAGGCCCAGCGCCGGGACGCGCCGGTCAGCTCCCCGGCGGCGCCGGCGTCGCGCAGCTCGTGCTGGCCCTGGCGGCGCCCGTCGAGGGAGGCGAAGATCTGCCGCAGGGCGGTGCCGCCGAGCCGGCGCAGCGCCTTCGGGCTCAGCCGCAGGCCGTCGGAGCCGCGCTGGAGCCAGCCCTGGCGGCGCAGCTCGCGCTCCAGCTCGCGCAGCCGGCGCAGGTCGTCGGCGGCGCCCCGGCCGAGCTGGCGCTCGACGGCCTCCACGTCGACGTCGTCGAGGGTGGCGCCGGGGTGTTCCTGGCCGAGCTGCTCGATCAGCTCGTCGAGGTCGGCCAGCTCGCCGAGGGCGCCGGCGGCCTCGCCGTAGCCGAGGTCGCCCTGGCCGCGGACCCGTTCGCCGCGCTGCCAGTTGAGGTCGGGGCGCAGCGCGCGCAGGTTGTCGGTCAGCTCGCCGAGCCGGGCCGCCATCTCGGGGCCGAGGGCCTGGCGCATGAGGTTCGCCAGCTCCTCCTGCTGCTGGGGGCTGAGCGAGCGCATCAGCCGCTCGGCGGCGGCGGCGCGGCGGGCCAGCTCGTCGACGAGTTCCTCGACGGTCTGCGGATTCTCCGGGAAGAACTGCCCGTGCCGCTGCATGAACTCGCGGAACGCGTCGCCGGTGTCCTCGCCGCGGGCGTGCCGGGCGAGCAGGTCGTTGAGGTCGTCGAGCATGGCGGCCAGCGCGGCGTCGGTGGCCGGGTCGCGGCCCTGCAGGGCCTGCTTGAGGCCCGCGAACCGCTGCTCGACGACGTCGTTGCGCAGCCCGTCGAGGATCTGCTGGTACGCCTGCCGCGCCTCGTCGCTGGCCCAGTCGTAGTCCTGCAGCTCCTGCACGGCCCGGGAGGTGGACCGGGGCAGGTTGTCGAGCTGCGCCTCGGCGAACCGGGCGGCGTCGGTGTCGCGGCCGCGCAGCTCGTCGCGCTCGGCGGCGAGCGCCTGGTCGAGCAGCGCCTGCGCGCGGGTGACGGCGCCGTCGAGGTTGCCGCGGCGGGCCGCCTCCCGGCGCATCCGGCGCGCCTTGGCGAGCAGGTCCTCCAGGCCGCGCCCGGCGCGCGGGCCCTGCCGCAGCAGGTCGCGCAGGGCGTCGCGGAGGCTGTCGCCGGCCAGCACCCGCTCGCCGACCTCGTCGACGGCGGCGCGCACGTCGTACGGCGGGGCGAGCGGGTCGGGGCCGTCGTTCCAGGCCCCGTAGCGGAATCGGTTGCCCGGCACGCCGGTCAGCTCCCGTAGATGGTGCGGCCGTCGTCGGTGAGCTCCTTGGCCAGCCGCCGGGACAGGTGCAGGCCCTCCAGGGCGAACTCGACGCCGGCGGCGGCCTGGCCGGGGCTGGGGGCGTCGCCGAGGCCGAGCCGGTCGAGGACCTTCGCCAGGCCGGGCACGGTGCCGAGCTGGGCGAGCAGCTCCTCGGCGGAGACCAGGTCGCCGGTCTCGATAATGGTGCCCTCGGCGACGAGGTCGGTGAAGCCGGACAGGTCGACGCCGCCGAGCCGGGCCCGGAACGTCTCCGCGGTGGCGACGCGCAGCAGGTGGGCGAGAACCTCGACCTCGCGGCCCTCCTCGCCGGCGTCGAACTCGACCTTGCCGCGCAGGGTGGAGGTGACGCTGACGGTGTCGCAGACGCGGGCGACGGCGTCGCGCTCGCCGCGCAGCCCGGCCCGGCGCAGCGCGGACGCGGCGACGGTCTCGGCGGCGGCGATGGCGAACCGGGCGCTGACGCCGGAGCGGGCGTCGACGGCGGGCGAGTCGCGCACGGCGCGGGTCCAGCGGGCGAGCAGCTCGACGAGGTGGCCGGGGACCTCGGCGACCAGGTCGGCCTCCTGGGTGACCAGGTCGGCCTCGAGCGCGATGTCGAGCGGGTAGTGGGTGCGCACCTCGGCGCCGAAGCGGTCCTTCAGCGGCGTGATGATGCGGCCGCGGTTGGTGTAGTCCTCGGGGTTGGCCGACGCGACGAGGAACAGGTCGAGCGGCAGGCGCAGCTGGTAGCCACGGACCTGGATGTCGCGCTCCTCCAGCACGTTCAGCAGGGCGACCTGGATGCGCTCGGCGAGGTCGGGCAGCTCGTTGACGGCGAACACGCCGCGGTTGGTGCGCGGCACCAGCCCGAAGTGGATGGTCTCGGGGTCGCCCAGGGCGCGGCCCTCGGCCACCTTGATCGGGTCGACGTCGCCGATGAGGTCGCCGACGCTGGTGTCGGGGGTGGCGAGCTTCTCGCCGTAGCGCTCGGAGCGGTGCAGCCAGCCGACCGGCAGGTCGTCGCCGAGCTCGGCCGCGCGGCGGCGCTGGGCGGGGGTGAGCGGGTGGTACGGGTGCTCGTGCAGCTCGGAGCCGGCGATGACGGGCGTCCACTCGTCGAGCAGGTCGACCAGGCCGCGCAGCAGCCGGGTCTTGCCCTGGCCGCGCTCGCCGAGCAGGACGAGGTCGTGGCCGGCCAGGATGGCCCGCTCGACCTCGGGCAGCACGGTGTCGTCGTAGCCGACGATGCCGGGGAACCGGGGGGCGCCGGTGCGCAGCCGGTCGAGCAGGTTGTCGCGCAGCTCCTGCTTGACGGTGCGGTAGGAGTGCCCGGTGGCGCGCAGGGCGCCGAGGGTGCGGGGCAGGTCGTCGGGGACAGCCGGGGCGAACGGGGCTTCTGTCACCTGATCGACGCTACCTCGGGTCCGCGGCCGTCGGCCGGGTCCATGCCCCGGAAGGGGCCACCGGCCAGCGGCACCAGGGCGACGAGGAAGTACGCGGTGCCGACGGCGACCAGGGCGGCGGTGTCGCCGACGCCGCCGACGGCGAGCCCGGCCACGACCGCGCCGAGCGGGATCGCCGCCCAGAACGCCGCGTTGCTGACCCCGTAGACGCGGGCCCGCAGGTCGGGCGGCACCCGCTCCAGCCGCAGGGTGGCGATGATCGGCATGATGAACCCGGCGGCGAGGGCGGCGACGGCGGTGACGCCCACCAGCAGCGGCATCGGCAGCCCGGCGGCGAGCGCGTACAGGGGCGGGCCGCCGGCCAGGGCGTACGCGGCGACGAACGTGGCGCGCCGGGGCAGCCGGTGGCCGATCGCGCCGTAGACGAGCGAGCCGGCCAGCGCGCCGCCGCCCATCGCGCCGGTGAGCAGGCCCAGCGCGAGCGCCCCGCCGGGCAGCCGGTCGACCGCGACGACGGGCAGCAGCACCAGGGCGTACGCGGCGTCCAGGAAGTTGGCGCCGAGCACGAGGGTGACCAGCGCCCGCAGCAGCGGCTCGCGGCGCAGGTAGCGGATCCCGGCGCGCAGGCCGGTCCAGTAGCCGGCGGGGTCCACCGGCGGGGCCCGGCCGGGCGGGGGCACGTGCGCCGTGACGACGATCGCCGCGGCGAGGCAGCCGGCGGCGTGCACCCACAGCACCGGCAGGGCCTCGTGTGCGGCGGCGACGACGAGCCCGGCCAGCGGGGCGCCGACGAGCCGGGCGCCGCGCTCGGTGGCCTCGAACAGCCCGGCGGCGCGGGCCAGGCCGGCGCCGGAGCGCTGCGCCATCTCGGGCAGCAGTGCCGACCGGGCGGTGCGCCCGAGGGTGTCGAGGAGCCCGGCCAGGAAGACGAGGCCCAGCAGGGCGGCCAGCGGCAGCCGGCCGGCGGCGTGCAGCAGCGGCACGGTGGCGATGGTGGCGGCGCCGGCGACGTCGGCGGCGACACTGGCGGCGCGGTGCCCGGCCCGGTCGACCAGCGGGCCGCCGAACGCCCCGGCGAGCACCACCGGGGCGGTGGCGACCGCCGCGACCAGGCCGGTGCGCGCCGCGGAGTCGGTGGTGTCGAGGACGTGCAGGGGCAGCGCGACGAAGGTGACCATGCTGCCGGTGAGCGACACGCCGTGCCCGGCGAGCAGCCCGAGGAGCGGCCGGCGGCGGGCCGTCACGCGGCGTGCAGAGATCGACGACCGTCGGTCATGGCACCACGCTAAGGGACGGGGTGACGCCGGGCACGGCCACGAACGCCGGATCGGCTCTGGCCGGGCGCCGCCGGGGGCGGCAGGCTGGCCGGCATGACTGAGGTGCTGCGCTATGCCGCGTTCACGACCGACCCGGCGGGCGGCAACCCGGCCGGGGTGGTGCTCGACGCCGCCGGGCTGGACGACGCCGCGATGCTGGCGATCGCCGCGCGGGTCGGCTACTCCGAGACGGCGTTCCTGACCCCGGGCGGGGCGGACCGCGCCTACCGGGCCCGGTACTTCGCGCCGGTGGCCGAGGTGCCGTTCTGCGGGCACGCCACCATCGCCACCGCGGTCGCGCTGGGCGAGCGGCACGGCCCGGGCCGGTTCACGTTCGCCACCAACGCGGGCGCGGTGGCCGTGGACGTCGACGCGGCGCTGCGCGCCACCCTGGTCAGCGTGCCGCCGTCGGTGGCGCCGCTGGACGACCTGGACGCGCTGCTGGCGGCGCTGCGCTGGGACGCCGCCGACCTGGACCCGGCGCTGCCGCCGCGGGTGGCGTACGCGGGGGCGTACCACCCGGTGCTGGCCGTGCGGACCCGCGAGCGGCTCGCGGACCTGGACTACGACGTGCCGGCGCTGACCGCGCTGATGACCGCGCGCGGCTGGACGACGATCCAGCTGGTGCACCGCGAGTCGGCGACGGTGTTCCACGCCCGCGACCCGTTCCCGGTCGGCGGCGTCTACGAGGACCCGGCGACGGGGGCCGCGGCGGCGGCGCTGGGCGGCTACCTGCGCGAGCTGGGCCTGGTCGGCGACGACGCCACGGTGACCGTGCACCAGGGCGCGGACCTGGGCCGGCCGGGGCTGCTGACCGTCCGGCTGGTCCCCGGCGAGCCCGGGGTGCGCGTCGGGGGCGACGCGGTGCCGATCGGCTGACCCCGGCCGCATAGCATCGGGGGCGCCATGAGCGCCACGATGATCGCCAAGGACCTGGCCGCCGGGCACGGGGACCGCATCCTGTTCAGCAACCTCGACCTCGTCGTCGCGCCCGGCGACGTGGTCGGCCTCGTCGGCGTCAACGGCGCGGGCAAGACCACGCTGCTGCGCACCCTGGCCGGGCTGGTCCCGGTCGAGGCGGGCACGGTGGCGCTGAGCCCGCCCACCGCGGCCGTCGGCTACCTGCCGCAGGAGCGCGAGCGGCGCGCCGGCGAGTCGGTGCGCGACTTCCTGGCCCGGCGCACCGGCGTCGGCGAGGCCCAGGCCGCGATGGACGCCGCCGCCGACGAGCTGGCCCGCGGGGTGCCCGGCGCCGACGACGCCTACGGCGCGGCCCTGGAGCGCTGGCTGCACCTGGGCGGCGCCGACCTGGACGAGCGCGCGGAGCCGGTCGCGGCCGAGCTGCGGCTGCCGCTGGACCGGGCGATGACCGCGCTGTCCGGCGGCCAGGCCGCCCGGGCCGGGCTGGCGTCGCTGCTGCTGAGCCGCTACGACGTGGTGCTGCTCGACGAGCCCACCAACGACCTCGACCTGGCCGGGCTGGAGCTGCTGGAGGGCTTCGTCGGCGGGCTGCGCGCGGGCGCCGTGGTGGTCAGCCACGACCGCGAGTTCCTGGCCCGCACGGTCACCCGGGTGCTGGAGCTCGACCTGGCCCAGCAGCAGGTCAACCTGTACGGCGGCGGCTACGACGCCTACCTGGAGGAGCGGGAACGGGCCCGCCGGCACGCCCGCGAGGAGTTCGAGGAGTACGCCGACCGCAAGGAGTCGCTGCTCGAGCGGGGCCGCACCCAGCGCGCCTGGATGGAGAAGGGCGTGCGCAACGCCCGCCGCAAGGCCACCGACAACGACAAGCACGTCAAGGCGTTCCGCGGGCAGACCAGCGAGAAGCAGGCGGCGAAGGCGCGCCAGACCGACCGGATGATCGAGCGGCTGGAGGTCGTCGAGGAGCCCCGCAAGGAGTGGGAGCTGCGGATGGAGATCGCCGCCGCCCCGCGCGCCGGGGCGGTCGTGGCGACGCTGCGCGACGCGGTGGTGCGCCGCGGCGCGTTCACGCTGGGGCCGGTGCACCTGCAGATCGACTGGGGCGACCGGGTCGCCATCACCGGCGCCAACGGCGCGGGCAAGTCCACCCTGCTCGGGGCCCTGCTCGGCCGGGTGCCGCTGGAGTCGGGCTCGGCGGCGCTGGGGCCGGGCGTGGTCGTCGGCGAGGTCGACCAGGCGCGCGGGCTGTTCGGCGGCCCGGAGACCCTGGCCCGGGCGTTCGGCGACGCCGTGCCGCAGTGGCCGGACGCCGAGGTGCGCACCCTGCTGGCGAAGTTCGGCCTGCGCGCGGCGCACGTGCTGCGCCCGGCGGCGTCGCTGTCGCCGGGCGAGCGCACCCGCGCCGCGCTGGCGCTGCTGCAGGCGCGCGGGGTCAACCTGCTGGTGCTCGACGAGCCCACCAACCACCTCGACCTGGCGGCCATCGAGCAGCTGGAGGGCGCGCTGGCCGACTACCCGGGCACGCTGCTGCTGGTCACCCACGACCGGCGGATGCTCGACGCGGTGCACACCACCCGGCACCTGATGGTGGCCGACGGGGCCGTCACGGGGTGAGCGGGGCCGCCGCGCTCTCGTTGCCGCCGCGGTCGAGCACCCGGACGCAGGCCGCGCCGGGGGCGTCGACGGCCGTGCCGCGGCCGGTGGCCACCAGCGTCCCGCGGGCGTCGTAGGCGGCCCACGGCGCCGGGGCGGCCAGCGTGGCGCCGGTCAGACGCGGCGGGGCGGCCGGCGGCGCCACCAGCCGGGCGGGCACCGGCGGCAGGGCCGGCGCCGCGTAGTGGGCGTCGCGGTAGCGGGTGACCGCGCCGAGCCGGTCCGCGCGGATCTGCTTGGCGCTGAAGTGCACGCTGCCCTCGGCGCCCAGCTCGCGGTTGAGGGCGAGCTGGCGGGTGAGCTGGTCCGGCTCGCTCCACGGGCCCTTCTCGCCGACCCGGTAGTCCGCCTGGCCGATGTAGAGCTTCACGCCGGTGCCCTCGACGGTCGACGTCCACCAGCGCAGCAGGGTGGCATAGTCGGCCACGTCGAAGCCGATGTGCCAGTACAGCTGTGGCACCACGTAGTCGAGCCAGCGCTCGCGCACCCAGGCGCGGGTGTCGGCGTAGATGGCGTCGTGGCTCTGCAGGCCGCGGGTGGCGGAGCCCTCCGGGTCGGTGGACGTGTTGCGCCAGATGCCGAACGGGCTGATGCCGTACTGCACCCACGGCTTGACGGCGCGGATCCGCTCGCCGGTCTCCCGGACGAACGTGTTCACGTTGGCGCGCCGCCAGTCGGCCCGGCTCAGGCCGCCGCCGTGCGCGGCGAACGAGGCGTCGTCACCGAAGTCCTCCCCCGCCTTCGGGTACGGGTAGAAGAAGTCGTCGAAGTGCACCCCGTCGAGGTCGTAGCGGGTGACCGCGTCGAGGATCGAGTCCTCGACGAACCGGCGCGCCGCGGGCTGCCCCGGGTCGAAGTACAGGCGCCCGGTCTTGCCCTTCGGGTGCACGACGGCCCACTCCGGGTGCGCCTTGAGGGGGTGGCCGGGCGCCAGCGCGGCGATCGACGCCCCGGCCCCGGCGGGGGCGGGCTGGCTGCCCCGGTACGGGTTGAACCAGGCGTGGAACTGCAGGTTCCGGGCGTGCGCCTCGTCGATCATGAACCGGAGCGGGTCCCAGCCGGGGTCGCGGTTGTCGCGCCGCCCGGTCAGCCACTCCGACCACGGGGCGAACGTCGACGGCCACAGCGCGTCGCCGCTGGGCCGCACGTGCACGAAGATCGCGTTGTGCCGCTGCGCCTGCGCCAGGTCCAGCCACCGGCGGTACTCGGCCTGCACCGCGGCGGCGCTCAGCCCCGGCCGGCTGGGGAAGTCGATGTTGTTGACGGTGGTGAGCCACATGCCGCGCAGCTGGCGGGGCGTGGCCGGGGCGGCGCAGCCGCCGCCCGGCGCGGCGGCCGGGCTGGGGGCCGGGGCGCGCCCGGACCAGCGCCAGGCGCCGCCGCCGATGGTGGCCGCCGCGACCAGCGCCAGCACGATCAGCGGCACCAGCCGGACCGGACCGATCGACGCACGCATCGGACCAGTGTGCTCCGTCCGGGTGGAGCACCGGCCACCCGGGCATCATGGCGGGCATGACGGTGGTCGTGGTGGGGGCGGGCGTGGCCGGGCTGGCGTGCGCGCGGGCGCTGGCCGGCGCGGGTGTGCCGGTGCGGGTGCTGGAGCGCGGCCGGGTGCCCGGCGGGCGGCTGGCCAGCAAGCGGTTCGACGGCCGGCCCGCCGACATCGGCGCCGCCTACCTCACCGTCGACGACGAGCGGTTCGCCGCCGTGGTGCGGCGCTGGCACGCCGCCGGGCTGGCCCGCGAGTGGACCGACACGATGCTGGCGTTCCCGGGCGGCCCGCCCGCCGAGCCCCGCACCGGCCCGGTGCGCTGGGCGGCGCCGGGCGGGCTGCGCTCGCTGGCGGAGGACCTGGCGCAGGGCCTCGACGTGCGCCTCGGGCACACCGTGGCCCGCGTCGGCCCCGGCCCGGTCGTGGACGGCGAACCGGCCGACGCCGTCGTGCTGGCCATGCCCGGCCCCCAGGCCGCCCGCCTGCTGGAGCCGGGCGGCCCGGTCGCCGGCGCCGCCGCCGCGCAGACCTGGCACCCGGTGCTGTCGGCCGTGCTGCGCTACCCGGCGCGCGACTGGGCGCCGTTCGCCGGCGCGTTCGTCAACGACCACCCCGTGCTGGCCACCGTCTGCGACGACGGCGACCGCCGCGGCGACGGCGCCCCGGTGCTGGTGGCCCACACGACCGGCGCGGTCGCCGCCGCCCACCTGACCGACCCGGCCGCCGCGGGCCCGCTCATCGAGGACGCGGTGCGCGACCTGCTCGGCCTCGGCGCCCCGGCGCAGCTCGTGCACGTGCACCGCTGGACGTACGCCCAGCCCGACCCGGGCGACGGCGGCCACCTGCTCGACGACACCCTCGTCGGGCTGGCCGGCGACGCCTTCGGCCGGCCCCGCGTGCAGACGGCGTGGCTGTCCGGGCACACCCTCGGCGGCGAGCTGGCGCGCCGGCTCGCCGCCGGGTGAGGCCGCTCTACAGCGGCAGCAGCGAGCGGTAGACCTCCATCGTCCGCTCGGCGATGGACGCCCACGAGAAGTGCTCGATGGCGCGGCGGCGGCCCGCCAGGCCCATCTCCGCGGCGCGCTTCGGGTCCTCCAGCAGCTCGGTGAGCCGCGCGGCCAGGTCGGCGACGAAGCGGTCCGGGTCGACCGGGGTGCCGCTGCCGTCGGTGACCTGCTCGATGGGCACCAGCAGGCCCGTCTCGCCGTCGGCCACGACCTCCGGGATGCCGCCGGTGGCGGTCGCCACGACGGCCGTCTCGCAGGCCATCGCCTCCAGGTTGACGATGCCCATCGGCTCGTAGACCGACGGGCAGACGAACACGGTGGCGTGCGTGAGCACCTGCACGACCTCGTGCTTGGGCAGCATCTCCTGCACCCAGATCACGCCGTCGCGCAGCCCGCGCAGCTGGGTGGCCAGGCCCTCGACCTCGGCGGCGATCTCCGGGGTGTCGGGGGCGCCGGCCAGCAGCACGACCTGGGCCTGCGGCGGCAGGTCGCGGCAGGCGCGCAGCAGGTACGGCAGGCCCTTCTGCCGGGTGATCCGGCCGACGAACACGACGCTGGGCCGGTTCAGGTCGATGCCCAGCCGCTCGATCACGTCGGTGCCGTGGTCCGGGGCGTACTGCTCGGTGTCGATGCCGTTGTGCACCACCCGGACCTTGCCGGGGTCGACCGACGGGTACGCGGCGAGCACGTCGCGCTTCATGCCGGCGGACACCGCCACGACCGCGTCGGCGGCCTCGATGGCGGTGCGCTCGGCCCACGACGACAGCGCGTACCCGCCGCCGAGCTGCTCGGCCTTCCACGGCCGCAGCGGCTCCAGGCTGTGCGTGGTGACGACGTGCGGGACGCCGTGCAGCAGCTTGGCGGTGTGCCCGGCCAGGTTGGCGTACCAGGTGTGACTGTGCACGATGGCGCTGCCCTCGCAGCCGGCCGCCATCTCCAGGTCGACGCCGAGCGTGCGCAGCGCGGCGTTGGCGCCGGCCAGCCCGGCCGGTTCGGCGTACGCGGTCACCCCCGGCTCGCTACGCTGGGCGCCGAAGCAGTGCACCCGCACGTCGGCGAGGCGGCGCAGGTCGCGCGCGAGGTATTCGACGTGGACGCCGGCGCCCCCGTAGACCTCCGGCGGGTACTCGCGGGTCAGCAGGTCCACGCGCAGCGCGGGTTTCGCGTTCGAGTCGGTCACGTCACGCAGAATATCGTTGATGTGCCTTGTTCGACTGGTGCGCGGCGACGCGGAAAGTTAGCGTCTGTGCATGGCTGTCAAGGTGCTAGCGATCGTTCTGGCGGGTGGGGAAGGCAAGCGCCTGTTGCCCCTGACGGCTGACCGGGCCAAGCCGGGCGTACCGTTCGGCGGCATCTACCGGCTCATCGACTTCGTACTGTCGAATCTCGCCAACGGCGGGTACCTGAAGATCGTGGTGCTGACGCAGTACAAGTCGCACTCGCTCGACCGGCACATCAGCAAGACGTGGCGCATGTCGACGCTGCTGGGCAACTACGTGACCCCGGTGCCGGCGCAGCAGCGGCTGGGCCCGCGCTGGTTCGCCGGCTCGGCCGACGCGATCTACCAGAGCCTCAACCTCATCAACGACGAGGCGCCCGACTACGTCATCGTCTTCGGCGCGGACCACATCTACCGCATGAACCCGCAGCAGATGGTGCAGGACCACATCGCCTCCGGCGCGTCGGTGACGGTGGCGGGCATCCGCCAGCCCAAGAGCATGGCCGACCAGTTCGGCGTCATCGAGGTCGGCGCCGACGGCCGGCGCATCTCGGCGTTCCGCGAGAAGCCGAAGGAGACCGAGGGGCTGCCCGACGCCCCGGACGAGATCTTCGCCTCGATGGGCAACTACGTGTTCAGCACCCGCGCGCTGTGCGAGGCGGTCAGCCGCGACGCGGCCGACCCGGACAGCAAGCACGACATGGGCGGCAACATCATCCCGATGCTCGTGGAGAAGGGCGAGGCGAACGTCTACGACTTCCGCGACAACGAGGTGCCGGGCAGCACCGAGCGCGACCGCGGCTACTGGCGCGACGTGGGGACGCTCGACTCGTTCTACGAGGCCCACATGGATCTCATCTCGACGCTGCCGGTGTTCAACCTCTACAACCACGAGTGGCCGATCTACACCAACTACGGCTCGTGGCCGCCGGCCAAGTTCGTGCACGGCTACGAGGGCCGCCAGGGCCGCGCCGTCGACTCGATGATCTCGCCCGGGGTCGTGGTGTCCGGCGCCCTGGTGGAGCGCTCCGTGGTGTCGCCGCGCACCCGCATCAACTCGTGGGCGCACGTCGAGGGCTCGGTGCTGATGGACGGCGTCGACGTGGGCCGCAACGCGATCATCCGCAACGCGATCATCGACAAGAACGTGGTGATCCCGCCGGGCATGGAGATCGGCGTCGACCTGGAGCGCGACCGCAAGCGCTTCACGGTCTCCGACGCCGGCATCGTGGTCATCGGCAAGAACCACCGCATCGACCCGGACGAGTAGCCGCCGGTCACAGCCGTTCAGGGCGTTCGCCGGCCACCAGCTCGCGGGTGGCCGGCGCCACCTCGGCGGCGAACCGGCGCAGGACGTCCGGGTTGTCGGACGACAGCACGAACGCGCTCATCCCGTACTCCAGGGTGAGCCCGGCCAGGTCCTCGGCCCACTGCTCGGCGGGCCCGTCGAGGAACGCCCGGCCGGTCGGCGCGAACCGCCCGGAGACGTTGAGCAGCCGCCGCACGGCCCCCGGGTCGCGCCCGGCGGCCTCCGCGCCGGTGTCGATGTGCCGGTTCAGCTCCGCCAGGTCGGTGATGCCGCCCGGCAGGTACGCCAGCGACGGCAGGGCCCCGTCGGCGGCGCGCCCGATCAGGCGCAGCATGCGCGGCTTGTAGGCGCCGACCCAGATCCGCACGTCGTGGGCCGGGGCGGGCCCGCGCTTGGCGCCGACGACCCGGTGGTGCGTGCCGGCCACGCTGACCGGGCCGGGCCGGTCGGCGTCCCACACCTGCCGGATGATCTCGATGCCCTCGGCCAGCGCGGCGACGGACTCCCCCGGCGTCAGCCGGGCCCCGCCCATCGCGGCGATGGCGTCGCGGAACCCGCCCGCGCCGATGCCCAGCTCGATGCGCCCGCCGCTGAGCCGGTCGAGGGTGGCGACGCTGCGGGCCAGCACGGCGGGCGGGCGCAGCGGCAGGTTGAGCACGTTGCCGGCGAGCCGGATCCGGCGGGTGCGGGCCGCCGCGTACGACAGCAGCGTCCAGGCGTCGTGCAGCCGCGGCTGGTACGGGTGGTCCTGGAAGGTGACCAGGTCCAGCCCGGCGTCCTCGGCGGCGACGGTCAGCTCGACGGCGCGCTGCGCCGGTTCGGCCGCCGGCGTCACGAACGCGCCGAACAGCAGGTCGTGCCCGTAGTCGGTCATCGGTCCCCCACGCTGAAGTTGTCGCGGAACAGGGCGCCCGGGTCGTAGCGGCGTTTGACGTCGCGCAGGCGGGCCAGGGTGGCCGGCGGGAAGGCGTCGGCGACCCGGTCGAGGCGGGTGTCGAAGCTGAGGTACAGCCCGTCGACGTGCGGCGCCAGGCCGGCCCAGGCGGCGTCGAGGCGGCCGGCGTCGGCGCCCATCGCGATGACGGAGAAGTTCGCCGACCGGTGCGCGTAGGCGGTGTGGTCGGGCGGCACGTCGGCGACGGCCCCGCCGACGGTGCGGATCTGGAACCAGTGCGCGGCGCCGCCGGCCAGCAGCGCGGCGGCCGCCGCCGCGAACTCCGGCGTCAGGTGGGTGACCAGGGCGGACCGGGTGACGGGCTCGCCGGAGCCCCGGTGGTGGCCGGGCGCGGCGTTGTCCATGACGGCGGCGTACGAGGTCATGACGACCTGCTGGTCGTACAGCGGCCCGGCGGCGGCCAGCGGCGTCAGCGCCGCCACGACGGCGTCCGGGTCGGCGTTGTCGACCATGGCCATGAGCTGCGCGTACGCGGGGCGGCCGGGGCGCGTGGGGCCCATGATGAGCTGGCCGCTGACGTCGCGCGGCGCGGCCTCGACGGCGGCGCCCCACGCCACCAGCAGGGCCGCCGGGTCGTCGGCGCCGACCACGAACCGGGCCCAGCCGACGTCGCCGACCGGGTCGGCGGTGAACTCGAAGGCGGTGACGACGCCGACGTTGCCGCCGGCGCCCCGCACGGCCCAGAACAGGTCGGGGTGGGTGTCGGCGTCGGCGCGCACGGTGCGCCCGTCGGCGAGCACCACCTCGGCGGCGCGCAGGTGGTCGATCGTGAGCCCGTGCCTGCGGGCCAGCCACCCGATGCCGCCCGCGGTGGCCAGCCCGCCCACCCCGACGCCGCCGTAGTCGCCGGAGCTGAGCGCCCAGCCGTACGGGTGCAGCGCCCGGGCCACCTCGCCCCAGCGGGCGCCCGGCCCGACCCGGATCAGCCGCCGCCGCTCGTCGAGCACCTCGACGGCGTTCAGGGCGCCCACGTCGAGCACGATCCCGCCGTGGTTGGTGGACCGGCCGCTGATGCCGTGGCCGCCGCTGCGCACCCCGAACGGCAGGTCCGGGTGCGCGGCGGCGAACGCCAGGGCGTCGGCGACCGCGGCGGCGGACGACGCCCGCAGCACGATGCCGGGGCGGCCGCCGCGCAAGTAGGTGTTCCGAACCCGGGGGTAGTCCGGGTCGCCGGGCGCCACCGCGGTCAGCGAGGCGGGCACGGCGTCACGGTCGATGCCGGGTCGGCGGCGCGCGGGGGCGCCGGCGGCGGCGGGGGCCGCCCGCAGCGCCGGGGCGACCTCGGCGGCGAAGCGGTCCAGGCCGGCGGCGTCGCCGGCGGCCACCAGCACGACGTCCGCGGCGAGCGGCAGCACGTCGGCGGCCGCGGCACCGGCCGGCACGACGACGACCCGCCGGACGGCGACGGCCCCCCGCCCGGCCGCGACGGCGGCCTCGGCGGCAGCCACGTGCGCGGCGGAAGCGGCGGCCGCGTGCGCGGCGGAAGCGGCGGGGGCCGAGCCGGCGGCCGAAGCACCGGCCGAGGCAGCGGCCGGGAGGGCGGCCGGCACGGCGGCCGGGAGGGGCGTGAGCAGGCCGTCGGCGCGGCGGCCTGCCAGGTCGGCCGAACCGGGGTCGTCGCCGGTCACCCACAGCGGCACGCCGCGCACCGCGTCGAGGGTCGCGGCCAGCTCGCCGGCCGGGCCGCCCACCGCCACGGTGAGCCGGCCGCCGGACAGGGCGTCCAGGGTGGCGGCGGCGTGGCCCAGCACGGCGGGCAGGCGCGGCGGGCGGGGCAGCACCGCGACCAGGCCGGCGCGGCGAGTGCGCGCGGCGACCCAGCTCAGCGCAGTCCAGGCGTCGGGGCCGTCGGCGGCGCCGGTGACCGCGACGAGGTCGTACCCGAGTGTCTCGGCGTGCGCGGCGAGCCCGGCGGCGGCGCCGGCGGTCAGCAGCGCCCCGATCTGGAGGACCATGGGGTCATGGATAGCGCGATCGTTGACCGGGCAACAACCTACGGCGGGGAGTGCAGGGTGCGCGACGGGCTGACCCCGTACCGCTGCCGGTAGGCGCCCGCGAAGCGGCCCAGGTGGGCGAAGCCCCAGCGGTGCGCCACCTCACCCACGCCGGTCTCGCGCGGGTCGGCCAGCCGCAGCTCCTCGTGGGCCTTCTCCAGCCGCAGCTGCCGCAGGTAGACCAGGGGCGGCATGCCGACGTAGCGGCGGAACGACTCCTGCAGCACCCGCACGCCCACCCCGGCGGCCACGGCGAGGTCCGCCGCGGTGAACGGGTACGCCGGCTCGGCGTGCATGGCGTCCAGCGCCCGCTTCACGGTGCGGGGCCGCAGCGTCGGCATGGGCGGGTGGGGCTCGCCGAGGTCGCGGCGGTCCAGGGCCACGGCCAGGCCGCCCACCACGAGGTGCCGCCAGCGGTGCGCCATGAGCGGCTGGCGGACCAGCCCGCCGGGTTCCGCCAGCTCCTCGCGCAGCAGCCCGAGCAGCGCGGCCCAGCCCCGGCCCGGCCCGGACGCCAGGTCGATGCTGCCGGGCGGCACCGTGGGGTTGCCACCGTGCACGGCGGCCAGTTCGGTCTCCAGCGTGCTGCGTTCGACCTTGACGCTGAGCAACCGGCACGCGGCCGGCCACGCCAGCTCGATCGGGCCGACCGGGCCGAACACGGCGGCGCGCCGGCTGGTCGCCGTGACGACGCTGTCGCCCTGGCGGCTGCGCATGCCGCCCTCGACGGGCACCAGCACGTGGTACGCCGTCTCCAGGTCGGCCGTGTCGAGCCGCATGTCGGCGCCGTAGCGGACGTCGGCCACGGTCAGCGGGCCCATCTTGACGGCGGCCCCGGCGAACGAGAAGTCCTCCACGCGCCCGACGGGCCGGCTGCGCAGCGGGTAGTCGTACAGCTTGTCACAGAAGGCGCGGGCCTCGTCGACGTCACCCGTGCGCAGCCGGACGTGCCGTGGCTCGTCCTGCTTCTCGTCGGTGACTGCGCCGGGTTGTTCCATACGCACCCACAGTAGTCCGCCCGCGGCCGGAGCGCCGCTTTCAGTCGGGCCAGATGAACTCGGCGACGCCGCCGTCGGGCACCGTGACCCAGCCCGCGGCCGTGCCGTCGTCGCGCCACACCGTGTACTGCCCGGCGGCGAGCCCGTCGATGACCGCGCAGTAGGTGATGCCGGTGCTCACGTGCCGGGCCCGCACGGCGGCGTGGGTGCGCCGCTCGCGCCCCGGCCCGACCGGGCTGACCTCGATCTCCAGGCCGTGGCTGCGCGGCGCGGTGTGGATGACCAGCGCGCCGCGGCCGGAGCCGATGTCGAGCATCACGGTCCCCTGCCCGGACGGGGCCAGGGTGTGGTGGTGCACGTGGTCGTGCGCCGGGGCGCTCACCGCGGGTTCCGGAAGCCGTCGTAGGGCAGCCCGAGGTACGGGAAGTGGTCGAGGAACCGGGCCGACACGTCCTTGGCGCTGAGCCCCTGCGCCACCTCGGCGGCCGCCCGGTCCGGCTCGAAGTCCTCCACCACCAGCGGCGCGGTGGCCCCGGCGACGGCGCGCAGCGCGACCGACACGACGTCGTCGCGCACCCGGCGCCCGTTGGGGAAGCCGGCCAGGTCGCCGCCGAGGATGCCGAACCGGTTCTCGTCGTCGGTGGGCTCGATCGCGGTGTTCAGCCGCAGCATGTCGGCCTGCACCTCGCCGGTGCTGTTCTGGAAGCCGTCGATCAGCCCCTCCGGGATGCCGGTCAGCAGGATGGCGACCAGGTCCGCGCGCGGGGTCTCGTCGGCGTTGAGCGCCGCCAGGTTGTCGAAGGCGCCCGGGTAGAGCGCGGGCAGCAGCGTGGCCAGCTCGGGCCGCTCGACGAACTCGGCGAACCGCTTGTCCTCCGCCGGCGGCAGGCTGTTGAACAGGTCCTTCTGGGCCATCGGGATGATGACCTCGTTGACCAGCGGGTTGCCCAGCCGGGACACCTGCACCTGCGGGCCGACGAAGACGTCCTCCAGGTTGTCGCTCTGGCGCACCTGCACCTGGCGGCGGCTGGCCGAGGTCCACACGCCGATGACGGCGCCCGCGTCGTCGGCGCCGACCTCCCGGCGGCCGCCCCGGCGCACCTCGGCGAGCGGGATCTGCAGGGCGATGCTGTGCACGTTCATCCGGTCCAGGGCGTTGACGGCGTCGGCGCCCTCCTCGGCCAGGGTCTTGCCGATGACGTGCAGGTTCTGCAGCGGCCGCAGCGTGCCCAGGTCGAAGATGGCGCCCAGGTCGACGAAGAAGCCGTCGGCGCGCTGCCCGGCGAACACGCGCTCGCCGTTGCCCAGCCTGTAGACGGCGTCGCGGGCCAGCTTGCCGTAGTCGGGGATGGACGCCGGGCCGATGTTGCACGGCGGGCAGGGCACCTTCTTGGCCAGCACGGTGCTCTTGCCGTGCGCGTCGACCCGGGTCACCGAGTAGAACTGCTTGCGGTTCCAGTTCTCGCTGTCGAGGCTCTCGATGGGGCCGGTGTTGTAGAGGAACGTGCGGTCGTTGGCCAGCTCGGTGCGGAAGCGGAACTGGTACGACAGGTCCGGGCGGCCGTCGCCGTTGTTGTCGATGTGGATCTCGTAGAGCACGTCGTCGCCGAACTCGAAGAAGTTGGGCCCGGCGGCGGGCAGCTGCATCGGCACGTAGTTGGCGATCAGCGTGACGGTGTCCGGCTTGTCGGGGCTGACGAACGCGTACAGGTCGGAGCTGTCGGCGACGGGGTCCTTGCTGATCTCCGGCGCTTCACGGTGCGAAGACATCTGGGGCAAACCTCACGACGTTGGGGAGCGGGGGGCGGCGAGGGTCAGCGGTCGACGGCGGCGAGCAGCCGGTTCATCAGGTCGGCGTCCTTGACGGTGACCCGCTTCGCGCCGTGGAAGACGTCCCACGTGCCCTCCGCGTCGCGCAGCGAGACGACCAGCGGCCCGGCGCCGGCGGCGGTCTTCTCCCGGGCCAGGCCGATCCCGGCGACGCTCGCGGCGGCCGCTCCGGCGCCGACGGTGGCCGCCACGGTGAGGACGCGACGGCGGGTCAGCCGCGGGAACCGGTTGCCGTACGGGATTCGGGTCATGGTCTGCCTTCCTGGCACGGCGCGAACTGCTCGGGGGGCGCGCCTGACGGGGTCGGGACGCCCATCAGTACGGGGTCGGCAGATGCTTCGTTCAACGGTTCTGCGGCCGCCGGTGGATGCCCTGCGCGTTGCGCGCCGCCCGCATCCGCATGAGCGCCAGGGCGCCCGTGACACCGAACAGCACGATCAGCGCGGCGCTCATGATCTGCTGCCCGAGCGCGATCCGGTCGCCGACCGGTTCCGCCCTGCTCAGCCACGACTGCCCGCCGCCGGAGTCGGCCCCGTCGGCCGGCGGGGGCGGCGGCACCTCGGCGAGCCCGGCGCTGTCGCCCGGCGACGGGGCGACCGAGGTGGCGGGCGCGGCCGGGGCGGACGCGCCCGGCGGCCGCCCGCCCTTGACCGCCGGCGGACGCACCCCGGCGGGCGGGGCGGCGGGCGGGGCGGCCGGCGGCACCGCGGGCTGCTGCCCGCCCGCGGCCCGGATGTCGAGGTCCGAGCACGAGTAGTAGGTGTCGGGCGTCGAGGAGTTCTGCCACACGGTGTAGAGCACGTGCCGGCCGCTGCGGTCGGCGGGCAGCCGGCCGCTGAACGTGTAGTTGTCGCCGGTCAGCGGCACGTTGCTCGCCGTGATGAACGGGGCCGCGTCGAGGCTGCCCCAGGTGAGCGGGCGGGCCGGGTCGTAGCCCTGCCGGGTCAGGTAGACCCGGAACTGCCCGGCGTGCGGGATCGGCGCCAGGTAGTGGATCTGCAGCGGTTCACCCGCGGTGACGCCGGTCGCCGGCCAGTCGGCCCGGGGCAGGTCGAGGCCGCGGAAGTCGGGCTGGCTGGCGCTGCACAGCTGGCCGTCGGGGATGAACTGGCGGTCCTTGCCGTTGACGAACGGCACCCGGATGTTGTCCCACGAGCCGAACGGGCGCCCGTTGGCGGCCAGCGCCGCCCGGCACGCCGCCGACGCCGCCGTCGGCATGTCGGGGCGGCACGCGAACGAGCGGCTCACCGGGCTGCTGGGTGCCCCGTGCGCCGCCGCGGGCGCCGCCGGCCCGAGCGCCACCGCGGCCAGGACCCCCGCCACAGCCGCCTGCCGCACGGCCCTGGTCGCCTGCTGCCGGACCTGCATGTGCCCTCCTCGGCTCGCGGGCGCGTTCCACCCCCCGGGGCGGAACGCCTCCGTGTGATCTCGTACGGAGATCGACTGTGAGGCGTTCACCACGCTGCGTCAGAGATCGATGTGTGCCCTCCCGGGCAGCCCGTCGCGGTGCGCCCGGGCAGGCCGCGCGGGCGGCTGTGGTTGAGTGGCGGGGCACACCAACGTCAGGAGGACGACATGGAGAAGCCCGACGTCGGCCCGATCGAGGGCGCACCGCCCGCGGATCTGGTCGTGGAGGACATCACGGTCGGCGACGGCCCGGAGGCGAAGCCGGGTTCGTACGTGGCCGTGCACTACGTCGGCGTCTCGCACTCGGCCGGCACGCAGTTCGACGCGTCGTACGACCGCGGCGAGCCGCTCGAGTTCGGCCTCGGCGCCGGTCAGGTGATCCAGGGCTGGGACCAGGGCGTCAGCGGGATGAAGGTGGGCGGGCGGCGCAAGCTGACCATCCCGCCGCACCTCGGCTACGGCGACCGCGGCGCCGGCGGGGTCATCAAGCCCGGCGAGACGCTCATCTTCGTGGTGGATCTGCTCGGCGTGCGCTGAGCCGCGCGGCGAGCACCCGGGCCGCCGGGACGGGCCGGCACACGCAGTGGTGCCGGCCCGCACCGGGCGGCGTCGCGGCCGGCGCGGCCGGCGATGCGGCGTCCGGTGCGCCGGACGGGTGGCCGGGCCGCGCCGGCGCGGGGGGAGCCGCGCCGGCGCAGCACGTCGCGTGCTCGGCCAGGGCCTCCTCCACGGAGGGGCCGAGCGGGATCATCCCTGGCTCCCCAGGGCGGCGCAGGACGCCTCGTCGGGCAGCAGCGGGCGCAGCGTGACCGTCCACTGCTTGCCGCCGGACGTCCACGGCGTCAGGGCGTTGGCGTCCTTCGCGGCGGCGAGCACCTCGCCGACGTCGGCGCCGGTGACGGTGGCGCAGCCCAGGCCGGCCGCGCCGACGTCGCCGGGCAACTGCGGGCCGGGCCACTCGCGGGCGGGCGGGGCGCTGATGCCGGGCTCGTCGGTGTTCTTCCACGGCACGGCGATCGCGGCGAGCGCGGCCGGCTCGTAGGGGGCGCCGGCCGTGCCCTGCAGGGCGCCCAGCTGCTCGACGAACGCCGACAGCTTCTGCCGGGCCGTCCGCTGCGCGGCGGTGAGGGCCGGGTCGTCGGGCATGGCCTCGCCGAGCGCCACCACCTCGACGGACTGGGTGCCCTCGGCGGTGACGACGGTGACGCGGGTGTTCGGCGCGTCGGCCACGTTGGGGCGGCCGAAGTCGGTGCCGTTCCTCACCCCGGCTGCGGTGGCCTGCCGCACCAGGTCCTGCACGACCTCGGGCTTGACCGTGGTGACCTGCACGCTGGGCAGGGCGGGCGCCGGGTAGATCATGATCTGCGGGCCGGGCGTGATGAGCCGCCCGTCGTCGTACAGGCTGACCAGCGGGATGCGGCTCAGCGTGACCTCCGGCGTGATGAAGCCGCCCACGTGGGCGACCCGCAGCACGGGTGCCTCGCCCGCGGCGGCCGGGTCGGACCCGGTGGAGCCGTCGGGGGACGGCGCGCCGGTGCTCTCGGCGTCGCCGGCGGAGCCGGCACACGCGGCGCCGAACAGGAGCAGGAACACGGCGGCGGCCGCACTGATGCCGCGGAGTCTGGTCATAGGTGGTCCGACGCGGGTCACGGGCGGCGGGTTCCCCGGAGATCCGAGAAAAGTCAGAAGACGATGCACACCTTGCCGCCGGCGCCCTCGGCGGCCACCCGGTACGCCTCCGCCGCCTCGGCCAGCGGGTACCGGTGCGACACCACGACGTCCGGGCGCAGCCCCCAGCGGGCCAGGTTGGCGAGCAGGTCGGCCATGTGCCGCACCGAGGTGACCCACGAGCCGTACAGCGTGATCTGCTTGTGGATCAGCAGCTCGGACACGGCGAAGCTGACGGTGCCGCCCTCCCCCACGAACGCGCACCGGCCCCACGTGCGGGTGTTGGCCAGGGCCAGCTCGCGGGCGGCGGCGCTGCCGGAGCAGTCGATCGACGCCTCGGCGCCCCGGCCGCCGGTCAGCTCGGCGATCGCCTCGGCCGCGCCGTCGCCGGCGGGCACCGCGTGGTCGACCAGGCCCAGGTCGGCGGCGAGCTTCAGCCGGTCGGGCGAGAGGTCGGTGCCGATGATCGGCCCGGCGCCCATCGCCCGGCCCAGCATGGCGGCGGCCAGGCCGACCGGGCCCAGGCCGGTGATGAGCAGCCGGTCGAGGCCGGAGACCCGCAGCCGCAGCAGCGCCTCGTACGCCGTGCCGAACCCGCACGACACCAGCGCCCCGTCGGCGAACGACAGCTCGTCGGGCAGCACCAGGCAGGTGCGCTCCTCGGCGAGCAGGTACTCGGCGTGCCCGCCGTCGCGCTGCCAGCCGTAGGCGGCGCGGGTCGGCGCGGTGCAGCCGATCAGGTAGCCGTGCCGGCACTCGTCGCACTGCCCGCACCCGGCGATGTGGTAGACCGCCACCCGGTCGCCCACGCCGATCCGGTGCACGCCCGGACCGACGGCGACGACCTCGCCGCACGGCTCGTGCCCGGCGATCACCCCGCGGTACGCCTCGGCGCCGTGCCCGAGGTGCTCGCGGTAGATGGCCCGGATGTCGCTGCCGCAGATGGACGAGGCCTTCATCGCGAGCAGCACCTGGCCGTGCCCCGGGGAGGGCACGGCCACGGTGACGTGCTCGACGGTGCTGTCGCCGGGCAGGCGTACCCCGGCCATCGTCTCGGTCATCACCACACTGTCCTACTTGACGGAGCCCAGCGACAGGCCCTGCACCAGCTTGTCCTGGGCGGCGAAGCCCGCGACCAGCACCGGCAGCGAGACGACGAACGCCGCCGCGCACAGCTGCGCCAGGAACAGGCCCTGGCTGGTGACGAAGCTGGTGAGGAACACCGGCGCCGTCTGCGCCACCGTCGCCGTGAGGACCCGGGCGAACAGCAGCTCGTTCCAGCTGAAGATGAAACAGATCAGCGCGGTGGCCGCGATGCCCGGCATGACGACGGGCGCGATGACCGACCGCAGCGTCTTGGCCAGCCCGGCGCCGTCGACCGACGCCGCCTCCAGCATCTCGACCGGCACCTCGGACAGGAACGAGCGCATCATCCAGACCGCGATCGGCAGGTTCATCGAGGTGTAGAAGACGATCAGCAGCCAGATGTTGTCGAGCAGCCGGGTGTTCTGGGCGAACAGGTACAGCGGCAGCAGGCCCGCCACGACTGGCAGCATCTTGGTCGACAGGAAGAAGAACAGGACGTCGGTCCACTTCTTGACCGGCCGGATGCTGAGGGCGTACGCGGCCGGGATCGCCAGCAGCAGCACGATGATCGTGGAGATGACGCTGGCGGTCAGCGAGTTCAGCAGCGGCGGCCACGGGCTGGCGCCGCCGGTGAAGAACGACCGGTAGCCCTCCAGGGTCAGCGGGGCGAACACCGACGGCGGGTTCGTGGCGGCGGCGGCCTCGCTGTGGAAGGACGTCAGCACCATCCACACCACGGGCAGCACGAACAGGATGCCGACGACCCAGGCGAGCAGGCTCAGCAGCGCGCCGCTGCGGGGCTTGCGGGGCTTGCGCGGCTCGCCGGCCTCGGTGCGGGTGGCCGGAACGGGCGCGGTATCGGTGACGCTCATCGGCCGGATTCCTCTCGGAACAGCGACGACACCGTCCGCAGGGCGAACGTCGCGATGATGATGGTGCCGATGACGACGACCACGGCGGCCGCGGAGGCGCGGCCGTAGTCGTGGGCGTTGTAGAAGGTCTGGTAGACCGCGTACGGCAGGTTCGCCGTGCCCAGGCCGCCGGAGGTGATGGTGAAGACCGCGTCGAAGTTCTGCACCACGTAGATGGAGCCGAGCAGGCCGCCCAGTTCCAGGTACTGGCGCAGGTGCGGCAGCGTCATGTTGGTGAAGATCTGCCAGCTGGTCGCGCCGTCGATGCGGGCCGCCTCGATGACGTCCAGCGGGCGGCTCTGCAGGCCGGCCAGCAGGATCAGCATCATGAACGGCGTCCACTGCCAGACCAGCGACGCCACGATGGCGCTCAGCGGCATGCTGGAGATCCAGTCGGGCTGCGGCGGGTCGGCGCCGAACAGGCCCCACAGCCACGTCAGCGCGCCGTTGAACAGGCCGTACTCGGGGTTGTAGAGGGCGTGCTTCCACAGCAGCGCCGCCGCGACCGGCACGACGAGGAACGGCGCGATCATCATGGTGCGCACGGCGCCCCGGCCGCGGAACGAGCGGTCGAGCAGCAGGGCGATGCCCAGCCCGAGCAGCAGGCTGATGATGACCACGCTGGCGGTGAGCAGGATGGTGGTCCACACCGCGTCGCGCATGTTGACGTCGGTGAGGACCCGCTGGAAGTTGTCGAAGCCGGCGAAGCCGATCTCGTCGGGGTAGTACGCGTTCCAGTCCATGAACGAGATGACCAGCGTCGCCACGAACGGCAGCTGGGTCACGACGATCATGAACACGAGCGCGGGCAGCAGCGGCGCCCGGCGGGCCCAGGCGGACGCGCGGCGGGCGCCGGACGGGCGTTCGGGTGGGGTGGCCGTGCCGGGCCCGGGCTTCTCGACCGCGAGCGTCATGGCGTCTCTCCTCTCGATCGCGGCGGCTACAGCCGGGACCGGTAGCGCTCGGCGACGTCGTCGGCGAGCTCCTGACCCCGGTCGAGTGCCTCGTCGACGCTCATCTGGCCGGCGATCGCCGAGCTGACCCCCTGCGACACCTGGGTGCCGAGGTCGGTGAACTCGGGGATGTCGACGAACTGGATGCCGATCGCCGGGCGCGGCTGCACGCCGGGGTTGCGGGGATCGGCGCTGGAGATCGCGGCGCGGGTGGGTTCGGCGAACGCCGACGCCTCGGCCAGGTACTCCTGGTTGGTGTACGTCGAGGCGCGCTTGCCGGCCGGCACCCGGGACCAGCCGAGTTCCCGGCCGACCAGCTGCTCGTACTCGGCGCTGGACGCCCAGGAGATGAACTTCCAGGCGTTGTCCTTCTTGTCGCTGGCCTGCTGGATGCCCCACGACCAGGCATACAGCCAGCCGGAGCTCTTGGTCTTCTCGACCGGCGCGGCGACGTAGCCCATCTTGCCCTTGACCGGCGAGTCGGCGGCCTCGAGCGAGCCGGCGGCGCTGGTCGCGTCGTACCACATGGCGACGTTGCCCTGGACGGTGTTGTTGAGGCACTCGGTGAAGCCGGCCTGCGCCGCGCCGGCCTCGCCGTGGGCGCGGACCAGGTCGACGTAGAACTGCACGGCCCGCTTGAACTCGGGGGCGTTGACCTGCGCCTGCCAGTCGGCGGTGAACCAGGTGCCGCCGAACGTGTTGACGACGGTGGTCAGCGGGGCGAAGACCTGGCCCCAGCCGGGCTGGCCGCGCAGGCAGATGCCGTTCATGCCGGGCACCTTGTCGTCGACCCGGGCGGCGATGTCGGCGACCTGCTGCCAGGTGGGGTTCGCGGGCATCTGCACGCCCTGCTGCTCCAGCACGTCCTTGCGGTACATGAGGAACGACGACTCGCCGTAGAACGGCTGGCCGTAGACCTTGCCGTCCTCGGCGGTGAGCGACAGGCGCATCGGCTCGAGGACGTCCTGCTGGTTGAAGCCCGGGTCGGCGGCGATGTAGCCGTCGAGCGGGGCGATCCACTCGCTCTTGGCGTAGATGGGGATCTCGAAGTTGCTCAGCGAGGCCACGTCGTACTGGCCGGCCTGGCTGGAGAATTCCTGGCTGATCTTGTCGCGGACGTCGTTCTCGGGCAGGACGGTGAAGTTGACCGGGATGCCGGTGCGGGCGGTGAAGTGCTGCGCCGTGAGTTTCTGCAGGTCGATCATCTGCGGGTTGTTGACCATGAGCACGTCGATCGCCTCGGCGCCGCCGGCGCCCGCGTCCGAGCCGCCCCAGCCGGCGCAACCCGTGACGCCCATCGTGAGGAATGCCGCTGCCGCCGCGAGCGCGGGGCGCAATCGTGCGAGGACCATGCCGCCTCCTCGGTGAGGCTGTCGCCGGGTGCCGTTATTGCCCCGGAAACAATCCGGTCATCAGTACATGCCTGAGATCGACGCCTGTCAACAGAGCGTCACAGTCGTACCACGTGATGGAATCGCCGCAGGTCACCCCGGCGATCGGCCGTCTCTCAGCCGCGCAGCCCGCCGGTGGCCAGGTGGGCGAAGGCCGCCGCCAGGTCCGGGCGGGTGCGCGGCGCGCCGACGTAGCCGCCGACCGGCGCGACGGCCCGCTCCAGCGCGGCGACCGCCGCGTTCGTCCCGCCGAACACCACGATCGCCAGGTCGACCGGCCGGTCATCGGCGCGCGCCCCGGCCAGGTCCGCGGCCAGCCGGTCCGGGTCGGCCGGGCCGGCCGCGCCCGCGCCGCGCCCGTCGAGCACCACCAGCACCCGCTGCGGCACGCCGGGGCGCCAGCCGTCGCGGGCGGCGGTGTACGCCGCGAGCACCGCCGCGTCCGGCGGTCCTGCCCGGCCCGCCGGGGCGAGCGCGTGCAGGCCGCCGGCCAGCGCCGCCCGGCGCCCGGCGTCGAGCGGGCCGGGCCGGACGACGACCCGGTGGCGCCGGCCCGCCAGCGTCCACAGCCCGGCGCGCGCGTCGGCCGGCAGCGCGTCGACGACCTCCTGGGCGCAGCGCTGCGCGTCGGTCAGCAGCGGCTCGTCGCCGCCCGGGGCCGGTCGCGCGGTGCCCGCCGCGGTGTCCAGCACGACCAGCACGTCGGCGCGGCGGTCGGCGGCGTACCAGGCGGCGAACACGCGGTCGACGGCCGGGCCGTCCAGGTCGGCGGCGGGCGCGGCGGCGAGGTCGGCCGCGGCCCGGCCGCCGGCGGGCACGGCGCCGTCGGGGGTGCGCAGCCCGGCCGCGGCCAGGGCGGGCGCGGCCGGCGGGCCGGTGAGCGCCGCCCGCAGCCGGGCCAGGCCGCCGGTGCGCAGCGGGTCGGCGGCGGCGGCCGCGCTCGGCAGGTAGGTGAAGCGCAGCAGGGCGGACGCGTCGCCGCCCGGCCGGACGCGCATCCCCGGGCCGGCGGCGCCCAGCGCGTGCTCGGCGACCAGCCCCACCTCGCGGCCGGCGGCGGGCAGGGCGGGCCCGGCGGTGCTGCGGGCGGTGCGCCGGGCCCGCTGCAGCCACATGGCGGCGGCGTCGGCGCCCGCGTCCGCCCGGATGGCGGCGGCGGCCGCGCCCGCGCCGACCAGCCCGGCGCCGGAGCGGGCCGGATCGGTCAGCGCGAGGGTGCGCCGCCCCTCGGCGACGGCCCGGGCCAGCGCGAGCCAGGTGGCGGGCGGCTCGGCGTCGCGGGCGAGCATCAGCACCGGGCTGGTCGCCACGACGGTGCCGGCGCCCGCCGCGTCGCGGGCCGGCGTGAACGCCCCCGCCTCGGTGGCCCAGGCGCCGTCGTCGGGGATCCACACGTCGGCCGGGGCCGCGGCGGCGGCGTCACCGGCGGTGCGCCCGTCGGCGGTCACCACCGCGAGCGCCACGCAGTCCGTCCCGGCGGCCAGGCCCGGCGCCAGCGCGGTGAGCACCGGCGCGTACGCGGTGGCGGCGACGACGGTCAGCGGGGTGCACGGGGCGGCCGCGGACGGCCCGTCCCGGCCGCCGTCGCGGCGCAGCAGCGCGACGCCGGCCGCGGCCGCCGCGACGATCAGGACCGCCGTCACGGTCAGCCATCGGCGGGCGGTGCGCCGGCCGGCGCGGTGCTTCGCCATGACCCTCCCCGGAACCCCGCCACCCCCGTGTCCGCGCAGGTGGCGACGGGTTCAAGGATGCCAGGTGTTCGCTCGCGACGGCACTGCGTGACGGCGCGGGGGATCAATGGGCGGGCATGTCGGACACGCCGGGTGATCGGTTCAGGCGACGCGGGCGGCGGCGTCCCCGAGGCTCACCACGTCGCCGGGGAACAGCTGGCGGCCCCGCCGGTCCTCCACCTCGCCGTTGACCCGGACCTCGCCCGCGCCGATGCGCCACTTCGCCTCGCCGCCCGTGTCGATGAGGTCGGCGAGCTTGAGGAACTGGCCGAGGCGGATCATCTCGCCGTCGATGGGCACGTCGCGCATCGGCCCATCATGCCGGGCGCGGAAATTTCTCGCGCCGCGGCTGAACCATTCCCGGCCGCGGTACGAACTATCTGCCGTGAGGGTGCACCGGATCGCTTCTCGGGCAGGCGTGCTGGCCGGCGCCGCCACGGCCGTGCTGATCGGCCTGGCGGCCCCGGCCTCCGCCGGCGTCACGATCTCGCCGAACACGGCCGTGCAGGGCACGGGCGTCAACGGCGACTTCACGATCACCAACGACCACCCGTCGTCGGCGATCACGACGGTGACGCTGACCCTGCCGGCGAACCACCCGATCCCGGAGGTCTACCCGCTGTCGGCGGAGGACTGGGCGCCGCGGCTGACGACGCGGCGGCTCGACCCGCCGGTGCCGGGCCTGCACGGCAGCATGATCGACCAGGCCACGGCCACCGTGGTGTGGACGGCGATGCCCGGCCGCGCGCTGCAGCCCGGGAAGAAGGCCGACCTGCGGATCGCGATGGGTCCGCTGCCGGAGGCCGACCACATCGTGTTCACGGTGCAGCCGACGTACGCCGACGGCAGCACCGGCCCGGCCACGGGCAACGGCGCCACCGACTTCGGGGCCACCCGGGTCGCGATGAAGCTGACCCCGGCCGTGGTGGCGCCGCTCGACCCGGTGGACGAAGCCGCCATCACGCCGACCGTGCAGGAGCCCGGCACCGGCGCGTGGGCGGTGTCCGGCTGGATCGCCGCGGCGGTCTTCGCGGCCTTCGGCGTCGTGGCGACGCTGCGGGCCCGCCGCGAATGGCGGCACACGGACGACCCGGCGCCGGGGGCGGCGCCGGTCGGTAAGGAAGTCCAGGACGACGACGGTGCGCGTGAGCCGGCGGTGGCCGGCCCCCGCGTGACGTCCTGGAGCTACCGCGACGGTCCCTGACCGGAGCGGGAGGAGGGCGACGACGGCCAACTGCGGCAACAGGACCGTCGGCCCGGCAGGGGCGGGGCGGGGAGTGGCGGCTCCCCGCCCCGCGCTGCATGACCCACACCCGCCCGCAGGAGCGATCAGGGTCACGCAAGATCATGGCAGATGCTGGGACGGGCGTGTGCCCGCCGCCCACCCGTCTGCGTAAGGTTTGCTCGACGGTGACCGACCGCGCTCGGAGGACGACGCACGATGGACCAGGCCCTTCAGTTCCAGCCGGAGAACAGTGACGCCCGTAACGCCCCGCCGGCGACGATCGTCATCTTCGGCGCCTCCGGTGACCTGACCCGGCGCAAGCTGATCCCCGCGGTCGCCAACCTCGCCCGGCACAACCGGCTGCCGCGCGAGTTCGCCGTCGTCGGCGTGGCCCGCACCCCGATGGACGACGCGGAGTTCCAGCGCACCGTCCTGGGCGACAAGGGCCTCGGCGACCTGGCCCGCATCGACGGCGGGCTGCGCTACGTCTCCGGCGGCTACGACGACCCGGAGACCTACAAGCGGCTCGCGGTGCTGCTCGACGAGCTGGACGCCCAGCGCGGCACGTCCGGCAACCGGGTGTTCTACCTGTCCACCCCGCCGCAGGCGTTCTCGCACGTCATCGAGGGGCTGGCCGGCGCCGGGCTGAACCGCACGCACGAGCAGGGCTTCGCCCGGCTGGTCATCGAGAAGCCGTACGGCAGCGACCTGGCCACCGCCCGCGCGCTCGACGCCACCGTGCACGCCGCGTTCGACGAGCCGCAGGTCTTCCGCATCGACCACTACCTGGGCAAGGACACCGTCCAGAACGTGCTGGCGCTGCGCTTCGCCAACGCGATCTTCCAGCCCATCTGGAACCGGTCCTGGGTCGACCACGTGCAGATCACCGTGGCCGAGACGCTCGGCGTGGGCACCCGGGGCTCGTTCTACGAGACCGCCGGCGCGATGCGCGACATCGTGCAGAACCACGTGCTGCAGGTGCTGGCGCTGGCGCTGATGGAGCCGCCCGCGTCGTTCGACGCCGAGGCCGTGCGCAACGAGAAGGTCAAGCTGCTGCAGGCGATCCGGCTGCCCACCCACCGCGACATCGACGAGCTGGCGGTGCGCGGCCAGTACACCCGCGGCGGCACCCGGGACAACCTGATGGCCGGCTACCGCGACGAGCAGGGCGTCGACCCGCTGAGCCGGACCGAGACGTACGCGGCGATGCGGCTCAACGTCGACAACTGGCGCTGGGCGGGCGTGCCGTTCTACGTGCGCACCGGCAAGCGGCTGCCGGCCCGTGTCACCGAGGTGGCGCTGCAGTTCCAGCGCCCGCCGCACCTGCCGATCCCGGGCGCGCAGCTCACCGAGCTGGACGCGGACGCCCTGATCCTGCGCATCCAGCCGAACGAGGGCATCAGCCTGCGCTTCGGCGCGAAGGTGCCCGGCCATTCGTTCCGGGTGCGCACGGCCAGCATGGAGTTCTCGTACGACGCGACGTTCCGCGAGGAGAGCCCCGAGGCGTACGAGCGGCTGCTGCTCGACGCGCTGATGGGCGACCCGACGCTGTTCATCCGCACCGACGAGGTCGAGCAGTGCTGGCGCATCGTCGACCCGATCATCGACCGCTGGGCGAACGACGACTCGCCGATCCCGACCTACGAGGCGGCCAGCTGGGGCCCCACGGACGCGGACCGGCTGATCAACCGCAGCGGCCGCAGCTGGCGCAACAACCTCTAGGCCTGCCGCGCCGGCCGGGCCCGCAGCGCCGCGAGGGCCCGGTCGGCGTGGTCGGTCATGTTCAGCTCGCTGTGGATGACGTCGACCACCCGCCGGTCGGTGCCGATCACGAACGTCATCCGGCGGCTGCTCAGCGCGCCGAGCGGCAGCCGCCGCCGGACCCCCATCCGCTCCGCCACCGCCTGATCAGGATCGGACAGCAGCGGGTAGTCGAAGCCGTGCCGGTCCGCGAACTCGGCCTGCCGCTCCACCGCGTCGCGGCTGATCCCGACCCGCTGGGCGCCCACGGCGGCGAACTCGGCGGCCAGGTCGCGGAAGTGGCAGCTCTCCTTGGTGCATCCGGTGGTCATCGCCGCCGGGTAGAAGAACAGCACCACCGGTCCGTCCCGCAGCAGGTCGGTCAACCGGCGGGGGGTGCCCGTCTGGTCCGCCAGCTCGAAGTCCTCCACCAGATCGCCGACGCGCACCGGACCACCCCTCCCCCGGCCACCGTTCGGCCGGCCGCCCGTCGACCCTACCGGGCCGCCGCGCAAGATCAATCCGTGTCGATTACAGCGGAATCGCCGGGAGCGCCTAGGGTGAAGGGACCCCCGTCCGCTCCGACCCCCTCCCCGTTCACCCCTCTCACCGGAAGCGACACCATGCAGGTCTCGGTCGCGCACCGCCCCCCGAACACGGCCGTACTGACGCTGCGCGGCTCCCTCGACATCGACACCGCGCCCGCCCTGCGCGCCAACCTCCGCCGCCTCGTCGAACGCCCCGCCCCGCACGTCGTCGTCGACGTCGCCGGCCTGGACTTCGTCGACTCGATGGGCATCGGCGTGCTGGTCACGGGCCACAGCCGGGCGATGGAGCACAACGGCTGGGTCCGGCTCGCCGGGCCCTCGTCGTTCCTGCGCCGCCTGCTCGACACCCTCGGTCTCGGCGAGCACCTCGAGCTGTACCCGGACGTCGACGCGGCCATCGCCGGCGCCGGCACGGGCACCGCCCAGGCGTAACCCTCCGGCACCGCGAGGCGCCGCGCCCCCGCTGCGGGGACGCGGCGCCTCGTGCGTGCGGGGTGTCAGCTGGTGACGCCGAACACCACCCGGCCCAGCGTGTTCTCCACGCCGGTGAAGCCCTCGCCGGGGTTGAAGTCGTCGTGGCCGAAGTCCACGTCGATGTCGTCCGCGGTGCCGCCGACGCCGTCGGGGCCCACGCCGAACATGTTCGGGAAGTTGCCGCCCTGGTCCATGAGGTCGGGGTGCGGGTTGAACTGGTCGACGTGCCAGTTGCCGAAGAAGTGCCCGGCCTCGTGGCTGACGACGTTGCCGAACGCCCGGCCGACGAACGCGATCCGGTCGCTGGCCGGGGTCAGGTAGGTGTTCAGGGTGTACGACTCACCGGCCGGCTCGCTCAGGTAGTCGAGCAGCACCAGCGCCGTCTCCTGGGTGTTGAAGTTGCCCGGGTCGATGGTCTGGGCGATGCCGATGGTGTCCACACCGGACTCGTCGACGGTGCCGCCGATGATGACCCGGCTGACGTTCGGCTTGCCGAAGGTGTCGGCGTGGTCGCGGCTGTTCGTCACCTTGATCTTGAACCGGGTGTTCAGGCCGGAGTCGATGAGGTCCTGCCGGACGTTCTCCTCCACCGCGGCGACGACGGCGTCGATGACCGCGTCCTCGTCGAGCCGGGTCAGGCCCCACCGCGACAGGAAGCCCGCGAACGGGCTGAGCTGCACGACGCCCGGGCCGCCCCAGACCGCCGTGTTGACCCGCGCCCCGTCGAAGTCGAGGAAAAGCGTCTGCACCGGCTTGTTCTTCTCCAGCACCGGGCGGTACGCCTCGACCGTGATGTCGTAGCTGCCCGCCGTGGCGGCGCTGACCGCCACGAAGTGCCAGCCGGCCTCCTCCGCGACGTGCTCGGTGACGGCGTTGCCGCCGCCGGGCAGCGGCGACTCGATCGGGTACAGGGCGCTGGCGTCCTGGCCGGAGCCGTGCGCCAGGCGCGGCAGCGTGTCGTAGATGTCGAGCTGGGTGGCGGCGCCCTTGACGCTGGCGCCCAGCACGTCGCCCTTGCGCAGCTTCACCGCGTAGAAGTCGCGGTCGTCGACGGTCGCGCTGATCGTGACGTCGTACAGGCCGGTGCTGCCGCTGCGGTCGCCGCTCGCCGGGTCGTACGGGTCGGCGGGCAGGTTGCCGTAGCCGGCGACGACCAGGAAGTACGGGCCGGGCGCGGGCACCGGGAAGCGCAGGTAGCTGTCGCGGTCGAGGCCGACGTCGTCGTTGCGGGCGACGGGCGCGCCCGCCGCGTCGTAGAGCACCACGATGGAGTCGAGGTCGCTGGCCGGGGTGTCGACGTCGACGACGATCACCTGCCCGGCGGTGGCCGCGATCCGGTAGAAGTCGAAGTCGCCGGTGCCGGTGCCGGCGGTGCCGTGTGGGCCGTCGCCGATCGTGGAGCCGGGGATGCGCACGCCGTTCGTGCTGCCGCCGAGGCCCAGGTCGGACGCCAGGGTGATCGACCCGTTGTCCTCGCTGAACGGGGTGCGGCTGGCCGGGCTCGGGCGCTGCGGGCTGAGGGCGCCGAGCACCCGCGCCTTCGGGTTCTTGCCGGCGGCGGTGCCGAAGTCGCGGACGAGCTGGCCCGCGGACGGCTCGTCGTTGCCGCCCCAGGTGCCGGCGGGCTCGTCCTCGTCGACGACGAGCGGCGGCAGCGCCACGGCGCGCGACGCGCGGGCGCGCTGCTTGGCCTCCGCGGCGGCCTGCTTCTCCAGGCGGTTGACCCAGCCGGAGTAGTCGGCCTTCGCCGGGTCGGGCAGCAGGGCCAGGAACGGGTTCGGGCCCGCGGGCGCGGCGCCGGCCGCGGCCTTGGGCGCGACCGGGATGCCCGCGGCGAGCGCGGCGGCGTCCGCGGCGCTCGGTGCGGAGCCGCCCGCCGGCGCGGCGGTGGCCGCTGCGGCGGGTGTCAGCGCGACGAAGCCCAGCAGGCAGGCTCCCAGAGTCGCGACGGTTCGGCGCATGAAGTGTCCCCCTTCAGCCTCATCCGGGCTCCCGCCACGGACGGCAACGGGAACGCTACTGAAGGGCGCGGACGAAATCTACCCGTCTCGATGTCGCATGCCCGTCCACAGTGTCAGGCCGCGACCGAGCTCAGCGCCGCCACCGCCGCGCCCCGCGCGCCCGCCATGTCCAGGTCGGGCACCAGGGCGAACGCGGCCGCCCGCGCCTGCTCCAGCCGCAGCTGCGTGTGCTCCTGCACGGTGGTCAGGAACCACTGCCGGAACGCCGGCTCGGCCTCCACCACCCCGCCGCCGAGGAAGTACGCCGCCGGGTCGGTGAAGTTCGCCGCGATCGTGAACAGCCGCCCGATCGCCTGCGCCTGCTGGCCGAACACCGCCCGGGCCAGCGGGTCGCCGCGCTCGCCGTAGCCGCGCAGCAGCTTCGCCGCCCGGGCGACGGGCTGCGCCGCCAGCTCGTGGTCCGGGAACCGGGTCAGCCAGTACGGCAGCAGGTTGTTGGCGATGCCGGTGAGCGAGGCGATGCTCTCCACGTCGCCCAGGAAGCCGCAGTTGCACCGCGGCACCGGCTGGTCGTCCTCCAGCAGCCCGTGCAGCGGGATCTGCACGTGGCCCAGCTCGCCGGCCATGCCCGCGACGCCGCTGATGACCCGGCCCTGCTCGACGACGCCGCCGCCGAGCCCGGTGCCGACGATCGCCGCCACCGACGAGCGCACCGCCGCGTCCTCGCCGAAGTGCGCGTGGTGGGCGTAGAGCGCGGCCGCGTTGGCGTCGTTGTGGTAGACCACCGGCAGGCCGATGCGGGTCTCCAGCGCCGTGCGGATGTCGAAGCCGAACCACTCGGGGGCCGAGAAGTTCGTCGAGCCCTTCGACGAGATGACGCCGTCGGCGCTGGCCGGGCCGGGCGTGTCCAGCCCCACCGCCCGCACCAGCGTGCGCGGCGTGCTCGTCAGCTCCAGGATGTTCTCGAACGCCTCGGCCAGCGACTCGACCGCCACCGCGGGTCCCTCGAGCACCCGGCTGGGGTTCTCCACCAGGCGGTCCACCAGATAGCGACCCGTGGCGTCGAGCACGGTCGCGTTGTTGCAGGTGCCGCCGTTGTCGAGGCCGACCACCACCCAGCTGGCCGGCGTGCGCACCGTGAGAGTCACGATGCCGACTCTACGGCCGCGCCCCGCCCCCGGCGACAGCTGCGCGAAACCGGAACCGCGCCCGGCCGGGTGCCGGCCGGGCGTGGACCGGTGGCGGGTGGGTTGCGCCGCCCGGGTACCGCTCAGCGGGGTGCCGGGCACCCCGATCGGAGCGCCATGACGGTCGCCGAAACCACCCGCCGCCACGTCCTCGCCGGTGCCGCCGCCGTCGGCGCCACCGCCCTCGCCGGGAGCCTGCTGGGTGCCGCGCCGGCCGCCGCCGCCACGGCCACCGCCGAGGTGACCAACCGCTCGCTGGTCGGCGAGGACCAGGCCCTGCACCTGCTGCGCCGGGCGACCTACGGCCCCACCCCGCAGAGCATCGCCGAGCTCAAGGCGCTGGGCGTCAGCGCCTGGCTGGACCGCCAGCTCAACCCGGCCGCCATCGCCGACCCCGCCTGCGACGGACTGCTCGCCCGCCTGCCGCTCGTCGGCCTCGACATCACCCGGACCCGCGCGCAGCTGGCCAAGAACTCCTACGACGGGTTCAAGCAGCTGGGCCGCGCCACCGTCGCCCGGGCGATCTGGAGCAACCGGCAGCTGCTGGAGACCGTCGTCGAGTTCTGGCGCAACCACCTGCACGTCGCCGCCCCGTCCAGCGGCGTGTGGGACAGCCGCTGCGACTACGACCGCACCGTCGTGCGCGCGCACGCCCTGGGCCGGTTCGCCGACATGCTCAAGGCCAGCGCCCGCCACCCGGCCATGCTGACCTACCTCGACAACCGCTCGTCGACCCGGTCCAAGCCGAACGAGAACTACGCCCGCGAGCTGCTGGAGCTGCACACCGTCGGGCTGATCTACAGCGAGGACGACGTGAAGCACGGCGCCCGGCTGCTGTCCGGCATGACCGTCTCGTCGGCCGGCACGTATGTCTACGACACCGCGCGGCACGCCACCGGCGCCGTGTCCATCCTCGGCTTCAGCCACGCCAACGCCGTCGCCGACGGCGAGAGCGCCGCCCTGGCGTACCTCGACCACCTCGCCATGCACCCGGCCACCGCCCGCACCATCGCCCGCAAGCTGGTCGTGCGCTTCGTCGCCGACGAGCCGCCGGCGACGCTGGTCGACGCCCTCGCGAAGGTGTACCTCGACAACCGCACCGCGATCGTGCCGGTGCTGCGGGCCCTGTTCACCTCGTCGGAGTTCGCCGCGTCCGTCGGCGCCAAGACCCGCACGCCGCTGGAGGACCTGGCCGCCACCGTCCGCGCCCTCGGCCTCGGCCCCGAGGCGACCGGCACCGCCGGCCTCGACGCCCTGTACAACGGCCTGGTCAACGCCGGGCACGCGCCGATGCGGTGGAGCCCGCCGAACGGCTTCCCCGACGTGGCCGCCGCGTGGGCGTCGCCGTCGGCGTTCCTGCTGCGCTGCAACAGCCACCTCAACCTGGCCGCCGGCTGGTACCCCAAGCAGCTCACCCGCCCCGCGGACCTGCTCAAGGCGCTGGTGCCCGTCCGGCCCGTCACCTACGGCGGCCTCGTCGACGCCCTCGCCGTCCGGCTGATCGGCGTCAAGCTGCCCCCGGCCCAGACCGCCGCGGTGCTCAGTGTCACCGGCAAGCTGCCGACCAGTTCTCTGAGCAGCACCGACACCGCGGTCGCCGGCCACCTGCCGTACCTGATCGCGCTCGTCCTGGACGCGCCCGCCTTCTCCGTTAGGTGAATCCTGTGACCTGTTGCGAAGAGATGACCGCCATGTCCCGGCGCGGCCTGCTCGGCCGCGCACTCACCGCCGGCGCCGCGGGCGCCCTCGCGGGCCTGGCCGGCGAGGGCCTGTCCACCCGGCTGGCCTTCGCCGACGCCGGCACCCCGCCCGGCGACGTGCTCGTCGTCGTGTCGCTGCGCGGCGGCTTCGACGGCCTCACCGCGATCGCCCCGATCGGCGACCCCGCCTACTACGCGGCGCGGCCCACCATCGCGCTGCCCAAGGCCCAGGCCATCGCCGGCGACGGCATGTTCGGGCTGCACCCGGCGCTGGCGCCGCTGCTGCCGCTGTGGCAGGGCGGGCAGCTCGCCGCCGTGCACGCCGTCGGCCAGGCGAACCCCAGCCGCTCGCACTTCGCCGCCATGGAGGAGATGGAGCGCGCCGCCGCCGGCACGTCCGTGCGCACCGGCTGGCTCGACCGGCTGCTCACCGCCACCGGCGCCACCGACCCGCTGTCCGGCGCCTCCGTCGGCTCCGCCATGCCGGGCCGCCTGCTCGCCGGGCCCGCCCCCGACATCGCCCTGCCGTCCGTCGACGGGTTCACCCTCGCCGGCGAGAGCAGCAAGCGGAAGATGGCCGCCGCCCTGCGCGGCCTCTACGCCGACGCCCCCGAGCCGCTCGCGGCGGTGGCCCGCTCCGCCGACGCCGCGCTCGCCGGGACCGGCGCCCTGCGCGCCGCCGGGTACACCCCCGCCAACGGCGCCGTCTACCCCGCCACCCCGCTCGGCGGCGCCCTCAAGGACGTCGCCCGGCTCATCAAGGGCGGCGTCGGCCTGCGCGCCGCCGCCGTGGACTCCGGCGACTGGGACATGCACGAGGGCCTCGGCACCGCCGTCAAGGGCCAGCGCATGTTCGACAACCTGACCGCCACGGCCACCGCCCTCGCCGCGTTCGCCGCCGACCTCGGCGCCGACGGCATGAAGAGCGTCACCGTCGTCACCGTCAGCGAGTTCGGCCGCCGGGTCGCCGAGAACGGCTCCAAGGGCGTCGACCACGGGTACGGCAACGCCATGCTGCTGCTCGGCGGCGGCCTGCGCGGCGGCAAGGTGTACGGGACGTGGCCCGGCCTCGCCCCGGACCGGCTGGTGGCCGGCGACCTGGCCGCCACCACCGACTACCGCGCCGTGATCGGCGAGATCCTGCAGCAGCGGTGCGGCGTCGGCGCGCTCACCGACGTGTTCCCCGGCGTCACGCCCACCTCGTTCGGGCTCGCCGCGGCCCGCTGACGCGCCGCGCGGCCCGGCCGCCGCCGCCGGGCCGTACGCTCGGCGGTGATGGACGCCGCCCACCGCCCCGACACCCGCCCCGACTCCGGCCACACCGTCTTCGCGACGGGCGACCACGCCGGTTACGTGACGCTGCGCCGCGCCGGGCGCCCCCGCCGCGAGCGCTACGAGATGGGCCGCGCGCTGCGCGACGCCACCCCGCGGACGTCGCTCGCCGACTGGTCGCCGCCGGCCGGGCGGGCCGACCCGGTCGAGCTGATCCGCTCGGCCCACGCCGGCCGCGTCGACTGGCTCATCCCGGTGCGCATCGCCCGGATGGCGGCGTCGCCGTACGCGTTCCTGCGCGGCTCGGCCAACATCATGGCCGCCGACTTCGCGGCGCTGCCGTACACCGGCATCACGCCGATCATCTGCGGCGACGCCCACCTGGGCAACTTCGGCTTCTACGCGTCCCCGGAGCGGCAGCTCGTCTTCGACCTCAACGACTTCGACGAGGCGCACCCCGGCCCGTGGGAGTGGGACCTGCGGCGGCTGGTGGTCAGCGTGTGGGTGGCCGGCCGGCAGAACGGGTCGGCCGAGAAGGACTGCGCCAACGCCGTGCAGGAGTGCGTGTCGTCGTACCGGGTGCAGCTCGCCACGCTCAGCGAGCAGCCGCTGCTGGCCCGCTCGTTCGACCGGCTCGACGTCGAGGGCATGCGCAGCGCGGCCGAGAGCGCCAAGCTGCGCGCCGAGATCGGCCGGGCCGAGCGGCGCGCCCGCCGGCGCACCAGCGACCGGGCGCTGCCCCGGTTCACCGAGCAGCACGACGGCCGGCTGCGCATCGTGCAGGAGCCGCCGCTGATCACCCGGCCGCAGCCGCACGACGCCGAGCGGCTGGCCGAGGCGCTCGACTCCTACCTGCGCACGCTGCCGCCGCACTGGGCGCGCATCCTCGGCGGCTACACGCTGGTCGACGTGGCGCACAAGGTCGTCGGCGTGGGCTCGGTCGGGCTGCGCGCCTACGTGGCGCTGCTCGAAGGTTCCAGCGCCGACGACGTGCTGTTCCTGCAGCTCAAGCAGGCCCGCCGGTCGGTGGTCGCGCCGTTCCAGCACGGCGACCAGGCCCGGCACTCGCACCAGGGCCAGCGGGTGGTGGAGTACCAGCAGGCGCTGCAGACCGTCAGCGACCCGCTGCTGGGCTGGACCGCCGTCGGCGAGACGCAGTACTACGTGCGCCAGTTCCGCGACATGAAGGGCGCCATCACCGTCGAGGGCATCTCCGCCGACGCGCTGGCCGACTACGCCGGGATCTGCGGCTCGCTGCTGGCCAAGAGCCACGCCCGGACCAGCGGTGCGTCGATGATCGCCGGGTACGTAGGCTCGGGCGACAAGCTGGACGAGGCGCTGTGCCGGTTCGCCCGGTCCTACGCGGATCAGGTGGAGTCGGACCACGCGGCGCTGCTGCGGGCGGTCGACGCCGGCGTCCTGCCCTGCGACCGGGAGCATGCGTACTGATGGGACGGCACACGATCGACCTCGGCGACCCCGGCCTGGTGGCCTTCTGGGCCGAGCGGCACCTCTGCTCGCTGACCACGTTGCGCGCCGACGGCACCCCGCATGTCGTCGCGGTCGGGGCGACCCTCGACCCGGAGGCCGGCCTGGCCCGGGTCATCACCTCCGGCGAGTCGTGGAAGGCGCGGCACGTCGCCGCCGCCGGGCCGCAGGGCGCGCCGGTGGCGATCTGCCAGGTCGACGGGCGGCGCTGGGCCACCGTGGAGGGCCTGGCCGTGGTGCGCGCCGAGCCGGAGGCGGTCGCCGAGGCCGAGCGCCGGTACGCCGAGCGCTACCGGGTGCCGCGCCCCAACCCGCGCCGCGTCGTCATCGAGGTGCGCGTGACCCGGGTGATCGGGTCGATGACGCTGGTCACTGATAGCTGATCAGCTCGGGCACCGGCTTGAACCGCAGCACGTCGGCCGGGCCGTAGCGGCGCACGTCCTCGTCGTAGAACAGCTTGTAGCCCAGGTGGAACTGCTGCGGGCGGCGCAGCCGCGCGTACGTGGCGTCCTTCTCGGCGCGGGTGCCGAAGCCGTCGACGTGCTGCACCATGGCCAGCCCCGGCCGCTCGGTGATCTTCGCGACGTCGGGCAGCATCGACGCCCGGAACTGGTGCAGCACGAACAGCTTCTCCGGCAGGTCGTGCTCGGCCACCAGCCCGGCCAGGTACGCCGAGACCCGGTTGACCTCGGCGGCGCGCACCGAGCCGATGGTGCGGCCGGGCACCGCGCCCTTCGCCATCCGCCACTCCGGGTCGAGCGCGAGGCCGACGTGCGGCTGCACGAGGAAGCGTTCGAGCGCCTTGGCCTGCGGCAGGAAGTCGCCGCGGCCGGGCTGCAGGTCGAGGATCACCAGCAGCTTGTGCCGGCGGGCGGCGTCGACGTAGCGCTGGATCTGGTCCATGGGGATCATCTGGCTGTAGTCGCCGTCGCCGCCCGGTTTCGCCTGCGCGACGCTGGCGATCAGCTCGAACGCGGGCTGCACGGTGCGGTCGCCCTTGAACTTCGCGGACGCGGCGCGCAGGCGGGGCACGATCCGGTCGGGCGACGCCTCGCCGAGCACGCCGAGGGCGGCGTTGCCGGCGGTGCCGTAGTAGGCGACCACGCGGTAGCGGGGGAAGATCTGCCGCCCGCCGAGCGGCAGCTCGGCCGGCCTGGCGGTGCTCTCCGGCGCGGGCGCAGCGCTCGCCGGCGGCGGTGCGGCGGACGGCGCAGCAGCAGACGGTGGAGCAGCCGACGCGGCGACCGGGGACGGTTCCGGGCCGGCGTCGCAGCCGGCGGCGAGCAGGGCCGCGACGGCGGCGAGAGCGAGCGCGGGGCGGAGGGGGCGCACCGGGTGACTCCTCGTCGTGCGGGGGCACGGACCGGGTCAGGTTACGCGCACCGGGCGGATCTGAGTACGCGCACCCTGTCGGCGCCGCCGCCGGGCGACGAGGCTGGCGGTCATGCAGCGTGCCGCCGTCCTCGCCGACGCCACCCCCGACACCCGGGACCGCTACGTCGACCTGCTCCGGGTGCTGTCGCTCGCCGTGGTCGTCGGCGGCCACTGGCTGATGATCTCGATCCTGCCCGGCCAGCGCGTCGGCAACCTGCTGGCGATCGTGCCGGCCACCCAGGCCGCGACCTGGCTGTTGCAGGTGATGCCGCTGTTCTTCCTGGTCGGCGGGTTCTCGCACGCCACCGCGTGGCGGTCGGTGCGCCGGCGCGGCGGCGGGTACGCCGACTTCGCCCGGTCCCGCGCCGACCGGCTGCTGCGGCCGACCGCGGTGTTCGCAGGCGTGTGGCTGGCCGCGGCGGCGTGGCTGGAGCTGGCCGGCCACGACGAGGGGCTGGTCCGCACGGCCGCCCGCACGGTGGCGCAGCCGCTGTGGTTCCTCGGCGTCTACCTGGGGCTGGTGGCGCTGGCCCCGGCGCTGTGGCGGCTGCACGAGCGGCTCGGCCGGCGGGCGTGGGCGGTGCCCGCCGCGCTGGGCGCCGCGGCGCTGGCCGTCGACGTGCTGCGGTTCGCGGGCGGGTACGGCGCGGCGGCGTACCTGAACGTGGCGTTCGTCTGGGTGGCCGTGCACCAGCTCGGCTTCTTCTGGGGCTCGGCGGGGCTGCGCCGGGCGGCGGGCCCGCTGGCGCTCGGCGGCCTGGCCGCGGTGGCCGCGCTGACGGTGCTGGGCCCGTACCCGGTGTCGATGGTGGGGGTGCCCGGCGCCCCGGTGTCGAACATGTCCCCGCCGACGTTCGCCCTGTACTGCCACGCGCTGTGGCTGGTCGGCGTGGCGGTGCTGGCGGGTCCGGCCGCGCGGCGGCTGCTGGCGCGGCGGCGGGTGTGGCGGGCGGTGGTGGCGGCCAACGGGGCGGCGATGACGGCGTTCCTGTGGCATCTGAGCGCGCTGGTGCTGCTGCTGACGGTGGTGCTGGCGCTGCACGCCGACCTGCCGGCCCCCGGCACCGGGGCGTGGTGGCTGTCGCGGCCGCTGTGGCTGGGCGCGCTGGCGCTGATCACGGCGGGCCTGGTGGCGCTGTTCGGCGGCGCCGACCGGCCGCGGGTGCGGCCGCTGCGCGGCGGCGGCACGGCGGTGGCCGCCGCCGGCATGGCGCTGTGCACCGCCGGGGTGCTGGGGCTGTCGGCCGTCGGGTTCGCCGGGGTGCTGGCCGGGCGCACCGCCACCCTGGTCGTGGTGCCGGTCACGGCGGCCGGGTCGGTGGCGGTGCTGGCGGTGGGCTGGGCGCTGCTGGCCGTCCGGCCCGGGTGGCGCGGGTGGCGCCGACATCACTCAGGTGACCGGCGCGCCTGCCGACCTACCGGACGTGGGTAGGGAGAACCGCGCGTGGCGCTGGTGGGCCGCCGCGGGTGTCGCGGCGATCGCCGGCTACCCGTTGCTCCCGGCCGAGTCGACCGCGAGCACCACCTACTACAACGTCCTCGTGCTGGCCTGCGTGCTGGCGATCGGCGTCGCCGCGCCCCGCCGCGCCGCGCCCGGCACCCGCGCCGTCTGGTACCTGATCGGCGCCGGGCAGCTCGCCTGGGCGGGCGGCGACCTGCTGTTCTCCTGGTACGAGGCGCAGGGGCTGGACCCGTTCCCCTCCCCCGCGGACGTCGTCTACCTGGCCGGCTACCCGCTGCTGGGGGCCGGCATCCTGCTGCTGGTGCGGCGGCGCACCCGCGGAGGCGACCGCGGCGGGCTCATCGACGCCGCGATCGTGTCCACCGGCGTCAGCCTGCTCGCCTGGGTCTACGTGATCATGCCGATGACGCAGGAGAGCGGCGTGCCGGCGCTGCAGAAGGGGATCTCGCTGGCGTACCCGGGCGGCGACCTCGTCCTCATCGTGCTGCTCATCCGGCTGTACACCTCGCGCGGCGCCCGGACCGTCAGCTACTGGCTGATGTCGTTCGCGGTGGTCGCGGTGCTCGGCGCGGACGCCATCTTCACCGGCCTGATCACCACCGACTCCGGCGTGTTCAACCTCGTCGCCGAGATGCTGTGGATGAGCTCGTACTTCGGCTTCGCCGCCGCGGCGTGGCACGGCTCGGCGGCGCGGACGGCCGCGGCGACGCGGCAGGCGACCGGGCTGCGGACCACGCCCGGCGTGCGCCCCGGCCGGCTGACCGTGCTGGCGCTCGCCTCCCTGCTGGCGCCCGCGGTGCTGTTCCAGCAGGGGCTGACCGACCCCACCCGCATCGACTGGCTGCCCATCGCCGCCGGCGCGATGGTCCTGTTCATCCTGGTGGTGCTGCGGATGCGCGGGCTCGTCATGCACGTGCAGCGCCAGGCCGCGCAGCTGGCCGCCATCGCCAACCGCGACGGCCTGACCGGCGCCCCGAACCGCCGCGCCTGGGACACCGGCATCGCCGCCGCGCTCGCCCACGCGCGGCGCCGCGACGAGCCGGTCGTGGTGGCGCTGCTCGACCTCGACCACTTCAAGCAGTACAACGACCGGCACGGCCACCTGGCCGGCGACCGGCTGCTGCGCGAGGCCGCCGACGCGTGGGCCGGCCGGCTGCGCACCCAGGACCTCATCGCCCGCTACGGCGGCGAGGAGTTCGCGGTGCTGCTGCCCGGGGCCCTGCTCGGCGAGGCCACCGAGATCATGGAGCGGCTGCGCGGCGCCACCCCGGGCGGGCAGACGTTCTCGGCGGGGCTGGCGCTGTGGGACGGCGCGGAGACCGCCGAGGCGCTCGTCGCCCGCGCCGACACCGCCCTGTACGCGGCCAAGCGGGCGGGACGTGACCGGATCACGCCGGCCACGACGCCGGTCGCCGTGCCCGCGTCACTCGCCGCCTGAGGCCGGACGGCGGTACGTTTCGGGCGTGGACGACACCGACGCCCCGGGCGGGCCCGAGCTGTTGCCCGGCCACGAGGTCGCCCTCGGCGGCCCGCGCGGCATGACCGTGCGCCGCACCCTGCCCGACCGCGGCCGGCGGATGGTGGGGGCGTGGTGCTTCCTCGACGCGTACGGGCCGCAGCCGATCGCCCCCGGCGCGCCGGGCATGCGCATCGGGCCGCACCCGCACATCGGCCTGCAGACGGTCAGCTGGCTGCTGCGCGGCGAGATCCTGCACCGCGACAGCGTCGGCAGCCTGCGCCAGGTCGAGCCCGGCCAGCTCAACCTCATGACGGCCGGGCGGGGCATCGCGCACTCCGAGGAGACCCCGGCGGCGCACTCGGGCGTGCTGCACGGGGTGCAGCTGTGGGTGGCGCTGCCCGACGGCGCCCGGCACACCGACCCGGCGTTCGCCCACCACCCCGACCTGCCCGTCCTCGCCGCGGACGGGCTCAGCACCACCGTGATCATGGGCGAGCTGGACGGCGCCGCGTCGCCCGCCGCCACTCACAGCCCCCTGGTCGGCGCCGAGCTGCGGCTGACCGCCGGGGGCGCCGGCACCCTGCCGCTGCGGCCCGGCTTCGAGTACGCCCTGCTGGTCGTGGACGGCCCGGGCGCCCGCGTCGACGGCCACGAGCTGACCGCCGGGCCGCTGCTCTACCTCGGCGCCGGGCGCACGGCGCTGCGGGTGGCCGCCGACGGCCCGGCGACCCTGGTGCTGATCGGCGGCGAGCCGTTCGACGAGCGGATCGTCATGTGGTGGAACTTCGTCGGCCGCGACCACGACGAGATCGTCGCCGCCCGCGCGGACTGGGCGGCGGGCGCCCGGTTCGGCGCGGTGCACGGCTACGCCGGGCCGCCGCTGCCCGCCCCGGCCATGCCCGCCACCCGGCTCGCTCCCCGCGGCCGCGTCCGCGACCTGCCGCCGTGGTCCTGACCTGCGCACATGATCTATGCCGGAGCGTCGATCCGGCTTGACCGGCCGGGCCCGAGCGCGGATCGTCGGAAGGGAGCGGCGTGCGCCCGGCACGCCCCGGCCGGCCGGAGGGAGCGGGTCATGACGCTGGGCCGAGCCGCGCTGTTCCTGCTCATCGTGACGGCGCCCACGCTCATCGGCGCCGCGTTCCTCACCGCGCCGCGCTGGCTCGCCGCCCTGGCCGGCCGGCTGCCCGACCGGCGCGAGCCGCGCGGCCCGCAGCCGCTCGGCCGGCCCATCGAGCAGCTCGCCGCCGACCTGCGCCGGCTCGTCCGGCTGCACGGCCAGCTCGCCGGCACCGCCCACCTCGGCACCCGGGCGCAGCGCATGTGGGCCGTCGAGGCGGCCATCGGCGCGCGGGCGATCGAGGCCGCCGACGCCCTCGGCGTGCCGCACCCCGTACCCCCGCCCGACGGGCGCCTCAGCCGCGACGAGCTCGGCGCCCTGCTGCGGGCCCTGGCCGCGGCGGGCCTGGTCCTGCCCGCGGCGGCGGACACCCTCTAGACGCGGCGGCGGCCGGCCACCCCGCGGGGATGACCGGCCGCCGTGCGGTACGGGCCTAGAAGTCGTCCGGCGTGCTCATCCGCTCGCGGATCCAGGCACCGGCCGGCTTGAGCCGGGAGGTGCCGGAGAACGCGCCGGCCGCGCAGGTGCCCTGCGTGAACACGGCACCCGAGCGCTGGTCGTCGGAGTAGTTCCAGTTGACCCAGCTGACCTTGTTGTCCCTCATCAGGTCCAGGTACTTCTGCGACTGGGCGAAGTTGTTCTCCTCGTCGCCGCTGGCCTTCTGCGTGCCGAACTCGGTGACGAACACCGGCAGGTTCGCGATCGCGTTGCGGAAGGTGTTCAGGTAGTAGTCGTCGTGGCTGGCGGCGTAGAAGTGGAACACGTACATGATGTTGGACGCGTTGACCGGGTTCGCCTTGATGCGCTCGACGCCCTTGTTCTCGCCCGACGCGCCGAACGACGACCAGTCCTCCGTGCCGACCAGCACCACGCCGTCGGAGTCCTGCGCCCGGATCACCGGGATGATCTGGTCGGCGTACGACTTGATCGAGTTCCAGTTCACGCCGCTGGGCTCGTTGGCGATCTCGTAGATGATGTTGTTCTTGTTCTTGTGCCGCGAGGCGATCTCGGTGAAGAACGTCTTCGCCCGGGCCAGGTTGAAGTTCGGGTCACCCGGGGTCAGCATGTGCCAGTCGACGATCGCGTACATGCCGCGGGCGGTGGCCTTCTCGATGTAGTCGTGCACCTTCGCGGTGAACCCGGCCGGGTCGGTCTCGTAGCCGCCCTCCTGGATGTACATCGAGATGCGCAGCACGTCGGCGCGCCACTCGTTCGCCAGCACGTTGAGCGACGCGTCGGTGACGCAGCCCGCGTACCACTGGATGCCGTGCGTGCTCATGCCGCGCAGCTGGATCGCCTTGCCCTGCGCGTTGCACAGCTGCCGGCCGCAGACGCGCAGCTGGCCGTTCCGCGACACCGGCGTGCCGGTCGGCGGGCTGGTGGTGACCGGCGGGGTCGTCGGCGGGCGCGTGGTCGGCGCGGTCGTCGGTTTCGTCGTCGGCGGGGTCGTCGGCGCGGTGGTCGTGGGCGCGGTCGTCGGGCCGCTGCCGCCGGAGCAGCTCACCCCGTTGAGCTTGCACCCGGACGGCGTGCCCGAGCCGCTGCCCAGGAAGCCGAACTTCACCGACGCGCCCGGCGCGATCGTGCCGTTGTAGTTGCGGTTGGTGAAGGTGAAGTGCTGGCCGCTGGACGTGAGCAGCGCGTCCCAGTACGAGCCGACCGAGCTGCCGGACGGCAGGTCGAACTCGACCTGCCAGGACGTGAGGGCGGACGTGCCGCCGTTGGTGATGGTGTACTCGCCCTGCCAGCCGGACCCCCAGTCGCTCACCTTGCTGAAGGTGGCGGTGGTGGCCGCGGCGGAGGCCGGGCTGACGACGTAGAGGGCCGTGCCGGCGGCGGCAACCGCGACGGCCACGGACAGTATCAGGGAACGGGAGCGGCGCATGACGTCCTCCACAGAGACATCGACGGTCGGGTAATTATTAAGACCACTTACGACCGATGTCCAGATCTTGCCGGTGTCTATTTGACAAGACTCTTTTCGGTAGCCTTAGCTGCGGTTTAAGTGTCACCGACCGGCAGCCCCGGCCCACCCGCGGTATCCATCGCCGTCGAGATCCCGGCGCAGGGTGACCGGCCGGTGTTACGCGCCCGTTGCGGCTACCCACCGTGAGAAACGGTTCCGGAACCGGGCGGCGGCATGCGGCTTTCGGGACTGTCGGTCCCCATCTGTCCTCGTCCGATGGCGGGAACGGCCCGCTCAGGTGTGGCGGACGCCCCAATCGCGCGGCTAGCCTTCCAACCCCCACGCGGAAACGGCGGCATGACGTAACTGACGGTTGACGACACGCGACGAGGGTGATGCGACGGTGCAGCTCCACGGTGTGCGTTCCTTAAGCGCACGCGTCCCCGCGCCCGCGTACACGGCGGGGGCGCGGTGAGCCCCCGGCGGGACGGCTGGGAGCCGGACGACCGCACCGCCGACGGCCTCGCCGGACCCGCCCCCCGCTGGGCGCCCGCCGACATCGACCTCACCAGCACCGTCACCGGCCCGCCCGACGAGCTCGCCGCCCGCCGCGACCGCCGCCGCGCCGCCCGCGGCGGCTGGGACCGCCCCGCCGGCGACCCCGCCGCCGACTACGCCGCCGGAGTGCGCCGCACCTGGGCCCTGCCGCCCGAATCGCTGCCCTCCCCCGACGACGACTACGACGACGACGGCCTCGACGAGGACGCCTACTGGCCGATGGACCCGCCGGGCGCCTACGACGAACCCCGCGCCGGCCGCTACGACCGCGCCGACGACCACCGCGGCGCCTGGGACGACAGCGGCTACGACGAGCTCGGCTTCGACGAGCAGATGTACGGCGACGACTACGAGGACTGGAGCGACGTCCACGCCGCCGTCGACTCCCGCTGGGGCGCCCGCGACCCCGACCCGGAACGCCGCCGCCGGCGCAACCCGCCGCCCGCCGGCCGCGCCCGCGTCCCCAGCCTGCCCGTCACCGGCCGCGCCCAGGTGCCGCGGCTGCGCCCCGTCCCGCCCCCGGCCGCCCGCGGCCGGCACGCCCGCGACCGCGACGCCGAGTACGCCGACGCCCGCGACCTGCACGACCTGCGCGACCTGCGGAACCTGCGCGACGCCCGGTCCGCCGACCCCGCGTACGACCCGCTCACCGGCGACCTGCCCTACGACCTGCCTGCCGACGACGACGTCGCGTACCGGCCGCCCGCCGCCTACCGGGACCCGCTCGACGACGTCTACCCGTACCGCGACGAACCCGCCGACCTCGACACGCGCTACGACCGCGACGCCGACTCCCCGGCCCGCTGGGTCCGCGACGACGAACGCCCTGCGCCTGTCCTGCCCGCGCCGGTCTCGCCCGTGCCGCCGCCCAGTCCCGCCGCGGCCAAGCCCGCCGCGGCCGAGCCCACGGTCGTGCCGCGCGTCGTCGCCAGTGAGGGCCCGGTGAAGCCCAAGGTGGTCGCCGTCGAGGACGCCGCCCCGGCCCCGAGGGTCAAGGACGGCGCCGCCCCGGCCGCCGGGCTGCGCGTCACCGCCACCCCCACGACGCCCCCGGTGCCCAAGGTCATCGCGTCGCACACCCCGCAGGTCGCCCGGGTCATCGCCCAGTCGCCGACCGGCCCGCCGCGCAAGCCGGTCGTGGCGCCACCCCCGCCCCGCCCGGCGCCCGGCGCGCCGGCCGTGCCCGCGGCGCGGGTCTCCGCGCCCGCACCGGCCGCACCGGTCGCGCCGGCCTCGGCCCCTCCGGCCACGGCTGCGCCGGTTCCGACCTCGCCGGCGCCCGCCGGGCCCGGCACCCACCCGGTCTCGCCCGCGGCGGGTGGGCCCGGCACCTTCCCCGTCTCGCCCGCGGCGGGTGGGACCTACCCGGTCTCGCCCGCGGCGGGTGGGACCTACCCGGTCTCGCCCGCGGCGGCCGCGCCGGTCTCGGACTCGCCGACCGCCCCGGTGTCTCCGTCGCCGGTCTCCCCCGCGCCGGTCTCACCCGCGGTGACCGGCGAGGCGTTCGAGCAGCACGGCCCCGCCGCCCGTGTCCCGCTCACCCCCGGGGCGCGGCCGGCCTCCGGCGGCCCCGCGGCCCCGCCACAGGCCCCGGCCGCCTTCGCCGGCACTCCCCCGGGCGGCGCCCGGGTCGAGGAGCGGCCCGCCGCGTTCGCCCCGCGCCCGGCGGGCGCCGCCGTGCCGGCGCCGCGCGGGCCGCTGACGCCCGAGGACTGGGCCGCGGGGGTGGCCGGCACGTCGTGGGCGGCCGCCGCCCCGCAGACCGCGCGTGAGGCGGTCCGGACCCGGGACGACATCCGCGAGGAGCCGAGCAAACTGCGCGGCGGTAACGCGCCCGCGTTCGCCCCGCGCATCCCGGGGCAGGCGGCCGGCCCGGGCGCGGCGACCCTGCCCACCCCACCGGCCCCCGCGCCGGTGCCGGTGTCACCCGCCGTCGCCCCGCCCGCCGAGCCCGCCGAGCCCGCCGAGCCCGCACCGGCCGCAACCGTGGCCGCACCCGAGGCCGCAACCGTGGCCGCACCCGAGGCCGCACCCGAGGCCGCACCCGAGGCCGCGCCAGCCGCATCCGTGGCCGCACCCCTGGCCGCGCCTGTGGCCGCGCCCGTGGCCGACGGCGACGAGGTTCCCGCTGGGCTCGGGGCGGCGCTTGCGGCCGACGGGGCCGTGCCCGCGCCGCGGCCCGTCGACGACCGGCCGGAGACGGCGGGCACGGGCGACGGCTGGTTCACCACGAAGACCGAGCCCGCCCCCGACAAGGCCGAACCCGAGGCGGCAGCGCCCGAGCCGGAGCCCGAGCCGGTGAAGCCGCCCGCGCCGGATCCGGCCGAGATCGTCGGGGACATCCGGTGGCGGCTCGACGTGTCCACGCTGCGCGAGGTCGTCGACGACCAGGAGCACCTGCGGGAGGTCGCGGAGCGGCTCGCCGTGCCGCTGACCGCCGCCCACGACAACATGACCCGGGCGCGGGTGCTGTGCCTGCGGGCCGAGGTGTGCCGGTTGCTCGGCGACGTCGACCGGGCGGCCGCGGCGGCCCGGCTGGCGCTGGCGCACGGGGAGGCCGGCGGGGAGCCGCAGGCCGTGGCGCTGGCGCAGGCGGAGCTGGCCCAGGTGCTGCGGCTGCGCGGGGAGTTCGCGGAGGCGGACGCGCTGTTCGACGCGATCGTCACGGCCGACGTGCCGGACACGGTGCGTAGCGTGGCGCACGAGAACGCGGGCCGGTGCTGCGTCGATCAGGGGCGTTACCTGGAGGCGTTCGACCACTTCGGGCGGGCGATGCGGCTGGCGGACCCCGAGGATCTGGACCTGGTGGGGCGGCTCGAGGTGTGCCTGGACGCCGTGTACATCCGGGTGCTGCGGGACGGGTGGGGCCCGTCGCCGCGGCTCAGCTCCGAGATCCACGCGGACGCGGCCCGCGCGGCGGGATGACGGCGGGGCGACCGGACCCCGCGCTCAGCGGGCGTGGTCGCTGACCGGGCCGCGGGCGGCCGGGCGGGCGCAGGCGTAGCGGTTGCGGCCGTGCACCTTCGCCTCGTAGAGGGCGGCGTCGGAGGCGGCGACGAGGCCGTCGACGGTGTCGGCGTTGTCCGGCAGCACCGCGATGCCGATGCTGAGCGTGGGCGCGCCGCCGGGGACGTCGGTGGCGGCGGCGACGCGGGCGGCCAGGGCCTCGGCGACGCGGGTGGCGCCGCGCATGTCGGAGCGCAGCAGCACCACGAACTCGTCGCCGCCGAGGCGGGCGGCGACGTCGGTCTCGCGGACGACCTCGCGCATCGCCCGGGACACCGACTGCAGGGCCTGGTCGCCGACGGCGTGTCCCCACGTGTCGTTGATGGTCTTGAAGTTGTCGAGGTCGACGGTGAGCAGCGCGATGGGGCCGCCGTGGCGGCGGGCCCAGGCGGCGTGCTGGGCGAGGTCGCGGTCGAACGAGCGGCGGTTGGGCAGGCCGGTCAGCGGGTCGGCCAGGGCCTGCGACTCCAGCACCTCGAACAGCTGGTCGCGGCGTTCGCGCAGGAAGACGATGATGACCGCGGACATGGCCAGCGTGGTCATGAGGCCGACGACGTCGGCGGCCGCCTTGGCGGGCGTGAGGATCACGAAGGTGACGACGCACTCGGCGACGAGCACCGCGACCAGCACGATGTACACGTAGAGGCGGCGCAGGAAGGTGGCCGCGTACAGCACCGGCCACAGGAAGAACAGCTGGCCGGTGACGCCGGCGTCCTTGGTGACGAGATCCATCCACATGATCGCGGCGGCGGCGCCGACCGGGATGGCCACCCAGAACCACTCGGGCAGCCGGTCGGGCATCCGCCAGCAGGCGAACGCGGCGGCGCCGAGCAGGGCGTTGAGGACGACGACGTTGACGGCGGCGGCGACGCCCGTGCCGAGGAACTCCGGCACCAGCAGCAGCGACACGATGATGAACGGGATGGCCGCCAGGCAGAGGTACGCGACCGCGCGGGAGGCTGCGTGGCGGTCGCGCGGATGCATCGCGGTCCTCTTCATCACACCCGTCGTTCGTCGCCCGCACCGGTCACCTGAGCAGTGGTTTCACAGCGAGGCTACCCGTCGGACGGCGCCCTGACCGGCAGTCCGGCGGACTCGGCCGGACGGCCGATTTATCACGGGCGGTGAACTGCCTGCGCTCACGGAACGTAATCCAGGTCACGTTGCACCGCCGACGAGGAGGTACCCGGGACATGTTGCGTGCCGATGCGTTGACGGTGGTGCACCACGACGACACCATCAGCCAGTTCGAGGACGTCTCGTACGCGCTGGACCGGGCCGGGCTGCGGATCGTGACCGCGACCGGGGACGAGAAGGCCTTCCCGGTGCACGACGTGCTGCAGACGTTCGCGCGGCTGGCCCACCGGCTGCCGGCCGTAGCGTAACGGGGGCCGGCAGCGCCCGGCCCCGGCCGCCTGCGGGCGGCCGGGGCGGGCGGCGCCGCCGGTCAGGTGCCGGGACGGCGCCCGAACACCTTGACGGTGGAGCCGATCTTGCCCAGGTCGTAGTACGCCTTGGCGTCGGCGGGCAGCAGGTTGACGCAGCCGTGCGAGCCGCGCCACCCGTCGTGCAGGTAGGTGGTCGTCTGGTGGAAGCCGATGCCCCGCACGAAGCGCTGCCAGTACGGCATCCACACCTCGTAGGGGTTCGACCACTCCTTGATGGTCCGCTTGTTGATCTTGTACGTGCCGGTCGGCGTCCGGTAGCCCTTCATGCCGGTGCGGGTGACCGTCGGCTTGAGGTGCACCTTGCCGTTGCGCATCACGAACGTGGTCTGGTGCGTCAGGTCGACGCAGAACGTGGTGCCCTTCTTGGGCGCCTTGCACGCCGCGGTGCTGGTGCTCGCCAGCCGCTTCGCCACGTCGTTGGTGGTGGGCCCGGCGCGGCCCTGGACGGGCTTGATGCCGTAGCGCGTCTGGAACTTCTTGATGGCGGCGCAGTCCGCGGCGGACTGCTTGCCGTCGACGGTGACCTTGCCGAACCCGCCGAGCTTCTTCAGGTTGGCCTCGACGGCCTTCTGGTACTCGCCCTTCGGGCACGCGGCGGCGAACGCCGTGCCCGGCGCGACCACGACCGCGCCGAGGCCCGCCCCCATCACGGCAGCCGCCGCGGTGGCGGCGAGCCGTCTCGAAACACCCACTCGATCCTCCCCAGAACGATGTGGGCACATCGAAGCACGCCGCGGCCTCCGGCGGGGTCGGCGACCCGACCGTGGCACGGTTACGGGAGTCGGGCGGCCTCGACGAGCACGAGCCGCTCGGGGAACAGCATCGGCGCCTGCAGCCCGGCCGCGGCCAGGGCGGCGCCGGGCAGCGTGACGCCCTCGGCCCACCAGCGCAGCGGCGTCATGCCGGGCCCGTCGACGCGGTCGCCCGGCGGCAGCGGGGCCACCCGGTAGCGGGCGGCCGGGTCGAGCCCGGGCAGCCGCACCCGGCCGGGCGGAGCGTGCACGCCGGTGGCGAGCTGCACGAGCGCGTACACCGCGCGGGAGCGGTCGGCGGCGACGACGCCGTGCACCTGCAGCGCCGGGTCCGGGTGGTCGGCGCGCACCACCGTGCCGGTGTGCAGCAGCGCGCGCAGCTCCTTGTACGCGGCCACCCACTCGGTGAGCCGGGCCAGCTCGGCCGCGGAGGCCGTGGTCAGGTCCCACTCGATGCCGAAGTGGCCGAACAGGGCGGTGCCGGCCCGCAGGTCGAGCGGGTGGGTGCGCCGGGTGGTGTGCGCGACGGGCGACCCGACGTGCGCGCCGAGCAGCTCGGGCGGCAGCAGCAGGGTGGTCCAGCGCTGGATCTGCTGGCGTTCCAGGGCGTCGATGGAGTCGCTGGCCCAGACCCGGTCGGCGCGCTCCAGCACGCCCAGGTCGACGCGGCCGCCGCCGGAGCTGCACGACTCGATCTCCAGGCGCGGGTGGCGGCGGCGCACCTCGTCCATGAGGGCGTACACGGCCAGGGTCTGCCGGTGCACGCCGGCGCCGCCGGTGACGGCGGTGCCCGCCTCGACGAGGTCGCGGTTGTGGTCCCACTTCAGGAAGCCGATGTCGTACTCGGTGAGCAGGGCGTCGAGCCGGTCGAGCAGGTGCGCGAAGGCGGCGGGGTGGCCGAGGTCGAGCACCTGCTGGTGGCGCGACGCGGGCGGCAGCCGGCCGCCGGTGCCGAGGATCCACTCCGGGTGCGCCCGGGCCAGGCCGGAGTCCAGGTTGATCATCTCGGGCTCGACCCACAGGCCGAACTCCAGCCCGAGGCCGCGCACGTGCCGCACCAGCGGGTGCAGGCCGTCGGGCCAGACGGTCTCGTCGACATGCCAGTCGCCGAGCCCGGCGGTGTCGTCGCGGCGGCCGCGGAACCAGCCGTCGTCCAGCACGAAGCGCTCGGCGCCGACGGCGGCGGCCGCGTCGGCCAGCGCGGCCAGCGTGTCGAGACGCTGGTCGAAGTAGACGGCCTCCCAGGTGTTCATGGTGACCGGCCGGGGACGCCGCGGGTGGTGCGGGCGCTCGCGCAGGTGCCGGTGGAACCGCCCGGACAGCTCGTCGAGGCCGGCGCCGTGGGAGCCGTACACCCACGGGGTCGCGTACGCCTCGCCCGTGGCCAGCCGCACCTCGCCGGGCAGCAGCAGCTCACCGCCGGCCAGCAGCGCCACCCCGCCGGGGGTGCGCTCGGCGAGGGTGCGGTGGTTGCCGCTGAACGCGACGTGCAGGCCCCACACCTCGCCGGACCGGAAGCCGAACCCTGCCTCGCCGGCGACCAGCACCAGGGTGGCGTCGGTGCCGGTGCGCCCGCGGCGGTTCTCCCGGGTCCAGGTGCCGGCCCGGAACGCCGCCCGCTGCGGGCTGCGCTCGCGCAGGTGCCGGCCGGTCAGGTCGAGCAGCTCGGCGGCCGTGCCGCCGACCGGCAGCGCCAGGGTGACCGCCTCGACGGTGTACGCGCCCGCGCCGGTGTTGGTCAGCGTCGCCCGCTGGCGCACCAGCCCCGCCGGGGTCAGCTCGACCTCGACGACCAGGCCCAGCGCGGCGGCGTCGTCGGCGGCGGTGACGACGAGCCGGCCCGGCTGCCCGGCGTCGACGCCGGACACCACGAACCTCGTGGAGAAGTCGGCGCCGTCGCGGTGCCCGGCCACGCCCGGCGTGCCCAGCCAGCCCGCCGACTGCTCGGGCAGCACGCTGACGGGCACGACGGCGTCCATCGTGTTCGAGGCGACCTGCGGTTCGGCCGCCGCGACCAGGTCCGCCAGCGCGGTGCGGTCCAGCTCGCCCAGGTCGGCGCCCCAGTGCGCCACCCGTGGCAGGCCGTCGCCGGTGGCGTCCAGGACCAGGCTCACCCCGGCGGCACGCAGGTGGTGCACGGTGGGCGCCACGGCGCTCACTCCTCCGCCAGCCACGCGAAGCCCAGGCCGGGCAGGTGGGCCCGGCCGTGCTCGACGCGCAGCGGGCCGTCGCTGGACAGGGCGGTCTCCAGCCAGCCGAACCGGGCGAACGGGGCCAGGCCGACGCTCTGGTCCTGTTCGGACAGGTTGGCCAGGCACAGGAAGTCGCCGCTGCGCGGGTGCCGCCGCCAGAACGCGAACACGTGCGGGTTGTCGGTGTCCAGGGCGGCGCTCGCCCCGCCGGACGCCAGCGCGGGCAGCGCCCGGCGGGCTCGCGCCAGCCGGGCGAACCAGCCGAACAGCCGTCCCTCGACGGTGTCCGGGTCGTGCCGGCGCTCCGCCGCCGCCCAGTCCATCACCGGCCGGTGCATCCAGCGGTTGTCGTCGGCGCGGCGCGGGTCGTCGCGGTACGACAGGTCGTTGGCCATGCCCAGCTCGTCGCCCATGTACAGCAGCGGGATGCCGCCGTAGGCGTAGACGACCGCGTACAGCAGCACCAGCCGGCGCACGGCGGTGGCCGGGTCGGCGGCGATGCCGGCCAGCGACGCGGCCGAGCCGGAGATCCGGGCGTCGCCGGTGACCTCGTTCTCCTGGAACAGCGCGCCGTCGGCGAAGCTGCCGGGGAACCGTCCGCTGTAGAAGTCGTTGAGGAACCGGCGGTGGGTGAAGCCGTCCCAGCCGACGGCGGCGGCGTCGACGTCGCTGACCGCCCACCCGATGTCGTCGTGGCCGCGCAGGTAGGTGCACCACGCCGTGGTGGGCGGGATCGGCCGCAGCCGCTGCAGGGACCGGGTCATCAGGCGCGCGTCGCGGGTGGCCAGGCCGCTCCACAGCATCACCATGAGCTGGTTGTGGTAGGCCAGCTCGCACTCGGGCCGGTAGCGCTCGTGCGCGCCGAGGTAGCCGACCAGCTCGTCGGGCGCCACGATCGCCTCGGCCTTGAACAGCACGCCCGGGGCGGCCACAGCGGTGAGCGCCTTGAGCGCCTGCACCAGCAGGTGCACCTCGGGCTGGTTCATGCAGTCGGTGCCGAGCCGCTTCCACATGAACGGCACGGCGTCCATCCGGAACACGTCGACGCCCCGGTTCGCCAGCCACAGCACCGTGTCGGCCATGGCGGCGAAGACGTTCGGGTTGGTCCAGTTCAGGTCCCACTGGTACGACCAGAACGTGGTGAGCACCCAGCCGCCGGCCCCGCCGTTGGCCTCGTCGTACCAGGTGAACGCGCCCGGCGCCCGGTCCGGGAAGACCTCCATGATGGTGCGCTCGTAGGCGTCGGGGACCTCGCGGTCGGGGTGGGCGGTGTAGAAGTCGGCGTACGCCGGGTCGCCGGCGAGCCAGCGGCGCGCCCACGGGTGCTCCATCGCGGTGTGGTTGAGCACCAGGTCGACGCAGAGGCTCATGTCGCGGGCGTGCAGCTCGCCGGCCACGTCCTCCAGGTCGGCCATGGTCCCCAGGTGCGGCTCGACGGCCCGGTAGTCCTGCACGGCGTAGCCGCCGTCGTTCTCCCCCGGGCGGGCCCGCAGCAGCGGCATCAGGTGCAGGTAGCGCACGCCCAGCTCGCCGAGGTAGTCCAGGCGCGCCGGCAGCTCGCGCAGGGTGCCGCAGAACCGGTCGACGTAGGCGACGTAGCCGACCATCGACGGGTGCTGGAACCAGTGCGGGTCGATCTCGCGGCGGCGGTCCAGCTCGCGCAGCGGGTCGGGGCGCTGCCGGGCGGCCTTCAGGGCCAGCCGGACCAGGCGTTCGAGCAGGGCGCCGACGTCGTGCCCGGCGCCGTACAGCTCCCGCAGGGGCGGCTCGATGTCCACGGCCCGCACGGCGAGCCGGTCGAGGAACGCGCGCCCCTCGGCGCGGCCCAGCGCCGACTCCGCCTCGGCCGCGAGGCGGGCGCCCAGGGCGTCGAGCATCGGAGTCCTCCGAACGCCGGGGTGGACGACAGGCGCTCAATGTAACCGCGATCTCCACGCTCAGCACGCGACGGCGGGCCGCCGTCACCCCGCCGGGCGGGCGGCGGGCGGGCCGGCCACGGAGGCGCGCCGGATCACCGGGCAGGGCAGCCGGGTGGTGCCGGGCGCGCCGTCCGGCGCGGCGAGCAGCAGCCGCCGCACCGCCCGCGCGCCCATCTCGCGGAACGGCAGGTGCACGGTGGACAGCGCCGGGCGCAGCTCGGCGGACAGGCCGCTGCCGTCGTCGAAGGCGACCACCGACACGTCGTCCGGCACCCGCAGCCCGGCCGCGGCGATCGCCAGGTAGGCGCCGGTGGCGACCCGCTCGGACCCGCACAGCAGCGCGGTCGGCGGGGACCCGCAGGCGAGCAGCCGGGCGGCGCGCCGGTGACCGGAGTCGACCCGGTCGGGCCCGGCGACGACGAGGCCGGGGTCGCCCGGCAGGCCGGCGGCGGCCAGGGCGGCGCGGTGGCCGGCCAGCCGCTCCCGGGTGGGCCAGCCGTGCGGCCCGCCGCACAGCACGGCGATGCGCCGGTGCCCGGCCGCGAGCAGCAGCGCGGTGGCGGACCGCCCGGCGGCGTGCTCGTCGGCCAGCACGGCGGGCGCGCCCGGCTCGGCGGGCGGGGGCACGTTGACCAGCACCGCGGGCACCGGCCCGCCGGCCGGCAGGTCCCCGCCGGCGTCGCCCCCGACCGCGACGAGCAGCGCGTCGACCTGGCGGTCGAGCAGGTCCTCGACGGTGCCGCGCAGGCCCCGGCCGCCGGGGTCGCAGGCCAGCACCAGCCGGCTGCCCAGCTCGGCGGCCGCGTCGTGGGCGCCGGCGACGGTGCGCGCCACGGCCGGGTCGGTGTCGAGGGCGCCGGTGACCACGCCGATGGTGTGCGAGCGGCGGGTGCGCAGCCCCCGGGCGGCGCGGTTCGGCCGGTAGCCGAGCTGGCGGACGGCGTCGAGGACCCGGTCGCGGGTCTCGTCGCTGATCTCGCCGACCCGGCCGTTGATGACGAACGAGACGGCCGTGGGCGACACGCCCGCCAGGCGGCCGACGTCGGCCATGGTGGGGCGTGGCTTTCGGGCGTCGCGTCGGCTCCTCGCCGCGGGCATGGGGTGACGATACGCCCGGAACGGATCTCGAGATGCGGTGCGCGGGCTCGTCCTCAAGACTGTGCGTAACAAACCTGAAACGCGGGCTTGACAGGCACCGGGCCGGGGCGCAGCTTGTGTGATAGGAGTAACTAAATCGACACAGGCTGTCTACCGAGCCGACCAGGTCCTGCTTACCAGCGCAGGTCAGAGCCTTAATCGACCGACATCTACCAAACCCTAGACCGGATTCCCCGCCACCCCCCGGCGGCGGCGCCTCATGCCCCGAGGACGTGGCGGGAGACCAGAAACAGGAGCCGGTATGCACACCCGGAAGGTTCTGAAGTCCGTCGCGGCGGCCTCCGCCGTGCTGTTGCTCAGCACCGCGTGCCTCGAGGAGGGCGGGGGCGACAGCGGCGGCGGCAGCGGCAACACCGGTAACGGCGACACCACCGTCGAGATCGTCTTCGGCTTCGGCGGCGACCAGTCCAAGGCGTTCCAGGCCTCGCTCGGCCAGTGGGCGTCGCAGAACGGCGTGACGATCAAGTACACCGAGGCGTCGCAGTCGTTCGACACCCTCATCCGCAGCCGGGTCGCCGGCAACAACCTGCCCGACATCGCGTTCTTCCCGCAGCCCGGCGTCATGATGGACATCGCCAAGACCGGCAAGCTGCAGGACCTCAGCACGATCGTCGACGTCAACGCGCTCAAGTCGACGCTGGTGCCGGGCGAGCTGGACGCCGGCACCTCGGCCGACGGCAAGATCTACGGCACGCCGATGTCGATGAACGTCAAGAGCCTCGTGTGGTACCCCAAGAAGGCCTTCGAGGCCAAGGGGTGGAAGGAACCCACCACCACCGAGGAGCTCATCGCCCTCACCAACACGATCAAGGCCAGCGGCACCGCGCCCTGGTGCGTCGGCATCGAGGCCGGTCCCGCCACCGGCTGGCCGGTGACCGACTGGATCGAGGACTACGTCCTGCGCATCGGCGGGCCCGAGAAGTACGACCAGTGGGTCAAGCACGAGATCCCGTTCAACGACCCGGTGGTCAAGCAGGCGGCGCAGACCTTCGAGCAGCTCACCCTTACCGAGGGCAACACGTTCGGCGGGCGCTCCTCGATGATCAGCAACGCGTTCAGCACCGCCGCCAACCCCATGTTCGACAACCCGCCGAAGTGCTTCCTGCACCGGCAGGGCAACTTCATCACGCAGAAGGGCTTCTTCCCGGACCGCATCCGGGAGAGCCTCGACTCCGAGGTGGGCGTGTTCCTGCTGCCCGGCACGACGGCGGCCGACAAGCCGGTCCTCGGCGGCGGCGACCTCGCGGCGGCGTTCAGCAACGACGACGCGACCAAGAAGGTCATGTCCTTCGTGACGAGCCCGCAGTTCAACGGCGGCACGAAGGAAGGCAGCTACATCTCGCCGCACAAGACGTTCGACGCGTCGCAGTACCCGGACGAGACCACGCGCAAGGTCGCGCAGCTCGCGTACCAGGCCACGGTCTTCCGCTTCGACGGTTCCGACCAGATGCCCGGCGCGGTCGGCGCCGGCAGCTTCTGGAAGGACTCCGTCGCGTGGATCGGCGGCCAGAAGGACGTCGACAAGGCGCTCAACGACATCGAGTCGAGCTGGCCGAAGTAAGGCGCTGACCC
>NZ_BOOY01000030.1 GCF_016863475.1 Spirilliplanes yamanashiensis
GGCGGAAGGGAACAGGTCAGTGATCAGAGTTTTGAACGCCTTGATGGCGATCGTCGGCGGGGTCGGGGGCGCCCTGCTGCTCTACTACGCGCTCAACAAGATCGCCGAGCGGCTGCCGCAGAAGTGGGAGGAGCGGATCAAGCCGTACGTCTTCGTCGGCCCCGCGGTGCTGGCCATCGGCGTCTTCCTCATCTATCCGGCGATCCGCACGATCATCCTCAGCTTCGCCAACTCCACGAGCACGGCCTGGGTCGGCCTGAGCAACTACACCGACCTGCTCAGCTCCAGCGACTTCCGGGCGACGCTGTTCAACACGCTGCTGTGGATCATCATCGTGCCCACGCTGACGGTGATCCTCGGCCTGGCCGTCGCGGTGCTCACCGACAAGCTGCGGCCGACGTTCGAGAAGTTCAGCAAGTCGATCATCTTCCTGCCGATGGCGATCAGCGGTGTGGCGCAGGCGGCCATCTGGCGGTTCATCTACGAGGCGCGGCCCGAGGGCCAGCCGCAGATCGGCCTGATGAACGGCATCGTCACCGCGCTCGGCGGCGCGCCGGTGGCGTGGCTGCAGCAGGACCAGGCGCGGATGAACAGCTTCCTGCTCATGGTGGTGCTGGTGTGGGCGCAGGTCGGCTTCGCGATGGTGCTGCTGTCGGCGGCCGTCAAGAGCGTGCCCGACGAGACCCTGGAGGCGGCCCGCATCGACGGGGCCAGCGAGCCCCAGGTGTTCTTCCGGGTCGTCGTCCCGCAGATCTGGCCGACCGTGATCACCGTCTTCATCACCGTGCTCATCGCGGTCATGAAGATCTTCGACGTCGTGTACGTCATGACCAACGGCAACTTCACCACCGACGTCGTCGCGGTCCGGTTCTTCAACGAGCTGTTCCGTAACGGCAACTACGGCTGGGCGTCCGCGATCGTCGTGATGCTGATGATCGCCGTGACCCCGGTGATGATCTACCAGGTGCGGCAGTTCCGGGTGCAGGAGGCAGCGCGATGACCACCACGAGCAACACGCCGCCACCGGTCGCCGCGCCGGCGCACACCCAGACCAAGGCCACCAAGCTCACCGGCGGGCACGGCGACAAGATCCACCGGCCGAGCTGGTTCGCCCGCATCGTCGTCGGGATCCTGTGCTTCGTGTGGATCGTGCCGACGGTCGGCCTGCTGGTGACGTCGTTCCGCGGCCCGGAGGACGCCCTGACCTCCGGCTGGTGGACGGCGCTGGCGTCGCCGTTCGACCTGACCCAGTGGACGATCGCGAACTACTCCGAGGTCTGGACCGAGGGCGGCATGGGCCGCGCGTTCCTCAACAGCTTCGTGGTGAGCGTCCCGGCCACCATCATCCCGATCATGATCGCGGCGTTCGCGGCGTACGCGTTCACGTTCATGGAGTTCCGCGGCCGCGACGTGCTGTTCGTCGTCATCGTCGGCCTGCTCGTGGTGCCGAACCAGGTGGCGCTCGTGCCGCTGCTGCGCATCTACAGCGACCTCGGGCTCAACGGCACGTTCCTGTCCGTCTGGCTCGCCCACGCCGGCTTCGGCATGCCGCTGGCCATCTACATCCTGCGCAACTACATGGCGACGCTGCCGCGGGGCATCATCGAGTCCGCGAAGGTGGACGGCGCGAACCACTTCGCGACGTTCTGGCGGCTCATCGTGCCGATGTCGGTGCCGGCGCTGGCCTCGTTCGCCATCTTCCAGTTCCTCTGGGTGTGGAACGACCTGCTCATCGCGCTGGTCTTCCTCGGCACCGGCGACAACGCCGTCGTCACCGTCAACGTGGCGTCGCTCGTCGGCTCCCAGGGCCAGGGCTGGCAGCTGCTGACCGCCGGCGCGTTCCTCAGCATGGTGGTGCCGCTGCTGGTGTTCGTGTCGCTGCAGCGCTACTTCGTCCGCGGCCTGACGGCCGGCTCCGTCAAGGGCTGACGCCCGTCCGACCACGAACGGCCCGGCGCCTGCGCGCCGGGCCGTTCTGTCATGATCGCCCGGGTGCGCGCGATCGTTCTCGACTTCTACTGCACCCTGACCGACCCGGCGGCCGAGGGCGGGCGGCGGGCGGCGTTCGCCGCCACGGCCGCGGCGCTCGGGGTGCCCGCCGACGACTTCTGGGCCGCCATGTCGGGCACGTTCCGCGACCGGATCGTCGGCCGCTACGGCGGCACCCGCGACACCCTGCGCGCCATGGCCGCCCGGTGCGGCGCCACCGTCGGCGACGACACCCTCGACGCCGCCCTGACCGTGCACCGGGCCCGGGCCGCCGACCTGCGCCCGCCCCGCCCCGAGGCCCTCGCCGTGCTGGACGAGCTGCGCGGGCGCGGCTGGCGGACCGCCCTGATCAGCGACTGCGCCTCCGAGCTGGTGGAGAGCTGGGCGGGCACCCCGTACGCGGCCCGGATCGACGTGCCCGTGTTCAGCTGGCGGTCCGGCTGCCGCAAACCCGACCCGCGGCTCTACGCGGCGGCCGCCGCCGGGCTGGGCGTGCCGGCGGAAGCGTGCTGGTACGTGGGCGACGGCGGCGGCGGCGAGCTGGCCGGGGCGCGGGCGGCCGGGATGCGGCCCGTGCTGGTCACCAACGCCGCCTACCCCGGCGCGGGCGCCTACCGGGTGGACGCCGACCCGTACCGGCCCGCCGACGCCGTGGACGACCTCACCGGGCTGCTGAACCTCTGCGGGCACCCGATCGGGGTCGGTCGATCGAGGCGTCCCGTGCGCCCCGATCGGTCTGACTTATCGTCGGAATGAGTTATGGCCGTTTTGCCGGGCCGGTCGCTAGGTTTTCGCGGTGCGCAACCGCTACATCGACCTCCTGAGGGCCGCGGCCATCCTGCGCGTCGTCGTCTACCACGCCGTCGCCTGGCCCTGGCTGACGATCGCGCTGCCCGCGATGGGCGTCATGTTCGCGCTCGCCGGGTCGCTGACCGCCGCGTCGCTGGAGCGGCGCGACGCCGCCCACGTCGTGGTCTCGCGCATCCGCCGGCTCGTCCCGCCCCTGTGGGCGCTGGCCGCCGTCGCCGTGCCCGCCATGTACCTGGCCGGCTGGGACGACGAGAAGATGGGGCTGCACCGGCTGGCGTACTGGATCGTGCCCGTCGGCGACCCGCCCGGCAGCGAGTGGGGCGGCGACCTGTGGGGGCCGCTGTGGTACCTGCGGGCGTACCTGTGGTTCGTGCTGCTGTCGCCGCTGCTGTGGTGGGCGTACCGGCGCGCCGCCTGGGCGGCCGTCGCCGCGCCGTTCGCCGCGCTGCTCGCCCTGCACGTCACCGGCTTCGAGTTCTACGGCAACGGCGACGCCATCGCGTGGGACCTGGCCACGTACGGCTCCTGCTGGATCGCCGGCTTCGCCCACCACGACGGCCGGCTGCAGCGCCTGCGGGCGTGGGTCGTCGCGCCCGTCACGCTCGCCCTCGGCGCCGCCGCCATGCTGTACCTGCGCGCCCACCCCGAGGAGTACCGCAGCGACCTCGGCGACGTGCCGATCGCGCAGGCGCTGTGGGCGTTCGCGTTCGTGCTGCTCGCCCTGTGGTGGGAGCCGCCGATGGGCTGGCTCGACCGGGTGCGGGGCCTGGCGGCCGCGGTGCGGCTGCTCAACGCCCGCGCCGTCACCGTCTACCTGTGGCACAGCCCGGCGATCTTCGCCACGATCGCGCTGCTCGGCTGGCTGGCCCTCGACGACCTCGGGCCGCTCGACGCCCCGGCGACGCTGGCGGGGGCGCTGCTGCTGACCGCGGTCGCCGTCGTGGCGTTCGGCTGGATCGAGGACCTGGCGGGCCGCCGCCGGCCCCGGCTGTGGCCGGCCGCGGCGGCCCCGGACCGGCCGGCCGCGCCCACGGGCGCCGATGGGCCCGCGGTCAAGCAGCACTGGACCCACGGGCCCGCGTCGGAGCCCGACTTCCTGCAGCGCCTGGCGGCGGCGGCCCCGGCCGCGGCGGCCCCCGCGCCGCCGGGGCAGCGCCGCCCGGCCGCCGGCGACGAGCCGGTGACCCACCGCCTGCCGGTCGCCCCGGCGGAGCCCTCCCCCGGCGGCGCGGTGCCGGGCCCGCGGGCCGAGCCGGCCGCGGCGGCGCCGCCCACCGGCCCGCCCACCGGCCCGGATACCGGCGGGCACCGCGGTGGGCACGGTGCGCTGCCGGCGGGTGGGTTCGGGGCCGGGCGGGGCGGGCGGACGCCGGAGCGGCTCGCCGCCGAGCCGCCCAACACCGGCCCCTGGTTCTCGTCCGCGCGGGAGCACCGGCCGCCGGCCCGGCCGGTCGACGCGCGGGAGCGGCGCCGGTAATCCGGTCGCGGCGGCAAGCCCGGGCGGCCTACCGTCGGGGCCCCGGGGACCGCCGCCGGGACGCCGTCGATGGCCCGCGTGCGCCGCGAAGCACGCCCGAGCATGAACCCGCACGTCCGCAGCCGCCGGGACCTGCGCGCGCAGCGCCGCCCGGCCGCCCACCGCTGCTGGGGCCACCTGATCGCCGCCCCGCTGTGGCCCCTGTACGACGCCAACCTCGGCACGCTGCTGCGCACCTGCGACGCGGTCGGGGCGTGCCTGGCGGTGCCGCGCCGCCCGTGGGCGGACCGGGCCGTCGAGCGCGGCAACACGCTGCGCCGGCCGAGCTGCGTGCACCGGGTGGCCGGGCCGCAGCGCTGGCTCGCCGCCGAGCGGGCCGCCGGGGCCCGGGTCGTGGGCGTCGAGCTGGCCGACGAGGCGGTCCGGCTGGGCGACCTGCCCGCGGCGCGCCGCCGCACCGTGGTGGTGCTGGGCCACGAGCGGACCGGGCTGCCGCCGGAGGCGCTGGAGCACCTGGACGAGCTGGTGGAGATCCCCATGGTCGGCACCGGGCACAGCCTGAACGTGGCGGTGGCGGGGTCGCTGGTGCTGTACAAGCTGGCGGGGCTGCTGTGAAGCACGCGGAAACGTGAAACAGGCGAAGAACTCTCGCTAATCTGGGCTAATGACCCAGGTCGGACAATTTGCTGCGCCGGCGGGTCCGGCGACCCACGGCGACGCCTGCCTGGTGTTCCGTGCCGGCGGTCTGCTCGCCGCGCTGCGCCTGGCCGACGTCGCCGAGGCCATGCGGCCCCTGCCCACCCGGCCGCTGGCGGGCACCGCCCCGTACGTGCTGGGCCTGACGATCCTGCGCGGGCGGCCCGCCCCCGTGGTCGACGTGGCGCGCCTGCTGGCCGGCGAGACCGCCGAGCCCACCCGGTTCGTCGCCGCACGCACCGGGCGCGGCCTGGTCGCGCTCGCCACCGGGCCCGTGCTCGGGGTGCGCCGGCACCTCACCGACGACGACACCGGCGAGGCCGTCCAGCAGAACACCGCCCTGCTCGGGCCCGCGCCCGGCCGGCTCGTCGAGGCGATCGGCACCCTGGCCGGCGAGCCGCTGTTCCTGCTGCGCGGCCTCGGCATGGTCCCCGACGAGGTGTGGTCGGCGGTGCAGGACACCGACGCCGATCACGGCGGCGGCCCGCCGGCCGAGGCCGGGGGCGCGCCGTGACCGCCGCCGCGGCCGAGGCCGCCGCCCTGACCCGGTTCCGCAGCGTGCTCGTCGACCGGTTCGGCTGGTCGAACGCGGACACCGACGACGACCAGCTCGCCCGCGTGCTGCGCCGCCGGGCCGCCCACCACGGCCTGCACCAGCGGGACTACCTGCGCCTGCTCGGCACCGGCGAGCCGGCCGGCGAGCTCGACACGCTCGCCGAGGAACTCACCATCACCGAGACCTACTTCTTCCGGCACGCCGAGCAGTTCGACGCCCTCGCCACCGACGTGCTGGCCGAGCGGATCCGCCTGCGCGCCGCGGCCGGGCAGGAGGAGCTGCGGATGCTGTCGGTCGGGTGCTCGTCCGGCGAGGAGCCGTACACGCTCGCGATCGTGGCCCGCGGGGTCGCGCCCGGTCCGGGCTGGCACATCTCCGTGCTGGGCGTCGACGCCAACCCGGCCATGCTGCGCCGCGCCGCCGCCGCCCGGTACTCGTCGTGGGCGCTGCGCGAGACGCCCGCCGACGTGCGGCGGCGCTGGTTCCGGCCGCGCGACGGGCTGTTCGAGGTCGACGACCGGATCCGGGCGGACGTGCGGTTCCAGGCGTACAACGTGGTCGCCGACGACCCGGCGCTGTTCGGCGCGGGCCGCTACGACGCGATCTTCTGCCGCAACCTGCTCATGTACCTGACGCCGGAGGCGGCCGGCCGGCTGGTGCGGCGGATGACGGACGCGCTGGCGCCCGGCGGCGGGCTGTTCCTCGGCCACACCGACACGCTCGGCAGCCGGCCGCCGGGCCTGCAGCCGCGGCACCGCAACGCCAGCACGCACTACCGGCGCGTCCGGGGCGACGACGGCGCGCCGCCCGCGCCGCCGCAGCCGCGGGAGATCGCGGCGCCGCCCCCGCCGCCGGGCCGCGGGGTCCGCGAGCGGGTGCTCGACCTGCTGCGCGACGAACGGTTCGGCGACGCCCAGCAGCTGCTGGCGGACGAGGCCGGGCCCGGCGACGAGCTGTTGCACGCCGTCGTGCTCGCGCTGACCGGCCGGCTCGACGAGGCGGAACGGCGCTGCCGGGAGATCCTCGACGCCGACGGGCTCAGCCCCGACGCCCACCACCTGCTCGGGGTGTGCCTGGAGGCGCACGGCACCCCGGACGCGGCCGTGGCGCAGTACCGGCTGGCCGCGTACCTGGACCCGGCGTTCGCCATGCCGCGGCTGCGGCTCGGCCTGCTGGCCCGCCGCCGGGGCGACGACGCCGTCGCCCGCACCGAGCTGGAGAACGCCCGCACGCTGCTGCGCCACGAGACCGACGAGCGGATCCTGGTGTTCGGCGGCGGGTTCGGCCGGCTCGCGCTGAGCACGCTGTGCCGCACCGAGCTGGACCAGTGCGGGAGCGCCCGGTGACCACCGACGTGCGGGCCCTGACCGCCGACCTGCGACGGCGCTTCGACGCCGACTTCGCCGTCCCGCCGCGCAGCGCCGCGGCCCCGGCCGAGGAGCTGCTGGCGCTGCGGGCCGGCGGCGAACGCTACGCCCTGCGGCTGCGCCAGGCCCAGGGCCTGTACGCGGAGCGGCCGATCACCTCCCTGCCCGGCCCGGTCGGCGCCCTGCTCGGCGTCGCCGCGTTCAGCGGGGCGATCGTGCCCGTCTACGACCTGGGCGCCCTGCTCGGCCGGCCGGCCGACCCGAGCCCGCGCTGGCTGGTGCTGGCCGCCGGGACGCCCGCCCTGGCCGTGGCGTTCGCCGAGCTGGACGGCCACGTGCGGGCCCGGCCGGGCGACCTGGTCGCCGAGCCGGACACCCGCGGCGGGCGGCGGGCCCTGCGCGGCATGGTCGCCCTGCCCGGCGGGACCCGCCCGATCGTCGACCTGCCGGCGGTGCGCGCCACGGTGCTGGCGCTGACCGGCTCGAAACCCACGAAGGAAAGCGGTGACGCGGATGGCTAGGCGGACCTACGGGCGCAAGCTGGGCGGCGGCCTGGCGATCAGCATCGTGCTGACCCTGCTCATGGGCGCGGCGGCGGTGGCGGCGCTGATCGTCGTGCGCGACGCCAAGGACCGGGTGATCGACACCGCGGTGAGCGGCCTGGTCAACGCCGAGCGGCTGCACACCGCGGCCAGCGACAAGATCGCCGCGAGCCGGGGATTCCTGCTGACCGGCGAGGAGGAGTACGCGCGGGAGACCGACGTGGCGCGGGCCCGGTTCGTCGAGCTGACCGCGACGCTGCGCGACCGGCTGGCCGACTCCCCCGAGCTGCCCCGGGTCGACCAGGTCGCCCAGGCCGAGGCGGCGCACGACGCGGTGCTGCGCCAGCTCATGGCGTCGCGCCGCACCGGCGAGCAGCAGGCGGCGGTGGCGCGGGCGTTCGACCAGCAGCTGGCGCCGCTGCGCGACACCATGGACAGCCGGATCGACGCGCTGACCGAGGTGCTGCGGCAGGACGCCGTCGCCGCCCGGGCGGACTCCTCGGCCCGGGCCTCGCGTGCGGTCGGCGTGGTCATCGGCCTGGGCCTGCTGGCGATCGTCTCGGCGATCGTCGTGGCGGTCCGGCTCAGCCGCAGCCTGCGCCGCGAGGTCGGCAGCGCCGTCGGGCACATCCAGAGCTCGTCGGCGCAGCTGGAGGCGGCGGCCGCGCAGCAGGCGTCGGGCGGCCGCGACCAGGCCAGCGCCATGAACGAGATCACCACGACGATCAGCGAGCTGCTCATCACGTCGCGGCAGATCGCCGAGAGCGCCCACCGGGTCTCCCGGATCGCCGAGGAGACCGCCGAGGCCGCCCGCACCGGCGACGCCACCATCGAGCAGACCCGCGAGTCGATCACCGCCATCCGCACCCAGGTGGACCAGATCGTCACCCACATGCTGGCGCTGGGCGAGAAGTCGCAGCAGATCGGCGGCGTCGCCGACCTGGTGTCGGAGCTGGCCGAGCAGACCAACATCCTGGCCATCAACGCCACCATCGAGGCCAGCGGCGCCGGCGAGTGGGGCCGGCGGTTCGCGGTGGTCGCCGAGGAGATCCGCAAGCTGGCCGACCGCACGGCCGGCTCGGCGAAGGAGATCCGGGCGCTCATCGACGACGTGCGCGGCGCGGTGAACACCACCGTCATGGCCACGGAGATCGGCGTCAAGGCCGTCGACGCGGGCAGCCGCACCTTCGACGAGGCCACCAGCGCGTTCGGGCGCATCGGCCAGCTCGTCGCCACCACCAACGACGCCACCCGCGAGATCGAGCTGTCCACCAAGCAGCAGACCACCGCCGTCGAGCAGGTCAACGTCGCCGCAGCCGACACCGCCCGGGTCACCCGGGAGACCGAGGCCAGCGCCACCCAGACGCGGCAGACCGCCGCCCACCTCAGCGGCCTGTCCAGCGACCTGCTCGACCTCGTCGGCACCGGGCCGGGCCAGAAGTGACGTCCGACCCGCTGCGTTACTTCCGGATCGAGGCGCGGGAGCTGGCCGACGGGCTCAGCCAGGCCGCCCTCGACCTGGAGCGCGGGCCCGACCCGGACGTCGTGGGCCGGATGCTGCGGCTGGCGCACACCCTCAAGGGCGCCGCCCGGGTGGTGCGCCAGCCGGCGCTCGCCGAGCAGGCGCACGCCCTGGAGGACGTGCTGGTCGAGCACCGCGAGACGGGCGGGCCGCTGCCGGCCGCCGACGCGGGCCGCATGCTCGACCTGACCGACGCGATCGCCGCCGGCGTCGCCGCGCTGGAGGCGCCCGCCGGTCCGCCGCCCGCCGCGCCACCCGCCGCACCACCGGCCCGGCCGCCCGCCCCGCCCTCCGCGCCCTCCGCGCCGCCGCCCGCCCCGCCGCCGGGGACGTGGGGCGGGACCGCGACCGCCGTCCGCACCGCCCCCGTCGTCGCCACCGTCGCGGCGCCCGTGTCCGCCCATCCCGGCCCGGACCCGGCCCGGGAGACGGCGCCGGATCCGGTCGGCGACCCGGCGGCGGGCCGGGGCGCCGGGTCCGACGTCGACGAGCTGCTCGACGCCGTCGGCGAGGCGCACGCCCGGTTCGCGCCCCTGCACGCCCAGGCCGCCACCCTGCACCGGCTGCGCCGCGCCGCCGACTCCCTCGCCGACCAGCTGCGCGGCGACGCCGAGCTGATCCGCAGCGGCCCCGCGCGCACCGCCGGGGTGCGCGGCAGCGAGGCGGTGCGCGCCGCCGCCGTCAAGCTCGCCGGTGAGCTGGCCGTGCTGGGCCGCCGGATGACCGACTCCGTCGAGCAGGTCGAGCGCGAGCTCGACGACGTGCGCGGCCGCGCCGAGCGGCTGCGCCTGGTGGCCGCCGCCAGCATCTTCACCGGCCTGCACCGGGCGGTGCGCGACGCGGCGCGCGCCCAGGGCAAGCGGGTCACGTTCACCGCGGGCGGCGGCGACCTGCGCATCGACCCGCAGATGCTCGCGCAGGCCAGCAGCGCGCTGCTGCACGTGGTGCGCAACGCGGTCGCCCACGGCATCGAGGGCGAGGCCGGCCGCGCCGCCGCCGGCAAGCCCGCCGAGGGCAGCATCGCCGTGCAGGTGGCGCGGCGCGAACGCTTCGCCGTGTTCACGGTCACCGACGACGGCCGCGGCTTCGACCTGGACGGGGTGCGGCGCGCCGCCGTCGCCCGCGGCCAGCTCGCCCCCGACGCGGTGCCCACCGGCGAGGAGCTGGTGCAGCTCGTGCTGCGCGGCGGGATCAGCACCGCCGAGGGCCTCACCGAGGTCGCCGGGCGCGGCATCGGCCTGGACGTGGTGCGCGACATGGCCGAGCAGGTCGGCGGCAGCGTGGCCGTGCGCACCACCCCGGGCGCCGGCAGCGTCGTCGAGCTCGCCGTGCCGCTGACCCTGGTGTCGCTGCACGGCCTCGTCGTCGAGGCCGGCGGGTCGGTCGCCACCGTGCCGCTGGACCAGGTGCGCTCCTGCCTGCGCCTCGACGCCGCGCAGGCCGCCGCGGTGCTGGCCGCCGGGCGGCTGGCGCACGAGGGCGAGGCGCTGCCGTACCTGCCGCTGTCGCGGGTGCTGACCGACGCCGGGCCGCCGGACCCGGGCCGCGCGGTCGTGGTCGTCATGGCCGCCGAGACCGGCCGGGTCGCCGTCGGCGTGGACCGGCTGCTCGGCACCAGCACGATGGTGGTGCGGCCGCTGCCCGAGCTGGCCCCCGCCGACCCGGTCGTCGGCGGGCTCAGCCTCGACGTCGAGGGCAACCCGCGCCCGGTGCTGGACCCGCGCGGGTTGCTGCAGGCCGCCCTCGGCCCGGCCCCGGCCGCCCCGTCCGCCGAACCGGCGCAGCACCTGCCGATCCTCGTCGTCGACGACTCGCTGACCACCCGCATGCTGGAGCGCAGCATCCTGGAGTCCGCCGGCTACGAGGTGGACCTCGCCGCCAGCGCCGAGGAGGCCCTCGACAAGGCGCGCCGGCGCCGGTACGCGCTGTTCCTCAGCGACATCGACATGCCGGGCATGAGCGGCTTCCAGTTCGTCGAGCAGACCCGCGCCGACCCGGAGCTGGCCGACGTGCCGGCGATCCTCGTCAGCTCCCGCTCCTCGGCGGCGGACCGGCAGCGGGGCCTGGACGCGGGCGCCGGGGCGTACGTGGTGAAGGGCGAGTTCGACCAGGAGGAGCTGTTGCGCCACATCCGGAAGCTGGTGCCGGCGTGATCCGGGTGCTGGTGGTCGAGGACTCGCTGACCATGCGCCACCACCTGCGGGCGTCGCTGGAGCGCGACCCCGACCTGGAGGTGGTCGGCGAGGCCGTCGACGGGCAGTCCGCCGTCGAGGCGTGCGCCCGGCTGCGGCCCGACGTGGTGACGATGGACATCATGCTGCCCGGCATGAACGGCCTGGCCGCCACCGAGCACATCATGGCCGAGACGCCGACGCCGATCCTGGTGGTGTCGTCGGCGGACCGGCACGAGCTGTTCACCACCTACGACGCTCTGGCCGCCGGCGCCGTCGACGTGCTGGAGAAGCCGCACGGCGACGACTCGGACGCCACCTGGGGCCAGCGGCTCTGCTACGCGGTGCGGCTGGTGTCGCGCATCCGCGTCATCACCCACCCCCGGGCCCGGCTCGACGGCCGCCGCCGCGAGACCCTGCCCGTGCCGGCGGTGCTGCCGGAGCCGTCGTCGCCGCTGTCGGTCATCGCGGTCGGCGCGTCCACCGGCGGGCCGGGCGCCATCACGCAGCTGCTGCGCGCCCTGCCGTCCTCGGTGGACACGCCGGTGCTGGTGGTGCAGCACATCGCGGCCAGCGAGCCGTTCGCGGTGGCGTTCTCCGACTGGCTGGGCGGCAACCTGGACCGGCCCGTCGCGTACGCCCGCGACGGCCAGAGCCTTGCCGCGGCGACCGGCCGGGTGGTGCTGGCGCCGCCCGACCGGCACCTGACGGTGGAGCACGGGGTGCTGCGCCTCGGCGACGGCCCGCCGCGGCACTCCTGCCGGCCCGCCGTGGACAACCTGTTCGAGTCGGTGGCGCGGGAGGCCGGGGCCACCGCCGCCGGCTGCCTGCTGACCGGCATGGGCCGCGACGGCGCGGCCGGGCTGCTGGCGCTGCGTCGCGCGGGCGCGGTCACGTTCGCCCAGGACGAGGCCAGCAGCATCGTGTACGGGATGCCGCGGGAGGCCGCGCTGCTGGGCGCGGCGGCGCACGTGCTGTCGCCGGAGCAGATGGCGCGCCGGCTGGCCGACCTGGCGCCGCACCGGCTGGCGAGGCGCCCGTGAGTCACCGGGTGCTCATCGTGGACGACTCGCTGACCGTGCGGATGGACCTGCACGAGGCGTTCGAGTCCGACGGCTTCGACACCGTGCTCGCCGCCACGGGCGCCCAGGCGCGGGCCGCGTTCGCCACCGAGCAGTTCGACGTGGCGGTGCTCGACGTGCTGCTGCCCGACGACGACGGCGTGGCCCTGCTCGGCACGCTGCGCGAGGACCCGGCCCGCCGCGACACCGTCGTGGTGCTGCTGTCGTCGGAGGCGGAGGTGCAGGACCGGGTGCGCGGCCTGCACACCGGGGCCGACGAGTACGTCGGCAAGCCGTACGACGTGGGGTACCTGGTGGCGCGGACCCGGCAGCTGCTCGGCGAGCGCGCCCCCGAGGGCGGCCCGGCGGCGGTGCTGGTCATCGACGACAGCGCCACGTTCCGCGAGCTGCTGCGCGAGGAGCTGACCGCCGACGGCTACGCGGTGCTGACCGCCGAGACCGGCGAGGAGGGGCTGCGGCTGGCCGCCGACCGCCGCCCGCAGGCCGTCATCGTGGACGGGGTGCTGCCCGGCATCGACGGCGCCACGGTGATCCGCCGGATCCGGCTGGACGCGGCGCTGCGCGACACCCCGTGCCTGCTGCTGACCGCGTCGGAGGACTACGCGACCGAGCCGCAGATGCTGGAGGCGGGCGCGGACGCGTTCGTGCGCAAGCAGCAGGACCTGGCGGTGGTGAAGGCGAAGCTGACGGCGATGCTGCGGCACAGCAGCGCCGGGCCGCCGTTCGACGTCACGACGGGCAGCCTGCACGGCCCGCGCAAGGTGCTGGCCGTCGACGCCGACGCCGAGCGGCTGCGCGCCGTCGTGGAGCTGGCCCGCGACGACGGCTACGAGGTGGTGCCGGCCGGCTCGGTGGAGGACGCCCTGGCGCTGCTGGGCGCGCAGACCGTGGACTGCATCGTGCTGGGGGCGTCCGACGACGTCGACGCGGCGGTGCGGCACTGCCGGCGGCTGCGCGCGGCCCCGGAGATCGCCGAGATCCCACTGGTGATGACGGGCGGCGCGGAGGCGGCGATGGTGGCCTGCCTGGCGGCCGGCGCCGACGACTTCGTGCGCCGCTCCGACGCCGCGGACACCCTGCGCGCCCACGTGCGGGCGCAGATCCGCCGCAAGCAGCTGCAGGACGAGGGCCGCCGGATCCGCGACGAGCTGATGCGCCGCGAGCTGGCGGAGGCGCAGGAGCGGGCGGCGCGCGAGTTGGCGGAGACCCGCGCGGCGCTGGTCGAGGAGCTGGAGTGGCGCAACCGCGAGCTGGAGGCGTTCAGCGGCTCGGTGTCGCACGACCTGCGCGGCCCGCTGCAGATCATCGCGGGGTTCGTGGAGGAGCTGCTGGAGGAGACCGACCCGCCGCTGGAGGGGGCGGTCCGGCACGGCGTGGAGCGGATCGCGGTCGCGTCCGAGCGGATGCGCGACCTGGTGGACTCGCTGCTGCGCCTGGCGCGGGCGTCGCGCGGCGCGCTGAACCGGCGCGAGTTCGACCTCACCGACACCACCTGGCAGGTGATCAAGGAGGTGGCGGCGCGCAGCCCGGAGCGGCAGGTGGCCTGCACGGTGCAGCCGGGGCTGCGGGCCGACGGCGACGAGTCGCTGGTGCGGGTGGTGCTGGAGAACCTGGTGAACAACGCGTTCAAGTACAGCGGCCGCGCCACCGCGCCGGCCGTCCACGTCGGAGCGTCCGGCGACGCGTTCTACGTGCGCGACAACGGCGCCGGGTTCCCGGCCGGGAAGGCCGACCAGCTGTTCCGGCCGTTCGCGCGGCTGCACAGCGCGGCCGAGTTCCCCGGCACCGGCATCGGCCTGACGACGGCCCACCGGATCGTGGAGCGGCACGGCGGCCGGATGTGGGCCGAGGGCGTGGAGGGCTCAGGCGCGACGTTCTGGTTCACCCTGCCGGGCGTCGAGCAGCCGGCGTAGCCAGTCGGTGCGGGCCCGCCGCGCCGCCACCGACACCGGCGCGTCCGGCACGCCGAACTCGAAGCCGTGGAAGCCGCCCGCCCACACGTGCAGCTCGCAGGCCACCCCCGCGGCCCACAGGCGCCGGGCGTAGGCGACGTCCTCGTCGAGGAAGACGTCGGCGGAGCCCACGTCGAGGTACGCGGGCGGCAGGCCGTCGACGCGGGCGCGGGCCGGCGCGGCGTACGGCGACACGCCGGCGGTGCCGCGGGCGTCGCCGAGCAGCGCCGTCCAGCCGAACAGGTTGTCCCAGCGGTCCCAGGTGTTGTGCAGCTCCGGCGGCTCCCCCGGCTCGGGCACGGTGCGGTCGTCGAGCATCGGGCACACGAGCAGCTGACCGGCCAGGGCGGGCCCGCCCCGGTCGCGGGCCAGCAGCGCGGTCGCCGCGGCGAGGTTGCCGCCGGCGCTGACGCCCGCCACCACCACGGTGGCGTGCCGCTCGGCCGTCCAGCCCAGCGCGGCGAAGCAGTCGTCGGCGCCGGCCGGGAACGGGTGCTCGGGGGCCAGCCGGTACTCCGGGGAGACGACGGTGACGCCGAGCTGCTCGACCCAGTCGGAAGCCAGGGTCAGGTCGGCGCGGGCCGCGCCCGCCACCATGCCGCCGCCGTGGATGTGCAGCACGGCCGCGCGCGCGGGCCCGCCCGGCGGGCTGAGCACGTACAGCGGCACGCCGGAGGCGGTGGTGTGCTCCTCGACCCGGATGCGGCCGCCGCGGGCGAGGTCGGCGACCGTGGGCACCTCGGCGGCGCCCAGCGCCCGGGCCGCGGCGAGGGTGCCGGCGGTGAGCGGCCGGGCGCGCCCGGCGGCCCGCAGCCCCGGCAGCGCCGCGAGCAGCACCGGGTCGATGGTCTCCGGCGCGGTGTGGCGAGGGTGGCGCTCGGTCATCGGCTCATTGTCGCGGCGGGTGGCCGGTGAGGTGCAGCAGGGGCCCGTCGGTGCGGGCGGCGCACCGCCAGCCCGCGGCCGCCAGCGCCGCCCCGGCCGCCCGGGCGAGCCGCTGCGCGGCGTCCGGCGCGGGCGGCTCGTAGCACAAATGCAGCGCCGCGCCCGGGGCCAGCCGGGCCGCCAGGACGGCCAGCTCGGCGGTGGCCGGGCCGGTCCAGAAGGCGTTGACGTTGACGGCCAGGGCCGCGTCGAACGGCTCCCCGGCGGCGGGCAGGTCGCGCAGGGCGAGCCGGTCGACGACGGCGGCCCCGGCCGCGACGTGCGCGGCGTTGCGGGCGCGGGCGCGGGCCACCGCGGTGGCGGACCGGTCGAGGGCGTGCACCCGGGCGCCGGCCGCGCACAGCAGCCCGACCGCGACGCCGGGGCCGCAGCCGATCTCCAGGACGTGGTCGCCGGGGCGCGCCCCCACCGCCGCCACGGCCCGGACGATGCGCTCGGGCACGGTCTCGGACACGGTCATGGCCGCACGGTAACGCACCCGCCCGACGGTTCCGGGCGGGTGCGCGACCGCGATGCCGGCAGCCGTCAGCCGTCGGTGGCCAGCGCCGCGACCGGGCTGACCCGGGCCGCGCGCCGGGCCGGCAGCACCCCGGCCAGGGCGGTGAGCGCCGTCAGCGCGATCAGCACCACGCCCAGCTGCCAGTACGGCACCTCCAGCGGGGCGTCCAGGCCGAGGGCGCGCACCGCCAGGAACGCGTACGGCACTCCCAGGGCCAGGCCGAGGACCGCGCCCATGAGCCCGTACAGGCCGGACTCGGCGGTGAGCATGGCGCGCAGGCCGGTGCGGGACAGGCCGACGGCGCGCAGCAGGCCGGACTCGCGGACCCGCTCCACCACCGACAGGGCGGTGGTGGTGCCGACCCCGACGACGGCGATGAGCACGGTGAGGCCGATCAGCCCGACGGCGATGGCGACCAGGGCGTCGAACAGCCGGTTGATCTCGTCGCGCTGGTCGGCGAGCACGGCCACGGCGCCGTCGGCGCCGGCCGCCTCCCGCAGGGCGGCCCGGGCCTCGGTGCGGCCCTGTTCGCCGGTCCGGGCCGCGTCGGCGAGCACGCCGGAGGCGCCGGCCGGCGCGCCGAGGGCGGTGAGGTCGGCCGGGTCGAGGACCAGGGCGGCGCCGAGCGGGCCGGACGACCCCAGGACCGCGCCGACCGTGACGGTCACCGTGCGGCCCTGCACGGTGACCGGCACCGGGTCGCCGGCGCGCACCCGCAGGTCGGCCGCGAGCCACCCGGCGATGAGGACCCGGCCGGGGCCGAGGTCGGCCAGCGAGCCCGACTCGGGGTGCACGCCGCGCAGGGCGGGCAGGTTCGCGGTGACCACGTCGATGGCGTCGTGGTCCATGTCGAGGCCCGGCACCCGCGCGGTGACCCGCCGATACGGGGTGACGTTAGCCAGCTTGTCGCTCGCCGCGACGCGCTGCACCACGGCGGCAGGCAGCGGGTCGTCGCCGTCGGCGACCAGTTCCAGGTCGGCCGGCGCCTCCAGCGCGATCTCGCTCTCGGCGAGGGTGCGCAGCGACGCCGCGCCGACCAGGGTGCCGGCGATGAGCGTGACGCCCAGCGCGACGACGACGCTGACCGCGGCGGCGCGCCGGGGCGCCCCGCCGATACCGCCGACGGCGAGCCGCCCGATCGGGCCGACCCGGCGCAGCGGCAGCCCGATGACGTGCAGCACCGGCCGGACCAGCACCGGGCCGAGCGCCATCAGCGCGAAGAACGCCAGCGCCCCGGACGCCACGACGAGCAGCAGCGGCATCGCCGGGTCGTAGTTCTGCTCGTCCCGGCCGGGCAGCATCGACACCACCAGGACGGCCGCCGCCGCGGCGGCGCCCGCCAGCAGCACCCCGAAGCCGGCCCGCACCCAGCCGATGGTGCGCTGCGACGCGGTGGTGCTGGCCGCGCGCAGCGCCTCCAGCGGCGACACCTTGGCGGCGTTCGCCGCGGGCGCCAGCACGGCCAGCACGGTCACCAGGATCGCGCCGGCCACGACGGCCACCGCGGGCAGCAGGGGCGCGCCGGGCGCGGCCATCCGCATGCCGAACAGCCCGACCAGGTGCGGCGCGGCGGCGCCGAGCAGGGCGGCCAGCCCGACGCCGACCGCGCCGGTGACCAGGCCGATCAGGGCGCCCTCGGTGACGAGCGCGCCGGACAGCCCGCGCCGGCCGGCGCCGACGGCGCGCAGCAGGGCGAGCTGGCGCATCCGCTGCGCGAAGACGATGCGGAAGGTGGACGTGGCGACCAGGGCGGCGGCGATGACGGCGATCGCGATGAACATGCCGACCAGCGCGAACACGGCGCCGACGTCGCTGGTGGCCTGCTCGGCCTCCGCGGTGCGCACCTCGGCGCCGGTGCGCAGCCGCGGCGGGGTCTCGCCGGCGGGGGCCGTGAGCAGCGGCGCGACGGCCCGCTCGACGGCGGCCGGGTCGGCGCCGGGCGCCAGGTGCACGTCGATCTGGGTGAGGTAGTCCCCGCCGTTCAGCGCGCCGACGACCTCCGACGGGGCGTAGGCCTGGGCGCCGCTGTCGGACCGGGCGGTCACGATGCCGGTGACGGTGAGCGTCCGCGCCGTCTCCTTCTCCGTGTCGGGGTCCCAGCCGCGCACGGTGACGGTGGAGCCGGTGGTGAGCTCGAGCCGCTCCGCGGTGCGCGGCGTGACGGCGACCTGCCCGGGCCGGGCCGGGTACGTCCCGGACGCCAGGGTGACGGTGGCGAGCGGGCCGGCGCCGGGGTCGGCCTGGACGCTCAGGTAGTCGCCGGCGCCCCGGTTCAGCTCGAAGCCGGTGTCGAGCCGGCCGGCGGTGGCGGCGACGCCCGGCAGCGCGGCGATCCTGCGCCGCAGCGCCTCGCCGGCCCCGTCGGTGACGACGAGGTCGGCGGCGGCGGGGGTGCCGGCCAGGCCGGCCAGCACCGTCCGGGTGGTGACCTGGTGGCCGAGCACGGTGGCGTACACGACGAACGCGGCGATGAGCACGGCCAGGCCGGTCAGCAGCAGCCGCACCGGGCGGCGGGCGATGCCGCTCAGCTGGGTCGACAGCACCCCGCTCATCGCGGCGCCGCCAGGCTCTGCAGGGCCTCGGTGACGGTGGCGCGGTCGGGCTGGGCCAGGTCGCCGGCGATGCGGCCGTCGGCGAGCAGCACCACCCGGTCCGCGTACGCGGCGGCGGTGGGGTCGTGGGTGACCATGACGACGGTCTGGCCGAGCTCGCGCACCGAGGTGCGCAGGAACGACAGCACCTCGGCGCCGGACCGGGAGTCCAGGTTGCCGGTGGGCTCGTCGGCGAAGACGACCTCGGGCCGCGCGACCAGGGCGCGGGCCAGCGCGACGCGCTGCTGCTGGCCGCCGGACAGCTCGCTGGGCCGGTGCCCGAGCCGGTCCGCCAGGCCGAGGACGCCCACGAGGTGGTCGAACAGCGCCCGGTCGGGCCGCCGGCCCGCCAGGTCGAGCGGCAGGGTGATGTTGCGGGCCGCGGTGAGCTGCGGCAGCAGGTTGAACGACTGGAACACGAAGCCGATCCGCTCGCGGCGCACCTTCGTCAGCACCCGGTCGCCCTGCCGGGTCAGGTCGGTGCCGCCCAGCATCGCCTGGCCGCTCGTGGCGGTGTCGAGGCCGGCCAGGCAGTGCATCAGCGTCGACTTGCCGGAGCCCGAGGGGCCCATGATCGCGGTGAACTCCGCGCGGCCGAAGCCGACGGTGACGCCGTCCAGGGCGCGCACGGCGGTGTCGCCGCGCCCGTACACCTTGACGAGGTCGACCGCGGCCACGGCGGCGAGGCTGTGCTGCTCAGCCGTGGGATCGGCGCGGTGCTGCGTTCTCATGGGTCCTCCAGCGGTCCGTCAGGTTGACGGTGCCGAGCGTGGCCGTAGCCGCACGGCTGCCGCATCGGTCCGCGGGCGGGTCCCGGCCGGGCGGCGAGTCTGCCTTTCGGCTGATCCAGGTCGCTCCGGGCCCCGATTACGCTGGGTGCACGATGAAGACCGACCCGCGCCAAAACCGGTGGTTCCGCCTCGGCCAGCTGGGCGTCCTCGGCGTGATGGCCCTGCTCGGGCTGTTCGACCTGGGGTACGGCATCACCGAGGTCGGCAGCGGCCCCGTCGCGGCCGCGATCGTGCTGTGGCGGGTGGCGCTGGCGGTGGCCACCGCCGCGGTGTGGCTGCCGATCCGCCCCAGCGGCTCGCGGGTGCTGGCGTACCAGGCGATCGCCCTGTCGGTCGTGTCGTTCGTGACGACCGTCGTGCTCGCGGTCGGCAGCAGCTCCGGCGTCAGCGGCGTGTGGGGCCTGGCCGAGACGCTCGGCCTGCTCGGGGTGATCTTCGTGGTGGCCCGGCGCGGCGCGACGCGCCCCGCGCTGGCCGCCGTCGCCGCCACCGGCCTGGCGGTGTCGGTGCTGCCGGCCCGCAGCGGCGGCACCGAGGAGTTCATCATCTTCGGGATGTTCCTGGCGCTGTGCGCCGGCGCGGCCGCCGTCTCCGGCATGCACCTGCGCATGCTGGAGAACGGCCGGGAGCGCGCCATGGCGACCGTCCGGGCGGAGCAGCGCGCCGAGTTCGCGCGCGACCTGCACGACTTCATCGCCCACCACGTGACCGGCATCGTCGTGCAGGCGCAGGGCGCCCGGTTCATCGTCGAGCAGGACCCGCAGCGGGCCATCGCCGCGCTGGAGCAGATCGAGCGGGCGGGCGCCGAGACCATGACGTCGATGCGCCGCATGGTCGGGGTGCTGCGGGACCGCAACGCGCCCGCCGACGCCCCGCTCGCCCCGCTGGCCGGGGTGACGGAGCTGGGCCCGCTGCTGGACAACTTCGCCGCGTCCGGCCCGCCGCTGCCCCGGCTGCACGTCGACGGGAACCTGGCCGGGCTGCCGGTGGAGGTGTCGACGTCGGGCTACCGGGTCGTCATGGAGGCGCTGACGAACGTGCGCCGGCACGCCAGCGGCGCGAACGTGGTGGACGTGTGGATCCGGCGTACCCCGGACTGGCTGCTCGTCCGGGTGGCCGACGACGGCGCGCCGCAACAGACCCGCGGGCCGGGCGGGCCGCGCGGCGGTGCGGGCGGCTACGGTCTGGTGGGGCTCGGCGAGCGGGTGCGGGCGGTGGGCGGCCGGATCACGGCCGGCCCCGGCATCGGCGGCGCGGGCTGGGTGGTGGACGCGGCGTTGCCGCTCGATCGGGAGGTGGCCCGCTGATCCGGGTGATGGTGGCCGACGACCAGGCGATGGTCCGGACCGGCTTCGGGATGATCATCGGCGCGCAGCCGGACATGGAGCTGGTCGGCGAGGCCGCCGACGGCGTCGAGGCGGTCGCCATGGCCCGCCGGCTGCGGCCCGACGTGGCCCTGTTCGACATCCGGATGCCCCGGATGGACGGCCTGGAGGCGCTGCGGCTGCTCGCGGGCCCGGGCGTCGCGGACCCGGTCAAGGTGGTCGTCGTGACGACCTTCGACCTCGACGAGTACGTGCACACGGCGCTGCGCAACGGCGCCTGCGGCTTTCTGCTCAAGGACTCCGGCCCGGCCCTGCTGGTCGAGGCGGTGCGCGCCGCGCAGTCCGGCGACGCGCTGATCAGCCCGTCGATCACCGTGCGGCTGCTGGAGCACCTCACCCCGCCGGCGGCGCCCAAGCCGGTCGACGACGCCGGGCTGTCCCCGCGCGAGCTGGACGTGGTGAAACTCGTCGCGCGGGGCCTCACCAACGCCGAGATCGCCACCCAGCTGTTCATCTCCGTCGGCACGGTCAAGACGCACCTGGGCAGCGTGCAGTCGAAGCTGGACGCCCGGAACCGGGTCGAGATCGCCGCCTGGGCGTGGGAGCGCGGGCTGGTCAGCTAGCGAGCAGCTTCAGCATCTGCTGCACCTGCTCCTGGCGGGTCGTGGTGATCTGCCCGGCGAGCGCCTTGGCGTCGGCGTTGGCGCCCTTGCCGCTCTCCATCCGCGCCACCTCGACGGTGTTGTGCAGGTGGCCGAGCAGCAGCGACAGCGCCGTCCGGTCGAAGTCGGCCTCGCCGGCGGCCTTCAGCTCCTCGATGTCGGACGGGCGCAGGCTGTGCAGGTCGCCGTGCCCGGCGTGCACCCCGGCGTCCTGGTCGGCCTCCAGCGGCGCGCCCCAGCCCTGCAGCCACGCCGTCATCGTGCGCGACTCGTCCGCCCACTGCTGCTTCATCCGCGCGGCGAGCTGGCGCACCTCGGGCCGGCGCCCCCGGTCGGCGGCCAGCGCCACCAGCTCGGCGCCCTGCCGGTGGTGGTCGAGCACCATCTGCAGGAACATCACGTCGGTCTCGTTGTGCGGCCCCGCCACGGCGGCGACGGGCGCCTCCTGCGGCGCGGGGCTGCCGCACCCGGCCGCCAGCACGGCCGCGGCCAGCGCCAGCACGGCACGACGACGCATCCGGTCACTCCCTGGAAGCAAAGGGCGCAGGGCCCGCACCTCGCGGCACGGGCCCTGCGCGGACGATCAGACCCGTTCCCAGAGGGCGGGCACGTTCGGCGGCTCCCACCCGGCGAGGGCGGTGTGCGCCTGACGGCACCGGTAGGTCGCGCCGCCGTAGGTGACGGTGCTGCCGGTGCTGTACGCCGTGCCGGCCCGCCACGTCCCGCCCTGCGACGGCGGCTGCGTGGTGGGCGGCGGGTTCGTCGGCGGGCGGGTGGTGGGCGGCGGGTTGGTCACCGGCGGCGGGTTGCCGCCACTCCCGCCGATCTGCAGGTCGACACAGGCGTAGAACGCCATCGCGGTGTCGGCGATGTTCCACCGGGCGAGCACCGTCTGCCGGCCGGTGCGGCCGCCGAAGTTGACGTTGTGCGACACGGTGGCGCCGGGCTGGCGGCCGCCGTCGTCGAACACGGCGATGCGGCTGCCGCCGATGAAGTACTCCCACGTGCTGGTGGAGTGCCGGGCGGTGAGCACCCAGTTGAACGTGGCGCTGGACCCGACGGAGGTAGCCCGCCAGCCCTTGCCGTTGTCGTTCAGGACGGGGAACCGGCCGCCGCCGTTGCACTGCATCGAGCCCTTGGGGGCCTCGACGCTCTGCGGCTCGTAGACGACGTCGCCGCACCCGGACACGATGCCCTGGGCGCACTGGGCCTGCCGGCTGGGCGGGTTGGAGACGTACCCGTGCGCGGACGCGGGCGTCACGGCGAAAAGCGAGGTCGCCGCTACGGCCGCTGCGGACGCCAGCGGATACAGGATGACTTTCTTTGTCTTCATGAAGTGTTCCTCACTCCTTCATGCGGACTGCGGGGGGCGCAGACGGTGAGCCGCAAGGGCTGTGGCGGCCGTTCTGTTGGGACCAACCTAATTTAAAGACTGTTAACAGTAAATAGATTTCGTCAACTCTTAAGGAAGCGTCTGACCGTAACGGCATTGATCCGCGCCGCTTTCCTTTTCGAACGTGGCACGCAATTGTGCGCCCATTCCCCGCGCCCCTACCCGGGCCCGCCCGCCCGGGGCCGCCCAACGGACATGCCGGGCCTATTGCACAATTGGTGGTGTGTCGGTCACGATGGGCTACGAGATGTAGTGGTCGGGCGAGTCGGAGGTGCGACGGTGGGCGTGCGGTGGCGCCGGATCGCGACCGGCGCGGGGCTCGGCCTCGCGGCGGCAGCGGGCGCCCTGCTGCTCAGCTCCTCCCCCGCCGCCGCGGACGACGGGCCGGGGCTGCTCCGCTCGGCGACGTCCACGGCGACGTCCACGGTGACCGCCACGGTGACCTCCACGGTGTCGAAGATCCCGGTCGTGTCCACAGCGCCCGCCGTCTCGCGCACCCTCGACCGGGTCGTCCCGCGGGGCGACCGGCCCGCCCGGCCCGCTTCCGGCACCGCGCGGCGGGCCGCCGCGGACCGTCCTGTCCGGACCCGTCCGGTCACCCGGGCCGTCTCGCAGGTCACGTCACGCGCCGTCCGGCCGGTGGTCGAGCCCGTGGTCCGGCCCGCCGCCTCCGCCGCGCTGACGCCGGTGTCCCGCCTGGTGGAGCCGGTCACGGCGCCCGTCGTGGCCACCGTGACGCCGGTCCTGCGCCAGGTCCTCGGCCCGGTGGTCACCGCCGTGCCGGCCCTGCCGTCGGTCCCGGAGCTGCCCGGCGCGCCTTTGCCGCCGCACCACCACGCGGCATCGGCCGACCCGGCTTTCCTGCCCTCGGCCTCTGCCCTCATCCCGCGCGACGCCCACGCCGCCGTCCGGGGTGCCGATGGGGCCGCTCTTGGTGCCGATGGGGCCGCTCGTGGCGCCGTCTTTGGTGCCGCTCGTGGTTTCGCCGCGGAGCCGCCCGCCGGGCAGCCCGTGGCCGCGCCACCGGCGCCCGCCCCGGACCCGCACCACCCCGCCCACCCGGGCACCCCCGCGCCGCAGCAGGCCGCGCCCACGGGCGCCGGCTCGCCGGCCCAGGCCGCCCCGGCCCTCGACGTCCCCACCCGCCCGGCGGCCGCCTACGCGGCCGCCCTGCGGCGCACCGCCGACGCGCCCCTCGACGCCGCGTCCGCCCCCGACACCCGCCCCGGCTGACGGCTCACCAGTCTCCGTCGTCCGAAGAACTCCCCTGCCCGGCCGCGCTCACCGCGCGCCCGGCGACCCCAAGACTGGTAGGCCTGACATGAACCGCTGGATCCTCCGTGGCCTCGCCACGGCCGGCTGCGCCGCGGGCTGGTGGCTGCTGACCGCCACCCCCGCCCACGCGGACGCACCACTGCCGATCACGATCACGAACCAGGCGGACGGCAGCTCCCTGCTGAACCTCCGCGTCGACCTGACCGCCCGCCCCGACACCGCCACCCGGGCCACGACGCTCCGCCCCCGTGCCAAGGTCACGATCACCCGCGACCGCGGCACCACCCGCTCCACGGCACCGGCCGCCCGCAAGCCGCAGGCCACGGCCAAGGCCCGGGCGACCACCACCCCGACGCGCCCGACGACGACCGCCCGCCGACCCCTGGCCGACGCCGAGGCGAAGGCCCGGGTCACCACCGACCCGGCCGACGTGGCCCTCTGCGTGCGGGCCGCGGTCCTGGGCACGGCGAGGTCCTGCAACCCGCCGCCGTCACCCACCACCGCGACACAGTCACCCACCACCAGGACGCCGGTCGCCGACGCCCGCGGCGACCTCCGTGCGGACCTCGATCCCGTCACGCTCGACGTGTGCGCCACGGCCGCGGCCCTGGGCACCGCGCCCGGTTGCGGCGGCCCGCCGGCCCTGGCTGACGCGAGGCCGGTCCTCGACGCGCGCGGCGATGCCGCGGCGAACCCGGACCTCGTCGCCCTGGGCATCTGCCTGAGTGGGGGCACCGCGACCAACTGCGGCTCGACCACCGCCCCCACTCCGGCGCCGGCCCCGAACCCGATCGTCGACGCACGCGGCGACCTCACGGCCGACGCCGACCCGGCCGCCCTGGACCTGTGCCTCAACGCGGCAGTCCTCGGCACCGCCACCAATTGCGGAGCGCCCACCGCCCCCACTCCGGCGCCGGCCACGAACCCGATCGTCGACGCACGCGGCGACCTCACGGCCGACGCCGACCCGGCCACCCTGAACCTGTGCCTCAACGCGGCAGTCCTCGGCACCGCCACCGACTGCGGCTCGCCCACCGGCTCCACCCCGGCCGCGGGTGGCACCACGACGGGTGCCGACGCACCGGCCGGTGCGGGGCTCGACGTCTGCGTCGGCACCGCGGCGGGTTGTGACTCCCCCGCCGGCGGGCCGACCACGGCCGGCGGCGACACGGCCGCCGTCGAGGCGTGCGTCGTCGTGGGCGGGTCCGGCTGCGGGACCGCCGGCAGTTCGCTCGTCGAGGCCGGCGCGGCCGTCAATGGCGGGCTTCAGCCCGTCGCGCTCGGCGCCTGCGTGAGCGCCGCCGTCCTCGGCGACGCCACCGGATGCGGCACCACCGACGGTAGCAGCACGACCGGCGGCACCACCACCGGCGGCGGTGTTGTTCTCGACGCGTGCGTCACCGTCGGCGCCGCGGGCTGCGGCGACGACCAGCCAGCGACGGGCGTCGCGGCCGAGGTGTGCCTCGCCCTCGGTGCCGCAGGCTGCGGCTCCGGCACGACCCCGGGCACCGGCCCTGGCACGAACCCCGGAACCGGGACGGGCGCCGGCACCGATGTGGGTGTCAGCGCCGGCGGCCTCGGCGGCGGCACGGTCGTCACCGCGGCCGCCGGTGGCACCGTCGACAGCGGGACCGAGCAGAGCGCCGGGCTCGGCCGCCTGCCGCGGACCGGGGCGGCCCTGCTGGGTGCCGCCCTGGTGCTGCTGGCCGCCGGGTTGCTGCTCGTGCTGCTGACGCGGCGCCGCCGTACCGCCTGATCCGCCGTGCGCGGCGGCGGGGCCAACCCGCCGCCGCGCAGGCAGGTCAGGCGGCGCGGGCGATGCAGATGCGGGCCGACAGGCGCGGGCCCGCCTCGTAGAACATGTACTGGACGCCGTTGTCGGTGCCGAACGACGGGGCGGCGCAGCGGCCCTGGTCGGAGGCGATCGGCGAGTGGAAGACGCCGAGGTGGACCTCGCGGTCGAAGTTGTTGCCGACCTCGGTGATGCGCATCCGGCCGTCGCTGCCGTGGTAGGCGACGTACGTGGTGCCGTTGCGCTTCACCAGGGTGGGGCCGGAGATGTCGGCCAGCCCGTCCGGCTCGCGGTTGACCAGCGGGGTGGGCGAGAACTGCCAGTTGCTCCAGCCGTCGGGCGACCAGCCGTAGAAGATGCGGCGGCCGCTCTTCACGCCCATGAACAGCATCACGTAGCGGTTGTTGCGGCCGGGCAGGGCGTGCTCGAAGACCCGGGCGTACGAGGTCTCGGAGGTGCCGGGCACCAGCCGCGTGCTGAGGATGGGGGTCTCGTTGGTGAAGGTGATGCCGTCGGCGGAGCGGGCGACCCGGGTCGTGTAGTTCTCGCCGTGGAAGTAGCAGAAGAACTGCCCGCTGGGCCGGTCGTAGATGACGTGCGGCGACGACACGTGGCTGACGGTGGTGGACGGCAGCCGGTTGTCGATGAGCGGGTTGGCGCCGTACTCGGTGAACGGCCCGGCGAGGGTGTCGGAGAACGCCACGGAGATGCCGCCGGGGTTCTCGTGCGGGGCGTAGTACAGGTAGAAGCGGGCGCGGGCGCCGCTGATGATGTCGCCGACGCCGCGCACGCACGGGAAGATGAACTCGCCCGTCGGGTTGTACCGCAGCGGCATGCGCAGGGCGTCGCGCAGGTACCGGTACGTGGGCATGCCCGCGGGGCCGGCCGCCTCCGCGGTGCCGGTGAGGGTGACGGCCGCGCCGCCCGCGGCGGTGGCGGCGCCGGCTACGGCGGCGCCGCGAATAACGGTGCGGCGGGTGACGGGAACGCCGGGGCGCGGCTCGGGGTGGGACATCGCAGGTGCTCCGATCTGGGGGAACGGCGGCGGCCGGGCCCGCGGGAACGCGCGGGGAACGCGCTCGCCGGCCGGCCGGTCACGACCGTAAGTGATAATGAAGTGCTAATGCAGCTCCTGGTCCCGGCCCTGTGTAATGCGTATGAGCACCCGGCGGGGCGCGAGGAGTGAACGGTCGCGGGGTCCGGTCCGGTGCAGTCGCCACGCCGTGACCGACGAGGCGGCCGGGCGTCAGGCGTTGCGGCGGTCGAGGAACGCGTACACGTCGGTGGTGTCGACGCCCGGGAAGACGCCGGGCGGCAGCGCGGCGAGCAGGTGGGCGTGCACGCGGGCGCTGGGCCAGGCGTGGCCGGACCAGGCGTCGACGAGGCCGGCGGGCGGGCGGCGGCAGCAGTCCGGGTCGGGGCAGCTGGACCGGGTGCGCAGGGTGGTCTCCTGGCCGCGGAACCACTTGGCGTGCGCGTACGGGGTGCCGACGCAGACGCTGAACTCGCCGTCGCGGGTCTGCTCGACGTGCACGGTGCACCAGTACGTGCCGGTGGCGGTGTCGGTGTACTGGTAGAAGCCGGAGAACTTGTCGGCGGCGGCGAAGACGGTGCGGGCGGCCCACTTGCGGCAGACGGGCTGGCCCTCGATGGCGCCGGTGACGTCGCTGGGGAACCGGACGTTGTCGTTCTCGTACGCCTTGTAGACGATGCCGCTCTCGTGCACCCGCACGAAGTGCACCGGGATGCCGAAGTGGTGGCTGACCAGGTTGGTGAAGCGGTGCGCGGCGGTCTCGTAGGAGACGCCGAACGCGTCGCGGAAGTCGTCGATGGCCAGGGCCCGGTCGGCGTGGGCGCGGCGCAGGAAGTCGGTGGCGAACGTCTCGGGCATGAGCAGCGCGGCGGCGAAGTAGTTGGCCTCGACGCGCTGGCGCAGGAAGTCGCCGTAGTTGCGCGGCTCGGCGTGGCCGAGGACGTAGTGGCCGAGGGTCTGCAGCACGACGAAGCGCGGGTCGGTGCCGTTGCCGGCGGAGACCTGCGGCAGGTAGATGCGCATGTTGCGCAGGTCGGTGACGCTGCGGGTGGAGCGCGGCAGGTCGCCGACGTAATGCAGGGTGAAGCCGAGCTGGGCGGCGATGGCGAGGATGCCGCGCTGGGACAGCGGGCCGGTGGAGTGCCGCACGGACTGCAGCACGCGCGCGGCCTCGGCCTCGATCTCGGGGAAGTAGTTGTCGCGTTCGCGCATGCGGCGGCGCAGCTCGGCGTTGGCGCGGCGGGCCTCCTCGGGAGTGAGGCTGCGCTCGGCGTGCTGGCGTTCGAGTTCGGTGTGCAGCCCGACGAGGGACTCGAGCGCGTCGAGCGGCAGCCGCCGGCCGGCCTTGACGACGGGCAGGCCCAGGCCGGCGTACGCGGGTTCGCGCTGGAAGTGCTCCAGCGCGATCTCGAGGCCCTCGCGGCGGGACGGCGGTTCGGTGCGCAGCAGCTCGGACAGCGGCGTGTCGAGGGCGGCGGCGAGCGCCTGCAGCAGCGACAGCTTGGGTTCGCGCTTGCCGTTCTCGATGAGGCTGAGCTGGGACGGGGCGCGCCCGACGGCGGCGCCGAGCTGGTCGAGGGTGAGCCCGCGCAGGCGGCGGTGGTGCCGCAGCCGCCGCCCCAGCGTCACGAGGTCGATGCCCATCGAAGCCGTCACGAGCTTGACGTTAACAGAAGAATCGCAAATCTTTCCGTCACATCCGCATGGCGAGACGCTTGCATCCCGGGCGACAGTCAAGTCCTTCCAATCTTCACCAGGTTACCGGGAGGCACTGGAGATGACTGTTCAGGGGACGACGGCGCAGACCGCAGCGGACCTCACCCAGCAGTGGGCGGGCGACCCGCGCTGGCTCGGGGTGCAGCGCAGCTACACGGCACAGGACGTCGTGCGGCTGCGCGGCAGCGTGCAGGAGCAGCACACCCTCGCCGAGCGCGGCGCGCGCAAGCTGTGGGAGCTGCTGCACGAGCAGGACTACGTGCACGCGCTGGGCGCCATGACCGGCGGCCAGGCGGTGCAGCAGGTCCGCGCCGGGCTGAAGGCCATCTACCTGTCCGGCTGGCAGGTCGCGGCGGACGCGAACCTGTCCGGGCACACGTACCCGGACCAGAGCCTCTACCCGGCGAACTCCGTGCCGGCGGTCGTGCGGCGGATCAACAACGCGCTGCTGCGCGCCGACCAGATCGAGACGGCCGAGGGCCGCACCGGCCGCGACTGGCTCGCCCCGATCGTCGCCGACGCCGAGGCGGGCTTCGGCGGCCCGCTGAACGCGTTCGAGCTGATGAAGGCCATGATCCAGGCCGGCGCGGCGGGCGTGCACTGGGAGGACCAGCTCGCCAGCGAGAAGAAGTGCGGCCACCTGGGCGGCAAGGTGCTGGTGCCGACGGCGCAGCACATCCGCACCCTGAACGCGGCCCGGCTCGCGGCGGACGTCTGCGGCGTGCCGAGCGTCGTCATCGCCCGCACCGACTCGCTCGCCGCGGACCTGCTGACCAGCGACACCGACGAGCGGGACCGGCCGTTCTGCACCGGCGAGCGCACCGCCGAGGGGTTCTTCCGGGTGCGCTCGGGGCCGGAGGCCGCCATCGCCCGCGGCGTCGCGTACGCCCCGTACGCCGACCTGCTGTGGTGCGAGACCGGCACGCCCGACCTGGCGTTCGCCAAGCGGTTCGCCGAGGCGGTCCAGGCCGAGCACCCGGGCAAGCTGCTGGCGTACAACTGCTCGCCGTCGTTCAACTGGAAGCGCCACCTCGACGACGACACCATCGCCCGGTTCCAGAAGGAGCTCGGCGCGATGGGCTACCGGTTCCAGTTCGTCACGCTGGCCGGCTTCCACGCCCTCAACCACTCGATGTTCGAGTTGGCCCGCGGCTACGCCGACGACGGCATGAGCGCGTACGTGCGGCTGCAGCAGGCCGAGTTCGCGGCCGAGGCCGACGGCTACACCGCGACCCGGCACCAGGCCGAGGTCGGCACCGGCTACTTCGACGCCGTGTCCACGGCCCTCAACCCCGACAGCTCGACCACCGCGCTGCGCGGCTCCACGGAGAAGGAGCAGTTCTGATGCTGGAACCCGTCACCGTCGCCCCCGGCAACCCGCAGATCCTCAAGCCGGACGCGATCGAGTTCATCGTGGCCCTGGACCGGGAGTTCGGCGCCCGCCGCGTCGAGCTGCTGGAGCGGCGCCGCCGCCGGCGCTCGGCGGGCACCCCGGTGCTCGACTTCCGCGCCGACACCGCGCACGTGCGCGCCGACCCGGACTGGCGCGTCGCCGCGCCGGGCCCGGGCCTGGCGGACCGCCGGGTCGAGATCACCGGCCCGCCCGAGCGCAAGATGACGATCAACGCGCTGAACTCCGGCGCGCAGGTGTGGATGGCCGACTTCGAGGACGCCCTCTCCCCCACCTGGGACAACATCGTCGAGGGCCAGCAGAACCTGGTCGACGCCCTCGACGGCACCATCTCGTGGACGGCGCCGGACGGCCGCCGCTACGAGCTGGGCGACACGCTGCCGACCGTCATGGTCCGGCCGCGCGGCTGGCACCTGCCCGAGCGGCACGTGCGCATCGGGGGCCGCTGCGTCTCGGGCAGCCTGTTCGACGCCGGCATGTACCTGTTCCACTGCGCGCGGCGGCAGATCGACCGGGGCAGCGGACCGTACTTCTACCTGCCCAAGCTGGAGGACCACCGCGAGGCGCGGCTGTGGAACGACGTGTTCGTGTTCGCCCAGGAGTGGCTGGGCATCCCGCGCGGCACGATCCGGGCGACCGTCCTCATCGAGACGCTGCCGGCGGCGTTCCAGATGGAGGAGATCCTGTACGAGCTGCGCGAGCACTCCGCCGGGCTCAACGCGGGCCGCTGGGACTACCTGTTCAGCATGATCAAGAACCGGCCGGACGTGGTGCTGCCGTACCGCGGCGACGTGACCATGACGACGCCGTTCATGCGGGCGTACACCGAACTGCTGGTCTCGACCTGCCACCGGCGCGGCGCGCACGCCATCGGCGGGATGGCCGCGGCCGTGCCCAGCCGCGACCCGCAGCAGCGCCGGCACGCTCTGGCCACGGTCCGCCAGGACAAGCGCCGCGAGGTCGGCGACGGCTTCGACGGCTCCTGGGTGGCCCACCCGGGCCTGGTCGAGACGTGCCGCGAGGTGTTCGACCAGTGGCTGCGCGACGAGCCGAACCAGGTGGTGCGCCGCCGCGACGACGTCCGGGTGACCGCCGCCGACCTGCTGGCCGACCGGTTCGGCGACGTCGTGGTCGCCGAGGCCGAGGTCCGCGCGAACGCCGAGGTCGCCGTCCGGTACGTGGCCGCCTGGCTGGACGGCCGCGGCGCGGTCGCCCTCAACGGCCTGATGGAGGACGCCGCGACCGCCGAGATCAGCCGCGCGCAGCTGTGGCAGTGGGCGCGGCACGGCACCCCCATGACCAACGGCCTGCGCGTCGACCTGCCCCTGGTGCGCGAGTGCCTGGAGGACGCGGCGGCCGCGGAGCCGGCGAACCCCCGGTTCGCCCAGGCGCGGGCGCTGCTGACGGAGATGGTGTCGGCCACCACGCTCACCGACTTCCTGACCCTGCCGGCGTACGCCCGCCACCTCTCCTGACCCCGACGCCCGGCCCACCGTGCCTGTGTCCCCGGGCCTCTGCCCGGGCGCCGGACCGGCCCGGCGGTCACCCGCGATGCGCGGGAGGCCGCCGGGCCGCTGCACGTCCCCGCTCAGGACGGGCCGCGGCGCGCCGATCGGGTGGTTGTGAACCGACCGACGCTGGCCGCCGTGCTCATCGTCAAGGACGAGGCCGAGCACCTGCCCGCCTGCCTGGCGTCGCTGCGGGGCCTGGCCGACGCCGTCCACGTGCACGACACCGGCTCGGCCGACGGCACGCCCGAGATCGCCGCGGGGCACGGCGCCGTCGTCACCCGGGGGCCGTGGACGGGGGACTTCGCGGCCGCCCGCAACGCCGCCCACGCCGGGGTGACCGCCGACTGGATCCTCGTGGCCGACGCCGACGACCGGGTACACGGCGACGCGGAGCTGCTGCGGCCGCTGCTCGCCCGGACCCGCGCCGACGTGCTGCGCGCCGAGGTGCACGTCGTGCAGGACACCGGGCCGTACACGCTGCGGCAGGTCCGGTTGTACCGGACCGGCGCGGCGCGCTGGGCCGGGCGCATCCACGAGCACCTGGTCGGCGCGGGCGGGGGCGAGCCGGCCGCGGACGAGGTGCCCGCCACGGCGGTGCGGTTCACCCACCTCGGGTACGCGGCCGCCGCGGACCGGGTGGGCAAGTCCCGGCGCAACCTCGCGCTGGCCCGGCAGACCCTCGCCGAGCTGAGCGCGCAGGGCGACGGCGCCGACCCGGCGATGGTCGCGCGCACGCTGCTCGACCTGGGCCGCGCCCACGTCGGCGCGGAGCAGCACGCGGAGGCGGCGGAGACGCTGGAGACCCTTCGCGAGCTGTACCCGGGCACGCCGCAGTGGTTGCAGGGCACCGACTTCCTGGCCCGGATCCTGCTCGCCACCGGGCTCGACGCGCGGTGCCTGGAGCTGGTGGCCGAGCTGCGCGCGGCCGGGGCGCCGGCGGCGTACTGCGACTGGCTGGCCGCCCAGGCCCTCGCGCAGCTCGGCGACGTGCGCACCGCGGCCCGGCTGCTGAGCGGGGTGACCGAGGTGGTCGACACGGCGGGCCGGCGGCACGACCCGGCGGGGCTGCGGGAGCTGCGCGGACTGATGGATCAGCTGGCGGCGCTGACCGTCGGCTGATCCGCGCGATGATGAGCCCATGCTGTTCCGCGCGGAGGCCCTGGACGCGATCCGGCAGGGCACGGTGTCGCTGGCGTTCCGGCGCTGGCGCACGGCCCGCGTGCGGGCCGGCACCCGGCTGCGCACGATGATCGGCGTGGTCGAGGTCGTGGCGGTCACGCCGGTCGAGCCGGCGGCGGTGACCGACGCCGACGCCCGCCGGGCCGGCTACGCCGCGGCGGCGGACCTGCTCGCCGACGTGCCGGGCGACGCCGACCGGCAGCTGTACCGCGTCGAGCTGCGGCACGGCGGCGCCGACCCGCGGGAGGCGCTGCGCGGCGACGTGTCGGAGGCGGCGCTGGAGCAGGTGCTGGCGGCGCTGGAGCGGATGGACCGCACCGGCCGCCGCGGGCCGTGGACCCGGACGGTGCTGGGGCTGATCGCCGACCGCCCGGCCGTGCGCGCGCCGGACCTGGCGGGACCGGCCGGGTACGCCGACACGCTGACGTTCAAGCGCGACGTGCGGCGGCTGAAGGAGCTGGGGCTGACCGAGAGCCTGGCGGTCGGGTACCGGCTGTCGCCGCGCGGCGCCGCGGTGCTGGCGCGGCTGCGCTGACGCGAGCCGGGCTCACAACCGTTACCCATTCGTTGCATTGACGTCGGTGACTGCAACCCGTGACGGCGGCGCGGCCCTTCGCCCGATCTGCCGGATCCGGCCCCGCCGGGCGACCACGAGCCGTCACCGGCGGCGTTACTGACCGGTCAGTACGGCCCTTGTCCACTGCGGAGCGGCGGCGGAACATGACCGGCACGTCGCCGCCCCCTTGGAGGCCTCCCATGCGGACGTCCCGAGCCCTCGCCGCCGCCCTCACCACCGCCACCCTGGTGCTCGTCGCCGGGGCGCCCACGCTGCCCGCCGCCGCCGCGCCCACCCCGTCGCAGGCCGCCACCCGCGACCTCGTCCTCGTCGGCAACAACAACGACGGCACCGTCAGCTTCGTCGACGCCACCACGTTCGCCACGCTGTTCGAACTGGACGTCAAGCCCGACCTGGCCCAGCGCCTCGCCGAGATGAGCGTCACCGAGCGCGCCGCGTACGAGATCGTGAAGCTGCAGATGGGCGGCGACAAGTTCGTCGACGACATGGCCGTCTCCCCCGACGGCCGCACCCTCTACGCGTCACGGTCCAACCTGGCCGACGTCGCCGCGTTCGACATCGCGAGCCGGCGGCTGCTGTGGCGCACCCGCGTCGAGGGCATCCGCGCCGACCACGTCGTGCTGTCCCGCGACGGGGCGCGGCTGTTCATCTCCGCCGTCACCGCCAAGAAGGTGCACGCCGTCGACACCGCCACCGGCCGCATCACCGGCTCCTTCCCCACCGGCGACTACCCGCACGGCATGGAGCTGTCGCCCGACGGCAGCCGGCTCTACAACGGCAGCATCGGCACCGTGCCGCTGCCCGACTGGCTGGACGGCCTCAAGGGCGCCCGGGTGCTCACCGTCGTCGACCCGCAGAGCCTGCGCGTGCTCGACACCATCAACCTGGGCGGCAACCGCGGCATCCGCCCGTTCCAGGTCACCCCGGACGGGCGGAAGATCTACGCGCAGCTGTCGTTCCTGCACGGCCTCGTCGAGTACGACCTCGACCAGCGCCGCATCACCCGCCAGATCGACCTGCCCAAGCGCGGCGGCGGCCTCACCATGCCCACCGCCGACTACCCGAACGACTCCGCGCACCACGGCCTGTCGCTCACCCGCGACGGCCGCAAGCTGTGCGCCGCCGCCACCGTCAGCGACTACGTGGCGATCCTGTCGGCGCCCGCGCTGACCGTCGACCGCCTCATCGACGTCGGCGACCAGCCGTACTGGACCACCACCAGCCGCGACGGCCGCTACTGCTTCGTCTCCAACAGCCTCGACGACACCCTGTCGGTCATCTCCTACGACACCGCCACCGAGGTCGCCCGGGTGCCCGTCGGCGACTACCCGCAGCGGCTCGCCGCGGTCAGCCTGCCGGTCGACGTGCTCGGCTGACCCGGTCCGGGTACCCCGGCGGGATTCGTGGCCGCCCGCCGGGGTAACCGCCGGGGCATGCGCATCGTGATCGTCGGCGCCACCGGCAACGCCGGCACCGCCCTGCTGCGGCGGCTGCGCCGCGAGCCCGGACTCGACCTCGCCGGGGTGGTGCGCCGCCCGCCGCGGCAGCCCACCGGCCCCTACGACGGCGTCGAGTGGCACGCCGCCGACATCGGCGCGGGCGACGGCGCCCTGGAGACGGCGTTCGCCGGGGCCGACGCCGTCGTGCACCTGGGCTGGCAGATCCAGCCCAGCCACGACGAGCGCCGCCTGCACCGCACCAACGTGCTGGGCACCCGCGCCGTCGTCGACGCCGTCGTGCGCGCCGGCGTGCCCGCGCTGGTGTACGCGTCGTCGGTCGGCACGTACGCGCCCGGGCCGAAGGACGAGCCCGGGGTCGGCGAGGACTGGCCGCACACCGGCGTGGCCGGCTCGCTGTACAGCCGCCACAAGGCCGCCGTGGAGGCGCTGCTCGACACCGCCGAGGCGGAGCACCCCCGGCTGCGGATCGTGCGGATGCGCCCCGGCCTGGTCTTCCAGCGCGACGCGGGCGCCGAGATCGGGCGCTACTTCCTCGGGCCGTTCGCGCCGGTGCGGCTGCTGCGCTTCGGCCGCATCCCGGTCGTGCCGGACCACCCCGCGCTGCGGGTGCAGGCCGTGCACGCCGACGACCTGGCCGACGCGTACGCCCGGGCCGCGCTCGGCGACGCGCGCGGCGCGTTCAACATCGCCGCCGGACCGGTGCTGACGCCGACGCTCGCCGCCCGGCTGTTCCACGGCCGCACCGTCGGCGTGCCCGGCGCGGTGCTGCGCGCGGGCGCCGGGCTGAGCTGGCGGCTGCGCCTGCAACCCACCGACTCCGGCTGGGTGGAGCTGGGCCTGCGGCTGCCGCTGATGAGCACCGCCCGGGCGGAACGCGAGCTGGGCTGGCGCCCGGCCGTGCCCGCCGACGACGCGCTGCGCGAGCTGGTCGCCGGGCTGGCCGACCGGGCGCACACCGGCTCGGCGCCGCTGACCGGGTCGGCGACCGCCCCGGGGCGGCTGGGCGGCGTGCTGCTGCGGGGGCGGCTGCCCGGCAGCGGCGACCCGTACTGACGGACCCGCCCGGCCTCAGCGGGCGGCGGTCTCCTGCGCCGTCGGGCTCCCGATCGACTCGGGGGCCCGGCCGGCCGGTTCGGTCTCCCGGCCCGCCGCCGGACCGGCGGCGCGCTCACCGGCGCGCTCGCCCGCGCGGCCGGCCACGACCGGCTCGCCGTACTCGCGCATGGCCGCCCGGGCGAACGCCTGCTGCACCGTCGACACCCGCTCGGAGCGGCCGGTGCCGATGAAGCTGACGAACCAGTGCAGGACGGCGGTCAGCCGGTTCTTGAAGCCGACCAGGTACAGCAGGTGCACGGCGAGCCACATCAGCCAGCCGATGAAGCCGGACAACCGCAGCCTGCCGACGCTGGCGACCGCGGAGAACCGCGAGATCGTCGCCATGCTGCCCTTGTCGAAGTACGTGAACGGCTGGCCCGTCTCCTTGCCGGCCAGCCGGCGCTTGATCTGGCCCGCGGCGTGCCGGCCGCTCTGGATGGCGACCTGGGCCACGCCCGGCAGCCGGTCCAGCGACATCATGTCGCCGATGGCGTAGATCTCCGGGTGCCCCGGCACCGTGGTGTCCGGGTTGACCTCCAGCCGCCCGGCCCGGTCGACGGACGCCCCGGCCGCATCGGCCAGCTTGCGCGACAGCGCCGGCGCGGCCACCCCGGCCGCCCAGATCTTCGTCATGGACTCGATGCGCTCGCGGCCCCGCGGGGTCTCGACCTCGATGCCGGTGCGGTCGACACCCACCACCTTCGACTCCAGCTCCACCTCGACGCCCAGCAGGTGCAGCTGGCGCAGGGCGCGGGTGGACAGCTCGTCGCCGAACGTGTTCAGCACCGCCGGCAGCGCGTCGACCAGCAGCACCCGGGCCTTGCGCGGGTCGATGTGCCGGTACTGGCCGTGCAGGGTGCGGTGGGCCAGCTCGGCGATCTGCCCGGCCATCTCCACCCCGGTCGGACCGGCGCCGACGACCACGAACGTCAGCCACCGCTCGATCTCGGCCGGGTCGGTGGCCAGGTCGGCCAGCTCGAACGCGCCGAAGATGCGCGCGCGCAGCTCCAGCGCGTCGTCGATGCTCTTCATGCCGGGGGCGTACTCGGCGAAGTCGTCGTTGCCGAAGTACGACTGCGACGCGCCCGCGGCGACGATCAGCGAGTCGTACGGCACGGTGTAGTCGATGCCCAGCGCGCTGGCCGACACGGTCTTCGCCTCGACGTCGACGTCGTCGACCCAGCCGAGCCGCACGTCGACGTTGTCCTGCCGCTTGAGGATCTCGCGGATCGGCGGGGCGATCTCGCCCTCGGACAGGATGCCGGTCGCCACCTGGTACAGCAGCGGCTGGAAGAGGTGGTAGGACGTGCCGTTGATCAGCGTGATGTCCACCGGCGCCTTGCGGAGGGCCTTGGCGGCGAACAGCCCGCCGAACCCCGCCCCGACGATCACCACGCGGTGCCGTGCGTCCGCCCGCTCAGCCATTGTCATCTCCGGTCGTCGCAGCCTCGTTGCCCGTCAGCCAGTACAACATCCCCGCCGCCGGGTACCTGCCCGATCCGGCGGCAGTCAACCATTGATCTGGCTCACGCTAGCGGGTCGCGGGCTGCGCCGCCGGGTCGCGGTCGTCGACGAACGGGATCATGGCCACGTACTGCTGGTACAGCCCGGCCGCCTCGTCCAGCGGCAGGTGCCGGAACTTCAGCAGGGTCAGCAGCGATTCCAGCTCCGCATTGCACGCCTCCGCGGCCGTCACCCGCGCGGCCAGGTCGTGCGAGCGGCTGAGGTTCGCGGCGACGGCGGCGACCAGCGCCACCACGAACGCGGCCACGCACAGCGGCCGCCACACGGCGGGCGGCCCGCTCAGGTTCAGCTGCCGGGCCGCGTTCCCGGCGAATTGCGCGCCGCCCACGGCCGGCCCGGCGGTGAACACGGCCGCGAGGGCGCTGCTGACGATGCTGACGTTCACCAGCACGTTGCGGCGGGGGCGCGCCCGTGCCAGGAACCGGTCGATGTCGGCGCGCCGGTTCTCGATGCGCGCCACGAGCTGCCTGCGCAGCCGGGCCTCGTCCGCCATGGCCGCCTCCCGACGCCCGCCGAAGGATCCCCGCCAGGCCAGCGTGCGCCCGCCGGGCCGGGCCGGCTGTCGGGAAGCCGCCGGTGACGGATGTCGGCGCTAACGGTCGGTCACCGCCATCTCGCCGAGCTCGGACCAGTCGTCCTGGTCGACGGTCTGGCTGACGATGCGCGGGGTCTGCGCCAGGTACGGCGGCAGGTCGCGCTGGGCCTGGCGGAAGTGGGCCGAGCCGACGTGCGCGCCGCCCGCGTCGCCGTCGCGGAACGCCTCGACCAGCACGTACTCGGTGGGGTCGTCGAGGCTGCGGGACCAGTCGAACCACAGGCAGCCCGGTTCGGCGCGGGTGGCCTCGGTGAACGGGCGGGAGATCTCCGGCCAGGCGTCGGCGTGCTCGGGGCGGATGCGGAACTTGGCGGTGATGAAGATCATCGGTGGTCCTCCTCGAAGGTCGATCGGGCGGCCGTGTCGGCGGCGTTACCGGCGTGTCATGTGTTGCGCACGTCACGCCCCCGGTGGCGGCGAGATGTCGGAACCGGAAACACAGGGTCGGTAGCGTCCGGCGCGCCGCGCCACCGCCGTCGAGGCAGCACCCTGTCACGCCACCCCTCGAGGAGTCTCCCTCATGGCTTTCAAGGCCGAATACCTCTGGATCGATGGCACCGAGCCGACCGCGAAGCTCCGGTCGAAGACGAAGATCGTCGCCGACGGCGCCGAGCTGCCGATCTGGGGCTTCGACGGCTCCAGCACCAACCAGGCGCCCGGCGACAAGTCGGACTGCGTGCTCAAGCCGGTCTTCGTCTGTCCCGACCCGCTGCGCGGCGGCGACAACGTGATCGTGCTGTGCGAGGTGCTGACCATCGACGGCGCGCCGCACCGCACGAACACGCGCGCCGAGTGCTCCGCGGTCGCCGCGCAGTACGGCGACCAGGAGAGCATCTTCGGCATCGAGCAGGAGTACACGTTCTTCAAGGACGGCCGGCCGTTCGGCTTCCCGATCGGCGGCGGCTACCCGGCCCCGCAGGGCGGCTACTACTGCGGCGTCGGCGCGGACGAGGTGTTCGGCCGCGAGATCGTCGAGAAGCACATGGACGCCTGCCTCGCCGCCGGCCTGCACCTGTCCGGCATCAACGCCGAGGTCATGCCGGGCCAGTGGGAGTTCCAGATCGGCCCCGTCGGCGCCCCGCAGGTGGCCGACGAGCTGTGGGTGGCGCGCTGGCTGCTCTACCGCATCGCCGAGGACTTCGGCGTGTCCGCCACCCTGGACCCGAAGCCGGTCAAGGGTGACTGGAACGGCGCGGGCGCGCACACCAACTTCTCCACCAAGGCGATGCGCGAGAACTACGACGCGATCATCACCGCGTGCGAGTCGCTCGGCAAGCGGGTCGAGGAGCACATCGCCGGGTACGGCGCGGAGATCGAGCACCGCCTCACCGGCATGCACGAGACCGCCCCGTGGAACGTGTACAGCTACGGCGTGTCCGACCGGGCCGCGTCGGTGCGCATCCCGTGGCAGGTGCAGGTCGAGGGCAAGGGCTACATCGAGGACCGTCGCCCGAACGCCAACTGCGACCCGTACGTCGTCACGAAGCTGATCATCGAGACCTGCTGCGCCGCCCTGGCGGACTGACGCCGGCGGCCGAGGGGGCGCGTCCCGGCGCGTCCCCTCAGCCGCAGGTCTGCGCGGCGGCGCGCCGGAACTCGTCGACGGGGGCGAAGGTGCGCACGTAGGCGTCGCCGTCGCCCCACCGCTCGGTGAGCACCAGGTCGCGCAGCTCGCCGGGCCGGAACACCGGGCCGGTCATCCGGCCGTCGCCGGACTCGTTCCAGACCCGGATCTCGTACGAGGCGTACCGGTCGAGCAGCGGCAGCGGGCGGTCGGCCCGCCAGCCCTCCGGGGGCTCGCGCAGCGGCACCGTCAGGAAGTCGCCGGGCGGGGCGGCGCCCTCGCGGGTGATCGTCATGAGCGGGTTGTCGCCGCCGACGCCGTACAGGCCGATCAGGGCCGGCCGGCCGAAACCGGCGCACCAGGACAGCACGGCCACCGCCCCGCCGCCGGCGTCGCGCAGCACCCCGCTGGTGCCGCCGACGGCGGGCAGGTCGCACCCGCCCGCCGCCGTCGCCAGCACCGCGGCCAGCACGGCCGCCCGCCCTCTCACCGGGCCAGCATACGAGTCAGCCCCGCTGCGCCCAGTCGCCCAGGGACCAGTCCCGGACCTCCGGCATGTCCTCCAGGTGCTCCACCACGTACGCCTCGTGCTTGGCCAGCTGCTCCTCGCACCACCGCTTGAGCTCGGTGGCGCCGCGGGGCAGCCGCCGGGCGTTGTTGATGGCGTCCATGACGAGGTGGTAGCGCGACGCCCGGTTGCGCACCGTCATGTCGAACGGGGTGGTCGTGGTGCCCTGCTCGATGAAGCCGCGCACCCGGAACCGGTCCTGGTCGGGCCGGCCGTGCACGAGCTGGTGGATGGCACCCGGGTAACCGTGGAACGAGAACACCACGTCGACCGTGTCGGTGAACAGTTCGGTGAACTGGGTCTCGCTCATGCCGTGCGGGTGGTCCTTCGGCCGGATCAGCGTCATCAGGTCGACCACGTTGACGACCCGCACCTTCATCCCGGGCAGCCGTTCGCGCAGGATCTGCGCGGCGGCGACCGTCTCCATGGTGACGACGTCACCGGCGCAGGCCAGCACGATGTCCGGGTCGCTGGTGCCGTCGTCGGTGCCCGCCCACTCCCAGATGCCGGCGCCGCGGGCGCAGTGCTCGACCGCCTCGTCCATCGTCAGCCACTGCAGCTGCGGCTGCTTGTCGATGACGATCAGGTTGATGTACGAGCGGGACCGGAAGCAGTGGTCGGCCACCGACATCAGGGTGTTGGCGTCCGGCGGCAGGTAGACCCGGGCGACGTCGCCGCGCTGGGTCAGCACCACCTGGATGAGGCCGGGGCCCTGGTGGCTGAAGCCGTTGTGGTCGTTGCGCCACGCCGTCGAGGTGAGCAGCACGTTGAGGCTGGGCACCTTGGCCCGCCACGGCAGGTGCTTGGCCTCCTGCAGCCACTTGCCGTGCTGCACCGTCTGCGAGGCGCTGACCATGGCGAACGCCTCGTACGTGGCGAACATGCCGTGCCGGCCGGTGAGGTTGTAGCCCTCCAGCCAGCCGTGGCAGTTGTGCTCGCTGAGCACCTCCATGACCCGGCCGTCGCGCGAGATCGCCGTGTCGTCGCCGGTGACGTGCTCCATGAAGCCGCGGTCGGACGCCTCGAACACCGAGCCCAGCCGGTTGCTGTTCGTCTCGTCCGGGCAGAACAGCCGGAAGCTGTCGGGGTTGCGGCGGTAGATGTCGCGCATGAACTCGCCGAGCTTGCGGGTCGACTCGGCGCGCTCCGCGGCCGGGTGCTTCACCTCGACGGCGTAGTCGCGGAAGTCCGGGAGGTCCAGGTCGCGGGTCAGCAGGCCGCCGTTGGCGTGCGGGGTGGCGCTCATCCGCAGGTCGCCGTCCGGCGCCAGGTCGCGGATCAGCTGCACCGGCGCGCCGGCGTCGTCGAACAGCTCCTCCGGCCGGTACGACTTCAGCCAGCTCTCCAGGACGGCCAGGTGGTCGGCGTTGCCCCGCACCCCGGACAGCGGGACCTGGTGCGAGCGCCACGTGCCCGTCACGGTCACCCCGTCCACCTTCTCCGGGCCGGTCCAGCCCTTCGGCGAGCGCAGGACGATGAGCGGCCAGCGGGGGCGCTCGCCGTCCCAGTCGCCGCCGCGCGCGGCCTGCTGGATGGCGCGGATGCGGCCCCACGCGCCGGCGAGGGCCTCGGCGAACCGGTAATGCATGCCGGGCAGGTCGGAGCCCTCGACCTCGATCACGTCGTAGCCGTGGCCCTCGAGCAGCTTGCGCACCTCGGCCGGGTCCTTGCGGGCCAGCACGGTGGGGCCGGCGATCTTCGCGCCGTTGAGGTGCAGGATCGGCAGCACGGCGCCGTCGCGGGCCGGGTTGATGAAGGAGACGCCCTTCCAGGAGCCCTCCAGCGGGCCGGTCTCGGCCTCGCCGTCGCCGACCACCGCGACCGCCAGCAGGTCGGGGTTGTCCATCACGGCGCCGAACGCGTGCACCAGCACGTAGCCCAGCTCGCCGCCCTCGTGGATCGAGCCGGGCGTCGTCACCGACACGTGGCTGGGGATGCCCCCGGGGCTGGAGAACTGCCGGAACAGCCGCAGCAGCCCGGCCTCGTCCTGCGACACCTCCGGGTACACCTCGGAGTACGTGCCCTCGAGGTAGCCGGCCGCGACGAGCGCGGGGCCGCCGTGGCCGGGCCCGGCGAGGTAGATCGCCTCCTGGCCGGTGTGCCTGATCAGGCGCGACACGTGCGCGTAGATGAGCGACAGGCCGGGGCTGGTGCCCCAGTGCCCAAGCAGGCGGGGCTTGATGTGCTCGGAGCGCAGCGGCTCGCGCAACAGCGGGTTGCCCTGCAGGTAGATCTGCCCGATCGTCAGGTAGTTGTTGGCCCGCCACCAGGCGTCGAGCTGGGCGATCTCCGCCTCGTCGGGGGCGGCCAGCGCCCGCACCGCCTCCGCCTGGTCCAGCGCTACCGTGGTCACGTCGGTTCCTCCTGCATGGGTCGTCGGCAAATCCATCGGATCACCGTTACCGGCGCCGGGCGGCGCAAACCGATGAAGACCGATGGGTCTGTGCCGACCGTACGGCCGGCGGCGCGAGCGCACCCAGGGCCTTAGGTCCCGTTGATCACGTCCTTGTGGTCCCCGGAGGCCGATCGTCGGGCCGGAGGGGGCCCTTCGGCCCTTGCGGGGCGTGGCCGGCAACGCTCCTCATGGGACTCAGACACCGTCGTCCTGCGAGGTCCTCATGCGCCCGTCCCGCCGCGCCACCGCCGTCACCGCCGTCGCCGCCGCACTCACCCTGGTCCTCGCGCCGGCCGGGCCGGCCCGCGCCGAACCTGGCACCTTCCAGGGGTACGGCTTCGACGCCTGCGCCGCCCCGTCCAGCGCCACCATGCAGGCGTGGCTCGCGTCGCCGTACCGGGCGATCGGGATCTACTTCGGCGGCAGCAACCGCGCCTGCCCGCAGCCGAACCTGACCGCCGCCTGGGTGGCGCAGCAGCGCGCCGCCGGGTGGCACCTGATGCCGATCTACCTCGGCAAGCAGGCGTCGTGCACGCTGTCGACCAAGCCCGACAGGATCGACGACACGCGCGCCGCCGCGCAGGGCCGGGCCGCCGCCGACGACGCCGTCGTGCAGGCCCGGGCGATCGGGCTGCCGCGGGAGAGCGTGCTCATCTACGACATGGAGGCGTACCGGACCGACGACGCCGCCTGCCGCGCCGGGGTGCTGGCCTACATGAGCGCGTGGACGGCCCGGCTGCACGACCACGCCTACTTCTCCGGCTTCTACAGCAGCATGGCGTCCGGCATGGCCGACCAGGTGGCGGCGTACCACCGGGCCGGCTACGTGCGGCCCGACTACATCGACTTCGCGCGCTGGGACAACGTCGCCACCGTCGACGACCCGGCGATCCCCGCCACCTACTGGTCGCCGCACCGCCGGATGAAGCAGTACCGCGGCGGCCACGTCGAGACCTGGGGCGGCGTCTCGATCAACATCGACAACGACTATCTGGACGTGGCGCCGCTGCCGGCCGCCGGGCTCGCCGACGCCACCGGCAACGGCTGGTCCGACGTGTACTTCCGGCAGTCGTCCACGGGCGCCCTGCACCTGTCCCCCGGCAACGGCACCGTGCTGGACTCCGCGGCCAACCGGGAGATCAGCCGCGGCTGGAACACGATGAACGCCATCCTGCGCCTCGGCGACGTGGACCGCGACGGCCGGGCCGACGTGCTCGCCCGCCAGCCGGCCACCGGCAACCTGTTCCTGTACCGCGGCCAGGCGGGCGGCACGCTCGCGCCGCGGACGCTGTTCGGCACCGGCTGGAACGGGGTGCGTGAGCTGACCGCCATCGGCGACGCCACCGGCGACGGCTACCCGGACCTGCTCGCCGTCCGCGGCGCCGACCTGTGGCTGTACGCGGGCACGGCGGCCGGCCCGCTCGCGCCGCGGGTGCGGGTGGGCGCCGGCGGGTGGTCCGCGATGAGCGAGCTGGCCGGCGTCGGCGACCTGACCGGCGACGGCCGGCCCGACATGGTGGCCCGGGTGACGGCGGACGGCCGGCTGTTCCTGTACCCGGGCGCCGCGGGCGGCGGGTTCGGCCCGCGCCGCCAGATCGGCACCGCGTGGAACACCATGCGGGACCTGGCCGGGGTCGGCGACTTCGACCGCGACGGCCGGCCGGACCTGGTGGCCGTGCAGGTCTCCAGCGGCAACGCGTACCTGTACCGCGGCACGGCCGCCGCCGGGTTCGCCGCGCGCACCCTGCTGGCGGGCGGCTTCGCCGGGCGTACCCCGGTGCTGTGAGGCGGGCCGGCTCCCCCGCGCGGGGGAGCCGGGCCGCTCCGCGGGGTGAGGACCGCCGGCCCGCGCGTCCCTAGCGTCGAGGGCGTGACGATCTCGACGGTGCGGACGCGCCCCCGGGTGTGGGCGACGGTGCGGCTGACCCGGCCGTGGTTCTGGCCGCTGGGCTGGGGCGGCGCGTACCTGGGCAGCGTGGCGGCCACCCACTCGTGGGCGCCGGGCGACCCGGTGCGCGCGGCGGCCGCGGCGCTGGTGCTGGGCCCGCTGGTGTGGGGGGCGGTGCTGGCCGTCAACGACCGGCACGACCTGCCGGGCGACCGGCTGAACCCGCGCAAGGCGACCGCGCCGCTCGTGACCGGGGAACTGACGCCGGCCGCCCTGGACCGGGTGTTCCGCCGGTGCGCGGCGGGCGCGGTGGGGTGCGCGCTGCTCGCCGGGCCGGTGTTCGCGGCGGGCACCGCGCTGGTGCTGCTGCTGGGCGTGCTCTACAGCGTCCCGCCGGTGCGGCTCAAGGGGCGGCCGGGCTGGGACGTCGCGGTCAACGCGGTGGTCGTCGGCGCGCTCGGGCCGCTCGCCGGGTGGGTGCTGCACCGGCCCGCGAGCGAGTACCCGCTGGTGCTGGCGGTGCTCGGGGTGCTGCTGGCGGCCGCCCTGTACGTCCCGACGACGGTCCTGGACGCCGCGGCCGACGCGGCCGCCGGCGACACGACGGCGGCGGTGGCGTGGTCGCCGCGCGCCTGCCACCGGCTGGGCGTGGCGCTGTGGGCGGCGGCGACGGTGGTGTGGCTGGCGGTGGTGTGCGTGGCGTTCGCGGTGCCGGCGACCGACTTCCTCGCGTCGGTCGCCGGCACCTGACGCGGTCAGGACCCGGTGTAGAGCAGCCGGTTGGGCGAGCCGCTGCCCGGCGAGACGACCACGCCGGTGGTGGCCGCGCCGACCAGCGCCGCCTGCACCTGCGCGGGCGTGGCGCCCGGGTTGGCGGCCAGGTGCAGCGCGGCCGCGCCGGCGACGTGCGGGGCCGCCATCGACGTGCCGCTGATGGTGCTGGTGGCGGTGTCGTTCGTGGACCACGCCGAGGTGATGTCGATGCCGGGGGCGAACACGTCGACGCACCGGCCGCGGTTGGCCCAGCTGGACTTACGGTCGGTGCGGTCGGTGGCCGACACGGTGATCGCCTCGGGCACCCGGGCCGGGGACTGGGTGCACGCGTCGAGGGCGAACAGGCCGAGGAAGCCGTTGCCGGCCGCGATCGAGTAGGTGACGCCGGAGGCGATGCTGCGCTTGACCGCGTTGTCCAGGGCGGTGTCGGCGCCGCCGCCGAGGCTCATGTTGGCGACGGCGGGCTTGACCGCGTTCGCGGTGACCCAGTCGATGCCGGCGACCACCTGGGCGGTGGTGCCGCTGCCCTCGCAGGTGAGCACCCGGACGGCGACGAGCCGCGCGGCCTTGGCCACGCCGTGCGTGCTGCCGCCGACGGTGCCGGCGACGTGGGTGCCGTGGCCGTTGCAGTCGTCGGCGGAGCCGCCGTCGACCGCGTCGAAGCCGCTGACCGCGCGGCCGCCGAAGTCGGCGTGCGACAGCCGGATGCCCGTGTCGATGATGTAGGCGTGCACGCCGGATGCGGTGGTCGAGTAGGTGTAGGTGGTGCTGAGCGGCAGGCGGCGCTGGTCGACGCGGTCGAGGCCCCAGGTGGCGCCGGTCTGGGTGTCGCTCGCGCGGTGGATCACGTTCGGCTGCACGAACGCGACGGCCGGGTCGCCGGCCACCTGCCGCGCCTGCTGCGCGGTCATCGTCGCGGCGAAGCCGCGCAGGGCGTGGGTGTACGTCGTGCGGGGCGTGGCCCGGTGCCGCTTCGCCACGGCCCGGACGTCGGCGGCGGTGCGGCTGTCCTTGAGCACGACCACGTAGCTGTCCGGCACCACCTCGGCGCCCGGTGCGGCGAGCACCGTGCCCTCCGGCGGCGCCGCGCCGGCCGCGGCCGGCACCCCGAACGTCAGCAGCGTCGCGGCGATCCCGGCCGCGGCGCACCGGCGCATGATCCGTCCCATCCGTGCCTCCCCATCCTTCAGGGCCGCGCGCGCCGGGATTACCGGTCGGAGCCGGCCCAGGAAACTGGCTGAGACCGACCCTAGCGAGGACATCGACAAATGAGAATGCCTCACGAACGACGGGACCGGACGCGATGACCGACCTGGACGCCCTGCTCGACCGGATGCGCGCCGACCTGGCGCGGCTGACCGACGCCCGCCGGTTCTTCCACGGCACCTACCTGCGCACCACCGAGGCGGTCGGCGCGGAGATCGACCGGGGCGGCTTCGCCGACGGCGGATGGGTGCTGCGCTGGGACATCGCGTTCGCGCGGCTCTACCTGGACGCGCTGGAGGCGGACGAGGGCGGCGGCGCCGTGCCCGCACCGTGGCGGGTGGCGTTCACGGCCGCCCGCGAGCGGCCGGACCTGCCCCCGCTGACCCACGTGCTGCTCGGCCTGAACGCGCACATCAACTACGACCTGCCGCAGGCGCTGCTGGCCGTCATCCCGGCGGCCGACATGGCCGACCCCGCCGTGCGGGCGCGGCGCGAGGCCGACCACCGGCACGTCGACACGGTGCTGCGGGCCCGGGTCGGCACCGAGGAGCTGGAGCTGGGCGCGGTGTCGGCGGTGACCCGGCTGGACCGGCTGCTGCGCCCCGCCAACCGGGCGGCGAGCCGGCGCCTGCTGGCCGAGTCGCGGGCGAAGGTGTGGCGCAACGCCCGGGCGCTGGACGCCGCCCGCACCGCCGGGCCCAAGGCGTACGCCGCCCGGCTGGCCGAGCTGGAGCGGCGGTGCGAGGCCCGGGTGCGCGACCTGACCGCGCCCGGGCCGGTGCTGCTGAACCTGGCCCGGCGCGGCTTCGGGGTGCTGCTCGCCGAGGCCTAGGTCTGGGTCTAGGCGAACAGCGCGCGCACGCCGTCGGCGTCGTCGGCGTCCAGGGCGGCCTGGGCGCGGGGGCCCGCCACGGCCAGGTCGACGGCGCGCACCGCCTCCTTCACCAGCGGCACCGCGCCGGGCGCGACGCTGAGGCCGCGCACCCCGAGTCCGGTGAGGACGGCTGCCGCGCGCTCGTCGGCGGCCAGCTCCCCGCACACCGTCACCGGCACCCCGGCCGCGCGGCAGGCGTGCCCGACCAGCCGCAGCACGCCGGGGTCGAACGGGTCGGCCAGGCCGGCCAGGGCCGGGTTGCCGCGCTCGGCGGCCAGCGCGTACTGGGTGAGGTCGTTGGTGCCGACGCTGAGGAAGTCGGCGTGCCGGCCGAACGCGGCCGCCTTCAGCGCGGCGGCCGGCACCTCCACCATCACGCCGACCAGCAGGCCCGCGGGCTCGCCGCGCCCCTCGGCCCGGACCGCCTCGGCGAGCGCCTGCCGCGCCCGCAGCAGCTCGGCCACCGTGGCGACCATCGGGAACATGACGCTGACCGGCGTCTCGTGCGCCACCCGCACGACGGCGCGCAGCTGCGCCGCGAACAGCCGCGGGTGCGCCGCCGACAGCCGGATGCCGCGCACGCCCAGGTACGGGTTGGCCTCGGCGGGCCCGGGCGCGTACCGCAGCGGCTTGTCGCCGCCCACGTCGAGGGTGCGCAGGGTGATGCGGCGCCCGCCCAGGGCGGCGGCGATGCGCCGGTAGACGTCGGCCTGCTCGTCGACCTCGGGGGCGCGGGACCGGTCGAGGAACAGGAACTCGGTGCGCACCAGCCCGGCCAGGTCGGCGCCCGCGGCGGCGGCCTGCTCGGCGTCGCGCACCGAGCCGACGTTGGCGCCGACGGCGACGGCGACCCCGTCGCGGGTGGCGGCGGGCGACGCGGCCCGCTCCAGCGCCCGGCCGCGGCGGCGGCCCTGCTCGGCGGCCGCGGCGGTGAACGCGGCCAGCTCGTCCGGCGCCGGGTCGACGACGACCCGGCCGGTGGCGCCGTCCAGCGCGACCACGGTGCCGGCCGGCACGGCGGTGATGCCGGCGCCGAGGCCGGCGACCGCCGGGATGCCGCGGGCCCGGGCGAGGATCGCGGCGTGCGAGGTGGCGCTGCCGTACGCCAGCAGCACCCCGGCCACCCGGGCCGGGTCGAGCGCCGCCGCGTCGGCGGGCGTCAGATCCTCGGCGACGAGCACGCCCTCGCCGTCCGGGGCGGCCGCCGGCGCGCCGGTCAGCGCACGCAGCACCTGGTCGCCCACGGCCCGCACGTCGGCGGCGCGGGCCTGCAGGTAGTCGTCGCCCAGCCCGGCGAACTCCGCGGCGATGCGCTCCACGGCGGCCGCCCACGCCGGGGCCGCCGCCTCGCCGCCGTCGACGCGCGCGCGCACGTCGCCGACCAGCTCAGGGTCGTCCAGCAGCAGCAGGTGGGCGTCGAACACGTCCGCCTCGGCGTCGCCGGCCACCCGGGCGGTGTCGGCGCGCACCCGCTGCACGGCCCGGCGGACGGCGGCGACGGCGTCGCCGATCCGCCGCCACTCGGTCTCGGCGCCGCGCGACGTCTCGGCCGGCACCACGACGGGCGCGCCGCGGTCGTGCCACACGGGGCCCACCCCGATGCCGGGCGAGGCGGGCACCCCGGCGCCCGCGGGCCGCCGCGGCGCGGGCGGGGCGACGGCGTCCTGGGTGTGCTCGCCGAAGCCGCTGGCGGCCAGCACCAGCAGGTGGTCGACGGCCTCCTGGGCCTGCGCGCCGGTGGCCCGCACCTCCAGCTCGTGGCCCTGCAGCGCGCCGAGCGTCGCCACCCGGGACAGGCTGGCGGCGCTGACCCACGGCGAGCCGGTGGTGCGGTTGCGCAGCTCCAGCCGGGCGTCGTGGGAGCGGGCCTGGGCGACCAGCCGGGCGGCGGGCCGGGCGTGCAGGCCGTGCGGGCCGGTGACGGTGAACGCCGCGGTGGGCCCGCCCGCCGACCCGGCCGCCGGTGCGGCCGGCTCGGGCGGCGGCGCCGCGAAGTGCGACTGCTTGCCCGCCAGCGCGCCCGCGGCCTCGGCGGCGACCTCGTCGCGCGACGCCCCGGTGGCGGCCGCCACCGCCGCCACGACGAGGCCCTCGACCAGCGGCGCCGGGCACAGCACGACGCGGTCGCGGGCGCCGTCGTCGAGCAGGTCGAGCGCCAGCTCCGCCGACAGCACGGCGCTGCCGAGGTCCATCAGCACGACCACGCCGTCGCCGGCGTCGGCGTCCTGCACGGCGGTGACGATGCGGGTGGCGTCGGTGCCGAACGTGTGCTCGTCCAGCCCGGCCGCGATCTCGATGCGCACCGCCCGGCCGTGCAGCATCTCGGACGCGAGCGCGACGGCGGCGCGGGCCAGCGCCCAGCTGTGCGAGACGACGACGAGCCCGACCACCTCAGCGCACCGCCGCGGCGGCGGCCTGGAACATCAGGGCCAGCGAGGTGGCGCCCGGGTCCTGGTGGCCGGCGCTGCGCTCACCGAGGTAGCTGGCCCGGCCCTTGCGGGCGGTCATCGGCGTGGTGGCGTCGCGGCCCCGCTCGGCGGCGGCGTGGGCGGCGACCAGGGCCTCGCCGAGCGGGCGGCCGGCGGCCAGCGCCTCGTCGAGGGCGTCGACCGCCGGGGCGTACGCGTCGCACAGGGTCTTGTCGCCGGGCTCGGCCCGGCCGCGGGCGGCGACTCCGTCGAGCCCGGCCCGCAGCGCCGCGGCGAAGCCGGCCGGGTCGAGCGCGGGCCGGTCGCCGGCCGCGGTGGCCATCCGCAGGAACGCGGTGCCGTACAGCGGGCCGCTGGCGCCGCCGACGGTGCTGACCAGCGTCATGCCGACGCGCTTGAGCAGGGCGGCGGCGCCGGCCGGCGGCTCGCCGTCCAGGGCGGCCACGACGGCGGTCAGCCCGCGGTCCATGTTGGTGCCGTGGTCGGCGTCACCGATGGCCGCGTCGAGCGCGGTCAGCTCCTCGGCGTGCTCGGCCACCAGGCGGGCGAAGTGCCGGACCCAGGCGGTCAGCACCGCGGTGTCGACGACGTCCGCGTCGGTCACGGGTCAGACCCCCCAGCGCAGGGCCGGCGTGCGCACCGGCGCGTCCCAGAGCCGGATCAGCTCGTCGTCGGCCCGCAGCAGGGTGAGCGAGCAGCCGGCCATCTCCAGGCTGGTGATGTACGGCCCGACCAGCGAGCGGGCGACCCGGACCCCGGCGGCGTCGAGCAGCGCCCGCACCTCGGCGAACATCAGGTACAGCTCGATGAGCGGGGTGCCGCCCATGCCGTTGAGGAAGCAGATCACGCCGTCGCCGCCGGTGAAGTCGAGGTCGGCGAGGACCGGCTCCACCAGCTGGGCGGCCAGCTCGCGCGCCGGGGCCATCGGGCGCCGGTGCCGGCCGGGCTCGCCGTGGATGCCGATGCCGACCTCGATCTCGTCGTCGGCCAGCTGGAACGTCGGCCGGCCCGCCGCGGGCACCGTGCACGAGGTCAGGGCGAGGCCCATGCTGCGCCCGTTGCCGTTGACCCGGCGGGCCACCTCGGCCACCTCGTCGAGGCCGCGGCCCTGCTCGGCGGCGGCCCCGGCGATCTTCTCCAGCAGGACCGTGACGCCGACCCCGCGCCGGCCCGCGGTGTAGAGGCTGTCCTGCACGGCCACGTCGTCGTCGGTGACCACGGCGGCCACCTGCACGCCGGTCTCCGCGGCGGCGATCTCGGCGGCCATCTCGAAGTTGAGCACGTCGCCGGTGTAGTTCTTCACGATGTGCAGCACGCCGGCCCCGCCGTCGACGGCGGTGGTGGCGGCCACGATCTGGTCGGGCACCGGGGAGGTGAACACCTCGCCCGCGCAGGCGGCGTCGAGCATGCCGGGGCCGACGAAGCCCGCGTGCAGGGGCTCGTGGCCGGACCCGCCGCCGGAGACCAGGCCGACCTTGCCGGCGACCGGCGCGTCGCCCCGGTACACGATGCGGTTGCCGTGGTCGACCCGCAGCTCGGGGTGGGCCGCCGCGACGCCGCGCAGGGCGTCGGCGACGACGGTCGCCGGGTCGTTGACGAGCTTCTTCACCCCCGTACGTTAGACCCGGCGCGGGCCGCGGCGGAACGGGTGTCAGACGGCGGCGGGGCGCCGGCGCGGGTGCAGCACGCCGGCGAAGGCGATCATCAGCAGCCCGGCCAGGACGATGCTCAGCAGGCCCACGCGCAGGCTGGACGCGTCGGCGATCAGGCCGACCAGCGGCGGCGACAGCAGGAAGCCGACCCGCAGCAGCCAGCTGACGACGGTCAGGCCGACGCCGGCGGGCAGCCCGGGCAGCTCGTCGGCGGCGTGCATCGCCGCGGGCACGACGACCGCGACGCCGAGCCCGGCCAGGGCGAAGCCGGCCAGGGCGGTGCCGATCGACGGGAACGCCAGCGCGACGCCCATGCCGGCCGCGGCGAGCGCCCCGCCGGCCCGGACGACGGCGCGCTGGCCGAAGCGGTCGACGACGCGGTCGCCGAGCAGCCGGCCGGCCGTCATGGCGACCTGCAGCGCCACGAACGCCAGGCCCGCCACGGCCGCGCCGGCGGCCAGCTCGTCGCGCAGGTAGATGGCGCCCCAGGAGGCGCCCGCGTCCTCGACCAGCGAGCCGCACGCGGCGAGCACGCCGAGGGCGGCGAGCAGGCGTAGGGCGGTGCCGCCGAGCCGGCGCCGCGCGACCGGGGCCCCGGCGGCGGGCTCGCGCTCGGCGTCCTCGGGGCCGGGCAGCAGGAACCGGTACGCGATCACCGCGACGGCGCTGAACAGCACCGCCGACACGGCCAGGTGGACGAGCAGCGGCACCCGCAGGCCGGCGGCGGCCGAGCCCATCAGGCCGCCGAGCACCGCCCCGATGCTCCACACGCCGTGGAACGAGTTGACGATCGAGCGGCCGTAGAGGCGCTGCACGCGCAGGCCGTGGGCGTTCTGGGCCACGTCGATGACGGCGTCGAGCGCGCCGACGACGAACATCACCGCGGCCAGCGCGACCCAGCCGGGCGCGACGGGGATGAGCAGGGTGGCCAGGGCGAGCAGCACGATGCCCAGCGCCGCGATGCGCGAGGAGCGGAACCGGGCGATGGCGGGGGCGGCGAACAGCCCGGCGAGCAGCGCGCCGAGCGGGAACGCGGCGATCGCGGTGCCGAGCACGGCGTTGCTGAGGCCCAGCTCGGCCTTGATCTCGGGATAGCGTGGGACGACGTTGGCCCAGAGGGCGCCGTTGGTGAGGAACAACGCGGCGACGGCGGCCCGCGCGGCGCGCGGGACGGCCCGGATCTGGGACGCGGTCATGTGTACGAGCGTACACACCATGTGTACGCCCGTACACAGCGACGCGCGTCACCGGCGGGCGATCGCCACCCGCCCCTGCTCGCCCGACGCCCAGCAGGCGCGCGGCACGCAGTCCACCGCGTCGAAGCTGCCGCCGTCGACCTCGCGCCACGTGCGCCCGCCGTCGGTGGTCACGTCGGTGCCGGTCGGGCCCACCGCCAGCGCGGTGCCGCGGGTGCCCGGCACCCACGCCACGCCCGAGCGGTACTCCCCCGGCACGACGCGGGCGGTGCGCCAGGTGCGGCCGCCGTCCCGGCTCGCGGCGGCGCCCGCCGGGGCCGCGTCCGGCGTCACGTAGTCGCCGCCAACCGCCAGGCCGGTGCGCGCGTCGCGGAACGCCAGGCTGTAGACGCCGGCGCTCGGCCCGCTCGGCACCGGCGTGTCGGCCACCGTCCAGGTGCGCCCGCCGTCGGCGGTGCGGAAGACCCGGGCCCGCTCGCCGCCGCCGGTGGCGAACCACGCCCGTCCCTGCGCCGAGACCAGGCACGTGCCGCTGGCGGCGAACGCGAACTCGCCCGGCAGGGCCGGCGGCATCCCGGCCGTGGGCAGCACCCGCCAGCTGCGCCCGCCGTCGCGGGTGGCGAGGATCCGGAACGCCCCGTCGACCGGGTCCGACAGGGCCAGGCCGTGCCGGCGGTCCAGGAACGTGACGCAGTCGTAGAAGGCTCGCGGGTCGTCGTTGCGGAACGACTCGGTCCAGGTGCGGCCGCCGTCGCCGGTCACGTACAGCCGGCTCTGCTCCCCCTCGCCGATGCTCAGCACGACCGCGTGGTGGCGGTCGAACGCCTCGATGTCGCGGAACTGCAGGCCCGCCGCGCCGGGCGGGTCGACGCGGCGCCAGCTCCGGCCGCCGTCGACGGTGCGCAGCACCGCACCGCCGGAACCCGCCACCCACGCCACCCGGTCACTGACGGCAGCCAGGCCGCGGAAGCGCTCGGTGACGCCCGTGTCGGTCAGCCGCCAGCCGCCGCGGGCGAACCCGGACGCGGTGACCAGCACCGCCACCGCCAGGACAAAGATCGATAAACGTCGACGTGTTCCCATGCCTCGGACACTAGGGCCGGGCGCGGCTCAGGAAAAGGTCGGATCCTGCTGCTCCGCGCCGACCAGCGTCGCCGTCGTGTACGAGCACAACCCCGACGCGCAGTCCTTCGACCGCCAGGTGACCGCGATGACCACCCGGTACATCGGCACCCGGGACGGCCGCTGGCTCGCCGGCACCACCACGCACTCGCCCGCCCGGCGCGGCTGCCAGCACGCCCCCACGTACCAGGAGCGCGAGAACTTCGACGGCGACCCCGCGATCAGCACCGGCTCCGGCGCGGTGGGCAGCGCCGCCGCGCCCGGCCCGGCCGGCTCCGCCGACCACACCAGCTCCGTCTCGCCCGCCGCCAGGTACGCCTCGACGCCCGGCGCGCGCCACTGCGCCTGCACGGCGGCCTGGGTGCGCCCCTGCAGCAGGGCGGCGCCGTTGAGCAGGCTGACCTGCTCCATGGCGGCCATCGTGAGCTGGGCGGCCGTCTGCTCGTCGGCCTGCCGGCGCCCCGCCGTCGTCGTCTGCAGGAAGAACAGGCCCAGTGCGGCCATCACCACGCCGACCACCCCGATCGACACCAGCACCTCGACCAGGGTGTAGCCGTCGTCGCGCCGCGCGCTCATCGTTCCCCGATGTCCGTGAACGCGGCGCCGGTCGAGTCCGGCGTGGCGTTCCACTTCTGGATGCGGTCGCCGTTGCACGGCTTCAGGCCCGCCTTGTCGGCCTGCTGCCAGGCCGGCGCCTCCGGCAGCGGCTGCAGGCACAGCCCGGCGTACGCGCCGGTGCCCTCGATCCGGTACGCCTCGGTGTACGACGCGGTGTCGGGCCCGCGCACCAGCCACGTGGTGCGCTCCGACGAACTGGTGCCGCACGGCTGGACCGAAACCAGCAGCGGCGGCGGCCCCACCGGCGACGCCGGCGCCGTGACGCAGTGCCGGCCCTGCGGCGCCACCGTCGAGATGGTGCCCACGCCGTCCGGCAGGTCCCACTGCTGGTTCCAGTCCCGGTCGGCCGGGTCCGGCGTCTGCTTGCACGGGAACACGACCTCGTACGGGATCGTCACGTCCATGTTGGTGACGTCGAAGCACCGGCCGAACTGCTCGAAGTTCGCCAGCTGCTTCGTCACCGGCAGCCCGGCGGCGCCCGCCCCGACCGCCGGGTCCGGCACCCACGTCTGGTAGCCGTTGGGGAAGTCGGTGTTGCAGGCCGAGTTGCCGTTGCCGAGCCCGCCCGAGGTGTCGTTGAGCACCACCCGGCTGCCCGGGGTGTCCGGCTTCTCGACGTTGAAGCAGTAGGTGTTCAACTTCTTGCCGTCGCTGGTGCCGAAGAACCCGCTGGCGTAGTTGAAGCTCCACTGCTGCCGCATCAGCGTCGTCGCGCCGCACTGCTGCAGCTTGACCGGCTTCTTCGCCGACTGCGTCGGGCCGGCGTCCAGGCACAGCCCGTTCGGGTACAGCGTCGGGTCGGCCGTGACCAGGCTGATCGTCAGGTTGGGCTGGTAGCCCCACTTCTGCTGCGGCAGCGGGCTGCCGTCGGCGGCGGTGGCGCACGGCTGCATCAGCACGTCCGTGCCGGGCACCGGGGTCAGGCCCGCGTCCATGCACAGGTCGTAGGTGGCGCCGGCCCCCTTCCAGACGTGCATCTGCCCGCCCGGCATGTTGCCCTTGCGCAGGCTCTTGAACGCGTAGGTGCCGAACAGGGTGCGCCGGTAGCCGCTGACGGCTTCCGTGCCCACCGACACCACGTAGGCGTACTTGGGCACGACGTTCGTGCAGGTCACGCCGTTGGCGGCGACCCATGCGGCGCTGCGCCCGGCCGGGTCCTGCGACAGGTACGTGACCGACGCCCGGAACGTCGCCGAACTCTGCCCCACCGACCCGGTCACCTGCGGCGCCGTGCCGGTCGTGTCGCACGGCAGCAGCGACACCACCCCGTTGCCGTCGGTGTCCCGCGCGGCGCGCAGGTTCGCCAGCGCGCTCGCCAGCCCCGTGCGGGCCGCCTGCAACGCGACCACCCGGCTGCGCTCCACCCGGGTCGCCGCGACCAGCTGCAGGGTGCCGGTGAGCAGCGCCAGGCTCAGCCCGGCGCCCACGATCGCCAGCAGCGACGCCAGCGCCAGCGACCCCTCGTCGTCACGCCACCGCAGGCTCATGGCCGCCCCAGCGAGGGGCAGACGCCGTCGGAGGCCGTGCCGACGCCGGTGTTCAGCGCGGTGAACGTGAACGATGCCTGCCGCCGGCTCGCCGTCGCCCCCGCCCCGGCGCTCAGCGTCAGCGTCACGCCGAGCTGCTGGTGCGGCGCCCCCGCCTCGCTGGCCAGGGTGCGGGTGAACGCGCGCGGCGTCGTCACGTGCGAGGCGAGCGTCTGCCAGCCGCTGACCGGCCCGCTGTCGCGCCGGAACCGGCTCTGCAGCAGCCCCGACGCCGACAGCCGCAGCTGCGTGCACCGCACCACCTCGGTGTTGCTGATGACGTACTCGACGTACGAGTCGCCGCCCGCCGTGCCCGGCAGGCTTATCCCGGAGGCGTACCGGATGTCCCGGTCCAGGCGCAGGAACGCCTGGTGCAGCTGAGTCTGGGCGACGCCGAGGGACTCGCTGCGCTGGGCGGTGCGGTACAGCTGGGTGAGCCCGGCGCCGAACAGCGCCATCACGATCGTCATCACGCCGAGCGTGACGAGCACCTCCATGAGCGTCAGCCCGTCGTCGGCGCCACCCGTCCGCGGCGCACGCTCCGGCGCGCCGGGCGCACCGGCGGACGTCCCGGGGCGGGGCGTCCCGGGGCGGGGCGGCGCGGCGGAGGCGGGCACGGCGGACTCCAGGGTCTCGGACTGCCTGGACCTTCGGCGGCCGCCGCCCCCGCCTGAGGAGTTCGACCGCCGGTGCGCCCCGTCACGCCGTCGGTGACCAGCGGCCCGGCAGCGGCCGCATGCCTCAGCCCCGCCCGGTGTGCCGTGCGGCGAACGCCATCAGGTCGCGCCGCTCGATCGCCGCCGCCATCAGGTCGGGGAACGCGTCCGGGGTGCAGGCGAACGCGGGCACCCCCAGCGCCGCCAGCGCGGCCGCGTTGTCGTGGTCGTAGGCGGGGGCGCCCTCGTCCGACAGCGCCAGCAGCGTGATCACCTGCACGCCCGCCGCGGTCAGCTCGGCGACCCGGCGCAGCATCTGCTCGCGCACGCCGCCCTCGTACAGGTCGCTGATCAGCACGAAGATCGTGTCGCGGGGCCGGGTGACGAGCTGCTGGCCGTACGCCAGGGCCCGGTTGATGTCGGTGCCGCCGCCGAGCTGGGTGCCGAACAGCACCTCGACCGGGTCGCCGAGCTGGTCGGTGAGGTCGACGACGGCGGTGTCGAACACGACCAGCGACGTGCGCAGCGACCGCATCGACGCCAGCACCGCCGCGAACACCCCCGAGTACACCACCGACGCCGCCATCGAGCCGGACTGGTCGACGCACAGCACCACGTCGCGCTGCACGGCGGTGCTGCGCCGCCCGTACCCGACGAGCCGCTCCGGGATGACCGTCCTCAGCTCCGGCTGGTAGTGGCGCAGGTTGGCGCGGATCGTGCGGTCCCAGTCGATGTCGGCGTGCCGGGGCCGGGCGATGCGGGTGGCCCGGTTGAGCGCGCCCGACACCGCCGCCACGGTCTTCTGCGCCACCCGCTTCTCCAGGTCGTCGACGACCGTGCGGACCACCTGGCGGGCCGCGTCCTTCGTCGCGTCCGGCATGACGCCGGTCAGCGACAGCAGCGTGCCGACCAGGTGCACGTCCGGCTCGACCGCGGCCAGCATCTCCGGCTCCAGCAGCAGCCGGGTCAGGTTGAGCCGCTCGATCGCGTCGGCCTGCATCACCTGCACCACCGTGCTGGGGAAGTGCTCCCGGATGTCACCGAGCCAGCGCGCCACCCGCGGCGCCGACGCGGCCAGGTTGCCCGCCCGCCGCCGGCCGCCGTCGCCGCCCCGCTCGGGCGCGCCGTCGCCGCGGTCGTACAGCGCCGCCAGCGCGGCGTCGGCCCCGGCGTCGGCCCCGGACGGTTGCGCGAACTGCTCGCCGGCCGCCGCGCCGAGCAGCATCCGCCACCGCCGCAGCCGCTCCGGGTCGCTCGCCGGTCCCGTCGTCATCGCCGGTCCCGTCGTCATCGCAGGGTCCGTCGTCATCGCAGCTCCCGTCCCAGCAGCAGGCTCAGCGTCGGCAGCACCGCGGCCGCCCGGTCCAGGTCCGGCGCGCCCGGCCCGGCCGCCGCCCGCGCCGCCCCACCGGCCACGCGGTCACCGATGGCCCGCCGCTCCCCCGCCGCGAACGCCCCGAACGTGCGCCGCAGCAGCGGCAGCACCGACGTGAACGCGTCGGGGTCGATGTCCGCCACCCAGGCGTCCACCAGCTCCAGCAGCGCCGGGTCGTGCACCAGCAGCAGCCCGCCGCCGGCCAGGAACCCCTCCACCCACGCCGCCGCGTGCGCCGGCGTGCCACCCACCGTCAGCGGCAGCCCCAGCCGCCGCCGCACCTCCGCCGCGCCGAGGCGCCCCGCGTCGTGCAGCAGCCGGGTCAGCCGCCCGGCGAGCAGCCCGTGCAGGTCGTCGCGGCCGGCCAGCCCCTCCAGGGTGTCCAGCCAGCGCTCCCGCAACGCGTCGTCGGCGAGCAGCCCCAGCACCGCGTGCACCGCGTCCACGTGGGTGCGCAGCTCCGCCGCCGACGCGTCCGACAGCGCCGTCACCGCCGCGGGCAGCCCCGCGCACACCCGCGTCACCAGCCGCGCCGTCACCCCGGCCAGCCCGCCCGCGTCGGTGTTGCGCACGTCGCCGTAGCGCAGCGTCCGCGCCAGCGACGGCACGGCCGCCATCAGGTGCGCCACGTCCGCGTCGAGCGCGGCCTTCGCGTCCAGCGCGGTCAGGACCGGTGGGTACGCCTGCGTCAGGTCGCCCAGCAGGCACACCTCCACCAGCGCCGTCACGTCCGCGAGCGTCTCCGCCCCGGCGGCCGACTCCGCCACCCGCGCCGTCGCCGCCGCCTCCACCGTCGTGCCGTACGCGCTGGCGTCCACCAACTGCACCGCGAACTCCGGCTCCCACCGCAGCCGCCACTGCTCCCGGAACGTGCCCGTCGTGCCGCCCCGGTTCTCCGGCACCCCCCACGCCACCCCCAGGCTGCGCAACCGGTGCAGCAGCCGGCTGCGCCCCAGGTCCGTCTCCTTGCGCAGGTCCAGGTCCAGCTCCCGGTCCAGAGCCTCGGGCCGCAACCGCAGCCGCCGCTGTGCCGCCGCCACGTCCCGCGCCAGCGGCACCGCCGGCATGTCGTCCGGCACCGCCCCGAGCCGCTCGCCCACCACCAGCCGCCGGTCCACCAGCTCTCGCCGCAGCCGGTCGCCCTCGCACAGCACCGCCTCGGTCGCCTCGGTCAGCTCCGCCAGCCCGGCCAGCGGCCGCCCCCGCAACGTCGCCAGCGCCTCCGCCAGCCGCGTCGCCTCGATCACGTGCGCCGACGACGTGGGCGTGCCCTCCTCCCGCAGCACCCGGGCCGCCCCCACCAGCCACCGCGGCACCACCTCGTCGCCGGTGGTGAACAGGTGGTGGTACCAGCCCGGCGACCGCACCCCCGCCGCGTACCCCTGCCACGACGCCAGCCGCCCGTACGTCCACGGCACCCACGTGAACGTCACCTTCGCCTTGCGCCGCCCCTTCAGCAGCGCGGCGTCGGCGGCCGCCGTGACCCGCCGCGTCAACGCCGGCACGTGCCACGCCCCGCACACCACGGCGACCTCCTCGTGGGTGCGCCGCACCTGTCGCAGCACGGTGCGCATGTGCGCCTCCCGCACCAGGTCGTCGGGGTCCTCGGGGGAACCGTCGCGGATCGCGGCCATGGCCTCGGCGATGGCCTCGAAGGCGGGGGCGCCCCGGTGCTCGACGACGTCCTCCCACCACCGCTCGGCGTCGTCGTAGCCGGCCGCGGCGGCCAGCTCCCCGATGGGATCGACGGGCCGCACCCGCCGCCGGGCGGCCGGGTCCTCCGGCCCGTCCGGGGCCGGCGACAGGCCGGGTTGGCCGTGCTCGGCCGTGTGCTCATGCCCGGCCGAGGGGTCAGGCCCGGCCGAGGGGTCAGAGCCGGCCGAGGGGTCAGGCCCGGCCGAGGGGTCAGAGCCGGCCGAGGGGTCAGAGCCGGCCAAGGGGTCAGAGCCGGCCGAGGGGTCAGGCCCCTCGGACCCGGAGCCGGGCCCGCCGGGTGAGTCAGGGCCACCGGCGGAGGGATCCAGCCCGGAGGGCGCGGCGGAGGGGTCGGGCGGCGCGGCAGGGCCCGGCGGTGGGGCCAGGCGGCCGTCCGGGGTGGCGGCGCGGTAGGCGTACGGGAGGTCGAAGAAGCGGACCGGGACGCCGTGCGCCACCGCCCAGCGCAGCGCCTGCCACTCCGGGGAGAAGACCGCGAAGGGCCAGAACGCGGCCCGCCGCGGGTCGTCGGCGGCGTAGCCGAGGAGGGCGACCGGGGGTTCCAGGCCGGCGCCCGCCCAGCGGACCAGGTCGTCGGCCTCGGGTGGGCCCTCGATGAGCACGATGGTGGGTTGCTGGGCGTCGAGGGCGCGCAGCACCGCCCGGGCGGAGCCGGGGCCGTGGTGGCGGATGCCGTAGAAGCGCTCAGGCATCGCGGGCGGCGCGGTAGAAGTCGCGCCAGTCGGGGCGCTCGCGGACGACGGTCTCCAGGTATTCGCGCCAGACGACGGCGTCGGAGACCGGGTCCTTGACGACGGCGCCGACGATGCCGGACGCGACGTCGGCGGGGCGCAGGACACCGTCGCCGAAGTGGGCGGCCAGGGCCATGCCGTTGGTGACGACGCTGATGGCCTCGGCGGTGGACAGGCTGCCGGTGGGGGCCTTGAGCCGGGTGCGGCCGTCCTCGGTGAGGCCGTTGCGCAGCTCGCGGAAGACGGTGACGACGCGGCGGATCTCGTCGAGGGCGGCGGGGACGTCGGGCAGGTCGAGGGAGCGGCCGAGCTGGGCGACGCGGCGGGCGACGATGTCGACCTCCTCGTCGGCCGAGGCGGGCACCGGCAGCACGACGGTGTTGAAGCGGCGGCGCAGGGCGCTGGACAGCTCGTTGACGCCGCGGTCGCGGTCGTTGGCGGTGGCGATGACGTTGAAGCCGCGCTGCGCCTGGACCTCGGTGCCGAGCTCGGGCACGGGCAGGGTCTTCTCGCTGAGGATGGTGATGAGGGCGTCCTGCACGTCGGACGGCACCCGGGTGAGTTCCTCGACGCGGGCGATGGCGCCGGTCTCCATGGCGCGCATGACGGGGCTGGGCACGAGCGCGGCGGGCGACGGGCCGTCGGCGAGCAGGCGGGCGTAGTTCCAGCCGTACCGGATGGCCTCCTCGGCGGTGCCGGCGGTGCCCTGCACGAGCAGGGTGGAGTCGCCGCTGACGGCGGCGGCGAGGTGCTCGGAGACCCAGGTCTTGGCGGTGCCGGGCACGCCGAGCAGCAGCAGCGCCCGGTCGGTGGCGAGGGTGGCGACGGCGACCTCGACGAGCCGGCGCGGGCCCACGTACTTGGGGCTGATCTTGGCGCCGTCGCCGAGCAGGTACGTCACGACGGCCTGCGGCGACAGCCGCCACCCGGGCGGGCGGGGGCGGTCGTCGGCGGCGGCGAGCGCGGCCAGCTCGTCGGCGTACTGCTGCTCGGCGTGCGGTCGCAGCGCGGTCATCGGAGCTCCTCGTGCATGTCGTGGCGGAAGGTGAGGACGGCGGCGAGCTGGGCGACGGGCCGCAGGCGGGCGTCGCCGACGCCGGCGGTGGCGAGGCGGTCGGCGAGCGCCCGGGCGGCGGTGTGCGCGGCGGGCGGCATGGTGGTGGCGACCTGGCGGCACAGGTGGCCGAGCTGCCAGGCCTGCTCGTCGGTGCGGGCGCGGCCCTCGACGACGCGCAGCACGGCCTCGGCGAGCCCGGCGGGCCACCGGCCGCGGTACGCGGTGAGCAGGTCGCCGCTGAGCGACGGGTCGCGGCGGAACTCGGCGGCGGCCAGCTCGGCGGCCCGGTCGGGCGGCAGCAGCTCGAACAGCGCCCACAGCAGCTGCCGGTCGGCGGCGTCGCGGGGACGTTCGAGCAGGGCGGGCACGAGGGCGCCGGCCCAGGCGGCGTCGCGTTCGCGGGCGGCGGCGACGGCCCAGCCGTGCAGCAGGGCGGGGCCGAGGTCGTCGAGGACGGGCAGGGCGACGGCGGCCTGCGGGGTGAGCCGGAACCGGTCGGCCCACACGGCCAGCCCGGCGGCGCCGACGACGTCGGTGAGCAGGGCGGCCGACGGGCTGGTGCCGCGCGGGGCGCGCGGTTCGACGCCGTCGCGGCGCAGGTCGGGCCCGACGGCGGCGGGCGGTTCGGCGACGAGGCGGTCGCGGCCGAGCAGCCGCCGCTCGACGCGCACCCAGGCGGCGACGCGGGCGGCCATGCGGTGCTGGTAGCCGGAGCCGGGCAGGGTGCGCAGCAGGTCGGCGGCGGCCTGGCGGACCTCGCGGCGGCGGTCGTCGAGGGCGTCCTCGAGGAACGCGTCGTCGGCGAGGGACAGCCCGGTGGCGAGCGCCTCGAGGAAGCGGGCCCGGTCGTGGGCGCTCTCGGCGGCGAAGTGGGCGGCGAGCAGCTCGCGCCCGGCGGCGGGGTCGCGGCGGCGCAGCCGTTCGAGGTGGGCGGCGCGCTCGCCGACGGTGCCGGTGAGCCAGGCGTCGTCGCCGGCGCCGGCCGCCGCGGCCTCGTCGAGCAGGTACGCCCACGCGGGCGACTGGGCGGCGAGCCACCGGCCGCGGCGCCCGGCGACCCGGGCGATGTCGGGCCGCAGGGCGGTGGCGCGGCGGCCGGCGTCGAGCAGGGCGGGCAGCACGCCGGGCGGGACGTGCCGGTCGGCGGGCACCGCGGCGAGCCACTCGGCGAGGATCTCGCCCTGGGCGTGGCCGCCGCCGGGGATGCCGCCGTCGGCGAGGATGCGGGCGGCGCGGGCGGCGGCGGCCGGCGGCAGCGGCCGGGTGGTCTCGGCGGGCGCCGGGGCGACGGCGGGGTGCCCGGTGCCGGCGGGCCGGCCGGCGCGGGCGTGGACGGCCGCGGCGGCCGCCGCCTCCAGCAGGCCCGCGGGGGTGCCGGGGTGGCTGCCGACGTGCGGGACGGCCCCGCCGGGCCAGGGCCGCCGGTCGGTGCCGACGAGGGCGGCCGACAGCAGCTCGGGCGGCAGCTCGGCCGTGCGCGGCCCGCCGCCGGCGTAGGTGTCGGGGGCGGTGACGAAGGCGCCCTCGGCCCACGCCGACAGCGGCCGCAGCCCATCGCGGCCCAGCTCGGCGGCGACGGTGGCCGGGTGGCCGCCCGCGGCGGCGAGCAGCCACCAGGGCGTGTCGGTGACCAGCGGCAGCGCGTCGCCCGCCGCGTCGGCCAGGTGGCCGTCGGCGGTGGGCACGACACCGGCCAGCACGACCGGCACCAGGTCGCGCCAGGGGTCGGCGGCGAGGGCGGCGGCGCGCTCGCGCAGGGCGTCGGCGACGGAGCCGCCCGCCGGGGCCGTCATCGCTCCGGTGGCCTCGACCGCGCCGAGCAGGGCCCGCTGCGGCCAGGCGCCCGGGTGGTAGTGCAGGCCGGCGGTGAGCTCGGTGCCCGGCGGCGGGTCGGTGGGCAGGCTGCGGCCGGGCGCGGCGAACGACAGGATGAGCGCGAACCGCCCGGTGCCGGCGCCGCGCAGCCAGGTGCGCCGGGTGGTCAGGGCGTCGTCGATGATCTCGGTGCGGCCGAGCACCTGCCACCGGTCGTGCACGGCGGGCCCGGCCAGCACGTCCTCGCTCGCCACCGGGAAGCCGATGCGGGTGCGCACGGTGGCGGCGAGGTCGCCGGGCAGCTGCTCCAGCCGCTCGTGGCCGGCGGCGAGCAGCCGCAGCAGCCCCAGCTCGCCGAGCAGCCGGTCGGCCCAGTGGGCGCCGGAGCCGGGCAGCCGGGCGAGCCGGCGCACCGCGCCCGCCGCGCCGGGGGCCTGCGCGTCGACGAGGCGGGCGGCCATCGCCTCGTACGGCCGGGGCCCGGTTTGCTCGGCGGCGGCGAGGCCGTGCCGGACCTGGTCGTCGAGCCAGCGGCGCAGCTCGGCCATGCCGCCGGCGACGCGCTCGGCGCGGCGTTCGGCCCGCTTGGCCACGGCGGCCGGGTCGGGCGCGGCGGCGGCCTTCGCGGCCGGTTTCGGGGCCGCGGCCCGGCGCTCGCGCCACTCCCGCGCCCACGGCGGGGCCGCCGCCTCCGGCAGGCCCGCGTCGGACCACCGCAGCAGCAGCCCGACGACGTGCTTGCAGGGGAATTTGCGGCTGGGGCACGAGCACCGGTACGCCGGCCCGGCCGGGTCGACGCACACCTGGTAGGGGTTGCGGCCGCTGCCGCGCGCCTCGCCCCACAGCCCCTCGTCGTCGGCCCCCGCCGAGACCCACGCGGCCGGGCCGCTCAGCGCCCGGCCGGCCCGCTGCGACGACGCGTCGGGGGCGAGGGCGAGGGCCTGGGCGGGCGACCAGCGTTCGAGGGGCACCCCGACAACCTAGACACCGGGTACGACATCACCCGGCAGGCACGACCGGCGGCGGACGCACGTCCACCGCCGGCCGTGGCGACGCTAGTAGCGGCAGCGCAGCACGAGCAGCGAGTGCCCGATCAGCTCGACCGTGCCGCCCGCCTTGACGCCGGTGCGGCGGGCCGGGGTGGCCAGCAGCGGGTCGGCGGTGTCGGCGACGGCCTCCCACATCTGGCCGTACTCGGCGCCGGGCAGGGTGAAGGTGGCGCCCTCGGCGAGGGGGTTGAACAGCAGCAGGAACGAGTCGTCGACGATGGGCTCGCCGAGCGCGTCGCGTTCCGGGATGCCCTGGCCGTTGAGGAACACCGTGACGGTGTTCGCGCCGTCCCAGTCGGCGCCGCCCATCGGCTGGCCGTCGCGGCGCAGCCAGGCGATGTCGGTGACCTTGGTGCCCTCGACCTCGTGGCCGTCGAAGAAGCGGCGGCGGCGGAAGATCGGGTGCTCGGCGCGCAGCCGGGTGAGGTCGGCGGTGAACCGGGTCAGCACGTCGTGGTGCCGGGCGTCGGTCCAGTCGACCCAGCTGAGCTCGTTGTCCTGGCAGTAGACGTTGTTGTTGCCCTGCTGGGTGCGGCCGAGCTCGTCGCCGTGGGCGATCATCGGCACGCCCTGCGACAGCAGCAGCGTGGCGAGGAAGTTGCGCTTGCGGCGCTCGCGCAGGGCCACCACGTCGGGGTCGTCGGTGGGGCCCTCGGCGCCGGTGTTCCAGGAGCGGTTGTGGCTCTCGCCGTCGCGGTTGTCCTCGCCGTTGGCGGCGTTGCGCTTCTCGTTGTAGGACACGAGGTCCTCGAGGGTGAAGCCGTCGTGGGCGGTGACGAAGTTGATGCTGGCGATGGGCCGCCGGCCGTCGATCTCGTACAGGTCGGAGGAGCCGGTGAACCGCGACGCCAGCTCGCCGAGGGTGCCGGGCTCGCCGCGCCAGAAGTCGCGGACGGTGTCGCGGTACTTGCCGTTCCACTCCGTCCACAGGGGCGGGAACCCGCCGACCTGGTAGCCGCCGTCGCCGACGTCCCACGGCTCGGCGATGAGCTTCACCTGGCTGACGATGGGGTCCTGGTTGACCAGGTCGAAGAACGCGGCCAGCCGGTCGACGGAGTGGAACTCGCGGGCCAGCGACGCGGCCAGGTCGAAGCGGAAGCCGTCGACGTGCATGTCGGTGACCCAGTAGCGCAGCGAGTCCATGATGAGCCGCAGCGACTCGTGGTGGCGCACGTTGAGGCTGTTGCCGGTGCCGGTGGTGTCGTAGTAGTACTGCCGGTCGCCGTCGACGAGCCGGTAGTAGGCCGGGTTGTCGATGCCCCGGAACGACAGGGTGGGGCCGAGGTGGTTGCCCTCGGCGGTGTGGTTGTAGACCACGTCGAGGATGACCTCGATGCCGGCCCGGTGCAGCGCCTTGACCATCGACTTGAACTCCTGCACCTGCCCGCCGTGCTCGGCGAACGAGGCGTAGTCGTTGTGCGGGGCGAAGAAGCCGATGGTGTTGTAGCCCCAGTAGTTGGACAGGCCGCGCTCGGTCAGCCCGCTGTCGTGCACGAACTGGTGCACCGGCATCAGCTCGACGGCGGTGACGCCCAGCTTCTTGAAGTGGTCGATCATCACCGGGTGGGCGAGCCCGGAGTAGGTGCCGCGGACGTCCTCCGGGATCTTCGGGTGCCGGGCCGTCATGCCCTTGACGTGCGCCTCGTAGATCACGGTCTCGTGGTACGGGATGCGCAGCGGGGTGTCGTTGGCCCAGTCGAAGAACGGGTTGATGACCACGGAGCGCTGCGTGTACGGGGCGGAGTCGGCGTCGTTGTACGAGGTCGGGTCGCCGAACCGGTAGGAGAACAGCGCCTCGTTCCACTCGTTGTGCCCGTCGATCGCCTTGGCGTACGGGTCGAGCAGCAGCTTGTTCGGGTTGCAGCGCAGCCCGGCGGCGGGGTCGAACGGGCCGTGCACCCGGTAGCCGTAGCGCTGGCCGGGACCGACGCGGGGCAGGTAGCCGTGCCAGACGAGGGCCTCGCGCTCCGGCAGGTCGATGCGCGTCTCGGTGCCGTCGTCGTCGAACAGGCACAGCTCGACCCGTTCGGCGACCTCGGAGAAGAGCGCGAAGTTGGTGCCGCCGCCGTCGTAGGTGGCGCCCAACGGGTACGGCGCTCCCGGCCAGATGTTCAACGATCTCCCCCTCGCGGTGCCGGGCCCGGGATCAGGCGCGGCTCGCGGCACGCATTGCCCACGCCACGCTGGGTGAAACGTCGGCGGGCCCCGGGGTTGCGCTTGTCACGTCGGCGGCGGCCCGCCAGCGGTCGAGGACGGCCTCGGCGACGACGGGCGAGGTGGCCAGCGGGGCGGTGACCGCGTCGGCGCCGGCGCGCGCGAGGCCGCGGTGGAACACGCCGTCGACCAGCAGGTACGCGCCGACGACGATCCGTTCGGCGCCGGCGGCGCGCAGCCGGGCGACGACGTCGGGCACCCGCGGGGACGGCCCGGCCGCGTACCCGACGACGGGGTCGCCGGGCAGGGCCCGCGCGACGTCGGCGACCTCGGCGATCGAGCGGGGGTCGCTGGACCCGGCGGCCGCCAGGACGACGGCGTCGGCCGGGCCGGCGGCGGCGATCCGGGCGGCCAGTTCGGCGAGCAGCCGCGGGTCGCGCCCGAGCGGCGCGGTGACCACGGCGGGGCGGCCGGCGACGGCGCCGGCGATGTCGACGCGGACGTGGTAGCCGGCGGTGAGCAGCAGCGGCACGACCACGGCGGGCCCGTCGAGGGCGGCGGCGACCTCGCGGACGTGCGGTTCCTGCACGTCCGCGTAGGCGAGCCGCAGGTCGATGCCGGGCGCGCGGCGGCGCACGGCGGACGCCACCGCGCGCACCTGCGCCTGCCCGGCGGCCGACCGGGTGCCGTGCGCGACGAGCACGAGGGCGGTCACGCGTCGACCCGCAGCCGGTAGCCGCGCTTGATGACGGTCTCGACGTAGCGCGGCGAGCCCAGGGCGGCGCGCAGCCGGGCCACCGCCATGTCGACGGCGTGGCCGTCGGCGCCGCGCGGCAGGGCCGCGACGAGCGCCGCGCGGGAGATGACCGCGCCGGGCCGGTCGGCGAGCGCGGCCAGCGTCGCCATCGAGGCGGGGGCGAGGGTACGCGGCTCGCCGTCCACGAGCACGGCGTGGCCCCGCAGCTCCAGGTCGGTCCCGGCGACCCGCAACCGGCGGGCGCGGCGCGGCAGCTCGTCGGTGACCGCCTTGACCAGCGCGCCGAGCCGGGCCCGGTCGGGCACCAGCGCGGGCACCCCGGCAGCCAGCAGCGGCGCCGCGGTGACCGGGCCGACGCACGCGGCCACCGTGCGGGCGCCGAACAGCTCGGCGGGGGCGCGCCCGGCCACCTCCAGCAGGGTGGTGACGGCGGGCGCGCTGGTGAACGTGACGGCGTCCACCCCGCCGGCGAGGATCTGCTCGACGAGGCGGCGCAGCGGCGCGACGTCGTCCGGCACCTGCGACCGGTACACGGGCACCTCGACGACCTCCGCCCCGGCGCCGCGCAGCGCCCCGACGAACTCCTCCTGCGGCCCGCCGTGCAGCTGCACCGCGATGCGCTTGCGGGCGACGCCCTCGGCGAGCAGCTCGCGCAGGATCTCCTCGCACGACTCGGTGGGCGCCGACCAGTGCTCGCTCAGCCCGGCGGCCCGGATCGCGCCGCACGGCTTGGCGCCGCGGGCGATGAGCCGGGCCTGCTGCAGCCCGGCGCGCAGCTGCTCGCCGACGCCCCACCCCTCGGCGGCCTCCAGCCAGCCGCGGAACCCGATGCCGGTGGTGGCGACGACGATGTCGGGCGTCAGCGCCACGCACAGCTCGGTGGCGGCCTGCAGGGCGGTGTCGTCGCGCAGCGGGACGATGGTGATGGCGGGGGCGCTGACGACGCGGGCGCCGCGGCGCTGCAGCAGCGCGCTCATCTCGTCGCGCCGCCGCTCGGCGGTGATCGCCACGGTGAATCCGGTGAGCGGCAGCGCCGCCGTCATCCGGCCACCACCTCCACGACGCCGTCGCGCACCCGCGCCGCGTACACGGGCAGGGCGGCGGCCGGGTCGTCGAGGCAGGCGCCGGTGTCCAGGTCGTACGCCTGCTTGTGCATGGGCGACACGACGACGGCCCGGCCGCCGCGGGTGCCGACGATGCCGCGGGACATGACGTTGGCGCCCCACAGCGGGTCGCGGTTGCCGACCGCCCGCACCTGGTCGTCGTGCAGGCGGAACACGGCGACCTGCACGCCGCCGACCAGGGCGGCGGCGCCCCGCTCCGGCAGCAGGTCGCCCAGGCGGCACACGGCCGTCCAGGTGATCGTCGTCGTCATGCGCTGACCTCCGGCATTCCGAGGGGGACGGGCACCCGCTGCTCGCGTTCGACCGTGAACGCGATGGACGGGTCGGGCGTCTGCGGCTCGTTGACGAACGAGACGAACCGGCGCAGCTTGTCGGGGTCCTCCAGCACGGCCCGCCACTCGTCGGCGTAGCCGCCCACGTGCCGGTCCATCGCGGCGTCCAGCTCGGCGCAGATGCCGAGGCTGTCGTCGACGATGACGGCGCGCAGGTGCTCCAGGCCGCCGTCGAGGGCCTCCAGCCAGGCGGCGGTGCGCTGCAGCCGGTCGGCGGTGCGGATGTAGAACATGAGGAACCGGTCGATGGTGCGCACCAGCTCCTCGGTGGACAGGTCGGTGGCGAACAGGTCGGCGTGCCGGGGACGGAACCCGCCGTTGCCGCCGACGTAGAGGTTCCAGCCGGTCTCGGTGGCGATGACCCCGAAGTCCTTGCTGCGCGCCTCGGCGCACTCGCGGGCGCAGCCGCTGACGGCGCTCTTGAGCTTGTGCGGCGAGCGCAGGCCGCGATAGCGCAGCTCCAGGGCCACGGCGAGGCCGACGGAGTCCTGCACGCCGTACCGGCACCAGGTGGAGCCGACGCACGACTTCACGGTGCGCAGCGCCTTGCCGTACGCGTGGCCGGACTCGAACCCGGCGTCGACGAGCCGGCGCCAGATCGCGGGCAGCTGCTCGACGCGGGCGCCGAACAGGTCGATCCGCTGCCCGCCGGTGATCTTGGTGTAGAGGCCGAAGTCGCGGGCCACCTCGCCGATGACGATGAGCCGCTCGGGGGTGATCTCCCCGCCGGGGATGCGCGGCACCACCGAGTAGGTGCCGTCGCGCTGGATGTTGGCGAGGAAGTGGTCGTTCGTGTCCTGCAGCGCGGCCTGCTCGCCGTCGAGCACGTGCCCGCCGCCGAGCGACGCCAGGATCGAGGCGACGACGGGCTTGCAGACGTCGCAGCCGCGGCCGGTGCCGTACTCGCCGATCAGGGCCGAGAAGGTGGCGATGCCGCGCACCCGGATGAGGTCGAACAGCTCCTGCCGGGAGTACGCGAAGTGCTCGCACAGCGCCGTGGACTGCGCCACCCCGGCCTCGGTGAGCAGCGACCTCAGCAGCGGCACGCAGGAGCCGCAGGTGGTGCCGGCGCGGGTGCACGCCTTGAGGCAGCCCACGTCGGCGCAGCCGGCGCCGATCGCGCCGAGCACCTGGTCCTTGGTGACGGCGTTGCAGCTGCACACCTGGGCGTCGCCGGGCAGCGCCACGTCGGGCGCGCCCGCGGACAGGAAGTCGGCCAGCTTGCCGGGCACCGGGCCGCCGACGGCCGCCTTGAGCACCCCGTAGGCGGCGGCGTCGCCGACGAGGATGCCGCCGAGCAGGGTGCGCGCGTCGTCGGTGAGCACCAGCTTGGCGTACAGGCCGTGGGCGGGGTCCGCGTAGACGACGTCGAGCGGGCCGGTGGTGGCGCCGAAGCTGGCGACGTCGACGCCGAGCAGCTTGAGCTTGGTGGACATGTCGGCGCCGCCGAAGGTGGCGTCCCCGCCGAGCAGCCGGTCGGCGACGACGTCGGCCATCGCGTAGCCGGGGGCGACCAGGCCGTAGCAGCGGCCGTCGACGGCGGCGCACTCGCCGATGGCGAAGACGCGCTCGTCGGCGGTGCGGCAGGACGCGTCGACGAGGATGCCGCCGCGCTCGGCCACCGGCAGCCCGGCGGCGCGGGCCAGCTCGTCGCGGGGGCGCACGCCCGCGGCGAACACCACCAGGTCGGCGCCGAGGGTCAGCTCGCCGGCGCCCACGGCCAGCCGGTCGCCGTCCGGCGCGATGCCGGTGACCCCGGCCCCGGTGTGCACGTCGATGCCCAGCTCCTCGATGCGGCGGCGCAGGATCGCGCCGCCCGCCGCGTCGACCTGCATCGGCATGAGGTGCGGCGCGAACTCGACGATGGCGGTGCGCAGCCCGAGCAGGCGCAGCGCGTTCGCCGCCTCCAGGCCGAGCAGCCCGCCGCCGACGACGATCCCGGCGGAGCGCCCGGCGGCGTGCGCGCGCAGCGCCTCCAGGTCGTCGAGGGTGCGGTAGACGAACACGCCCGGGCTGCCGGTGCCGGGCACCGGCGGCACGAACGCCCGCGAGCCGGTGGCCAGCACCAGCGCGTCGTACGGGTACTCCCCCGCCGCGGTGCGCACCACCCGCGCCTCGCGGTCGACGGCGGTGGCGGGCTCGCCGAGCCGGATGGTGGTGCCGGCCGGCACGCCGGGCGGGGCGAGGGTCAGCTCCTCGGCGCTGACGCCGTCGAAGAACGCCGACAGCCGCACCCGGTCGTACGCCCGCCGGGTCTCCTCCCCCAGCACGGTGACCTCGGTGAAGCGCCGGGCGGTGTCGCGGGCCGCGAGCGACTCCACGAACCGCTGCCCGACCATGCCGTTGCCGATGACGACGAGCCTCATACGGTGACCTCCGGTTCCACGGTGGACAGCCAGTCGACGATGCCGGTGACCGCGTCGGCGCAGCCGCCGCAGCCGGTGGTGGCGCGGGTGGCGGCGGCGACGTCGGCGACGCTGCGCGCGCCGGAGCGCCAGCACGCGGTGATCGCGGCCTTCGGCACCGAGTTGCACCGGCACACCACGGCGTGGTCCGGCATGAACGCGGGCGACGCGGCCGGCGCGGCGGGTTCCGCCCCGAACGCCCGCCCGAACAGCAGCGACCGCCGGTCGGCGGGCACCGGCGCGTCGCGGTCGTAGAGCTGGGTGACGGCGCCGACGGACGGGTTGTCGCCGAGCAGCACCGCCCCGGCGAGGCGGTCGCCGCGGATGACCAGCCGCACGTACGTGCCCCGCGCCGGGTCGGCGAACGTGACCACCTCGGCGTCCGGGTCGGGCGCGACGCTGCCCATCGCGGCCAGGTCGATGCCGCCGGCCTTGAGCCGGGTGACCAGCCGGGAGCCGCGGTAGCGGGCGGTGCCGCCGGTGAGCCGGTCGGCCAGGGCGGCCGCCTGCTCCCAGGCGGGGGCGACGAGGCCGTGCACGGTGCCGTCGTGCTCGGCGCAGTCGCCGACGGCGTAGACGTGCGGGTCGCTGGTGCGCAGGCCGTCGTCGACGAGCACGCCGCGGTGCACGGCCAGCCCGGCGGCCCGGGCCAGCGCGGTGTCGGGGCGGGCGCCGCACGCCACCACGAGCAGGTCGCCCGGCACGGCGGTGCCGTCGGCGAGCAGCAGCCGGTCGCCGGTCCAGGCGGTGGCGCGGGCGCCCACCCGCACGCACACCCCGAGGTCGCGCAGGGTGCGGGCGAGGACGTGGCCGCCGTCGGGGTCGAGCTGGCGGTCCATCACGTGCCCGCCGGCGTGCACGACCGTGACGGCCAGCCCGCACCCGGCCAGCCCGCGGGCGGCCTCCAGGCCGAGCAGGCCGCCGCCGAGCACCACGGCGCTGCGGGCGCCCCCGGCGGCGGCCAGGATGCCCCGGCAGTCGTCGAGGGTGCGCAGCACGTGCGCGGTGGCGGCGGGCACGCCGTCCATCGGGGGCAGCACGGCGGTGGCGCCGGTGGCCAGCACCAGCGCGTCGTACGCCTGCTCGCCCTCGGGGGTGACCACGACCCGGCGGGCCAGGTCGAGCGCGGTGACGGGCACGCCGAGGCGCAGGTCCGCGCCGGGCGGCGGGGCGGCCAGGGTGAGGTCGTCCTCGCGGACCTTGCCGGCCAGCAGCGTGGACAGCATGACCCGGTTGTACGGCCGGTGCGTCTCGGCGCCGAAGGCGGTGACGTCCGCGCCGCGGGCGCGCAGCTCGCTGACCACGCGGGCGCCCGCCATGCCGTAGCCGGCCACCACGACCCTCATGCGAGTGCCACCCGGGCCGCGCAGACCTTGAACTCCGGCATCCGCGACACCGGGTCGAGCGCCGGATTCGTCAGCGTGTTGGCGCGCGCGGCGCCGCCCCAGTGGAACGGCATGAACACCGTGTCGGGGCGGATGGCGGTGCTGAGCCGGGCGGGCGCGGTGGCGCTGCCGCGGCGGGTGCTGACGGCCACGTCGTCGCCGTCGGCGATGCCGAGCCGGCCGGCCAGGTCGGGGTGCAGCTCGACGAACGCCCGGCCCGGCAGCCCGGCGATGCGGCGCGTCTGCGCGCCCGACTGGTACTGGGTGAGCACCCGCCCGGTGGTCAGGTACAGCGGGTAGTCGGCGCACGGCTGCTCGGCGGGCCCGCGGTGGTCGACGGCGACGAACCGGGCCCGGCCGTCGGGGGTGGCGAACCTCTCCAGGAACATCCGGGGGGTGCCGGGGTGGTCCTCGGCCGGGCACGGCCAGAACACCCCGCCCTCGGCGGTGATCCGCTCGTAGGTGATGCCCGCGTAGTCGGCGGTGCCGCCGGCCGAGGCGCGGCGCAGCTCGTCGAACACCTCCCGCGGCCGGGCGCTGACCGGCGCGCCGAGGCGGCCGGACAGCGCGGCGAGGATCTCCAGGTCGGTGCGCACGCCGGGCGGCGGCGGGCGCAGCCGGGTGCGCCGGATGACCCGGCCCTCCAGGTTGGTCATCGTGCCGTCCTCCTCGGCCCACTGCGCGGCGGGCAGCACCACGTCGGCCAGCGCCGCCGTCTCCGACAGCACGAAGTCCGTGACGACGAGCAGGTCCAGGCCCGCGAGGCGGCGCTCGACGCCGGCGGCGCGCGGGGCCGACACCACCGGGTTGGAGCCGAACACCAGCAGCGCGCGCATCTTCTCGGCGGTGAGCAGCTCGTACGCCGACGGGCCCGGGCCGGGCAGGTCGTCCGGGTCGACGCCCCACACCGCCGCCACGTGCGCGCGGGCGGCCGGGTCGTCGAGCCTGCGGTAGCCGGGCAGCTGGTCGGCCTTCTGGCCGTGCTCGCGGCCGCCCTGGCCGTTGCCCTGCCCGGTGAGGCAGCCGTAGCCGGAGCCGGGCCGGCCGGGCAGGCCCAGCGCGAGCGCCAGGTTGACGAACGCGGTGACCGTGTCGGTGCCGGTGGCGTGCTGCTCGGCGCCGCGGGCGGTCAGCACCATCGCCGTGTCCGCGGCGGCCAGCCGGTGCACGGTGGCGAGCAGGTCGGCGATGGGCACCCCGGTCAGCCGCTCCACCCGGGCCGGCCACCACTGGGCGACCGTGCGGCGCACCTCGTCGAAGCCGGTGGTGCGCGCGGCCACGTACGCCTCGTCGACCAGGCCCTCGGTGATCGCCAGGTGCAGCAGCCCGTTCGCCAGCGCCAGGTCGGTGCCCGGCGTGGGCTGCAGGTGCAGGGCGCCGTGCCGGGCGGTCGCGGTGACCCGCGGGTCCACCGTGATCAGCCGCTCGCCCGGCAGGTGCCGCAGGAACGGCGGCATCGTCTCGGCCGGGTTCGCGCCGACCAGCAGCACGGCCCCGGCGTCGCGGATGTCGGTGACCGGGAACGGCAGGCCGCGGTCGGCGCCGAACGCCCGGTTGCCGGCGGCGGCCGCCGACGACATGCAGAACCGGCCGTTGTAGTCGATCGTGGCGGTGCGCAGCGCGACCCGGGCGAACCGGCCCAGCGCGTACGCCTTCTCGTTGGTGAGCCCGCCGCCGCCGAACACGGCGACCGCGTCCCGGCCGTGCGCGCGCTGCACGTCGCGCACCCCCGCCACCACCCGGTCGAGCGCCTCGTCCCAGGTGGCGCGGCGCAGCACGCCCGCCTGGCGCACCAGCGGCGCGGTCAGCCGGTCGGGGTGCGCCAGCAGCTCCGCCGACGTCCAGCCCTTCTGGCACAGGCCGCCGCCGTTGACCACGAAGTCCCGGCCGGACACGGTCACCGGGTCGCCCGCGGACAGCCGCATCGCGCACTGCAGCGCGCAGTACGGGCAGTGGGTGTCCGCCGTCGTCATGCCGGACAGGCTCTCCACCAGCCGTTTCCTTTCCCGTCTCGCTGTGTTTCGGGTCTGCAAATCACGCATCACAACCGACGTCCGGCCACGGTGACGCTCAGATCGCCCCGGCCGGCACCCGGCGCAGGTAGCACGCCCACGTCACCGCGAGGCAGACCGCGTAGCCGGCGAGGAACACCCACAGGGCCGCGTCGATGCCGCCGGTGGCCGCGATCGACATGCCGAACCCGCGCGGGATGAGGAAGCCGCCGAGCGCGCCGACCGCTGCGGCGATGCCGATGACGGCCGCCGCCTCGGTGCGCCCCTTCGGCCGGCCGCGGAAGATCGCCGGGATCATCCGGTACGTCGAGCCGTTGCCGACGCCGCTGGCGACGAACAGCAGCAGGAACCCGGCCAGGAACGGCGCGAAGCTGCCGGCGCGCAGGCTCAGCAGCACCGCGCCGACGCCGGCGCCCATCGCGACGAACGTCAGCGCGGTGACCCGGGCGCCGCCGAACCGGTCCGCCAGCCAGCCGCCCACCGGCCGCGCCGCCGAGCCGACCAGCGGGCCGAGCGCCGCCCACAGCGCGCCCGCCACCGCCGGGAACTCGCCCTTGACGAGCAGCGGCAGCGCCGCCGAGTACCCGATGAAGCTGCCGAACGTGCCGATGTAGAGGAACGACATGACCCAGGTGTGCCGGTTGCGCAGCACGACCGCCTGCTCCCGCACGGGCGCCCGGGTGACGGCGAGGTTGTCCATGAACAGCCAGGCACCCACCGTGGCCGCCACGACGGGCAGCAGCCACAGCAGCGGCGCGTACTCCAGGTGCAGCCCGGCCCCCGCCACGATGACCAGCGGCACCGCGAACTGCACCACGGCCACGCCGAGGTTGCCGCCGGCGGCGTTCACGCCCAGCGCGACCCCCTTGTGCCGCTCCGGGTAGAAGTACGAAATGTTCGCCATCGACGAGGCGAAGTTGCCGCCGCCGAGGCCCGCCGTGGTCGCGGCGACCAGGAACATCCAGTACGGCGTCGCAGGGTTCAGCACGCACGCCGTCATCAACCCGATCGGGATCAGCAGCAGCGCCGACGACACGGTGGTCCAGGTGCGCCCGCCGAACCGGGCCACCGCCGCCGTGTACGGCAGCCGCATCACCGCCCCCACCAGGTTCGGCACGGCCACCAGCCAGAACAGCTGGTCGACGGTGAACGCGAACCCGGCCGCGGGCAGGCTGACCGCCACGGCGCTCCACAGCAGCCAGATCGAGAACCCGAAGTGCTCGACGAGGATCGACCAGACGAGGTTGCGGCGGGCGACGCGCCGTCCCGTCACCCGCCAGAACGTCTCGTCCTCGGGGTCCCAGTGGGTGATGTGGCGCCCGGGGGCGCGCTCGGCAACGGGCGGCGGCGTCAGCGTGGCGGTCATGCCCCGTACCCTGCGGGCCGGTCGTTACCGTTGCGGACGCGCGCCGGTGGCGACACCGTGACATCGGGCTCACCACGGCCGCCCGGCCGCCGTGAGGCCGGGTCAGTCCGGGCTGTGCTGGGGCTGGAGGCGGATCTCCGTCGGGCAGCCGCGGGCCGGGAACGTGACGACGAACCGCACCGCGGCGGCCACGTCGGCCGGGGCCAGCAGCCGTTCGGGGTGGCGGGCGGCGGGCGCGGCCAGGCCGGCGCCGGCGGCGACCAGCCCGGGCGACACGAGGCTGACCTTGACGCCGCGGTCGCGCACGTCGAGGAACGTGGCGCGGGACAGCCCGGCCAGGCCGTGCTTGGCGGCGTCGGCGGCGTCGGCGGGCGCCCAGTCGAACAGCCCGGCCGCGTAGACGACGGCGGCCAGTGGGCCGCGGTCCGCGACCTGGGCGACGGCGGCGGGCAGGGTGCCGCTCGCGGCCAGGTCCACCACGTCCACCGCCCCGCCGGCGGCCCGGGCGGTGGCCGCCAGCCGGGCCGGGTCGCGGCCCCACAGGCTGAGCGCGTAGCCCAGCCCGGCCAGCTCGACGGCGACGGCCCGGCCGATGTCGCTGGAGGCGCCCACCACCAGCGCCTGCCGGTCCGTCACGGGACGAGGACCGCCCGGGCGCGGATGCGGCCCTGCTTGAGCCGGGTGAGCGCCTCGGTCGCCTCGTCCAGGGCGAACCGCTCGCAGTGCGCCCGGACCTTGCCGGCGGCGGCGAGCCGCAGCACCTCGCGCATCTGCTCGCGGGTGCCCAGCACCGACCCGACGACGGTCTTCTCGTCGGCGAACGGCAGCGGCCCGATCTCGGCCTCGGCGCCCACCACGACGATGCCGCCGGGCTTGGTGGCGCGGATCGCCTCGCCGAGCACGGCGCTGGACGGGGCGAACACGATGGCCGCGTCGACGCCGCCGCGGCGGGCCAGGGCGGCGCCCGGCTCGGCGGTGCCGTCGACGACGGTGGCGCCCAGCTCCTCGGCCAGCTCCTGGTGGTTGCGGCCGCGGGTCACGGCGATCACGTCGGCGCCCCACAGCCCGGCCATCTGCAGCACCAGGTGCCCGACGCCGCCCACCCCGAACACCGCCACGGACGCGCCGGGCGACAGCCGGGCCTTGCTGAGGCTGCCGTACGCGGTGATGCCCGGGCAGAACAGTGGCGCGGCGTCCACGTCGGACAGCCCGTCGGGCAGCCGGTAGGTGTGCGCGGCGGCGGCCAGCAGGTACTCGGCGTACCCGCCGTCGACGCTCTCGCCGGTGATCTCCTTCGCCTGGCACAGCTGCTCGCGGCCGGACACGCAGTACGCGCAGCGCCCGCACGTGTCGTACAGCGGCTGGACGCCGACCCGGTCGCCCACGGCCAGCCAGTCGACGCCCGCGCCGACCTCGGTGACCGCCCCGACCACCTCGTGGCCGGGGATGATCGGCAGCTTCGACGGGACGGCGGGCGCCCAGTCCCCCTCGATCATGTGCAGGTTGGAGCGGCACACGCCGCACGAGCTGATCTTCACGAGGACCTGGCCCGGCCCGGGCGACGGTGTGTCCACCTCGCGCAGGGCGACGGGGTTCTCCTCGATGGGGCGCAACGACTCCAGGACGACGGCTCGCACGGCACATCCTTCCGATCGGCGTGCCGTCAGCCTATGCCCGCCGCTACCGGTTCGCGTACGGCTCCGGCTCGCCCAGCAGCAGCCGCCGCAGCGCCGACGGCGGCTTCGCCCCCACCACCGTGGCGGTGACCTCGCCCGAGCGGAACAGCAGCACGCTGGGCAGCGACAGCACCCGGTACGCCCGGGTCGCCTGCGGGTTCTCGTCCACGTTCAGGGTGACCACGACCAGGTCGTCGCCCGCCTCGGCGGCCAGGCCCTCCAGCGCCCGGGTCATCCGCGGGCACGACGGGCACCACTCGGCCCAGAAGTCCACCGCGACCGGCTTCGGGTTCGCGAGCACCACCGCGGCGAAGGTGGCGTCGGTGACGGCGGTCAGCACGGGCCCGCCCCGCAGGCCAGCTGCTCGGCCAGCCGGTTGCGCACCGCGCCCAGCTCGGTCAGCAGGCCGTCCACCTCGGCGAGCCGGCGGCGCAGCACCGCCGCCGCGTCCGGGCACACGTGCCCCGCGTCGTTGCCGGCCCGCAGGCAGGCCACGAACGGCCGCACGTCGGCCAGCGGGAACCCCGCGTCGAGCCGGGTGCGGATCTCCCGCACGACGCGCAGCTCCTCCTCGGCGTAGCGGCGGTAGCCGTTGGCGTCCCGCTCGGCGTGCAGCAGCCCCTGCGCCTCGTAGTAGCGCAGGGTGCGGGCGCTCGTGCCGGCCCGCCCGGCCAGTTCCCCGATCAGCATCCGGGCCCCTCCTCCGTGGTGCGCCGCCCACGGTAGGCCCTGCCACCGGCGTCAAGGCAAGCGCTTAGCCTGGCAGGGTGCCGGTGCGCCAGACTGTGCGGGTGCTGCTCGCCGTCGTGATCGTCGTGGCCCTGGTGCTGGTGGCGGCGTGGTCCGGCCAGCGCCGGCTCGTCTACCTCCCGGACCGCGCCGCGCCGGCCGACACGGCCGCCGACGTCGCGCTGACGACCTCCGACGGCCTGCGCCTGGCCGCCCTGCTGGTGCGCCCGGCCGGGCCGGACCGCCGGGTGGCGGTGCTGTTCGCCCACGGCAACGCGGGCCACCGCGCCGACCGCCGCGTCCTCGCCGACGCCCTGGCCGCCGAGGGCCTCACCGTGCTGGTGCTGGGCTACCGCGGCTACGGCGGCAACCCCGGCTCCCCCACCGAGGCGGGCCTGGCCCGCGACGCCCGCGCCGGCCTGGCCCACCTGACGGCGGCGGGGTTCCCGCCGGAGCGCATCGTCTACGCCGGCGAGAGCCTCGGCGCGGCGGTGGTGACGGAGCTGGCCGCCGCGCACCGCCCGGCCGCGCTGGTGCTGCGCTCGCCGTTCGCGTCGCTGGCGGCGGCGGGCCGCGAGCACTACCCGTGGCTGCCGGTCGGCCTGCTGCTGCGCGACCGCTTCGACGTCGCCGGCCGCATCGCCACGCTGGACGTGCCCGTCACCGTCGTCTACGGCACGGCCGACACCGTCGTGCCGGCCGCGCAGAGCCGCGAGGTCGCCGACCGCGCCGCCGGCCCGGTGACGGTCGTGGAGCTGCCCGGCGCCGACCACAACGACCCGTCGCTCACCCACGGCCCGGCCGTGGTCGCCGCCATCGCGGAGGCGGCCGGTGCCCGCTGACGGGCCACGCCTGGTGCCCGCCGACGGGCTGCGCGCGGCGGCCGAGGCCGTCCTGGCCGCCGAACGCGCCCGGCTGGCCCCGCTGCTGCCGCCGCACGAGCTGCTGCTGACCGGCGGATGCTCGGTGCCGGGCGCCCTGACGAAGGGCGACGTCGACCTGCACCTGCGCGTCGGCCCGGCGGACTTCGCGGCGGCGGTGGCGGTGCTGCGGACCCTGTACCCGGTGGTGCTGCCGGAGATCTGGCAGCCGACCCTGGCCACCTTCGCCGTGCCGGCGGCGCTGCCGGCCGGGCTGGCGGCCACCCCGGCCGGGTCGGCGCACGACGTGCGGTTCACCACGACGTGGCGCGCGCTGCGGGCCGACCCCGCGCTGCTGGCGCAGTACAACGCGCTGAAGCTGGACCCGGCGCCCGGCTACGAGCAGCGCAAGTCGGCGTTCTTCGACCGCGTCAGCGGCTGATCTGTCGGAGGCGGCTCGTAGGCTGACCGCACACACGAGGGGCGGGAGGGCCGGGGTGGCTGAGGCGACGGTGGCCGAGGTGATGGCCGAGCTGGCCGCGCTGGAGGATCCGAAGGCGCGGGAGGTCAACCTGCGCCACGGCGACGACCACGGAGTCAACCTCGGCAAGCTGCGCGCGGTCGCCAAGCGGCTGAAGACGCAGCAGGACCTGGCCCGCGAGCTGTGGGCGACGGCGGACACCGCGGCGCGGCTGCTGGCGCTGCTGATCTGCCGGCCCAAGGCGTTCGGGCGCGACGAGCTGGACGCCATGCTGCGCGACGCCCGCGTCCCCAAGGTGCACGACTGGCTCGTCAACTACGTGGTGAAGAAGAGCCCGCACGCCGAGGACCTGCGGGTGGCCTGGTCCGCCGACGCGGACCCGGTGGTGGCGAGCGCCGGGTGGGCGCTGACCACGGATAGGGTGGCGAAGAAGCCCGGCGGGCTGGACCTGCCGGGGCTGCTCGACGTCGTCGAGGCCGAGATGAAGGGCGCGCCCGACCGGCTGCAGTGGGCGATGAACCACTGCCTGGCGCAGATCGGCATCGACCACCCGGAGCACCGCGCCCGCGCCGTCGCGATCGGCGAACGCCTGGGAGTGCTCAAGGACTACCCGACGCCGCCCGGCTGCACGTCGCCGTACGCGCCGGTCTGGATCGCCGAGATGGTGCGGCGCCAGCACGCCTGACGCCCCGGGCCGGGTCAGGCGCCGGGCCGGCGGGCCGCCTTCAGCTCGCGGGCCAGAGCCCACGGGTCCGCCACCGGGCCCACGTGCCCGAGCTTGTCGGGGTTGACCACCCAGCGGACGCTCTGGACCCGGCCGTCGAGCACGTCGAGGGTGATCGTGCCGCCGACGCGGCCGTCCCGGTCGTGCAGGACGGCGCCGGGCTGGCCGTTCATCTCGTGCCGCCGCACCGTGGCGCCGATCCGGCCGATCGCCGGGGCGAAGCCGGCGAGCACGCGGGCCACCCGGTCCGCGCCGGTCACGGCGCGCGCGAACGCGGGCGCCTTGCCGCCGCCGTCGCCGACCATCTGCACGTCGGCGGCCAGCAGCTCCCGCAGGCCTTCGACGTCGCCGTCGCGCAGGGCGTCGAAGAACCGCGCGGCCAGCTCCTCGCGCTCCCGGCGGTCCGCCGCGAAGCGGGGGCGACCGGCGTCCATGTGCCGGCGGGCGCGGACGGCGAGCTGCCGGCACGCCACCTCGGACCGGCCGACGGCCGCCGCCACGTCGGCGAACCCGAACCCGAACACCTCCCGCAGCACGAACACCGCCCGCTCCAGCGGACTGAGGCGTTCCAGCAGCAGCAGCGCCGCCATCGACACCGAGTCGGCCAGCTCCGCCGACCGCGCCGGGTCGGCGTAGGGGTCCGTGAGCAGCGGCTCGGGCAGCCACTGCCCCACGTACGCCTCCCGGCGGTGGCGCGCCGAGCGCAGCACGTCGATCGACAGGCGGGTGACCACCGCGGACAGGAACGCCTTGGCCGACGCCGGGCGGGTCGGCGTCGACTCGTACCGCAGCCACGTGTCCTGCACGGCGTCCTCCGCCTCGGCCACGCTGCCGAGGAGCCGGTACGCGATCGAGAACAGCAGCGGCCGCAGCGCCTCGAACTCCTCCGTGCGGGTCATCCCAGCTCGTCCCGGAAGCCCTGCCGCCAGGACGGGTACCGCAGCACCCAGCCCAGCTCCCGCTTGGCCTTCGCGTTGGAGAATCCGCGCCCCTGAGTCATCATGCCCACCGCCATCTCACCGGCCACCAGCCGCGCCAGCCACGCGGGCACCCGCCGCGGCGGCTTCGCCCCCACACACTCCGCAAGGTACGGCAGCCACTCGCGAACGGGCGCCGGCTCGTCGTCGACGATGTTGAACACGCCCGCCGCCTTCTGCTCCACCGCCAGCACCGTGGCCGCCGCCGCGTCGTCGACGTGCACCCACGACACGTGCCCGGCGCCGTCCCCGATCAGCGGCAGCAGCCGCCGGCGCACCAGGTCGACCTGGTCGTCGTGGGCGCCGGGCCCGTAGAACCCGCCGTAGCGCAGCACCGCCCCGCCCGCCGCGACCACCACCCGTTCCATGCGGTTGATCGCGGTCGTGCCCGCCAGTTCCTCCAGCGGGTCCTCCTCCGTCTTGACCCACCCGCCGCTGCGCCGCCCGTTCATGCTGGCGTGGCCCTGCACCACGACGTGGGCGACCCCGGTCGCCTCCGCCGCGGCCAGCAGGTGGTCGACGCCCTCGCCGCGCAACCGGTTGGTCCGGGCGAAGAACCGCTCGGGCCGCCGCGGGTTCGGCCGGCCCGCGTGCGCCGGCGACAACGCGGTCATCTGGTTCACGATCACCTCCGGCCGGGCCGCCGCCACCGCCTCCCCGACCGCCGCCGCGTCCAGCCCGTCCATGACGACGGGCTCCGCGCCGAGCCGCTCCAGCAGCCCCAGCTTCGCCGCCGTCGTGGTGGTCGCGGTCACCTGATGACCGCGCGCCACCAGCCGCGGCACCAGCCGCTGCCCCAGCACCCCGGACCCACCCGCCACGAACACCCGCATCCCGCCACCGTCCTCATCCGCACACCGGCACCTGCCCCGGAGACGAGACGGCCCGCCCGCGTGTGACACGCCGGGGCCCGCCAGACTGGCGTCATGCCGCTGTTCGAGATGACCTCCGATGTGCTGGTGCCCGTCCCGTCGACCACCTTCGCCGCCGAGCAGGTGCTCGAACGCGCCGACCTGCAACGACTCCTGCGGGCGCGGATCGACATGATCGTCGACGACGTCCTGGTCGTCGCCGAGGAGTTCGGGGCGTTCACCGACGCGAGACGCCGGATCGACCTGCTCGGCGTCGACCGGGACGGCCGTCTCGTCGTCATCGAACTCAAGCGGACCACCGACGGCGGCCATGTGGAGTTGCAGGCACTGCGGTACGCCGCCATGGTCTCGGTGATGACCTTCGACGACCTCGTCGAGCACCATCAGCACTACCTGGCCCAGGTGGAACCGGACGCTGTCGACGACGCCCGCACGCGGCTGGCCGAATTCCTGGAGGACGCGGGCGGCGAGGACGCGGTGCTGAGCCGCGAGGTGCGCGTCGTGCTCGTCTCGGCCGGGTTCGACCGGGAGATCACGACGACCGTGCTGTGGCTCGCCGACGTCTACGGCCTGGACATCCGGTGCGTCAAGCTGACGCCGTACAAGGTGGGCGAGCGCCTGCTGCTCGACGTGCAGCAGATCATCCCGCTGCCGGAGGCGGGCGAGCTGACGGTCCAGATCCGCCGTAAGCAGACCCAGGCGCGGGAGGCGACCACCGACGGCCGCGACTGGACCCCGTACCTGATCACCACGCCCCACGGTCAGACCGGCCCGCTCCGCAAACGCCACGCCGTGCTCGCCATGATCACCGGACTCCATCAGGCCGGCGTCACCGCCGCGGAACTCGCCACGGCGGTGCCGCGGTCGCGCTTCCTGCCCGTCGAGGGCATCCTGAGCGGAGATCAGCTGGTCTCGGCCTTCCTCCACACCTACCCGGGCTCCGTCAAGCGCCTCGGCCGGTGGTTCCTCGACGCGCCCCTGCACGACGGCGAGCGGACCTGGGTGGTCTCGAAGATGTGGGGCACGAACACCGAACCCGTCCTGAGCCGGCTGCTCGCCCTGGCCCCGACCGGCGACTTCGGGTACGAGCCGGCCGAGAACGGCTAGACGCGCCGGGCAGGATGGGGGTATGCGCCTGGTTTCGCTGCTGCCCTCCGCCACCGAGATCGTCTACGCCCTCGGCCTCGGCGACGACCTCGTCGGCGTCACGTTCGAGTGCGACGAGCCGCCGTCCGCGCGGGCCGAGAAGACCGTCGTCGTGGGCGGGCGGGACACGTCGGGCATGACGCCCGGGGAGATCGACGCGTACGTCAAGGAGCAGATGGCGGCGCGCGCCGACCTGTACACGCTGCACGCGGGGGCGCTCGCCGGGCTGGCACCCGACCTCATTCTCACCCAGGACCTGTGCCGGGTGTGCGCGCTGCCGTCGGACCACGTCGAGGACGCCCTCGACCTCCTCGGCTGCCGCGCCGACGTGCTGACGCTCGACCCGTACAGCCTGGACGACGTGCTCGCCACGATCCTGACCGTGGGGGCGCGGGCCGGCGTACCCGAGCGGGCCGAAGCCCTGGTGGAAAGCTTGCGGGAGCGGCTCGCGGCGGTCTCCGCGGCGGTGGCCGGCCGGCCGCGGCCGCGGGTGGCGATCGTCGAGTGGGTGGAGCCGCCGTTCACGGCGGGGCACTGGGTGCCGGACCTGGTGACGGCGGCGGGCGGCGAGCCGGTGGCGGCGCGGGCCGGGCAGCGGTCGGTGGAGACGTCGTGGGAGGTCCTGGCCGGCGCCCGGCCGGACGTGGTGCTGGTGACGCCGTGCGGGTTCCACCTGGACGGGGCGGCGGAGCAGGCGCGGGCGGTGGCGCCGCGGTTCCCGGGGGCGCAGGTGTGGGCGATCGACGGCGACGGCCTGGTGGTGCGGCCGGGGCCGCGGCTGGTGGACGGGGTGGAGGCGATCGCGGCGATCCTGCACCCGGACGCGGTGCCGGAGCCGCCGGCGGGGTCGATCGCCCGGGTGGCCGGCTGACCCGGCCGGCGGGGTGACCACCGCGGCGGCGCCATGGGTCGCGTGCCTGACAGTGCCGCCCGGCCGTTGAAACGCATCGACGGACCCCAATAGGCTGACGGGACCGTGCACGCTGCGTCAGGAGGCGCCCACCCCATGCGTACCTGGATCCCGCTGGTCACCGCCGTGGCGCTCGTCGCCGCCGCCGCACCGCCGGCGACCGCCGCACCACCGAAGCCCGAGGCGCCCGCCGTCGTGGTGCGCGACGGGGTCACCGAGCCCGTCTTCGACTACACCCAGGCGGTCCGCGAGCGGCTGTGGGTCACCAGCGCCACCGACAGCGACGGCGACGGCCGCGGCGACCGGGTCGAGGTGCGGGTGATCCGGCCCAGGGAGACGCTGGACGGGCTGCGGGTGCCGGTGATCTTCCAGCCGAGCCCGTACTACGCCGGCCTGAACGACGTGCCGAACCACGACGACATCGACCGCGACGACGCCGCCCGCCGGTCGGCGGGGACCGCGCGGGCGCAGGAGGAGATCTTCTTCTCCGGCTACCTGGACAACTATTTCGTGCCGCGCGGCTACGCGGTGGTGTTCGCCGACGGGATCGGCAGCGGCGGGTCGGAGGGGTGTCCCAGTTCGGGGGCGCGCAACGAGACGCTCGGGATGAAGGCGGTCGTGGACTGGCTGAACGGGCGGGCGCCCGGCGCGGACGCCGCCGGGGCGGCCGTGGCGGCCGGGTGGTCGACCGGGAAGGTCGGCATGATCGGGGTGTCGTACAACGGGACGCTGCCCAACGCGGTGGCCGCGACGGGCGTGCCGGGGCTGGAGACGATCGTGCCGATCGCAGCGATCTCCAGCTGGTACGACTACTACCGGGCCAACGGCGGGGTGGTGGCGCCGGGCGGCTACCAGGGCGAGGACACCGACGTGCTGGCCGAGGCGGTGCTGACCCGGCGGAACCCGGAGGTGTGCGCGGCCGCGATGGACGCGCTGCGCCGCGACCAGGACCGCGAGACGGGTGACTACAGCGCGTTCTGGGCGGAGCGGGACTACACCCGCGCCGCGCACCGGGTGCGGGCCAGCGTGTTCGTGGTGCACGGGCTGCACGACTTCAACGTGCGGACGAAGCAGGCCGGGCAGTGGTGGGACGCGCTGCGGGTGCCGAAGAAGATCTGGCTGCACCAGGGCGCGCACACCGACCCGTTCACGGTGCGGCGCGCCGAGTGGCTGCGCACGCTGCACCGCTGGTTCGACTTCTGGCTGCACCGGGTGCCGAACGGCATCATGGCCGAGCCGGCGGCCGACGTGGAGACCGCGCCGGGCACCTGGACGACGCACCGCACCTGGCCGGTGCCGGAGGCGCGGACGAGGCCGCTGTTCCTGACCCCGGGCGGGCTGTCGCCGCTGCCCGGCGGGCTCGGCACGCAGGCCGGGTTCGTCGACGACCCGGCGCAGACCGCCGCGCAGCTGGCCGCGCCGGGTGACGGAACGAACCGGCTGGCGTACCTGACGCCGCCGCTGGGGCGGGAGCGCCGGCTGTCCGGGACGCCGCGGGTGACGCTGCGGGCGAGCCTGGACGGGCGGTCGCCGTACCTGACGGCGCTGCTGGTCGACTACGGGCCGGCGCAGCGGTACGCGGGCGTGCGCACGGTGCCCGGGCAGGACTGCGTGGGGCCGTCGGCGCCGGGCGACCCGGGGTGCTTCGCCCGGCGCGAGTACGTGACCGCCGAGACGCCGTACGAGATCGTCACGCGGGGCTGGCTGGACGTGCGCAACCGGGTATCCGCCGCTCGGAGCCTTCCCATCACGGCCGGGAAGGCGTACACCGTGAGCTGGGACCTGCAGCCGACCGATCATGTGTTCCGGGCGGGGCACCGGATCGGGGTGGTGCTGATCAGCACGGACCGCGACCACACGCTGCGGTACCGGGCCGGCACCGAGGTCAGGGTCCGGCACGGATTGGGCAACGTTCTCGTACCCCTGACGTAGTTTCTGGAGGCTCTCATGCGGATCAGTGACGTTCTGCGCGACAAGGGCGACCGGGTGGTCACCATCGACCCGGGGGCGCAGGTGCAGCAGCTGCTGGCGCTGCTCGCCGAGCACGGCATCGGAGCGGCGGTGGTGTCCGGCGACGGCGCGGCGGTGCAGGGCATCGTCAGCGAGCGCGACATCGTGCGGGCGCTGGCCCGGCGCGGCGCCGCCGTGCTGACGGAGCCGGTGTCGGCGATCGCCACCACGGACGTGCGCACGGTGGGCCCGGACGCCGACCTGGCCGAGGTCGAGCGGCTGATGACCGAGGGCCGGTTCCGGCACCTGCCGGTGCTGGTGGACGGCCGCCTCGGCGGCATCGCGAGCATCGGCGACGTGGTGAAGCGGCGGATGGGCGAGCTGGAGAACGAGCGGACCGCCCTGGCGGGCTACATCACGGGCGAGCCCGGCTGAGCGTGCGGGGGCGGCCGGGTCGCGGCCGCCCCACGCCCGTGGTCAGCGGTGCAGCAGCGCCGCGTTGGCGCCCGCGCCCAGCTCGAAGTCGGACTCGAACTTGCGGAACGTCTCCTGCTCGACGGCGCCGCCGTTCGGCGGCCACGGGTTGTAAACCGTGACGTACGTGCCGTCCTCGGTGCCGTCGCCCTCGATGCCGCCCACGACCACGGCGTGGTACGGGGCGCCGATCTCCACCACCCACAGCGGGCCGTGCTGGTACAGCCAGGAGGCGAGCAGGTCGGGCATGCCGCAGGCCGGGTAGAGCGGGGTGAGGCCCCACTGCCGGGCGGCCGGCTCGATCTGGTCCCAGCCGTAGCTGCCGTCGATCTCCAGGCCGACCCGGTCGACGACCGCCTGCGGGGTCTCGCCGACCAGCATGGCGATCGAGGCCGCCCAGCAGCTGGTGTCGGTGGGCTGCGCCACGAGACTCACCGAGTGGTGCACGCTGACCGGCTCGCACACCGGCCCGCCGCCGGACACGGCGGCCGACGACGAGGAGGCGGGGGCGGAGTCCTCCGCCGGGTGCCACTGGGCGCCGTCCCAGTAGTGGTGGCCGTCGTCCGAGAGCTGGCGCCACTCGGCGCCGTCCCACCAGTAGTTGCCGTCCTCCGAACGCCGCGCGTCCGCCGGTGCCGTCATCGGCCCTCCCCTGTTTCGAGCGTCCCGTCACCGTCGCACCCGGCGGCGCGGCCGACGGAGCGTGCCCGCGCGGTCACAAGGGCGAATCTCACTGCCCCATGGGGCGGGTCCGGATGGTCGAATGGAGCGGTGAGCGAGCAGCCGCCCGTCCCCGTGTTCTTCCTCTCCGACAGCACCGGCATCAGTGCGGAGACGATGGGCAACGCCCTGCTGCTGCAGTTCCCCGACCTGCACTTCGAGCGGCGGCTGTTCCCGTTCATCGTGACGGTCGAGGAGGCCCGCAAGGTGGTGGCGATCCTCGACGCGGCCGCCGCCGGGCCGGTCACCCCGCTGGTGTTCTCCACGACGGCCGTCACCGAGGTGCGCCAGGAGCTGCACAAGAGCGTGTGCCCGCTGATCGACTTCTTCGACCTGCACCTGGAACGGGTCGAGGGCATCCTCGGCCACAAGGGGGTGCGGCTGGCCGCCCGGCTGCACGGCATGGGCGACGTGCGGCGCTACAACGCCCGGATGGCGGCCGTCGAGTACGCCATCGAGCACGACGACGGGCAGAGCCTGCGCGCCCTCGACAAGGCGGACGTGATCCTGATCGGGCCGTCACGCTGCGGCAAGACGCCCACGACCATGTACCTGGCGCTGCAGCACGGCGTCTTCGTCGCCAACTACCCACTGGTGGAGGAGGACTTCGACGACGCCGAGCTGCCCCGGCCGGTGCGCGCGCTGCGGGAGCGCTGCTTCGGCCTGACCACCACCCCCGCCCGGCTCAGCCAGGTGCGCCAGGAGCGCCGGCCCGGCTCCTCCTACGCCTCGCTGGAGCGGTGCACGTACGAGCTGCGGCGCGCGGAGGCGCTGTACCGCGGGCACCGCATCCCCACGCTCGACTCCTCGGCCAAGTCCGTGGAGGAGATGTCCACCGTCATCCTGCAGACGTTCAAGCAACGGAGCTGAGAATGCCTGACACCCCGTCCCCGCGCATCCGCTGGTTCGCCGACCTCGGCATGGCCGACCTCGACCAGGTCGGCGGCAAGAACTCCTCGCTCGGCGAGATGATCGGCAACCTGGCGGCGGCCGGGGTCCGCGTGCCCGACGGCTTCGCCACCACCGCCGACGCCTACCGCGACTTCGTCGCCGGCGGGCTCGGCGACCTGATCACCGCCGAGCTGGCCGGGCTGGACACCGACGACGTGCGGCGGCTGGCCGAGGCGGGGGCGCGGATCCGGGCGGCGGTGGTGGAGCAGCCGCTGCCGGCGGACCTGGAGGCGGACATCCGCTCGGCGTACGAGCGGCTGGCGGACGGCGACGCGCAGCTGCCGGTGGCGGTGCGCTCCAGCGCGACGGCGGAGGACCTGCCGGACGCGTCGTTCGCGGGCCAGCAGGAGACGTTCCTCAACGTGCGCGGCATCGACGCGGTGCTGACGGCCGTCAAGGAGGTCTTCGCGTCGCTGTACAACGACCGGGCCATCGCGTACCGGGTGCACCACGGCTTCGCCCACGACGAGGTGGCGCTGTCGGCGGGTGTGCAGCGGATGGTGCGCGCCGACGTCGGGGCCTCGGGCGTGATGTTCACGATGGACACCGAGTCGGGCTTCCCGGACGCCGTGTTCATCACGTCGTCGTACGGCCTGGGCGAGGCGGTGGTGCAGGGCGCGGTCAACCCGGACGAGTTCTACGTCTACAAGCCGGCCCTGGCGGCGGGCCGCCCGGCGATCCTCAAGCGCGGCATCGGCGGCAAGGCCACCAAGATGGTGTACGCCGAGCGCGGCACCGCGTTCGTCGACGTGCCGGCGGCCGAGCGGGGGCTGCTCAGCCTCACCGACGCCGAGGTGCAGGAGCTGGCCCGGCACGCGGTGACGATCGAGCGGCACTACGGCCGGCCGATGGACATCGAGTGGGGCAAGGACGGCGTCGACGGCGGGCTGTACATCCTGCAGGCGCGCCCGGAGACGGTGAAGTCGCGGCAGGGCGCGGGCGCGCAGCAGCGGTTCAGCCTGCCGCAGCGCGGCACGGTGGTGGTGGAGGGCCGGGCGATCGGCCAGAAGATCGGCGCGGGCCCGGTGCGGGTGCTGGCGTCGGCGGCCGACATGCACGAGTTCCGCACGGGCGAGGTGCTGGTCGCCGACATGACCGACCCCGACTGGGAGCCGATCATGAAGCGGGCCGGGGCGATCGTGACGAACCGGGGCGGGCGCACCTGCCACGCCGCGATCATCGCCCGCGAGCTGGGCATCCCGGCCGTCGTGGGCACCGGCCAGGCCACCCGCACGCTGACCGACGGCCGCGAGGTCACGGTCTCCTGCGCGGAGGGCGACACCGGCTTCGTGTACGACGGCGCGCTGGACTTCGTGGTCGAGGAGTCCGACCGGGGCGAGATGCCGGCGATCGACGTCAAGATCATGATGAACGTGGGCACGCCCGACCAGGCGTTCGCGTTCTCCCGGCTGCCGCACGCGGGCATCGGCCTGGCCCGGCTCGAGTTCATCATCAACCGGCAGATCGGCATCCACCCGAAGGCGCTGCTGGACCGCGAGTCGCTGACCGGCCGGGTCCGCGAGCAGGTCGACGAGGCGGTGGCCGCGTACCCGAGCCCGCGCGACTACTTCGTCACCCGGATCGCGGAGGGCGTGTCGATGCTGGCGGCCGCGTTCGCGCCGGAGCCGGTGATCGTGCGGATGAGCGACTTCAAGAGCAACGAGTACGCGAACCTCGTCGGCGGCGAGCTCTACGAGCCGCACGAGGAGAACCCGATGATCGGCTACCGGGGCGCGTCGCGGTACCTGTCGCCGGACTTCGCCGAGTGCTTCGCGATGGAGTGCGCCGCGCTGCGGTACGTGCGCGACGAGATGGGGCTGACCAACGTCAAGATCATGATTCCGTTCGTGCGCACCGTGGCCGAAGGTGAGGGCGTGGTCGCGCTGCTGGCCGAGCACGGGCTGCGCCGCGGCGAGAACGGCCTCGAGGTGATCATGATGTGCGAGATCCCGTCGAACGCGCTGCTCGCCGACGCGTTCCTCGACCACTTCGACGGCTTCTCGATCGGCTCGAACGACCTGACCCAGCTCACCCTCGGCCTGGACCGCGACTCGGGCCTGGTGGCCGCGGCGTTCGACGAGCGCGACCCGGCGGTCAAGCAGCTCATCGCGGCCGCCATCGCCGCCTGCAAGGCGCGCGGCAAGTACGTGGGCATCTGCGGCCAGGGCCCGAGCGACCACCCCGACCTGGCGGCGTGGCTGCTGGAGCAGGGCATCGACTCGATCTCGCTGAACCCGGACACCGTGGTCGACACCTGGATCGCCCTCGGCCGGCGGTGAAGTCCGGACCGCTCGGGCGGCCGCGGCCGGCATGCGCGACAGTGATCACATGCAGACTGCCATCCGGGTCCTGATCGTGGACAGCGAGCAGGCGCTCGCGCAGGGCCTCGCGGAGGCGCTGGTCCACCAGCCCGGCATCGCGGCGGCGCGGGCGGCACACGCGCCGCCCGCCGCCGGGGTGGACGACGACGTGGTGGTCGCCGCCACCGACAGCGAGGGCTGGGACGCGCTCGCGCTGATCCGCGACCTGGCCGGGCGCGAGAACGCCCCGGCGGTGGTGGCGATCTCCGGCGACTCGGACCCGGAGCGGGTGGCGGCGGCCGTCGCGGCCGGCGCGATCAGCTGGGCGCCGAAGGAGATCGGCCTGGAGCAGCTGGCCGGCGTCGTGGTGGCGGCGGCGCGCGGCGAGGCGTGGCTGCCGCCGGCCGTGCTGGCCCGGGTACTGCGGGTGCTCGCGGCCGGCGGGGGCGACGCGGCGGCCCGGGAGAACCCGATCGACCGGCTGACGGTCCGCGAGCGGCAGATCCTGGAGTTCACCGCGCGGGGCCTGAGCCGGCGGGAGATCGCGGCGAAGCTCGACGTGTCGGTCAACACGGTGCGCAGCCACTCGCAGCACATGCTGAGCAAGCTCGGCGTGCACACCACCCTGGAGGCGGTGGCCCTGGCCCTGCGCGAGGGCGCGGTGACCGACCGGCCCTAGCAGGGCGTGTCGGGCGGGGCGCCGTCGCCCTTGGCGAGGTTCTCCTCCAGCCGGGCGCCCGTCTCGGGGGCGGCCGCCTGCACGATCTGCCGGCACAGGTGCTCGAGGGTGCCGATCTGCGCGGGGTCGACGGCGTCGACGACCAGCCGGCGGGCCTCGCGCACGTGCCCCGGGGCCGCGGCGACGAGGGCGGCCGCGCCGGCGTCGGTGAGCACCGCCTCGACGCACCGGTTCTCGCCGTGCCGGCGACCGACCCAGCCGTGCCGCTCCAGGCGGCTGACGGCGTGCGACAGCCGCGACGGCGACCCGCCCGCGTACAGCGCGAGGACGCTCATCTGCACCGCGCGGCCAGGCGAGCGGTCGAGCATGACCAGGATCGAGTACTCGAAGAAGTTGATGCCGGAGTCGCGCTTGAGCTGGGCGTCGATCGCGCCGGGCAGCGTCATGATCATGGTCGTCAGCGCCATCCACGCGCGCCGTTCGTCCGTCGTCAGCCAGGGGACGTCGTCGCCGCCAGGGGTGCTCACGGTCACACGATAGCGATCTCCCGCGAGTTGAATGTTCAATCCTGCCGTGCCATGCTCAGTTTGAACATTCAACTCGAACTGAGGAGCCACGGTGACGATCCTCCGCATCGACGCCAGCATCCAGGGCCCGCGCTCGGCCAGCAGCGAGCTGGCCGACCTCGCCGAGGCCGAGGCCGTCGCCGCCCGGCCCGGCGTCGCGGTCGTCCGGCGCCACCTCGGCGCCGACCCCCTGCCCGCCGACGCCTGGGCGCACGCCATCCAGGGCTCGTACCTGCCCGAGGAGCAGCGCACCGACGCCCAGCGCGACGCGCTCGCCCTGGCCGGCACGCTCGCCCAGGAGCTGCGCGACGCCGACGCCGCCATCCTGGCCCTGCCGTTCTACAACTACGGCGTCTCCCAGCACGTCAAGACCTGGATCGACCTGGCCCTCGCGGGCGGCTTCCACGGCGAGCGCCTCCTCGACGGCCGGCCCGTCGCCGTGCTCACCACCCGCGGCGGCGCGTACGGGCCCGGCACCCCGCGTGAGGGCTGGGACCACAACACCGACTACCTGCGCCGCATCGTCGCCGACGTGTGGGGCGCCGACCTGACCCTCGTCGAGCGGGAGTTCACCCTCGTCGGCGTCAACCCCGCCCTCGACGACTTCGCCGAGGTCGCCCACGTCATGCGCAAGACGGCGCACGAGGCCGCCGTCGACGCCGGCCGCGCCCTCGCCGGGGCCGTGACCCCGCAGCTGCGCTAGTCCCCCTGGACGTTCCCGCCCCGCCCGGGCCCCGGCACGCTGACCTCAGCGATCCGGGTGCGTCGAGGGGGTTCAGCGGGTGACGAGTACGGCACGCGCCGGTACGGCACGACGGAGCAGCGTCCGCGGCCGCCTGGTGACCGCCTGCGCCGGGCGGCCGCCCCTGCTCATGTACCACGCCGTCGGCACCGTCGCCGAGGACCCGTTCGACCTGTACGTGACCCCGCAGCGCTTCGCCGAGCAGATGGCCGCCCTGGCCGCGCTCGGCCTGCGCGGCGTCTCCATGGCCGAGCTCGGCGACGCCGCCGCCCGCGGCTCCACCGCCGGGCTGGTCGGCATCACGTTCGACGACGGCTACCACGAGGTGCTCACCCACGCCCTGCCCGAGCTGCGCCGGCACGGCTTCGGCGCCACCTTCTACGCCGTCACCGGCCTGCTCGGCGGCGTCAACGCGTGGGACCCGCCGCCGCGCCGCGAGCTGATGACCGCCGACGACCTGCGCATGCTCGCCGGCGAGGGCTACGAGATCGGCTCGCACACCGTCACCCACGCCCGCCTGGCCGGCTGCGACCCGGCGGTGCTGCGCCGCGAGGTCTCCGCGAGCCGCCGGGCCCTGGCCGACCTGCTCGGCAAGCCCCCGCGCACCTTCTGCTACCCGTACGGCTCCGTCGACGGCGCCGCCGTGCGCGCGGTCCGGGAGGCCGGCTACGCGTACGCCTGCGCGGTGAACCGCGCCCCCGGCCTGGCCGACACGTACGCCCGCCCCCGGGTGGGCGTCACCGACCGCGACTTCGGCGCCCGCCTGGCCGCCAAGCTCTTCCTGAGGGGACGCTGACGTGGCGCTGTCCGCCGAGATCCTGACCGACCCCGCCCAGCTGGAGCGCGAGCGGGCCGGGTGGGACGCGGCGGCCGTGGCGGCGGCCCGGCCGTACTGCGCGCCCGCGTGGGCGCTGCCGTGGTGGGCGTCGGCCCGCCCGGCCGGCGCGGAGCTGCGGGCGGTGGCCGTGCGCGACGCCGGTGAGCTGGTCGCGATGGCCCCGTTCTACGTCACCCGGGACCGGTTCGGCATCGCCACCTGGCGGCTGCTGGCCGACGTCACCTCGTCGTTCGCCGAACCGGTCACCGCGCCGGGCCGCCGCGCCGAGGTCGCCGCCGCGATCGGCGCGGCGCTGCGCGACAGCGGCGAGGCCGTCGACGTGCTGGCGCTGCAGGACGTGCCCGCCGACGGCGCGTGGGCGACCCTGCTGCGGCAGAACTGGCCCGGCCGGCGCCCCGCCCTCGCCCCCGTCAGCACCACCCGCGCCCCGTACGTGGACCTGCCCGCCGGCGGCTACGACGCATGGCTCGCCGGGCGCAGCCGCAACTTCCGCCAGCAGATCCGCGCCCGCCAGCGCGACTTCGCCAAGGCCGGCGGCACGTTCCGCCGCGCGGCCTCCCCCGCCGAGTACGACGCGGCGCTGCACGACTTCGTCCGGCTGCACATGGACCGCTGGCAGGAGCGCGGCGGCTCGGCCGCGCTGACGCCGGAGGTGGTGGCGATGCTGCGCGGCGCCGGCCGGTCGGCCGGCCCCGGCCGGCTGCACCTGTGGACCGCCGAGGTCGACGGCGCCGCGGTCGGCACCGCGCTGTTCGTGTCCGCGGGCGACGAGACCCACTACTGGCTCGGCGGCTTCGACGAGGCGTGGGCGCGCTGCTCGCCGTCGCTGCTGCTGCTCGTCGAGGGCGTGCGGCACGCGGCGCAGACCGGGCTGCGGCGGCTGTCGCTCGGCCCGGGCACCGGCTCGTACAAGTACCGGCTGGCCACCGGCGAGCAGACCCTGGAGACCGTCGACCTGCTGCCGCACGGGCTGCGGTTCCCGTACGTGCGGCTGTGCCAGTCGCCGTACCGGTTCTACCGGCTCGCGTCGCGGCGCACCCCGCCCGCGGTCAAGCAGCTGCTGCGCCGCGCGGCCTGACCCGAGGAGGTACCGACGTGTCCGCCCGGCTGATCCCGCTGTCCGAGCTCGGCGCCGCACTGATCGACCGGTGGCGCGAGCTCGGGCACACCGCTCTGGAGGCCAACGCCTTCCTCGGCCCCGACGTGGTGCTGCCCGCCGCCCGCCGCCTCGGCGCCGGCGCCGGGATCGCCCTGGCGGTGGTCGAGCACGGCCGGCAGCTGCGCTTCGCGCTGCCCGTCGTGCGCACCCGCACCTACCGGCGGCTGCCGCTGCCCACCGTGGCCACCTGGCGGCACGACTACTGCTACCTCGGCACGCCGCTGGTCGCGCCGGACGCCCCCGCGGACACCTGGCGGGCGGCGCTGGGCGCGCTCGACGCCGTCGCGCCCGTGACGGCGCTGGGGCTGCTGGGCCTCGACGGGCCGGTCGCGGCCGCGCTGCGGGCGGCGCTGGGCCCCGGCGCGCGCCGGGCCGTCACCCTGGGCCGGCGGGAGCGGCCCGTGGTGCGGCGCCGGCCCGAGCCCACCTACCTCGGCGACCTGAGCGCGAGCCGGCGCAAGAACCTGCGCCGCAACGCCGCGCTGCTCGCCGCCGAGCTGGGCGAGGTACGCCTGGTGGAGCACCTCGCCGACGGCCGGGACCTGGACGCCGCCGTGGACGGGTTCCTGGCGATGGAGGCGGCCGGCTGGAAGGGCCGCGAGGGCACCGCCATCGCGTGCCGGCCGGGCCACGCCGAGTTCTTCCGGGAGACCTGCCACCGGCTGGCCGCCCAGGGCGCCCTGTGGCTGACCAGCCTGGAGGCGGGCGGCCGCCCGGTCGCCTGGGACTGCCTGATGCTCGCCGGCGACACGCTGTTCGCGTTCAAGACGACCTACGACGAGGACCTGCGCCGGTTCTCCCCCGGCGTGCAGGTGCTGTCGACGCTGCTGACCCGGTTCCACGCCGACGAGCGGTTCGCCGTCATCGACTCGTGCACCGGGCTGAGCGAGACGATCACCCACGAGTTGTTCCCCGACCGGCGGCCGCTGGGCGAGCTGGTGCTCATGCCGGCCGGGGCGGTCGGGCAGGCGGCGGCGTGGGCGACGCCGCGGGCGGCGGCCGTGTACCGGCGGCTGAAGGACCGGCGGGCGCTGGTCAATTCGGCGCAGTGACCGGCCCGGTGACCGGCTCGGTGGCCGGCGCGGCCGTGTGCCGGTGGGCGTAGTACGCCGACGGGGCCAGCACGAACACCGTCAGGCTGATGCACAGCGCCCAGGTGGGCCCGGCGACGCCCACGGCGTCCGCCAGCCAGATCGACAGCGGCAGCGTCGTCACCGCCATCAGCAGCGCGCTGACCAGCAGGAACCGCTTCGCGCCGGCGCCGCTGAGCACCAGGCCGAACGGCTCGGCCGCGAACTGGATCACCGAGGAGACGGCCAGCGCCAGCAGCAGCCCCTGCGACGGCACGTAGGCCTCGCCCAGCCAGACCCGGATGACCGGCGGCGCCGCCCAGACGAACGCGGCGGACACCACCAGCCCGACGACGGTGCTGACCAGCGCGGCGGTGCGCACGTTGCGCCGGGTGCCCGCGTAGTCGCCGGCGGCCAGCCGCGCGCCGAACATCGGCCACAGCGGCAGGAGCAGGCTCTCGAACACCATGAAGCCGACCGACGACAGCCGCTCGCTGACGTTGTAGACGCCGGCCGCCTCGGCGCCGACGGCGTGCGAGATGACGATGCTGCTGGTGGAGTAGCCGACGGCCCAGGCGATGCTGTTGACCGCGAACGCGGCGCCGAGCGACAGCATCGGCCGCAGCCGGGACCGCTCGGCCAGCGCCAGGCGCGGCGCGATGTCCGGCCGGGCGCGGCGGAACAGCCACAGCGAGGCGAGCACGGCCATCAGGTTCGGGGTGCCGACGGTGGCCAGCACGAACCACGGCAGGCTGGCGCCGAGGGCGTGGCCGCCGGCGACCGCGGCGATGACCACGGGCACCGACGCGGCCTGCCAGAACGCGAACGCCCGGTTCATCTGCAGGCCCAGCATCACCTTCATGCCGAGGTTGGCGGGGATGCCGACGGCGAACGAAAGGAAGACGAACAGCACGGCGAGCGACACGTCGGCGGTGACGCCGGGGTCGGTGAGGCCGAGCACGGACCGCCAGTCGACCAGCGCCCACAGCAGCACGCTGCCGGCGAGCAGCGCCGCGCCGACGCCGAGCAGCATGGCCAGGCCGGTGGACACGACGGCCCGCATCCCGGCGGTGTCGCCGCGCCCGGACGCCTGCGACACCGACGTCACCATGCTGAGCGAGACGCCGAAGTCGGCCCACGGCAGGAACGCGGCGATCGCGGTGATGACGGCGTACGCGCCGTAGTTGACGGTGCCGAGCCCGCCGGTGACCAGCGGCAGCGTGACGGCGGGGGTGGCGACGAGCAGCGCCCGGGCGCCGCCGTTGACGAGCAGGCCGATGAGCATGCCGCGGCGCGGCGCGCCCGGGCGCTCCACCTCGGGTGCGGCGGTGGCGGTCATCGCGCGGCCCCCAGGGCCCGGTAGGCGTCGGCGACGGCGGGCAGGTCGTACGGGCGCAGCCGGTCCGGCGCGACGGGCGCGGGGCGGGCGGCGGCCAGCCGGGCGATCGCGGCGGCCAGCGCCTCGGCGTCGCCGGGCGGGACGGTGGGCTGGCCGAGCCGGTCGCACAGATCGGCCAGCCCACCGACGGCGGTGCCGACGAACGGCACACCCAGCGCGGCGGCCTCGAGGGCGACCAGCCCGAAGCCCTCCTCGCGCGAGGTGAGTGCCAGCACGTCGGCGCGGCGCATGAGCGGGTACGGGTTGTCGACGGCCGCCCGGAACTCGGTGCGGTCGGCGACGCCGAGCTCGGCGGCGTGCCGCTCCAGCTCGGCGCGCAGCGGCCCGTCGCCGACGACGAGCAGCCGGAACGGCGCCGGCAGCAGGCTGAGGGCGCGCAGCAGGGTGCGGTGGTCCTTCTGCGGGTGCAGGCGGGCGAAGCAGGCGACCAGGGGGCCGTCGCCGCCCCGCGCGCCCGCACCCGGGCTCTCGCCGGCCGCGAGCGCCTCGACCGCGGCCAGGTCGATGGGGTTGGGGATGGTGACGGCGCGTTCGGGGCGCGGCAGCACCCCGGCGGCGCGCAGGCTGCGCCGGGCGGCGTCGCTGACCACCACCATGTGGTCGGGCAGCCGGTACACCACGGGCAGGGCGCCGGCCAGCAGGCGCGGGCCGCGGCCGTTGGCGCGCAGGTTGTCGGCGAGGGCGTGCTCGCTGGCGACGTGGACGTACCGGCCGCGGCCGAGCAGCCGGGCCACCGCCACGACGACGTTGGGGTAGGTCAGGAACGAGTACACGACGTCGAAGCGGCGGCGCCGGGCCAGCGCGGCGAACCGGGCGGCCAGCACGCCGAGCCGCGGGATGCCGGACCCGGTGGCGGGCAGGTGGTCGTGCGCGCAGCCGGCCGGGACGCGGCCGGCCCACGGCAGGGCGCCGGCGCGGGCCAGCTCCCGGCGGCTCAGCTTCGGGTCGAACGTGACGACGGTGACGTGCGCACTCGCGGCGAACCGCTCGGCCAGCGCCCGGGCCACCCGCTCGGCCCCGGCCGACTCCAGGGTGGGCACCAGCACGGCGATGCGCGGGGCGGTCACCGGGCCTCCTCGGGACGCAGCTCCGCCTGGCCGGGCAGCGGCAGCAGCACCACGGCCAGGTAGCCGGCCATGAGCAGGTGGTTGGGCCAGACGAGCGGCTCGAACAGCAGGTTCCAGCCGGTGGCGACGGTCCAGAAGGCGATCAGCGGCCCGGCCCGCAGCCGGATCGCCGTCATCGCCCGGCGCAGCCCCACCGCCAGCAGGAAGATCCAGAACGGGACGGCGAGCAGCCCAGCCTGCACGACGGTGTCGAGCGCCTGCGAGTGCGCGGCGAGCCCGGGGTCGGTCTTGACGATCCAGTCCTTGGGCAGGTTCACGTCGACGGTCACGTTGTGCTCGTTGATGAAGGTGAGCGACTCGGCGAACGTGACGCTGTCGATGCCGGGCTGCGAGCCCCACCCGTACGGCTTCTCGGAGATCAGGTACAGCGCCTGCAGGCCCTCGGGCCGGCCGTTGGCCATGATGGTCCAGAAGTCCACCTGGGCGCCGCCGCGGAACTGCTCGACGGACCGCTCCCCCAGCCAGCCGGCCTTGGCCGCCGCGAAGAACCCGCCGACCAGCAGCAGGCACGGGATGCCGCCGAGCGCGATGATCGTGGCCGGGCGCAGCCGGACCCGCTTGGTCGCCGCGATGGCCGCCAGCGCGAGCGCGCACAGCGTGGCGACGGCCAGCGACCGCAGGTCGCAGACGATGTCGGCGGCGGTGAGCAGGATCAGCGCGGCGAACGTGGGGGTGCGCGAGCCGGCCCGCCAGCGGATGTCGCACAGCGCCAGCACGGCGATGCTGATCGGCTCGGCGAGCTTGTACTTCCACAGGATCGCCGGGGTCGCGGGCGGACCATTCGGGTACAGGTAGGAGGTCGGGCCGGCCTCGCCGGTGCTCAGGCCGCCGACGGCGACGCCCACGGCCAGGGCCGCGATGAGCAGCCGCAGCCGCTCCGGGTCGTTGCGCGACAGCCGCACCAGCGCGGCGCTGAGCGTGAGGATGCCGAACGCGGCGACCATGTGCTGGCCGACGCGCGGGCCGTTGCCGGCGGCGAGGTCGGCGAACAGCAGGCCCAGCCCCCACGCCCCGATCACCAGCACCGGCCAGCCGAACCGGCGGTCGGTGACCAGGGTGGACGCGATGAGCGGCAGCGCCAGCAGCACCGCCACGTCGAGCAGCAGCAGCTTGCCGGGCAGCACGGGCACGGCCGCCGCGAGCGCGACGGCGAGCAGCAGCAGGGCGATCGGGCCGCGACCCGCGGTGGCGGGGACGCTGGCCTGCGCGACGGCGGGGCGCGGGGCCGGCCCCGCGGCGGCCGGTTCCACGACGACGGGGGGCGCCGTGGTCACCCGCGGCCGCCGCGGGGGCCCCGGCGGCGGGCGGGCCGGAGGAGGTCGGCGAGCACCAGGGCCACGAAGACCGCGTTGGTCTTCACGTAGCGGCCGCCGAGCCGCCGTGGCTCCTGCAGCGCCCGGTACAGCCATTCCAGTCCCGCCCGCTGCCAGGCGAGGGGGGCGCGGCGGACCACGCCCGCGACGACGTCGAACGAGCCGCCGACGCCGTGCACGACCTTCGCGCCGGTGCGCCGGCCGTACTCGGCGACGAAGCGCTCCTTGCGCGGCGAGGTCATGCCGAGGAACAGCAGGTCCGCGCCGCTGTCGGCGATCCGGTCGGCGACGGCGGGCGCGTCGGCGTCGGCGTAGTAGCCGTCGCGGCTGCCGGCGACGCGCAGCGCCGGGAAGCGGCGCTTCAGCTCGGCGACGGTGCGCTGCAGCACGTCGGCGCGGGCGCCGAGGAAGTACACGGACAGGCCGCGCCGTTCCGCCTCGGCGAGCAGGTTGAGGAACAGGTCGATGCCGGCGACCCGCTCGGGCAGCGGCGCGCGCAGCAGCCGGCTGGCCCACACGACGGCCTGCCCGTCGGCGACGATGAGGTCGCAGCCGGACACGGCAGCGTGCAGCGCGGGGTCGCTGCGCATCTTCACCATCTTCGCCGCGTTCACCACGCCGATCTCCAGCTGCCGGGACTCGGCGGTGGCGGCGACGCAGCTGGCGACCGTCTGCTCCATCGTCAGCGCGTCGACGCCGACGCCGAGCAGGCGGCGCCGGGCCGGCTGCTCGACCGGCAGCGGGACGCGGGGGCGCGGGATCGAGCGGGTCACCGGGCACCGCCCGGGCGGACCGCGCCGAGCCAGGCGAACAGCAGCCAGCCGAACTCGTACGGGCGGCACTCGCGGTCGACGGCGGTGGGGTGCGCGGGGCGGCGGACGGGCCGCACGCCGGGCGCCAGCCGGGTGCTGACGCCGTTGATAGCCCTAGCCAGCTTCTTCGGGTCGCCGCGGTACACCTTGCGCCACACCATGCCGAGCTCGTCGGCGATCATCGGCTCCGCGCCGGGACGCTCCAGCCAGGACAGTCCGCGCCGCACCGAGGGCAGGACGTCGTCACCGGACACCTCGGCCAGGTCGAGGAGTGCCGTCGGCGCCATCGCGTGCTGATGGACGCTGTAGACGGGGAACTCCTCGACCAGGCCGCCGGTGCGCGCATCGTAGTGCCACCAGAACTCCCCCTCGGCGCCCTGGAGGCTCGTGATGCGCTCGGCGCACGCCCGGGCGGCCGCCAGCGCCTCGGGGTCGTCCCCCGAGGCGTGCAACCGGGCGAGCGCCTGGATCGGGTACACCTGGTCGGCGAAGCAGCCGACGTGGCTGCGGTACCAGGGCAGCATCCCGCGGTCGGTACCGTGCGGGAACAGCGGTCCCGCGCCCTGCCGGCTGCCCAGCAGGCGGCCGCGGGCCCGGGCGAGCCGCTGCTCGACGTCGGCGGCGCCGCGGGCCGTGGCGAGCGCCGACACCAGCCAGGACGTCTCGACGACGTACTGGCGGGGCTGGGCGTCGTCCAGCTCGCCGGCGCGGCGCAGCGCCTCGTCCAGCCCGGGCCGGCCGGCCTGCGCCGCGGCCCACGCCACCAGCGCGGCGTCGCCCAGGTTGGTGGTCTCCGGCAGCCGCCGCACCAGCAGGTCGGTGAACGCGTCCGCGGTGTGCCCGCCCAGCACGGCCCGCTGCTCGGCCTCGGGCAGGAAGTGCGCGCCCAGCGCGACGATCGCCGCGTACCGGTAGCTGGTGCCGCGCAGCTCCAGGTGCCGCTCGGAGCCGGCCCGGGTGAACGCGAACTCGTCCGCGCCGGGCAGGTACATCAGCGGCAGGCCGCGCACCGCGACGGCGAGCAGCCGCCGCACGAGCGCCTGGCCCTGCGGGTCGAGGGCGGCGACCCGCGCGGGCGTCTCGACGTCGCTGGACGGGTTCCGAGGTGTCACGGTCTCTCCCTGGGGCGTGCGGTCAGGCGAGGTCGGTGGGGCGCGGGCGGGCTCGGCCGTGGTCCGCGGCGAGGACGGCGGCGATGCGGTCGCCCGCGTGGCCGTCCCACAGCGCGGGGCGGCGGGCGGGCGGCGGGTCGGCGAGCACCGCGCGGGCGGCGGCCACGACCGCGGCCGGCTCGACCCCGGCGAGGGTGTTGGTGCCCTCGGTGATGGTGATGGGCCGCTCGGTGTTCTCGCGCAGCGTCAGGCACGGCACGCCCAGCACGGTCGTCTCCTCCTGCACGCCGCCGGAGTCGGTGAGCACCACCCGGGCGCCGGCCTGCAGGGCGATGAAGTCGAGGTAGCCGGCCGACGGGATCAGCGTGATCGCGGGGCTCAGCGGGGCGCCGTCGAGCAGCCGGCGGGTGCGCGGGTGCACCGGGAACACCAGCGGGCAGTCCGCGGCGATCTCGCCCAGCGCGCCGAGCAGGGCGCCCAGCCGGGCCGGGTCGTCCACGTTGGCCGGCCGGTGCAGGGTGACCAGCCCGTACCCGCCGGGGGTGAGGCCGAGCCGGTCGTGCACGCCGGTGCCGCGGGCCCGGTCCAGGTTGGCCAGCAGGGTGTCGACCATGACGTTGCCGGCCAGGTGGATCTGGTCCGCGCGGTAGCCCTCGGCGCGCAGGTTCGCCACGGCGTCCGGCGACGGCGCGAACAGGTAGTCGCTGACCCGGTCGGTGACGACCCGGTTGACCTCCTCCGGCATCGACCAGTCGCGGCTGCGCAGCCCGGCCTCGACGTGCGCCACCCGCACCCCCGCCTTGGCCGCCACCAGGGCGCAGGCCAGGGTGGAGTTGACGTCGCCGACGACGAGCACGACGTCCGGCTCCACCTTGTCGAGCAGGGGCTCGAACGCGGTCATCAGCCGGCCGGTCTGCTCGGCGTGGCTGCCCGAGCCGACGCCGAGGTGGTGGTCGGGGGCGCGCAGCCGCAGCTCGGCGAAGAACACGTCGCTCATCGCGCGGTCGTAGTGCTGGCCGGTGTGCACCAGCACGCCCTCGGCGCCGGTGCGCTCCAGCGCGTCCAGCACGGGCTTGACCTTCATGAAGTTGGGCCGGGCCGCGGCCACGCAGACGACGCGCATCAGAGCAGCTCCACCTGGGCGGCGGCGTCGCGCGGCACCCGGCGGCGGCAGTCCAGCACGTACGAGGCGTGCTGCGCGACGAGGTCGTAGTCGAAGGCGTCGTGGTCGGTGAGCACCACCACGGCGTCGGCGGCGGTCAGCTCCTCGGCGGTCAGGTCGACCCGCACGACCCGGTCGACGTGGCCCTCACGCAGGTACGGGTCGGCGCCGCGCACCTCCGCGCCGAGCGTCAGCAGCTGCTGGGCCACCGACACCGCCGGCGACTCGCGGGCGTCGCCGGTGTTCGGCTTGTACGACAGGCCGAGCAGCAGCACCCGGGCACCGTTGACGGAGCGGTGCGAGCGGTTGAGCGCCACCATCAGCCGGTGCACGACGTGGTCGGGCATGTGCTCGTTGATGTCGTTGGCCAGCTCGACGAACCGGAAGCTGCGCCCGAGCGACCGCTTCACCCGCCACGACAGGTACGACGGGTCGATCGGCAGGCAGTGCCCGCCGACGCCGGGGCCGGGCGTGAACCGCATGTACCCGAACGGCTTGGTCGCGGCGGCGTCGATCACCGACCAGATGTCGATGCCCAGCTCGTGGGCGAACATCGCGACCTCGTTGACCAGGGCGATGTTGACGTGCCGGAACGTGTTCTCCAGCAGCTTCGCCAGCTCCGCCTCCCGGGGCGAGCCGACCGGCACGGTGCGGTCGACCAGGCCCGCGTAGAACGCGTCGATGGCGGCCAGCGAGCGCTCGTCGACGCCGGAGACCACCTTCGGGGTGGTGACGAACGTCCACGTCCGGTTGCCCGGGTCGATCCGCTCCGCGCTGTAGCCGAGGTGGAAGTCGACGCCGGCGACCAGGCCGGACACCTCCTCCAGGATCGGGGCGACGAACTCCTCGGTGGTGCCGGGGTACGTGGTGGACTCCAGCACCACCGTGGCGCCGGGGCGCAGGAACCGGCCCAGCGTGCGGGCCGCGCTCTCCACGTAGGACAGGTCCGGGTTGCCGTCCCGCAGGGGCGTCGGCACGGTGATGACGGCGACGTCGAAGCCGGCGCAGCTGCGCGCCTCCGACGACACCTGGTAGCGGCCGGACGTGTGGGCGGCCTCCAGCACGGCGGCCGGGACGTCCTCGACGAACGACTCGGACGCGTTGAGCAGCTTGGTGCGGTTGGTGTCGACGTCGTAGCCGGTGACCCGGTGGCCGACCTCGACGGCGCGCATCGCCAGCGGCAGGCCGACGTAGCCCTGCCCGACCACCACCACGCGCCGCGAGTCGACAGCTGAGTGCGTCATGCCTGGTTCTCCTCGTGCTGGTCCCGGCGGTGCGGGTCGCGGTGGTTCTCGCCGACCGCGGCGACGCCGCGGGCGGGCAGGATCGGCAGGATCGGCCGGGTGACGTCGGCGGGCGGCAGGATGACGGCCCTGGGCAGGTCGGGCACCGAGCGCAGCGGCCGCCGGGGCGGCGCGGCGGCGCCGTCGCGCTGGGCGGGCACGCCACCGGCCCAGCGCGACGACGCCACCGGCACCCGCAGCGCCGCGTCGCCCGGCGCCACGTCGGGGATGCGGCCCTTGGCCAGCACGGCGGCGCCGAGCACCCGGGCCTGCACGTCGTGCAGGGACTGCACCGCCCGCCACACCGCGTCCCAGCGGGTGCCGCGGTGCCGCACGGTCAGCACGACCCCGTCGGCGCGGGTGGCCAGCACGGCGGCGTCGGCGGCCTCCAGCAGCGGCGGCGCGTCGATGACGATCAGGTCGAAGCGGCGCTCCAGCCGGCCGAGCAGGTCCTCCATGGCGTCGGAGGCGAGCAGCTCGCTGGACGTCATCGACAGCGGGCCGGCGGGCAGCAGGTGGATGGTGCCGTCGCGCCAGGAGTGGATGGCCATGTCGAGGCTCTCGGTGCCGGCCAGCACGGCGGACAGGCCGCCCGCTCCCGGGTCGTCCTCGGCGATGCCGAACGTGGCCGCGAGCCGCGGGTTGCGCAGGTTGGCCTCGACGAGCAGCACGTCGACCTTCGCCAGGCCGAGCGCGATGGCGAGGTTCTGCGCCACCGTCGCCGCCCCGTCGGGGGTGTGCGGCCCGGTGACGACGATCGAGCGCAGGCCGCCGGAGCCGACGAGCACCTGCAGGTTGGTGCGCAGCTGCCGGAAGCCCTCGCTGGCCGACGACGTCCAGAACGCGTCCTCCAGCGGCGACGGCACCCGCTCGGGCCGGGCGCCGGTGGCGATGACGGCCAGCGGCGGCAGGCCCAGCTTGGTGCGCAGTTGCTCCGGGTCCTTGAGCCGGGAGTCGAACAGCTCCCGGGCGACGGCCACGGCGGCGCCGATCGCCAGGCCCAGCAGCAGCCCCAGGCCGAGGCGCCAGGCGGGCCCGGCGAGGTCGGGGCGGGCGGGCAGCTCCGGCTGGCTGACCACGGTCACCTTCACCGGCACGAAGCCCGACGCGGACGTCTCGATGCCCTGCACCACCGACATCACGGTCTCGGCGATCGCCACGGCCAGGTCGTACGCGCCCTGCGCGGTGGTGTCCCGCACGGTGATCTCGATGAGGGCCGTCTGCAGCGGGTTGGTGGCCTCGATGCGCCGCGCCACCGTCTCCGGCGCCTCGGTCAGCCCGAGGCGCTGCACGACCTGGTTGACGACCAGCGGCGAGTTGACCAGCGACACGTACGACGGCACCCGGTCCAGCACGAGGTTGCTGTTCTGCAGCAGGCTGTCGGTGGAGTCGCTGCCGTTGCTCGACACGAACAGCCGGGTCTGGGTGGTGTACGACGACGGCATCCGCAGCGCGAGGAACGCCCCCGCGCCGATCCCCGCCACCAGGCACGCGAGCACGATGACCAGATTGCGCCGCAGGGTCCGGAGGAGATCACGGATGGACACTGGTGTCGACTCCCTGCTGCCGCGAACGGCTCTTCTCGAACGTCGCCGCCGACGCTACGAGCGGTGCGGCGCCGCGTGATGCGGCAACGGGACTAGTTCTGATGCAGGGTCCGGGGTCCCCCGCGCGCGGGGGACGATCCGCGGGTGACGACCGAGTCCCGCACGCGCCCCAGCCGGCCCACGACCTCGTCGCTCACCTGGCCGACGATCGCCCAGGTGGGCCCCGACCCGGCCGCGGTCGGCGGGATCGAGACGGTGATCCGCACGTACGCCGAGCTGCTGGCCCCGCACGCCACGGTGCGGACGCTGCCGACGTGGCGCCCGGACGCCCGCGCGGCGGGCGCGGCGCCCGCCCTGGCGGCGCTGCGCCGGCTGGCCGGGCTGCCCCGCGGCGCGGTGGTGCACGTGCACCTCAGCCACCGCGGCGCGTTCCTGCGCGAGGGCGCCCTGGTGCGCGCGGCGGCCGCGCTGCGCCGCCCGGTGTTCGTCACGGTGCACGGCTCCGACTTCGTGGCGACCAGCCGCACCGGGCTCTGGCGGCCGGTGTACGCGGCGGTGCTGCGCGCCGCCGACGGCGTGGCGGTGCTCAACGACGGCGCCCTGGCGGCCGTCCGGCGGCTCGCCCCGCGCACCCCGGTGACCCTGCTGCACAACCCCGGCCCGGTGCCGGCGGACTGGCGGCCGGCGACCGGCGCGGCCGCGGCGCCGCCCACGGTCGTGTTCGCGGGCGAGGTGTCGCACCGCAAGGGCGTCGACGTGCTGCTGGCCGCCTGGCCGGCGGTGCTGCGGGCGGTCCCGGACGCCACCCTGGTCGTCGCGGGCCCCGCCGGCGGCGTCGCCACCGACGGCGTGCCGGGCGTGCGCGCGCTCGGCGCGGTGCCCCCGGCGCGCGTCCGCGAGCTGCTCGGCGAGGCCCGCGCGGCGGTACTGCCGAGCCGGGCCGAGGCGATGCCGATGTTCGTGCTGGAGGCGATGGCGGCCGGCCGGCCCGTGGTGGGCACGGCGGTGGGCGCGATGCCGGGCATGCTGGCGGGCGCGGGCCGGGTGGTGCAGCCGGGCGACGCGGCGGCGCTGGCGGCGGCCCTCGTGGCGTACCTGGCCGACCCGGCCGCGGCGGGCCGCGACGGCGCGGCGGGCCGCGAGCGCTACCTGCGCGACCACTCCCCCGCGGCGGCCGCCCACCACCTCGGCGTGTTCTACGGGTTGCTCGGCCGGTAGCAGGCCTCCGCGGCCCGCGGGATCGCGACACCGGCCCGGGTCTGGGCGATCCGCAGCTCGTCCAGGTAGAGGAAGCGGCGGGTGGTGTCGGTCGGCCGCTTCTGCGACCAGTCCCACTTGTAGATGCCGACCTTGAGGTACACGCCGTGGTCGCTGCGGTAGGTGTTCGGGCCGCGCCGGTCGGCGAAGCCGCGCACGGGCTCGCCGTCGCGCCAGATCTGCACCACGCCGGCAGCGCCGGTGGACCACTTCACGTGCACCAGCCAGTCCGTCCACCGGCCGGTGCGGTACGCGCCCACCCGGGCGGCGTCCTCGTGGCCGTCCCAGGCGGTCTGGATCTCCCACTGGCCCCGGTAGGTGGCGATGGCCAGCGGCGGGTTGCCGGGCACCGAGTGGTGCTGGTGCCACTGCGCGATGATCTCCGGCGAGCGGTCGCGCGCCCACGTCCTCGGCAGGAAGACGCTGAACGCGTACCAGCGCTCGGCGTTCCTCGGCTCGATCGGGGCGGACAGCTCGGCGCGGGTCCCGCTGTTGATGACCGGGTCGTCGCGGCGCAGCTCGAAGCGGGCGGCCGCGCCGCCGGCCCGCACCGGGTCCGGGGCGCGCACCACCCGCAGCTGCGGCTGGCGGTTGTCCGGGTGCACCAGCCCGGCGTCGTACTCGCCGGCCCAGCCCTGCGGCGGGTCGCCGGGCACGGTCTGCTGGCGCGCCGACTCCCAGTCCAGGGTGCTCAGCGCCGGCGCGACCGACGGCAGCGTGCACAGCGCGCCGCTGGGCGCGGGCGGCACGGCGGCGGGGGTGGCCGCGCCCGGCTGCGCGCAGGCGGCGGTGAGCAGGGCGAGGGCGGTCACGGCCGCCGTGGGGCGCAGGCGCATCGGCTGTCCTACTCGAGCGGGAGCACGGTCGCCAGGCCCACGTGGACGAGGCTGCCCGCGCCCGGGTCGGCGGGGTCGGAGTAGTTGCCGGCGCCGAAGATCCAGCCCTCCTCGCGGGTCACCGCGGTGCCGTCGGGGCCGGGCCGGCCGGCGTGGTGCATGCGGCCGACCGGGTACTGCTCGTGCCGGCCGACGTCGAACAGCTCGTCGTCGAGGTGGACCTCGATCCGGTCGTGCTGGCGGACGCGCAGCTCGATCTTCACCCAGCGGTCGAGGTACGGCGCCATGTCGGCGCGGCGGCCCGCGATGCGCCCCTCGTTCCAGTGCGCCAGGTCGAGGAACTGCCGGCCGTCGCGCTGGTACAGCACCAGCCACCAGGACGGGTCGCTGGTCTGCACGCCGCCGGCCGTGGCGTAGCCCTCCTTGAGCTGGGCCAGGTTGATCCAGCCGCGGTCGGACTGGCGCAGCCGCGCGGAGCTGACGTACGCGTACACGATGTAGCGGCCCGACACGTCGGCCGGGCTGCCGTCGCGCTGCCGGAACGGCTCCGCGCCGCCGGGCCAGGTGCGCTCGCTGAACGACTTGTACAGCTTGCGGTGGGTGGCCGGGTCGCCCGGCGGGTGGTCGAGGCGGATCACCCGGTCGCCGCCGGCCGGGGGCGCGGGCAGGCCCTCGGCGTGCGCGGAGACGACGGCCGGGTTGCCGTAGTCGTCCTCCTGGCCCTCGCCGTGGTGCGACCACTGCTGCGCCAGCGCCGCGGCGACGGGGTTGGCGCCCTCGGCGGTGCCGAGCGGCACGCCGGTCAGGTCGGTGCGCCACCACCCGGCCACCACCGGCGGCACGGTCACGGCGCGCGCCGGGCGGTCGCCGGCCGCGCCCGCGACCGCGGCCGACAGCGAGACCAGCAGCCCGGCCAGGACGGCGGTACGACCACGCAACGGCATGCCTCCTGCCTACGCCCGTCCGCGCGGAGCGGGACAGGTCAAACGGAGTAGTGCGCCCGTACGGGCACGGCGCGCCGCGGCGGTCGTAGCGTGCTCTTCGAGGGCAGGAGGCGACGTATGGCCGGAGTTGTGTTCGCCGCCGCGACGACGCTGGTGCGCGCCTGCGCGGGCCGGCTCGCCCGCCTGCGGGTGCGGGCGGGCGCCGGGCCCGCGGCCGGGGCGGATCTCGCCTGCGGGGCGCTGTCGCTGCACGTGGCCGTGCGGGCCGCGTCGCCGATGCTGCTGCCGGTGCCGGACGCCGCGCGCATCGTCGCCGCGCTCGGGCAGGTCGCCTGCTGGGCGGCGGCGAACGGCGACGCCGACCCGTGGCACGCCGCGGTGCTCGGCGAGAGCGCCGGCAGCACGGTGACGCTGTGGGCGTTCGCCATCGAGTCCGCCGCCGACGGCGTGGTGCTCATCGGCCCGGACACGGCGGTGCGCACCCGGTTCGCGCTGCGGGCGTTCCTGGCGAAGGTGTCCGAGGGCGCGTGGCGGGTGCCCCGGGCGGACCGCAGGTCGCTGCGCGAGGCGATCGAGCGGGACCTGGCGCTGCTGTGCTGACGGCACCGCCGCCTCAGGAGACCACGGAGTGGCGCACCGCGTACGAGACGGCCTGCACGCGGGAGTGGACGCCCAGCTTGGACAGGATCGACTGCACGTAGCCGCGGGTGGTGGTGATGCTGATGCCGAGCTCGTCGGCGATCTGACCGGTGGGCTGCGCGCCGACGAGCAGGCGCAGCACGTCGCGCTCGCGGTCGGTGAGGAAGCGCGCGGCGAGGGTCTGGCCGTCGACGCGGGCGGTGCGCAGCGGGGCGCGCGGGACGGCCGGTGCCGCCGGGGTCTCGGGGGCGCCGGTGCCGCGGAGCACCGCGTCGACGAGCTCGGTGAGCGGGCGCTTCTTGCTGAGCACGACCGCCTCCTCGGCCGCGGGGTCGTCGGCGCCGAGGCACGCGACGTGGGTCTGCGGCCAGGTCAGCTGGATCTCGCGGATCGCGGCCCGGCCGGCCTCGCCGGGGAAGCGCACGCTCATCAGCACCCGGTCGGCGGGCTCGGCGGCCTGCGCGGCGAGCGCCTCGGCCGGGTCCGCCGCCACGCGCACGTCCGCGCCCACGGCCCGCAGCGCGCTCGCGAACGCCTCGGCGAACAGCCGGTGGTGGTCGCAGATCAGGACGGTGGTCATCGGCGGGAGCCTCCTACGGTCGGGGGGTGTGGGCGGTGGTCAGTAGGCGCCGGTGCGGTTAAGCACGGCGGGGAGGGTGCGCAGCAGGACGACGGCGTCGAGGCCGAGCGACCAGTTGTCGACGTAGCGCAGGTCGAGCCGGACGGCGTCCTCCCAGGACAGGTCGGAGCGGCCGCTGATCTGCCACAGGCCGGTCAGCCCGGGGCGCACGGCGAGCCGGCGGTGCACGTCCGGGCCGTACCGGGCGACCTCCTGCGGCAGCGGCGGGCGGGGCCCGACCAGCGACATCTCGCCGGACAGGACGTTGAGCAGCTGCGGCAGCTCGTCGAGCGACCAGCGGCGCAGGATACGGCCGGCCCGGGTGATCCGGGGGTCGTCGCGCATCTTGAACAGCACGCCGTCGCCGTTGATGTTGTTGTCCTCGAGCTCGGCGCGGCGCAGCTCGGCGCCGACGTACATGGTGCGGAACTTCAGGAACGTGAACTCCCGGCCGTCGAGGCCGACGCGGGTCTGCCGGAACAGGGCGGGGCCGGGCGAGCCGGCGCGCACCACCAGCGCGATGACGGCCATCAGCGGCGCCAGCAGCAGCAGGGCGGTGAGGGCGGCGAGCCGGTCGAGCAGGCCCTTGAGCAGCCAGGCGAGGCCGTGCCGGCGGGCGTGCCGGACGTGCAGCACGGGCAGGTCGCCGACGGGGCCGACGGCGAGCCGGGGCCCGGCGACGTCGGCCAGGCCGGGGATGACGACGAAGTGCGGGACCGCGTCCTCCAGCGCCCAGGCGAGCCGGCGCAGCGCCGGCGCGTCCAGCTCGGGGCACGGCAGCACGGCGACGGTGTCGGCGCCGACGGTGCGCAGCGCGGCGGCGACGTCGTCGAAGCCGCCGACGACGGGCACCGGGCCGAGGTAGAAGGCGGCGTCGTCGGGCGGGAGCACCGGCACGCAGCACCCGACGACGTGGGCGGTGTTGTGCTTGTCGCGGCGCAGCTGGCGCACGAGGGCGTCGACCGCGGGCACCCGGCCGACGGCCAGCACCCGCTGCACGCATTCGCCGCGCGCCCGGCGCACCTGCAGGTCGAGGCGCAGCAGCGTGCGGCCGAGCAGGGTGCCGGCGGCGGCGACGGCGAGCAGCAGCAGGATGAAGTCGCGCGGCACCTCGACGGGGGTGGCCCAGGCCAGCCAGGCGACGAAGCCGAGCAGCGCGGCCACGGTGACGGTGACGTCGCGCAGGTCGGCGCGGCCGTCGCCGGGGCGCCGCCGGTCGTGGGCGCGGACGGTGCCCAGCACGGCCAGCCAGACGACGGGGGCGAGGGCGGCGACGGCGGCGTAGGCACCGGTGCCCCAGACGTCGCGGTCGGCGCCCGGCCGCACGGCGTACGCGGCGCCGGCGGCGAGCGCGCCGGCCACGCCGTCCACGGCGACCAGCTTCGCCCGGTATGCGGTTTCCCAATGGCGTGCGGGGCGCCGGGGCGGCCGTTTTCCGGATTCGGCCCGGCTCGGCTCCTGGACGCCGGTCAGAGGAACCGCCGTCATGCTCGAGGTCATTCCCGTACCCCTCCGACAAACCTTCGACGGATCGGATAATTGGTTGTCCGGTGACGCCCGTCCGCATTTCAGGTCGCCGTCCGCCGGGGCCCCGCGCCGCGGTCCGGTGGCCTGCGCGGCCCCTCTGACCTGGTTTCAGGCACAGCGCGGCCACACCACTGGCTCAGGCGTGTGTCCCCTCGCGGTCGTCACCGAACGACGTTCTCCGCGTTGAACAAAGCGTGTCACCGGCGGCGGTAATGCCACAGTGCCAGATGTCATAACAAACGTGAGCGTCGTTCATGTTCACCGCGCGGACGATTTCCATTCACCGAAGAATGGTGGAACCAGGCGCGGAAATGGGACGGGGCGGGCGCCGGTCAGCGCAGCCAGCCGTCCTTGCGCGCGATGCGGATGGCGTCGAGCCGGTTGCGGGCGCCGGTCTTCATGATCACGGCCGACAGGTAGTTGCGCACCGTGCCGCCGGACAGGTAGAGCCGGTGGGCGATGTCGGCCACGGACTCGCCCTCCGCGGCGAGGCCCAGCACCTCGAGCTCGCGGGTGCTCAGCCCGCGCTCGGTGTTGAGCGAGGCGGCCTGCAGGCGCGGGTGCACGATCCGCTCCCCGCCGGCCAGCCGGCGCACCGAGTCGGCCAGCAGCGCCGGCGACGCGTCCTTGAGCAGGAAGCTCAGGTCGCCCGCGCGCCGGCGCGGCGGCAGCATGCCGCGCTTGGTCGGGTCGCACAGCAGCAGCATCGAGACGCCGGGGATGCGGGCGCGCAGCTCCGCCGCCACCGGCAGGACCTGGCTCACCATGTACTCGGTGTCGATGACGACGACCTTGGGCCACAGCTCGGCGGCGCGCACCGCGAGGTCGCCGTCGAACGGCAGCGTGCCGACGATGTCGATGTCCGGCTCGACGCCGAGCAGGGCGCGGACGTGGGAGCCGGACCGCCCGCCGTCCGTCACCACCAGGACCCGGGTCATCACACCTCCTCGCCTGCGGACGCCGGCCGAGGCCGGTCGCCGAACCGCGACGGGCCTGCCGGCAGGGACCCGGCAGACCGCCCCGCTACCGTAGCGCCAAGCCACGCCCCGTGCACACGCCGGAATCCCCGCTCACGCACCGCCACCGCGCCCGCACCGGCGACGCCCGGCGGGACGCCGCCGACCGGCGTCGGGGCAGGTCAGCGGCGGCGCCGGCCGGTCGATGTGGACGTTCGCGCCGTGTCCGGACCGTCGCTCAGCGTGTAACCCATGGCGTTCCCGGCGCGTCCGGCGGCCAAACGCTGCCCGATCGACCGAATCACATCTGCCGTCCACGGCGGACGGTTCGGCCTGTTCGCCACCGCCTGCGCGGCACATGCGACATGTCGGACGTGTCGAGCGGGCGGCCGCCCGGCGACCGGAGTCCGGTTCGCGGCGCAGGGCCGGCCGGGGACGTCGTCCCCGGCCGGCCCGGACCGCCGGCGGTCAGCCGCCGGTGATGGTGAACGTCGAGCCCGGCTCGCGGACGATGTCGCCCTCGGCCGAACCCGTGATGGTGACGTTCGACAGCGTCGCGCTGCCCCGCGCCCCGCCCATCGCGAGGATGCCGGCGCCGTTGTTCGACTTGTCGATGCGCACGTTGGTGATCTGCACGCCCGGCATCGCGCCGCCGCCGTTCTTGAACTGGATGCCGTCGTACGTCGAGTCGACGATCTCGGTGTCCCGGATCGTCACGCCGACGATGTCGTGCGTCTGCGGGAACAGCGTGATCGCCCCGAACTCCTGCGCCGCGCCCCAGAACGCGCCGCCTGTGCGGTACAGGCCGTTGTTCGCGATCAGCGTGGTGCCCGAGAACGGCACCGGGCTGTGGTCGGTGGCCAGCATGATGCCCGGGTAGTTCGCCGTGTCGTACACCAGGTTGTTCTCGATCCGGTTGTCGCGGCCGCCGTAGACCGCGATGCCGTTGGCCCGCCACGGCAGCTGCACCGTGTTGTTCACGAACGCGTTGTCGCGCCCCACATCGGTGGCCTGGTCCTTCACGTACGTGCTGGCCCACACCGCGAGCGCGTCGTCGCCGGTGGTCCGGAACGAGGAGTTGAACACCCGCGAGTGGTGCGTGCCGTTGGTGAAGTTGATGCCGTCGGCGTACGTGTTGCGGATGCGCATGCCGGTGAACTCCAGCCCGTCGCCGGGGTTCCACAGCTCAGGGATGTTGCTGTAGTCGCGGCCGACCCAGGCGCCCACGTTCGCGTGCTCGATCCAGACGTTGCTGATCCTCGTGTTGCGGCCGAACCGGCCGTTGAGGCCGACGCCGCCCTCGGCGTTGCCGTCGCCGCCGCGGATGCGGCCCGAGCCGAAGATGGCGATGTCCGAGATCTGGGTGTTGTCGTCGATGTCGAAGCCGAAGTTGCCCTCGTGCGGATGGTTGATCGCGCCCTGGGCGTTCTGCGGCTCGGTCACCGTGTACAGCTGCGAGTGCCACATGCCCGCGCCGCGGATCGTCACGTTCCGGATGCCGACCTGGTTGTGGGTGCCCCGGTTCAGCGGGTCGTCGGTCAGGATCTTCTGCTCCTGCCGCCACTGCCCCGCCGGGATCCACACGCAGGCGATGGCGCCGTTCTGGTCGTCGGTGACGGCCCGCTGCAGCGCCGCCGTGTCGTCGTTGCCGTCGTTGGGCACCGCGCCGTACTCGGTGATCGAGCGACACTCCGCCGGCTTGCCGGCGGCCGGCGCCACCTGCTCCAGGTCGATCAGGTCGATGACGTAGAACGCGGCGGTGTCGCCGGCGTCGCGCTGCAGCCGGAACCGGGTGCCCGGCGGGTAGCTCTGGGCCAGCAGCGCGTTCGACTCGTCGAACAGCCGCCGGGCCGGGCCGCCCGGGGTGTTGGTCAGGCCCTCGGGGTCGTCGGTGCTGCCGTACAGCCAGCTGTGCCGCGACGACAGCGTCAGCTTGCGGCTGAACACGTCGTTGACGTACAGGCTGATGGTGGCCTCGATGCCGCCGCCGCCCGGGGCGTCCGGGATGGCGTTGCGCACGACGATCGAGTTGGCCTGGTTCGCCGACGTGATCTCCACGAACTGGCCGGCCGAGCCGAGGCGCACCGACCGGCGGCCGGACGACTCGGTGCCGAAGTTGCCGTTGCCGAACGTGCGCTTCGGGTCCGCCTCCAGCAGGGTGCCCTGGTAGCGCCCGGCCTCCGCCTCGTACGACACGTACGGCACGGCGGCGCCGCGGCCGACGACGATCGAGCGGCTGAGCGCGTTGTTGCCCTCGTTGGTCTCGGCGACGACGCCGGTGGCGTCGGCCGTGGCGGTGAGGGTGGCGCCGCCGCTGGTGGCGGTCCAGCTGCCGCCGATGGTGACGGTCGCGCCCGCCCCGGCGGCGATCGCCGGGGTGGCCCCGGTCAGGGTCGCGCCGCCCGCGGTGAGCCGGGTGACCGACGCGCCCGCCGCCGACGTGCCGCGGTTCTGCACGGCCACGGTGAACGTGACGGCCGCGCCGACCGCCGGGTTCGGCGGGTTCGAGGTGATGGCCGTGACGGTCAGGTCCGGGCCGGGCGCCTGCGCCACGACGAGCTGCGCGGCGGCGGTGAACCGGTTGTTGTCGTTGTTCTGCTCCGGCACGGTGTTCGCCGGGTCGACGACGGCCGCCACGGCGTAGCTGCCCTGCGCGCGCCGGCCGGCGTTCACGGTTACCGTGGCCGACGCGCCCGCGGCCAGCGCGGGCACCGCGGCGCTGCCGGCGACGGTGCCGCCGACGCTGATGTCCGCGGTGGTGGCCGGCGCCGCGGCGGTGCCCTGGTTGCGCACCGTGGCCGAGACGGTGACGTCGGACGCCTCGCTCGGCGCCGACGGCGACCACGTCAGCCCGGTGACCACCAGGTCGGGCCCGGGCGCCCACGAGCCGAGCACCTGCAGCTCGGCGACCTGGCCGCCGGGCGCGCCGCTGTTGGCGAAGAACTGCAGCTGCACGTCGGCGGCCCGGCCGGTGACCGGGATCGTCACGGTGTTCTGGTTGCCGGCCGGGCTGAACGCGTAGTCGGCGCGCGCCTTCAGCGACGTGAACCCGGCGGCGCCCTGCACCCGGCCGAGCACCTGCACCGCCTGCGTCCGCGGCCCCCACACCGGGTCCGGGTTGAGCTTCACGACGACCCCGGTGATCTGCGCGTCGGCGCCGAGCCGGGCGGTCAGCGTGGCCGGCAGCGCGCCGGACTCCCAGTAGGTGCCGGTGCTGCCGTCGCCGGCGTTGGCCGCGACGAAGCCGAACACCGACGACGACGCCTCCAGCGGCTTGCCCGCGGCCAGGTTGCCGCCCGCCGGCGGCTCCTCCGGCTCCTCCGGCTCGGACCCGCCGGCGCCGTAGACCTCCAGCTCCGACAGCTGCGCCGCGCCCCACCCGGTGTTGCCGGTGACGTGCACGCGCACGAACCGGACGGTCGCCGCCGCGAAGTCGACGGTGACGGTGTTGGCCCGCGCCGGGTCGAACACCCGCCCGGCGGACGCGCTCAGCGTGCTGAAACCGGTGCCGTCGGTGCTGCCCTGCACGCTCAGCGTCTGCGTCCGCGTGCCCCACAGGCTGGACGGGGGCAGCTTGAGCACCACCTGGTCGACGGCGACGGCACTGCCGAGGTCCGCCTGCACCCACTGCGGGAACGCGTTCGCCGGCCCCTCCCAGTAGGTCGACGGGTTGCCGTCGGCGACGTTCGACGCGGGATGCGCGCCGTGCGCCCCGCTCGTCGCGACGGGCCGCCCCGCCGCGAGGTTCGGCCCGCCCGCCGCCGCGGCCGGGGCGGGCGCCGACGTGACGACGAGGACGGTGGCGAGCAGGGAGCTGACCAGCAGCCGGACGCGATGCTTCCGTCTCATGTGGGTTCCTTCTGTTCCGCTCGAGACGACAGGGAGGGCCGCTCCGCCGCGCGTGCGGCATCGGTCGGGCGGTACCGGACGCCGTCGGCTTGCGACTCCCGCGCGACTTATTGCGGAGAAGTTGCTCACTTCTTTCGGTCCGGAATCCACAATGTTTCAGACCTGTATCGGGTTCGTCAACCATCGATGTCTCGCGGCGGCCGGCGCTGCGGCAGACTGAGGGCATGCGCCACTACGCGGTCGACCTGCGCTCCCCCGCGACCGGCGCGGCGGGCACCGTCGCCGTCTACGGGCACTGGGGGCGGCCCGTGCTCGCCTTTCCGTCCGAGGGCGGCCGGGCCTGGGAGTTCGCCGACAACGGCATGGTCGGCGCCGTCGGGGACCTCATCGGGGCCGGGCGGGTGAAGCTGTACTGCGCCGAGTCGTTCGACGCCGCGACGTGGTCGGCCGCGCACCTGCCGCTGGAGGAGCGGGCCCGGCGGCACGAGGTGTACGAGCGGTGGATCGTCGAGGAGGTCGTCGCTCATGTGCGGGCGGACACCGGCGACGCCGAGATCATGGTCACCGGGGTGTCGCTGGGGGCGTACCACGCGCTGAACCTGGCGCTGCGCCGCGCCGACCTGTTCCCGCTCGCCCTGTGCCTGAGCGGCAACTACGACCCGACGACGTGGCGGGGCTGGGGCGAGCGCGGCGACGCCGTCTACTTCCACAATCCCGTCGACTACGTGCCGGGGTTGCACGGCGAGCACCTGGACTGGCTGCGGTCGCGGCTCAGCGTCCTGCTGGTGTGCGGGCAGGGGCAGTGGGAGGACACCACCGGCGCGCTGGCGTCGACGCGGCGGATGGCGGGGCTGCTGGCGGAGAAGGGCATCCGGCACGAGCTGGACCTGTGGGGGCACGACGTGCCGCACGACTGGCCGTCGTGGCGGGCGCAGCTGGCCCACCACCTGCCCCGGTTCTGCTGACCGCTCGCGGCGGCGGACCGGGACGGCGTCGTCCCGGTCCGCGGCCGCGAGGGGGTCAGGCGAGGGCGCGCTTCAGGGCGTCGACGCGCAGCGCCCAGATGCGCCGGGACAGCGGCGCCTCGCCAGCGAACACCTCGGCGGCGTGGTAGGCGCCGGGGTGCACGTGCAGCTCGGTGGGCACGCCGGCCGCGAGCAGGCGCTGGGCGAAGGCGATGTCCTCGTCGCGGAACATGTCGACGGTGCCGACGTCGATGAACGTGGGCGGCAGGCCGGACAGGTCCTCGGCGCGGGCCGGCGCGGCGTAGCCGTCGGGCTCGTTGCCGCCGAGGTACCAGGACCAGGCCTCGATGTTGCCGGCGCGGTCCCAGATGCCGACGTCGGTGACCTCGTGGCTGGACGCGGTCTCGTTGCGGTCGTCGATCATCGGGTAGATCGGCATGATGAACCGCAGGGCGGGGCCGCCGCGGTCGCGGGCCATCAGGGCGACGGCGATGGTGAGGCCGCCGCCGGCGCTGGCGCCGTAGATGGCCAGCCGGTCCGGGTCGATGCCCAGCTCGGCGGCGTTCTTGGCGGTCCAGACGAGGCCGGCGTAGCAGTCCTCGGCGGGCGCCGGGTGCGGGTGCTCCGGCGACAGCCGGTACTCGACGCTCACGACGACCGCGCCGACCTGCTCGCACAGCGTGCTGGCCACCGCGTCCTCGCCGGCGACGTTGCCGAGGATCATGCCGCCGCCGTGGATGAAGTAGATCCCGGGGGCCTCGGCGCCCACGCCGTTCGGCCGGTAGATGCGCACCGAGATGTCGGGCTCGCCGTCCGGGCCGGGCACGGTGCGGTCCTCGGTGGTGACGTTCGGGTTCGGCGGCACCGGGGTGGCGCCCATGATGCCGTCGACGGTGGCGCGGCGCTGCACGATGTCGGGGATCGCGTTGAAGCCGCCGGGCAGCGCCTCGAGCAGGCCCTCGAGCGGGGGGCGGACGTCGGGGTCGATCGGGTGGTGTGGGGACACGGTTCGCTCCAGTTCGTTGCGGGGGAAGGGGTTCAGGCGGCGATGGCGAAGCCCTCGTAGCCCTTCTCGGCCACCTCGTCGCACTTCTTGCGGTACGCGCCCACCCCGCCGGCGTAGGGCATGAACACGCGCGGCTTGCCGGGCACGTTGGCGCCCAGGTACCAGGAGTTGGCCTTGGGGTAGAGGGTGTAGCCGGCGATCTCGTTGACGTGGTCGACCCAGGCGTCCTGCGCCTCGGGCAGCGCCTCGACCGTGCGCAGGCCCTGGTCGCGCAGGTGCTCGACGAGGTCGACGACCCAGTCGACGTGCTGCTCGATCGACACGATCATGTTGGACAGCACGGACGGGCTGCCCGGACCGGTGATCATGAACAGGTTGGGGAACCCGGCGGAGCCGATCCCGAGGTACGTGCGCGGCCCGGCGCTCCACGTCTCCTTCAGCGACAGCCCGTCGCGGCCGCGGATGTCCACGTTGGTCAGCGAGCCGGTCATGGCGTCGAAGCCGGTGGCGTACACGATGACGTCGAACTCGTGTTCCCTCTCGGCGGTGCGCACGCCGCGCTCGGTGATCTCGACCAGCGGGGTGCGGCGCAGGTTCACCAGGTGCACGTTGTCGCGGTTGTAGGTCTCGTAGTAGTTGGTGTCCAGGCAGGGGCGCTTGGTGCCGACCGGGTAGTCGGGGCACAGGTCGGCGGCCACCTGCGGGTCGTCCACGATGTCGTGGATCTTGCCGTGGATCCAGCTCTTGGCCGTGTCGTTGGCCTCCTGGCTGGTCGACAGGTCGGTGAACGTGGACAGCAGGTTGACCAGGCTGCCGCTCTCCCACGCCGCCTCGTAGATGGCGTGGCGCTCGGAGTCGGACACCTCCAGGGCCGACTTCGTCGGCACCACGACGGGCACGCCGGCCGCGGACTCCTTCTGCGCCTGCCGGTACGACCGGTAGTCGGCCCGCATGGCGGCGACCTCGTCCGGGCGCAGCCGCCGGTTGCGGGCGGGCAGCGAGTACGCGGGGGTGCGCTGGAAGACGGTCAGCTCGGCGGCCTGCTCGGCGATGACCGGGATGGACTGCACGCCCGACGAGCCGGTGCCGATGATGCCGACGCGCTGGCCGGTGAAGTCGACGCCCTCGTGCGGCCAGTGCGCGGTGTGGTAGGTCGCGCCCTTGAACGTGTCGAGCCCGGGGATCTCCGGCATCTTCGACGCCGACAGGCAGCCGGTCGCCATGACGAGGAACCGGGCGGTGACGGCGTCGGCGTGCTCGGTGCGGACCAGCCAGCTGCGGCTCTCGTCGTCCCAGGTGGCGCCGCTGACCCGGGTGCGGAAGACGATGTCGCGGCGCAGGTCGAAGCGGTCGGCGACGTGCTGGGCGTACTTGAGGATCTCCGGCTGCGTCGGGTAGCGCTCCTCCCACGGGTACTCCTGCTCCAGTTCGGCGGAGAAGGAGTACGAGTAGGCGAGGCTCTCGACGTCGACGCGGGCGCCCGGGTAGCGGTTCCAGTACCAGGTGCCGCCGACGTCGGTGCCCGCCTCGAACACGACGGCGGACATGCCGAGCTTGCGGAGCCGGTGCAGCAGGTACATGCCGGAGAAGCCGGCGCCGACGACGACCACGTCGACGGCGGGGGGTACGGCGCGGGCGGGGGATGCGGGGGTGGTCATGGTGCCTCCTCCACGGGGAGATGGGTGAGGGCGTGCGCCATCGCCGCGCGCCGGGGGTGGCCGCGGTAGTCGGTGACGGAGTGATGACGGTCGAGGTGACCCGACTCACAAAATAGGATGCATTCTGCATCCGGTCAACGCGCCTCGTTCACGCCATCTGCACATCTCCGTAACACACCTGTCACGGAGAGAAATGGGGCGCTAGATCGCCCGGCGCAGCACGTCCAGGACGAACCACTCGTCCTCGTGGTGCACGACCGGCTCCAGCCCGGGCCACGCCAGCAGCTCGCGGTGGGCGTTGAAGCCGTCGTAGTTGCCGCCGTGCTCCCGGTCGCGGAAGTGCACCGACACCAGGTCGCCACCCGGCTCCAGGCGGGCCACCAGCCCGTCCAGCAGCGCGCTCATGTCCTCGGCGGACAGGTAGTACAGCAGGTCACCGACGACCATCAGGTCGAACGTGCCCGCCGGCAGCTCCGCCGGCAGCATCGCCAGGGCCGCATCGACGTGCGGCAGGTCGCGCACCAGCTCGGCGGTCTGCCGCACCGCGTCGGCGGCGCAGTCGACGGCCAGTACCTCGTCGCAGCGCTCCGCCAGCATCCGGGTCAGCAGGCCGACCGAGCAGCCCGGCTCGTAGCAGCGGCGGTACCGCGGCCGCGGCAGGCTCGCCATCGTCACCGCGTACTTGCGCTGGTCGTGCCACTTGATCGCGAGATCCCACGGGTCGTCCTTCGCCAGGTACAGGTTGACGAAATGCTCCTGGGACACCGACGCCGCGGGGGGACTGGCGTCATCCTGTGCTCGCACCACGCCGCGATTCTGCCGGACGCCCGGGCGCCCCGCTCCCCCGGCCCCCGCCCTCCGCCCGCCGGTGGCCGTGCGCATTCCGTGTTAGCGTGGCGGTGTCGCAGTTTTGATTTCCGTGGACGTCGCCGGCGCCCGGTGGGTATCCGAACCCCGCCCGGCGCCTTTTTTGTTCACCGTCCCGGCACGCGCATTTTCTGGAGAAGACATGACAGTGCACCAGACCGATTTCCCGCGCCGGATCGTCGTCGGCAAGCCGGCCGTCGTCGCCGCGCTGCGCGGCCGCGGGCTGCACATGCGGGCCGACTGGGTCGACCGCGAACTGCCGGACCGGGTCGACGCGACCCGGCACACCGGCCTGTTCGCCACGCTCGGCATCGACCCCGCCGACCTGCCGGCCCTCCCTGCCGACCAGCCGACCGCCGACCAGCAGGCCTGATCCGCGCTCAGACGGGCAGCGGCGGCTGCACCTCGCGCCACGTGTGCTCCGAGCCCCGCCACGCGCCCGCCACGATCGCCGCCGCACTCCCGCTCGGGCAGTCCTGCACCCGCGACCGCCCGGGCGCGCCGCCGATGCGCACCAGCACGTCCCACCGCCGGCCGTCGCTGCGGATGAAGACGTCGCGCCGTGAGCGCGTGGTCGTGCTGCCGTTCCACCAGTGCCGCTGAACCATCACGCCGCCACCGTACAGGTGACCCGGAAATCCGCACGTCCCACCACCGGCACACATTCCGGCATCCATTCCCGCCGTTTTCGCGGCCGATTTCGTGGTAGCGTGCGGGTACCGAACTGAAGATTTCGTGGACGTGCCGGCGCCGCAGGGTCTCCGAGACCCTACGGCGCTTTTTGTCTGGCGCATTCTTTGCATTTCCCGGCACCCGCGGCGGACGACCTCCGGCCGCGCGAGAGGACTCGAGTCCCATGACAGCCACCGCGCCCCGTCCCACCCCTGCCACACCCGCCGCCGCAGCCCCGGCCACTCCGGCCCCGGCTCCGGCCGCTGCGGCCCCTGCCACCCCGGCGGTTGCGGCACCGGCTACTCCGGCCCCGATGACGCCGGCTCCGGCCACCCCGGCCGCCGCCGCTGCGGCCGAGCCGACCAAGGCAGCCGCTCCGACCGAGCCGACCAAGGCAGCCGCTCCGGTCAAGCCGGCCAAGCTGACCAAGCCGACCGAGCAGGCCGAGCCGACCGAGCAGACCGAGCAGGCCGAGCAGACCGAGCAGGCCAAGCCGACCGAGCAGGCCAAGCCGGCCGAGCAGGCCAAGGCGGTCGCTCCGGCTGAGCCGGACGGCCCCGCCGGGAACGACCGGCTGCGGCTCGCCGGGTCCGCCGGGCGGTCCGCCGCCATCGACGGCGCCTGGTGGCCGCGCACCACCGACCCCGCGGCCGAGCTGCCCGCCCTCGTGGAGGCGCTGAGCGGCAGCCGCGGCACCGTCACCCACCTGCTGCTGCACGCCGCCGACTGGGAGACGCCGCACCCGCGCCGGATGAGCGTCGGCGGGAGCGTCGTGCGGCTGGGCTGGTTCAGCTCGCAGCCCGCCGGCCTGCTCACCGCCGTCTGCGACGTGCACGCCGACCGGTTCGACCTGCTCGTCGTGCCGCCCGCGGCGACGCCCGAGTCGGCCGCGGCCGCGCTGACCGCCGCCGCCGACGCGGGCGACAGCCGGTCCGCGCCGGCCCTGCTCGCCGACGTGCGCACCAGCTGACCGCACCTCCGCCTCGTACCAGGCACCAGGAAGAGGCACCATGACCGCCGTACCGATTCACGAGAGCCGGGCCGACGCCCTCATCGACGCGCTCGCCGGGCACCCGGCGGGCACCGCCGGGCACGACGCCGCCCGCGCGGCCGCGATCGAGGCGTGGCGGCCGATGGCCCGCCGGCTCGCCCAGCGCTACGCCCGCAACGGCGAGAGCCTCGACGACCTGGTGCAGGTCGCGTCCATCGGCCTCATCCGCGCCGTCGACCGGTTCGACGCCGGGCGGGGCACGCCGTTCACCGCGTTCGCCATCCCGACGATCGCGGGCGAGATCAAACGGCACTTCCGCGACCGCACGTGGGCGATCCGCGTTCCCCGCCGCCTGCAGGAACTGCGGCTGGCCATCACCACCGCCGACACCGTCCTGTCGCACACCCTCGGCCGCAGCCCCACGGTCGCCGACGTCGCCGCCCACCTCGGCATCACCGAGGAGGCCGTCATCGAGGGGCTGGAGGGCGCCCGGGCGTACCGCACGACCTCGCTGTCGACGCCGACCGGCGCCGACGGCGGCATCGAGCTCGGCGACACCCTCGGCGCGCCCGACGCCGGGTACGAGGCGGTCGAGCAGCACGAGAGCCTGCAGCCGGCGCTGGCGACGCTCGACGAGCGCGACCGGCGGATCATCGCGCTGCGGTTCTACGGCAACCTGACGCAGGCGCAGATCGCCGCCGAGCTGGACCTGTCGCAGATGCACGTCTCCCGGCTGCTGCGCCGGGCGCTGAGCCGCCTGCGCGCGACCATGGACGCCGAGCTCTGACGGCCACGGTGACCGTCCTGGCCGCGTACCGGACGGACCCGGCCCGCCTGCGGCACCTCGTGCGCGGCATGGCGGTCCTGGACCGCGCCGCCTTCACCCGGCTCTACGAGGCCCTGTCCCCCGCGGTGACCGCCGGCCTGACCGCCCTCATGACGGACCCGGCCCGGGCGCGGGAGTTCACGGCCGCCGCCTTCGTCGAGGCGTGGCAGACCGCGAACGCCCACACCGCCGACGAGGACGTCGCCGGGTGGATCACCGGCGTCGCGATGATGTTGGCGCTGGAGGCCGGTCCGGACACCGAGGCGGACGACGAGCCGGTCGACCGGCTCGCCTCCCTGCTGGCCGGCGGCCGGTCCCAGCTCTGCTGACCCGCGCCGGCGCGCGGCGCCCGCTCAGCGGGTGGCGCGGCCGGTGAGCTTGTCGCGCAGCCGGTCGACCAGGCCGACGCCGGGGCCCACGAGCTTGTGGAACAGCTCGCTGTTGGGCGCTGCGGGGTGCGGCCGGGTGGGCGCCAGCTTCTTCGCGGCCTCGACCATGCCGGCCAGCTCGACCAGCTCGTCGGCCGGGATGCGGCGGCGCAGCTCGGGGAACTGCTCGGTCTCCTCGTCCTGCACGTGGTCGGCGAGCTGCGTCTCCAGCCGGCGCAGCGCCGCCTCGAACTCGGGCGTGGACACGTCCGCCGACTCGAGCTCCTTCATCGCCTTCTCGAGTTCCTTGTGCTCCTCGATGTCGTGCTCGACGGCCTTCTCGCCGTCGGGCAGGTGCTTGCGCATGGCCGGGTAGACGTACATCTCCTCGGCGACGGCGTGCCGGACCAGCTCGCTGATGCAGGTGTCGATGAGGTCGCGGCGCATCATCGGGTCCTTGATCGTCCAGACCTCGCCGATCAGGGCGACGGCGTCACGGTGGTCGGCGGTGAGGACGTCGACGACGTCCTGGCGGGACTGGCTGGTGGTCATGGTTTCCTCCGCGAACGGGCGCCGGGCTGGACGATCCCCGGCTACCCCGCCCCGGGCGTTCTAGTCATGCGGCGCGACCGGCGTGGGAGCGGGCGGCGCCGGGTACCCCACCGGGATGCGACTGCCGCGCACCGCCCGGATGAGCCCCGCCCAGCGACGGCTGATCCACGCCGCCCCGGACCCGGCCGGCGGGTTCGTCAGCGGCACGGCGACGGCGCACGGCCTGCGCCTGCACGTCCGGCACCGCCCCGGCGCGGCGGGGACGGACGGCGCGGCGCCGTGGGTGCTGCTGCACGGCCTGGCCGTGTCGCACCGCTACCTGATGCCGACGGCGGCCGCCCTGCCCGGCCCGGTGTACGTGCCCGACCTGCCCGGCTTCGGGCTGTCCGGCACGCCGCGCCGGGCGCTGAGCACCGAGCAGCACGCCGGCGTGGTGGCCGCCTGGATGGACCAGGCGGGGGTGCGCGCCGCCGCGGTGCTCGGCAACTCGTTCGGCTGCCAGGTCGCCGTCGAGCTGGCGGTCCGGCGCCCGGACCTGGTGGGCGCGCTCGTGCTGGTCGGCCCGACGGCCGACCCGGCGGCGCCCACGATGCTGGGCCAGGCGGCCCGGTGGTTGCGTGACCTCGTCGGCGAGGACCCGCGCCAGGCGCCGATGATCGCCGGGGACGTCCGCGACGCCGGCGTGCGCCGGGTGGTGGCGACCCTGCGGCACTCCGTCCGGCACCACATCGAGCGGCGGCTCCCGCTGGTCCAGGCGCCGGTGCTGGTGCTGCGCGGCGCACGACCCCATCGCCCCGGCCGGCTGGGTGGCCCGGGCGGCCGCGCTGGCCCCGGCCGGCACGGCGGGCGAGGTGCCGGGCGCGGCGCACAACGCGGTGACGACGGCGGGCACGCGGGTGGCGGCCCTGGCGGCCGCCTTCGTCGCTCAGCCCTCGACGCCCGTGGTGTCGTGAGCCGAGCCGACCGGCTTGGACTCGGGCGACCCGCGCTGGCGCAGGTAGATCGACAGGATCGCCATGGACGCGACGGCGAGCAGTTCCGACTGCCAGTTCTGCAGGGTGCGGTTCCAGAAGTCCGCCTCCAGCAGGTACGCCCCCCACGGCACCGGGTCCTGCAGCCGGCGCAGCTGCTCCTCGTTGTAGGCGGCCGCCCCGGCGACGGACTGGACCAGCCACGACAGCAGGAAGATCAGGCCCATCACCAGGCCGAGGGAGTTGGAGTACACCCCCAGCCGCCAGCCCCGCGCCCGGGCCCACGCCGGGGAGTCCGCCCGGGCGTGCTCCCCCACGTGCTGGTCGGCGTCGGGCTCGCGGCCGACCGCGTCCAGCGGCTTGGACTCCGGGGAGCCCCGCTGCACCAGCCAGACGGTCAGCGTCACGAACAGGAAGAACTGCAGGTACTCCGACTGCCAGTTCTCGGCCACGTCGACCGCGAAGCTCGCCGAGGTCAGGTAGCGCCCGAGGGACACCTCCGCCAGGCCGTCGGAGCGCAGCTGGTCGTTGTAGTCGGCGTGGCCCGCGAACGCCTGGCCGACGAGCGCGAGCAGGAACAGCACCCCGAACACCAGGCCCAGGGAGTTCTGCCGCAGGAACCGGCGCATGGTCTCCCCCCTCACCGGTGCAGCAGCCCGAGCGTCAGCAGGTACGCCAGGCCGGCGCCGATCACGACGAGGCACAGCACGAACAGGGCACGCACGGTCAGCCTCCCTGCAGGGCGCAGTCGTAGGGGCGGCCGTCGCCGCGGCCGGTGCAGCCCGCCGCCACGACCCGCCAGCCGCCGGGGAACGTGCCGAGGAAGACGGTGTCGGTCGCGGTGACCACCCGGGCCGACTCGCCGTACACGTCCACGGCGGTGACGGCGGCCGGGGCGGGCAGGTCCTCGGCGCCGATCGCCGCCGCGCACGGCGTGCCGGCGGACGACTCCAGCTCGGCCCGGGTGTCCGGCGCGAGCAGGGCGCAGGCGGTGGCGCCGTCGCCGGCCGTCGCCGCCTCGGCGAGCTGCCGGGCCACCGCCGCGGCGGCGTCGCCGCGTTCGTCCGGGTGGGCGCAGCCGGCGGTCGCCGCCAGGCCGCACGCGGCGACGGCGAGGAGGAGCCGTCTGGTCATGGGTGCCCCTTTCCCGCTTCCGATCTTTCCTATTCCTGCCGGCCGGCCGACGGAAAAGCGGCACGCGGGACAGGTTTCAAGCAGAGCCGTCCGGGTCAGATTGCTTGCCGTCCTGCAACGATCACCGACCTGGAGCGCCCCCATGAGCCTCGCCACGACGGACGTCGCCACCCACCTCGGCACCGACGAGCTGGAAGCCGACGCCCTGATCCGGGAGCTGGCCGGCCTCCCCGCCGGCGCGCCGGGCCGCGAGCGCCTGCGCGAGCGCGCCATCGAGTCCTGGGTGCCGATGGCCAACCGCCTCGCCCGCCGCTTCAGCGGCCGCGGCGAACCCACCGACGATCTCCAGCAGACCGCGACGGTCGGCCTCATCAAGGCCGTCGACCGCTACGACGCCGACCGCGGCATCGACTTCGCCGCCTACGCCATCCCCACCATCATCGGCGAGATCAAGCGCCACTTCCGCGACCGCACCTGGTCGGTGCGGGTGCCGCGCCGCCTCCAGGAACTGCGCCTGGCCATCAACGACGCCAACAACACCCTCACCCACACCCTCGGCCACGCACCCACCGTCGCGGACATCGCCGAGCACCTCGGCGTCACCGAGGAGGACGTCCTGGAGGGCCTGGAGGGCGCCCGCGCCTACCAGGCCACCTCGCTGGCCACGCCGGCCGGCGACGGCAGCGGCAGCATGGAGCTCGGCGACACCCTGAGCGAGGACGACCGCGGCTACGAGCTGGCCGAGCTGCGCCTCGATCTGGGGCCCGCCCTCGCCGCGCTGGACGAGCGCGAGCGGCGCATCCTCACCCTGCGCTTCTACGGCAACCAGACGCAGACCCAGATCGCCGAGCAGATCGGCATCTCCCAGATGCACGTGTCGCGGCTGCTCACCCGCGCCCTCGGCAAGCTGCGCGCCCGGATGGCGTGAGCGGGGGCCGGGGCCGGCAACCGCACGACACCCCAAGGCTCACGGCCGCACACCGAGGCGCTCCGGCGGGGCGCCGAATGTGGTTGACGTGACCCGGTGACGCCCACCGGGTCCGTGAACCGAAAGGGCCCCGCCACCGTGCTGTCGACGACGACGCGCCGCCTCGCACTGCTCGCCCTGGTCCCGGCCATGCTGCTCGGCTCGCTCATGATCGCGACGCCCGCCTCCGCCGCCACCGCGACGACCACCCTCGAGTCGCAGATCGTCGGCTACACCAACTGGCAGCGCAAGGCCCACGGCTGCGGCCCCGTCCGCCTCGACAACCGCCTCGCCCTCGCCGCCCGCGGCCACAGCTACCACATGGCCCGGACCGGCCGATTCAGCCACACCGGCTTCGGCGGCTCCTCCTTCGGCTACCGCATCACCTACAAGGGCTACACCGCCCCGCTGTCCGAGAACATCGCCTGGGGCTACCGCGACGCCGCCACCACCGTCCGCGCCTGGATGGCCTCCCCCGGCCACCGCCGCAACATCCTCAACTGCAAGGCCAAGGCCGTCGGCGTCGGCGTCGTCTACAACACCCGCGGCCAGGCCTACTACACCCAGGACTTCGGCTGGCGGTGACCCGCCCGCACCGTCCTCTTCGGGCGGCGATCACGAGAATGCATTGATCCAAATCGGTGTAGAGAAGGGACGTCAGGGTAGCCAGGAGTCACCAACCTGAAAGATTGCTGAAGGAGTACAACCATGGGTGACAGGGTCATCGGTGGACTCGGCGACGCACTTCGCGCCATTCTGCTGTTCCTGCCGAAGGCGCTCGCCTTCGTCGCCATCGTCATCATCGGCTGGCTGATCGCCAAGGCCGTGCGCAAGCTCGTCGACAAGATCCTCGAGCGCGTCGGCTTCGACCGCGTCGTCGAGCGCGGCGGCGTCAAGACCGCCCTCGCGAAGTCCAAGTATGACGCCAGCGACATCGTCGCGAAGATCGCCTACTACGCGATCATCCTGTTCACCCTGCAGCTGGCCTTCGGCGTCTTCGGCCCGAACCCGATCTCGACCCTGCTGACCTCGGTCATCGCCTGGCTGCCCAACGCCTTCGTCGCGATCATCATCGTGGTCGTCGCCTCGGCCATCGCCAAGGGCGTCAAGGACCTGATCGGCAACGCGCTCGGCGGCCTGTCCTACGGCCGGATCCTGGCCAACGTCGCCAGCATCTTCATCCTGGGCCTGGGCGTCATCGCCGCGCTCAACCAGATCGGCGTCGCCACCACCGTCACCACCCCGATCCTGATCGCCGTGCTGGCCACCGTGGCGGGCATCCTGATCGTCGGCGTCGGCGGCGGCATGATCAAGCCGATGCAGGCCCGCGCCGAGCAGTGGCTGAGCCGCGCCGAGGACGAGACCCGCGCCGTCACCACGCAGGCCAGCGCCTACCAGGCCGGCCAGGCCGCCGCCGACACGCAGGTCGTGGCGCCGGCGAGCACGACCGAGCCGACGCAGACCCTGCCGGTGGACCGCTCGTACTGACCGGCACCGCAACGCTCCCCCGGGGGCGGGACCCGCACGGCGGGTTCCGCCCCCGCGGCGTGTCCGGGGCCGGTCAGACGGCGGACTCGGCGAGCACGCACACCGCCAGCAGCCGCACCGACGGCCACGACGCCCGCCGCCAGTCGCCGGCGACCACCTCGTCCGCGGACCAGCCCGCCGCGGCCGCGCGGTCGGCGACCCCGTCGGCGTAGGCGGCCAGCAGCACCCGGCGCACCCGGCCGGCGCCGTCGGCGAGGGCGTCGCGCACGTGAGCCGCGTGCTGGTCCACCTCGGCCAGCAGGCCCGGCACGGCCTTCAGCGCCGCCATGCCCGTGGCGCCCAGCCGGGCGCGCCACTGCCCGAGCGCCAGCTGCGCGGCGGCGAGCACCGCCGGGGCGATGCGGTCGTCGCGCGCGAGGTCGTCGTCGTGGTGGCTCCCCATGCCGACCGACCGTACAAACCGGGCAACCGGCAGGGCAACGCCCGGGCCGGGCATCGCCCGCATTTTCAGCCGTTCAGCCCACGTGCACCCTCGGCCGCACGCACACCGGCGGCGGGTCCTCACCGGACCCGCCGCCCGTGCGCGGCGTCAGCGCCGCGGACCATCCCCCTCGGCCGGTCCGGCGCCGTCGCCGGCCGGCCGGGCGGAGAACATGCGTTCCTCGTCCAGGGCCGTGGTCTGCACGACGAGGACGTCGCAGAGGGCGTTGCGCACCACGTTCGCCGGGACGGAGCCCAGCATCTGGCCCTGGGCGGCGCCCAGGCCGCGGTTGCCGACGACGATGAGGTTCGCCGGGTTGGTGCCGACCGCGTCCAGCAGCGCCTGCGCCGGGTCGCCCGCCACCAGCCGCTGCTCGATGTACCGCGCCCGCTCGCGGGTCAGGCCGGACACCGACTTCTCCAGCGCCGCGCGGGCCACGTCGACGCCGTACAGGTCGCGGTGCACCGGGGTGTCCGTGCTGGCCGCCGCGCCGGACCCGCCCTCGCGGTAGGCGGTGACGACGACCAGCCGGGCCTGGGCGGCCTGGGCCACCTCCGCCGCGCGGTCCACGGCGTACAGGCTCGTCGGGGTGCCGTCGGAGCCGACCACGACCCGGTCGTACACGGTGATGCTGCGCCGGGCGCCCAGCGGCACGATCGGCGACTCGTCGACCTCGTCCGGCGGGTTGACCCAGAGCATCGCCACGGCGCCGATGGCGAGCAGGACGCCGGCCAGCATGATCGCGTTGCTGCCGCGGCTGTCGAGGAGGTTCTCGAAGATCCAGCCGAAGGTGACGGTCTGGATGAGCATCGGCACCACGATCATCATGTTCAGGATGCCCATGTAGACGCCGGTGCGCTTGGCCGGGACCATGCTGGCGACCATCAGGTACGGGATGCCCACCGCGCTGGCCCAGAAGATGCCCAGGCCGATCATCGGCACCAGGGCGACGTACTGGTTCTCGATCTGCGCGAGCCAGATCAGCGCCACCGCGGCCAGGCCGAGGGCGACGGCGTGCACCCGCTTCGCGCCGATGCGGGCGGCGAGGCCGACCAGGAACAGCGCGGAGATCATGGTGACGAAGTTGTAGGCCGCGTTCTGCAGGCCGCTCCAGCCGATGGCCTCGTCCCAGCGCGGCCCGCCCTCCTCGGGCGTCGCGTCGAAGACGGTCTCGCCCAGGCTGACCGCCAGGAACTGCCAGTAGATGAACATGGCGTACCACTGGAACATGAACACGACGCCGATCTTGTGCATGGCGACCGGCATGACCTTCACGGCGGACGCGATCTCGGCGACCGCGTGGTGCAGCCCCTTGGGGGCGTTGCGCGCCTCGGCGATGTCCTCGTCCGACGGGGTCAGTTCCTTGGTGCGCGCCATCGCCGGCAGCACCGTCAGCAGGATGCAGACCGTGCCGATCATGAAGCACACGTACATCCAGTAGGGCACGCCGTTGCCGGCGTTCTGCTGCAGCGGCGACACCTTCTCCAGGATGAACAGCGACAGGTTGGCCAGCACCGCGCCGGCGCCGGTGAACATGCTCTGGGTGAGGAAGCCGCGGGCCAGCTGCGATTTGGGCAACCGGTCGGAGATGAACGCCCGGTACGGCTCCATCGAGGTGTTGTTGCCGGCGTCGAGCAGCCAGAAGCAGATGACCGCGAGCCACAGGATCCCGACGAACGGGAACAGGAAAAGAATGATCGCGCAGAGGATCGCGCCGGCCGTGATGAACGGCCGGCGGCGGCCCCACCGTGGATGCCATGTCCGGTCGCTGATCGCCCCGATCAGCGGCTGGATGATCAATCCGGTGACGGGTCCGGCCAGATTCAGGATGGGGAGTTGATCGGGCTCCGCACCGATGAGCAGGAACAGCGGGTTCACGGCCGACTGGGTGAGGCCGAAGCTGAATTGAACGCCGAAGAAGCCGAGGTTCATCATCAGCAGAGCAGGCCCCGTCATCAGGGGTTTGTGCTCGACCTGCCCCGCGGGCGCCGGGACGGATTCCGTTGTGGTGGTGGCCATGGCAACCCCTTCGGACGTGATCCACGCCAGACCTTCGATGCGACGCTAAACCCGCCGCCGACGGCCCGCAACCGACGCCGGAGATCCTTTTCTCCCCGTTTCCCGGCGGCATTCTTCCGCCCCCGCCGGAGGCGAATTGGCAAGCCACCGTTCACCATGAGAACAATCGGCACACGTCGACGCCCGGAGTTCGTCTGCGCTCGACGCGCCGCACGCCGTGTAATAGCGTTTCCAGTCGACAGGGCGCCGGCCGGGCGCACCGGGAAGGAGCCGACGGTGAGCGCATGGAAGACCATCGTGGTCGGGGTCGACGGCTCGCCCGGCAGCCGCAAGGCGCTGACGTGGGCCGCCGCCGAGGCCGCGGGGCACGGTGCCGATCTCGTGGTCGTGAACGTCTGGGAGCACACCCTGCTGCCGCCGGCGGGCAGCGTCAGCGTGTCGGAGCACTACGTGCCCGACCCGAGCCAGCGCACGGCCGACGAGCTGCTCCAGGTCATCAAGGACGAGCTCGGCGACGACCCGCCGGTGCTCGTCCAGCCGCAGGTCAAGCAGGGCCGGCCGGCGAAGGTGCTCATCGACGAGTCGGCGGGCGCCGACCTGCTGGTGGTGGGCAAGCGGGGCCACGGCGGGTTCGCGGGGCTGGTGCTCGGCTCGGTCAGCCAGCACGTCGCCGCGTACGCGACGTGCCCGGTGACCGTCGTCCACTGACGCCGCACGCCGCCGTTTCGTGCCCGGCATTCCGGGCATGCGCCGCGGATGGGCGACGATCGCGCGGCCGGCGACCGCCGGGTGACCCTGGACGACCTGGGGGCGTGGCTGGTGAAGGGCAACGCGGACCACGCCGACCTGGCGGGCCGCTTCGGCCGGGACCCCGCGGTGGACAGCTGGTGCGTGCAGCGCAGCTACCGCCTGGCGCTGATGGCGGCGGGCCAGCCGGTGGTGTTCTGGGCCAGCGGCAGCCGCAACCGCCGCCTGGCCTACGGGGTGTGGGGCGTCGGGCGCCTGGCCGGGCCGGCCACGCTGAGCCCGGACGGCCGGTGGCGGGTCCCCCTGGCGCTGTCGGTGTGGCCACCGGAGCGGTGGGTCGGCCGGGCCCGGTTGCAGGCGGACAGCCGGCTGGCCGGCCTGGAGGTGTTCCGGCTGCCGCAGGGCTCCAACCCGTCGTACCTGACGAAGGCGCAGTTCGCGGCCCTGCACGACCACCTGCCCTGACACCGGGGACGTCCGGCCCTGCCGGGGGTCCGGCCGGCGGCGCAGGCTGGTGCCATGACCACCGCGACCCGCCCGCCCACGACCCGCTCCCCCGCGACGGAGCGGCCCGTGTTCGTCCCGGTCCGGCACGGCGACCGGCCGGTCGGCGCCTTCGTCGTCGACGCGGGCGAAACCACGTTCGTGCCGGTGGTGGACGTGACCCTGCTCGCCGTGATCGGGCTCGCCACCGCCGCGGTGACCGCCGCCGCCGTCGCGCTGGGCGCGTCCCGGCGGCGCCCCGCCATCGGCGCCGTCACCATGGGCCCCGGCGGCTGGGTGAGCCTGCGCAACGCGGCCGCCCCGGCGCTGCGCCCGCAGGCCGGGCGGCCGTGGTGGGCGCGGCTGCTGCGCGCGCACCGGCTCGTCGTCGCGCACCGCTGAGCGCCGGCCGTCAGGGCACCTGCCGTCACGGCACCGAGCGGATCCGCCCGACGAGCACCGCGCCGAGCAGCGTCACGGCGGCCCCGACGGCGTAGAGCACCGGGTAGCCGCCGAGGTGGACGACGATCGGCGCGGACAGCGCGGGGCCGAGCACCTGCGGCGCTGAGTTGGCGACGTTGATGATGCCGAGGTCCTTGGCGCGCCCCGCGGCGCCGGGCAGCACCTGGGTGATGAGGGCGGCGTCCACGGACACGTAGATCCCGTACCCGGCGCCGAGGATCGCGGCGGCGGTGACGGCGCCGGGCCACGTCGGCCGGACGGCGAGCAGCGCGGTGGCCGCGGCCATCACCACGCCGGACCAGATCACGTACACCTTGCGCCGGCCGGAGCGGTCGGACAGGACGCCGCCCAGCACGGTGGTGGCGACCAGCGCGAGCGTGTACACGCCGATGAGGACGAGCACGCCGCCCTCGGGGTCGGGCAGCCGGACGGCGTCGGTGAGGAAGTACAGCAGGTACAGGGTGCCGATGGCGTTGCCGAGCTGGATGGCGAACCGGGTGCCGAACGCCCAGGCGAAGTCGGGGTGCCGGCGGGGGCTGACCCAGAACCCGGTGAGCGTCTCGCGCCACGGCGGCACGTGCGCGGGCGGCAGCGGGTCGTCCGGGGTGGACAGCGTGAACGGCAGCGCCAGCAGCACCGTCAGCGCGGCGACGGTGAGGTAGCCGGCGGTCGTGCCGGACACCACGGCGGTGACCAGCACGACGCCGAGCACGAGCCCGGCGACCTGCGGGATGCCCACCCAGCCGGACACGGCGCCGCGCTGGGCGACCGGCACGCGGTCGGGGACGGCGGCGGTGAGCGTCGCGAGCATGGCGTTGAGGCACACCTGGGCGCCCGCCCAGCACAGCGCCACCCCGGCGATCGTGTGCTGCCCGGCGAGCAGGGCCAGGCCGAGCGCGCCGAGCACGGCCCCGCCCAGCGTCCACGGGTGCCGACGGCCCAGGGCCCGGCCGCCGAGGCGCAGGGTGGTGCGGTCGGACAGGGCGCCGGCGAGCGGGTTGGCGACCAGGGCGGCGAGCGCGCCGAGGCCGGTGACCCAGCCGAGCATCACCTCCTTGTCGGCGGGGGCGATCTGCTCGATCTGCTGCGGCAGCAGCACCTGGATCGGGGTGAAGAAGGCCATCCAGAGCCCGAGTCCGGCCAGGCTCAGCAGGGCCACCCAGCCGCGGCGCACCGGGACGCCCGGCTCGCGCAGGGCGGGCGGGGCCTGACCGGCGGGCGCCTGTGCGGTCATGCGCACCTCGACAAACGTGAATGGTGCTCGCACTGTAGCGACGCCCGGCCCGGTGGACAAGGCGCCGGGCCGATTTCCCGGCGGGCCGCCAACCACCGCCGCCCGGGCTGTAACCGCAGGCCGGGCGGGGTGCACACTGACCGCACAGAGCACACGCCGAGCGACGGGAGGGCCGCGCATGCTCCCCCTGCCCCGACCCGCCCGCTGCCCGGGCCCGGTCGTCGCCGTCGCGCTCGCCGCCCTGGCGCCGGTGACCGCCGTCGCGCACGCCGGCACGGCCGCCGCCGTCGCGGTGACCGCCGCCCCGGACGCCCTCGACGGGGTGTGCGCGACCCTGCGGGTGCACGACGGCGACCGCCCGGTCGGCTACGCGGTGCGCGGCGCCGGCGGCTACGGCTTCACCGCGTCCGCGCCGGAGGCGACACCGTTCCGGCTGGAGGCCACGACCCTCGGCCGCTACCAGCTCGTGGACCCGGCCGGCGCGCCCGCGTACCAGAGCGTCGTGGGCTTCGTGCTGGCCGGGCAGGCGTACGGCGACCGGGCCGACTTCACGGTCGCGGCGAGCGGCGCGCGGTACCGCGTCACGTCCACCGCCACCGGGCAGGTGCTCGGCGCCCACCTGGGGCGGCTCGGCGCCGGCGGGCCCGCGCACACCGTCGCGCTGACCGAGGCGGCGAACTGCTGGACCGCGCCGGACGTCGGCACCGGCATGACCGGCCCGGCCGCGCCCGGCGTCGACGCCGCCGGCCGGCTCGTCGGCACCGTCGACGCGCACGCCCACCCCACCGCCGCCGCGGCGTTCGGCGGGCGGCTGCACTGCGGCGACGCGTTCAGCCCCGGCGGCGTGCGGGTGGCGCTGGCCGGCTGCGCCTCGCACGCGAGCCTGAACGTGGGCGCGCTGCTGGAGGCCGTGGCCGGCGGCACCGACGCGGTGCGCTCGCGGGAGGACGGCTGGCCGACGTTCGGCGACTGGCCGCAGCACAACTCGCTGCTGCACGAGCAGGCGTACCACCGCGGGATCGAACGGGCCTGGCGGGGCGGCCAGCGCGTCCTCAACGCGCTGCTGGTGGCCAACCGGGTCATCTGCGAGCTGTACCCGTGGCGCGACACGTCCTGCGACGAGGGCGAGCAGCTGCGGGCGCAGGCGGCGTACCTGGTCTCGATGCAGGACCACGTCGACGCCCAGCACGGCGGCCGCGGCAAGGGCTGGTTCCGCCTGGCCCGGACCCCGGCGGACGTGCGCCGCATCGCGGCCGACGGCAAGCTGGCCGTCACGATCGGGGTGGAGAGCTCGGAGCTGTTCGGCTGCCGCGAGGTCGGCGGGGCGCCCCGGTGCACGGCCGCCGACGTCGACGCCGGGCTCGCCGAGCTGGCCGCGATGGGCGTGTCCGGGCTCTACCCGGTGCACAAGTTCGACAACGCGTTCGGCGGCACCCGGTTCGACGCGGGCGGCCCCGGCGCGGCCGTCAACGTGGGCAACCTGCTGTCGACCGGCCACTGGTGGACGGCGGAGAGCTGCACCGGCCCGGCCGACAACACCCAGCCGCTGGTGAGCGACGACCTGGCCCGGCTGCTGCGACTCGGCCCGCTGGAGCTGCCCGCCGGCGCGGTGCTGCCCGTGTATCCGGGCGGCCCGATCTGCAACACCCGCGGGCTCACCGCCCTGGGCCGCCACCTCGTCGAGCGGGCGATGGACCGCGGGATGATCATCCACATCGACCACATGGGCGTGCGGACCGCGCAGGCGGTGCTCGACATGGCCGAGGCCGCCGGCTACCCCGGCGTGGCGTCGGTGCACACCTGGTCCGACCCGGCGATGGTCGACCGGGTGCTCGCCCTCGGCGGGTTCGTCGCCTCGTACGCCCACGCCGCCGACGAGTTCCTCGCCGAGTGGCGGGCGAACCGGGCGCTGCCGCACGGCGCCACGATCACCGGGTACGGGTTCGGCAGCGATGTCAACGGTCTCGGCCCGCAGGCGCCGCCGGGCCCGCACCCGGCGACCGGCCCGCTGCCGTACCCGTTCACCGCGCCCAGCGGCGTCACCGCGGACCGGCAGGTGTTCGGCACGCGCGCCTTCGACCTGAACACCGACGGCGTCGCCCAGTACGGTCTCTATGCGGACTGGACGGCGGACCTGATCCGGCGCGCCGGCCCCGACGGCCCCGAGCTGCGGCGGCAACTGATGGGCGGGGCCGAGGCGTACACGACGATGTGGGAGCGGGCACGTGAGCACTGAACCGAGCTTCCCGGCCGGGTTCCGCTGGGGCGCCGCCACCGCCGCGTACCAGATCGAGGGCGCGGTGACCGAGGACGGGCGCGGCGCCAGCGTCTGGGACACGTTCTGCGCGCAGCCGGGGCGCATCCGCGACGGCAGCAGCGGCGCGGTGGCCTGCGACCACTACCACCGGTACGCCGAGGACGCGGCCCTGCTCGCCGGGCTGGGCGCCGGCGCGTACCGGTTCTCGGTGGCGTGGCCGCGGATCCAGCCCACCGGCCGCGGCGCCGCCAACCCGGCCGGGCTGGCGTTCTACGACCGGCTGGTGGACACGCTGCTCGGCCACGGCATCGACCCGGCCGCCACGCTGTTCCACTGGGACCTGCCGCAGGCCCTGCAGGACCGGGGCGGCTGGCTCGACCGGGACACCGCGTACCGGTTCGCCGAGTACGCCGACCTGGTCGGCCGGGCCCTCGGCGACCGGGTGCGGCTGTGGATCACCCTGAACGAGCCGGTGGTGCACACCATGCTCGGCTACGGGCTGGGCCAGCACGCCCCCGGCGAGACGCTGCTGCTGGGCTGCTTCCCGGCCGCCCACCACCAGCTGCTCGGCCACGGCCTGGCGACGGCGGCGCTGCGCGCCCGCACGGCGAGCCCGGTCGCGATCACCAACAACTACACGCCGGTGTGGCCGGGCGGCGGCTCCGCGGCCGACGCCGCCACCGTGGTCGCGTACGACGCGCTGCACAACCGCACGTTCACCGACCCGGTGCTGGGCCTGGGCTACCCGGCGGAGGCGCCGCTGGACCTGTCGGTGGTGCGCGACGGCGACCTGGAGACCATCGCCGCGCCCATCGACGCGCTCGGCGTCAACTACTACAACCCGACGGCGGTCCGGGCGCCGGTCGCGCCGGGCGGGCTGCCGTTCGAGATCGTGCCGGTCACCGGCTACCCGCGCACCGGCTTCGACTGGCCCGTCGTCCCGGACGGGCTGCGCGACCTGCTCGTGGGCCTGCGCGACCGGTACCGCGACGCGCTGCCGCCGCTGTACGTGACCGAGAACGGCTGCGCGTACCCGGACGAGGTGGGCCCGGACGGGCGCTGCGACGACCCGGAGCGGGTGGCCTACCTGGACGCCCACGTGCGGGCCGTCGGCGCGGCGATCGCCGCGGGCGTCGACGTGCGCGGCTACTTCGTCTGGTCGCTGCTGGACAACTTCGAGTGGGCCGAGGGCTACACCCAGCGCTTCGGGCTGGTGCACGTCGACTTCGCCACCGGCACCCGCACGCCGAAGACGTCGTACGGCTGGTACCGCGACCTCATCGCCGGTCAGTCCGCGCCGAGCGCCGCCGCGAGCTGATCCGACCAGGCCCGCACCACCCGGGCCCGGCGGCGCGCGTCGTCGGTCAGCACGCCGGCGAGGGCGAGCCCGCGCGCCAGGTCGAGGGTGGCCTGGACCAGGGCGCGCAGCCGCGGGTCGGTGTCGTCCACGCCCAGCAGCCGCACCGCCCGCTCGTGCGCGCCGCGGGCGAAGCGCCGCTCCAGCGGCAGCACGGCGGCGCGCAGCTCCGGGTCGGCGGCGGCGACCGTCCACACCTGCAGCGCCGCCCGGAACAGGTCGCCGCCGACGGTCTCGACCAGCCCGGCCACGACGGCGTGCACCCGCTCGGCGCCGGCGCCGGCCGGCTCGGCGAGCCGGTCGAGCAGGGCGACGCGCTCGTCGAACATGTGCTCCAGCGCCGCGACGATCAGCGCCTCCCGGGTGCGGAAGTGGTGCTGGGCGGCGCCCCGGCTGATCCCGGCCTCGGCCGCGATGAAGCCGACGGTCGACGCCTGGAAGCCGTGCGTGGCCAGGCAGCGCACGGTGGTCTCCAGCAGGCGGCGCCGGGTCTGCCGGCTGCGGTCCTGCTGCGGCCCAGCCGGCGCGGCCGGCGCCGCCCCGGCCGGCCGGTCAGCCATCGACGACCGCCAGGGTGGCGCCGTGCGCGACCTGCTGGCCGACGCGCACTCCCACCTCCGTCACCGTGCCGCCCACGGGCGCGGCCACCACGTGCTCCATCTTCATCGCCTCCAGCCAGACCAACGGCTGACCGGCCGCCACGGCTGCGCCCGCCTCGACGGCCACCCGCACCACCGTGCCCGGCATCGGCGCGACCAGCGCGCCCGCGGGCACGTGCTCCGCCGGGTCGGCGAACCGGGGCATCCGGCGCAGCTCGGCCGAGCCGAGCGCCCCGTCGACCACGACCGCGTCACCGTACCGGCCGACGGTCCAGGCCCGGCGCACGCCGTCGAGGTCGAGCACCACCCGGTCCGCGGTGGCCTCGACGAGCGCGACGGCCGTCGTGCCGGGCGGCGGGTCCGCCACCTCCAGGCCGTCGCGGCCGAACCGGTAGCGCACCTCGACGCGCCGCTCGCCGGCGGCGTAGGTGCGGCTGCGGAACCCGGCCGGGACGTTGCGGAACCCGCTCGCGACGCCGGGCAGGACCGGCCCGCGCCCGTGCGCCGCGTCGGCGAGCGCCGCGACCAGGGCGCCCAGCTCCGGGGCCAGCCCGGCGCCCGCGGTGAGCGTGGCCGGCGGGTGGGCGGCGTAGAAGCCGGTGTGCGCCGTGCCGGCGAGGAACTCCGGGTGCAGCAGGCTGGCGGCGAGCAGGTCGCGGTTGGTGCGCACGCCGTGGATGCGGGACCGGCGCAGCGCCGCGGCGAGCTGCCGGGCCGCCGCGTCGCGGGTGGGGGCGCAGGCGGTCAGCTTGGCGAGCATCGCGTCGTAGTGGGTGCCGACCACGGTGCCCGCCTCGACGCCGGAGTCCAGGCGCAGCGCGCCCGGCGCGAACCGGGAGGTCACGCCCGGCACGTCGAACCGCTCGACGGTGCCGGTCTGCGGCCGCCAGTCGCGGTCCGGGTCCTCGGCGTACAGGCGGGCCTCGATCGCGTGGCCGGTCATCGCCGGCTCGGGGCCGGTCAGCGCGGCGCCGCCGGCGACGTCGAGCTGCCACGCCACGATGTCGGCGCCGGTGACGGCCTCGGTGACGGGGTGCTCGACCTGGATGCGGGTGTTCATCTCCAGGAACCAGAAGGCGCCGGTGGCGTCGGCGAGGAACTCGACCGTCCCGGCCCCGCGGTAGCCGACGGCGGCCGCGGCGGCGCGGCCCGCGGCGAGCAGCCGGGCCCGCATGTCGCCGCCGACGCGCTCGACCAGCGGCGACGGCGCCTCCTCGATCACCTTCTGGTGGCGGCGCTGCAGCGAGCACTCCCGCTCCCCCAGCGCCCACACGGTGCCGTGCGCGTCCGCGACGATCTGCACCTCGACGTGGTGCGCGGCGGCGAGGTACGGCTCGCAGAACACCGCGGGGTCGCCGAACGCGGCGGCGGCCTCGCGCTCGGCGGACGCCACGGCGCCGGGCAGCTCGGCGAGGGTGCGCACGACGCGCATGCCGCGCCCGCCGCCGCCGGCCGAGGCCTTGACCAGCACGGGCAGGTCGGCCCCGGTGATCGCCGCCGGGTCGAGCCGGGGCAGGACGGGCACACCGGCCGCGGCCATCCGCTCCTTCGCGGCCACCTTCGAGCCCATCGCCGCGATGGCCCCGGGGTCCGGGCCGATCCACACCAGGCCCGCGGCGCCCACCGCCCGGGCGAAGTCCGCGTTCTCGCTGAGGAAGCCGTAGCCGGGGTGGACGGCGTCGGCGCCCGCGCGCCGGGCCGCCTCGACGATCAGGTCGCCGCGCAGGTAGGTGTCGGCGGGGGCGGCGCCGGGCAGCCGCACGGCGGCGTCGGCCTCCCGCACGTGCGGGGCGTCCGCGTCGGGGTCGGCGAACACGGCGACGGTGGCCAGGCCGCGGCGCCGGCAGGTGGCGAAGACCCGCCGGGCGATCTCGCCCCGGCCGGCGACGAGCACGCTGGTCATCGTCACGCGATCACATCCGGAAGACGCCGTAGGCGCCGGTGCCCCGCACCGGCGCGGTGTGGACCGCGGACAGGGCGATGCCGAGCACGTCCCGGGTGTCGCGCGGGTCGATGATGCCGTCGTCGTAGACGAGCCCGGACAGCACCAGCGGCATCGCCTCGGCGCTGATCTGCCGCTCGACGGCGTCGCGCACCACCCGGGCGCCCTCGTCGTCGAACGCCCGGCCCTGCGCCAGCGCGGACGCCCGCGACACGGCGTAGGTGACGTCGGCGAGCTGCTTCGCGCCCATCACCGCCGAGCGGGCGCTGGGCCAGGCGAACAGGAACCGGGGGTCGTACGCCCGCCCGCACATGCCGTAGTGCCCGGCGCCGTAGGAGTTGCCGACGAGCAGCGACAGGTGCGGCACGGTGGAGTTGGCCACCGCGTTGATCATCATGGCGCCGTGCTTGATGATGCCGCCCTGCTCGTAGGCGGCGCCGACCATGTAGCCGGTGGTGTTGTGCAGGAACAGCAGCGGGGTGTCGCTGCGGTTGGCGAGCTGGATGAACTGCGCCGCCTTCTGCGCCTCCGCGCTGAACAGCACGCCGCGGGCGTTGGCCAGGATGCCGACGGGGTAGCCGTGCAGCTGGGCCCAGCCGGTCACCAGCGACGTGCCGTACAGCGGCTTGACCTCGTCGAAGTCGCTGTCGTCGACGATCCGGGCGATGATCTCGCGCGGGTCGAACGGCGCCTTCAGCCCGGGCGGCACGATGTCCAGCAGCTCCTCGGCGGGGTAGCGGGGCGGCCGGGGCCGCGCGGTGGCGGGCGCGGCGGCCTTGCGCCAGTTCAGCCGGGCGACGATGCGCCGGCCGATGCGGATGGCGTCGGCCTCGTCGCGGGCGTAGTGGTCGGCCAGGCCGGAGACCCGGGCGTGCATCTCGGCGCCGCCGAGCGACTCGTCGTCGGCGTCCTCGCCGGTGGCCGCCTTGACCAGCGGCGGCCCGGCCAGGTACACCCGGGACCGCTGCTCGATGAGCACGACGTGGTCGCTCATCCCGGGCAGGTAGGCGCCGCCGGCCGTGGCGGCGCCGAAGACCAGCGCGATCGTGGGCACGCCCGCGGCGGACAGCCGGGTGAGGTTGCGGAACACGGCCCCGCCGGGGATGAACACCTCCCGCTGGGTGGGCAGGTCCGCGCCGCCGGACTCGACCAGCGAGACGACGGGCAGCCGGTTCTGCAGCGCGATGTCGTGCATCCGCAGCGTCTTGCGCAGCGACCAGGGGTTGCTGGCGCCGCCCTTGACCGTCGGGTCGTTGGCGATCAGCAGGCACTCGACGCCGCTGACCACGCCGATGCCGGCGACGACGCTGCCGCCGACGGCGAAGTCCGACCCGTAGCCGGCCAGCGCGGCCAGCTCCAGGAACGGCGCGTCCTCGTCGAGCAGCAGCTCGATGCGCTCGCGGGCGGTGAGCTTGCCGCGGTCGTGGTGCCGGGCGACGGCCGTGGCCCCGCCACCGGCCACCGCCGTCGCGGTCTCGGCGGCGACCTCGCCGAGGGCGGCGAGCATGGCGTCGCGGGCGGCGCGGGCGCCGGCGCCGGCCGGGTCGAGGGCGGACCGCAGGACGGTCACAGCAGCGCCTCGGGGACGTCGACGTGCCGGGACCGGAGCCACTCGCCGACGCCCTTGCCCTGCGGGTCGAACCGGCCGGGGCCGAGCAGTCCCGCGACGACCACGGTGACGGCGCGCAGGTGGGGCAGCCGGGTGACGGTCACCGGCAGGCCGGCCGCCTCCGGCAGCAGCCGGCGCACGGTGTCCGGGGTGATCAGCGACGCGAGCCACGGGTACGCCGCGTCGTCGCGCACCCAGAGCCCGATGGTGGCGTCGCGGCCCTTGTCGCCGGAGCGCGCCCCGGCGAGCGTGCCGAGCGGCAGCCGCCGGCACGGCCCGGGGTCGCCCGGTCCGGGGGCGGGCTCCCCGGTCAGCGGCGCGAGCGGGGAGGTGACCGGCGGCGGCGCGATCCGGCGCACGGTGCCGTCGTCGTGCACGACCTCGTGCTCCGGCACGGACTGCGGCACCCAGCCGGCGGTGACGACGCCGGCCGGGGACGCCCCGCCGGGCGGCGCGGTGGCGAATAGGCCCGGGTACGAGCCGAGCGCGAGCTCGACGGCGGCGTCGCTGAACGCCCGGCCGACCTGCCGCTCGTCGGCGTCGCGCCCGGCGACGGTGAGCAGGGCGGACGCCTGCTGCTGGGTGGGCGCGTCCGGGGCGTCGACGCGGGCCAGCGTGAAGGTCAGCTCGGCGGGCTCGGCGCTCAGGCCGGCGCGGAACTGGCGGCGGAACAGCTCGGCCTTGGCGTCGATGTCGAGGCCGGTGAGCACCACGGTCACGGCGTTGCGCCAGCCGTCGAGGGCGGTCAGCGACACCTTGACGTCGGGTGGCGGGGGCTCGCCGCGCACGCCGGTGATCGCGACGCGGTCGGGCCCGTCCTGGCGCAGCCGCACCGTGTCGAGGCGGGTGGTGACGTCGGGGCCGGGGTAGCGGGCGTCGCCGACCTCGTACACCAGCTGGGCGGTGACCGTGCCGACGGTGACCGCTCCCCCGGTGCCGGGGTGCTTGGTGACGACGCACGAGCCGTCGGGGCGCAGCTCCGCCACCGGGAACCCGGGCCGGGTCAGGTCGCCCAGCTCGGCGAAGAAGGGGTGGTTGCCGCCGGTGGCCTGGGTGCCGCACTCGAGCACGTGCCCGGCGACCGTCGCCCCGGCGAGCGCGTCGAGGTCCCCGCGGCCCCAGCCGAACCGGGCGATGCCCGGGCCGACGACGAGCGAGGCGTCGGTGACCCGCCCCGTGACGACGACGTCGGCGCCGCCGGTGAGCGCGTCGGCGATGCCGAACGCGCCCAGGTAGGCGTGCGCGCCGAGCGGCGAGCCGAGGCCGAGGGCGGCCGCCCGCCCGGTGAGGTCGTCGCCGCGCACGAGCGCGACCCGGGGGCGCAGGCCCTGGCCGGCGGCCAGCTCGCGGATCGCGGCGACGAGCGCGGCCGGGTTGACGCCGCCGGCGTCGGCGACGACGCGCACGCCCCGGTCGAGCGCCAGGCGCAGGTTGTCGCGCAGCTGGGCGAGGAACGTCCTGGCGTAGCCGGTGTTCGGGTCCCGGCGCCGGTCGCGGCCGAGGATGAGCATGGTCAGCTCGGCGAGGTAGTCGCCGGTGAGCACGTCGAGCTCGCCGCCTTCGAGCATCTCGCGCATCGCGGCGAACCGGTCGCCGTAGAAGCCGGAGCAGTTGCCCACCCGCAGCACGTCGCCCATGCCGGGACACTCGCACACCGCGCGAAAACAAGCAAGCGCGCTTGCTTGTTTTCGCCGCCGGCCCTAGCGTCGGCGCATGCGGCTCAGCGAGGACCACCGCGCCTTCCGGGACACCGTCCGCCGGTTCGTCGACACCGAGATCAACCCGCACGTCGACGCCTGGGAGGCCGCCGGCCGCGCCCCGCTGCACACGATCTTCGGCAAGGCCGCGGCGGTGGGCCTGCTCGGCCTGGAGTACGACCCGGCGTACGGCGGCGAGGGCGCCGACCACAGCTTCCAGCTCGTCGCCGCCGAGGAGTACGGCCGCATCCACGCCGCCGGCGTCGGCATGGCCCTCGGCGTGCAGGCCATGATGGCCACCCCGTCGCTGCACCGGTACGGCAGCGACGAGCTCAAGCGCCGCTACCTGGCACCGGCCGTCGCCGGCGCCGCCGTCACCGCGATCGCCGTCACCGAGCCCGACACCGGTTCCGACGTCGCCCGGCTGCGCACCCGGGCCGTCCGCGACGGCGACGACTGGGTCATCACCGGCCGCAAGGTGTACATCACCAACGGCGCCCAGGCCGACTGGGTCTGCCTGCTCGCCCGCACCTCCGACGAGGGCGGCCACCGCGGCATGTCCCAGATCGTCGTGCCCACCGGCACGCCCGGCTTCAGCGTCGGGCGCACCTTCGGCAAGCTCGGCAACCGCTGCTCCGACACCGCCGAGCTGATCCTCGACGGGGTGCGGGTGCCGGTCGCGAACACCATCGGCGCCGAGGGCCGCGGGTTCCAGCAGCAGATGGAGCAGTTCGTCGTCGAGCGGATGTTCGCCGCCTACACCACGGCCGGCCAGTGCGCGTACGCGCTGGAGCGCACCCGCGCCTTCGTGCGCGACCGCACCGTCTTCGGCCGCCCGCTGGCCGAGCGCCAGTACGTCGCCTTCCGGCTCGCCGAGCTGCAGGCCGCCGTGGACCTGCTGCGCAGCCACAACCTCGCGACGTGCGAGGCCCTGATGGCCGGCGAGGACGTCACGCGGATGGCGACGGTCGCCAAGCTCACGGCGGGCCGGCTGGTGCGCGAGGTCGCCGACTGGTGCCTGCAGTTCCACGGCGGCACCGGCTACCTCGAGGAGACCTGGACGGCCCGCTTCCTGCGCGACACCCGCATCACCTCGATCGGGGCGGGCGCCGACGAGGTCATGCTCCAGGTCCTCGCCCGGCTCGACGGGCTGCCCTGATCGACTTGCTCCATCCGCGCGTACGGATGTCACGCTTCATATCGGTCCCCGTCCATGCCTCGGCATCGCCGCTCTGTTAGCCAGATAGGGCTTACTCCACTCTCGCCTGTCCCGCGCCGTGCCCGCCAGGAGGGTGGAGGCCGAGGAGGCCGTGATGGTCCGATCAGGAGTCGTCCTTCGCAGACCCCGCCGCGCCGCGCTCGCCGCCGTCGTCGCGGTCGCGGTCGCGGTCGCGGTGCCGGTCGCGGTACCGGCCACCGGCGCCGCACCGGCGGTGGCCGCGCCCGCCGACCGGCCGTGGACGAACGCCGCGCTGTCGCCCGACCGGCGGGCCGCGCTGGTCCTGGCCCGGATGACGCTCGAGGAGAAGGTCGAGCTGATGACCGGCGACCAGGGCGCCGCGCCGTCCGCGTTCTACAACGCCGGCATAGCCCGGCTCGGCATCCCCGAGCTGCGGATGGCCGACGCCGGCGCCGGCATCGCCCCGCGCGGCTGGACCTTGCCCGGCACCGGCGGGTCCGCGACCGCCATGCCGTCGTCCATCGCGCTCGGCGCCACCTTCGACCCCGCGCTGGCGCGCGTCTACGCCGGCGTCGTCGCCGACGAGGCCAAGGCGACCCGGCACGCGATGCTGCTCGGCCCCAACGCCGACCCGTCCCGGCAGCCGTTCTGGGGGCGCATCGCGGAGAGCGGCGGCGAGGACCCGGTGCTCACCAGCGCACTCGTCACCTCGTACGTGCGCGAGGTGCAGCGCCGCCGCGTCATCGCCAACCTCAAGCACTACACCGCCTACACGCAGGAGGTGAACCGCGGCCTGGGCCAGAACTCGATCGTCGGCGAGCGGGCCCTGCGCGAGGTGCACACCCTGCCCTACGAGGCCGCCGTCGACGACGCCCGGCTCGGCTCGGTGATGTGCGCGTTCAACAAGATCAACGGTGTCTACGCCTGCGAGAGCGACCAGGCCCTCGACACGATCCTGCGCCGGCAGCTCGGCTTCACCGGCTTCGTCATCACCGACTTCGGCGCCATCCACTCCACCGCGCCGTCCGTCCGGGCCGGCACCGACATGGAGACCGGCACCCGCGCCTTCTACGACGGCCCGCTGCTCGCCGCGGTGCGCGCCGGCCAGGTCCCCGAGTCGCTCGTCGACCGGTCGGTGCTGCGGATCCTGCGCACCATGTTCGCCGTCGGCGTCTTCGACACCCGCTACCCCGCCACCGCCATCCCCGCCCGCCGGCACGGCGCCGTCGCCGGACAGGTCCAGGACGAGGCCATCACGCTGCTGAAGAACCAGCGCGTGCTGCCGCTCAGCGCCCGCACCCGGTCGGTCGCGGTCATCGGCGGCGACGCGAACATCGCCTCCACGATCGGCGGCTCGGCCCGCGTGCAGCCCACCTACCAGGTCTCGGTGCTCGACGCCCTGCGCGAGCGCGGCCGGCGCACCGGCATGCGGGTCGTCCACGAGCCCGGCAACGACCCGGTGCACGGCGCCAGCATGATCGAGACGGCCGACATGACCGCCGTGCCGTCGTCCGTGCTCACCCCCGACAGCGGCACCGGCACGGGCGTCACCGCCCGCTACTGGGCCACCCCCGCGCCCACCGGCGACCCCGGCCTGACCCGCACCGAGCAGCAGGTGTTCTACGACGTCGGCTTCGTCGGCGGCTCCCCCGCCTTCGCCGGCCTGTACGCCTCGCAGGTGCCGGCCACCCCGACGCTCGGCGCCCCGACCGGCGGCAACCAGGCCGCCCGGTACACGGGGTTCTTCACCGCGCCGCGCACCGGCGTCTACCGGCTCGGCCTGACCGGCTGGGGCGAGGCGCGCGCGTACCTCGACGACCGGCTCATCATCGACATGACCGGCGCCGACGGCCGCCGCGACGTGCGCTCCGCCCCGCTCACCCTGACCGGCGGCGAGCGGCACCGGCTCCGCGTCGAGTACGCGTCCACCCGGCCGCTCGTCGGCCTGCAGCCCGGCACCCTGCTGCTGCAGTGGTCCACCCCGGCCGGCGCGTACGCCCCGTCGGTCCAGCGGGCCGCCGCGGCCGCCCGCCGCGCCGACGTCGCCGTCGTCTACCTGCGCACCTACGAGACCGAGGAGCGCGACCGGGTGTCGCTGAAGCTGCCGCAGAACGCCGACCAGCTCGTGCGCGCCGTCCGCGCCGCCAACCCGCGCACCGTGGTGGTGCTGGCCACCGGCGGGCCGACGACGATGCCGTGGCTGCGCGACGTCCCGTCGGTGCTGCAGAACTGGTTCGGCGGCCAGGAGGAGGGCAACAGCCTCACCCGGGTCCTGTTCGGCCGGGAGAACCCGTCGGGCCGCCTGCCGGTCACGTTCCCCCGCACCGAACGCGCCCTGCCGCCCGGCGTGCAGAACCCGTGGGACACCATCGGCGACCTCGACGTCGAGTTCAGCGAGGGCGTGAACATCGGCTACCGCGGCTACCGCGCCGCCGGGGTGCGCCCGCTGTTCCCGTTCGGCCACGGGCTGTCGTACACCTCGTTCCGCTACAGCGGGCGGCCCGCCGACACCGTCCGGGCGACCGGCCGCGACGACACCGCGTACCTGCGGGTGCGGGTGCGCAACACCGGCCGGCGCGCGGGCACCGAGGTGGTCCAGGTCTACCTTGGCCGGCTGCCGGGGGTGGGCTCGCCCGCGCTGAAGCTCGCCGGCTTCGCCAAGGTGGACCTGCGGCCCGGCCAGAGCCGGCAGGTGCGCATCGCGGTCGACCGGCGGGAGCTGTCGTACTGGGACAGCGCGGGCGACCGGTGGGTGACCCCGCGCGGGACGGTCCGCGTCCACGTCGGATCGTCCTCGGCGGACCTGCGCCTGACCGGGACCGTCACGGTCCGCTGACGCCCGGCCGCTAGGAGGCGGGACGGCCACCCGAGCGGGCGCCGTCCCGCCACCGCACGATCCGCCGCAGGCGGGAGCGCCACGGCGGCGCGGCCGGCGCCGCCGTCGGCGCGGCCCGGTCCGCGGCCACGCCGAAGTAGTCGGACCCGCCCGGCCGTCCCTCCCCGGCCGCCCGGTACAGCCGCGGGATGTGCTTCGAGCAGTGCACGTACGCCTCCGTCACCTCGGCGAGCACCCACTGCTCCGCGCGCCGCCCCGGCGCCGGGTCGGCGGGCAGGCCCGGGTGGGCGGCGCGCAGCTCGTCGTCGCCGACCAGCGCCGCGCGCCCGTTCACGTGCAGGCCGATCAGGTCGTCGACCAGGTCGACGAACAGCAGGCCGACGTGCGGGTTGGCGGCGATGTTGCCGCGGCTGGCCAGCACGCCGTTGCCGCGGTACTCCGGCCAGGCGAGCCGGCGGGCGTCCAGGGTGACGACGAAGCCGGGCGGGCCGGCGCGCAGGGTGTTGTCGCAGGCGCCCCGGGCGTCGCTGGTGGCGACGAACATCATCTCGCGCCGGGCGATGAACGACCGCATCCGCGGGTTGAGGTGGTCGAGCACCTGCTCGTCCTCGAAGCGCTGCGCCCGGGCCCGGGTGCCGAGCCGCTCCTGCAGGGCCCGCCCCGCGGACACCGGTTCACCCATTGACGACTCCTCCCCACCGCCTGCCCGCACGCACGGACACCGATCACTGTGACATCGGTTTCCGGCCGCCGGCCGCGAAGCGTCGCACTCGGTGTGCGACGCCCGCGCCCCGAGGGGTCGAGGCTGGTCGAAACAAGCGACGACTCCCGGCCGGCACCCCGCAAGGAGGGCCCATGACCGACCTGTCGACCACCCTCAAGGAGAGCTGGGCGCTGGTCGAGGATCGGCAGGACCGCCTCGCGCGGCACTTCTACGCCCGGCTGTTCCTGACGGACCCCCAGCTGCGGGATCTGTTCCCCGTCCAGATGGACGTGCAGCGCAACCGCCTGCTGGGCGCGATCGTGTCCGCCGTCCAGCACGTCGACGACGCCGAGACCCTCGACGGCTACCTGCGCGAGCTCGGCCGCGACCACCGCAAGTTCCACGTCACCCCGCAGCACTACGCCCAGGTCAAGCTCGCCCTGCTGGACGCCCTGCGCACCTGCGCCGGCGAGGACTGGAGCAGCGTTTACGAGCAGGCCTGGAACGACGTCTACGACGTGATCTCCCGCACCATGATCGCGGGCGCCGCCGCCGAGACCGGCCCGCCGTACTGGCACGCCGAGGTGCTCACCCACGAGCGGCGCGGCGCCGACGTCGCCGTGTTCACCTGCCGGCCGCTGCAGCCGCTGACGTTCCGCGCCGGGCAGTACGTCAGCCTGGAGTGCGCCTACCAGCCCCGGCTGTGGCGCACCTACTCGATGGCCAACGCCCCCCGCGCGGACGGCACGCTGGAGTTCCACGTCCGCGCGGTCGGCGGCGGCTGGGTGTCCAGCGCCCTGGTGCGCCGCCTGCGGCCGGGCGACATGCTGCGGCTGGCCGCCCCGATGGGGTCGATGACCCTGGAGCCGCAGTCGCGCCGCGACATCGTGTTCGTCACCGGCGGCACCGGCCTGGCGCCGGCCAAGGCCCTGCTGGACGAGCTCAGCCGCTACAACCGCACCCGCTGGGTGCACCTGTTCCGCGGCGAGCGGCGCGCCGGCGACTTCTACGACAAGGACCACCTGGACGCCCTGGCCGAGACGTACCCGTGGCTCACCATCGTCCGCGCCGTCAGCGACGACCCGGACACCCCGGTGGAGTCGGGTCCCGTCGCGGAGGTCGTCGCCCGGCACGGCCCGTGGAACCACCACGACTTCTACGTCTCGGGCTCCGCCCCGATGGTGAACGCCACGCTGAAGCAGCTGTCCGCCCTGCGGGTGCCGTCGACCCGGATCAAGTACGACGCCTTCACCGACGCCTGAGCCGTCCCTCCGGGCGCCACGAGGACAGTGGACGGCGCCGTCCGCTGCCGGCGGCGTGGCCGGCCGGCACGTCGCGTTCCTGTCCGAGGCGGCGAACCTGGTGCCCGGCGACACCCGCGACGGCACCGCCGCCCTGTTCTGGTCGAACGCCTGGAACGTCGTCCCGTCCCGGGCGACACCGACTACGCGGGCGACGCGTTCGTCCACGACCGCGCGGCCGGCCGCACCGTCCGGGTCGGCGAGGGCTCGGAGTCCGGGGTGCTGTCCGCGGACGGCCGGGTCGCCGTGCTGCGCTCGGGTGCCGCCGACCTGGTGCCGGACGACACCAACGGGGTCCACGACGCGTTCCGGGTGCAGCGCTTCTGAGCCCGTCCGGGGCGGCCGTTACGATCACCCGGACGACGGAGGAGGCTGCCCCCATGCGTGTGCTGCTGGTCGCGCCCCCCGGCGCCGGTAAGGGAACCCAGGGCGCCCTGATCGCCGCCCACTTCGACGTGCCGCACATCGCCACCGGCGACCTGCTGCGCGAGCACGTCGCCCGGCGCACCGAGCTGGGCCGCGCCGTGCAGGAGCACCTCGACAACGGCCGGCTCGTGCCGGACGAGGTGGTGCTCGACATGGTGCGCTCGGCGTTCGAGGACGCCCGGCAGCGCGGCGGCGGCTACGTGCTCGACGGCATGCCGCGCAACATGACCCAGGCGCGGGCGCTCTACCAGGTCGGCCTGGAGCTGGGCATGACCGCCAACGTGGCGCTGCACCTCAAGGCGGACGACACGGAGCTGGTCCGGCGGCTGCTGGCCCGGGCGGCGCTGGAGCACCGGGCCGACGACAACGAGGAGGTCATCCGGCGGCGCCTGGAGCTGTACCACGAGGTCACGCACCCGATCGTCGACTGGTACAGCTCCCGCGGCATCCTGGTGTCGGTGGACGCGATGCGGCCGGTGGAGCGCGTCGCCCGGCAGATCCTCACCGCGCTGGAGGCGATGCGCCCGCTGGTCGACCTCGTCCCCGAGGACGCCCGCCGGTCGGTGGACCTGACCGGCCTGGGCGCCGCGTTCGGCGACCCCGCGAGCTGACCGGCCGTCACCCCGTCAGCCAGAGCACCGCGCTGACAGCGAACGCGCCGAGGGCGGCGACCACGATGCCGGCGTTGCCGGACAGCCCGGCGATGCAGGCCGCCGCCGCCCCGGCGAGCAGCCAGAGCAGCGCGACCACGTCCTGCCACCGGCGGCGCGACGGCGCGGGGCCGGTCAGCCGCCGCGCGAACGCCGGATCGTCCTCGCGCAGGCGCAGCTCGATGTCGCTCAGTCGGCGCCTCTCGGCATCGCTCATCATGGCGCGGCCACCTCGTTCCCGGCGCCCGGCGGGCCACCGCCCTCATCGTGCCGGGCGCGGCCCGGGCCGGGTCAGAGCCGCCGGCGGCGATCCGCGCGCCGCCACGTTGCCGGGCACCGGCAACGACCGCCCCGGCCCAGCCGGTGCCGGGGTACCCGCGCCGGTGGCGATCACCGGCAGCGAACCGGGCGGGGGACACCGTCTTGTTTTCCGGCGACCGGCAAGGTAAGCACGAGTTGTTCTCCGTTCCGGCGCATGGTCGCCGGCCGCCGGCGGGGCGCATGCTGGTCAGGACGTTCCCAGGTCCCGCTGAGCCGGAAGGACACGCGCCATGACGACCTCCGTTCAGCCGCCGCAACGACTGTTCCAGGACACCCTCGAGGAGCGGCACCGCCTGTTCGTGCTGCGGCTCGCCCAGCTCACCGCGTGCAGCCGGCAGCCGGACCGCGGGGGCTACGACCCGGCCGCACTGGACGCGCTGATCGCGTGGGCCCGGCAGGGCGTCAGCGACGCGGCGCTCGCGCTGCAGCGCATGTCGCTGGGCAGCTACGGCGTGTGCGAGGGGTGCGGTTCGGACATCCCGGTCGGGCACCTGCGCAACCGGCCGGAGGCCAGCCACTGCGTGCCGTGCCTGCGCGAGCGGCCGGACCCGGCGGCCACGCCGCGCACCGCGCCGCCGCGCCAGCACCCGCACCGGCACGCGGAGGCGCTGAACACCGGCGACCCCCGGCCGTGGTGGGCCGCCTGACCCGGCGGCCGCCGGTTCCGCCCGCGCCGGGCGTGGCGCCCGCGGACGAGCAGTGGCTCGTCGACGTGGCCCGGGCCGCGAGCCGGGACGCCGGCGGCGTCCCGGTCGAACTGCTCGGCGACTACCTGCCGCTGGTCGCCGAGGCGGCGATCTCCGGCCGGCGGCCGCGCCGCGCCGAGCTGGACGCGGTCGGGCAGCTCGGGCGCCGCGCCGCCGAGCAGGGCGTGTCGGCCGGCCGGGTGGTGCAGCTCTACCTGTCCGCGGCGCGGCGGCTGTGGGAGGACCTGCCCGCGGTCGTCCGCGACCGCGACCGCGCGGCGGTGCGCGCCGCCGCCACGGCGGTCCTGCACGTGGTGGACGCCGCCGTCGCCACGCTGGCCGACGGGTACGCCGCCGCCCGGCGCGACCTGGTCCGCCGCGAGGAGACGCTGCGCCGCGAGCTGATCGACGACCTGCTGCGCGGCGACTCCGACCCGGGCGCGCTGGTCGACCGGGCCGAGCCGTTCGGGCTGGACCTGGCGCGGGTGCACCAGGTGGCGCTGGCCCGCCCCAGCCACCGCCTGCCCGACGCGGACCCCGCCATCACCGCGCTGGAGGCCGTCGTCTTCGACCGCCTCGGCGACCGCGACGTCCTGGTCGCCACCAAGGACGGGCTGCTCGTCGTGGTGGCGCCCACCCCCGGCCGCGCCGACGAGCTGGGCCGGCTGATGCACGGCGAGCTGAGCCGGCTGCCGCACGGACCGCCCTGGCAGGTGTCCGTGGGCCGCGCGCACCCGGGCCTGTACGGCATCGCCCGGTCGTACGAGGAGGCCCGGGAGGCGCTGACGCTGGCGGCGCGGCTGCGCGTCGACGACCCCGTCCTCAACGCCCACGACCTGCTGATCTACCGCGTGCTGCTGCGCGACCAGCCGGCGATCACCGAGCTGGTGCAGGCGGTGCTCGGCCCCCTGGTGGCCGCCCGGGGCGGCGCCGAGCCGCTGCTGGCGACCCTGCACGCGTACGTGGACTCCGGCGCGGTCGCCACCGAGTCGGCCAGGCGGCTGCACGTGTCGGTCCGGACCGTCACGTACCGGCTGCACCGGATCCGGACCCTGACCGGGTACGACCCGGCGGTGCCGGCGCACCGCTTCACCCTGCACGCCGCGGTGCTGGGCGCGCGGGCGCTGGACTGGCCGCGGCAGCCCCTGCCGGAGCAGGGATGACCGGGCCGGTCGACCGGCTGCGCCGCTGGGAGGAGTCCGGGGCGGCGTGGCGCGTGCTCGCCCGCACCCCGGGCGAGCTGGTGATCGCGCTGCTGAGCTGCGACGCCGGCGAGGAGGTGGACCGGCTGCGCTCGGCCGACCCGGCCCTGCGGCGCTACGTCGGCGACCGGGAACGCCACGATGACTGACGCCGCCGCGCTGATCACCGTGGGCCACGGCACCGCGGACCAGGACACGCTGACCGCCCTGCTGCGCGACGCCGGGGTCGCGCGCGTGGCCGACGTGCGCCGCTTCCCCGGCAGCCGGGCCCACCCGCACGTGCGCCGGGAGGCCCTCGAACGGTGGCTGCCCGACGCCGGCATCGGCTACGTGTGGGAGGAGCGGCTGGGCGGCCGCCGCCGGCTCGCGCCGGACTCCCCCGACCACTGGTGGACGGTCGACGCGTTCCGCGCGTACGCCGGCCACATGCGCACCCCGGAGTTCCGCGCCGCCGCCGGCGAGCTGCTGGCGGCCGGCCCGCCGACCGCGGTGCTGTGCAGCGAGAGCGTGTGGTGGCGGTGTCACCGCCGGCTCATCGCCGACCACGTCACCCTCGTGCTCGGGATCCCGGTGCGGCACCTGAGCCACGCCGGGCGGCTCACCGGCCACGTCGTAGCGGCGGGCGCCCGGCTCGACGGCGACGCCGGGATCGTCTACGACCACCCGTGAGGGGCACGTGACCGATCGCAGCGTGAACGCGTCCGGCCGGCGGCAGCCGCACCCGGCCCCGCGGCGCGACGATCGAGGCGTCCCGCACGCCCGACCCAGGAGGACCCCGTGCTCATCGCCATCGTCGACCTCGCCACCACCGGCGCCGACCGCCCCGCCGCGCTCGCCCAGCTCGACCGCGAGTCCGGCCCGGTCCGGGCCATGCCCGGCAACGCGGCGTTCCGCGTCTACGCCGCCCGCGACGACGACACCCGCATCACCGTCGTGCACGAGTGGGCCGACGAGGCGTCGTTCGCCGGCTACCTGGCCTCCGACGCGTTCGCCCGCTCCGGCGCCGTCCTGCGGCCCCTGCTCACCGGGCCGCCGGTGAGCCGGCGCTTCCACGCCGAGCTGCTGGAGACGGTCCGCTGACCGGCGCCGCGGCGTACAGCTTCGTCCGCACCTTCGACCCCGAGCCGGTGCGCGAGCTGCGCGTCGACCGGCACTACCTGCTCTGCGCCTCCGCCGGCACGCTGCGGCTGGAGGCGCAGGGCCAGGCGTGGCTGCTGCCGCCGGCCCGGGCCGCCCTGATCGCGGCGGGCCACCCGGTCCAGGTGAGCATCCCGCGGCCCGCCACGACCGCGTCGGTGCTGTTCGACACCGCGTTCGCCCCGCCGCCGCCCGCGCCGCTGACCGTGTTCGACCTCAGCCCGCTGGCGCAGGCCCTGGTGGCCGGGTGCGCCGGGTGGCGGGCGGCCGACGAGCCGCTCACGGCGTACGCCGAGGCCCTGTTCCGGGCGCTGGCCGCGGTGACCTGGCGCCTCGCCGAGCGGCCCAGCCCCGTCGTGGTGCCGGCCGGGCGGTCACCGGAGCTGCGCCGGGCGCTGCGGCTGACCGGGGAGCGCCTCGGCGAGCAGGTCCGCTTCGAGGACGTGGCGGCCGCCGTCGGCCTGGCGCCGCGCTCGCTCGCCCGGCGCTTCGAGGACGAGACCGGCATGACGTGGCGGGCGGTGCTGCGCCGCATGCGGATCCTGCGCGCCGTCGAGGAGCTCGCCGCCGGCGACACCCCGGTCACCGCGATCGCGTTCGGGGTCGGCTACACGTCGCTGTCGGCGTTCAACGCGGCGTTCCGGGAGCTGACCGGCCGCACCCCGACGGCGTACCGGGCGAGCTTCCGGCCCTGACCGGGCGCTCAGCGCGGCACGTGCTGCACGGCCACCACGCCGGGCGTCGCCATCAGCTCGGCGGCCAGCCCGGCGAACAGGCCCGGGCTGGCCAGATCGACGGTCCAGTGCCGGGGCAGTGCGTCGGCGACCCGCGCGTCGGGCCGGCCGCGGCGGCAGTACGCGGCCAGGAAATCGGCCGACCGGGAGTCCCCGGCGAAGCTCTGGCTGCCGCCCATCCCGCGCCAGATCGCCGCCTCGGCCAAATTGCGCTGGTCGTCGGTGGCCTGCGGGTCGAGGAAGACCCGGGCCCGGTAGCTCAGCCGCGCGCTCGGCGGGTCGGCCACCCCGGCCGGCGCCGACGGCGTGCACGACCCGGGGACGACGTGCAGCCCCATGACGCCGACGACCCCGGCCCCCAGCACCGCCACCGCGACCCCGCCCAGGGCGACGGCCGCCCGCGGCCGCCCCGCCACCGCCCGCCGCCACCGCCCGGCCCACGCCGGCGCCCGGGGCGGCCGGCGCGCCGCCGCGGCCAGGACCAGCAGCGCCGCCACGACACCCGCCGTCGCCGCCGGCGTCGCCAGCGCGTAGCCGAGCCCGTCGGCGCCCGGCGCGGCGGTCTCGTCGGCCGGCCCGCCCGGCGTCGCCGCCGGCAGCCCGGCGGGAACCACGAACAGCACGCCGAGCACCGCGCCCCCGGCGGCGAGCAGGCTCAGGCCCGGACGGGCCTGCAGGCTCCGGCTCACCCACCCGGTCAGCAGCCAGGCGAGCAGCGCGCCGGGCAGGAAACCCAGCCAGGTCACCGCCGCCAGCCACGACGGCGGCTCCTGCCACAGGTAGTACATGGCCCGGCCGTCACCGTCGTACGCCGGGCGCCCCGGCCAGTACGTGCCGGAGAACCGCAGCCCCAGCTCGCCGCGCCGCGCCGTGAACCCCGCCGCCGCGTCGCCCGGCTGCGCGCCCACGACGCCGGTCCGGTCGAGCGGCGGGTCGACACCCGTCACGGTCCACCCGGCCGCCTCCAGCCGGGCCCGCACCCCCGCCGCGTACCCGGCGACGTCCCGGGTGGCCGCGGTGTGCCGCACCCACGACACGGCGTACCCGTACTCCAGCCCCTCGCCGTCGCTCTGGCTGACGATCTTCTCGGCGTCGCCGCCGCCCCACACCGCGAGCCCCGGGAACACCGTCCCGCTGATGCCGGCCGCCTCGGCCCCGGCGGGCAGCGGCCCGACCGCCTGCCACCCCAGCCGGCTGACGCCCGCGGCGCCGAGCAGCCCGCCGGCCAGCGCCACGAACACCGCCAGCACGACGACCCCCCGGCTCCACGGCCGGCCGAGCCGGGCCCGGCCGCCGTGCCGCAGCAGGTTCACAACCTCCCGCACCGCGGGCCGCCGCCGGCCGGGCGGCGCGGTCTCGACGAGCGTGTCCAGCAGCTCGTCCCGCCGCGGCCCGGGCGGATAGGCGGCCCGCAGGAGCCGGCGGTACGCGCGGACCAGCCGGGGGTCGCCGCGCCGGGGTTCGCCTGAGGGGTGTGCCATCGGGCCAATATAAAGGTCATCTGACTATCAGGCCAGACCCCCGCGGCCCAGGGGTCAGCCGGTCGCTTCGACGTGCGCCGCCAGGTTGGCCAGCGACGACGCGATCGCCTCCTCGTGGACCGCCTGGTCGATGCCGGCGGGCACGCCCGTGGCGGTGACGGTCACGTCGGTGCCCGGGCCGGCGGCGGTCAGGTGCCAGGTCATCGTCATGGTGCCCGCGTACGCCGGGTCGTCGGCCTCGAAGACGGCCTCCTGCACCACCCGTTCGCCGGGCACCAGTTCGGCGAAGCCGACGTCGACGACGTCGGTGTCGGCCGTGGTCTTGCCGGGGCCGCCGGCGGCGTCGGGGTAGGTGAGGATCATCCGGAAGCCGCCGCCGGGGCGGGGGTCCCACCGCTCGATCCGGCCGCGCATGCCCTCCGGGGGGAGCCACGCCTCGAGCGCGCGGGGGTCGAGCAGGGCGCCGTAGACGGCCGCCGGCGGGGCGGCGATGGTCCGGCCGGCGCGGTCGATGCGGTCCATGGGCCGAACGGTACGCGGGCGCATCCGTCGGGCGCGCGGCGCGCCGGCTTGTCACCGGACTGTCATGGCATCGCGGGACCGCCTCCATGCGCGCGACGGACCGTCGAGTGACGCCAACCGGAAGGACAACTCCCGTGACCGTCACCGGCATCATCACCGCACTCGTCGTCGGCCTGATCGTCGGCGCCCTCGGACGCCTCGCCGTCCCCGGCCGGCAGAACCTGCCGGTCTGGCTGACGATCCTCATCGGCGTCGTCGCCGCGCTCACCGGGACCGTCGTGGCGCGCCTGGCGGGCATCGAGCCGTCCGGCTTCAGCCTGCTGACGCTGCTCATCCAGGTGGGCCTCGCCGCCCTGGCCGTGTTCGCCGTCACCCGGTCCACCGGGCGGCGCCGGGCCGGGACCCGCTGAGCCGTCGTGGGCGCCCACCACGAGGACCGCCGGCATCCCGCCGCCACCCTGCTGGGTCAGATGCTGCTCGACGAGCTGCGCGTCGCCACCTGCGAACGGGACCGGCACGACGCCGCGGCGTCGCTCGCCGCGGCCGGGCGGGCCGCCGACGCGGCCGCGGCGCTGCAGCGTCTCGCGGACGGCACGTTCGGCCGGTGTGTGCGGTGCGGGTCGCCGATCCCGCTGTGGCGGCTGCGGGCCCGGCCCGGCGTGCGCGACTGCACCGGCTGCGCGGCGGCGGGCGGGCGGCGGCCGTGAGCTTGCGGTTCGAGGGGCGGCTGGCGGTGCTCGGGGTCGCCGGCGAGGTCGACCTGGCCACCGTGGACGAGCTGGTGGCCGCGATGCGCCGGTGCCTGACCGACGACCGGGTCTCGGGCCTGGTGGTCCGGCTCGACGAGGTCACGTTCCTGGACTGCGCGGGGATCTCGGCGCTGCTGACCGCCCGGCGCGCCGCCCTGGGCACGGGGCGCCGGTTCCACGTCGCCGGCGCCCGGGGTCAGGTCCGCCGGGTGCTGTGCCTGACCGGCACGCTCGAACCCCTGGCCGGCGGCCCGGCGCCCGCCCGCGGCGGGCGTCAGCGCCAGCCGAAGACCTGGGTGTAGTACGCCTGGCCGCGGGCGTTGTACACGACGCCGACGCCGACGGCCTTGGCGTTGCAGTTGAGCAGGTTGCGGCGGTGGCCGGGGCTGGCCAGCCAGGCGTGGATGGCCTTGGCGGCGGTGGGCTGGCCCCAGGCGATGTTCTCCGACAGCGGCGCGGCGTAGCCGTGGTACTTGGCCCGGGCGCCGAAGGTGGAACCGTTGAGGCCGGTGTGGGAGAAGCGGGCGGTGCGGGCCATGTGGGCGCTGTGGCCGCGGGCGGCACGCACCAGGCGGGCGTCGACGCGCAGCGGCGTGCCGCAGCCGGCCGCCTTGCGCTGGTAGTTGGTGTAGCCGACGACCTGCTGCTCGAGGGTCTGCGTCGAGGTCAGGGCGGCGCTGGCGGGCGAGGCGAGCATCAGCACACCGAACAGCGCGGCGGGGACCAGGGCGAGGAAGGCGAGGCGGCGGGTCGTCGTCGTCAGCAACAGGCTGGCCCTTTCGGTCGCGTCCCGGCGATGGTCTCGCCCGGCTCCGCCCATCTGTTCGGCCCCGGCCGGCGATCCTCGGGTGTCCCGCGGGCGGTGTTGGGGTGCAAGCCGGTTCCGCCCGCGGATTCCCTCATGCCGCTCACCCGGTACAACGAGGCGGACCGCCGCGGGCTGTTGTGCGCCGTCCCTACGATCGGCCCGTGCCCGCGCCCCGGACGTCCGCCCGCCGCCGGGTGGGCCGGGCCGCCGCGTGCCTGGTCACGCTGGCCGCCGTGCTGGGCGTCGTCCGCCTGGCGCTGCCCGCCGACGGGCCGCCGGCGGGGGTGGACCGCCAGCTGGCGTTCCTGCGGGCGGCTCTCGACGACGGCGCCGGCGAGCGGGCCCAGCGGCAGTTCCCGGAGGGCTACTTCTTCCTGCACGCCCTGTACGGCCTGAGCCGGGTGGAGCTGGGCCTGCGGGAGCCCGCCGACCAGCGCGCCGAAGCGCTGCGGGAGGCCCGGTGGGCGCTGGGGCGGCTGGACGCGCCGGCCGGGCGGGCCCCGTTCGACCCGGGCCTGACGCCGGCCCACGGCGTGTTCTACCGCGGCTGGACGAACTGGCTGCGCGGCGGCGTGCTGAGCCTGCAGCCGGCCGGCTCGCGCGACCTTGCGGAGGTGCGCCGGTTCGCCGACGACTCCGCGGCCCTGGCCGCCGCGTTCGGGGCGGCGCCGTCGCCGTTCCTGGCCGCATACCCGGGTCAGGCGTGGCCGGTGGACTCGACCGTCGCGGTGGCGTCGCTGCGGCTGCACGACGCGCTGCTGCCGCCGCGGTTCGCCGGCACCGTCGCGCGGTGGCTGGCGGGCGTGCGGCAGCGGCTCGACCCGGCCACCGGGCTGCTGCCGCACCGGGTGGACGTGGCGACCGGCGCGGTGCTCGACGGGGCGCGGGGCAGCTCGCAGGCGATGATCCAGCGGTTCCTCGCCGACATCGACCCGGGGTTCGCCGCCGGGCAGTACCGCACCTTCCGGGACCGGTACGTCGCCGTCCCGCTCGGGCTGGGGCCGGCGGTGCGGGAGTACCCGCACGGCGTGGACGGCCCCGGCGACGTCGACTCGGGGCCGCTGCTGCTGGGCGTCAGCCTGTCGGCGACCGTGGTGACGGTGGGCGCGGCCCGGGTGCACGGCGACGCCCGGCTGGCCGGGGCGCTGGCCCGCTACGGCGAGGTGGCGGGCCTGCCGGTGGACACGCCCCGCACCAAGCGGTACGCCCTCGGCCTGGTGCCGATCGGCGACGCGTTCCTGGCCTGGTCGAAGACCGCCCGGCCGTGGGTGGCGCCGACCCCGGCGCCGCCGCCCGCCACGCTGCCGGCGTGGTGGTGGGCGCCGCTGCTGGGCCTGCTCGCCGCGGCCGGGCTCGCGCCGTGGCTACCGGCCCTGGCGCGCCGGGCCCGCCGGTCGCGGGTGGACGGTCAGGACCAGTCGAACGTCATGCCGAGGCGGTCCTGGAGGGCCGCGTTGTGGGGCGCGAAGTAGGCGCTCAGCTCGGCCCGGATCGCCGGGTCCATGGCGGAGCTGCGCCGCCCGTTGTGCACCTCGAACGCGGCGGGCGCGTGCGGCGGCAGGTCGAGGAAGCGCAGCACCTCGGCGTAGGTGGCGGCGGGCTCGCGGTACAACGTCTCGCTGGCCAGCACCAGCAGCTGCCCGGCGTCGAACCGGTCCAGCCACGGCGTCAGGTGCTCCAGGTAGCGGCCGCGGGCCCGGTAGGTCCACCAGTCGTACGGTTCGCTGACGTACCCCGGGTCGGCGATCAGCCGTTCCCGCTCCCCCGCCGTGCGCTCCGGCTCGGCGGCGAGCGCGGCGGCGAAGTCGAGCGGCTCCCGGCCCTCGGTGCGGCGCTCCTTCCAGTGCGAGTACGCCCGCTCCACCGGGTCGCGCAGCAGCACGATGAGCCGCACGTCCGGCATCAGCGCGGCGACCCGCTGCGCGGCGAGGGGGTGGAACATGTACAGCGGCGCCGCCTCACCGGCCCGGACCGGCCCGCCGTGCCGGCGCTGCAGGGCGGCGCGCCGCCGCTCGGTCGGGAAGTGCGAGCGGTACCACGCCTCGCCGCGGGTGAAGTTCTCCTCGAAGTAGTGCGCGGACTTGGTGTTCCAGGCCGGGAACAGCCGCGGCACCAGCGGGTGCTCCAGCAGGTAGTTCCACAGTGACGTGGTGCCGCCGCGCTTGGTGCCGATGATGAGGAAGTCGGGCAGCGGGCGCGCGGCGCTGGTGCGCTCGCCGTAGCGGACCAGCGCGCGCTGCACCCGGGCGCGCACGCCGGGCGGCGCCATCGTCTTGACGCGGTCGCGCAGGCTCATGCCGGTCTCCTGATCGTTCGGGCGAGGGCGCGCACCGCCGGGTGCAGCGCCGACGCGGCGACGGTGAGCAGCAGCAGCCCGGTGGTGACGGCCAGGCCGGTGACGCCGCGCCCGGCGACGGCCGCGACGGCGCCGGCGAGCAGCAGGGTGCCGCCGCCGGCCAGCAGCGCGGTCCGGGCGATCGTGCGGTCCCACAGGCCCTGCCCCAGCACGGCGCGGGCGGCGACGGCGGCGAGCGCGTTCTCGGCGACGATGCCGGCGGTCCACGCGACGGCCGCGCCGAGCGCGCCGTGGCGCGGCACGAGCACCAGGCTGAGCGCGACGGTGAGCGCCAGCCCGGCCGCGGTCGCCAGCAGGTGCCGCCCGCTGCGCCCGCCCATCAGCAGCACGGTCTGCACGATCCCGACGCCGGCGTTGACGGCCATGGCGGCGCAGAGCAGCGCCATGGCCGGGGCGCCGGCGGTGAACTCCGCGCCGAACAGCTGCAGGAAGCCCGGCGCGAACACGCCGAGAACCGCGAACCCGGGCCAGGACAGCGCGACGATCGCCGTGGTCGTCCGGCGGTACACCGCGGCGGCCGCGGCCCGCCGGTCGTCGCCAAGCAGGCGGGACAGCCGCGGCGCGACCGCCACCCGCAGGCCGTGCATGACGAGCAGGCCGGCGAGCACGTACCGGCCGACCGCGCCGAACAGCCCGGCCTGCGCGTCGCCGGCGAGGGCGGCGGTGAGCAGCACGCCGACCCACATGCCGCCCGCGTCGATGGCCGCGGACACCCCGCGCGGCCCGGCGAACGACCAGAACGTGCGCCAGTCGGCCGGGGCGGGGCGCAGGGCCGCGCCGCGGCCGAGGGCGAGCGGGCCGGCCAGCAGCGCCGCCGCGGCGACCGCCGCGACCGCGGCCGGCAGCAGCCAGCCCGCGAAGGCGGCGCCCACCCCGGCCCCGGCGGCGAGCACCCCGCCGACCAGCGCCGGCCGGGCCACCGGCACGAACACCGACTGCACCGCCACGTACGCGCCGACGGGCCGCACCGCCCGCACGGCGGCCAGCAGCACGGTCGCCGCCACGACGACCGGGACGGCCGCGAACGCGGGGCGCAGCGGCGCGGGCCCGGCCGCGGCGCCCACCGCGGCGACGGCGGCGGCCGCCAGCAGGGCAGGCAGCAGGGCGACGGGCAGCAGGCGGGCCGCGTCGCCGTCCGCGCCGGTCCGGCGCCGGGGCAGCGCCCACACCAGCGCCGTGTCCGCGCCGGCGCAGCAGACCGCGGCGGCGATGGTGACGACGGCGATCGCGGTGAACAGCTCGCCGGAGCCGGCGGCGCCGAGCCCCCGGACGATCACCATGGTGAGCACGAAGCCGGCCGCCCCGCTGACGGCGGCGCCGGCCAGCCCGGCCGCTCCGCCGCGCACGCCGGGGCGGGCGGGTGCGGCCGCGCCGGCCGCCGTCACCGGGCCGCGCCGTTCACGGCGACCGGTCGCGGGCCGAGCGGGCGGGACTCCCGGTTGACCGGGCCGTCCACCGCGGCGAGGCCCGCGCCCACGGCGAAGAAGATGATCGACAGGTTCGGGTCGACGTAGCCGTACACCGGGATGATCGACAGGGCGATCACCGGCACCGTGCTCAGCCACTGCCCGGACAGCGACACGGCGGCGGCGAGGCGGCGGGCGACGAACAGCAGCCACAGCAGGAAGACGGCCAGCGCCGGCAGGCCGTGGCTGAACATGACGTTCCACAGCATGCCCTGGGTGCCCAGCGGCTCGGCGGACAGCGTGGTGTCGACGGCGGTGGGCCCGCCGTAGCCGAGCAGGGGCGACCGGAGCACCGCCTGCCACGTGTGCACGTACAGGTCGAGGCGGTCGACGTTGGTGTCGGTGGTGCTGACCCGCTCGGCGATCCGCTCCTGGACGGGCACGACGAGGCTGAACAGGTAGAACAGCAGGACCACGACGCCGATCGAGGCGATCGGGCGGGCGCTGCCGCGCAGCAGGGCGCGCCCGGCGAGGTACACCATGCCGATGCCCAGGCCCAGGAACATGCCGCGGTTGAGGGTCATGAACGCCGGCACCACCGACAGCGGCAGCGACACCAGCAGCACGACGCGCAGCGCCCCGGCGCGCACCGAGGTCAGGTACGCCAGCACGCAGGGCAGCAGCAGCGCGTACGCCGTCCCCCAGTTGTTGGTGTGCGGGTACGGCGCGGAGGTGCGGTAGATCGGCGCCCGGGAGAGCAGGTTGAACTCGTTGCTGCGCACGTGCACCAGCGACTGCAGGTACCGGGTCTCGGCCAGCTCCCGCGGCAGCAGCAGCTCCACCGGGGTGGTCAGGGCGAACGTCGGCACCAGCACGCCGAGCCAGCCGAGCGCGACGAGCGACAGCCAGCACAGGGCGAGCGGGCGCAGCAGGCGGTGCCAGGGCGTGCCCTCGCGCGCCACGTTGTAGACGTAGACGGCGACGACCAGCGCGGTCACCAGGAAGCCGACCCGCAGGGCGTAGGACAGGTACGCCGTCGGCCGGTCGATGCGCACGACGCTGAGCAGCACCAGGGCGAGGAACAGCCCCCACAGCGCGGCGCCCGGCGGCAGGGCGATCCGCCCGCGGGTCAGCAGGACGGCGAGCAGCACCGCGCCGAGCACCGACCAGCCGAGGTAGAACGCGCCCAGCGCCCACCAGAGCGGCACGAGCCCGAACATCAGCACGAGCGGCCAGGTGGGCAGCGGCACCGGCGGCACCGGCGCCACCGGTGGCGCCACCCGGCGGGCCGGGTCAGACACCGCGGCCCTGACGCTGCGCCATGGCCAGGACCCGTTCGCCCGACAGCACGCCGAGCAGCACCGGCACGGTGGCCAGGATGCGCTTCTCCACCGGGTTGAGCCGCAGCACCCGCAGCAGCTCGCGCAGCGCCTCGCGCCGCCGGTGGCCGGAGGCGAGGGCGAACGCGATCTGGCCGTGGATGCGGGCCAGCCCGCTGCGGCTGCGGGCCAGCTCGGGGTGGCGCCGCAGCAGGTAGCGCTGCGCCTCGACGATCATCGCCCAGCGGCCGAAGAAGAACGAGCCGCCGTGCCAGTCGACGATCACCAGGACCTGCGGGGCCATGACGATCGGCCCGTGCGCCGCGACGCGCAGCAGCCACTCGTAGTCCTCGCCGTACCCGCCGGGGATGTTCTCGTCGACGTCGCCGACGGCGGCCCAGGTCTCCCGGCGCACCACGACCGTGCTGGAGTGCACCTCCATGACCCGGTCGGCGAGCAGGTCGGCGAGCACGACCCGGTCGCGGCCGAGGACCCGGTCACGGGTGAAGCCGGGCCCCTGCAGGCGGATGCCGCAGCCGGCGGCGGCCGCGCCGGGGTGCGCGCGCAGCAGCTCGACCTGGTGCCGCAGCTTGTCCGGCAGCCACACGTCGTCGTCGTCGCAGAAGGCGATGAGCTCGCCGGTGGAGCGCTCGGCCCCGGTGTTCCGGCCGCCGGGCAGGCCCTGCCGGTGGGTGTTGGTGGCGTACGCCAGGCTCCGCCCGGGCCCTGGGGTGAGGTCGAGGGTCCGGACGTCGACGTGGTCGTACACGACGACGCACTCGATCTCGCCGGGGTAGTCCTGGGCGAGCACCGCGGCGACGGCCCGGTCCAGCAGGCCGGGGCGGTCGCACGTCGCCACCACGACGGAGACGCGCGGGTGGCCGGTCACGGCCGCACCCCGGTCAGCACCACGCCGAGCAGCGGCACGCCGGCGGCGCGGACCCGGTCGGCGAGGCGGGTGAGCGCGGTCGCCCGGGTGCGGTCGCACGCGGCGACGAGGACCGCGGCGCCGCTGCGGGCCGCCCAGACCCCGCGGTCGTCCTCGTCGGCGGGCGGGCCGTCCAGGACGATCAGCTGTTCGGGGTTGTCGGTCTCCAGCGGGCCCAGCCGGACGCTGCCGGAGCCGATGTACAGCAGGTCGGCCTCGTCGCGGACCGGGACGGCGGCGCGGCCGGCCGGCGCGGCGGGCCGGGGCCCGGCCGGCACGTCCGGTGCGGCGGGCGCGGCGGAGACGTCGGGGGCGAGCAGCGTGGTGGTCGTGGCGCCGCCGCCGTTCACGGCGCTCAGGCCCACCGGCGCGCTCATCTTGCCGAGCCGGCCGTTGCGGTCGCCGTCCGGCGCCTGCAGGTTGCGCTCGGCGATCGGCGCGGCGGGCACCGAGCGCGGCACCCGGTGCCGGGTGATGACCGGCGGCACCCGGCGCTGGGCGGCGAGCAGCAGGGCGTGCAGCTCGTCGGCCACGTCGTCGGTGCCGCCGAGGTAGACCTCGTGGCCGGCCTCGGCGAGCGCGGCGGCCAGCCCGGCGCTGATTTCGGGGCGGCCCTCGCCGGGCCGGTCTGACAGCACGACCAGCGGCCGGCCGGGCTGGCCCTCGGTCCAGGTGGCGACGGACAGGGCCAGGTAGCGCATGTCGGTGCCGGTGCCGTCCCGGCCGCGCCGGCCGGGCCGCTGGACGCTGCCGAGCAGCGGGGCGCCGGTGGCGTCGGCGGCCTCGGCGGCCGAGCGCAGCCGCCGGTCGAGCGACTCGCGCACGAACGCGACGACGACGCCGAGCACCAGGCCGCCGAGCAGGGTGGCGAGCACGTACAGCGGGGCGCCGTCGCGGCTGGACGGCAGCGGCTCGCGGGCGGCGTTGGTGACCACGCCGGGGCTGAGGTCGGCGGAGGCCACCTTCGAGCGCTGCTCGGCGAGGGTGGCCAGCTGGTCGTTGAGCGAGCGCATCTGGTCGAGCAGGGCGTTGGCGCGCGGCGACGTCTGGTCGGAGCTGATGGTGCCCGGCAGGTCGGCCTGGGCGCGCCGGCGCTGGGTGGTGACCGCCGCGATCGTGGCGTCGTAGGACTTGAGCACGGCGGTGCGCTGGCCGTCGTACATGGCCTGGCGCACCCGCAGGTACGTCTGGGCGGCGGTGTTCGCGCCGGTCACCGCCTCGGCCTGGCTGCCGCCGTCGAAGCTGAAGCGCAGCACCTGCCCGCCGACCGGGTTCTCGACGAGCAGCGCGGCGGACACGTCGGCCGCGTCCAGGCCGGTGGCGGTGGCCACCCGGTCGATGACGTCGTTGCCGGTGGCGATGCCGTTCTCGGCGGTCATGTTGACCGCCCGGTCCGCGCCGCTGTTGGGCAGGGAGAACGGGTCGGTCACGACGGGGCGGACGACCACGACGGTGGTGGCGGTCCAGGTGGCCGGCGCGAGGAGGAGGTAGGCGGCCGCGCCGAGGTTCACCAGCAGCGTCGTGGCGACCACCTCGCGCCAGCGGCGCAGCGGGATCCGCGCGAGCTCGCCGATCCCGACCGGGCGGCCGTGCGCTCCGGCGGCGGCGTCCGTCACGTCCATCAGGCGGTTCCCTCTCAGCCGGTCGGCGCAGGCGTCCGGACGCAGTGCGTCAAACCCGCAATGTAACTATCGGTAATCGACGAAGTGGCTACATCGGCCGAACGTGTGCTGATTTGACCGCATTTCCAGTGCGGAACGCCCGAACGAGCCGAACCAGGCACGGACGTGCTGTTACGGGACGTGACGACCGGCACAGGCACCGACGGGCCGCCGCCGCCGGAAGGGGCGGCGGCGGCCCGCGGGCTCACCGCGTCAGGACGTGGCGTAGAACAGCGTCGGGCTCGACCAGGCCGCGGCCGGCGAGCCGGTGGCCAGGGTGACCGCGGCGGCGCCGTCGACGGAGGCGCCCGCGAACGGCACCGCCCGCAGGGCCCCGCCGGTCGTGCCGTGGACGATCCGGCCGGCGGCGTACGTCATGCCCCGGACGGAGCCCCACGCCACACCCTGCGTGGGCACGACGAACGCGGTGCAGCCGACCACGGAGCCGTCCGGCTCCAGGTAGCGGGCGAACAGCCGGTCGTCGCCCGCGACGGTGTAGTACATGCGCCCGTCGAGGTAGAACGCGCCGGTCAGGCTCGACGCGCCGAACCAGGCGTTGTAGCCGCTGCCCAGCCACGGCGCGCCGGCCGCGCCCCGGTTGAACGTCGTCACCCACAGCTGGCCGTTGGTGCCCGCGGTCCGGTCGGTGCGGGCGAAGTACACCCGGTTGCCGAGGGCGAAGGCCGCCCCGGGCGCGACGATGTTCGGCTGGCCGCCGGCCACCGGGGCGCCCAGCGCGGTGCCGTCGAACGGCACCCTGGTCAGCGTGCCGGCGGCGCCGCCGCCCAGGTACAGGAACCCGGGGGTGGCCGACGGCGCGTTGACCGCGGCGACCGTGCGGCCCCCGGCGAGCGGGAACATGCCCAGCCGGCCGTGGTACTCCCGGCCGAGCCCGTCGGAGTCGAAGCCGGCGAACAGGCCGGTCGCGCCGCGGAACAGCTCGAACACCACGGGTCCCCAGCTGACCGTGCCGGCGGGGGCGCCGCTGCGGGTCGGGTTCCACGCCATCGGCATGCCGTTGATCGGGTTCAGCGCGCCGTAGCCGTACCGGTCGACCGCCCCGGCGCCGGGGTTGTCGGTGCCGTTGGCGTTGTTCAGCCAGCGGAAGTGCCCGGCGAGGTAGACGACGTTGTCCGCCGCCTCGACCGAGGTGATCGAGTCGCGGCCCGTGTCCTGCACCCAGGTGGCGTCGAGCGCGGTGCCGCGCGCGCCGGTCTCCCAGCGGGTGAGGGTGTCGCAGTACGCCCCGGTGCCCCGGCCGCCGTCGGCGGCGATGACGAAGTAGCTGCCGTCGTCGGCGAAGTCCACGTCGCGGGCGTAGAACGGGAAGGTGGTGCTGGCGCACGGGGGGACGTAGCGCTGGGTGTCCCAGTTCGCCACCGTCGGCGTGCCCGACATGTCGACGAGGACGACCTGGTTGCGCGCCTGGCCGTTGACCCGGGTGAAGTTGCCGACGGCGACCAGCGTCCGGCCGTCGGGGGCGACGTCGAGGCCCCAGACCAGCTCGGCGCCGCGGCGGGCGACGCTCGCGTCGATCTGGAACGTCGGGTCGATCGCGCCGGTGGTGGCGTTCAGCCGGGCCAGCAGCGAGTGCTGGGTGCCGTTGACCCAGTGGAACGCGCCGGCGACGTAGAGGCTGTTGCCGCGCACGACCAGGCGGCGCACGAGGCCGCCGTCGCCGCGGCCCACCCAGGAGGTGACCGTCGAGCCGGTGGCCGGGTCGAGCGCGACCAGGTTGCGGCGGGCGACGCCGTTGACGGTGCGGAAGGCGCCGCCGGCGACGAGCCGGCCGTCCGGGGTGACCGCGAGCGCCTGCACGGCCCCGTCGAGGACGGGCGCGAACGACGTCTGCAGCGCGCCGCTGGTGCGGTCGTACGCGAACAGGTAGTTGCGGGCCGTCGCGGTGCCGGCCGCGGCGCGGACGGAGGTGAAGCTGCCGCCCACGTAGACCGTGTTGCCGATCTCCGCGAACGCGTACGCGGCGCCGTTCAGGGCGTGCGGCACGTTGTCGGCGGGGTTGGCGGAGACGAGGGTGCTCGTGACCGGGGTGGACGGTGCGGCGTGCGCCGCGGTCGCGGTGAGTCCGAACACGGACGTCGGGATGGCGACGGCAATGGCGGCGAGCACGCCGATCGGCCGGCGGGAGACTCGACGAGTAAGCCCTTGAACCACATAGCCCCCAGAACGGTTGCGCGAATGTTCAGTGTGTGAGGTGCCCCATTTAGGAGCCATCAGCCGATCGGTCCGACCGACCCGCATTTGGTGTGTTACAAAGCGATCCGGTCGAGCCCCGCTGCCCGTTCCTCCCGTCCGGACGCCGCGCCGAGCCGGAACGGCGTGACCGCGCTGCGCGAGCGCACCTCCCACGACGCCGCCGCGGCGAGGTCGCCGGCCGTGATCTCGTCCGCCTCCCGGGCCAGCACCAGCCCGCGCGTGTCCAGCTCCCGCGCGACGGCCACCTGGTGGTCGTCGACGTGCTCGCTGTGCCGGCGCCGGCGCGGGACGTAGATCGCCCGCTTGCCGGTGCGCATCGCCGCCAGCGCCGAGCCGACCCCGGCGTGCGTGACGACGACGTCCGCCTCGCGCATGGCCTGCTGCATCTCCGCGTGCGGGACGTGCCGGCGGGCGCCGGCCGGCATGCCCGGGATCTCGGTCGAGCCGACCTGCCACAGCACGTCCGCCGAGTCGGGCAGGATCCGCACCAGCGAGCTCAGCAGCCGCGGGAACCGGAACTTCTCGTGCGTGCCCAGCGCGACGACGACCTTGCCGACGGGCCGCGGCGCCGGGCGCTGCCGGGCGATGTGGCCGTCGAAGACCGACCCACCGAACCGCCACCGCTGCCCCGCCCACGCCGCGTACTGCGTGTGCAGGTGCACGCCGGGCAGCCGCGCGACGAGGCGGCCGCTGAGCGACGGCGCGTGCGTGCGGGTCGCGCTCTCGATGTAGTGGCACTCGACGCCCGCGCGGACCGCCGGCACGAAGAACGACACCGCCACGCTCGCCCCGGTGCTGATCACCCGGGTGAACCGGCCACCGGCCAGCAGCCGGCGCGCCGCCACGTAGTCCCGCAGCGTGCCGACCACGTCGCGGCTGGTCGCGGGCGGCACGTGAATCACCGGCTCGCCGGCCAGCAGCGACCGGCTCTGCGGGGTGTCGAAGGTGACCCAGCAGTAGTCGTCGCCGATGCCCAGCCGGGGCCGCAGCTCGTGCAGCTCGGCCAGGTGCCCGCCGGTGGAGGCCAGCAGCATGGTGGTCATCGGGCGGCCTCCCGGGTCGTGGTCATCAGTAGGCGCCGGAGCCGCGCACGACGGCGACGACCGTGCGGAGCAGGATCATGAGGTCGAGCGACAGCGACCAGTTCTCGACGTACTGCAGGTCGAGCCGGACCGCCTCCTCCCACGACAGGTCGGACCGGCCGCTGACCTGCCACAGCCCGGTCATGCCGGGCTTGACCACCAGCCGGCGCCGCATGTCGTCGGGGTAGTTCGCCACCTCGGCGGCCAGCGGCGGCCGCGGCCCGACGAGCGACATGTGCCCGCGCAGCACGTTGAGGATCTGCGGCAGCTCGTCGAGGGAGTACCGGCGCAGGAACCGGCCGGTCCGGGTGACCCGGGGGTCGGCGCGCAGCTTGAACAGCACCCCGTCGGACGCCTGCTCCGCGCGCAGCTGCGCGAGGCGCTGCTCGGCGTCGACGTGCATGGTGCGGAACTTGACCATCGGGAACGCCCGGCCGTGCCGGCCGACCCGGTCCTGCCGGAACAGGGCGGGGCCCGGCGAGTCCAGTTTGACCAGCACCGCCACCGCGAGCATGACGGGCGCGACGACGGCCAGGACGCTCAGCGCGGCGACGAACTCGAAGACGCCCTTGACCATGCGCCGCCCGCCGGACAGCCGGGGGTGCTCGATGTGCATCAGCGGCAGGCCGTCCACCGGCCGGATCGCGATCCGGTCGCCCGTGACGTCGAGCAGCGACGAGGCCATGATCAGCTCGACGTCGTCGCGTTCCAGGGCCCACGCCAGCCGGCGCAGCCCGGGGCCGTCGAGCTCGGGCACCGACAGCACGATCACGGTGTCGGCGTCGGCCCGGGTGGCGGACCGGGCCGTCGAGGCGATGTCGCCGGCAACCGGCACGCCGAGATCGGCGAGGTACCCGAGGTCGCCGAGGTCGCCGGCTGCGTCCGGGTCGGGCACGCACGCCGCGACCACCTGCAGGCCGTGGTGCGGGCGGCGGCGCAGCTGGCGGGCCAGGTCGGCGACCGCGCCGGGCCGCCCGACGGCGAGCACCCGGCGCACGGCCACGCCGCGGGCCCGGTCGCGGTGCAGCCGGCGGCGCAGCACGAACCGGCCGGTCATCGACAGCGCGGTCATCAGCGGCAGCACGACCACGAGGTAGCCGCGGGCCACGTGGGCGTCGAACGCGTACGACACCAGCGCGGTGCCGACGGTCAGCCGGACGCCCGCGCGCAGGGTGTGCTGGTACTCGCCGACGCCGACGAACAGCAGCCGGGTCTCGTAGGCGCGGGCGACCGACAGCGCCGCGAGCCAGCAGAACGGCAGCAGCAGCGACAGCGCGAGGTAGCGGTGGGTGTGGCCGCCGCTGACGGGCCCGAACCGCACGAGGTACCCGGTCGCCGTCGCCAGCAGCGCGGCCGCCAGGTCGGCCAGCACGAGGGTGCGCAGGTACCGGCCCTCCCACGGCCGGTGCGGCACGACCCGGCGGGCGACCGACGCGGCCGGCGCGGCCGCTGCCGGCGGCGCGACCCGCGCCGGGGGCGGCGTGTCCAGCATGGTCATCGGCCGGCCCCCCGAACGGCCGGCCGGGTCGCCGGCCGGATGTCCAGGCGGGCGGCCAGGACCGGCAGCAGGGCCGGGTGCAGGCGGGGGTTCCAGCCGGCGCCCCCGGCCGCGAGCTCCGCGGTGCGCAGCCACAGTTCGGCGAGGTACGCGTCGGCGACGGCGCGGCACTGGTCCGGCCCGAGGCCGGCGCGCGGCCCGTGCCGGCGCACCTGCCCGGCCATGTGGGCGGCCGCGCCGGCGGCGTCGAGGCCGCGCAGCGACAGGGCCGTCTGGAAGGCCTGGTGGGCGAGGTCGAAGCCGACGGGCACCCCGGCGCCCCGGTTCTCCCAGTCCCACGCGACGAGCCGGCCGCGGTGCTCGCCGAGGTTCCACGGCACCCAGTCGCCGTGCCAGTCGCCGAACTCCAGCAGGGTGGCGCCGTCGCGCCGGTCGAGCGCGGCGACCAGGTCGCAGATCGGGCCGCCGGCCCGCTCGGCCCTAACGGCCAGCCCGGCCAGGTACGCCGAGCCGCCGAGCGCCTCGGGTGCGGCCGCCGGGCCGCCGCGGCGGGCGACGGCCAGCATGGCGCCGACGCGCGGGGTGTCCGGCCGGCTGATCCGGCGCACGCTGCGGGGCATGGGCTCCACGACGGTGACGGCGCGGTCGCCCCACTCCAGGGCGCGCAGCAGCCGCGGGATCGCGGGCAGGCCGGCGCCGCCGCGGGGCAGCCCGCTCAGGGCGGCGGCCTCGGCGCGGGCGAGCGCGCGGGTCGCGTCGTTCCAGCCGATCTTCGCGTATCCGCGCGGCCGGCCGTGGTCGTCGAACAGCTGCAGGGTGGGCTTGTGGTGCGGGTCCGGCGGGCGCACCCCGATCGCGGCGTGCAGCGGGACGCCGAGCAGCGCGCCCAGCTCCTCGGTGAGCAGCAGCTCGCGCAGGTCCGCGCCGTCGGGGGCGGACACCGTCAGGACGGGCATGCCGGCCAGGCCGGTGCCGCCGAGCGCGGCGAGGACGCCCACCGCCAGCCGGTTGAGCCGCACGCGGGCGGGACGCAGCGCGTTGTAGGCGATGGTCGACGCCGCGGCGACCCGGCGGGAGGCGAGCGGCAGCAGGAACCGGGCGTGCTCCAGCGACGGCACGACGGCGTACCGCGCCATCGCCCGCTGCCCGGCGGGCGTGGCGGCGGGACCGCGGTGCACCCGCAGGCGAAGCCGCGCGTCGGGGAAGATCGCCCGGGTCACCCAGCCGATGCCGTCCCGGCGGTCGCGCGGGTCGGTGACGTCGGTGGTGTCGGTGATGTCGTCCGCCATCGCCACGACCCCCTCCCCCGCGAGTGCGTCCCGCCGCGCCGGTCGACACAGCTGACATCAACGCTAAGTGAGCGTGGCGGGGCGAAGCATGGGCCGGAAGGGGGAGGGAATGACACCGTTTCAGCTGCATACAGGTGCAATTGCGGGTCCAGTCGACCGGGTACGGCACCGATGTCCGATTACCGAGAGCGACCGATGTCGCAGGGCGAAAACCTCAAGCGGCGGGATTCACCGCTGCCAGACCCGGACGTGGTCGACGACGAAGTCGGCCGGGAACCGCGTGGCGGCGTCCGGGTCGCCGAGCCAGCCGCCGACCTGGACGTTGAGCCGTAGGTTGAACGGCCGGCTGAACGCCTCGGCGAACCACGGGGTCGTCGTGCGGTCCCGCCGGTAGACCGGCACGCCGTCGATGTACCAGCGCAGCTCGCCGGGCTCCCACTCGGTGGTGTAGGTGTGGAACCCGTCGGCGGGGTGCCCGGTGGTGAGGGTGTGCCGGTTGTCCTGCTTGACCGGCGTGTAGTCGTAGAAGATCGCCTGGGTGGCGGCGCGGTGGTAGGCGGCGCCGCCGGGCAGCTCGACCACGTCGATCTCGCCCTTGCCCCCGTCGTCCGGGCGCAGCCAGAACGCGGGCCACAGCCCCTGCGAGCCGTCGGGCACGGTCGGCGACTTCGCCCGCACCTCGAAGCGCCCGTACGTGAACGACGCCTTGCCGATGGTGTCCAGGTACGCCTCGGTGTAGGACCGGGTCTGCGACCCGCACCGGACGCGTTCCCGCAGGGCCCGGATGACGAGCACGCCGTCCCGCTCGAAGGCGTTGCGCGGGCTCGCCACGTTGCAGCCGAGGTCGACGTCGCGGCCCTCGCCGTCGCGCACGTTCCACCGGGCCCGGTCGATGACGGTGTCGTCGAACTCGTCGGCCCACACCAGCCGCCAGCCCGGCACCGCCGGAGCCTTCGGGGGCCGCGTGGCGGCGCGGGTCGCCGCAGGTTCGGACGGCCCATCGGTCACCCGCACCGAGGGCCGCGTCGACGAGGCCGGCGGCGACGCCGGCGACGGCCGGCTCTCCGCCGGGGCGACCGCGACCGGGGTGCCCGCCACCGGCGCGGGCGATCCGGGCGCCGCCGGGCGGGTGAGGTGGATCAGGGCGCCCGCGAGCAGGCCGCCCAGCACCAGCAGGACCACCGGCCGGGGTGCTGACCTGGGCGCCATGCGGCTCACTGTAGGTGCCTGCCGGAGGCCCGTCAGTCGATCGGCGGATCGCGCCGGACGCCGCCCGGAGGCATGAAACGCGGGCGATCAGGTGAACAAGAGGACCGACCCACAACCGACGGATCGGGGAACCCGCATGACCACTGACTCGGTGCAGACGCTGCTCGTCCTGGGCGCGAGCGGCGATCTGACGGCGCGGCTGCTGCTGCCGGGCCTGGCCGGGCTGCTGGCCGGCGGGGCCGCGCCCGGCCTGGCCCTGGTCGGCAGCGGCACCGACGACTGGGACGACGAGCGGTGGCGCAGCCGGGTCACCGAGTCGTTCGCCGCGGCGGGCGGCGACCCGGCCGTGGCGCGGGTGGCCGGGACCGCCCGCTACCTGCGGGCCGACGTGACCCGCCCCGACGACCTGCGGCGGCTGCTCGCGGCGTGCGAGGGCCGCGTCGCGATCTTCTTCGCGCTGCCGCCCGCGGTCACCGCCGCCGCGTGCGCGGTGCTGGCGGACATCGGCGTGCCGGCCGGCACCCGGCTGGTCCTGGAGAAGCCCTTCGGCACGGACGCGCAGAGCGCACGGCAGCTCAACGAGCTGCTGAGCCGGCTGGTCCCGGAGGACCAGGTCCACCGGGTGGACCACTTCCTCGGCAAGTCCACGGTGCTGAACATCCTCGGCCTGCGCTTCGCCAATCGCATCTTCGAACCGCTGCTGTCCTCCGCGCACGTCGAGTCGGTCGACATCGTCTTCGACGAGAGCCTCGCACTGGAGGGCCGGGCCGGCTACTACGACAGGGCCGGCGCCCTCGCCGACATGATCCAGAGCCACCTGCTGCAGGTGCTGGCGCTGCTCGTCATGGAGGCGCCGCCCACCCTGGACGCCCGGGAGTTCCGCGACCGCAAGGCGCAGGTGCTGCGCGCCACCCGGCTGTGGGACGACGACCCCGCGGCGTGCAGCCGGCGGGCCCGGTACGCGGCCGGCGCGGTGGACGGGCGGCAGCTGCCCGCGTACGCCGACGAGGCCGGCGTGGACCCCGCGCGCGGCACCGAGACCCTCGCCGAGCTGGTCGTCGCCGTGGACACCTGGCGCTGGGCCGGGGTGCCGTTCCGGCTGCGGTCCGGCAAGGCGCTGAGCGCCACCCGCAAGGAGGCGGTGATCACGTTCAAGCCGCCGCAGCGGGTGCCGGACGGCCTGACCGGCTGGAACCGGCACGACCGGCTGCGCATCGGCTTCGGCCCCGACCGGCTGCACCTCGACTTCAGCATCAACGGTCCCGGCGACCCGTTCGTCCTCGACCCGGTGACGCTGGATGCGGAGTTCGGGCCGGGCGACCTGCCGCCGTACGGCGAGGTGCTGCGCGGCGTCCTGGAGGGCGACCCGACGCTGTCGGTGCGCGGCGACACCGCCGAGGAGTGCTGGCGGATCGTCGACCCGGTGCTGGCGGCGTGGCGCTCGGGCGCGGTGCCGCTGCTGGAGTACCCGGCCGGCAGCACCGGGCCCGCCGACTCGCTGCTGCGGGCGGACGCCTGATGGCCGGCCTGATCGAGGACTACGCCCTGCTGGGCGACCTGCACACCGCGGCGCTCGTCGGCCGGGACGGCTCCATCGACTGGCTGTGCCTGCCCCGGTTCGACTCCCCGGCGTGCTTCGCGGCGCTGCTGCACGACGAGAACGCCGGCCACTGGCGGATCGGCCCGGCGGCGGGCGGCACGTGCACCCGCCGCCGGTACCGCGGCGACTCCCTCGTGCTGGAGACGGAGTGGGAGGGGCCCGACGGCACCGTGCGGGTGGTGGACCTCATGCCGCCGCGCGGCGACGCGGCGGACGTCGTGCGCATCGTCGAGGGCGTCAGCGGGCGGGTCCGGATGCGCAGCGAACTGCGGCTGCGCTTCGACTACGGGTCGGTCGTGCCCTGGGTGCGGCACGTCGACGGCATGCTGACGGCGGTGGCCGGGCCCGACGCCGTGTGGCTGCGCACCCCCGTCGCGCTGCACGGGCAGGACGAGGCGACGTGGGCGGAGTTCGAGGTCGAGGCGGGCGACCGGGTGCCGTTCGTGCTGATGTGGGCGCCGTCGCACCTGCCCGCCCCGACACCGGTCGACGCGGCGGACGCCCTGGCCGAAACGGAGTCGTTCTGGTCGGGCTGGATGGGGTCGTGCACGTACCGCGGCGGGTGGGAGGAGGCCGTGCGCCGGTCCCTCGTCACCCTGAAGGGACTGACGTACGCCCCGACCGGCGGCATCGCCGCGGCGGCCACCACCTCGCTGCCGGAGCACATCGGTGGCGTGCGCAACTGGGACTACCGGTACTGCTGGCTGCGCGACGCCACGTTCACCCTGCAGGCGCTGCTCGGCAGCGGCTTCGTCACCGAGGCGACGGCGTGGCGCAACTGGCTGTTGCGCGCGGTGGCCGGCTCCCCGGGTGACCTGCAGATCATGTACGGGCTCGACGGCACCCGCCGGCTGCCGGAGTACGAGCTGCCGTGGCTGCGCGGGTACGAGAACTCGGCGCCGGTGCGCATCGGCAACGGCGCCGCCGGGCAGTTCCAGCTCGACGTCTGGGGCGAGGTGCTGGAGGGCCTGTACCTCGGGCGCGCGTCGGGCCTGGCGGCGTCGGCGGACGCGTGGGACCTGCAGAAGGCCCTGATGGACTACCTGGAGGGCCACTGGGACGACCCCGACAACGGGCTGTGGGAGGTGCGCGGCCCGCGGCGGCACTTCGTGCACTCGAAGGTGATGGCCTGGGCCGGGGTGGACCGGATGGCCCGCTCGGTCGCCGAGTTCGGCCTGGACGGGCCGGCCGAGCGGTGGCACGCCCTGCGCGACCAGATCCACGCCGACGTGTGCGCGAACGGCTTCGACCCCGGCCGCGGCACGTTCACCCAGTACTACGGCGGCTCCGAACTGGACGCCTCGCTGCTGCTGATCCCCCGCGTCGGGTTCCTGCCGTGGCGCGACGAGCGGGTGGCCGGGACCGTCCGCGCCGTGCAGCGGGAGCTGTGCGAGGACGGCTTCGTCCTGCGCTACCGGACCGACAGCGGCGTCGACGGCCTGCCCGGCGACGAGGGCGCCTTCCTGGCGTGCAGCTTCTGGCTGGTCGACGCTCTGCACGGCCTGGGGCGCACCGGCGAGGCGGTGGCGCTGTTCGAACGCCTGCTGGGGCTGCGCAACGACGTCGGGCTGCTGGCCGAGGAGTGGGACCCCCGGGCCCGGCGGCAGGTGGGCAACTTCCCGCAGGCGTTCAGCCACGAGCCGCTGGTCAACTCGGCGCGGCAGCTCGCGCGGGACACCACCGCGACCACGACCGGGCTGTGAGCCCGGCCGCGGCCGGCGGTCACTGCATCCGGCGGACGACCTCCTCGGCGGTCAGCCGGCCCCGGCGGGGGTCGGGCGCGGCGGCGGTCGCGGTGCGCCAGTCGCGGCGGGCGGTGCGCGGCGCGCGGCCGTCCGCGGTGGCCGGCGGGTCGGCCGGGCGGCGCAGGTGCCAGTCGGTGACGTCCTGGTAGGCGGCGGCGACGGCCAGCAGCCGGTCCTCCGCGTACGGCGGTGCGCCGAGGATCGTGCCGATCGGCAGGCCGGCCGCGGTGAAGCCGATCGGCAGGGCCAGTTCGGGCAGGCCGATGATGTCGAACGGCAGCGGGCCGGTCTGCACGACGACGTCGCACCGGTCGAACAGGTCCAGCACCCGTTCCAGCAGCACCAGCTTGGCGCGCTGGCCGGTCAGGTACTCGTCGGCGCCGAGCAGCGCGCCCTGCAGCCAGCCGGTGACCGACACCCCGAACGCGCGCAGGTCGGTGCGCAGGTACGGCTTGAACGGCTCGCTGCGTTCGGGCAGCCGGACGTTGTTGAACTCGGGGCCGGTCAGCAGCTCCCACTCGGCGGGCAGCGGCACGTCGACCAGGCTCGCGCCGGGGATGGCGTCGAGCGCGGCGAGGAACGCCCGGCGCGCCGCGGCGGTCGGCGTGGCGCCGGCGGTGTACCCGGGGATGACGCCGACGCGGGTGCGCCAGCGCAGCCGCGGCCGGCGGTTGGCGCGCACCGGCGTCGCGGCGGCCACCAGGTCACCGACGGGCGGCAGGCCCTGGGTGCGGGGGTCGCGGCGGTCGGGGCCGGCCATCGCGGTGAGCATGATGGCGGCGTCCATGGCGTCGCGGGCGAGCGGGCCGGGATGGTCGCGGGTGTAGCTGAGCGGGATGATGCCGTACAGCGACACGCGGCCCATGGTGGGCTTGAGGCCGGTCAGGTTCTGCGCGTTCGACGGGCCGGTGATGGACCCGCCGGTCTGGGTGCCGGTGCCGGAGGTGGCCAGCCGGCCGGCCACCGCGGTGGCGGAGCCGGTGGACGAGCCGCCGGGGTCGACCGACGGGTCGGTGGGCGCCCACGCGCTGACGGTGGTGATGACCCCGTTGGGCGCGGTGGCGCGGGTGGTGGCCAGCGGGCCCATCTGCGTCTTGCCGAGCACGATGCCGCCGGCGGCCCGCAGCCGGGCCACCGCGGTCGCGTCGGACGGCGGCACGAAGTCCTGGAACAGGTACGAGTTCGCCGTCGTGCGCAGCCCGGCCGTCCAGTAGTTGTCCTTGACAGCCAGCGGAATGCCGCGCAGCGGCGTGCGCGGGCCGCGGCGGCCCAGCCGCCGCGCCTCGGCGAGGGCCCGGTCGCCGGCGACCAGGTTGAACGCCTGGTAGACGGGCTCGACGACGCCGATCCGGTCCAGGTACGCCTCGACGAGCCGCTCCGGGTCGAGCCGGCCGGCGCGGATCAGCCACGCCGCCTCGGCGATGGTCAGCTCGGTGATGTCGCGCAGCGCCTCGGGCCGCGGCGGCCGGTACGGCGTGCCGCGGGTGCCCCGGAACCCGCCGGGCGGCTGCGCCGGGGCGCCCGCGTACGCGATCGACGGCAGGGCGGCCGCGCCGGCCGCGGTGGTTCCCGCGACGGCGGCGGCCCGCACCAGGAACGAGCGCCGGTCGACCAGGCGGTCCACCGGCCCGGGGCCGGCCGCGGCGGTCACGACGCCCGCCAGGCGGTGCTGATCGACGGGTAGAGCAGGGGCGCCCGCTGCTGCGACAGCGGGACGACGTGGGCCGGGTCGGTGCCGGCGGGCACGGGCAGCTGGTAGGCGCTGAGCGTGGTGACGGTGCCGCGCAGGAACGCGCGCAGCGAGGCCAGCACGGTGTCGCGGCCGGGCGACCCGGTCACCGGGTCCGGCCGGGTGCCGGGCGGAAGCTGGTCGAGGTCGATGCCGGCCAGGGCGAGCCGGGCGCGGATGAGGGTGTCGAGGTCGGCGTCGGTGGGCGGGGCAGGCGGCACGGCGATCGCCTCCAGCGGGGCGGTGTCCGGGATGTCGGTGGCCGGCGCCGCCGCCCGGCCCGGTGTCCCGGGGGCGGGCGGCGGCACGGGCGTCGGGCGTCAGGCGGCGTCGGCCCGGGCGAGTTCGGCGGGCGCGTCCGGGATGGCGGGGCCGCGTTCCGGGATCGCGTCGGCCCGGGCGGGGTCGATCCGCCAGATCGAGCGGTCGGCGGCGCCCTGGGCGGTGGCGAGCATCGACACGTACGCCGTGCGGATCTGGAACTCGGTCCGGTCCTCGGGCAGGTCCGACAGCTCGACCAGCAGGCTGGCGCTGCCGAGGATGCCGTAGGCGTTCCGGGCGATGCCCTCGTAGTCCCCGCCGGGGTAGCGGGTGACGTTGGCGCGGGCGACGTACGTCATCGCGTCGTAGTTGCGCACCGCCAGCCGGCGGCCCGCCGTGACGGCCGCGCTGCTCGCCAGCGGGCTGGTCGGCCACAGGATGGACGCGGTGGTCTCCCGCCCGTCGGGCTGCCGGTAGCGGCCCTGCATGTGGTAGTCGACGACGATCCGCGGCTCGGTGGCGCGCCACAGCCGCAGGATCGCGCGGGACTCCGGCACCGGGTTGTCCGCGACGGGCGTCAGCGGGTTGTGGAACCGGTTCATGTCGTAGCCGACGCCCGGCTCGGTGTAGGGGCCGCTCGCGTCCGGGTCGTGGTTGTAGCGCTGGTTGCGCACGGCGCCGTCCGGATTGGCCTGCACGACGACGTCGATCGTGACCCGGCTGAGCAGCCAGCGGTGCCACGCGGTGCGCGGCACGCCGAGGGTCCACAGTGCGCGGATCGCGGCGGGCGTGCCGAGCGGCTCGTCGCCGTGCTGCTGGGTGACGTAGAGCAGCCGGGTCGGGCCGTACCCGACCGTGGCGAGCCGGATCGGGCGGCCCTCGTTGGTGCGGCCGATGGTGCCGAGCCGGACCCGTCCGTCGCTGTCCCGCGCGATGCGCGCCAGCGCGCGGCGGACCTCCTGGGGGCTGGGCCGGGCGGGGACCAGGTTCGCGGGGATCGCGGAGGTCAGCGCCGCGGTCGCCACCGGCGACGGGGCGGTCCCCGCCGTGGCGGCGACCGGCGACGCGACGACGACTCCCCCGGCCAGCGCGGCGGCAACGGCGACGGCGGCCAGCTTCGATCTCATCGGCTCCTCCTTGATCGAGATCGTTCGATGCTCGTGCCGACGCTAAATCGGACCCGGCGGTCGCGCACGATCCACTTCGTGCCAAATGGGTGGATCTTGGCGCGGTGATCCACCCCGCGACCGGCTACTTGGAGGTAAGGGCAGCCTCCCCTTATGGTCGCACCATGGCGCCGCCTCATGATCGTGAAACGCTCACCCCGCTGGGCCGTGACCTGGCCGGATTCGGCGACCGGGTGGCGATCGTGACGGATCGGGGCGAGCTGACCTACCGCGACCTGGCTGCCCGGGTGGCCCGGGCGGCCCGCCGGCTCGGCCCCGGCCGGCGGCTCGTCCTGCTGGCCGGCGGCAACACGGTCGACGCCGTGGTGGCGTACCTCGGCGCACTCGCCGCCGGGCACCCCGTCCTGCTCGTCCCCGCCGACGACGCCGTGATCGCCGCGATGGTCGCCGCGTACGACCCGGACGTCGTGGTGCGGCCGGCCGGCGGGCGGTGGACCTACGACCAGCGCCGCCGCGGCTCGGCGCACGAGCTGCACCCGGAGCTGGCGCTGCTGCTGAGCACGTCCGGGTCCACGGGGTCGCCGAAGCTGGTGCGGCTGTCGCACGACAACCTGCGCGCCAACGCGGAGTCGATCGCCGAGTACCTCGGCATCCGCGACACCGACCGCGCCGCGACGACCCTGCCCATGCACTACTGCTACGGGCTGTCCGTGCTCAACAGCCACCTCGTCCGCGGCGCCGGGCTGATCCTGACCGAGAGGTCCGTCGCGGACACCTGCTTCTGGGAGCAGTTCCGCGCGGCCGGCGGCACCAGCTTCGCCGGGGTGCCGTACACGTTCGCGCTGCTGGACCGGGCCGGGTTCGACACGATGCGGCTGCCCGGCCTGCGCTACGTCACCCAGGCCGGCGGCCGGCTGGCGCCCGAGCGGGTGCGCCACTACGCCGAGCTGGGCCGCCGCGCCGGCTGGGACCTGGTCGTCATGTACGGCCAGACCGAGGCGACCGCGCGGATGGCATACCTGCCGCCAGGGCTGGCCGCCGACCACCCGGGCGCGATCGGCGTGGCCGTCCCGGGCGGGTCGCTGCGGCTGGAGCCGGTCGACGGCCACCCCGACCCGGACGTCGGCGAGCTCGTCTACACCGGACCCAACGTGATGCTGGGCTACGCCCACGGCCCCGCCGACCTGGCCCTCGGCCGGGTGACCGGCGAGCTGCGCACCGGCGACCTGGCCCGGCGCGGCCCCGGCGGCCTGTTCGAGATCGTCGGCCGCAGCAGCCGGTTCGCCAAGGTGTTCGGCCTGCGCATCGACCTGCAGCGGGTGGAGGCGGGGCTGGAGCTGGACGGCGTCCCGGCCGCCTGCGCGGCGCGCGACGACGAGCTGGTCGTCGTCGTCGAGGCGCACGCCCACCGGGCCCACCTCGGCCGGATCGTCGCGCAGCGGTGCGCCCTGCCCGCGCGGGCCGTGCGGATCGTCGAGACGCCGCGGCTGCCCCGCACCGCGTCCGGCAAGGTCGACCAGGCCGCCGTGGCCGCCATCGCCGCCGCGCCCGCCGGCTCCCCCGCGCCGGCCGCGCCCGCCACCGACCTCTGCGCGCTGTACGCCGAGGTGCTGGACCGCCCCGGCGTCACGCCGGACGACTCGTTCGTCACCCTCGGCGGCGACTCGCTGTCCTACGTCGAGGTGTCGGTGCGCCTGGAGGCCGCCCTGGGCCGGCTGCCCGCCGGCTGGCACACCATGCCGATCCGCGAGCTGACCCCGGCCCCGCCCGGCGCGGCCCGGTCCCGGCGGCGGCGGCTCGACACGTCGGTGGCGCTGCGCGCCGCGGCGATCGTGCTCATCGCCGGCACCCACATCGGCGTCTTCACCGTCCGCGGCGGCGCGCACCTGCTGCTGGCCGTGGCGGGCTTCAACTTCGCCCGGTTCCACCTCACCGGCGTGGACCGCCGGCGGCGGCTGCGCCACCTCGCCACGTCCATCGGCCGCATCGCCGTGCCCACCGTCGCCTACCTGGCGTTCGTCGTGTTCGTCCTCGGCGACTACGACTGGCGCAACGCGCTGCTGCTCAACGAGGCGATCGGGCCGCGCACCGGCCGCGAGCGGTACTTCTGGTTCATCGAGACGCTCGTCTACATCCTGGTGGCGCTGCTGCTCGCGCTGGCCGCCCCGCTGGCCGACCGGTGGGAACGCCGCCGGCCGTTCCTGCTGCCGGCGGTGCTGCTGGGGGCCGGGCTGCTCGTGCGCTACGACGTCGTCCCGCTGTCGCCGATGGACAACATGACCACCCCGGCGAGCCTGTTCTGGCTGTTCGCGCTGGGCTGGGCGGCCGGCAAGGCGGCCACCACGGCCCAGCGGGCGCTGGTCACCGCGGCCGGCTCGATCGCCCTGATCGGCTACTTCGGCCAGCCGCTGCGGGAGTCGATCATCGCGGCCGGGCTCGTCCTGCTGGTGTGGGTGGCCCAGGTGCCCAGCACGGCCGCGGTCAACCGGCTGGCCGGGGCGCTGGCCGGCAGCTCGCTCTACATCTACCTGACCCACTGGCAGGTGTACCCGCTGCTGGAGAATCACTCGCGCCCGCTGGCGCTGGTGGCCGCCCTCGCCGCCGGCGTGCTGTTCGGCGCCGCCGTCGACCGGGTCACCGCGCGACTGGCCCGGCGCCGCGCGCGGACCCCGCAGGCCGCCGCCGGCGCCGCCGCCGGGGTCGCCGCCGGGGTCGCCGCCCCCGTCGGGGCCGTCCCCGCGCCGCGCCGGCCGCGCCCGCCGGACGTCGTGCGCGCCCGGCGGCGCCGCGGCCGCCCGGCCCCGCCCGCGGCCGTGCCGTGGTGACCGTGTTCACCCCCGTCACCTGCGGCTTTGACCTGAGGTTAGCCTCTGCTAACTTCAGCTCAATCCCGCCCCGGCCACGTAGGAGGTAATGCCGGTGTCCCCCTCCCGGTTGAGGCCCGCCGTCGCGGCGGCGCTCGGCGGTGCCCTGCTGTTCGCGCTCGCGGCCTGCGGCGGCGGCGAGCCCGCCAGCGAGCCCGACGACAAGACGATCGTCCTGTACAGCGGGCGCAACGAGACCCTGGTCAAGCCGCTGCTCGACAAGTTCAGCCAGCAGACCGGCATCGCCGTGCAGGCGCGCTACGGCACCACCGCCCAGATGGCCGCCCAGCTGGCGGAGGAGGGCGACCGCTCGCCGGCCGAGGTCTTCCTGGCCCAGGACGCCGGCGCGCTCGGCGCCGTCAACAAGAAGGGCATGTTCGCGGCACTGCCCGCCGAGGCCACCGCGAAGGTGCCGGCGATCTACCGGGCCGAGGACGGCAACTGGGTCGGCGTCACCGCCCGGTCCCGCGTGCTCGTCTACAACCCGGCGCTGGTCAAGGCCGCCGACCTGCCCGCGTCGGTCTTCGACCTGACCGGCCCGGCGTGGAAGGGCAAGGTGGCGGTCGCCCCGACGAACGGGTCGTTCCAGGCGTTCGTCACGGCCGTCCGGGTGCAGCACGGCGAGCAGAAGGCGAAGGAGTTCTTCACCGCGCTCAAGGCCAACGACGCCCAGATCCGCGCCAACAACATCGAGATCGTGACCGACGTGGACGCCGGCAAGGTCCCGGCCGGCCTGGTGAACCACTACTACCTGGGCGAGATCGCCAAGGAGCGCGGCGTCACCCCCGAGCAGCTGAACGCCAAGCTGCACTTCTTCACCCCGGGCGACAGCGGCGCGATGGTGAACGTCTCCGGCGTCGGCGTGCTCAAGCGCTCGGCCACCGACCCGGACGCGCGCGCCCTCGTCGACTACCTGCTCGGCGCCGAGGCGCAGACCTACTTCGCCGAGGAGACCTTCGAGTACCCGGTGGTCGCCGGGGCCCCGGCGCCGGCGTACGTGCCGGCGCTGGCGGACCTCAAGGCGCCCGCGATCGACCTCAACGACCTCGAGACCCTCGAGGCCAGCATCGCGCTCATCAAGGAATCGGGGCTCACCCCCTGACCAGCTCGGCCACCCCGGTCCGGCGGGCGCCCACCGCGGCGCCCGCCGCACCGGCGTGGCGACGCACGGCGCGCCGCTGGGCGCCCCGGCCGGTCCTGCTCGGCCTCGCCGCGATCGCCCTCGCGGTGGCCCTGCTGCCGCTGGTCTACCTGCTGGTGCGCACCGCCGAGGCGGGCGCCGGCCGGATCGCCGAGGAGCTGTTCACCGGCCGGGTCGCCGTGCTGACCGCGCGGACCGTCGCGCTGGCGGCCGTCGTCACCGCCGCCTGCGTCGTGCTCGGGGTCGGCACCGCCTTCCTCGTGGGCCGCACCGACCTGCCGGGCCGCCGGCTGTTCGCGGTGCTCGGCGCGCTGCCGCTGGCCGTGCCCACCTACATCGCCGCGTTCACCTGGGTGTCCACCCTGGACGGCTTCACCGGCTTCTGGGCGTCCGCCGTCGTGCTGTCGCTGTGCAGCTACCCGTACGTGTACCTGCCGGTCGTCGCGGCGCTGGACCGCGCCGACGCCGCGCAGGAGGACGTCGCCCGGTCGCTGGGGCACAACCCGTGGCGCACCTTCCGCAGCGTCACGCTGCCCCAGCTGCGACCGGCCGTCGCCGGCGGCGCGCTGCTGGTCGCGCTGTACGTGCTGTCCGACTTCGGCGCCGTGGCCCTGCTGCGCACCGACACGTTCACCGCCGCCATCTTCACCGCGTTCGACCTGGGCTTCGACCGCACCGGCGCGCTGGTGCTCGCCACCGTCCTCGTCGCGCTCACCACGGTGCTGCTGGTCGGCGAGGGGGCCACCCGCCGCCGCGACGCCCGGTACGCCGCTGTCGGGGCGGGGGCGCGCCGCCCGCACACCCGGCTGCGCCTGGGCCCGGCGCGCCTGCCGGCGGCGCTGCTGCTGGCCGTCGTCGCCGCGCTCGCGCTGGGCGTCCCCGCGCTCAACCTGGCCCGGCGGCTGGCCGCCGGGGTGTCGCGGCCCGGCTCCCTGCCGGAGATCGCCGCCGCCGCGGGCAACTCGCTGACCGTCTCCGCCGCGGGCGCCGCGCTGACGCTGCTGCTCGCGCTGCCGATCGGCCTGCTCGTGGCCCGGGCTCCCGGGCCGCTCGCCGCGGGCGCCGAGGGGCTCAGCTACCTGTCGCACGCGCTGCCCGGCGTCGTCATCGGCCTGTCGCTGGTGTTCTTCGGCGTCAACGTCGCCTACCCGCTGTACCAGACGCGCTGGCTGCTCACCCTCGCCTACGCGGTGCTGTTCCTGCCGCTGGCCGTCGCCGCGGTCAGCGCCGCCGTCGCCCAGGCCCCGCCGGTGCTCGAGGACGTCGCGCGCAGCCTCGGCCGCTCCCCCGCCCGGGTCCTCGCCACCGTCACCGTCCCGCTGACCGTGCCCGGCATCGCCGCCGGCGCCGCCCTGGTGTTCCTCACCTGCATGAAGGAGCTGCCGGCCACGCTGCTGCTGCGCCCCACCGGGATGGACACCCTGGCCACCGAGCTGTGGACGCACACCGGCGTCGCCGCGTACGCCGCCGCCGCGCCGTACGCCGCCCTGCTCGTCGCCCTCTCCGCGATCCCCACCTGGTTCCTCGCCGCCCGCACCGGCGCGCTCGCTTCGCAGGAAGGCACCCGATGACCGCCCTCGACGTCACCGCGGCCGGCAAGGCGTACGGCCCGGTCGCCGCGCTCGCCGGCGCGCACCTGTCCGTGCCGGAGGGCGCCCTGGTCGCCGTGCTGGGCCCGTCCGGCTGCGGCAAGACCACCCTGCTGCGCTGCGTCGCCGGCCTGGAACGCCTCGACGCCGGCGAGATCCGGGTGGCGGGCGCCCTCGTCGCCGGGCCCCGCGTCCACCTGCCCGCCCACCGCCGCCGGGTCGCGCTGGTGCCGCAGGAGGGCGCGCTGTTCCCGCACCTGTCGGTCGCCGACAACGTCGGCTACGGCCTCGACCGGGCGGCCCGCCGGTCCGGCCGCGTCGACGAGGTGCTCGCCCTCGTCGGGCTGGCCGACCACCACCGCCGGATGCCGCACCAGCTCTCCGGCGGCCAGCAGCAGCGCGTCGCGCTCGCCCGGGCGCTCGCCCCGCGGCCCCCGCTGATCCTGCTCGACGAGCCGTTCAGCGCCCTCGACGCCGGCCTGCGCGCCGAGCTGCGGCAGGACGTCCGGGCCGCGCTGCGCGCCGACGGCGCCACCGCCGTGCTGGTCACCCACGACCAGGGCGAGGCGCTGTCGCTCGCCGACCACGTCGTGGTCATGCGCGGCGGCACGGTCGTCCAGGACGGCGCCCCCGCCGACGTGTACGCCGCCCCCGCCGACCCGTGGGTGGCCCGCTTCGTCGGCGACGCGATGCTGCTCGCCGGCACCGTGACGGGCGGCCGCGCCCGCACGGCCGCCGGGGAGGCCCCCGTGGTCGGCGCCGGCGCGGCGGGCGACCCGGGCGCGGTGACGGTGCTGGTCCGGCCGGAACAGCTGCGCCTGACCCCGGCGGGCGACACCGCCCCCGGCGGGATCACCGGCCGGGTGCTGCGCCACGACTTCCACGGCCACGACTCGGTGACGGTGGTCGGCCTGGACGACGGCACCCGGGTGCTGTCCCGGCGCCTCAACGACGGCGCGCGCGACGAGCCGGGCACCGCCGTGACGCTGCGCATCGAGGGCCCGGTCCGCGCCTGGGCGGCCGACGCCGCCCGCTGACCCGCGCGCGCCGATCCGCGCGCTCAGCGGCGCAGGTCGTGCCGGCGGTGGGTGAGCTTCTCGACGAGGGCGGCGGGCGCGAACCGGCGCGCCGCGAAGACCACCGGGGCGTTGCTGCCGACGGCGTACCGCGGCTTCGGCCGCCGCGCCTCGACCGCCGCGACGACGGTGGCGGCCACCCGCTCCGGCGGCGTCCCGGCGCGCTCGTTGCGGTCCAGGGCGGCCAGCATCGTCTCGAAGTCGCGGCGGTGCGGCGAGTCGGGGGCGACGTAGGCGGTGCGGCGCTCGCTGATGCCGGTGCGGATCGAGCCCGGCTCCACCGTGGTCAGCCACACCCCGAACGGCGAGAACTCGTGCCGGGCGCCGGTGCTGAAGCCCTTCAGGGCCGCCTTCGCCGCCACGTACGACGACCGGTAGGCCAGCGGGAACGACGCCAGCATCGAGCCGATCATCACCACCCGGCCGTGGCCGCGCTCGCGCATGCCCGGCAGGACCAGCTGCGCCAGCCGGACCGGCCCGACCACGTTGATCTGGAACAGCCGACGCACCGCGTCCAGCGGCAGGTCCTCCAGCGGGCCGCACTGGCTCTCGCCGGCGTTGTTGACCAGCACGTCCACGCCGGCGAGCAGGTCCGCCAGGCCCTCGATCGAGTCGTCCGAGCACAGGTCCAGCGCGACGTACTCGACGCCGGCGACCCGCTGCTCCGGCGCGATCACCTCCGGGTGCCGGCTGGTGCCGATGACGCGGTATCCACGGCCGGCGAGCGCGACGGCCGTGGCCCGGCCGATGCCGGACGACGCCCCGGTGACCAACGCGGTGCGGTTCATCGGTGGACCGTACCGTCCGCGGCGGATCGGTGACACATGCCTGGTGTTCATCGATGGCGGCGAGTACGTTCCGGGGTTGCCCAGCGCCCCTTCGGCACCGGCACCGCATCCTGCGAGGTGGCCATGCACACTCGGATCCCGGCGCGTCGCGTCCTCCGCCGCGCCCTCGTCACGACCGTCGTCCTCGCGGTGGGGGTGGTGCCCGCGGCCTGGGTGGCGACACCGGCGGCAGCGGCGCAACCGGCGGCACCGGCCGCAGCCGGCACGGCGCCGCGGGTGTCCTGGTCGGCGTGCCGGGACGGCTTCCAGTGCGGCACGCTGTCCGCCCCCCTGGACCACGACCGCCCGCACGGCCCGGCCATCGGGATCTCCGTGATCCGGCTGCCCGCCGGCGTCCCCGCCCAGCGCATCGGCTCCCTGATGATCAACCCCGGCGGCCCGGGCGGCTCCGGGGTCGACGTGGTCCGCGACGTCGCCCGGCTGCTCCCGCTGGAGCTGCGCGCCCGGTTCGACATCGTCGGCTTCGACCCGCGCGGCATCCTGCGCAGCACCCCGCTGCGCTGCTTCGACACCTTCGACCAGGCGCTGGACGTGCTGCCGCCGTTCCCGTTCCCCGTCACGACCGCGGAGGAGAACGTGCAGCGGGCGGCGGACGACCGGCTCGCCGCCGCCTGCGCCCGGCGCGGCAGCCCGATCCTCGCGCACATGTCCACCGCCGACGCCGCCCGCGACATGGACCTGCTGCGCCGCGCGCTCGGCGACCCGAAGCTGACGTACCTCGGCTTCTCCTACGGCTCGATGCTGGGCCAGACCTACGCCAACCTGTTCCCCGGCCGGGTCCGCGCCCTCGTCGTCGACGGCGTCCTCGACCCGATCGCGTGGACGACCGGGCGCGGCGCCGAGGCCCGCACCGTGCCGTTCAGCACCCGGCTGCGCAGCGACCAGGGCGCCCAGGCCACCCTGGGCGAGTTCTTCCGGCTGTGCGACGCGGCCCGCGCCGACTGCGCGTTCGCCGGCCGCGCCGACCGGCGCTACGCCGCCCTCGCCCAGCGCCTGCGCCGGCAGCCCGTCACCGTCACCGACCCGGAGACCGGCGAGACGTTCCGGTTCACCTACCAGGACCTCATCGGCATCTCGCTGGGCGCGCTGTACGGCCCGGGCTCCTGGCCGGACTTCGCGATGTTCCTGCGCGACCTCGAACGGCAGGCCTCGGCCACGGTCGTGGGCCGCCGCCTCGCCACGGTCCGGGCCGGCCTCGGGCTCGCCGCCGCGCCGCCGGAGCCGTACCCGAACGTCGTCGAGGGCTTCCCCGGCGTCGCCTGCTCCGACAGCGTCAACCCGCGCTCCTTCCACGCCTACCAGCGCGCCGCCGACACCGCCGAACGCCGGTACGGCTACTTCGGCCGCCTGTGGACCTGGGCCTCCGGCATCTGCCGGCCGTGGCCGCGCGGCGCCGGCCAGGACCGCCACCTCGGGCCGTGGACGGCGCGGACCTCGTCGCCGGTCCTGATCGTCGGCAACCACTACGACCCCGCCACCCGCTACCAGGGCGCGGTCGTCGCGTCCCGGCTGCTGCCCAACTCCCGGCTGCTGACCTACGCGGGCTGGGGCCACACCGCCTTCTTCAGCGCGGGCAACTTCTGCGTCGACCAGCACGTCACCACGTACCTGGTCACCACCCGCCTGCCCGCCCGGGGCACGGTGTGCCGCCCCGCGGGCTCCCCGTTCGGCCCGCTGGAGGCCACGGCCCGCCGCCAAGCCACCACCGCGGCGGCAGCGGTCCTCACCGGATCGGCCCTGCCGGCCCCGGTGCGGCGCGCGGTCCGGGCCCGGTGACGCCGTGCCCGCCACCTACACGTTCGACATCTTCACCAGCCTCGACGGCTACGGCGCCGCCGGCGGCGACTGGACCGGCTACTGGGGCAGGCAGGGCCCCGAACTGCTCGACCACCGCCTCGCCCTGTACAGCGAACCCCAGCGGATGGTCTTCGGCGCCGCCACCTACCGCCTGTTCGCCCGGATGCTCGCCGAGAGCACCGAGGAGTCCGAGGTGCGCGACCCGTGGGTCACCCGCATGCGCGCCATGCCCGCCACGATCGTGTCCAGCACCCTCACCGAACCCCTCGACTGGCCCGACGCGACGATCGCCCACGGCGACGCCGCCGACGTCGTCGCCCGCCTCAAACAGGACTCGGACGTGCCGCTGCGCTCGCACGGCAGCCTGTCGCTGAACCGGGCGCTGCTGGCCGCGGGGCTCGTCGACCGGCTCCAGGTGACGCTGTTCCCGGTGATCACCGGCGCGACCGGGCTGGAGCCGATCTTCGCGGGGGCGGCCGACTTCGACCTCGACCTGCTGGAGTCCCGCACCCTCGACGGCCACATCCAGGAACTGGTCTACCGCCCCACCCCGCACCACTGACGAGTCGCTCGGCGCGGAGACGAACCGGGACCGCAGTTCCTGGCGTTCCGGCGGCAGCCGGAGCCGCGGTCGCTCGAGGAGCTGTGGGCCGACCGGCACAAGGGCCTCGCGGACACCCTCGCCGCCCTGGACGGGCGCATCGAGCACCACCTGGCCGCCATGGCGGCGCCCGGCTCGTCCGCCGCGGACGTGGTCGCCTCCGGGGAGGCGCTGCGGGCGCTGCGGCGGGAGGCCGCCGCCGTGGACCGGCTCCGGCGCGAATGGATCGCGCAGCACGCCGGGGTCGGCGACCCGGCCGGCGTGGAGCTGGCCGTCGAGGACCTCGTCACGCTGAAGAAGAAGGCCGGCGAGCTGCCGCGGCGGATGGGGCCGGACGCCGTCAACGTCCCCGCCGCCTGGGCCGACGTGGCCGACCGGTACGGGGCGTTCGTCGCCGTCGCCGACCCCGTGCGCAACTGGGACAAGCCGCAGACGCCCGCGCTGGAGACCACGGACGGCATCGTCATGCGGCGGCCGCGGCCGGTGCGGGTGGGCGTCTACCAGCGGTCCGAGGGCGAGGACGGCGCCGAGGTGTGGGAGCTGCGGGCCGACGCCGTCACGCTCGACGTCGTCGACGACTACAGCTACTACGACGTCATCTCGCTGGACGGCCGGTGGTGGCACGACCGCAAGGTCCAGCTGACCATGTACCCGGACCAGTCGATCAAGACCTGGGCCGTCACGTCGTCGTCCATGGCCGGCGCGATCGCCACGTCCGTCGGCACGCTCGTCGACGCGGCCGGCGCCGCGCAGCTGTCCGCGACGCACGAGCGGGCCGCGGAGCTGGCGGAGCTGGAGCAGCGCGTGAAGCTCGCGGAGCTCTACCGCAATGCCTGACCGCCGCGCCCGTCACCGGGGTCCGTACAGCCGCTGGTGGAAGGTGGTGAACGCGCCGGTCGACCGGAACAGGTTCACCACCTGGCGGACGCCCGGCCGCAGCACCACCTTGGCCGGCACGACGGCCGCCGGGAAACCCATCCTGCTCTTGAACGCCTCCAGGTCCTCGTCGTTCGACACCCGCCCGTACAGGATGGTGTCGATGCCGGCGGTGCGCTGGCAGGCCTCGATGAAGCTGTACACCAGCCGTGGCCCGACGTTCGTGTCCCGGGCCCAGGGGGCGGTGTAGATGTCGTCGGCGTTCGCGACGGTGCCGATGGCGGAGCCGGTCATGATCCCGCCCAGCCGCCGGCCCCGCGGGGTGTGCACCATGCCCGCCAGGACGAGCCCCCGGCCGCCGAAGAACGTGTCGTCGTGCAGTCTGCGGACGTAGTCCCTGCGCGTCGGCGGCTTGCGGTAGCCGCTCATCTTCAGGGCGGCGGCGGTCACCTCGTAGCCCTCGCGTTCGAGCAGCTCGGGGGTGGCCAGCTCGACCGTGACGCCGGCCCGGCACGCGCGCCTGATGTTCTTGCGGGCGCCCTTGTGGATGCTGTCGAAGCCGTACGCGGCGGGGTCGATGACGTAGAGGTGGAACGAGCCGTTGTTCTCGCCGGGCTCGGTGACCCTGGCCTTGATCGCCAGCGTGTGCCCGCGCGGAAACGTGACCTGGTCCGGCGTCAGTTCCATCATCCAGTGGATCGGCACCGCCAGCAGCGAGCCGAACCGCTCCGAGTTGCGCCAGTACCGGTTCCGGTGCTCGTAGACGGCGACGCCCTTGCGGGCGGAGAGGTTCGCGTACTCGGCCTCGGTGAGCCGGGTCAGGGTGCACCGCGAGACGTCGTCGGTCTGGGACGCCCGGATCAGCCGGCGGTCGGACTCGGTCATGGTCACGGTGGCACCCCCACTGACCACTCCTCGACGTGGGACGGGCCGGCTCGTCCGGCCGCCGGCGTCCGCGGATGGTAGCGCCGCGGGCCGGTCGCCGGCGGCGGATCCTTCCGCTGGATGGAGGCCGGGGACGGCCGGTGACAAGGGCTTCCGCTGAACGGAACGTCGTTGTGGGGCGGCCGGACCGACCGCACAGCATGAGGCGCGCTCAGGGTGCCGGCCCGCGCGTGCCGGAAGCGGCGGGGGCGGGCACGCGACGCGGATCGAGGAGGTCACGGTGCGGGTAGGTGTGGTCGGGTGCGGCTACTGGGGGTCCAAGCATCTGCGGGTACTCCAGCAGACGGCGGGTGTCGGCGAGGTCGTCGCGATCGACCCGAGACCCGAGCGGCGGGCCGAACTCGCCACGGCGGCCAACGGCGTCAGCGCCTACGCCCGCCTGCGGGACGCCCTCGGCCACGTGGACGCCGTGGTCATCGCGACGCCGCCGCGGCACCACGTGGGGCTCGCGCACCAGGCCCTCTGCGCCGGCAAGCACGTCATGGTGGAGAAGCCCATGACGATGACGAGCGCCGGAGCGCGCCGGCTCATCCAGGAGGCGGCCGAGCGCCACCTCACCCTGATGGTCGGGCACACCTTCGAGCACAACGCGGTGGTGTGGAAGCTGCGGGAGGTCATCGAGTCGGGGGAACTCGGCGAGATCTACTACATCGACACGGCCCGGCTCAACCTGGGCGCGTACCAGAGCGACGTCAACGTCGTCTGGGACCTCGCGCCGCACGACATCTCGATCATCAACTACCTGCTCGGCGGGGCGCCGGAGTCGGTGGAGGCGTGGGGCGCCGACCACGTGCGGTCGCACCGGGAGGACGTCGCCCACCTCCGGCTGGGCTACGGCGACCGGGGCGTGCAGGCCCAGGTGCACGTGAGCTGGCTGGACCCGTGCAAGGTACGCCGGGTGACCGTCGTGGGCAGCCGCCGGATGGCCGTCTTCGACGACCTGGCCGATCAGGAACGCCTGCGGATCTACGACAAGGGCGTGGTGTACGAGCCGCACGGGCCGTCCCGCGCCCGCCTGTCGTACCGCTACGGCGCCATCACGGCCCCGTTCATCGAGATGACCGAGCCGCTGGGGGTGCAGGACCAGCACTTCGTCGAGTGCTGCCTGTCGGGTCGCCGCCCCCGGTCGGACGGGCAGAGCGGCCTGGCCGTGGTGCAGGTGCTGGAGGCGGCGGACGAGGCGCTGCGGCACGGCACCCGGGTCCGGGTCGCCGACGGCGAGCCGGCCCCGTTCCGGGCGGCCACCAACGGCGCCCAGTCCACGGCCCTGCTGGACCTGCTGGCGCGGGGGGCGTGAGATGACCCGCAGCCTCCCGGCGGCCCGGGACGCCGGCCCGGCGCCCCGCGTCGCGCCGGGCTCACCGCGGCTGACCCGGGCGATCGACGTCGTGGTCAGCGGGGCGGCGCTGGTGGCGCTGAGCCCGCTGCTGCTGGTGCTGGCCGGCGCCGTCCGCGCCACGAGCCGGGGGCCCGCGCTGTTCCGGCAGGTCCGGATGGGGTACCGGGGGCAGCCGTTCGTCATGCTCAAGTTCCGGTCGATGACCGACGGCTGCGACGACGCCGTGCACCGCGAGTACAACCTGCGGGAGCTGGCCGGGGAGGATCCCCGCGCGGACGGGTCCGGGGTGTTCAAGCCGGCCGCCGACCCGCGGGTCACCCGGATCGGCCGGCTGCTGCGGGTCACCAGCCTCGACGAGCTGCCCCAGCTCGTCAACGTGTTCCGGGGCGAGATGTCGCTGGTCGGGCCGCGGCCGGCGCTCGACTGGGAGGTGGCGCAGTACGCCCCGCACCACCACGACCGGTTCCTGGTGAAGCCGGGGATCACCGGGCTGTGGCAGGTGTCCGGCCGCAACCGGCTCAGCATGCGCGAGGCCCTCGACCTGGACGTCGCGTACGTGCGCCGGCGCAGCCTCGCCCTGGACCTGCGGATCCTCGCCAGGACGGTGCCGGTCGTCCTGCACTGGGGCCTGACCCGGTGACCGGGACCATGCCCCGCTCCGGCGAGCTGCACGTCACGTCGACCGCGACCCACCTGTACGGCCGCCGGCACTACAGCCTGCTGTCCCTGGCGGCGGTGGCGCTCGCCGTCATCGCCGTGTTCGCCGGCGCCGCCGTCGGCTACAGCATCCTGCTGCAACCCCGGGTGTACGGGGCGCAGGCGGACTTCCTCATCACCCCGCGCGCCGACATCTCGGACGCGGCGGTGGACCGGGCGATGGTCACCCAGGTCATGATCGTCACCAGCGACCCGGTGCTGCAGCCGGTGGCCGACCGGTCCGGCCTGCCCCTGTCCCGCGTGCGCCGGAACGTCGACGCCGAGATCGTCGGGCGCAGCAACCTGCTCCGCCTCACGGTGAGCGACCCGGACCAGGCCCGGGCGGTCGAGCTCGCCCGGCTCGTCACCGAGCAGTACCTGTTGCGGTCCGCCCCGCCCGCGGTCGGCCCCGCGATCGCCACGGCCGTCGCCACCACGCCGGCGACACCGGCGCCCAGCGCCGGAGCAACCGATGCGCCGGCCGAGACGCCGGCCGAGACGCCGGCCGAGGCGCCGGTCGCGGATCCGCCGCCCACCCGGTCCACGGTGCTGTCCCCCGCCGCGCTGCTGGAGGACCCGTTGCAGCCGCAACCCCGGCGCGCCCTCGCGGGCGGGCTGCTGCTGGGGCTGCTCGCGGCGGCCGTCACGGTGGCGGTGCTCGAACGGCCGCGGTGGCTGACCCGCCCGTTCGCGTCCTGGCGGTGACGCGTGGCGGCGGAGACGGCGGGACGTCCGGCGACCGGGGGCGACGCCGGCACGTTCGTCCGCGACTCCGCCTCGGTGCTGGTGTGGACGGTCGCCAGCCGGCTGAGCGGGTTCCTGCGGATCGCCGCCGTCGCGGCCGTCCTCGGACCCACCTATCTCGGCAACATCTTCCAGGCGACGAACAACCTGCCGATGATCGCGTACGCCGCCCTCACCGGGAACCTCTTCTCCAGCCTGCTGGTGCCCCCGCTGGTGCGCCACGTCGACAGCGGCGACCGGCGGGGCGCGGCCCGGCTGGCCGGCGCGTTCCTGACCGCCGCCCTGGCCGCGTTCGGCGTCGTCTGCCTGCTCATCGTCCTGGCCGGCCCCCTGGTGCTGCGCCTGCTGTCCGCCGGCGTGGCCGATCCGGCGGCCGCGGCCGCGCAGCGGCGCGCCGGGCTGGTGCTGCTCGTGCTGTTCGTCCCGCAGATGCTGATGTACGCGGTGGTGGGCACCGCGGAGGCGGTGATGAGCGCGCACGGCCGGTTCGCGCTGGCGGCCGCCGCGCCGATCGTCGAGAACGCCGGGATCATCGTCACGATGGCGGCGACCGCCGTGCTGTTCGGCACCGGCGACGCCCTGGCCGCGCCGACGACCGGTCTGCTGCTGCTGCTCGGGATCGGCACCACCGCGTCCGTGGCCGTCCACGCCGGACTGCAGTGGTGGGGCGCCCGGTCGGTCGGGGTCACCCTGCGGCCGCGGCGCGCGTGGCGGGTGCCGGAGGTCCGGGCGATCCTGCGCCGGGCCGTGCCGGCGCTGGGCAACTCGACGCTCGACACGGTCCAGCCGATCGCCGCCATGGTGGTCGCGAACCGGGTCCCGGGCGGCGTGATCGCGTTCCAGCTCGCCCTGAACCTCTACGCGCTGCCGTACGCCCTCGGCTCGCGCCCGGTGACCGTCGCGCTGCTGCCCCGGCTGTCCCGGCTGGCCGGGCTCGGCGACCTGCGCCGGTTCCGCGACGAGCTGGTCCGGGGGGCGGCGCTGGTGGCGCTGCTGATCGTCCCGGCCGCGGCCGCGTACGCCGTCCTGCACGACCCGCTCGCCCGCGCCGTGACGTTCGGGCAGATGGCCGCCCCGTCCGCCCAGGGCCTGGTCGCCGTCTCGATCGCCGCGCTCGCGCCCGGCGTGGTGGGACTGGGGGCGCTGCTGCTCGGCATCCAGGGCTGCTACGCCCGGCACGACGCCCGGTCGCCGCTGCTGGCGGCGATCCTGCGGGCCACCGTCGTCGCGGGCGGCATGCTGCTGGCCTTCCACCTCGACGCCGGCACGGTGGCGCTGCTGGCGCTCGGCCTGACCATCTCGGCGGCGGACATCGCCGGCGGCGCCTGGCTGGCCGCGCGGCTGAGCAGGGCGCTGCCCGGCGGCGACGCGCCCCTCGGCCGGCCGCTGCTGCGCACCGCCGGGGCCGCGGCGCTCATGGCGGTACCCGCGTACGCGGTCGGCGAGGGCCTGTACGCGGTCCTGCCCGGGCCGCTGACCGGTCAGCTGGCCATGGTCGCCGCCGCCGGCACCGGCGCCGCGGTGTACCTGCTGCTGCAGCGGTGGTGGCGCTCGCCGGAGCTGGCGCTGCTCGGCCAGAGCCTGCGACCGGCGGCGCGCCGGGCGGCGGGCGTGCCGGCCGGCGGGCGGCCGTGAACCCCGCGGTCGAGCCGGCGGCCCGGTGGTCCGACCGGCAGGTCCTGGCCGGGGCCGCGCTCGTCGGCGCCCTGGCGGTCGCGGTGGCGCCGGTCGCGGCCGTCGTCCCGCCGCCGCTGCTGGCGGCGGCGCTCGCCGCCGCCGCGCTGGCCGGCGTCGCGTACCTCCACCCGCCCGCCGCCGCCTACCTCGTCCTGCTCGCCACCCCGCTGACCGCCGGCTTCCCCCGCGGCATGGTCGTGCCGCTGCTGCGGCCGCACGAGGCGCTCACGCTGGTCGTCGGCACGGGCGTCGCCCTGCGCACCCTGGTCCAGCTGCGCACCACCCGCGCCCTGCCGTTCCGCCCCGGCCGGATCGATGCGGCGCTGCTGCTCATGGCGTGCGCCGGCTCCGTCCTGCCGCTGCTGTGGATGGTGGCCCGCGGTGTGGCGCCCACCCAGGAGGACCTGCTCTACGCCTCGGCGCTGTGGAAGTTCTACGCCCTGTACGTGCTGGTACGGATCAGCGTGCGCACCGAGCGCGAGGTGGGCCGGGCGCTGCGCGTGTCCATCGCGGGCGCCGCCGTGCTGGCGGTGGTGGCCATCCTCCAGTCGCTGAACCTGGCGGGCGTACCCGACCTGCTGGTCCGGCTGTTCCCGCCGGAGGACGCCACGGGGCTGGCCGCGGGCCGCGGGTCCGCCACGCTCGGGTCGTCCATCTCGGTCGGTGACGTCATGGCGTTCCACGTCGCCATCTGCCTCGGGCTGCTCGTGCACGCCCGCCGGCATCGCGGGCGGCTGCTGGCCCTGACCGCGCTGTTCGCCCTCGGCACCCTGGGCTCGGGCCAGGTCTCCGCCGTGATCGGGCTGGCGGTCTGCGTCACCGTCGTCGCGGTGCGCACCGGTCAGGTGCGGCGCCTGCTCGTCGTCCTCGGCCCGGCGGTCCTGGTGGGCGCCGTCCTGCTGTGGCCGGTCATCCAGCAGCGGCTCGCGCAGCGCCAGGTGTCGACCGGCGTGCCGCAGAGCTGGTACGTGCGGTACGAGCACCTGCGCCGCTACGTCTGGCCCGACCTGCTCGCCGACCGCACCTGGACGTTCGGGGTCCGGCCCGGCGCCCGGATCCAGGTCGACACCCCGTGGGGCCACGAGGTCTACATCGAGAGCGGCCACACCTGGCTGTTGTGGACCGGCGGCGTCCCGCTGTTCGCCGCGTTCCTGTGGTTCATGTGGGTGGCGGTGCAGGCGACGGCGTCGATCGCGCGCGGCCGCGGCGACGCGGTGGGCGTGGCGGCGACGGCCTCGCTGGCCAGCCTGGTGGCGGTGTTCGTGCTGATGACGTTCGACCCGCACATCACGATGCGCGGCGCGGCGGACCTGATGTTCGCGCTGCTGGCGCTGGCGGTCGCCGTCCCGACCGGAGCCCCCGCCGGCCGGGTCCCCCGGCCGGCGCCGGCCGTGGGCCGGGTGCCGTGGCTGCGGGCGGTGGGCCGCGCCCCGCGCCCGCGGGTGCGGCCCGGCCCGGACGGCGTCAGGCCGGCCCCGTGACGGCGGCCGACCCGGCCGGCGTCACGTCGTAGACGTGGACGGACGCCGACGCGGCCCACTCCCGGCCGGGGCGCAGGGCCCGCACCCGCCCGGTGAGACGGACGCGCCCGGTGGCCATCAGCAGGTCGTGTTCCACCGGGTTGGCGTAGACGATGCGCAGCCGGCGCGGCCGGCGGTCCACCGACGCGAGCAGCCGGCCGGCGACCGTCGCGAAGACCGCCCCGGCGAACGGGTTGTACAGGTAGGCGACGGTCACGTCGTCCGGGATCGGCACGTCGAGGACGTCGCCGCAGTACAGCCGGACCTCGGCGCACCGCAGCGACGCCCGGTTCCGCTCGATGTTGGCGACCGCCTCGGCGTGCAGCTGCGGCGACAGCTCCACCCCGATCACCCGGCGGAACGCATAGAACCGGGCGGCCTGGAAGACGACCCGGCCCCGCCCGGAGCCGATGTCGATGAACACGTCGTCCGGCGACACCGACCGCCGCGGCAGCGCCCGGCGCAGCCCGAGCCACGGCGACGGCTTGTACGACCGGCGGTCGGCGGCGGCCAGCCCCAGGTCCGCCAGCTCCACCTCCCCCGACGTCCGGATGCCGTACCGCCGCTCCTGGATCTCGACCAGCAGCCACCGGCCGAGGACGAGCAGCGGCCGGACCGTCGCGCGGAAGACCGGCCCGCCGCCGGGTCGCCCGGTCACCGCCGCGCGGGCGGATCGGCGACGACGGCCCGCACGGTGGCGATGTACCGCTCCGCCAGCGCGTCGTGCCACCGGCCGGAGTACCAGCGGCCGAGGCAGCCCCAGGCGTCGCCGGGCGCGTAGGTGTGGCCGGGCGCCTCGTAGTCGGCCAGCCACCACTCGTACCCCTCGTAGCAGGCCCGCCAGACCGCGTACGCCGTGTCGGCGTTGAACGCCGTCGACCGGATCGCGTCCGGGAACGCGCCGCTGAAGAAGCGGTAGCGTACCTGCAGGATGCCCCAGCTCTCCGGGCAGCGGCCGGGCACGCCGTCCACCCCGATCCCGTGCCCCGGCGCGCAGTGGGCCGGGTTCGCGGTCCAGTCCCCCTGCATCGTCTGCCGCCACGACGACTCGGTCCGCGCCTGCGCCCGGACGATCTCCTCGTCCAGGCCCCACTTGCAGGCGGCCCACTGCAGGATCTGCCGGGTGGTGCCGGTGAACGACCCGGTCACCCGGCCGGCGATCTGCGTGTTGGCGCGCGGGTCGTGGCTGCCGTCGTCGAAGAACGTCGCGGGCAGCCGGATGGTCCCCGGCGCGGCGTTGTACGGGGCGTTGCCGGGCACGGTCTCCGCGGCCGCGGTCACCGCGCGGGCACACGCCGCGTCGTCGGGCAGGGCGCTGCCGGGCGGCAGGGTGGTGAAGGGCGGGACGAGGGTGGGCTCGGGGGTCGGTTCCGGGGTGGGCTCACCGCTGGGGTCCGTGCTGGGGTCCGTGGTGGGGTCCGTGGTGGGGTCCGTGGTGGGGTCCGCGGTGGGGTCCGCGGTCGGGGTGGCCGAGCCCGGTGGCAGCGGCGGCCGCAGCGCCGCGCCGTTGCCCGGCACCGCGCCCGGCAGGCCCGGGAGGTCCACCCGGCCGGCGCCGGCCACGCTCAGCACGGCGCCGGTCCCCACCACGGCGGTGATCCACGCGGAGAGCCACACTCTGCGCCGCCATCCGGCGAATCCTGCTCGTAGCACTGCAACCACCGATCCTTGCGGCCCGCGGCGGGCCTGAGGCATCCGGGGTGAAGCTACGAGCCCCGCTGCCGCCGCCCATGCCGTCTTTCACCCAGTGGAAGAACGCGGCGGAGCCCGCCCGCCCGCGTCGCTAGCATCCCGGCATGCCGGAGACCTGCGTCGTTCGTGAGCACTACGTCCCGCAGGACAGCCGCGTGGCCCGCGACATCGCCGCGCTCGTCGCGGCGGGCCACCGGGTCGACGTCATCTGCCTGCGCGACGCCGGGCAGCCGCGCGTCGAGCGGCGCCCCGGCGTGACGGTGTGGCGGCTGCCGCTGCGGCACAGCCGGGGCCGGCGCGGCCTGCGCTACGCCGGCGAGTACGCCGCCTTCTTCGCGATGGCGTCGGCGCTGGTGACGGCGCTGCACGTGCGCCGCCGGTACCGGCTGATCCAGGTGCACTCCCTGCCCGACGTGCTCGTCTTCGCCGCCGCCGTGCCGCGGCTGTTCGGCGCCCGGGTGCTGCTCGACCTACAGGAGTGCATGCCGGAGTTCTTCGCCACCAAGTTCGGCGTGGACGCCGGCCACCCGCTGGTGCGGCTGATCGGGCGGCTGGAGCAGCGCAGCATCCGCTTCGCCGACGCCGTGATCACGCCCACCGCGCAGATGCGCGAGGTCTTCGTCGGCCGCGGCGCCGACCCCGGCAAGGTGGCCGTGGTGATGGACGGCGCGGACGAGGACACGTTCCGCCCGGCGCCGGCGTCGGATGCGGCCCGGCCGGCCGACGGGTCGTTCACGCTGGTGTCGCACGGCACGGTGGAGGCGCACTACGGGCTGGACACCGTCATCGAGGCGGTGGCGCTGCTGCGCGACGAGCTGCCGGGCCTGCGGCTGCGGATCTACGGCGACGGCTCGGACCTGCCCCGGCTGCGGGAGCTGGCCGCCCGCCTGGGCGTGGCCGGCCGGGTGTGGTTCAGCGGCGGTTTCGTGCCGATCGGGGAGCTCGTGGCGGGCATCGCCGCGGCCGACGCCGGCATCGTGGCGATGCGCCGCGACGCGTTCCGCGACGTCTCGCTCGCGGGCAAGATGTTCGACTTCATCGCCATGGGCAAGCCGGTGCTGTCCTCGCGCACCCGGTCGGTGGAGCAGACGCTGGGCCCGGACTGCGTGGCGCTGTTCGAGTCGGGCGACGCGGCCGACCTGGCCCGCGCCCTGCGGCTGCTGCACGGCGACCCGGAGCGGGGGGCGGCCATGGCGCGGCGGGCCCGCGAGGTCGCCGCCGGGTTCCAGTGGTCCCGGCAGCGCGAGGTCTACACCGGCACCGTCGACCGGCTGCTGACCGCCCCGCCCGCCCGGTCGGTCCCCCGGCGAGTCCCCCGGCAGCGCCGCCGGGTCAGCGACGTCAGCGACGCCCGGGCAGCCGCGCCGCCACCGCACTGACCAGCGGCAGCGGGTCGCTCCACGCCCAGAACGCCTTGGCCTCGCACCCGCGGGCCCACCGCGCCCACCGCCACGGCGCGATGCCCTGCGCGCGCGCCGCGACCACGTCGAGGGGGTGCACCCACCGCACGCCGGCCCGCACGTCCGGCGACGGCGGGCGCGGGCGGCCGGTCAGGTCCGCGTACACGACGGCGGGGATGTTGACCCCGGCCCGCGCGCCCGGGTGGTGCCACAGGTGGAAGCGCGGGTTGACCTCCAGCATGAACAGCTTGCCGTCGGGGGCCCGCTTGAAGTCCACCTTGGCCACCCCGCGCAGGCCGAGGGCGCGCACCACCCGCCGGCCGCACACCAGCACGTCCGGCGTGTCCGTGACGACCAGCGCGGTGGTGTGGCCGTACGCCGCGGGCAGGGTGCGGATCTTGCGCCCGGTGAACTCCGCGGCGATCTCGCCCCGGTCGTCGACGTACACGTGGTAGCTCTCCAGCCGGTCCTCCGGCCCCGTCACGGACGCCTGGAGGATCACCGGGGCCCCGAACGTGGCCAGCCGGTGCCACAGCCGCGCCAGCTCGTCCTCGTCCCCGACGAGGGTGGCCTTCTGCCGGGTCTGCGCCGCCCGGTGCCAGGCGCGGTCCCGCCGGTGCGGCTTGACGATCAGCGGGTAGCCCAGCGTGGTCATGTCGGCCGGCAGGTCGCCGCTGGGCGCGGCGGCGATCCGGGTGGCCGGCACGGGCAGCCCGAGCCGCTCCGCCAGCGGGGCGAACAGGGTCTTGTCGACCGTCGCCCGCACGCAGGCGGCATCGGCGAGGGCGAGGCGGAACCCGGCGGCCAGCGCGTCGCGGTGCCGGCTGACGAACAGCAGCGCCTCGTCGGACGTGAACAGCATCGGCGGCGGCGCCGGCTGGGTGCGCGCCCACCGCAGCAGCCGGTCGACCAGCTCGCCCTCGCCGGCCACCGCCGCCGGGTCGCTCCACTCGACGGTGAGCACGGCGGTGGCGTGCCGCGACAGGCGGGCCGCGTCGTGCGCGGGGGCGACGGTGGCGGTGGGCACACCGGCGAGGGCCAGCGAGCGCACCACCTCGATGAGGTTCACGCCGCCGCCGAGAACGACGGCCGCCGGGGCCCGGTCACCCATCGCCGGTCACCCGCGGACGGCCCGGGCGGCCCGGGCCGCCCGGACGGCGCGGCCGGCGCCGCGGAGCAGGGTGGCGGCGCGCCGGGGAACGGCCCGCCAGGGCCCGGGCGGCACGTGCAGGCAGGCGCGCGGGAGCCCGTGCCGGCGCAGGGCGGCGACGGCGGCCGGCACGTCGTACGGCTCGGCGAAGAACCGCACCCGGCGCCGGCCGACGTCGAGCAGGGCGAACCGGGCCAGTGGGTCCCGCTCGGCCTGCCGGGACTGCCCGACGCTGCCCGGGTTGACCAGCGTCAGGTCGTCCGGCGGCAGCGCGACCGGGTCGCCCGGCGGGGCGGGCACGGTGCCGGTGGCGGCGCCGAACAGCCACGGCCGGTGGGTGTGCCCGAGCACCAGCGTCCCGGTGGGCGTGCCGGTGCGGCGCAGCTCCGCGAGTTCGCGGCGCGCCTGCGCGGGCTCCCGGACGTACGTGGTGGGGTCCGCCGGGGCGCCGTGCGCGAGGGTCAGGCCGGGCAGCTGGACGACGCGCGGCAGCGCGGCGAGGTAGGCGCGGGCGTCCGGGCTCAGCGCCGCGCGGGTCCACGGTGTCGTCTCGCGGGCCAGCCGGCCGGCGCGCCCCGGGTCGAGCCGGCCCAGCACGAGCAGTTCATGGTTGCCCGCCACGCAGTGCGCGTCGCGCTCGGCGATCAGCGCGACGCACTCGTCCGGCTGGGCGCCGTAGCCGACGACGTCGCCGGCGCAGAGCAGCGCGTCCACGCCGGCCGCGGTGAGCCGGTCGAGGGCGGTGCGCAGCGCGTAGGCGTTGGCGTGGACGTCGGCGATGATCCCGTACCGCATGGCCGTGTCCCGTCGTCAGGCGTAGCGGCGGTAGAGGAGCTCGCCCAGCACGCGGGGCACGACCTGCGGCCCGTGCCGGATGATCGAGCGGACGCCGGGGTGCATGCCGCCGCGGCCGGCGGCGGGCGGGTCCTCGGCGATCAGGTGGTACGTCAGTTCGCGCACGTCGGTGCCCCACCGCGCCTTGAACTCCCACAGCCCCCGGTCCTCGACGTCGGTCCGGCCGAAGTCGAGGGTCCGGCAGCCGCGCTCGCGCGCCCAGCGGATGGCCTGCCAGAACAGCATGTGGTTCGGGCGGACCTCCCAGTGCCGCTCGTCGGACGCACCGTACTTGTAGACGCAGGTGCCGGCGGAGGTGAGGAACACGGCGGCCGCCACCGGCGCACCGTCGTGCTCGGCGATCAGCACGGCGCCGTGCCCCGGTTGCAGCACGTGCCGCCAGAGCGCGCGGAAGTAGCGCAGCGGCTGCACGGCGACGCCCAGCCGGCGCCGGGTGCGGGTGTGCAGCCGGTAGAACACGCCGGTGAGGTCCTGCTCCGCGGTGCCGATGCGGACCGTCACCCCGGCCCGCTCGGCGCGGCGGATGTTGCGGCGCACCTGGTTGGCGTGCAGGCGGGCGAAGATCTCCCGCTCGCTGCCGGTCAGCGGCAGCTCGTGCGTGAGGTACGTGCCGTTCGGATGCACGGCCGGTCCGGACAGCTCGCCGCGCACCTCGAGCCGGCTGATGCCGGCCGCCCGGCGGGCGGCGTCGAGCTGCTGCGCCAGCGCCGCGCCGGGTGCGCCGGTGACCAGCGGCGGGCAGGTGTCGGTGAACGGCAGCGACACCCACCTGGGCGGTTCGCGGCGGCGCCGCACCTCGATCACGGGCAGGCCGGCCACGATGGCGCCGTCGGGCCGGTCGACGGTGAGGGCGAACGCGCGGAAGCCGTAGCAGGCGGCGATCGCAGCGGCCCAGGACGGGTGGTGGAACGGCAGCGCGGCGGGGTGACCGGCCACGAAGGACGACCACCGCGGGTCCTGCAGGGAGCGGGCGGCTGCCTGGACGCTCATGCGTTCCCCCTCGGGCCACGATGTCGCGCGCCGGTGCTCGACGCCGTCGCTGGCAGCGTCGGGCGCGCGTGCGGCCGTTGCCAGGCACGTTCCGCCCAGCGGAAGCACCGCTTCCGCCGGGGCCGGGCCGTCATCGATCATCGGAACCCGGACGACACGATGGCGCGACGTGCGGGGGCGATGGCGTTGGACATTCCGCTGGTGGATCTCCGGTCGGCGCACGCCGAGATCGCCGCCGAGGTGGCGGCCGGCTTCGACCGCGTCATGTCCGACGCGGTGTACGTGGGCGGGGCGGAGGTCCGCGCCTTCGAGCGGGAGTACGCGCGGTTCTGCGGCGCGCCGCACTGCGTCGGCGTCGGCAACGGCACCGACGCCCTGGAACTGGCGCTCCGGGCGCTCGGCGTGGGGCCCGGGCGTGAGGTGATCCTGCCGGCGAACACCTTCATCGCCACCGCCGAGGCCGTCGCCCGCAGCGGCGCCCGGCCGGTGCTGGTGGACTGCGACCCGGCCACCCACCTGATCGACACCGACGCCGCCCTCGCCGCCGTCACGCCCGCCACCGCGGCCGTCGTGCCGGTGCACCTGTACGGCCAGCCGGCCGCGGTGGAGCGGCTCGTCCCGGCCGGCGTGCCGATCGTCGAGGACGCCGCCCAGTCGCACGGGGCCACCCGGTTCGGGCGCCAGGCCGGCGCGTCCGGCGTCGCCACGACCAGCTTCTACCCCGGCAAGAACCTGGGCGCCTACGGCGACGCCGGCGCGGTCGTGACCGCCGACCCGGAGGTGGCCGACCGCGTCCGCGTCATGGCCAGCCACGGCAGCCGCACCCCGTACGTGCACGAGGTCGCCGGGTGCAACAGCCGGCTCGACGCCCTCCAGGCGGTGGTGCTGCGGACCAAGCTCACCCGGCTGCGCAGCTGGAACCTGGCCCGGCAGGCCGCCGCCGCCCGCTACGACGCGCTGCTGGACGGGCTCGGCGTGCGCCGCCCCACCGTCGCGCCGGGCAACACCCACGTCTGGCACCTGTACGTGGTGCGCGTCCCGGGCGGGCGCCGCGACCACGTCCGCCGCCGGCTGCTGTCGGCGGGCATCGCCACCGGCATCCACTACCCGGTGCCGGTGCACCTGACGCCGGCGTTCGCCGGCCTGGGCCACCGGCGGGGCGCCTTCCCGCACGCCGAGGCGGCGGCCGCGGAGATCCTGTCGCTGCCGATGCACCCGCACCTCACCGCCGGTCAGCAGGAAGACGTCGTCAAGGCGCTGGCCGCCGCGCTCGCGGACGCCTGAGCCCGCGCCGTCAGCCCTGCGGCCGCTCCTTCGGCGGCGCCAGGTTCAGCCGCCGGCGCCCGTCGATCGTCAGCTGGTTGTGCCCGGCGCCGATCTGCAGGTCGCGGGTGAGGGTGCGCCCGGCCACGACGAGCGGCGGCTGCACCATCCGCAGGTCGGTCCCGCCGCTGACGCACACCTCGAGCGCGGCCACGATGCGCCCGCCGATGTCGAAGACCGGCACCGCCACCAGGGACGTGTACAGGTCGTACTCGTGCCGGCACACCGCCACCCGGGTCAGCCGGGTCACCGCCAGGGCGTGCCGGAGATCGGCGGGCGACGTGCACGTGTACGGCGTGTACGCGGGCAACCCCTGGCCCACCAGCGCGGAGACCACGGCCGCCGGCGCGAACGCCAGCAGCACCCGCCCCATGGCGGTCGCGTGCAGGGGCAGCCTGCCGGACTCCAGCCCGATCGCGACCGGCCCGTCCCCCGGCAGCTTCTCCAGGTAGTTGAGCCGCAGGTTCTCCAGCATCCCCAGCCGCACGGCGCACCGCCCGGTCGCCGCGGCCAGGTCGTCCATGACCCGCCGGGCCCGGTCGTGGAAACTGGGCGGCACCTGCCGGGCGTACCCGGCGATGCTGCGCAGCTCCCCACCCACCCGGAAGAATCCGTCGGTCGGCCGTTCGAGCATGCCGCACGACACCAGTTCATTGGTCAGCCGGTGCGCCGTGGAGACCGGCATTCCGGTCAGGCGGGCGAGCTCGGTCAGCGAGAACGCGCCACCGTGTCCGAATGCCGAGAGAATCGCGATGACCTTGCTCGTCACCGACCGACCCGAATCCGCGGAGTTCCCAGCCATGCCCGGCCCCCTCTACGCGTCACCGTGCGGTGACACACAGACAAGTTTGTCCCCGGGCAAGCGTCGCCGGATCGGACGGAGCGCCGGATATCTCGTCGCGAAACCCCAGGGATCATGAAATCCGGCACAACAGGCAGAGCACTGTCACCGTGCGACTATCCGCATAAAGCGCGCCCGGCCGGCATGCTGTCGTTCGCCCGGACGGCCGAGGACCGCGACGCGTTCCAGCGGCGCGCCCAGGACCTGGCCGGTCTCGTCATCGCCCGGGTCGGCTACGCCACCATCGACTACGAACGACACGAGCGGGCGCCCGGCCATCGGGGGCCCCGTCGCATCGTCGGCGAGGCCGAGTGGACGCGGCCGCCCTGGCGCCACGACGCCTTCGACGCCGTCGACTACGGCGCGGGCGACCCGATCCACGTCGTGCTCGGCGACGCGGATCCGGCGGGGACGACCCTGAGATATTCGGCGGACACCGTCGCCGTGGTGTTCCCGCCGGACGAACCGCCCGGCTGGGCGCGGCCCGGAGCGGCCCCCGGCCGGTGATCAGGCGCGGCGGAACGCCCGGACGGCCAGCGGCACGAACACCACCATGAGGGCGGCGAGCCAGGCGAGCGACTGCAGGGCCGGTGCGGCCGGCGACGGTCCGCCCACGGTGAGGCCGCGGACCGCGTCGACGACCAGGGTGACCGGGTTGACCTCGGCGAAGGCGCGGACCGGGCCCGGCATCGTGGCGGTCGGGACGAACGCCGAGGAGGCGAACGTCAGCGGGAACACCCAGATGAACCCGGCCGACTGCGCCGTCTCGGGGTTGCGCACCGACAGGCCGACCCACGCGCTGATCCAGGAGAACACGTACGAGAAGCCCAGCACGAGCAGGAACGCGGCGGCGAGCTGCCAGGCGGGCTGGGACGGGCGGAAGCCCACCAGCAGGCCGACGGCCGTCATGATGATCAGCGTGAAGACGTTCATGACCAGGTCGGCGGCGGTGCGGCCGACGAGGACCGCCGAGCGCGCCATCGGCAGGGAGCGCAGCCGGTCCACCACCCCGGCGCGCAGGTCCTCCGTCAGGCCCAGGCCGGTGACGAGGGCGCCGAAGATGGCGGTCTGCACGATGATGCCGGGCATGAGGAAGTTGACGTAGGAGACCGGACCGGTGTCGATGGCGCCGCCGAAGACGTAGCGGAACAGCAGCGGGCCGCCATCACCTGGCTGTCGAGCAGCACCGCGCCGCGGGAGAGCCGCCGGCGCCCGGCGCGGGTGCGGATGCCGACGCGGGCGGTCACCGCGACTCCTCGGCGGGAACCGCGGCGCCAGCGTCGTCGGTGGCGGCCGTGGTGTCGGTGGCGGTGTGGCCGGTCAGGGACAGGAACACGTCGTCGAGGCTGGGCTGGGTGAGCTGGATGGCGGCCACCCGCAGGCCGCGGGCGTCGAGCCGGCGCAGGGCCTCGGGCGCGGCGTCGGGGCGGGACACCCGCACGGTCAGCTCCCCGGCGGGGCGGTCCGCGGCGACGCCGGTGCCGGCGGCGGCGAGGTCGGACAGCAGCGGCCCGGCGGCGTCCAGCGCGGCCGGCTCGTGCAGCCGGATGCGCAGCACGTCGGTGCCGATGCCCGCCTTCAGCTCGGCCGGGGTGCCCTCGGCGATGACCCGGCCGGCGTCGATGACGGCGATGCGCTGGGCGAGCCGGTCGGCCTCCTCCAGGTACTGCGTGGTGAGCAGGACGGTGGTGCCGGCGTCGCGGAGCTCGTCGAGGATCGCCCACAGCTCCTGCCGCGACCGCGGGTCCAGCCCGGTGGTCGGCTCGTCGAGCAGCAGGACGGCCGGCCGCCCGGTGAGGCTGGCCGCGAGGTCGAGCCGCCGCCGCATGCCACCGGAGTAGGTGCCGACGCGCCGGCGCGCCGCGTCCGTCAGCTCGAAACGCTCGAGGACGTCGCGCGCCCGGCGGCGCGCCTCGGCGACCGGCAGCCGGTACAGCCGGCCGACCATCTCCAGGTTCTCCTGCCCGGTCAGCTCCTCGTCGACCGCGGCGAACTGCCCGGCGAGGCCGATCGACAGGCGCACGGCGAGCGGGTCGCGCACGACGTCGTGCCCCATCACCCGGGCGGCGCCGCGGTCCGGCCGCAACAGCGTCGCCAGCACCCGCACCAGGGTGGTCTTGCCGGCGCCGTTCGGCCCGAGCAGCCCGAACAGGCTCCCGGCGGCCACCCGCAGGTGCAGGCCGTCGAGGGCGGTCACCGTGCCGGAGGACACCGCGAGGTCGTCGGCCTCCACGGCGGGCCCGGTCACGGGGCGGCCGGGGCGGTCCCGTCCGCCGGCACGGCCAGGCGGATGGTGAAGGCCGCGCCCGTGTCGGACGGGGCACGCCGCACCGGCGCCAGGATGAGGCGATCCATCGAGGGCGCGAGGGCCATGGCCGACAGCGCGCGGCCGGCGTTCAGCCAGCCCGCCGGGGTGTCATCGATCGGCTCGACCAGCGCGTCGCCGGTGCGGGTGCCGGGGACGCTCAGGCGGGCGCCGATGGTCGTGGCGATCCGCTGCAACGATGCCCACACCGGACCGGGGACCGTCGCCCGCCCGGGTAGCGCCGCCGGGTGCGTGTGCAGCGAGACCGCGCGGTGGGCACGGACGGCGGCGGGGGTGGCCACGCCGAATCCGGTGATGCGCAGGGAGGCGATCAGGTCGGGCCGGGTGGCGTCCGGGAAGAGGTCGAGCGCGACCTCGGCGCCCGTGCCGGCGAGCACCGTCAGGGCATGCTGCAGGCCGGAGCCGCAGTCGACGACGTCCTGGGCGAAGCGGGACGTGCCGGCCGCCCGGCCGCGGGTGACGAGGGACAGGACCGCCGTGTCACCGGCCAGCTGCCAGCACCACGGGCGCGCGCCGCCCACCACGGGCGCCTTGGCCGCGGCGGCGGCCGCGCGCGCCAGGCACTGCTCGGCGCGGGCGTGCCGGGCACTGGCCGCCCGGTCGGGGAAAACGATCGTGGACATCATCCGACTGTCGCGCGCGGCCGCCGCCCCGGCGTAGGGCCGATCGGCCCGACCTGGCCGTGACCTCGGTGGCCGCTGGCCGTCAGAGCGGGACCGACCAGGTCACGATCGTGCCGTGCGGCTCGGCCGGGGTGAGGCGGCACTCGCCGCCCGCCTGCTCGGCCCGCCGCTGCAGATTGCGGATGCCGCCGATGCTCCGCATCCGGCTGTCGACGCCGACCCCGTCGTCGGCCACCCGGAGGATCACCCGGCCGGCGTCGGCGCGCACGTCCACCGAGACGGCGCTCGCCCGGGCATGCCGGGCGACGTTGGACAGGGCCTCCCGCAGCACCGCGACGATCGCCGGCCGGACGGGATCGGGGACCGCGCTGTCGATCGGGCCGACGATGGTGAGCTGCGGCCGGAGGCCGAGCGGGCCGCGGGCCTCGTCGACCAGCGCCCGCAGCTCCGCGCGGAGCCCCCCGCCGACCGGCGTGCGCAGCTCGAAGATGGTGCCACGGATGTCGCGGATCGTGGCGTCGAGGTGGTCCACCACCGAGTCGATGCGCTCCCGGGCCTGTTGCCGGATGCCGTGCGAGTTGAGGCCCTGCAGCTGCATGCCGGCGGCGAACAGCCGCTGGATCACGAGATCGTGCAGGTCGCGAGCGATGCGCTCCCGGTCGCCGAGCACCGCGAACAGCTCCCGCTCCTCCTGCGCCCGGGCCCGCTCGAGGGCGAGTGCGGCCTGCCCGGCGAACGTCTCGACCATGGCGACGTCCGGCGCGTCGGCCGCGACGGCGTCGCCCGGCCGGTACACCACGGCCAGGACGCCGAGCGACTCGCCGTCGGAGGCCAGCGGCACGAGCAGGGCGCCGCCGGTGTGCATGGACACCGCCCACTCGGCGTCCTTGCCGAGGTCCTCCACGACCGTCAGGTGGCGCGAACGCAACACGTCCGCGATGTCCCCCGACGTGGCGTCGACCGTCGTCCCCACCAGCCCGGCCGGCGCGTTGCCGGCGGCGACCTCGACGACGAGCCCGGTCTCCGCGGCGCCGATGAGCACCAGCGTCATGTCGGCGCCGGCGACCTCGCGCGCCCGCTCGGCGACCAGCCGCAGGGCGGTGGCCCGGTTGATCTCGCCCAGCAGCACGCCGGTGATCTCGCCGGCCGCCTCCAGCCACCGCTGCCGGCGGCGCATCTGCTCGTACAACCGGGCGTTCTCGATGGCGGCGCCCGCCGCCACCGACAGCGCCCGCATCAGCTCCTCGTCGTCGTCGGTGAACTGCCCGCCGCCCTCCTTCTCGGCCAGGTATAGGTTGCCGAACACCTGGTCGCGGATGCGCACCGGGACGCCGAGGAAGCTGTGCATCGGCGGGTGGTGCGGCGGGAAGCCGTACGCCCGGGGGTGGGCCGTGATGTCCGGCAGCCGGATCGGCCGCGGGTCCTCGATGAGCAGGCCCAGCACGCCGTGGCCGTGCGGCAGGGCGCCGATGAGGTCGTGGTTCTCGGCGCTCAGCCCGTGCGTGATGAAGTCCGTCAGCGTCCGGTCGGCGCCGACGATGCCCAGCGCGCCGTAGCGGGCGTCGGTGAGCCGGCACGCGGCGGCGACGATCCGCTCCAGGGTGCTGTGCAGGTCGAGGTCGGTGCCGATGCCCACCACGGCGTCCAGCAGGGCGCGCAGCCGCTCCCGGCTCGCCGAGACCTCACCGACGCGGTCGAGCAGCTCGTGCAGCAGCTCGTCCAGCCGCACCCGGGACAACGGCGAGAACGGCATCGACGGGACGGCCCAGCCAGACTCGTCGGCCATATGCGAAGCCTACGCACGTTCGCCGCCGAGGAGAACCGCCCGCGGCGGCGGAGGTCCCCGCGGGTCGGGCAATTCGCCTCTGCCGCCGCCTGACCGGCAGGCGTGTGCTCGGTGCAGATGACTCGAGGAGGTGTCATGAGCACTCTCACGATCCGGGTCCGCGCGCGACCGGACGAAACCCCGAGCAGGTGGCTCTGGCTCGTCAAATGGCTGCTGCTCATCCCGCACTACGTCGTGCTGGCGTTCCTGGGGGTGGCGTTCGTCGTCCTCACCCTCGTCGCCTACGTCGCCGTGCTGTTCACCGGCCGGTACCCCGAGCCGGTCTTCCAGTTCAACGTGGGGGTTCTGCGGTGGAGCTGGCGGGTCGGCTACTACGGCTACCAGGTGCTCGGCACGGACCGGTACCCGCCCTTCACGCTGGCCGAGGTGCCGGACTACCCGGCCGGGCTGACGATCGACGGGCCGCCCCGCCCGCGCCGCTGGCTGCCTCTCGTGGCGTGGCTGCTGGCCATCCCCCACCTGGTGATCCTGGGCGCGCTCAACGGCGCCGCCGGCTGGGAGATCGACGACGGGGACGGCGCGGTGCGGACCGTCGCCTCGCTGAGCGTCATCGGCGCCGCGGTGCTCGTGGTGGGGCTCGGCCTGCTGTTCACCGGCCGGCGGCTGACCGGCCTGCACGACCTGCTCGTCGGCGTGGGCCGCTGGACCCTGCGGACGGTCGCCTACGTCGCGCTGCTCACCGACCGGTACCCGCCGTTCCGGCTGGATCAGGGCCCGGCCGAACCCGACGACCCGGATCCGGTGCCACGCACCGCCCCGCCGGGCGGCACGGCCCCGGCGACGGCCGGCTCGCCGAACCGCGCCGCCGCGGTCGTCGCCGTGGTGACGGGGGTCCTGCTGGTCTTCACCTCCGTCGGCCTGGGCGCCGCCGGTGCGGCCGTCCTGACGCTGAACGGCGAACGGGACGCGACCGGCACGCTGACCAGCCCCACCCTGAACGTCGCGTCGCCGACCGCGGCCGTCACGGTCGAGGGCGTGCAGCCCGGCGACCTGTGGACCGGTGACCTGCGGACCATCGGCGCCGTACGCGTCACCGCGACCGGCGACGCCGGCGCCGGGCTGTTCCTCGGCGTGGCCCGGCAACGCGACGTGGACACGTGGCTGAACGGCACAGCGCACGACCAGCTCGTGCAGGTCTACTCCGAGGACGGCGCCCGGTACGACCGGGCGGACGGGGCGCTGCGGCCGGTGAGCGCACCGGCGGACCAGCGGTTCTGGATCGCCCAGGCGTCCGGAGCGGGCACCGTCGAGCTCGACTGGGCCGGCACCGCGGGCACCTACGCCGTCGTCCTGGCCAACGTCGACGGTTCGCCCGGCGTCACCGCGACCACGCGCGTCGCCATGCGTGTGCCGGACCTCGCGCCGCTCGGCTGGGGGCTGGCCGGCGGGGCGACCGCCCTGGCCGTCCTCGCGTTCGTGCTGATCTACCTGGGAGCGACCGGACTGGGCCGCCGGCACACGCCGGCCCCGCCGCCCCCCGCCCCGGGACCGCCCACGGCGGCGGAGGCCCGCCCGCCCGCGGCGGTCGGTTGAGTGCGCGACGACGGACGGCCCTGTGGCACCCGCCGGAGGGCCGTCCGGTCGTGGCCCGATGCTGCCCGACGGCCCGACGTCCCGCCGCGCTGGTGTCCAAGGTCCCTGCCGGAGCGGGACCGGCGGCCCTGACCCCGCCGCCCGGCGCAGGGTGGAATCGAGGTGTCACTGAGACATCGGAAGGACGTGAACGTCATGACCGCGACGATGAGCCCCCGGACCACCCACCACACCATCGCCGAGACCATCCTGCCGCCCGCGAGCGAGAGCACCCGGCAGAAGGCCGTCGACTACACCCTCGCCGGGCTGCGCCTCGCGCTCGGCTGGATCTTCCTCTGGGCGTTCCTCGACAAGCTGTTCGGCTGGGG
>NZ_BOOY01000031.1 GCF_016863475.1 Spirilliplanes yamanashiensis
CCGTCCGAGATCCGCTCGCGCGGCCCTCGTGCGGGGCACTTCGTCAAACTTACTCGCCGGTTTCTGCGGCGTCAAATCGGGGTTTCCGATCTGTCAATGCGATCTTCGGCGTCGCCCACCACAATGGACGCGGAATTGATCCGCGATCTTTGTCGAGGGCTTCGGCAACTCCGTCCGCCCCGCGAAGGGGCGCCCGGTGCAGTGCCGGAGGAAGACTCTACCCGGTCGGTTTCGCCGCTCTCCGCCGGCCCCCCGCTTCCGCCGGGTGCCGCCGGGGCGCTCCGCCCGGCCGCTCCTGCGCCGGCCGCGAGGGCCGGCGTCGTGGAGCGAGTTAGAAAGTTACGTCGTTGTCAGCTCGACCGCAAACCAGCCCTGGGGCGACGCTCGTCACACCATCGATGCCTGCGGTTCGACCAGAGGTCACCCTAGCAGCTCAACCCCGGCGAAGGTCCGCTTTCCGCGACGCAGCACGAGGAACCGGCCGTGCAGCAGCGAGCTCGCCGCCGGTACCTCTTCCGGGTCGGTGGCGCGCTCGTTGTTGACGTACGCGCCGCCGTCCGCGATCGCCCGGCGGGCCTCGTTCATGCTGCTGACCAGGCCGGCGTCCCTCAGAAGGGCGGCGACGGGCGGCAGCTCACCGCGTACCTCGTGCAGTCCGGTCTCCGCCAGCGCGGCCCGCAGCGTGTCCGCGGACAGCTCCGCCAGCGAGCCCCTGCCGAACAGCGCCTGGCTGGCCGCGATGACCTGGGCGCACTCGTCGGCGCCATGCACGAGCGTGGTCAGCTCCTCGGCCAGGGCGCGCTGCGCCAGCCGCGCGGCCGGCTTCTCGGCCGTGGCTGTCTCCAGCTCGGTGATCTCCTCGCGCGGGCGGAAGGAGAAGTACCGCAGGTAGCGGTTGACGTCCTTGTCGTCGCTGTTGAGCCAGAACTGGTAAAAGGCGTACGGCGAGGTCATCGCCGGGTCGAGCCAGACGCTGCCGCCCTCGCTCTTGCCGAACTTCGTGCCGTCGGCCTTCGTGACCAGCGGGGTCGTGAAGGCGTGGACGGGTCCGGCGCCGCGGCGGCGGATGTAGTCGACGCCCGCGGTGATGTTGCCCCACTGGTCGGAGCCGCCGAACTGCAGCCGGCAGCCGTGCCGCTGGTGCAGCTCGTAGTAGTCGTGCGACTGCAGCAGCTGGTAGCTGAACTCGGTGAACGAGATGCCGCTCTCCAGCCGGGCCTTGACGACCTCGCGGGCCAGCATGCGGCTGACCGGGAAGTGCTTGCCGACGTCGCGCAGGAAGTCGACGACCGACATCGGGCCGGTCCAGTCGAGGTTGTTGACCAGCGTGGCGGCGTTGTCGCCCTCGTAGGTGACGAAGGGGGCGAGCTGGTCGCGGATGCGCTGCACCCAGCCCTCGATGACGTCGACCGGGTTGAGCGTGCGCTCGGCGCTCTCGCGCGGGTCGCCGATCTGACCCGTGGCGCCGCCGACGAGCAGCAGCGGCCGGTGCCCGGCCTGCTGGAGCCGGCGGGCGGTGAGCACCTGCATGAGGTGGCCGACGTGCAGGCTGGCCGCCGTCGGGTCGAAGCCCACGTAGTAGGTGAGCGACCCCGCGTCGAGGTGCTTGCGCAGCTCGTCGGCGTCGGTGGAGTCCTGGATCAGGCCCCGCCAGAGCAGGTCGTCGGTCAGCGTGGGTGCGGCACTGTCGGTCACGCCGCCGATTGTCGCGCATCCCCCCGCAAGGCCCGCACCCGATATCCACAGCCCGGTCCGGGGGTACGCCGCCTGTGGACAACCCGTGCCGCGGTCGCCGGCCGGTGCGAGCATGGCGGCATGACACGACTGGCTGACGTCGATCTCACCGCCGCCCTGCCGAAGAAGGAGGCGACCGCCCGCCTCGACGCGGCGCTCGACCGGCTCCTGCGGCTGCGCCTGGTCCTCGGCGGGCAGATCGGCGCCAAGCAGATCGGCCCGCCGCTGTGCGTCGTGTTCGAGGGTTGGGACGCGTCCGGCAAGGGCGGCGCGATCAAGCGCCTGGTCAAGCCGCTCGACCCGCGGCACGTGCGGGTGGCGCAGTTCGCGGCGCCGACCTACGACGAGAAGCGGCACCACTTCCTGTGGCGGTTCTGGCCGGTGCTGCCCGGCTGGGGCGGCATGGCCGTGCTCGACCGGTCCTGGTACGGGCGGGTGCTCGTGGAGCGGGTCGAGGGCTTCGCCGCGGAGCACCAGTGGAAGCGGGCGTACGACGAGATCGTCGAGTTCGAGCGCACCCTGACGGCCGAGGGCATGATCCTGGTCAAGTTCTGGATGCACGTGTCGCCGGAGGAGCAGCTGCGCCGCTTCGAGGACCGGGCGGCCGACCCGCTGCGGCAGTGGAAGCTCACCGACGAGGACTGGCGCAACCGTGAGAAGCGTGAGGCGTACGAGGCGGCGGTCGAGGAGATGCTCGACCGCACCGACCACCCCCGGGCGCCGTGGACCGTGGTCGCGGGTGACGACAAGCGCACCGCCCGGGTGACGGTGGTGGAGGCGGTGTGCGCCGCCGTCGAGCGGGAGTTCGCCGAGCGCGGGATCGCCGTCGAGGAGCGGGGGGTGATCAGCCCGACGGAGTGACGATGCTCAACCCGGGCCCCCGCCGGCCGATGTTCCGCCGCATGGACCACAGACCCGGCGGGACGGGAGGGGCGCGATGGCACGGCGTGGTGTGCTTCGCTCTGCCCTCCTGGCCGTCCTGGTCGGGCTCGGGCCGGCCCTGCTGCCGACGGTGCACGCGCCGCTGGCCGGGACCACCGGCAACCCGGTGAGCACGTTCGCGGCCGCGGCCAGCTTCCTGCCGGTCGGGACGCTGTCGGCGTGGGGGCTCAACTCCGCCGCCCAGCTCGGGCTCGGCGACACCACCCAGCGCACCACGGCCACACCGGTCGGCGCGCTGACGACGTGGCGGGGCCCGGCCGGCGGCACCCAGCACAGCTGCGCCACCCGCACCGACAACACCCTGTGGTGCTGGGGCGGCAACGGCTCGGGGCAGCTCGGCGACGGCACGACCACGCAGCGCACGTCGCCGGTGCAGATCGCCGGGACGGCCTGGTCGGCGGTGAGCGCCGGGGACACCCACTCGTGCGGCGTGCGCACCGACAACACGCTGTGGTGCTGGGGCGCCAACGGCAGCGGGCAGATCGGCGACGGCACGACGACCTCGCGGCCCAACCCCACCCAGGTGCCCGGTGCGGTGTGGCAGAGCGTGTCCGCCGGGATGAGCTACACGTGCGCGGTGCGCACCGACGCCACCCTGTGGTGCTGGGGTGGCAACAGTGGCGCTCAGCTCGGCATCAACACGTGGAACGAGAGCAGCACCCCCGTCCAGCTGACCGGCACGGGGTGGACCTCCGTCAGCGCGGCCTCGACGCACACCTGCGGCACCCGCACCGGCGGGACGCTGTGGTGCTGGGGCACCAACTACGACGGCAAGGTCGGCGACGGCGCCACCACCGACCGGCTCGCCCCCGTGCAGGTCGCCGGGACGTCGTGGCGGAAGGTCGCCACCGGGTCGCAGCACACCTGCGCCACCCGGTCCGACAACACGCTGTGGTGCTGGGGGCTCAACTCCGGCGGGCGGCTCGGGGACGGCACCACCACCCAGCGCAACGCGCCCGTGCAGGTGGCCGGCACGATCTGGACCGATGTCAGCGCCCACGACAGCCACAGCTGCGGGCTCCGGTCGGACCGGACCGCCTGGTGCTGGGGGGTCAACACGAACGGGCGGCTCGGCGACGGGACGACCACGCAGCGGACCGCGCCGGTGCAGGTGACCGGGTTGTCGGCGACGGGGCTGGGGCACGGCGGACGGGCACAGCACACCCTCGCGATCACTCCGCCCCCGTGACGGCCACGCCCGAGACCGAAGGGCGCGCGGCGTGGCAGCAGCGTCCGGGAGGCTCAGGGGGCCGCAGGTCAGGGCTTGGCGGCCGGCAGGCCCAGGGCCTCGCGGATCGCCGCCTGGACCTCGTCCGGCGACGGGCGGGCGTCGATGTCGTGGACGACCTCCTTGCGGCGGAAGATGTCCAGGACCGGGCGGGTCTTCTGGTGGTAGTCGCGCAGGCGGGCGGCGAGCGCCTCCGGGGTGTCGTCGGCGCGGGTGACGAGGTCGCCGCCGCAGATGTCGCAGCGGCCCTCGATCTCGGGGCGGTCGGCGATGAGGTTGTAGTCCATGCCGCAGTCGGTGCACAGGCGCCGGTTCAGGACGCGGCGGCGGACCTCGTCGTCGGGCAGGTCGAGGTGGATGACGCCATCGATGTCGTAGCTCTCGAGAAAGAATTCTGCCTGGCGGCCGTTGCGCGGGAAGCCGTCGATGACGAAGCCGAAGTTCCAGTCGTGCTGGTCGAGGCGTTCGCGGACGATGGCCTCGACGACGTCGTCGCCGATGAGTTCGCCGGCGGCGACGGTGCGGCGGACCTGGGCGCCCACCTTGGTGTGCTGCTGGACGTGCCAGCGGAAGATGTCGCCCACCGAGATGTGGGTGAGGTCGAGGTCGGTGCACAGCATGGTGCTCTGGGTGCCTTTGCCGCTGCCCTGGACGCCCATCATCACGAACTTGCGCATGCGCCCAACCCTGCCAGAGTCAGGCGGCCGCCGCTCGCAACGGTCCGGGCGCCGGGCGGGCGCCGAGGCCGGTCGGGTCGACGCTCCAGGCGTGGGCGACGCGCATGACGTCGTGCTCCGAGACCAGCACGTCCGGTTCCTCGTCGAGTTTCAGCGGCAGGCCCGCGGCGAGCTCGGCGGGGTCGGGTTCGCCGTGCCAGGCGGTGACGAGCTGGCCCACGTACCCGAAGGCTCTGATCAGGCGGCCGTCGACGGCGCGCTGCCAGCGGTGCAGTTCGGTGACGCGGTGGGTGGCGAACAGCTGCACGTCGGTGTGCAGGCGGGCCGACAGGTCGACGAGGTCGACGGCGACGTCGGGGCGCAGGAAGTAGCGGCCGGCGGCCAGCGTCCAGGGGGCGTCGGCGGCGCCCGCCAGGGGCGGGGTGACGACGACGCGGTCGTCGGTGAGGTACGCCAGGTCGACGCCCTCGCGCCACGGGACCTCGCCGAGGTCGCGCAGGCCGAGCGCGTCGAGCAGCGCCTCCGCCGGGGTGTCGCGTGCCGCGAGCCACGCCTGCTTGCCGCCGAAACCGACCATCGCCTCGCCGTCCATGCCCGGAAGGCTAGCGCGGTGGGCGGGCCGGACCGGTCATCTCCACCCGTAGTGCGCGCGCAGCTGCGCGGCGACGGCCTCGAAGCGGCCGCGTTCCAGGATGGCGCCCTCGCGGCGGATGGCGTCCGCGTCGACGGTGAGGACCCGGTCGAGGCGGATCCAGCTGGGGCGGGCCTCGTTGTCCCAGGCGCCCTCGCCCAGCGGGAACCAGTGCCGCTGGCCGTCCCTGTCGGACTGGCTGGACAGCATGAGCGCCAGCACGTCGGCGCCGGTGCGGCCGACGACCAGCACCGGGCGGTCCTTGCCCTGGGTGGCGTCCTCCTCGTAGGGCACCCAGGTCCAGACGACCTCGCCCGGGTCGGCGTCGCCGTCGAGGTTCGGCTGGTACGCCAGGGAGCGGCCGGCCGTCGCGGCGGCGGGCTGCCGGCCCGGCGGGCGGGGGGCGGGGGTGGTGCGCGGGGGCGCCGGCCGGGGGCCGCGCCGCACCGCGCGCTTGACCGTGCCCGCGATGCCCTTCCAGATGCTCGTCACGCGTCCGCACTCTAGTGCAGCGGCGATCGGGCAGGATCATGGTGTGAGGGTCGAGCGGGTCACCACGCGGGCGGGCATGCGGGCGTTCGTCGACTTCCCGGTGCGGCTGCACCCGGCCGGGCGGTACGTGCCGGCGTACGCCTCGACGATCGAGCACCACCACCGGTTCGCCGAGTTCTACCTGGTGCGCGACGACGCCGGGCGGGTGGTGGGGCGCACCGGGGTGCACCGCGACGACGCGTTCGACGCCAAGGTGGGGCCGCGGCAGCTGTTCGGGCACACCGACTTCGTCGACGACGACGCCGTGCTGGCCGCGCTGCTCGGCGTCGTCCAGGACGCGGCGGCGGGGCGGCCGCTGTTCGGGCCGGTCGCGCTGACGCCGATGGAGACCGGCGGGGTCATCACGTCGGGCTTCCACGAGCGCGGGTTCCTGGAGTCGCCGTGGAACCCCGCGTACTACCCGGCGGCGTACGAGCGGCTCGGGTTCGCCCGCCGGTTCGAGTCCGACACGTGGCTGGTGCCGGTGCGGGGCCCCGACGCCGGGTACGTCTTCGACGACGCCCGGATCGCCGCCGAGGACCTGCGGATCCGGTACGCGTCGCGCGCCGACGTGCCGGCGCTGCTGCCGATGCTGCGCGACCTGCTCAACGACAGCTTCGCCCAGCTCGGGTACGCCACGCCGGTCACGCTGGAGCAGCTGCGGGTGCAGACCGAGGGCCTGGAGCACGTGCTGGACGAGCGGCTGCTGCTGTGGCTGGAGCGCGCGGGCCGGCCGGTCGCGTTCATCGTGGTGGTGCCGGACATCTCCGAGTACCTGATGACGATCGGCGGGCGGCTCGGCCTGCTCAACCAGCTGCGGTTCCTCGCCGTGCGGGGGCGCTACCGGCGCGACGCCGTCCTCATCTCCAAGGGTGTGGTGCCCGGCGAGCAGGGCCGCGGCTACCTGACGCTGCTCGCGCGCGAGCTGCACCGCAACCTGGCGGCGGGCGGCTACCGCTACCTGCGCAGCACGTTCGTGGAGCGGGACAACCCGGCGTCGGCGGCGCAGTACCGGCGCGCGGGCGGGCGCCCCTTGCACGGGTTCACGTTCTACGAGCGGGGCTGACTGCGGGCGGTGTGCCGGCGGTACGCGCTGACCGTCGCATCGCCCGGCACCCAGAACCGCCACGGCACGTCGTGCGCACCCGTCACGCCGACCCGCGGGCCGGCGGCAACCTGCGCCGGCGGCTCCCCCGCGGTCAGCCGCACCGGGGACGCCGGGTTGAGCAGATCCAGCCCGTACGCGGCGCGGTCGAGGCCGAGCGCCCGGCACAGCCGCGCGGGACCGCGCGCCAGGTCGGCGTCGCGCCGGGCGGCCGGGCGGCGTTCCCGGGCCGCCTCGGCGCCGTCGACGACCGAACCCGCGCGCAGCAGCACCGCCGAGGCGACCGCGTCCGGGCCGGTCACGACGTTCATGCACCAGTGCATGCCGTACGTGAAGTACAGGTAGGCGTGCCCTGCGGGGCCGAACATCACCGCGTTGCGGGCGGTGGGGCCGCGGTAGGCGTGCGAGGCGGGGTCGGCGGCGCCCGCGTACGCCTCGACCTCGGTCAGCCGGACGGTGACGCCGCCCGCGGTGAGGTGGCAGCCGAGCAGGCCGCGGGCGACCGCCGCCACGTCGGCCGCGGCGAGGGTGGCGCGGTCCATCGGTGCAGCCTGCCACAGCGCGCCGGGCCCGCCCCGGTACGGGGGCGGGCCGGGCGCGTGGGTCAGCGCGGGACGACCTTCTCGATGGCCCACTCGCGCCAGCCGTCGAGCTTGTCCGCCGCGGCGGCGTGCTGGTCGGCCACCGGGCCCGGGCCCGTCGAGCCCGGGGTGGTGCGGGCGGCCAGGGCCGAGCGGACCGACAGGACCTCGCGGACCGACGGGTCGAGGTGCTCGCTGACGCTCTTCAGGTCGTCGTCGGTGACCTCGTCCAGTTCGCACTCGCGGGCCGCGCACAGCGCCACCAGCTTGCCGGTGATCTCGTGCGCGTCGCGGAACGGCACGTCGCGGCGGACCAGCCAGTCCGCCACCTCGGTGGCCAGCGAGTAGCCGACCGGGGCGGCCGCGGCGAGGCGGTCCACCCGGACCGTCATCGTCGAGATCATCCCGGCCAGCGCGGGCAGCAGCAGCTGGAGGGTGTCGACCGCGTCGAACGCGGGCTCCTTGTCCTCCTGCATGTCGCGGTCGTACGCCAGCGGCAGGCCCTTCAGCATCGTCAGCACCGCGACGAGGCCGCCGACGAGCCGGCCGGACTTGCCGCGGGCCAGCTCGGCGATGTCCGCGTTCTTCTTCTGCGGCATGATCGACGAGCCGGTGGCGAACGCGTCGTCCAGCTCGACCCAGCCGAACTCCTGCGACGTCCACAGCACCACCTCCTCGCCGAGGCGGGACAGGTGCACGCCGATCAGCGCGGTGACGAACAGGAACTCGGCGACGAAGTCGCGGTCGCCGACGGCGTCCATCGAGTTCGCGGCGGGCGCCTTGAAGCCCAGCTCCTTGGCCACCGCGGCCGGGTCGAGCGGCAGCGACGAGCCGGCCAGGGCGCCGGAGCCCAGCGGGCAGGTCGCGGCGCGCTCGTCCCAGTCGCGCAGCCGGTCCAGGTCGCGCAGCAGCGGCTGCACGTGGGCCAGCAGCCAGTGGCCGAACGTGACCGGCTGGGCGTGCTGCACGTGCGTCATGCCGGGCGCCGGGGTGTCGATGTGGCGCTCGGCCTGCTCGACGAGGGCGTCGGCCAGCTCGACCAGGCGGGCGGCGACGCCGCGGGCGTGGTCGCGCAGGTACATCCGCAGGTCGGTGGCGACCTGGTCGTTGCGCGAGCGGCCGGCGCGCAGCTTGCCGCCGAGGGCGCCGAGGCGTTCCAGCAGGCCGCGTTCGAGGGCGGTGTGCACGTCCTCGTCCTCGACGGTGGGGCGGAACGCGCCGGACGCGCACGCCGCCTCCAGGTCGTCGAGCGCGGCCAGCATCTGGCCCAACTCGTCCGGGTTCAGCAGGCCCGCGCCGGCCAGCACGCGCGCGTGGGCGCGGGACGCGGCGATGTCGTACGGGGCCAGGCGCCAGTCGAACTGGACGCTGACGGACAGCCGGGCCAGGGCCTCGGCGGGGCCGCCGGCGAACCGGCCGCCCCACAGCGAGGTGCGTTCGTTCTGCTCACTCACGTGATCAGTGTCCCTGAAGCCGGTTGTCGCGCGCCGCGGCCATCCGCGACGGCAGGCCCCACAGCTGCACGAAGCCCTTGGCCAGCGACTGGTCGAACGTGTCGCCCGTGTCGTAGGTGGCCATGCCGAAGTCGTACAGGCTGGCCTCGGAGCGCCGGCCGGTGACGACCGCGCGGCCGCCGTGCAGGGTGAGCCGCACGTCGCCGGACACGGCCTCCTGCGCCGAGTCGATGAACGAGTCCAGCGCGTACTTCAGCGGCGAGAACCACAGGCCGTCGTAGACCAGCTCGGCCCAGCGCTGGTCGACGCCGCGCTTGAACCGGGCCAGGTCGCGCTCGACGGTGACGTTCTCCAGCTCCTGGTGGGCGGTGATGAGCGCGATCGCGCCCGGCGCCTCGTACACCTCGCGGCTCTTGATGCCGACGAGCCGGTCCTCGACCATGTCGAGGCGGCCGACGCCCTGCGCGCCCGCGCGCCGGTTCAGCTCGGCGATGGCCTGCAGCGGGGTGACGGTCTCGCCGTCGATGGCGACCGGGTTGCCGCGGTCGAACGTGATGACGACCTCGTCGGGGTCGCGCTGCACGGCCGGGTCCTGGGTGTAGCTGTAGATGTCCTCGATGGGGCCGTTCCAGATGTCCTCGAGGAAGCCGGTCTCGACGGCGCGTCCCCACAGGTTCTGGTCGATCGAGTACGGCGACTTCGCCGACACCTCGATCGGCAGGCCCTTCTCCTCGGCCAGGGCGATCGCCTTGTCCCGCGTCCAGGCGAAGTCCCGGGCCGGGGCGATGACCTTGAGCGACGGGTCGAGGGCGCCGATGCCGACCTCGAAGCGGACCTGGTCGTTGCCCTTGCCGGTGCAGCCGTGCGACACGATCGTGCCGCCGTGCTGCTTGGCGGCCTCGACCAGGTGCTTCACGATCAGCGGCCGGCTCAGCGCCGACACCAGCGGGTAGCGGTCCATGTAGAGGGCGTTGGCGCGCAGCGCGGGCAGGCAGAAGTCCTGCGCGAACTCGTCGCGCGCGTCGACGACGACGCTCTCGGCGGCGCCGCAGTCCAGCGCGCGCTGCCGGATGACCTCCATGTCCTCGCCGCCCTGGCCCACGTCGAGCGCCACGGCGATGACCTCGCCGCCGGTCTGCTCGGCGAGGTACGGAATGGCCACGGAGGTGTCGAGGCCTCCGGAGAATGCGAGCACGACCCGCTCGGTCACGGGGAACTCCCTTCCAGTGTTTCATCGGTGGTGACGGCCCACCCGGCGAGCTTCGCCGCGAGGTCCCGCCCGCCGGTGGCCTCGCGGGCCACGACGAGGATGGTGTCGTCGCCGGCGATGGTGCCGGCGACCTCGTACAGTCCGGTGCGGTCCAGCGCGCTGGCCAGGTAGTGCGCGGCGCCCGGCGGGGTGCGCAGCACGGCGATGTTGCCGCTGGAGTCGACGCTGGTGAGCAGTTCGCGCAGCAGCCGCTGCAGGCGGGCAGGCGGCTGCTCGGCCTGGCGCAGCGGCCGGTGGCCGTCCTCCGGGATCAGGTAGCTGCCGCTGACCTTGACGGCGCCCAGCTCCTCCAGGTCGCGCGACAGGGTGGCCTGGGTGACCTGGTAGCCGTCGCCGGCGAGCAGGTCGGCCAGTTCCGTCTGCGAGCGCACGTACGTGTTGCGGATCAGCTCCACGATGCGCGCGTGCCGGGCGGTGCGGGTGCCGGGGCCGGTCATGACCGTTCCAGCAGCCAGGCCAGCAGCGCCTTCTGGGCGTGCAGCCGGTTCTCGGCCTGGTCGAACACGGCACTCTGCGGCCCGTCGAGCACCTCGTCGGTGATCTCCTCGCCGCGGTGCGCCGGCAGGCAGTGCAGCACGATCGCGCCGGGCGCGGCCTTGCCGAGCAGGCCGGCGTTGACCTGGTAGGGCCAGAACGGGGTGAGCCGGTCCTTGCCGTCGGCCTCGTGACCCATCGACGTCCACGTGTCGGTGGCCAGCACGTCGGCGCCGTCGGCAGCCTGCGCCGGGTCGCGCAGCAGCTCCACCGAGCCGCCCGTGCCGGCGGCGATCTGGGTGGCCCGGGCCACGACCTCCGGCGCCGGGTCGAACCCGGGCGGGCCGGCGACCCGCACGTGCATGCCCGCGGTGGCGCACGCCAGCAGGTACGAGTGCGCCATGTTGTTCGCCGCGTCGCCCACGTACGCCAGCCGCCGGCCGGCCGTGCCGCCGAGCCGCTCGCGGATCGTCTGCAGGTCGGCGAGCAGCTGGCACGGGTGGAAGCCGTCGCTGAGGGCGTTGATGACCGGCACCCGCACGTCGGACGCCAGCTCGGCCAGCCGCTCGTCGCCGTAGGTGCGCATGACGATCGCCGACACGTACCGGGACACCACCCGGCCGGCGTCGGCGAGGGACTCGCCGCGGCCGAAGTGGGTGGCCTGGGTGTCGACGATGAGCGGGTTGCCGCCCAGCTCGGCGATGCCGGCCTCGAACGACAGCCGGGTGCGCAGGCTGGCCTTGTCGAAGAACACGGCCACCGAGCGGGGGCCCGCCAGCGGGCGCAGGGCGAACCGGTCGGCCTTCATCCGCGCGGCCAGGTCGAGGACCTCGGCCTGCTCGGCGGGGCTCAGGTCGTCGTCACGGAGCAGGTGGCGGGTCATGAGGCGTCCAGGGCGTCCGGGAGCGCGGCGAGGAACGCGTCCGCCTGCTCGGTGGTCAGGATCAGGGGCGGGGCGAGCCGGATGACGTCCGGCTGGATCGGGTTGACGAGGAAGCCGGCCGCCCGCAACGCCGCCGCGGCCGCACCCGACACCGGCCGGGTCAGCTCGATGCCGAGCAGCAGGCCGGCGCCGCGCACCCCGCGCACCGCCGGGTGGGCGAGGGCCTCGACGCCGCGGCGCAGCCGCTCCCCCACCCGCTTGACGTTGTCGAGCAGGCCCTCGCCGGCGATCGTGCGCAGCACCGCCAGGGCGGCGGCGCAGGCGATCGGGTTGCCGCCGAACGTGGTGCCGTGGGCGCCCGGGGTGAACAGGCCGGCCGCCGGGCCGAACGCCAGGCAGGCGCCGATCGGCAGCCCGCCGCCGAGGCCCTTGGCCAGCGTGACGATGTCGGGCTCGACGCCGTCGGCCTGGTGGCCGAACCAGTGGCCGGTGCGCCCGATGCCGGTCTGCACCTCGTCGAGCACCAGCAGGGCGCCCGCGGCGGTGCAGATCTCCCGGGCCGCGGCCAGGTAGCCGGGCGGCGGCACCACGACGCCCTGCTCGCCCTGGATCGGCTCCAGGATCACCATCGCGGTGTGGTCGGTGACGGCGGCGCGCAGCGCGTCCGCGTCGCCGTACGGCACGTGGGTGACGTCGCCCGGCAGCGGCCGGAACGGGTCGGCCTTGGCGGGCTGGCCGGTCAGCGCCAGCGCGCCCATCGTGCGGCCGTGGAAGCCGCCCTGCGCCGCCACGACGTGGGTGCGCCCGGTGAGCCGGGACAGCTTGAACGCGGCCTCGTTGGCCTCCGCGCCGGAGTTGCAGAACAGCACCCGCCCGGGGCGGCCGGCGAGCGCCAGCAGCAGCTCCGCCAGGGCGACGGGCGGCTCCGCCACGTACAGGTTGGACACGTGGCCCAGGGTGGCGACCTGCTGCGAGACGGCCGACACGATCGCCGGGTGGGCGTGGCCGAGCGCGTTGACGGCGATGCCGCCGAGCAGGTCGAGGTACTCCTTGCCGTCCTCGTCGGTCACGACCGCGCCGGCGCCGCGGACCAGCGCGAGCGGCGGGGTGCCGTAGTTGTCCATCATGGCGTGCTGCCACCGGTCGACGAGCGTCATGCCTGGTCCACCACCATCGTGCCGAATCCTTCCGAGGTGAAGACTTCCAGGAGGGTCGAGTGCGGGACGCGGCCGTCGACGACGTGCGCCGCGGGCACCCCGCCCCGCACGGCGCGCAGGCACGCCTCCATCTTCGGGACCATGCCGGCCTCCAGGCGCGGCAGCAGCTTCGCCAGCTCGTCCGCCGTGATCTGGCTGGTCAGCGAGTCGGTGTCCGGCCAGTTCGTGTACAGGCCCGGCACGTCGGTCAGCACCACCAGCTTGCGGGCGCCCAGCGCCACCGCGAGCGCGCCCGCCGCCGTGTCGGCGTTCAGGTTGTGCAGCACGCCGTCGGCGTCCGGGGCGACCGTCGAGATGACCGGGATGCGCCCGGCGGCGATGAGGTCGTCGACGGCGGACGTGTCCACCTCGGCGACGTCGCCGACCTGGCCGATGTCGACCGGCTCGCCGTCGACCACCGCCTGCCGGCGCACCGCCGTGAACAGCCGGGCATCCTCGCCGGACAGGCCCACCGCGAACGGGCCGTGCTCGTTGATGAGCCCGACCAGCTCGCGGCCCACCTGGCCGACCAGCACCATCCGGACGACGTCCATCGCCTCCGGGGTGGTGACCCGCAGGCCGCCCCGGAACTCGCTCTCGATGCCCAGCCGGCCCAGCATCGAGGAGATCTGCGGGCCGCCGCCGTGCACCACGACCGGCTTGAGGCCCGCGTAGCGCAGGAACACCATGTCGGCCGCGAACGCCCGCTGCAGCTGCGCGTCGATCATCGCGTTGCCGCCGTACTTGATGACGACCGTGGCGCCGTGGAACTGCTCGAACCACGGCAGGGCCTCGATGAGGACGGCGGCCTTCTGGTGCGGGGTCATGGTCACGACGAGTACGCCGAGTTCTCGTGCACGTAGGCGTGCGACAGGTCGGTGGTCCAGATCGTCGCCGACATCTCCGCCTCGTGCAGGTGGACGGTGATGCGCACGTCCCGGCCCGACAGGTCCACCTTGGACCGGTCCTCCGCGGCCGCGCCGCCCCGGCACACCCACACTCCGTTGATGGCGACGTCGACCCGGTCGGGCTCGAACACCGCGCTGGTGACGCCGACGGCGGCCAGGATGCGGCCCCAGTTGGGGTCGTTGCCGAACAGCGCGGTCTTCACCAGGTTGTTGCGGGCCACCTCGCGGCCCACCATCACGGCGTCGGACTCGCTCGCCGCGCCCACCACCTCGATCGCGATGTGCTTGGTGGCGCCCTCGGCGTCGGCGATGAGCTGCTGCGCCAGGTCGTGGCACACCGCGGTGACCGCGGCCGTCAGCTCGTCCTGCTCGGGCTGCACCCCGGACGCGCCGCTGGCCAGCAGCAGCACCGTGTCGTTCGTGGACATGCAGCCGTCGGCGTCGATCCGGTCGAACGTCAGCCGGGTCGCCTCGCGCAGCGCGGCGTCGAGGGCGTCCGGCCCGGCCACCGCGTCGGTGGTGACGACGACCAGCATCGTGGCCAGCGCGGGCGCCAGCATGCCGGCGCCCTTGGCGATGCCGCCGACCGTCCAGCCGTCCGCCGAGGTGTGCACCGCGTTCTTGGCGACCGTGTCGGTGGTCATGATGGCCTCGGCGGCCGCCGGGCCGCCGTCGGCGGTCAGGGCCTTCACCGCGGCGGTGACGCCGGGCAGCAGCCGGTCCATCGGCAGCAGCTCGCCGATCAGGCCCGTGGAGCACACCGCGACGTCGCCCGCGCCGATCAGCGTCGGCTTCGGCGCCCCGCGCAGGGCGGCGGCCACGTGCTCGGCGGTGGCGTGGGTGTCCCGGAAGCCCTGGGTGCCGGTGCAGGCGTTGGCGCCGCCCGAGTTGAGCACGACGGCGCGCAGCACCCGGCCCTTGAGGACCTGCTGGCTCCACAGCACCGGCGCCGCCTTGACCCGGTTGCCGGTGAACACGCCGGCGGCGGTGAAGTCGGGGCCGTCGTTGACGACCAGCGCCACGTCGGCGCCGCCGCTGGCCTTCAGCCCGGCGGCCACGCCGCTGGCCCGGAACCCCTTCGGCGTGGTGATCGTCACGGCGCCACCCCGAACACACTCAGGCCGGTGGTCTCCGGCAGGCCGTACATCAGGTTGGCGTTCTGGACGGCCTGGCCAGCGGCGCCCTTGCCGAGGTTGTCGATCGCGCTGACCACGATGATCCGGCCCGAGTCGACGTCGAACGTGGCCTGCAGGTGGGCCGAGTTGGACCCGGCGGTGGCGGCGGTGTGCGGCCACACGTCCTCGGGCAGCACGTGCACGAACGGGCTGTCGGCGTACGCGGCCTGCAGCACCTCGCGCGGGTCGGCGCCGCCGAGCGGGCGGGCCGTGACCGTGGCGAGGATGCCGCGCGGCATCGGCGCGAGGATCGGCGTGAACGACAGCGACAACGCGCCGGTGGCCTGCTTGATCTCGGGGACGTGCTGGTGCGCGCCCACCTTGTACGGGCTGAGATCGCCCATCACCTCGCTGCCGAGCAGGTGCGTCTTGGCGTTCTTGCCCGCGCCGGAGGTGCCGGACGCCGCCACCACGACCACGTCGTCCGCCGCCGCGATGCCGGAGCGCAGCAGCGGGGCGAGCGCCAGGACGGTGGCGACCGCGTAGCAGCCGGTGCTGGCGACCCGGTCGGCGGCGGCGATGCGCTCCCGCTGGCCGGGCAGCTCGGGCAGGCCGTACGTCCAGGTGCCGGCGTGCGCGCTGTTGTAGTAGAGCTCCCAGGCGGCCGCGTCGGCGAGCCGGTGGTCCGCGCCCAGGTCGACGACCTTGGTGCCCGCGGGCAGCTGGGCGGCGAGCGCGCCGCTCTGGCCGTGGGGCAGCGCCAGGAACACCAGGTCGGCGTCGGCCAGCTCGGCCGGCTCGGTCGCGGTGAGCATCAGGTTCAGCCCGGACAGCTGCGGGTGGACGGCCGCGACGGGCCGGCCCGCCTGGGAGTGCGCCGTCGCGGCGACGAGGTCGAACTCGGGGTGGCCGGCGATCAGGCGCAGGAGCTCGCCCCCCGCATACCCACTCGCCCCTGCCACGGCAACCCGGATGCCCATAACCACCTCCGCATGACTATGCAGACGACCGTATCAACCCCGCGGCGGCCCGGCAAGGCGATAAGGGCCGCGTCACCCTGCTCGGGGGAACGGTGGAGGCGGGGTCGGCCGACCGGCCATTTCCATGTGCGGCGCACCCCGCGGCGCGGCTACGAAGAGCGCATGGCCCACGAGCTGACGTACCCCCTGCTCCCCTGCCCCGACATCGACGAGATCGACGCGTTCTACGCGACGCTCGGCTTCGAGCGCACCTACCGGCAGGTGCGCCCCAACCCGTACGTCGCGCTCCGCCGGGAGGACCTGCACCTGCACTTCTTCGGGATGCCCGGCTTCGACCCCGAGCAGTCGTACGGCACCTGCCTCGTGCAGGTGCCGGACGTGCGGGCCCTGTGGACGGCGTTCGCCGACGGCATGCGCGCGGCGCACGGCAAGGTGCTCGTCGCCGGGCGCCCGCGGATGACCCGCCCCCGCCCGCGCCGCAACGACGGCGGCGTCACCGGCTTCAGCCTCGTCGACCCGGGCGGCAACTGGATCCGCGTCTTCCAGCAGCGCGACGCCGGCACCCCGCCCCCGGCGGACCGGCTGGCCCGCGCCGTGGAGAACGCGGTCGTGCTCGCCGACTCGCACGGCGACCACCGGCAGGCGGCGAAGATCCTCGACGGGGCCCTGGCCCGGGCGGGCGCGGACACCGACCCGGCCGCGCTCGCCGAGGCGCTCGCCTACCGGGCCGAGCTGGCGGAGGTCCTGGGCGACGACCCGGGCGCGGCGGAGCCGCCCGACCGGCGCGGCTAGCCCGCGAACCAAGCCGCGGCGATGCGGCGCGGCCGGAAGCCCAGGGCGGTGTAGACGGCGGCCGCGGCCGGGTTGTCGTGGTCGACCATCAGCGCCACCCGGGGGTGGGCGGCCAGCAGCTCGGCGGTGACGAACGCGCACACCGCGCGGGCCAGGCCCCGGCCGCGCGCCGCCGGGTCGGTCGCCACCCCGGCCAGGAAGCCGACCTCCGGGGCGGACCAGGCGTCGGCGGCGACCGCGCGCAGCCCGCCGTCGCCGCCGCGCAGGCCCGCCCAGCGGCGCACCCCGGCGCCGCCGGGACGGGCGTAGGAGTCCGGCGCGGCGGTCTCCAGCAGGGCGGCCACCTCCGGGTCGTCGGCCGGGTCCAGCCACGCCACGCCGGGCGCCGGCGGCACCGGCTCCGCGGTCGACATCCACCCGAACGCGGCCGCGAACGCCAGCCCCGGCACGACGTCGGCCAGCCGCCGCAGCAGCGCCTCGTCGCCGACCGGCCGGAAGCGCGGGCCGACCTCCGGCAGCACCGCCCGCAGCAGCCCGGCGGCGGCGCGGGCACCGCCGGCGACCGCCAGCCGGTCCCGGCGCGACAGCTCCGGGCAGGCGACCGCCACGGCGTCACCAGCGGCCCAGGCGCGCACGCCGGGACGCAGGCCCTGCGCCGCCCACACGATCAGCTCGTCGCCCCCGGCCGCCGCCGCGACGGCGGCCGGGTCACGCAGCTCCCGCAACGCCTCAGGCGCCCCGCAGGACCGCGCCGAAGCGCGCCGCCGCCGCCGCGACCGCCGCGTCGCGGGCCGCGACCGCCTCCTCGCCGGCGAGGGTGCGGTCCGGGGCGCGGAACGTCAGCTTGTACGCCAGCGAGCGCTTGCCCGCGCCGAGGGCGTCGGAGGCGTACACGTCGAACAGGCGCACCGACTCCAGCAGCGGGCCCGCGCCCGCCGCCAGCACCTCCTGCACCTCGGCGGCCGGGACGGTGGCGTCCAGGACCAGGGCCACGTCGATGAGCGCCGGCGGGAAGCCGGACACGGCGGGGCCGGTGGGCAGGTCCGCCGGGCCGATCGCGTCCAGGTCGAGCTCGGCGGCGCAGGTGCGCCTCGGCAGCTCCAGCGTGGCCAGCACCGACGGGTGCAGCTCGCCGGCGTGGCCCACGACGACGTCGCCGACCAGGATCTCCGCGCAGCGGCCCGGGTGCCACGGGGCCCGCTCGGCGGCGCGCACGCGCACCCGGTCGTCGGCGACGCCGGCGGCGGCCACGACGGTGCGGGCGGCCTCGACGGCGTCGGACCAGCTCGCCGGGCGGCCCGCGCCCCACCAGCCGGCCGGGGCGACGTCGCCGGTCAGCACCACCGCGGCGTGCCACGGCTGGCGCGGCACGGTGGCGTCGGCCGCCGCCCAGTCGGCGTCGCTGGGGCGGTGCGCCACGCCCATCGCGGGGGCGGCCGCCGCCACCAGGCGCGGCTCGAAGACCAGGCCCAGCTCGTACAGGGCCAGGTCGCGGTGGCCGCGGCCCAGGTTGCGGCGCAGGGTGGCCAGCATCGGCGGCAGCAGCGACGTGCGCAGCCGCGGCTCCTCCTCCGACAGCGGGTTGGTCAGGCGCACCGCGGAGCGGCGCGGGTCGTCGGCGGGCAGCCCGAACGCGTCGTCGGCGTCGGCCGGCACGAACGGGTACGACGTGATCTCCACGTACCCCTGCTCGGCGAGCGCGCGCCCCACGGACCGGCGGCGGCGCTGGCCCGCGGTGAGCCCGCGCCCGGCCAGGGCCGGGGGCAGCTCGCTGGGGATGTTGTCGTAGCCGTCGATGCGCGCCACCTCCTCGACCAGGTCGGCCGGGTCGGTGAGGTCGGGGCGCCAGCTCGGCGGCTGCACGGTGAGCACGTCGCCGCCGGTGACGGCGCAGCCGATGGTGCCGAGCAGCTGCACCACCCGCTCGCGGGTGTACGGCACGCCGATGCGCCGGGCGGGCAGCGCGGAGTCGAGCGAGACCGGCGGCAGTGGCCGGACGTTGTCGACGTCCAGTACCCGGCCGTCGGGGGTGCCGCCGCCGTGCTCGACGAGCAGCGCGACGGCCCGCTCCAGCGCGACCAGCGGCAGCTGCGGGTCGACGCCGCGCTCCCAGCGCTTGGCGGCCTCGCTGAACAGCCGGTGCCGGCGGGCGGTGCGCCCCACCATGACCGGGTCCCAGTGGGCGGCCTCGAACAGCACGTCCACGGTGGTCGGCTGGACCTCGCTGGTCTCGCCACCCATGACCGCCGCCAGCGAGATGGGCCCGCTGTCGTCGCAGATCACCATGTCCTCGGCGTCGAGCACCCGGGCCACCCCGTCCAGGGTGGTCAGCTTCTCGCCCGCCCGGGCCCGGCGCACCACCAGCGGGCCGGTGAGCAGCCCCAGGTCGAACGCGTGCATCGGCTGGCCCAGCTCGAGCATCAGGTAGTTGGTGATGTCGACCGGCAGGTTGATGGTGCGGATGCCGGCCGTGGTGAGCCGCTGCGCGATGAACGCGGGCGTGGCCGCCGACGGGTCGACCCCGCGCACGGCGCGCGCCGCGAACCGGTCGCAGCCGACGGTGTCCTCGATCCGCACGTCGTACGCGGGCTCGGGCGTCGCCGCCGTCGCCGCGCCCAGGGCCGGGTCGCGGAACGGGGTGCCGAACGCGTGCGACAGCTCGCGGGCGATGCCGCGCACGCTCAGCGCGTACCCGCGGTCGGGGGTGATCTCCAGCTCGAACAGCACGTCGTCGAGGCCGACGACCGGACGGGCGTCCTCGCCGGGGGTGCCGGAGCGCAGGACGATGATGCCGTCGTGGTCGTCGCCCAGGCCGAGCTCGCGCGCCGAGCAGATCATGCCGTGCGAATTGCGGCCGTAGGTCTTGCGCGCGCCGATCGCGAAGCCGCCCGGCAGCACACCGCCCGGCAGGATCACCACGACGAGGTCGCCCTCGGCGAAGTTGCGGGCGCCGCAGACGATCTCCTGCGGCTCGGGGTTGCCGACGTCGACGGTGCAGAACCGGATCGGCTTCTTGAACCCGGTCAGCTCCTCGATGGTCAGCACCCGGCCGACGACCAGGTCGCCGGTGACCGTGGCGCCCTGGTCGACGACGTCGTCCACCTCGATGCCGAGCCCGATCAGCGCCTGCTCGACGTCCGCGCCCGCGGGGATGTCCACGTACTCCTTGAGCCACGACAGCGGGAGCCGCATCTCAGACCTCCATCCCGAAGCCGCGGGTGAACCGGACGTCACCCTCGAAGAAGTGCCGCATGTCGCTGACGTCGTGCCGGATCATCACCGTGCGGTCGACGCCCATGCCGAACGCGAAGCCGGAGTACTCCTCCGGGTCGATGCCGCAGGCGGTGAGCACGCGCGGGTTGACCATGCCGCAGCCGCCCCACTCCACCCACTGCGGGCCGTCGCGGTGCGCCGGGAACCACACGTCGAACTCGGCGGACGGTTCGGTGAACGGGAAGTAGTGCGGGCGCCAGCGGGTGCGCGCGTCCGGGCCGAACATCGCCCGGGCGAAGTGGTCGAGCGTGCCGCGCAGGTGCGCCATCGTGATGCCCTTGTCGACGACCAGGCCCTCGACCTGGTGGAAGACCGGGCTGTGGGTGGCGTCCAGCTCGTCGGTGCGGTACACCCGGCCGGGGCAGATGATCGCGATCGGCGGGGTGCGCTCCAGCATCGTGCGGGCCTGCACGGGCGACGTGTGGGTGCGCAGCACCAGGCCGGGCACGTCCACGTAGAACGTGTCCATCAGGCCGCGCGCCGGGTGGTCGGCGCCGATGTTGAGCGCGTCGAAGTTCGCCCACTCCAGCTCGACCTCGGGGCCCTCGGCGATCTCGTAGCCCATGCCGACGAACAGGTCGCCGATGCGCTCCTGCAGGGTGGTCAGCGGGTGCCGGGCGCCGCGCGGGCGCCGGTCGGCGGGCAGCGTCACGTCGACGCGCTCCTCCGCCAGCACGCGGGCCGCCTGCTCCGCCTCCAGCACGGCCAGGCGCAGGTCGTACGCCTCCTGCACGCGCAGCCGGGCGGCGTTGACGCGCTTGCCGGCCTCGGACTTCGCGGCGGGCGGCAGCGAGCCGATCTCGCGCCGGGCCAGCGACACCGGGCCGCGGTCGCCCAGGTGCTGCGGCTTCGCGGCGGCCAGCGCGTCCAGGTCGGCCGCGCCCGCGAACGCCTTCTCCGCCTGCGCGACGGCGTCGTCGAGCGCGGCCGGGTCGAGCAGGGCAGCCTGCTTCGGGTCGTACGGGTCGTTGCGGTAGGACATGGTCTCCCTCACACCGGATCAGCCATCGGGCAGTCTACGGAGGCACGGCTGGGCCGCCGCCCGCCGGTCGAGGAAGTGCGCGCAGGAGTGAGGTCAGACCCGGCGCCCGCCACCGGCGGGCTCGATAAACGTGCTCATCGGGAACTCCTCTGCGCTCTCGCCGAAGAGTACAAGCAGACGGCGGCGGCCGCAGCCAGGTTCAGGCTCTCGGCGGCGCCGTGGATCGGCACCCGGACCCGCCGGTCGGCGGCGGCGAGCAGGTCGTCGGGCAGGCCGTGCGCCTCCGAGCCGAACAGCCACGCCGTGGGCGCGGCCAGCTCGCCCGCGTCGGCCAGGTCGTCGAGGTCGGCGTCGCCGTAGCCGGTCGCGGCGAGGATCCGCACCCCGGCGCCGCGCAGGGCGGCGACCACGGCGTGCGGGTCGCGCTCGCGGACGACGTCCACATGGAACAGACTGCCGGCGGACGCGCGCACGCACTTGCCGTTGTACGGGTCGACGGCGTCCCCGGCGAACACCACGGCGGCGGCGCCGGCGGCGTCCGCCGTGCGCAGCACCGTGCCGGCGTTGCCCGGGTCGCGGATCTCCGCCAGGACCGCCGTGAGGCGCGGCGTGCGGGCCACCGCCCGGTCGAGCGGGACGTCGGCCGCCTCGCACACCGCCACCAGGCCCTGCGGCTGCACGGTCCCGGCCAGCGACGCCAGGGCGTCCTCGGTGACCGGTGTCGCGTCGCGGGTCAGCTCCGGGTACCGCTCGAACGCGGCGCCGGTGGCGAACAGCTCGCGCACCCGGGACGCCCGCAGCGCCTCGCGGACCGCCTGCGGCCCCTCGGCCAGGAACCGGCCGGTGGCGTCGCGGTCGCGGCGGCGCTGCAGGCGCCGGGCAGCAACAACCCGGGGCGTTCGTTGGGTGAACACCCCGGGTTCCTGGTGCAGAGCCAAATCAGGCGGCCTGCGCGCCACCGGTGCCCTCGGCCGCGACCGCGGCCTTGGCGACCTCGACGAGACCGGCGAACGCCGGCGCGTCGTTCACCGCGAGATCCGCGAGGATCTTGCGGTCGACCTCGATGCCGGCCAGGCGCAGGCCCTGGATCAGCCGGTTGTAGGTCATGCCGTTGGCCCGGGCCGCCGCGTTGATGCGGGTGATCCAGAGCTGACGGAAGTCGCCCTTGCGATCACGGCGGTCACGGTAGGCGTACTGCATCGAGTGCAGCACCTGCTCCTTGGCCTTGCGGTACAGCCGGGAGCGCTGGCCGCGGTAACCGCTGGCGGTCTCCAGCAGGGTGCGGCGCTTCTTCTGGGCGTTCACTGCCCGCTTGACGCGTGCCATTCAACTACTCCTAAGAAAAGGTGTTCAGTGGCGCGCGTCAGCGGCCCAGCAGCTTCTTGATTCGCTTCGTGTCGGCCTTGGCCACCACGACCGTGCCGGTCATCCGGCGGGTCACCTTGGAGGACTTGCCCTCCAGCAGGTGGCGCTTACCGGCCTGCTCGGCAATGATCTTGCCCTTGCCGGTGACCCGCACCCGCTTGCCCATGCCGGTGTGGCTCTTCATCTTCGGCACTTCGAACGCCTCTACTCTCTGAAAACTGTCACTCGCCGCCGGGGGCGGCGGCCGTCTCGGCCGCCGGCGCCTCGGCGCCTTCCGCGCCACGCGGGGCCTTGGCGGCCACCGCGGCCGCCTTGGTCGCCCGGTGCGGCGCCAGAACCATGATCATGTTGCGGCCGTCGAGCTTCGGCTGCGCTTCCACGAAGCCAAGCTCGGAGATCTCCTCGCTCAGGCGGCGCAGCAGGCGCGCGCCCAGCTCGGGGCGGCTCTGCTCACGACCACGGAACATGATCGTGACCTTGACCTTGTCGCCCGCCTTGAGGAACCGCACCACGTGACCCTTCTTGGTCTCGTAGTCGTGCGGGTCGATCTTCGGCCGGAGCTTCATCTCCTTGATGACCGTCTGCTGCTGGTTCCGCCGCGCTTCGCGCGCCTTCAGTGCGCTCTCGTACTTGAACTTGCCGAAGTCCATGAGCTTGCACACCGGCGGGCGCGCCATCGGCGCAACCTCGACCAGGTCCAGGTCGACGTCCGCTGCCAGCTGGAGGGCGCGCTCCAGCGGGACGATGCCCACCTGCTCACCCTCGGGGCCGACCAGTCGGACCTCACGTGCCCGGATCTGTTCGTTCACGCGTGGTTCGACGCTGATGGGGCCTCCTCTAGCCGTGTTGCCGATTGTCGGTCGACCCCGTCACCCGCGGATGTGCGGGCGACCGGGAAAGCAGAAGGCCCCGGCGCATGCCAGGGCCCGCTCGACCGGTCATCGGCGCCCACGACGGGACGCACAGCCCCTCGCGGGGCTTGACCGGACCCGTCCACTCGAGGTGGCGCCGGGTGGGAGCGAGGGCTCCTCTTTCGCGCCGCGCACAGGGCGCGGCGTGGTCGACAACGGGAAGCCTACCAGGTAGGACACCGGACGGCGAAACGGGTCACCGGTGCCCCGCCCGGGCCACCACCCCGGCCGCTCCCCCGCCGCGGCGCGACGGCTCCGCGACCGCGATCATGCGCCCGCCGCGGCGGAACTCGATGGCGGTGGCCGCGCCCAGCTCGGCGGTGTCCGCCGCGCGGAACCGGTGCCCGAGGGCCTCCAGCTGCGGGCCGTACCGGGCGCGGAACGCCGCCTCGGTCTCGATCTCGGCGCTGTTGCGCTGCGACGCGCGCGGCGCCGCCATCGCCTCCGGCAGGCTCATGCCCAGCTCGTAGCGGTTGACCAGCAGCTGCAGCACGGTGGTGATGATGGTGGCGCCGCCGGGCGAGCCCAGCGCCAGCACCGGGCGCCCGTCGCGCAGGACGATCGTCGGCGACATCGAGCTGCGCGGGCGCTTGCCGGGGCCGGGCAGGTTCGGGTCGGCCGCGGTGCCCTGGGTCGGGGCGAAGTTGAAGTCGGTCAGCTCGTTGTTGAGCAGGAAGCCGCGGCCGGGCACCACCATCGCGTTGCCGCCGGTGGCCTCGATGGTGAACGTGTACTCGACGACGTTGCCCCAGCGGTCGGCGACGGTGAGGTTGGTGGTGCTCGTGCCCCTGTCGGGCGCCGCGGTGGGCGCCGCGCCGGCCGGGCACTGGGCGTAGCGGCCGTCGGGCACGCCGGGCGCGACCGGCTTGGGCAGGGCGCGGTCGCCGACCAGGCAGGCGCGCTCGCGGGCGAAGCCCTCACTGGCCAGCTCGCGCAGGACCCGGCGCGGGGTGTCGTCGCCGACGTAGCGGTTGCGGTCGGCGAAGGCGAGCGCGCTGGCCTCCAGGTAGCGGTGCAGCACCGGGCCGTCGGCCTTCTCGATGATGTTCAGCGCCTCGCTGACGGCGGTGCCGCCGCTGGACGGGGCGGCCATGCCGTAGACCTGCATGCCGCGGTACTCGCTGCGGGTCGGCGCGGGCAGCCGCACCCGGTAGCGCGCCAGGTCGCCGACGGTCAGAGCGCCGGGGCGGATCGGGTACGCCCAGTCCGGGGTGGACTCGGCCGGCGGCCGCTGGACGGTGCGCACGATGTCGGCGGCCACCGAGCCGCGGTAGAACACGTCGACGCCGCGCCGGGCGATGAGCCGGTAGGTGTCCGCCAGGTCGGGGTTGCGCTGGACGCTGCCGACCGCGGGCGGGGCGCCGCCCGGCAGGTACAGCTCGGCGGTGGCCGGGAACTGCGCGAACGCGGCGGCGTTGGCGGCCACCTGCGAGCGGAACGTGGCGTCGACGGTGAAGCCGCGGTCGGCGACGTCGGCGGCGGGGCGCAGCAGGCTCGACAGGGGCCGGCTGCCCCACCGGGCCAGGGCGGCGCGCCAGGTCTGCAGGGTGCCGGGCACGCCGACGGACAGGCCGCTGAACCGGGCCTCGTCGAACGCGTACGGCCGCCCGGTGGCCGGGTCGACGAACAGGGTGCTGGTGGCGGCGGCGGGCGCGGCCTCGCGGCCGTCGATCGTCTCCACCCGGCGGGTGCCGGCGTCGTAGTACACGAAGAAGCCGCCGCCGCCGATGCCGGCGGAGAACGGCTCGGTGACGCCGAGGGTGGCGGCCGCGGCGATCGCGGCGTCGACGGCGTTGCCGCCGCGGCGCAGCACGTCCAGCCCGACGGCGGTGGCCGTGGCGTCGACGGTGCTGACGGCGCCGCCGTAGCCGGCGGCGACCCACGCCGGCGTGGCGCGGTCGGCCTGCGCCGGGACGGCGGGGGCGAGCGTGAGGGCCAGCGTGGCGGTGGCGGCCAGCGCGGTCGGACGGCGGTGCCGCATGACGCCTCCCGGGGGCGGTCGGGGGAAACGCGTCAAGCCTTCCGAAACAGCGCGAAGATCACAAGCTGGCAGCGTGTGCTCACGCAGCGTCGACGGACGCCCGGTGCAGCTCGCGCAGCGCCCGGACGCCGTCGACGGCGTACTGCTTGTCGGTGGCCTGCAGGGCGTGCACCGGCACCGTCTCGTCGTCGGCGAGCTCCAGCATCGCCCACGGCGAGTGCCGGTCGAACCGCACGCCGCGCACGACCGCCCACGGCAGCTGGTAGCCGCCGACGACGTTGCGCACCCGGATGCCCTGGGCGTCCGCCCACACCCGCGGCCGGGTGAAGACCAGCACGGCCAGGCCGCCCAGCACGCCGAGGCCGATCATCGCGCCCTGGTCGCCGGGCCGGAACTGGCCGAACCCGCCGCCGGTGGGGCCGGTCAGGCCGAAGCTGATGAACGTGAACAGCGCGACGATCGCGGCCGCGGCCACCCAGCACACGTAACGGATCTTGCGGGGGCGCAGCTCGACGGGGGCCATGGGACGCAGTCTAGAGCCGGCAGTTGTGGATGTCGGTGACGAGGATGGCGCGGGCGCCCAGGTCGTACAGCTCGTCCATGACGCGGTGCACGTCGGCGCGCAGCACCATCGCCTGCACCGCCACCCAGCCCTCGCGGTGCAGCGGCGACACCGTCGGCGACTCGATGCCCGGGGTGAGCGCGGTGGCCTGGTCGAGCAGGTCGGCGCGCACGTCGTAGGCGAGCATCACGTAGCGCCGGGCGACGAGCACCCCGTTGAGCCGGCGCAGCAGCTGGGCGGCCTGCCGGCTGCCCAGGTCGACGTCGGGCTCGCGGCCGATGAGGATGGCCGACGAGCGCATCAGCGGCTCGCCGACCGTGACCAGCCCGGCCTGGCGCAGGGTGGCGCCGGTCTCGACCACGTCGGCGATGACGTCGGCGACGCCGAGCCGGACCGCGTTCTCCACGGCGCCGTCGAGGCGCACCACCTCGGCCTTGACGCCGGCCTCGGCGAGGTAGCGCTCGACCACCCCGGGGTACGCGGTGGCGATGCGCCGGCCCGCCACGTCGGCGACCGCACCGATAGCCTCGGGCCGGGCGGCCCACCGGAACGTGGCGCCGCCGAAGCCGAGGTCGAGCAGCTCGTGCGCGGGCGAGCCGGAGTCGACCAGCAGGTCACGGCCGGTGATGCCCAGGTCGAGGTCGCCGGACGCGACGTAGGTGGCGATGTCGCGCGGGCGCAGGTAGAAGAACTCGACGTCGTTGACCTCGTCCGCGCAGGCGAGATCCTTGGCGTCGGTGCGCTGCCGGTAACCGGCGTCGCGCAGCATCTGGGAGGCGGGCTGGGACAGGGTGCCCTTGTTGGGCACGGCAATGCGGAGCATGCGACTTCCTCAATCTCGTGACGGGGACAGCGGGCCACCGTCAGAGATGTCGGTACACGTCCTTCAGCTCCAGCCCGGTCGCCAGCATGAGGCACTGGGCCTGGTAGAGCAGCTGGGAGATCTCCTCGGCCGCCCGCTCGGGGCCCTCGTGCTCCGCCGCCATCCAGGACTCGGCCGCCTCCTCGACGACCTTCTTGCCGATGAAATGCACGCCGCGGTCCAGGGCGGCGACGGTGCCGGACCCGGGGGCCCGCTCCGCCGCCTTCGCCTGCAACTCGGCGAACAACTCCTCGAAGGTCTTCACGGACAGCGATCCTGCCAGCCCGGCGCCCGTCGATGCACGCCGGGAGACGGACGTCTCACGCCTTGGCGAACCCGGTGGTGGCCTTCGGCGCGGAGATCGACCGCAGGGTGAGCGCCGCGTCGAGCACCGCCACGGTCGTCTGCCAGCCCTTGTCCTCGACCGAGTCCTCCAGGCCGGCCCGGTCGCGGGCCTGGCCGAGCGACTCGACGGTGAGCACGCCATGCCCGATCGGGGTGCCCTCGTCGAGCGCCACCCGGGTGAGCCCGGCGGTGACGGCGTCGCAGACGTAGTCGAAGTGCGCGGTCTCGCCGCGGATGACCACGCCGAGCGCGACGACGGCGTCGTGGCGGCGGGCCAGGGCCTGCGCGACGACGGGCAGCTCCACCGAGCCGGCGACGCGGTGCACCTCGACGGCGGTGACCCCGCACGCCTTGGCCGCCTCGCGGGCCCGCTCGACCATGTGGTCGACGAGCTCGGCGTGCCAGCGGGAGCCGACGATCGCGACGGTCAGCCCGCCCGCGTCGACGGTGGTCAGGTGCGGATCTCCGAAACCGGCCATGTGCGTTCCTCTCAGGCCTCGGCGACTTCGCCGAGCTCGTCGAACAGGTGACCCATTCTGTCCCGCTTCGTGCGCAGATAGTGCACGTTCTCGGGGTGCGGCCGCACCGGCAGCACCTCGCGGCCGGTGATCTGCAGGCCGTAGCCCTCCAGCCCGGCCCGCTTGGCGGGGTTGTTGGTGAGCAGCCGCATGGACCGCACGCCCAGCTCGTAGAGGATCTGCGCGCCGGTGCCGTAGTCGCGGGCGTCGGCGGGCAGGCCCAGCTCCAGGTTCGCGTCGACGGTGTCCAGGCCGCGGTCCTGCAGCTGGTACGCCTGCAGCTTGTGCAGCAGCCCGATTCCGCGCCCCTCGTGACCGCGCATGTACAGCACGACGCCGCGGCCCTCGGCGGCCACCCGGTCGAGGGCGGCGTCGAGCTGCGGGCCGCAGTCGCAGCGCAGCGAGCCCAGCACGTCGCCGGTGAGGCACTCGGAGTGGACCCGCACCAGCACGTCCTCGCCGTCGCCCAGGTCGCCGTGCACCAGGGCGACGTGCTCGGCGCCGTCGGTGAGCGCCCGGTAGCCGACCGCCCGGAACTCGCCGTGCGAGGTGGGCAGCCGCACCTCCACCACGCGCTCCACCTGCTGCTCGTGCCGCCGCCGGTACGCGATGAGGTCGGCGATGCTGATCAGCGCCAGGTCGTGGGTCTCGGCGAACCGCTCCAGGTCGGGCAGCCGCATCATCGTGCCGTCGTCGTTGACCAGCTCGCACAGCACGCCGGCGGGCCGGGCCCCGGCGAGCACGGCCAGGTCGATGGCGGCCTCGGTGTGCCCGGCGCGGCGCAGCACCCCGCCCGGCCGGGCCCGCAGCGGCACCACGTGCCCGGGGCGGGACAGGTCGGACGGCTGGGTGGCCGCGTCGGCGAGCAGGCGGATCGTGTGCGCCCGGTCGGCGGCGGAGATGCCCGTGCTGACGCCGGTGCGGGCGTCCACCGTCACCGTGTACGCGGTGCCGCGCGCGTCCTGGTTGGTGTGGTGCTGCGGCGGCAGGTCGAGGCGGTCGGCCTCCTGCTCGGGCAGCGGCACGCAGACGTAGCCGGAGGTGTAGCGCACCATGAACGCCAGCAGCTCCTGCGTCGCGAACTCCGCCGCGAAGATCAGGTCGCCCTCGTTCTCCCGGTCCTCGTCGTCGACGACCACCACGGGCCGGCCGGCGGCGATGTCCTTGACCGCGCGCTCGATGTCACTGAACATCAGGACCTCCCGACGAGGAGCTTCTCGACGTACTTGGCGACGACGTCGACTTCCAGGTTCACCGGGTCGCCGACCTGCTTGGCGCCCAGCACGGTGAGCTTGAGGGTGGTCGGGATGAGCCCGACCGAGAACGTGTCGCCGGTGACCGCCATGACGGTGAGCGAGACGCCGTCGACGGTGATGGAGCCCTTCTCGACCACGTAGCGGGCCAGCTCGCCGGGCAGCGCGAAGGTCAGCGTCTCCCAGGCCTTGGCGGGCTCGCGGGACAGGATGCGCCCGACGCCGTCGACGTGGCCCTGCACCAGGTGCCCGCCGAGGCGGGTCTGCAGCGTCGCGGCGCGTTCCAGGTTGACCGGGCTGCCCGGCCGCAGCGCGCCGAGAGACGAGCGGCGCAGCGTCTCGCCCATCACGTCGGCGGTGAAGCCGTTCTCGTCGTGGTCGACGACGGTGAGACAGACGCCGTTGACCGCGATGGAGTCGCCGTGCCGGGCGCCGGCGGCCACGAGCGGGCCGCGGACGGCGAGGACGACCGAGTCGCCGCCGGCGTCGGTGACGGCGGCGACCTCCCCGAGCTCCTCGACGATGCCGGTGAACATGGTCAGCCCTCCCTTTTCTGGCGGACGAGCGCGGTGAACCGCAGGTCGGGGCCGACCCGCGTGACGTCGGTCAGGTCGAGGCCGATCGCCTCGGCGATGGTGGGCACGCCCGCGCCGGTCAGCGCGGCCCGGCCGGCGCCGAGCAGCTTCGGCGCCACGTAGCCGACGACCTCGTCGACGAGGCCCGCGGCCAGGAAGCCGCCGGCCAGGGTGGGGCCGCCCTCGAGGAGGGCGACGCGCACCCCGCGGGCGTACAGCCCGGCGGCGAGCGCGGCCAGGTCGACCCGGCCGTCGGCGCCGGTGCCCAGCTCCGCGCCGGTGGCCACCCAGGTGGGCGCGGCGCCGTCGCGGACGCGGGCGCCGGCCGGGGTGCGCCCGGCGGTGTCGGCGACCACCCGCAGCGGCTGGCGGGGCACGGCCGCCCCGGCGGCGCCGCGGACGGTGAGCTGCGGGTCGTCGGCGAGCACGGTGCCGGCCCCGGCGATGATCGCGTCGGCGGTGCCGCGCAGCGCGTGCACGTCGGCGCGCGCCTCCGGCGAGGTGATCCACTTGCTGGTGCCGTCGGCGGCGGCGGAGCGGCCGTCCAGCGTGGCCGCGTACTTCCAGATCACCCACGGGCGGCGCCGGCGCACCGCGGTCAGCCAGTGCAGGTTGCCGGCCTCGGCCTCCTCCTGGCGCACCCCCGACTCGACCCGCACTCCGGCGGCGCGCAGGGTGGCGATGCCGCCGGCCGCCTCCGGGTTCGGGTCGTCGACGGCGATCACCACGCGGGTGACGCCGGCCGCGACGAGCGCCAGCGAGCAGGGCCCGGTGCGCCCGACGTGGTTGCAGGGCTCCAGGGTGACCACGCAGGTGCCGCCGCGGGCCCGCTCGCCGGCCTCGGCCAGCGCCGCGATCTCCGCGTGCGGGCCGCCGGCCACCTCGTGCCAGCCCTCGCCGACGACCTCGCCGGCGGCGTCGAGGATGACGCAGCCGACCACGGGGTTGGGGTGCGTGCGCCCCGCCCCGCGCAGGGCGAGCTCGATCGCGCGATCCATCGCGCGGTCCTCGAGCGGTGTCGCCATGCCTCGTGCCTTTCCCGTGCGGCGTGCGGTCACGCGCGGGAAGGCGGAGAAAGGACACGGAAACGGACATCAGGGGACGACAGGGTCGCCCCTGGACCCGCCCACGGCACGAGGCCGCGACGGGGTCCGTCCGCGCGCTGTCTCCCATCCGGACTGTCTGACCGGGCGACGTGGTCGCCCGCTCAACCGTCGGCCCCGGAGTCTCACCAGGTCCACCGGGCGTCAGGTTCGACGACCGGGTCGCGGGCTTACCTCTGCTTGCGCGGAGGATCACCGCCGGTTCGGAATTTCACCGAGTCCCGCCAGCGCGTGGTGGGTCACCTGCCAGTCTGGCACGCAATCGTGAACACACCAGCGGTAGAGACCTGGGTCACACCGTGGTCACAACTCCGCCGAGTCGGACCTGCGGCGGTCGATCGCCACGTACGAGCCGGGCTGGCTCTTGGCGACCTTCTTCATCTCGGAGGCCACCGCGACCACCTCCCGGGGGTCGCTGAACGTACGCCCGGTGGCCGTCGACTGGGCCACCCCGATCGACAGCGTGACCAGCTGCGCCTTGTGCTTGTTGCCGCGCCGGTCGGGCACCAGGATGTAGCCGCGCCGGCCGTCCTCCGGGTCGTACAGCTGGTCGGCGGCGCGCTCGAAGTCGACCACCGCCCGCTGGGTCAGCGGCAGCACCTGGTCGGGGGTGCAGATGAACACGAAGTCGTCGCCGCCGATGTGGCCGAGGAAGATCGGCGGCAGGCCGGACGCGCTGACCGCACGGTGCAGGCAACGGGCCAGCGAGGTGATGAAGTCGTCGCCGCGGTCGAAGCCGTACACGTCGTTGACGCTCTTGAACCGGTCGATGTCGATGTAGCCGACCGCGTAGTCGGCCCCGGCGCGCATCCGCTCGGCGATCTCGCGCCGGACCCGGGCGTTGCCGGGCAGCCCGGTCAGCGGCGACACCTCCCGGAACTCCTTGTTGCGGCGCAGCGTCGAGACCACCCGGGCGATCAGCTCGGCGGTGTCGAACGGCTTGACCAGGTAGTCGTCGACGCCCGCGGTGAGCCCGACGACCTTGTCGACGGTCATCCCCCGCGCGGTCAGCATGATCACCGGCAGGGCGGAGGTGAGCGGCTGGGCGCGCAGCTTGCGGGTCAGCTCGACGCCGTCCATGCGCGGCATCATCCAGTCGACGACCGCCAGGTCGGGACGGCGCTGCTCGATGGCCTCCAGCGCCTCCTCGCCGTCGCGGGCGCTCATCACCTCGAAGCCCTGGACCTTGAGGTTGAACTCGACGAACCGGGCGATGTCCTCGTCGTCGTCGACGACCAGGATCAGGTCGGGCTTGTCGGCGTCGTCGGTGCTCATCGGGCCCCGGCCGCCAGGGCGCGCAGCCGGCGCACCGCCTCGGCGGGGTCGTCCGCGCCGTAGACCGCGGTGCCCGCCACGAACGCGTCGGCGCCCGCGGCGGCGGCCTGCTCGATGGTATCGGCGGCGATCCCGCCGTCCACCTCCAGCCGGATCTCCAGGCCGTCGCGGCCGATCCGCTCGCGCACCGCCCGCACCTTCGACAGGGTCTCCGGCAGGAACTTCTGGCCGCCGAACCCGGCCTTGATCGTCATGATCAGCACCGTGTCGAGGTGCGGCAGCAGGTCCAGGTACGGGGTCACGTCGGTGTCGCGGTCGATCGCCAGGCCCGCCTTGGACCCGGCGGCGCGCAGGTCCTTGGCCAGCGCGACCGGGTCGTCGCAGGCCTCGGCGTGAAACGTCACGTTGTACGCCCCCGCCTCCGCGTAGCCCGGCGCCCACCGCTGCGGGTCGTCGATCATCAGGTGCACGTCGAACGGGATCTCCGTGGCCTTGCGCAGGCTCTGCACCACCGGCAGGCCGATGGTGAGGTTGGGCACGAAGTGGTTGTCCATGACGTCCACGTGCACCCAGTCGGCCGCGCCCTCGATCGCGCGCACCTCCTCGGCGAGGTGCGCGAAGTCGGCGGCGAGGATGCTCGGGGCGATGATCGGCGCTCGGTCCACGGCGTCAGTCTACGAGCGCCGCCAACCGATCGGGACTGCCCCGCGCACCGGTCCGGAACCGGTTGTTGGCGTGGCGGCGGCCCCATCCGCCGCCACGCCGATCCCATCCGGCGGGGGCTGGGGGTGGCACCTCCCCCGGCCCTGCCGTTCCCCCACACACCCGGGGTCGTGGCACCCATCCTGCGCCGGCCGCCGGTCCCGAAGCGGCGGCGCTGAACACCGCTGAACAGGACGGGGCCGCGACGGGGCCGCGCGGTCACCCGGGCGTGTCGTAAGCTTCGGCGCCGGTCGATCGGGCGCGGGGGACGCGCCGGTCCGCCGGGGGTCTGGGGAGGCACGACGATGCGACGGTGGCCGGCCGCGCCGATGATGATCATGCTGGTGCTGGGGGTCGCCGCGTGCGCGCCGCCGCCCGCCGGCACCGACGGCGCCGTCACCGACGACTGGCCCGCCCTGCCGGCCGCGACGGCGTTCGTGCCCGCCGCCAGCACCTGCCACGAGTCGATCGAGGCCACCGGCGCCCTGGCCGACTACGCGCCGGTCGACTGCTCCGCCACCCACCGCACCGAGACGTTCCACGTCGGCACCTACACCGGCCGGGCCGCCGCCGCGGCCACCACCCCCGCCGACGGCGCCGGGCCCGCCTACGGCGACTGCGCGAAGCGGGCGTCCGGCTACGTCGGCGGCGAGTGGCGCAGCGCCCCGCTCGCCGTGCACGTCACCGTGCCGCCGGATGCGGCGTGGGAGGCGGGTGCCCGGTGGTACCGCTGCGAGCTCACCCTGCGCAACCCCGACGACGGCGAGGCCGTGTACCGCGCCGCCAGCCTGCGGGGCGCGCTGGCGTCCGTGGCGTTCGGCTGCCACCGGCCGGACGCCGACGAGGACATCCTCGGGCCCCGGCTGGACTGCACGAAGGCGCACACCGCGGAGTACGCCGGCGTGTGGACCGCCCGGGCGGGCACCACCTGGGAACGCGTCTGGACGGACGAGGCCGCGATGCAGAACGGCTGCCACACCGCCATCGCCCGGTTCGCGAAGGTGCCTGACGACGACTACATGCGCTACCGCACCGGCTGGTACACGATCATGCCGTTGCGGCAGCAGTGGGAGCAGGGCGAGCGCGGTGTGCGCTGCTTCCTGTGGCTCGACGGCGAGCGGCTGACCCGGTCCATGCGCGGCGCGGGAACCCGGGGCCTGCCGCTCAACTAGGGCGTCAGCTGGTGCGCCGCAGCGCCGCCAGGAACATCGCGTCCGTGCCGTGCCGGTGCGGCCACAGCTGCACCGTCGGCCCGCTGCCCAGGCCCGGCATGCCCGCGGGCAGCAGGGTGCGGGCGTCCACGAAGTCGACGCCGAGGTCGCTGCGCCGGGCCGCCTCCGTGACCGTCACCTGGGTCTCCACCGTGTGCGGCGAGCACGTCACGTACGCCACCACGCCGCCCGGGCGCACCGCGCGCAGCGCCGCCCCCAGCAGCTCGCGCTGCAGCCGGGTCAGCGGCGGCAGGTCCGACGGCCGGCGCCGCCAGCGCGCCTCCGGCCGGCGGCGCAGCGAGCCCAGCCCGGTGCACGGGGCGTCCACCAGCACCCGGTCGAAGCCGCCCGCGGGCAGCCGCGGGTCGTCGCCGACCAGCCGGCCGTCCATCGCGTGCACCGTCACCGGCAGGTTCGCCACCGAGCGCTCGACCAGGCGGGCCCGGTGCTCGGCCACCTCGACGGCGGTCACCCGGGCGCCGCGCTGGGCGGCGAACGCGCCCAGCAGGCCCGCCTTGCCGCCGGGGCCGGCGCACAGGTCGAGCCAGCGCGAGTCCTCGCCCTCGACCTCGGCCGCCACCAGGGCGGACGCCACCAGCTGCGAGCCCTCGTCCTGCACGTGGGCGCGGCCCTCCGCCAGCGCCAGCACGTCGCCGGGGGCGCCGCCGGGCAGGTAGACCGCGTACGGGGAGAACGCGCCGGGCGCGCCGCCCACCTCGTCGGCCAGCTCCGCCGGGTCGATCAGGCCGGGCCGCGCGCACAGGTGCACCGGCGGCGGCTGGTTGTCCTCGACCAGCAGGCGGGCCGTCTCGGCCAGGTCGCCGCCGAGCGCCTCGGAGAACGCCCGCACGATCCACGCCGGGTGCTGGTGGACCAGCGCCAGGTGAGCGACCGGGTCGGCCTCGTAGTCCGGGGCCAGCCGGGTCAGCCACGCGTCCAGGTCGGTGCCCGCGATCTCGCGCATGACCGCGTTCGCGAAGCCGGCGGCGCCCGGCGCGACCGCGCGCACCAGGTCGACCGTCGAGTTGACCGCGGCGTGCGCCGGCACCCGCGTGTGCAGCAGCTGGTAGGCGCCCAGCCGCAGCGCGTCGCGGGCCGGCGGGTCGATGCGGGCCACCTCGCGCCCGGCCGCCGCCGCGATGATCGCGTCGAGCGTGCCGGTGGCGCGCAGCGTGCCGTACGTCAGCTCGGTGGCGAACGCGGCGTCGCGCCCGCCCAGCCGCATGTCGCGCAGGATCTGCGGCAGCACCAGGTTGGCGTACGCGTCGTCGCGGTGCGTCGCCGCGATCGCCTCGTACGCCGCCTGCCGGGCCGGGTCCGACGGCGGGCGGCCGGCCCGCGGCGCCCGTCCCCCCCGGCCGTCGCGGTCCTGCCCGCGGCCCGCGCCGGGGCCGCCGGGGCGCCGCGGCGCCGGGTTGTGGGGGCGCGACGCCCGGTGATCCGTCATGCGAGCCGCTCCCCGGCGTCGATGCGCAGGCCACGCGCCCAGTCGGTGGCGGCCATCGGCTTCTTGCCCGCGGCGCGGACCTCTCCCAGCGCGACCGGCGTGGTCGCCGTGCCGGCCAGCACCTGGTGCCGCTCGACCAGCAGGTCGCCCGGCTCCAGCTGCGGCGCGTTCGCGACCGGCCGCACCGGTCCCAGCTTGATCCGGTCGCCGCGGAACGTCGTCCACGCGCCCGGCGCCGGGGTGCACGCGCGGATGCGCCGGTCGACCGCGAACGACGGGTCGGTCCAGCGCACCTGCGCGTCCTCGACGGTGATCTTCGGCGCGTGCGAGACGCCGTCGGCGGGCTGCGGCTCGGCGCGCACGGTGCCCGCCTCGATCGCGTCGAGCACCGCCACCAGCAGCCCGGCGCCGGACACGGCCAGCCGGTCGAGCAGGTCGCCGGACGTGTCGGTGGGCCGGATGTCCTCGGTCAGCGTGCCGAACACCGGGCCGGTGTCCAGGCCCTCCTCCAGCTGGAACACGCTCGCGCCGGTGACCTCGTCGCCGTGCAGGACGGCGTGCTGCACCGGGGCCGCGCCGCGCCACGCGGGCAGCAGCGAGAAGTGCAGGTTGACCCAGCCGTGCTTCGGGATCTCCAGCGCCGCGGGCGGCACCAGCGCCCCGTACGCGACCACCGGCACGCAGTCGGGCGCCAGCTCGCGCAGCCGGTCGAGGAACTCCGGCTCGCGCGGCCGCTGCGGCGTCAGCACCTCGATGCCGCGCTCGTCGGCCCACGCCGCGGCGGGCGAGCGGACCAGCCGCCGGCCCCGCCCGGCCGGGGCGTCCGGCCGGGACACCACCGCGACCAGCTCGTGGCGGGACGCGGCGAGCGCGTCGAGGGCGGGCAGGACCACGCCCGGCGTGCCGGCGAAGATCAGGCGCACCGGGTCACCGGCCCTTGCCGAACAGCGAGCCGAACGAGTGCGGGCTCGCCTTGACCACGGGCGGGGCGCCCGCGTCGTACCACTCGGCCTGCCGGATCTCCTTCATCGCCGCCTTGCGCGCCTGCGGGTCGAGCCGGTCCACGAACAGCACCCCGTCGAGGTGGTCGGTCTCGTGCTGCACGCAGCGCGCCATCAGCCCGGTGCCGACGAGCTGGATGGGGTCGCCGTGCTCGGTGAAGCCCTTCGCCACCACGTTCTGCCGCCGCTTGGTGTCGAAGTACAGCCCGGGGATGGACAGGCAGCCCTCGGGCCCGTCCTGCTCCTCGTCGTCCGGGAAGTGCAGCACCGGGTTGACGATGTGGCCGACCACGTCGTCGACGTCGAACGCGAACACCCGCAGCCCGACCCCGAGCTGCGGCGCGGCGAGGCCGGCCCCGCCCTCGTCGCGCATGGTCTCGATGAGGTCGGCGACGAGCTTGCGCAGCTCGGCGTCGAAGTCGACGACCGGGTCGGCGGGCGTGCGCAGCACGGGGTCGCCGAACAGGCGGATGGGCTGGACGGTCACGCGGGCTCCCTCGACGACGGCTCGACCGACCAGTCTACGGAGCCGCTACGGAGTCACCGTGACCGGCAGCGACGCGTACCCGCGCAGGGTCAGCCGGGACCGCCGGGCCGCCGGTCCGGCCCGCCGCGGCCGCCGCCGGGCCAGCGCCGGCAGCGCCAGCTGCGCCTCCAGCCGGGCCAGCGGGGCGCCCAGGCAGTAGTGGGCGCCCGCCCCGAACGTGATCGGCGTGTTCTGCGCCCGGGCCGGGTCGAACGCGGCCGGGCCGGCGAACCGCGCCGGGTCCCGGTTCGCCGCGCCCAGCAGCAGCACCACCTGCGACCCGGCCCGCACCGGCACGCCCGCCACCACCGTGTCGCGCAGCGGGATCCGGTCGGTCAGCTGCACCGGGGCGTCCCAGCGCAGCACCTCCTCCACGAACGGCTCCGCGAACGCCTCGTCGTCCGCCAGCCGCCGCGCCAGCTCCGGCCGGTCCAGCAGCACCGCCGTGCCGTTGCCGAGCAGGTTCGCCGTCGTCTCGAACCCGGCCACCAGCAGCAGCATCAGGTTGCCCAGCAGCTCGTCGCCGGTCAGCCGGTCGCCGCCCGCGTCGTACGCCTGCGTCAGCGCGCTCACCAGGTCGTCGCCCGGCTCGGCGCGGCGGCGCGCCGCCAGGTCGGCCAGGTACGCGGCCACCTCCTTGCCCGCCGCGTGCGCCCGCTCCGCCTGGTCCTGCGACACCACCAGCTCCAGCACCGCGGTGAGGTCCACCGCGAGGCGGCGGAACCGGGCGCGGTCGGACGCGGGCACGCCGAGCAGCGCGCAGATCACCGCCACGGGCAGCGGGTACGCCAGCTCCTCCATCACGTCCGCCTCCGGCGGCAGCGCGTCCACCAGCTCCGCCACCTGCCCCGCCACCGTGTCCCGCAGCCGCCCCACCCGGCGCGCCGTGAACACGCCCGCCGCCAGCCGCCGCATCCGGGTGTGCGCCGGCGGGTTGGAGCGCAGCATCGACGTCACGAACAGCGACACCGCCCGGTTGTGCCGCCACTCCGGCCACCGGCCGTCCATGCCGGCGGCGTCGGGCACGCCCAGCGCCGGGTCGCGCAGCGCCGCGTCCACCGCCTCGTAGCCCACCACCAGGTGCAGCGTCTCGCCGAGGGACACCACCGGCCCGTACGGCCGCAGCGCCTCGTACAGCGGGTACGGGTCGCCGGCGCCCTCGGGCGACAGCAGCGCGGTGACGGCGTCCATCGGGTCCATCCGTCCATGTTGGCCCATGGCCGCCGCCCGTTCACCCGGCGTGTCTAGCGTCCGGCCCATGCGACGTCTCGCCACCCTCAGCGCCCTCGCGCTGCTCGCCACCGCGGCCGCGGCCGTGCCCGCCGCCACCGCCACCGCCACCGCCGGCCGGCCGGTCCTCACCGGGTTCGCCGGCCTGCCCGCGCTGACCTTCGTGCCCGGCAGCGAGCCCGCCGGCGCCGCCCTGGGCACCGCCCCGGTCAACGGCATCGCCGCGCCCTGGGCCGACCAGCCCGTGCAGGGCTTCTCCGGCGTCCTGCGCGCCGGCGGCGGCACCTACGAGGTGCTCAGCGACAACGGCTTCGGCAACCGGGCCAACAGCGCCGACTTCCTGCTGCGCATCCACCGCATCGCGCCGGTGCCGCGCACCGGGGCCGTCGACGTGCTCGGCGGCATCAACCTGACCGACCCGGCCGGGCACGTGCCGTTCCCGCTGACCCGGGCCGACCGGGTGCTCACCGGCGCCGACTTCGACGTGGAGTCGATCGTCCGGGACCGCGACGGTTCGTACTGGATCGGCGACGAGTTCGGCCCGTGGCTGCTGCACGCCGACCGGGCCGGCCGGTTGCTCGCCCCGCCGGTGGCGCTGCCCGGCGTGCGCGCCCCGGAGAACCCGGCCGGGTCGCCGAACCTGGGCGGCAGCAAGGGTTTCGAGGGCATGGCCGCCTCCCCCGACGGGCGCTTCCTCTACCCGCTGCTGGAGGGCACCGTCGCCGGTGACACCCCGGGCGACCTGCGGTTCAGCGAGTTCTCGACGCGCACCGGCGGCTACACCGGCACGCAGTTCGTCTACCGCCTCGACAACCCGGCGCACGCCATCGGCGACGCGATCGCCCTGGACGCCCACCGGTTCCTGGTCATCGAGCGCGACAACAACCAGGGCGACGCGGCCGCGGTCAAGCGCCTGTACGTGGCCGACCGGCGCGACCGCGACGGCGACGGCGTGCTCGACAAGACCCTCGTGCTGGACCTGCTCGACATCGCCGACCCGAAGCGGCTGGGCGGCCCCGGCCCGACGTTCCGGTTCCCGTTCGTGACGATCGAGTCGGTCGTGCTGCTCGACGACCGCACCGTGGCGGTCCTCAACGACAACAACTTCCCCGGCTCGTCGGGCCGCACCGCGGGCGTGGCCGACGACAACGAGTTCATCACCGTCCGGCTGCCCCGCTCGCTGCGCCCGGACCCGCGCGTCCTGCGCTGACCGCCGTCGCCCGGCCCCGGGGTGCCGTCGTCCCGGGGCCACCCGCGTCACACCGCGCAGAGCATCCTAGGACAATAGGCGCCTAGAACAGGTCCGCCGGGTCGATCTGGACCCGCACCGGGTGCGGCGCCTTGCGGGCCGACCGGGCCGCCGACGCCGCGTGCAGGTTGCGCGCCAGCTCGGCGAGGTCGCCCCGCGGCACCCGGACCAGCATCCGCTCGTCGTCGCCGCCCGCCGGCACCGGGCCCAGCACGTCGGCCCGCTCGGGCAGCTTCAGCTCGGCGAGCAGCTCGGCCACCGCCTCCGGCTTCCCGGTCAGGCTGGCCATCCGGGCCGCGGGCGGGAAGCCCAGCTCGCGCCGCTCGGCCAGCTCGCGGCCGGCGTGCCACGCCGGGTCCCAGCGCAGCAGCGCCTGCACCACCGGCAGCGACCCGTCGGCCACCACCACGACCCGGCCGCCCGGCCGGGCCAGCGCCGCCGCGGCCGTCCACCGCCGCAGGGTCTCCTCCGCCGCGCGCAGGTCCGCGCGGGTCAGCAGCGCCCACGTGTCGAGCAGCAGCACCGCGCCGTAGCCGGGCGACGCCGCCGGCTCGGCGCCCGGCGTCGCCACCACGACCGCCGCCTCGGCCCCGACCGTGTCGAGCACCTCGTCGCGGCCCGACGTGCGCACCGGCACGCCCGGGAACGCCCGCCCCAGCTCCTCCGCGGTGCGCCGGGCCCCGGTCACGGCCGCGCGCAGCCGCCGCCCGCCGCAGTGCGGGCACGCGAAGCCGGCGCTGACCCGGCCGCACCACCGGCACGCGGGCACCGCCCGCGACGCACTCAGCTGCAGCGGCCCGGCGCAGTGCGGGCACCGGGCGGGCGCGCGGCAGTCGCCGCACGACACCGACGGCAGGTAGCCGCGGCGGGGCACCTGCACCAGCACCGCCGCGCCGTCCTTCAGCGCCTCGCGGGCCGCCTGCCAGGCCAGGCTGGGCAGCCGGGCCGTCGCGGCCGCCGGGTCGCGGGCGAGCTGCGGGTCGTCGCCCGTCGGGGTGACGACGGGGGCTCGGGTGCGCAGGGTGGCCCGGTCGGGCACGATCTCGCGCGCCCAGCCGGTCTCGGCCAGCAGCTGGCCCTCGCCGGTGCGGGTCCAGCCGCCGACCAGCGCCGCCGCGTCGCCGAGCCGGGCCCGGGTGAGCAGCACGTCGCGGGCGTGCGGGTACGGCGCGCGCGGCTCGGCGTGCAGGTCGTCGCCGTCGTCCCAGATGCCGACCAGGCCGAGCCGGGGCACCGGCGCGAACATAGCCGCCCGGGTGCCGGCCACCACCGCGACCCGCCCGCGGCTGGCCGCGAGGAACCGGCGGTAGCGCTCCGACGGGCCGAGCGCCGCGCTGAGCGCCACGTGCCGCCCGGGGCCGAGCGCCGCGGCCAGCGCCCGGTCGAGCCGGTCGAGGTCGCGCGCGTCGGCCACCACGAACACGGCCCCGCGGCCACTGCGGACGGTCTCGGCCGCCGCCTCCGCGTAGCGGGCCGGCCAGTCCTCCCCCGGCATCGCCGACCACACCGCGCGCGGGGGCCGCCCGTCGGCCAGCGCCCGCAGGAACGCCGCGCCCGCCGGGTAGCGCCCCCACCCGGCCGGGTCGACCGGCGGGACCTCCGGGGCGCCGGCGTCGTCGTCCGCCGCGGTCGGCTCCGCCTCGACGCGGGCGTGCCGCGGCGGCACGGCCAGCCGCAGCACGTCGGACAGGTTGCCCGCGTAGCGGTCGGCGACCGCGCGGGCCAGGGTGATCAGCTCCGGCGTCAGCACCCGCTCCGGCGAGACGACCTTCTCCAGCCAGGCCAGCCGGTCGTGGTCGGAGGTCTCGGCGCGGTCCAGCACCCAGCCGTCGGCGACCTTGCCGGCGAACCGCACCTTGACCCGCACCCCGGGCTGGGCCGCCTCGTCGAGCTCGGCGGGCACCCGGTAGTCGAACGGCCGGTCGAGGTGGGCGAGCCCCATGTCGACGCAGACGCGCGCGACGGACAGCCGCCCGGCCGGCTGCCGCTCCCGCTTGGTCACCGTCGTCGCCACCCGGCCATTCTGCCGCCCGCCCCCGACAGTCCCGCCGCGACGCCGCACGACGCGCACAGGGCGCCCCGGCCGAGGCCGGGGCGCCCTGTGGCGCGGTGCGGGCGGGTCAGGCGCCCGCCGCCGCCTTGAGGTCGGTGGCGCGGTCGGTGTTCTCCCAGCGCAGGTCCGGGATCTCGCGGCCGAAGTGGCCGTACGCCGCCGTCTGCTGGTAGATCGGGCGCAGCAGGTCGAGGTCGCGGATGATCGCGGCCGGGCGCAGGTCGAAGACCTCGTTGATGGCCTTCTCGATCTTCTCGACCGCGACGGTCTCGGTGCCGAAGGTCTCGACGAACAGGCTGACCGGGTGCGCCTTGCCGATGGCGTAGGCGACCTGGGTCTCGCAGCGCTCGGCGAGGCCGGCGGCCACGACGTTCTTGGCGACCCAGCGCATCGCGTACGCGGCGGAGCGGTCCACCTTGGACGGGTCCTTGCCGGAGAACGCGCCGCCGCCGTGGCGGGCGTAGCCGCCGTAGGTGTCGACGATGATCTTGCGACCGGTGAGGCCGGCGTCGCCCATCGGGCCGCCGATCTCGAACCGTCCGGTCGGGTTGACCAGCAGGCGGTAACCCTCGGTGTCGAGGCCGAGGCTCTCGAGCTCGGGGGCGATCACGTGCTCGCGCACGTCCGGTGTGAGCAGGCTCTCCAGCGAGATGTCCGCGGCGTGCTGCGACGACACGACGACGGTGTCGAGCCGCACGGGGCGCAGGCCGTCGTACTCGATGGTGACCTGGGTCTTGCCGTCCGGGCGCAGGTACGGGATGGTGCCGTCCTTGCGGGTGGCCGACAGGCGGCGCGCGAGGCGGTGGGCCAGCGCGATCGGCAGCGGCATCAGCTCGGGCGTCTCGTTGCACGCGAAGCCGAACATCATGCCCTGGTCGCCGGCGCCCTGGGTGTCCAGCGCGTCGCCGGCCTCACCCTCGCGCTGCTCGATGGCGGTGTCGACGCCCTGCGCGATGTCGGGCGACTGCGACCCGATCGAGACGCTGACGCCGCAGGACGCGCCGTCGAAGCCCTTCTTCGAGGAGTCGTACCCGATGCCGAGGATGGTCTCGCGGACGATGGTGGGGATGTCCGCGTACGCCTTGGTGGTGACCTCACCGGCGACGTGCACCTGGCCGGTGGTGATCAGCGTCTCCACCGCGACGCGGCTGCGGGGGTCCTGCGTGAGCAGGGCGTCGAGAATGCCGTCGCTGATCTGGTCAGCGATCTTGTCCGGGTGGCCTTCCGTGACCGACTCGGACGTGAACAGGCGGCGTGCCACGGTGCTCCTCAGAATGTCGATGGGGGATGTTCCCGCGGAAGTGTAGTCATCGGCTACCCGATCGACGTGCTTGGGTTGCGTCGTGACTCAGGATGTGACCAGCCGATCTACGACGAGGTCCCAGACCGCGTCGGCCACGGATTCCTTCGGCTGTTCACCGAGCGTAGCCACCACGCCGCGGCCGTCGAGGACCGTCACGGTGTTGGCGTCGGCGCCGAAGACGCGGTCCGCGCCGACCTCGTTGACGACGATCAGGTCGGCGTTCTTGCGGGTCAGCTTGCCGCGGGCGTGCTCCAGCGCGTCGTGCGTCTCGGCGGCGAACGCCACCAGGACCTGACCGGCCGGCTTCGCGGCGCCCAGCTCGGCGGCGATGTCCGGATTGGTCACCAGCTCGACGACGGGCGCGGCGCCACCGGTCTTCTTGATCTTCTGCTCGGCCACGACGGCGGGCCGGAAGTCGGCGGGCGCGGCGGCCATGACGACGGCGTCGGCGCCCTCGGCGGCGGCCAGCGTGGCGGCGCGCAGCTCCAGCGTGGTGCCGACCCGCACGACCTCGACGCCGGCCGGGTCGGGCAGCGAGACGTTGGCGGCGATCAGCGTGACGGCGGCGCCGCGGGCGGCGGCGGTGGCCGCGAAGGCGTACCCCTGCTTGCCGGACGACCGGTTGCCGAGGAACCGCACCGGGTCGAGCGGCTCGCGGGTGCCGCCGGCGGTGACGACGACGCGCCGGCCGGCCAGGTCGCGGCGCGGGGCGCGCAGGACCCGCAGCGCGTACGCGAAGATCGCCGCCGGGTCGGGCAGCCGGCCCTTGCCGGTGTCGGCGCCGGTGAGCCGGCCGACGGCGGGCTCGATGACGTGCGCGCCGCGCCGCCGCAGGGTGGCGACGTTGTCGGCCGTGGCGGCGTGCTCCCACATCTCGGTGTGCATCGCGGGCGCGAACACGACCGGGCAGGTGGCGGTGAGCAGCGTGTTGGTGAGCAGGTCGTCGGCGAGGCCGTGGGCCGCCTTGGCCAGCAGGTCGGCGGTGGCCGGGGCGACCACGACCAGGTCGGCGTGCCGGCCGATGCGCACGTGCGGCACCTCGTGGGCGTCGCTCCACACGTCGGTGGCGACGGGCTGCCCGCTCAGCGCGGCCCAGGTGGGCGCGCCGACGAACGCCAGCGCCGACGCGGTCGGCACGACCCGCACGGCGTGGCCGGACTCGGTGAACAGTCGCAACAGCTCGCAGGCCTTGTAGGCGGCGATCCCGCCGCCCACCCCCAGCACGACGTTCGGCACGGCAGGCTACCCCCGGATACGACGAATCCCGCGCCGGCGGGCGCGGGATCCGGACGGTGTGTGGCTCAGGGCTGGTCGATCGGCTCGGCCGTGAGCAGGCCGGCGTTGATCTCACGCATCGCGATCGACAGCGGCTTCTCCTGCGGCGTCGTCTCGACCAGCGGGCCGACGTACTCCAGGAGGCCCTCGCCGAGCTGGCTGTAGTAGGCGTTGACCTGACGGGCACGCTTGGCCGCGAAGATCACCAGCGAGTACTTCGACGAGGTCTTGTCGAGCAGCTCGTCGATGGGCGGGTTGGTGATGCCTTCGGGGTTGGCGACAGTTCCCACGGAAATCCTCTTGTTGATCTCAAACGCCGGGACGCGGTTGCGCCGGGGCCAGGGATAACGAACCGAGCAATCCTACCAGTTCGTCCGCGGCCCGCTCGACGAAGTCGTTGACGACCGTGCGGTCGAACTCCTTCTCGGCCGCCATCTCCTCGTCGGCGTGGGCCAGGCGGCGCCGGATCGTGTCCTCGTCGTCGGTGCCGCGGCCGACCAGCCGGCGCTTCAGCTCCTCGACGCTCGGCGGGGCGAGGAAGACCAGCTGCGCCTCGGGCATCGTGGCCCGCACCTGGCGGGCGCCCTGCAGGTCGATCTTCAGCAGGACCGGGATGCCGGCGGCGAGCCAGCCCTCGACCTGCGAGCGGGGTGTGCCGTAGAGGTTGCCGGCGAACTCGGCCCACTCCAGCAGCTGACCGCTGTCGACCAGGCGCTGGAACTCCGCGCGGTCGACGAAGTGGTAGTGCACCCCGTCGACCTCGTAGTCGCGCATCTTGCGGGTCGTCACCGAGACCGACAGGCGTATCCACGGCGAGCGCGCCCGGATCAGCTCGATCACGCTGTCCTTGCCGACCCCGGAGGGGCCGGACAGGACGGTGAGGCGAGCTGCCGGGCGCGCGTCGTCATCCATGCTCACGTGCTCATTCCTACACGAGGGCCTGGATCAGTTCGCAGCGAACTCCCCCAGCAGGGCCTTACGCTGCTGCTCGCCGAGGCCGCGCAGGCGACGGCTGTCAGCGATCTTGAGCTTCTCCATGATCTGGGTCGCCCGGATCTTGCCGATGCCCGGCAGCGCCTGCAGCACCGCCGAAACCTTCAGCTTGCCGACGACGTCGTCGCCTTCCGCCCGGTCGAGCACGTCGGCGAGGGTGGTCTTGCCCTGCTTGAGCTGGTCCTTCAGCTCAGCACGGGCCTTACGGATCTCCGCAGCCTTCTCCAGCGCGGCAGCGCGCTGCTCGGGGCTCAGTGACGGGAGCGGCACCAGTTCTCCTCAGGTCCCTATCGCACCGGTATCCCAATACCGGCACTCTGTGAAACGTGGTGTGCCCGGGAACCAAAGGGGCATGTGGTTCCCGGCGCCGGGAAAACTAGCGGTCAACGCCGGTTTCGGCAACGTGGGGGTACCCCCCGACCGGCTCGGGACCCCCCTGGTAAGCAGGCCGTTTCACCCGAGCGCCGCGCGGCAGGCATCGGCCGCGCGCAGGGCCGCGGCGCGCAGGCCGGCGACGTCGGGGCCGGCGTTCAGGACCTCCCGGGAGTACGACGGGAGCACGTGCGGCAGGGCGGCGCCGAAGACGCGGCGCAGGTCGTCAGGGGTGGCGCCCTGCGCGCCGAGGCCCGGCGCGAGCAGCGGGCCGTTGATCGCCGAGAGGTCGTGGCCGGTCTCGCCGATCGTCGCGCCGACCACCGCGCCGACGCTGCCGAGTGGCGTCGCACCCCTGTTGACCTGCGAAATCTCGTCGATGATGGTCTGCGCGACGGTCGCGCCGCCGGGGCCGACGGCGTGCTGCACGGCCGGGCCCTCCGGGTTGGACGTCAGCGCCAGGACGAAGACGCCGGCGCCCTGCTCGGCGGCCAGGTCGAGCGCGGGGCGCAGCGAGCCGAAGCCGAGGAACGGGCTGACCGTGATCGCGTCGGAGGCCAGCGGGCTGGACTGATCGAGATATGCCGATGCGTAGGCGGCCATCGTGGACCCGATGTCACCCCGCTTCACGTCGAGCAGGACGAGCACTCCGGCCTCGCGAAACTGTCGGATAGTTGACTCAAGGACGGCGATGCCGCGTGATCCAAATCTCTCGAAAAATGCCGACTGCGGCTTCACCACGGCGACGTGATCGGCCACCGCCTCGACCACCGTTCCGGCGAACCGGGCCAGGCCCTCGACGTCGTCGGACAGGCCCCAGCGGGCCAGCAGGGCGCTGTGCGGGTCGACCCCGACACACAGCGGCCCGCGCTTGCTCACGGCCGCCGCGAGGCGGCTCCCGAACGGTTCCACGATGTACCCCTTTCGTGTTCAGCCCGCCGCCGCGGCGGCCGCGATGCCGCGCGCGATCAGGGCCAGGTCCGCGTCGCCGGTGACGTACGGCGGCATGGTGTAGATCAGGTCGCGGAACGGGCGCACCCACACGCCCGCGGCGACGGCGGCGGCGGTCGCCGCGGCCACGTCGACCGGGTGGTCGAGCTGGACGACGCCGATGCCGCCCAGCACCCGCACGTCCGCCACCCCGGGCGCGCCGCGCAGCGGCTCCAGGCCGGCCGTGAGGCCCCGTTCGAGCCGGCGGACGTCCTCGGCCCAGTCACCGCCCGTGAGCAGCCCGAGGGACGCCGAGGCGACCGCGCACGCCAGCGGGTTCGCCATGAACGTCGGCCCGTGCGCCAGGCCGCCGCCCTCCCCCGCCGACACGGCCGCCGCCACCTCGGTGGTGCACAGCGCCGCCGCCAGGGTCAGGTAGCCGCCGGTGAGCGCCTTGCCCACGCAGAGGACGTCCGGCGCGACGCCGGCGTGGTCCGCGGCGAACAGCGCGCCGGTGCGGCCGAAGCCGGTGGCGATCTCGTCGAGGATCAGCAGCACGCCGTGCGCGGCCGTGACCTCGCGCAGCGCCCGCACGTACGCCGGGTGGTGGAAGCGCATCCCGCCCGCGCCCTGCACCACCGGCTCGACGATCACGGCGGCCAGCTCGCCCGCGTGGGCCTCGACCGTCGCGGTGAGATGGTCGACGTAGGCCGCGGAGACCGGCGCGGCGAAGCCGTCCGGGGGCGCGTCGGCGAACACCTGACGCGGCAGCACGCCCGTCCACAGCTGGTGCATGCCGCCGACCGGGTCGCACACGCTCATCGGCTGGAACGTGTCGCCGTGGTAGCCGCCGCGCCAGGTGGCCAGCCGCCGGCGCTCGGGGCGGCCCACCGCCCGCTGGTACTGCAGGGCCATCTTCGCGGCCACCTCGACGCTCACCGAGCCGGAGTCGCACAGGAACACGTGCTCCAGCCCCGCCGGCGTCAGCTCGACCAGCGTGCGGGCCAGCCGGATCGCGGGCTCGTGGGTCAGCCCGCCGAACATCACGTGGCTCATCGCGGCGGCCTGCTCGGCGAGGGCGGCGTCGAGCACCGGGTGCCGGTAGCCGTGGATCGCCGCCCACCACGACGACATGCCGTCGACCAGCTCGGTGCCGTCGGCGAGCGTCAGCCGCACCCCGGCCGCGCTGCGCACCAGGTACGGCGTGGCGCGCGACGGCATCGGGCCGTAGGGGTGCCAGACGTGCGCCCGGTCGTACGCGAGCAGCTCGTCCGGCCGCATCAGTCGTGCCCGGGGATCGCCCGCGCGACCGCCTTCACCAGGCCGGGGCCGCGGTAGATGAAGCCGGTGTACAGCTGCACCAGGTCCGCGCCCGCGTCGATCAGGCGGGTGGCGTCGTCCGGGTCGAGGATGCCCCCCACACCGATGATCGGCAGCCGGCCGCCGGTCTCCCGGTGCACGAAGTCGACGACCTTGTGCGCCCGCTCGGTCAGCGGCCGCCCCGACAGGCCGCCGGCCTCGCCCGCGCGGTGCTGGTCGGCCGGGGCGAGCCCGTCGCGCGACAGCGTGGTGTTGGTGGCGATCACGCCGGCCGCGCCGTGGTCGGCGCACGCCTGCAGCACCTCGGCGATGGCCGGCTCGGTGAGGTCCGGGGCGATCTTCACCAGCACCGGGACCTTGCCGACGAGCGCGCCCAGCAGCCCCTCCAGGTGCGCCCGGTCCTGCAGCGAGCGCAGGCCGGGGGTGTTCGGCGACGACACGTTCACGGCGATGTAGTCGGCGAACGGCCGGACCAGCTCGTAGGACGCCAGGTAGTCCTGCACGGCCTCCTCGATCGGCGTCACCTTCGACTTGCCGAGCGAGACGCCCAGCGGCACCGGCAGCGCGCCCAGGTCGCGCAGGCGCTCGGCGAGGGCCGCGGCGCCGGCGTTGTTGAAGCCCATCCGGTTGATGACGGCCTCGCTGGCGCGCAGCCGGAACAGCCGTGGCCGGTCGTTGCCCGGCTGGGCGTGCGCGGTCACCGTGCCGACCTCGACGAAGCCGAAGCCGAGCGCGGGCCACGCGGGCAGCGCCACACCGTTCTTGTCCATCCCGGCGGCCAGCCCGACGGCGTTCGGGAACCGCACCCCGAACACCGTGCGCGGCGCGCTGACGAAGTTCTGCCGGTGCAGCGCCCGCCGGGCGGCCGGCGCCAGGCCGGCGAGGCGGCGCAGCGTCCACTCGTGCGCCGCCTCGGCGTCGCCGCCGCCGACCCGGAACAGCACGGGCCGGACGGCGGCGGTGAACAGACTCACGACTCCTGCCGGAGCGCGGCGTGCAGCTCCTGCAGCGGGCGGACGGTCATGTCGCCGTTGATCAGCGCCTCGATGCCCATCACGGCCGCCGCCGCGCCCGGCACCGTGGTGATGCACGGGATGTCGGCGGTGACCGCCGCGCTGCGGATCTCGTAGCCGTCGGAGCGGGCGCTGGCGCCCGACCCCTGCGGCGTGTTGATGACCAGCGCGATCTCGCCCTCGGCGATGAGCGTCACGGCGTTCTTGCCGGGCGCCTCGAAGTGCTTCGGCACGATCGTGCAGTCGATGCCGTAGCGCTGCAGCACCTGGCCGGTGCCCGCCGTCGAGACGATCTCGAAGCCGAGGTCGGCCAGCCGCTTGACCGGGAACACCATCGAGCGCTTGTCCCGGTTGGCGACGGTCACGAAGACCTTGCCGGACGTCGGCAGCGACCCGTACGCCGCGGCCTGGCTCTTGGCGAACGCCTGCCCGAAGCCGGTGTCGATGCCCATGACCTCGCCGGTGGACTTCATCTCCGGGCCGAGCAGGCTGTCGACGCCCTGGCCGGCGGGGGTGCGGAACCGCTTGAACGGCAGCACCGCCTCCTTGACGGCGATCGGCGCGCCCGCGGGCACGTCGCCGCCGTCGCCGGAGGGCAGCAGGATCCCCTCGGCGCGCAGCTCGGCGATGGTGGCGCCCAGCATGATCCGGGCGGCCGCCTTCGCCAGCGGCACCGCCGTGGCCTTGGAGACGAACGGGACCGTGCGCGACGCCCGCGGGTTGGCCTCCAGCACGTACAGCGCGTCGTCCTTGAGGGCGTACTGGACGTTGAGCAGGCCGCGCACCCCGACGCCGCGGGCGATCTCCGCGGTGTAGCGGCGCACCTCGGCGATGTGCGAGGCCGCCAGGGTGATCGGCGGCAGCACGCAGGACGAGTCGCCGGAGTGGATGCCGGCCTCCTCGATGTGCTCCATCACGCCGCCGAGGTAGACCTCGCCGGTGGCGTCGCAGAGCGCGTCCACGTCGATCTCGATGGCGTCGTCGAGGAACCGGTCGACCAGCACCGGGTGGTCCGGGCTGATCTCGGTGGCCCGCTCGATGTAGCCGGCCAGGGTGGGCTCGTCGTAGACGATCTCCATGCCGCGGCCGCCCAGCACGTACGACGGCCGGACCAGCACCGGGTAGCCGATCTCGTCGGCGATGGCCTTGGCCTCGTCGAAGCTGACCGCGGTGCCGTGGGCGGGCGCCCGCAGGCCGGCCTTGGCCAGCACCTTGCCGAACGCGCCGCGCTCCTCGGCGAGGTGGATCGCCTCGGGCGACGTGCCGACGATGGGCACGCCCGCCGCCTTGAGCCGCCGCGCCAGGCCGAGCGGGGTCTGGCCGCCGAGCTGCACGATCACGCCGACGACGCCGGGGCCGCCGGCCGCCTCGCCGGACGTCTGCTCCGAGTGCACGACCTCCAGGACGTCCTCGAAGGTGAGCGGCTCGAAGTACAGCCGGTCGGCGGTGTCGTAGTCGGTGCTGACGGTCTCCGGGTTGCAGTTGACCATGACGGTCTCGTAGCCGGCCGCCCGCAGCGCCATGACGGCGTGCACGCAGGAGTAGTCGAACTCGATGCCCTGGCCGATGCGGTTCGGCCCGGAGCCCAGGATGAGCACCTTCGGCCGGTCGCTCGGCGCGACCTCGGTCTCGTCGTCGTACGACGAGTAGTGGTACGGCGTCTTCGCGGCGAACTCGGCGGCGCACGTGTCGACCGTCTTGTAGACCGGGCGCACCCCGAGCCGGTGGCGCAGCGTGCGCACCCCGTCCTCGCCGGCCAGCTCCGGCCGCAGCGCGGCGAGCTGGCGGTCGGAGACGCCGGCGCGCTTGGCGGCGCGCAGCAGCTCCTCGCTGAGCACCGGCGCGTCCAGGATCTCCTGGCGCAGGGCGACCAGCGCGGCGATCTCGTCGAGGAACCAGGGGTCGATGCCGCCGGACGCCTCGTGCACCTGCTCGACGGTGGCGCCCAGCCGCAGCGCCCGCTCGACGGTGTAGAGCCGGCCGTCGTGCGGCATCCGCAGGTCGGCCAGGGTGGACTCCACCGTGGAGCCCGCCGGGTCCGGCACGGTCCAGAAGCCGCCCGCCTTGTCCTCCATCGAGCGCATCGCCTTGTTCAGCGCCTCGGTGAAGTTGCGGCCCAGGCTCATCGCCTCGCCGACCGACTTCATCGTCGTGGTCAGCTCCGGGTCGGCGCCCGGGAACTTCTCGAACGCGAACCGCGGGATCTTCACCACCACGTAGTCGAGGCTCGGCTCGAACGCGGCCGGCGTCTCCGCGGTGATGTCGTTCGGGATCTCGTCGAGGGTGTAGCCGATGGCCAGCTTCGCCGCGATCTTCGCGATCGGGAAGCCGGTCGCCTTCGACGCCAGCGCGGAGGACCGGCTGACCCGCGGGTTCATCTCGATGACGACCAGGCGCCCGTCGCGTGGGTTGATCGCGAACTGGACGTTGCAGCCGCCCGTGTCGACGCCGACCTCGCGCAGCACGGCGATGCCCATGTCGCGCAGGTCCTGGTACTCGCGGTCGGTGAGGGTCATCGCCGGGGCGACGGTGACGGAGTCGCCGGTGTGCACGCCCATCGGGTCGAGGTTCTCGATGGAGCACACGACCACCACGTTGTCGTGCCGGTCGCGCAGCAGCTCGAGCTCGTACTCCTTCCAGCCGAGCACGCTCTCCTCGATGAGCACCTCGGTGACCGGGGACGCGGCCAGGCCGGTGCCGGCGATGCGCTCCAGGTCGTCGAGCGTGTGCGCCATGCCCGAGCCCAGCCCGCCCATGGTGAACGACGGCCGGATGACGACCGGCAGGCCCAGCTCCGCCACGGTCGCGCGGACCTCGTCCATCGAGTGGCAGACGCGGCTGCGCGGGGTCTCGCCGCCGGCCTTCGCCACGATCTCCTTGAACAGCTGCCGGTCCTCGCCGCGGCGGATCGACTCGACGTTCGCGCCGATCAGCTCGACGCCGTACTTGTCCAGCACACCGCTCTCGTGCAGCGCGATCGCCGTGTTCAGCGCGGTCTGCCCGCCCAGCGTCGGCAGGATCGCGTCCGGGCGCTCCTTGGCAATGACCTGCTCGACGAACTCCGGGGTGATCGGCTCGACGTAGGTGGCGTCGGCGAACTCCGGGTCCGTCATGATCGTGGCCGGGTTGGAGTTGACCAGCGAGACGCGGATCCCCTCGGCGCGCAGCACCCGGCACGCCTGGGTGCCGGAGTAGTCGAACTCGCAGGCCTGCCCGATGACGATGGGGCCGGAGCCGATGACCAGGATGTGCCGTAGATCGTCGCGCTTAGGCATGCTGCTTACCTTCGATCAGGTCCTTGAAGCGGTCGAACAGGTAGTCCGCGTCGTGCGGGCCGGCCGCCGCCTCCGGGTGGTACTGGACGGTGAAGGCGGGCACCTCGAGCGCCCGCAGCCCTTCGACCACGTTGTCGTTGAGGCACACGTGGCTGACCTCGACGCCGCCGAAGTCCGTGTCGATGACGGTGTTCAGCGGGGCGTCGACGGCGAAGCCGTGGTTGTGGCTGGTCACCTCGACCTTGCCGGTGGTCCGGTCGACGACCGGCTGGTTGATGCCGCGGTGGCCGTACCCCAGCTTGTAGGTGCCGAAGCCGAGCGCGCGGCCGAGGATCTGGCTGCCGAAGCAGATGCCGAACAGCGGGATCTCGCGGCGCAGCACCTCGCGGGCCAGGGCGACCGGGTGGTCGGCGGTGGCCGGGTCGCCGGGGCCGGGCGAGAAGAACACCGCGTCCGGGCCGACGGCCAGGATCTCGTCCAGGGTGGACGTGGCGGGCAGCACGTGGGTGGTGACGCCGCGGGCGGCCAGCCGCCGCGGCACGTTGCGCTTGATGCCCAGGTCGAGCGCGGCGACGGTGTAGCGGTGCTCGCCGATCGCCTCGACCGTGTACGGCCGGGCGGTGGTCACCTCCGCCGACAGGTCCGCGCCCACCATCTGCGGCGACGCCTGCACCTTGGCCAGCAGGGCGGCCGGGTCGAGGTCGGCGCTGGAGATGCCGACCCGCATCGCGCCGCGCTCGCGCAGGTGCCGGGTCAGCGCCCGGGTGTCGATGCCGCTGATGCCGACGACGCCCTCGGCGGCCAGCCGCTCGCCCAGGTCGCCGGTGGCGCGCCAGTTCGACGGCCGGCGGGCCGGGTCGCGGACCACGTAGCCCGCGACCCAGATCCGCGCCGACTCGTCGTCCTCCAGGTTCACGCCGGTGTTGCCGATGTGCGGGGCGGTCTGCACGACGACCTGCCGGTGGTACGACGGGTCGGTCAGCGTCTCCTGGTAGCCGGTCATGCCGGTGGTGAAGACGGCCTCGCCGAACGTCTCGCCGACGGCGCCGTACGCCTCCCCCCGGAAGGTGCGCCCGTCCTCGAGGACGAGAATCGCTGGTGTCCTGGTCACTTCACGGCCTTTCCGTCGAGCACCGTGGCCTCGCCACGAAGGAAGGTCGCGACGATGCGACCCGGCAGGGTCATCCCCGCGTACGGGGTGTTGCGGCTGCGGCTGGCCAGCTCCGCGGCGTCCACCTGGCGGCGGGCGGCGGGGTCGACCAGCGTCACGTTGGCGGGGTCGCCGACGGCGAGCGAGCCGCCGTGGCCGTCGAGCCCGGCGATGCGGGCCGGGGTGCGCGACATCCGGTCGGCGATCAGCTCCCACCGCTCGCCGAGCACGCTCAGCACGATCGGCAGGGCCGTCTCCAGGCCGAGCATCCCGGGGCGCGCGTACGCCCACTCGCACTCCTTGTCCTCCACGGCGTGCGGGGCGTGGTCCGTGGCGACGATGTCGATGACGCCCTCGACCAGGGCCTCGCGCAGGGCCTGCACGTCGGCGGCGGTGCGCAGCGGCGGGTTCACCTTGTACACCGGGTCGTAGCTGGCGGCCAGCTCGTCGGTGAGCAGCAGGTGGTGCGGGGTGACCTCGGCGGTGACCCGCACGCCGCGGGCCTTGGCGTGCCGCAGCACCTCGACCGACCCGGCGGTGGAGACGTGGCAGACGTGCAGGCGGCTGCCGACGTGCTCGGCGAGCAGCACGTCGCGGGCGATGATCGCCTCCTCGGCGACGGCGGGCCAGCCGGTCAGCCCCAGGCGGGTGGACACCTCGCCCTCGTGCATCTGCGCGCCCTCGGTGAGCCGCGGCTCCTCGGCGTGCTGCGCGATGACCCCGTCGAACGCCTTCACGTACTCCAGGGCCCGGCGCATGAGCCGCGGGTCGGCGACGCATTGGCCGTCGTCGGAGAAGATCCGCACGGTGGCGGCGGAGGTGGCCATCGCGCCCAGCTCGGCCAGGCGCTCGCCGGCCAGGCCGACGGTGACGGCGCCGATCGGCTGCACGTCGACCAGGCCCGCCTCGCGGCCGAGGCGCCACACCTGCTCGACGACGCCCGCGGTGTCGGCGACCGGCGAGGTGTTCGCCATCGCGCAGACCGCGGTGTAGCCGCCCAGCGCCGCGGCGCGCGAGCCGGTCTCGACCGTCTCGGCGTCCTCGCGGCCGGGCTCGCGCAGATGGGTGTGCAGGTCGACCAGGCCGGGCAGGGCCACCAGGCCGGTGCCGTCGATCGTCTCGTCGGCGGCGCCGCCGGGCTCGGCGATGCGGCCGTCGCGGATCAGCAGGTCGGCGGGCTCGCCGCCGAGGATCCGGGCGCCCCTGATGAGGTAACTCGTCACGCTTTGCCTCCGAGCAGCAGGTAGAGGACGGCCATCCGGGCGCTGACGCCGTTGGCGACCTGTTCGACGATCGTGGAGCGGGGCGAGTCGGCCACCTCGGGCGCGATCTCCATGCCCCGGTTCATCGGGCCCGGGTGCATGACGATGGCGTGCTCGGGCAGCTTGCGCATGCGCGGCACGTCGAGGCCGTAGCGGCGGGCGTACTCGCGCGCGCTGGGGAAGTAGCTGTCCTGCATGCGCTCGGTCTGCACCCGCAGCATCATGACGACGTCGGCGTCGGGCAGCACGCTGTCCAGGTCGTAGCTCACCCGCGTGGTCTTGCTCAGGGCGGCGGCGATGTCCACCGGGATCAGGGTGGGCGGGCCGACCAGCGTCACGTTGGCGCCGAGCGTCGACAGCAGCAGCACGTTCGAGCGGGCCACCCGGCTGTGCAGCACGTCGCCGACGATCGCCACGTTCAGCCCGTCGAGGCGGCCGAGCCGGGCGCGCATCGTGTACGCGTCGAGCAGCGCCTGCGTGGGGTGCTCGTGGGTGCCGTCGCCGGCGTTGACCACCGAACCGTCCACCCAGGACGACAGCCGGTGCGGGGCGCCGCTGGCCGGGTGCCGGATGACGACCGCGTCGGCGCCCATCGCCTGCAGGGTCAGCGCCGTGTCCTTCAGGCTCTCGCCCTTGCTGACGCTGGAGCCCTTCGCGGAGAAGTTGATGACGTCGGCGCTGAGCCGCTTCGCCGCCGCCTCGAACGAGATGCGGGTGCGGGTGGAGTCCTCGTAGAAGAGGTTGACCACGGTGCGCCCGCGCAGCGTCGGCAGCTTCTTGACCTCGCGGCCGGCCAGCGCGGCCATCTCCGCGGCGGTGTCGAGGATCAGCGTGGCGGTCTCGGCGTCCAGGTCGGCGGCGCTCAGCAGGTGCCGGATCATGCGGTCCTCCCCAGGAGCTTGACCTCGTCCGTGCCGCCGTCGCATTCGGCGAGGCGGACCCGCACCTTCTCGGCCAGGGCGGTCGGGATGTTCTTGCCGACGTAGTCGGCGCGGATGGGCAGCTGCCGGTGGCCGCGGTCGACGAGCACCGCGAGCTGCACCGAGCTGGGCCGGCCGACGTCGTTGAGGGCGTCGAGCGCGGCGCGCACCGTGCGCCCGGAGTAGAGGACGTCGTCGACGAGGATCACCCGCCGGCCGTCGATGCCGCCGCCGGGCAGCTCGGTCTTGCCGATCGCCCGGGTGGCCTGCAGGCGCAGGTCGTCGCGGTAGAGCGTGATGTCGAGCGCGCCGACCGGCACGTCGATGCCCTCGAAGGCGTGGATGCGGGCCGCGAGCCGGCGGGCCAGCGGGACGCCCCGGGTCGGGATGCCGAGCAGCACCGTGCCGGTGGCGCCGGAGGTCTTCTCGAGGATCTGGTGCGCGATGCGGTCGACGACGCGCTGGATGTCGGCGGCCGAGAGGATGACCTTCTCGGAGGCGGGCACATCGGGCAAAGCCGTCGAAGGCGGGTGGGCAGCCTGAGAATAGGCCACGATGGACTCCTTCCCCGCCTCACGGGACGGGTCGTTAAAGGATGTCGGTCGGCCCGGGCGCCGCAACGCCTGGCCGATGGCTGACGCTACGTTACCAGCGGCCCGGAGATTGACCATGGTGACGTGCCTGACGTCGCCCTGCGGCACGGATCACGGGGACGAAAGGGTCAAGTGCCGAACCCGCCGCGACTGTCCGGTGACCAGCACTTGACCGGGCGTCGCTTCCGCCGTACCGTCACGCAGCGTAGCGATCGCCGGGGCCCGTACGCCCCGGGCCAGCCGAGCTAACGGGAGTGTGGCGAATGCCTTCTGAGTACGCCAAGTCGTTGGGGGCGCGCCTGCGCTCCATCCGCCAGCAGCAGGGCCTGTCGTTGCAGGGGGTGGAGGAGAAGTCGAACGGCCGGTGGAAGGCCGTCGTCGTCGGTTCGTACGAGCGCGGCGACCGCGCCGTCACCGTCTCCCGCCTCGCCGAGCTCGCGGACTTCTACCGCGTTCCCGTCTCCGAGCTGCTGCCCGACGGCAGCGGCGTGCGCCTGGAGGCGACCAACAAGATCGTGCTGGACCTGGAGAAGCTGTACGACGCGGCCGGCGAGGACCTGGCCTACGTCGCGCGCTACGCCCGGGCGATCCAGCAGCAGCGCGGCGACTACAACGGCCGCGTCCTGTCGATAAGGGCGGACGACCTGCGCGCCCTGGCGATCGTGTACGACATCTCGCCGTCCGGCCTCATCGAGCGCCTGACCGAGCAGGGTGTGCTCGTCGCCGACCCCCGGGCGTTCTTCGCCTCCTGAGGCTCCCGCCGCTGCCCGGCCGCCGCCACCGGCCCCGCAGCCGTACGACGAGGAACTCGCGCCGCATCAGCGGCGCGAGTTCTTCGTTGTGTGCGGGTTTCAGCGGGTGGCGAACTCGGCGATGCGGCCGAGGATGCCGTTGAGGAACCGCGGCGAGTCGTCCGTGGACATCTGCTTGGCCAGCTCGACGGCCTCGCTGATCGCCACCGGGTCGTCGATCTCGTCGACGTACAGCAGCTCGTGGATCGCGATGCGGGCCAGGTTGCGGTCGACGACCGGCATGCGGTCGATCGTCCAGCCCTCGGCGTAGCTCGCGATCAGCTCGTCGATCCGGTCGAGGTGCGCGGCGACGCCCTCGACCAGGCTCGTCGTGTAGTCGATGTGGTCCGGCAGCGGCCGCTCGATGCGCTGCAGATAGCCCGCGAGGACCTCCACCGGGGGCTGGTCGCGCATGTCGGCCTCGTAGAGCACGTCCAGCGCCCGCTTGCGCGCCTTGCGGCGGGCGGGCATCGAGACCTTCGGGCCCTCACCCATGGTCAGCTGCGGCCGAGGTAGCGGCCGTCGCGGGTGTCGACCTTGATCTTCTCACCGGTGGTGATGAACAGCGGGACGTTGACCGTCGCGCCGGTCTCGACCGTGGCCGGCTTGGTGCCGCCGGTCGACCGGTCGCCCTGCAGGCCCGGCTCGGTGTAGGTGACCTCGAGGAAGACGCTCGTCGGCAGCTCGATGTACAGCGGCACGCCCTCGTGCGTGGCGACGGTGGCCTCGGCCTCGGGCAGCAGGTAGTTGGCGGCCTCGCCGACGGTGCCCGACGGGACGGGGATCTGGTCGAAGGTGCTCAGATCCATGAAGATGAAGTCGTCGCCGTCCTGGTACAGGTACTGCATCGTGCGCTTGTCGACCGTGGCCGTCTCGACCTTGGTACCGGCGTTGAACGTCTTGTCGACGACCTTGCCGGAGAGGACGTTCTTCAGCGTGGTGCGCACGAACGCCCCGCCCTTGCCCGGCTTGACGTGCTGGAACTCCACGACGGCCCACAGCTCGCCGTCGAGGTTGAGCACCAGGCCGTTCTTCAGGTCGTTGGTGGAAGCCATGTCCTACCTTGCTTGTGCCGCGGATGAGTTCTGGACCGGTCGAGCTTACGCGACGCTACGGTGCCTGTGCGATGTGCCTCAGTGCCAGCACGTAGCCGTGCACCCCGAGCCCGGCGACCACGCCGGTGGCCACCGCGGAGATCACCGAGTGGTGCCGGAACGCCTCGCGGGCGTGGATGTTCGAGATGTGCACCTCGACGAGCGGCGCGCGCAGCATCGAGCAGGCGTCGCGCACCGCGAGGTTGTAGTGCGACCAGGCGCCCGGGTTGAGCACCACCGGCACCTGCTCGTCGGCGGCGGCGTGCAGCCAGGCCAGCATCTCGTGCTCGGCGTCGGTCTGCCGGACGGTCACGTCGAGGCCCAGCTCCTCGCCCGCCCGCTCGCACAGCGCGACGAGGTCGGCGTAGGTGGTGGAGCCGTACACCGCGGGCTCGCGGGTGCCGAGCCGGCCGAGGTTCGGGCCGTTGAGGACGTGCACGGCGGTCATGCCGCCACCGCCGCGTAGGCGCGCTCCAGCAGCGCGTCGTCCGGCCCGTCCAGGATGCCCGGCTTCGCCAGGCCGTCGAGCACCACGAACCGCAGCCGGTCGGCGCGCGCCTTCTTGTCCACCCGCATGGTCTTCAGCAGCCCGGCCCACTCCCCCGCGTACGACGTCGGCAGGCCCAACAGCTCCAGCACCGCGCGGTGCCGGGCGGCGGTCGCGTCGTCGAGCCGGCCGGCCAGCCGCGACAGCTCGCCCGCGTAGACGGTGCCGACGGCGACCGCGTGGCCGTGCCGCCAGGTGTAGCCCTCGACCTTCTCGATCGCGTGGGCCAGGGTGTGGCCGTAGTTGAGGATCTCGCGCAGGCCGGACTCGCGCAGGTCGGCGCCGACCACGTGGGCCTTGACCCGGATGGCGCGCTCGATCAGCTCGCGCACGACCGCGCCGTGCGGGTCGGCGGCCGCCGCCGGGTCGCGCTCGACCAGGTCGAGGATGGCCGGGTCGGCGATGAAGCCGCACTTGACCACCTCGGCGAGCCCGGCCGCCAGGTCGACCGGCGGCAGCGTGTCGAGGGCGTCGAGGTCGCACAGCACCCCGGCCGGCGGGTGGAACGCGCCGACCAGGTTCTTGCCCGCGGCGATGTTCACGCCGGTCTTGCCGCCGACGGCCGCGTCGACCATGCCGAGCAGCGACGTCGACACCGGCACCCAGCGCACGCCGCGCAGCCACGCCGCGGCGACGTAGCCCGCGAGGTCGGTGACGGCGCCGCCGCCGACGCCGACCACGACGTCCGTGCGGGTGAAGCCGGCGGCGCCGAGGGCGTCCCAGCAGCGCGCGGCCACCTCGACCGTCTTGCCGGCCTCGGCGTCGGGCACCTCGATCGGCAGCGGGCGGGCCCCCGCCGCGGCCAGCCCGGCGGCGATCGCCTCGGCGCGGGCGCGCAGCGGGGCCGAGTACAGGACCGCGGCGCGGGCGGCGCCGTCGACCAGGGCGGGCAGCGCGCCGGGCAGGTCGCGGCCGACCAGGACGTCGTACGGCCGCTCGCCGGCCACGTTGATGCGGGTCACGTCGGTGTTCATCACGGCCGAGCCTAGTCTCGCCGCCATGGGGTTATAGACACCTAACCCCACTAGGGGTACACATGGCGCATGCCCAAAATCAACGTGTACCTGCCCGACGACCTCGCCGAGGCCGTCCGCGACACCGGCGTCCCGGTCTCCGCCGTCTGCCAGCGCGCCCTCGAGCAGGCCGTGCGGCGCGTCACCGCGATCCGCTCCACCGTCCTCGGCGAGGCCGACGCCGACGACCTGGCCGAGCGGCTGCCCCTGTTCACCGCCCGCGCCGTGACCGTCCTGACCGGCGCCGTCGCCGCCGCCCGCGGCACCGGCGCGGCGGCCGTCGGCACCGGCCACCTGCTGCGCTCGCTCGTCGACGAGGGCGGCAACCTCGCGCTGGAGGTGCTGCGCGCGATGGAGATCGAGCCCGCCCGCCTCGCCGGCGCCCTGCGCGACGCCGACCTCGCCGAGCCGGCGGGCGGCGAGCCCGGCCTGCGCTGGAGCACCCCCGCCGCCAACGCGCTGGAGGCGCCCGTCGCCGAGGCGGCCGCCCTCGGGCACAACTACGTCGGCTGCGAGCACCTGCTGATCGGGCTGGCCGCCGAGCCCGACGGCGCGGCCGGCCGGGTGCTGCGCGCCGCCGGCGCCGACGCGCGGGCCGTCCGGCGCGCCGTCGCCGCCGCGCTCGCCGGCTACTCGCACCTGCGCGCCTCCACCGGCGCCCTGGCCGGGTACGCACACCTGCGCGGCTCGGCCGCCTCCCCCGTCCCCGCCGGGCGCGCCGGGCCCGACGCGCTGCTGGCCGCCGTGCGGGCCGAGCTCGCGCCGCTCGTCGAGCGCATCGAGCGGCTCGAGGCCCGCACCTGACGGGGGAACCGTCGCCTTCCGGCGTACGCGCGGCCGGGCCCGCGGCGCCTAGCATCGGGGCGTGGCGGCGCGGCTGGGGTGGCGGGCGGACGTCGCGCCGGCGATCGGCGTGGCCGCCGCCCTCGTGGTGGTCGCCGCGGCCGGGCAGGCCGCCGAGGGCGACACCGGCCCCGGCGCCTACGCCGGCGCCGCCGCCCTGGGCGTGCTCATGCTCTGGCGCCGCCGCTACGCGCGCACCGTGCTGCTGCTCACCGCCACCGGCCTGTTCGCCTACTACGCCGCCGGGTTCCCCGCGCTCGGCGTGGCCGTGCCCGTCGCGGCGGCCCTCTACTCCGCCGCCGAGGCGGGCCACCGGCGCACCGCCGTCGCCGTCGCCGTCGCCGTGCTGGCCGGCTCCATCGGCTACCGGCTCGCCACCGGCCAGAGCTTCCGCTACGTCGTGCTGTACGACGCCGTCGGCCACGTCGCGCTGATGGGCGCCGCCGTCGCGCTCGGCGAGCTGGTCCGCGCCCGCCGCCGCATCGACGCCCTGACCGGCGCGCAGATCGCCCTGGCCGCCGACCGCCGCCTGCACGAGCACCGCCAGGAGCTGTCCCGCGACCTGCACGACTCCATCGGCCACACGCTCACCGTGGCCGCCGTGCACGCCAACGTCGCCCGGCAGGAGGCGCACCGCTCCCCCGCCGCCACGGCCGCCGCCCTCGACCACGTCAGCGCCGCCGTGTCACGGGCCCTGGACGAGCTGCGCGCCACCGTCCGCGAGCTGCGCCCGACCCTCGCCGACGTGACCGCCCTGGCCGGCACCGCCCGCACCGCCGGCTTCACCGTCCACCTCGACGTGCGCCCCGGCGCGGTCCCCGACGGGGTGTCCGCGACGGCGTTCCGCCTCGTCCAGGAGGCCGTCACGAACGCGCTGCGGCACTCCGACGGCGGCACCCTCACCGTCAGCGTCCGCCGCGCCGGCGACGACCTGCTCGTCGACGTCCACGACGACGGCACCGTCACCGCGCCCGCCGCCGAGCACGCCGGCCTCACCGGCATGCGGGAACGCATCACCGCCCTCGGCGGCACCCTGACCGCGGGCCCGGCCCGCCCGGGCTGGCGGGTCGCCGCGACCCTGCCCGTGGGGACGCACCATGGCTGACGTGCGCGTCGTGGTCGTCGACGACCAGCCGCTCATCCGCGCCGGCATCGTCGCCCTGCTGACCGGCGATCCCGGCGGCGGCATCGCCGTCGCGGGCGAGGCGTCCGACGGCGCGGCCGGCGTCGCCCTCGCCCGCCGGGTGGCCCCCGACGTGGTGCTCATGGACATCCGCATGCCCGGCCTCGACGGCATCGCCGCCACCCGGCAGCTGCGCGCGGCGTGCCCGGGCACCGCCGTGCTCATGCTCACCACGTTCGACACCGACGACGAGGTGCTCGGCGCGCTGCGCGCGGGCGCCCACGGCTACCTGCTCAAGGACGCCTCCGGCGAGGCGCTGCGCGCCGCCGTGCACGCCGCCGCCCGCGGCGAGCCCGCCCTGGCCCCCGGCGTCGCCCGCCGGGTCATGGACCGGGCCGTGGCCGCGCCGGTCGCCGCGCCCGACCCGCGCATCGGGCTGCTCACGGCGCGGGAGCTGGAGGTGCTGCGGGAGGTGGCCCGCGGCGACGACAACGCGGCGGTCGCGGCGCGGCTGCGGCTCAGCCCCGACACGGTCCGCACGTACGTCAGCCGCATCCTGACGAAGCTGGGGGCGGCGAGCCGGGCGCAGGCCGTCGCCATCGCGCACCGCAGCGGCCTCGGGCAGTGAGCCCGGTCAGGCGGGCCGCGAGGCGTACCCGGTCAGGGCGTCGGCCAGCTCGCGGACCGCGCCGCGCAGCGCGTCCGGCTTCAGCACCGTGAACGGCCAGCCGAGGCCCGCCAGCATCGTGGCCATGCCGGGCAGGCTGTTGGCGTTGGCGCGCAGCAGCACCCCGTCCGCCGTCTCGGTCAGCTCGGCGACCGTGGCCGGGATGCGGCGGCGGGCCTGGGTCAGGTCGGTCTCCAGCAGCACCTCGACGGCGTGCTCCCAGGGCAGCCCGGCGAGCGTCTTCGTGACGTGGCCGACGGCGTCGAAGTTCGGCGGGGCCTCGAAGGCCTCGGTGGACGACGACACCGCCGTGATGCGGTCGAGGCGGAAGGTGCGGATCTCGTCGCGCAGGTGGTCGTGGCCCACCAGGTACCACCGGCCCGCGTGGAACACCAGGCCGTACGGGTCGACCTCGCGCAGCTTGACCGGGGACGGGCGGTCGCCGGGCCAGCGCCGGTCGCCGCCGGTGGGCTTCGCCGAGCGGTACGTGATGGTGACGCGGTGGTGGGCGCGGGTGGCGGCGCCCAGGGTGAGCAGGGTGCCGGTGGCGGGGCGGGCGGCGCCGTCGCGGCGGGCCGCGGTGAAGCCCAGGGTGGACTCCAGGGCGCCCAGCCGCTCCGCCAGGGGGCGGGGCAGCACGCGGGTGATCTTGTCGTGGGCGGCGGCGGTGGCCGGGGCCTCGGTGTGCAGGCCGAGCTGGTCGGCGGCGAGCAGCCCGAGGACGACGGCGACGGCCTCCTCGTCGGTGAGCATCAGCGGGGGCAGCTTGAAGCCGGGTTCCAGCCGGTAGCCGCCGTACCGGCCGCGGGCGGCGGTGACGGGGATGCCCAGCTCGGCGAGGTTGCCCGCGTACCGGCGGACGGTGCGGTCGTCGACGCCGAGGCGGGCGGCCAGGTCGGCGCCCGTGAGGCGGTGGTGGGTCTGGAGCAGTTCGAGCATCGCGAGCACGCGTGACGCCGGTCGGGACATGGCGGAAAACCTCCCCGGATACCGGACTGGTTACGTCCGGAAACCATCGTACGGTGCTGGCATCGACGACGGAAGGAATCACCCATGAGCACGTTCGTCCTGGTACCCGGCATGTGGATCGGCGCTTGGGCGTGGCGCGGTGTCACCGCCGAGCTGCGCGCCGCCGGGCACGACGTCTTCCCGCTCACGCTCACCGGGGTGGCGGACCGCGACCACCTGCCCGGCGCCGACCTGGAGACGCACGTCGCCGACATCGTCCGGCTGATCGAGGTGGAGGACCTGCGCGACGTGGTGCTGGTCGGGCACAGCTACGGCGGGTTCCCGGTGACGGTGGCCGCCGAGCGGATCCCGGGGCGGCTGTCCCGGGTGGTGTACGTCGACAGCGGCCCGCTGCCGGCCGGCACCACGCAGCTCGACCAGCTCGACGTCGCGGTCACCGGCCCGGCGGTGCCGCCGCGGGAGTGGGACCCGGCGGCCGACCCGCAGCTGCTCGCCGGGCTCGACGACGCCGCGCTGGAGCTGCTGCGCACCCGCGCGACGCCGCATCCGGCCGCCTCGGTGACCGCGCCGCTGCCGCGCACCGGCGCGGGCCTGGCGGTGCCGCTGACGCTGGTGACGTGCGCGCTGCCGGCGGAGCAGGTGGCGCAGATGATCGCCGCCGGCCACCCGTGGTTCGCCGAGCTGACGGACGCGACGGTGGTGGCCGTGCCGACCGGGCACTGGCCGATGCTGAGCGAGCCGGTGGCGCTGGCCCGCGCGCTGGCGGGCCAGCCCGGCAGTTAGCCCGGCAGTTGGCCCAGCAGCGCGGCGACCTCGTCGGCGACGTCGGCGGGGGTGCGGCCGTCGGTGCGCACGGTGTGCGTGGCGACTTCCCGGTAGAGCGGGCGGCGCTGGTCCATCAGGTACTTCAGCGTCGCCCGCGGGTTGACCGTGAGCAGCGGGCGGCCCGCGCCCAGCCCGACCCGCTTGACCGCGTCGGACAGCTCGACCGACAGGAACACGACGGGGTGCCCGGCCAGCAGCGCCCGGGTCTCCGGCGCCAGCACCGCGCCGCCGCCCAGGGCGAGGACCCCGTCGAACGACGCCAGCGCATGCGCCACCGCCGCGCGTTCCAGCTCGCGGAAGTGCGGCTCGCCGTCGTCGAGGAAGATCTCGGGGATCGGCTTGCCGGCCGTGCGCTCGATCGCCGCGTCGGTGTCGTCGAACGCGACGCCGAGCCGCTCGGCGAGCAGCCGGCCGGTGGTGGTCTTACCCGCGCCGGGCACGCCGACGAGCACGCAGACCGGGGCCATCAGCGGATCAGCAGGTTGTCGACGTAGGCGGCCAGGTTGCGGCGGATCTCGGCCACCGAGTCGCCGCCGAACTTCTCCGTCGCCGCCTCGGCCAGCACCAGCGCCACCATCGCCTCGGCGACGACGGCGCCCGCGGGCACCGCGCACACGTCCGAGCGCTGGTTGATGGCGGTGGCGACCTCGCCGGTGGTGACGTCGATGGTCTGCAGGGCGCGGTTCAGCGACGAGATGGGCTTGAGCGCGGCGCGCACCCGCAGCGGCTCGCCGTTGGTGATGCCGCCCTCCAGGCCGCCGGCCCGGTCGGTGATGCGCTTGACGCCGGCGTCCGTCGGGATGATCTCGTCGTGCGCCACCGAGCCGCGCGAGCGGGCCTGGGTGAAGCCGTCGCCGATCTCGACGCCCTTCACGGACTGGATGCTCATCAGCGCGGCGGCGAGGCGGCCGTCGAGCTTGCGGTCCCACTGCACGTGCGAGCCCAGGCCCGGGGGCACCCCGTACGCCAGCACCTCCACGATGCCGCCGAGGGTGTCGGCGTCCTTCTTCGCGGCGTCGACCTCGGCGACCATCCGGGCGCTGGCCTCGGGGTCGAGGCAGCGCAGCGGGTCGGCGTCGATGCGGTCGAAGTCCTCGGGGACGGGCACCACGCCGGGCTTGGCGGCGACCGAGCCCAGCTCGATGACGTGCGAGACGATGTCGATGCCGAGGGCCTGCTTGATCAGCGCCTTGGCGACGGTGCCGACGGCGACGCGGGCCGCGGTCTCGCGGGCGCTGGCGCGCTCGAGGATCGGGCGGGCGTCGGTGTGGCCGTACTTCTGCATGCCGGCCAGGTCGGCGTGGCCGGGACGCGGGCGGGTCAGCGGCGCGTTGCGGGCCTGCGAGGCCAGCTCGGCGGGGTCGACCGGGTCGGCCGCCATCACGGTCTGCCACTTGGGCCACTCGCTGTTGCCGACGCGGATCGCGACCGGGCTGCCCTGGGTGACGCCGTGCCGGATGCCGCCGATCAGCTCCAGCTCGTCCTGCTCGAACGCCATGCGCGCGCCGCGGCCGTAGCCGAGCCGCCGGCGGGCGAGCTCGCGCCCGATCTCGGCACTCGTCACCTCGACGCCGGCGGGCACGCCCTCCAGCATGGCGACGAGCGCGGGTCCGTGGGATTCACCTGCGGTCAGCCAGCGCAACACGGGCGTAAGTGTGGCACGCCCCGGCGGTGGCCCGCGGCGCCCCCGGCGATGTCCCGCGGTACGGACGATCTAGCCCTGCCCGCCGAGCAGTTCGGCGAGCCGGCGCAGGTGCGGCACGGCCGCGGCCAGCTCCCGGCGGGCCTCCGGCGGCAGCTCGCCGAGCCCGACGGCGACCAGCGTGCGGCGCAGGTCGCGGTACCGCTCGAGGCGCCGGCGGGCCTCGTCGGTGAGCAGCAGCCGCACGGTGCGCCGGTCGCCGGTGTCGCGCTCGCGGGTGACCAGGCCCGCCGCGACGGCCTCGCCGACCAGGGTGCTGGCCGTGTTCGGCGCGATGCCCAGCTGTTCGGCGGCCGCCGTGACGCCGATGCCGGGCCGGCGCTCGACGAGCTTGAGCAGCTCGTTCTGGGCGGCCGGCAGCTCGGGCCGGCCGGTGGCGCGCACCGTGGCGCGGCGCAGCGCGTGGTGCAGGGTGGCGACCGCCTCGCCGAGGTCGCCCGCGTGGTCGCCCATGGCGCACCTCCCGCCCTTCCAAGGGTTACTTGCAGGATGCAGCAGTTCTGCTCTCAGAGGTATTGTGCACCGGTGCGCGACCGTCCGCCGAGGCCCGGCCTCCTGCTCGTCCTGCTGGGCTCGCTGACCGCGATCGGCCCGCTGTCCATCGACATGTACCTGCCCGCGTTCCCCGACATCGCCGCGGAGTTCGGCGCCTCCGCCAGCCAGGTGCAGCTGTCGCTCACCGCCTGCCTCGTCGGCCTGGCCGCCGGGCAGATCCTCACCGGGCCGCTCAGCGACCGGTACGGCCGGCGGGTGCCCGTCCTCGTCGGCGTCACCGCGTACGCGCTCGCCTCGCTCGCCTGCGCCGCCGCGCCCACCGCCCCGCTGTTCGCCGGCGCCCGGCTGCTGCAGGGCATGGCCGGCGGCGTCGGCATCGTGGTGGCCCGGGCGGTGGTGCGCGACCTGTACGCGGGCGTCGAGGGCGCGAAGTACTTCTCCCGGCTCACCCTCGTCTTCGGCGTCGCCCCGATCGCCGCGCCCAGCCTCGGCGCGGCCGTCCTGCGGTTCACCGGCTGGCACGGGGTGTTCGTCGCGCTCGCCGTCATCGCCGCCCTGCTCGCCGCGCTGGCAGCCTGGCAGCTGCCCGAGACGCTGCCCGCGCACCGGCGCAGCGACGGTGGCCTGCGCGACGTCGCCCGCACCGCCCGCGAGCTGGTCACCGACCGGGCCTTCGCCGGGTACGCCCTGGCGCAGGCGTTCGCGTTCGCCGGGCTGTTCGCCTACATCGGCGGCTCGCCGTTCGCCCTGCAGGACGGGTTCGGGCTGTCCGGCACCGCGTACGGGGTGCTGTTCGGCGTGAACGCCCTCGGCCTCATCGCCCTGTCGCAGGCCAACGGCCGGCTGCTCGACCGGTGGCCGCCGCGCGCCCTGCTCGTGGCGACCCTGGTGGCCGGGTGCGCGGCGGCCGCGGCGGTGCTGGGCGCGGCGCTGGCCGGGGTGCTGGCGCTGCTCGCCGTGGCGATGTTCGCGTTCGTGTCGACCGTCGGCATGGTGGCCCCCAACGGCACCGCCCTGGCCCTGGACCGGCACGGCCGCCGGGCGGGCACCGCGGCGGCGCTGCTCGGCGGCGTGCAGTCGGCGATCGGCGCGGCCGTCGCGCCGCTGGTGGGCGCGTTCGGCGACCCCGCGACCGGGGTGCCGATGGCGGCCGTCATCCTGGCGTGCGCCGCCGCGGCGCTGCTGTCGGTGCTGGTGCTGGCCCGCGAGCGCGAGCCCGTGCCGGCCTGACACCCGCTCAGCGGGTGGCGGCCGCCGCCAGCAGGGCGTTGCGCATGGCCGCCTCCGGCGCCGGTGCGACGCCGGTGAACTGCTCGAACTGGCCCAGCGCCTGCGCCAGCAGCAGGTCGAGGCCCGACGCCACCCGGGCGCCCGCGGCCGCAGCCGCGGCGGCGAGCGGGGTCGGCCACGGGTCGTAGATGGCGTCGAACAGCACCGCGCCGCGCCGCCACGGCACGGCCGCGGCCAGCGGGTCGGCGGCGCCCTTCGGGACGGTGGCCACGGCCACGTCGGCGGCGGCCAGCGCGGCCGGGGCGTCCGCCCAGGCCGCGGTGAGCAGCCGGACGCCGAGCGCCGCGCCCACCCCGGCCAGCTCCGCCGCCGCCTCCGGGCGGCGCGCGACGACCGTCACGGCGGGCGCGCCGAGCGCGGCGGCCGCGGCGACGGCGGCCCGGGCCGTGCCGCCCGCGCCGAGCACCGCCACGGCGGGCGCGTCGCCCACCCCGGCGTCGCGCAGCACCCGCACCATGCCCGCCACGTCGGTGTTGTCGGCGTGCCACGCGCCGTCCGGGCGCCGGACGAGCGTGTTCGCCGCGCCCACGGCGGTCGCCACGGCGGACGCGCTCGCGGCGAGCGACAGCGCGACCTCCTTCAGCGGCATCGTCACCGACAGGCCCGCCCACTCCGGCCCGAGGCCCGCCACCAGGGCGGGCAGCTCGGACTCGGCGCACTCGACCGCCTCGTACGACCAGTCGAACAGCCCGGCCGCGGCGAACCCGGCGCTGTGGATCACGGGCGACAGCGAGTGCCCGATGGGCTTGCCGAGGACGGCGGCCCGGTGCGCCACCGTCACAGGATGCCGTTCTTGCGCGCCAGCGCCTTGTTCTTCTCGTGCTCGGCGTCCGTCGCGGCGAAGGCCGAGTGGCCCTCCTTGTCGATCGCCACGAAGAACAGCCACGGCCCGGCCGGCGGCTTCAGCGCGCCCTCGAGCGCCTGCTTGCCCGGGTTGTTGATCGGCGTGGGGGGCAGGCCCTCCTTGCCGTGCAGCCGGTACGGGTTCTTCGGGTCGTACAGCTCGGCGCGCGTCATGTCCTTCGACGCCTTCTTCGGCTTGCCGTTGAGCTGGTAGTAGTAGTTGATCCCGACGTCGAACTCCAGGCAGTTGCACGGGAAGTTGCCGCTGTAGATGCGGTTGTAGGCCACCCGCGCGACCTTGCCGAGGTCCTCGGCGTTGCCCGCCTCCGCCTGGGCCAGCGACGCCACGGTCAGCACCTCGTACGGGGTGATCTTGCGGACCTTCTGCGACTGGTCCGCGAACTGCATCTCGCCGGTCACCGTGAGGAACCGGCCCACCATCAGCCGCAGGTGGTCGACGGCGGTGGCGTTCGGGTCGAACTCGTAGGTGTCCGGGAACAGGAAGCCCTCGATCGACTTGGTGACCTTCTGGCCGTCGTCGCGGGTGAACCACCAGTCCGGGATGCCCAGCGCCTCCGGGTCCTTCGCGGCGGCCCGGTACTCCTCCACGGGCCGGCCCGTCTTCTCCGAGACCTTCTGGTAGATCTCGAACGACGTCAGGCCCTCCTGGATCGTCACGCCGCTGGTGATCCGGCTCGCCCGGTCCAGCATCGCCACGACGACGTCCTTGGCCCGCATCTGCGTGCGCAGCTTGTACGAGCCCTCCTGGATGTTCTGGCCCTGGGGGTGCTCGGCGGCGGCCTCGACGAACGCGGCGGCGCTCTTGACGACGTCGGCCTCCACCAGCGTGTTGCCGATGTCGGTGATCGTGTCGCCCTTCTTCACCTGCACCGTGACCTCGGTGCTGCCCGGCCCGTCGTAGTCGGCGGCGGTGAAGAAGCCCTTGACCTTGTCGTAGCCGTACCAGACCCCGCCGGCGAGCGCGCCGAGCAGCAGGAAGACCAGCACGAAGGCGATCGCGGACTTGCCGCCGCCGCCCCCGCCCTTCTTGCGCCGGTGCCGCGAGGGGCCCTTCTCGCCCTGGTCCTCGAATGCGAGGTCAAGCTCGTCGATCATCGCTACTGCCTCCGCTGTGCGTTCAGCCAGCTCTGCAGGATCTCCACCGCGGCCGCCTGGTCGACGACCGCTCGCTGCTTGCGTCCCCGCACGCCGCGCTCGGCCAGCCTACGGGTGGCCACCACGGTCGACATCCGCTCGTCGGAGAGGACGACGGGCACCGCCACGGCCCGGGCCAGCGTATCCGCCCACGCACGCGCGTCGATGGCGGCGGGCCCCTCGGCGCCGGTGAGGCGCACCGGGAGCCCGACCACCACGCCGACCGCCTCGTTGTCCGTCACGAGGCGGGCGATCTCGGCGATGTCGGCAGGCACGGCATCAGCGTCCGTGGTCAGGTCGCGGGGCACAGTCACGAGCGGGGTGGCCAGGATTCCGTCGGGGTCGCTCACAGCAACCCCGACGCGCACCTTACCCACGTCGACGCCCAGTCGTCTCCCCCTCGGGGATCCCGTCACGGACAGCTACCTCTCGCCTACAGCCGGATCAGCGGGTCTCGTCGACCGCCTTCTCGACCGCCGCCAGCAGCGCCGGCGCCTGCCCGGCGGGCACGCCGCCGCCCTGCGCCAGGTCCGCGTTGCCGCCGCCCCGGCCCGACAGGGCGCCCTTGACCAGGTCGGCCGCCGACACGCCGCGGCCCTTCGCCGCCGCGTTCACGGACACCACCAGCGACGCCTTGCCACCCGCGCGGGCCGCCACCGCCACGACCGCCGGCCGCGCCGCGTCGATCTTGCCGCGGATCTCCTGCGCCAGCGTGCGCACGTCGTTGCCGCCGGCGCCCTCGGGCGCCTCCGTGCCCACGTACGCGATGCCGTGCAGGTCCTTGGCCTGCGCCGCGAGCGTCGCCGCGCCGCCCAGCACCATCTGCGCCCGGAGCTTCTCCAGCTCCTTCTCCGCGTCGCGCAGCGCCGTCACGGTCTGCTCGACCCGGTCCGCGACCTGGTCGCCCGGCACCCGGAACAGCTCCGCCAGCCGGCTCACCAGCAGGTGCTCCTTCGCCAGGAAGCCGAACGCGTCGATGCCGACCAGCGCCTCGACCCGGCGCACGCCCGAGCCGACCGAGCCCTCCGACAGGATCTTCACCAGGCCCAGCTGCCCCGACCGGGCGACGTGGGTGCCGCCGCACAGCTCGCGGGCGTAGTCGCCGACCTCGACGACCCGCACCTCGTCGCCGTACTTCTCGCCGAACAGCGCCATCGCCCCGATGCGCCGCGCCTCCTCCTGCGAGGTGATGAACGCGGTCACCTCCAGGTCGCGCAGCAGCACCTCGTTGACCTGCTGCTCCACGTCGTGCAGCACGCTCGGCGCCACCGCGCCCGGGGTGTTGAAGTCGAACCGCAGCCGGCCCGGCGCGTTCAGCGAACCCGCCTGGGTCGCCGCGTCGCCGAGGAAGTTGCGCATCGTCTGGTGGATCAGGTGCGTCGCCGTGTGCGACCGCGAGATCGCCCGGCGGCGGTTCACGTCGATCTCCGCGAAACCCGCCTCACCCGAGCGCACCTCGCCGCGCAGCACCCGCGCCTTGTGCACGATCAGGCCCGGCAGCGGCTGCTGCACGTCGAGCACCTCGACCTGGCCGCCGCCCACGTTGATGACGCCCCAGTCGGCCTGCTGGCCGCCGCCCTCCGCGTAGAACGGGGTCGTGTCCAGCACCAGCTCGATCAGGTCGCCCTCGCCCGCCGCGGGCACGTTGACGCCGCCCGTGGTCAGCAGCGCGCGCACCGTCGACTCGCGCGACACCTCCGCGTAGCCGGTGAACTGCACCGCGCCGCCGTCGTCCAGCACTGCCCGGTACGCCGACAGGTCGACGTGACCCGTCTTGCGCGCCTGCGCGTCCGCCTTCGCCCGGGTGCGCTGCTCCGCCATCAGCCGGCGGAAACCGTCCTGGTCGACCTGGAGGCCCTGCTCCGCCGCGATCTCCAGCGTCAGGTCGATCGGGAAGCCGTACGTGTCGTGCAGCTGGAACGCCTTGTCCGCCGCCAGGCTCGGCCCGCCCGCCCGCTTCGTGTCCGCGATCGCGGTGTCCAGGATCGTCGTGCCCGCGCGCAGCGTGCCGAGGAACTGGTCCTCCTCCGCGTACGCGTACGTCGAGATGCGGTCGAAGTCGGTCGCCAGCTCCGGGTACGACGGCGCCATGCAGTCGCGCGCGATCGGCAGCAGCTCCGGCAGCGCCCGGTCCTGCCAGCCCAGCAGCCGCATCGCCCGGATCGCCCGGCGCATGATGCGGCGCAGCACGTACCCGCGGCCCTCGTTCGACGGCGTCACGCCGTCGCCGATCAGCATCAGCGACGTGCGCACGTGGTCGGCGATGACGCGCAGCCGCACGTCGTCCGGGTGCGACTGGTTCGCCGCGTGCCCCGACTGGGTGCCGTACGACTTGCCGGTCAGCTCCGCCGCCCGCGCCAGGATCGGGCGCACCTCGTCGATCTCGTACAGGTTGTCGACGCCCTGCAGGATCGAGGCGATGCGCTCCAGCCCCATGCCGGTGTCGATGTTCTTGTTCGGCAGGTCGCCGACGATGCGGAAGTCCTCCTTGGACCGCACGTCCGCGATCTCGTGCTGCATGAAGACCAGGTTCCAGAACTCCAGGTACCGGTCCTCGTCGACCTCCGGGCCGCCCTCCGGGCCGTACGCCGGGCCGCGGTCGTAGTACAGCTCCGAGCACGGGCCCGCCGGCCCCGGGATGCCCATCGACCAGAAGTTGTCCTTCTTGCCGCGGCGCACGATGCGCTCGGCCGGCAGGCCCGTCTGCCGCCAGATGTCGATGGCCTCGTCGTCGTCCAGGTAGACCGTCGCCCAGATCTTCTCCGGGTCCAGGCCGAAACCGCCCTGCTCCACCGGCTTCGTGCTCAGCTCCCACGCCAGCGGGATCGCGCCCGCCTTGAAGTAGTCGCCGAACGAGAAGTTGCCGTTCATCTGGAAGAACGTGCCGTGCCGGCTCGTCTTGCCGACCTCGTCGATGTCCGGGGTGCGGATGCACTTCTGCACGCTCGCCGCCGTGCGCCACGGCGGGGTCCGCTGACCCAGGAAGTACGGCACGAACTGCACCATGCCGGCGTTGATGAACAGCAGGTTCGGGTCGTCGATGGCCGGCAGCGGGGCGCTCGGCACGACCGCGTGCCCGTTCGCCTCGAAGTGCGCCAGGAAGCGCCGCTTGATCTCCGCCGTCTTCATCGCTTGCCGTCTCCCGGTTCATCGCGCCGGTGCGAGCCCACCCGGCGCTCCTCCACGTCGTCGTCGCGCAGGTCGGCGAACTCGTCTTCGTACAGCACGCCCTCGGCGAAGGCGGCGTGGATCTCCTGCTCGCGCTCCGCCATGCCCGCGCGGACGTCGTCCACGAAGCTACGCATCGACTCGACGAGCCCGCCAGCCGATTCCGACAGCGACGAGGCGATGCCCGTCGGGGTGAACTGCTGCGCGGCGCGGTTCATCTTGCGCACCACCACGACACCGACGGCCAGGCCGATGCCCAGCCAGAGCAGACGCTTCACGGTTCGGTCCTCCCCGGCCTCAGCGGCCCGCGCGACGGGACTTGCGCTGCGACTTCAGCGCGGCGCGCACCTCGCGCTCCTCCTCGGCGTGCCGGCGGGCGCCGGCCGCCTTGCGCAGCCCGTAGCCGAACGACGCCACCTTGACCAGCGGGTTCGCCGCCGCCGCCGACACGACCGTCGCCAGGTTCGCGACGTTCGCCGTCACGTTCTGGGCGTGCGACGTCATCGTGTCGATCTTCGCGAGCTGCACGTTCACCCCGTCCAGCGACACCTGGACCTGGCCCAGCGCCGTGTTGACGTTGTCCACCGTGGTCGTCACGTTCGACAGCAGCGGCGCGGCCTGCGCGTTCACGTCGTTGATCGCCCGGGTGGCGGCATCGACCGTGTGCCGCAGCCGCAGGATCGGCACGGCCAGCACGAGCACCAGCATGAGGAACGCCCCGGCCGCCACCAGCGCAGCGATCTCCCCGGCACTAACGTCCACGACTTACTCCCCCTCCAGCGGCCTGCGGCAGGCCGACCACCCGGGCGGCATCCCCGCCCCCGGCACCGTGCAGACCCTACCGTCAGTGACCGCGCGCCGCGTCACGACGGGGCGGGTGTCGGCGTCCCCAACGGATCGTCCGTGATGACCGGGTCGGGCGTCTCGCCCACCAGATCCGGGTCCGGCGTCACCTCCGGGCGCCCGCGCTCGTCCGAGATCGCGTTGCGCACCTTGATCGACACCAGCGACCCGGCGCACGCCGCGGCCGGCGTCGCCGGGGCGGCACCCACCTCGCCCGGCTCGGCCGTCACCGCACCCGGCTCGGCCTCCGGCTCGCACGCCGGCGCCCGCACCCACAGGTCGAGCGTGAACTCGTCGCGCCGCCAGCAGGACGCGTCGCCCTCGGTGCCCGGCGGCACGCAGTCCGCCACGTCCCAGCGCCGCCAGCCCGCGTCCGCCAGCGCCCGCTCGTACTCCCCGGCGGTCGGCTGCACGTCCTGACCCGACCGGGCCGTCCGCTCCCGGAACCGGCACTCCGAGAAGCACCACAGGCTGCCGCTGCTGTTGTCCTCGACCCCGGCGGACGCCCACCCGGGCACGCTCAGCTCGTCGAGCGCGGCGAACACCGGGTCCCGCGTCGCCGACCGGATCAGGAAGAACATCGGCAACGCCGCCAGCAGCACCAGCGTCACCGCCAGCAGGGTGACCATCCGCAACCGGCGCTGCTCGCGCATCGTGCGCCGCAGCTCCGCCCGCATCCCGGTGGCCGGCTCGTCGGGCGCGGACCCGTCCGGGGCCGGCGACACCGGCCGCGCGGGCGCCTCGACCGGGGCCACCACGGCGGCTCCCCGCCCGGCGGCACCGGCGGCCACCGAACCGACCACCGTCCCCGGCGGGGCGACAGCCTCCGGCGGGCGCACGGCGGCGCGCGCGGCGCCCTTGGCGGGCGCCTCGTCGGGCGCGCGCACCGCGGCCCGGGCGGCGGTCCCGGCCTCGAACGCCGACGGCGGCCGCACGGCCGCCCGCGCCACCGGCGCCTCGTCGGGCCGGGGCCCCTGCTGAGCCGGCGGCACGGCGACGCGGCCGGAGGTCTGGGCGGTGGCGCGGCCGGGGGTCACCCGGGCGGCGCCGGCCATCGGGGGCGGGACCGCCGCTGCCGCCACCGCGCCGGCGGCGCCGGCGGCGCGGGCGGCGCCGGGGGCTGGGCGGCGGCCGTGCGGGTCGTTCTGGGCCGGGGGGTTCGAGGCCTGGGCGGCGGCGCGGTTGCGGGGGTCGCGCGGGTGGTCGGGGTCGTGGGGGTCGCGCTGATCGCGCAGGTCCCGCACGTCGCCTTGCGGGCCCCGTGGGTCATGCGGGTCGTGGGGGTCGCGGCGACCGCGCGGATCGCGTGGGTCGTCGTGAGGGTCGCGCTGGCCATATGAGTCGCGCGGGTCGTCGCCGGGGTCGAAGCCCGGGTTCCGGCCCTGGTCCTGCAGGCGGGCGCCCGGCTGGCCGGGTCGGATCGTGCCGGACCGCTCGCCGGGGTGGTGGGTCATGCCATCGGGGCTGCCGCCCGGCACTCCGCCCGGCACCCCTGCAGGGCCGCTTCCGGGCATGCCGCCGGGGACGCCACCCGGCACGCCGCCGGGAGGCACGGGGGTTGCTCGGCCGGGGACCGCCGCCTGGCCCGGGATCGCCGCCTGCCCGGGACGGGCAGCACCGGGGTGCAGGGCGCCGGGACGGCCCGAATCGTGCGGGCCCGCCGGGCCCGGGTGACCGGGCTGACCCGCGGTGCCAGGGCGACCGGGCTGGCCGACGCCCGGCTGGCCCGGGTGGCCCGGAGCGCCGGGGTGGCCTGTGGCGCCGGGGTGGCCCGGGTGCGGGGCCGGGGCCTGGACGCGGGCCTGGACGGGGCGCTGGTCCGGTCGCTGGGCGGGGGCCATCGCGCCGGCCCGGCCGGGGACGACCGGGGCGCGGGCGCCCTGCGGGCCCGGCACGACCGGGACCTCGGTGATCGCGGTGACCTGTTCGACGGGGTCGGCGACGCCGTGCCGGGCCACCGGCGCCGGGCCGGCCGGGACGCCGAAGGCGCCCGGGCTGACCGGGCCGCTCGGGCCGATGCTGTAGGAGCCGGGGCTGACGGGTCCGGCGGGGGTGCCGTAGCCGGCGGGCGGCGCGGCGGCGCGGCCCGGGCCGGCCGGGGGCCGGGGCGACGGGCGGGGGCCGGTCTGGTCGCCCGGGGGCGTGGCGCGGGCGCCGGGGCGCGGCACGGGGCCGGTGCCGGCGTCGCCGGGGGCGCGGCCGGGCGCGGCGGCGCGGGCCGCCGGTGGTTCGGGGGCGTTGCCGCTGCGCGGCACGGCGACCTCGGGGCCGGCGTGGCGGCCGGGCGGCTCGGGGGCGTTGCCGCTGCGCGGCACGACCACGTCGCCGCCGAACCGGCCGCCCGCGGGCGGAGCGGACCGCGGCGCGACCGACGGGTACTCCCCCGACGCGTGCCGGGGCCCGGTCCGCTCGGGGCGGGGCGCGGCGGCGCCGGGGTCGATCCGGCCGGACGCGTGGCCGGGCTCGGCCCGCCCGGGGACCTGACCGGGGTCGAGCCGGCGCGAGCCGTGGCCGGGCCCCTGGCCCGGCCCCTGGCCGGGGGTCACTCGGCCGGGCATCTGGCCGGGGTCGATCCGGCCCGACATCTGGCCGGGGTCGATGCGGCCCGAGGCGTGGCCCGGGTCGATGCGGCCGGAGGCGTGGCCCGGGTCGATGCGGCCGGGCAGCTGGCCCGGGTCGATGCGGCCGGGCAGCTGGCCCGGGTCGATGCGGCCCGAGGCGTGCCCCGGGTCGTGGCGGCCCGGGGCCGGCGGGTAGCCGGGGTCGGCCGGGAAGCGGTCGGCGGCCGGGGGGCGGGGGTCGTCGGCGGTGCCGTGGCGGGGGCGCGGCGGGACCGGCGAGACCGGCGCGGCCGGGCCGGCGGGCATGCCCGACACCGGGCGGGGGGCGCCGGAGACCGGGCGGGGGGCGCCCGACGTGGGGGCGACCGGCGGCGCGACGATCGGGGCGCCGCCGGGGCCCGCGGTGGGCGGTGGCGCCTGGTGCGGGGGCTGGTGCGGGGGCTGGTGCGGGGCCGGCCGGCGGGTGGCGCCCGGGTCGGCGGGCGGTGCGGCGCCGCGCGACGGGCCGGTGCCGCGGGGCGGCCCGGCGGCGCGCGGCGGCTCGGCCGCGTGGGAACCGGCGAGACCGCCGTGCGGGGCACCGGGGCCACCGCGCGGCGGGGAGTCGGGTGCGCCGCGCGGTGGGGCGTCGGCGGGCTGGTCGTCGTCGGCGCGGGGGGCCCGGCTGTAGGCGGACGGGACGGCGGCGGCGCCGCCCGGGCCGAGGGCGGTGGTGTCCTCCTTGGCCGAGCGCAGGTCGTCGAGCCAGCCGGTCTCCTCGCCGCTGACCTCCTCCGCGGGCGGCGGCTCCGGCTTGGCGCGCCCGAACAGGCGCCGGCTGCGGCCGGCCTGATCCTGCCGGTCGTCGTCGGGCCGTTCGGGTCCGCGGGCTCTCACAGGTCGTCCTTCCCGGCGGGTGCGCCGCCGACTTCGCCGGCGGGCGTCGTTGCCCGGGCGCGGCCGTTCGCCGTGCGGCGTCCTGCCGACTGACGACGATTGCCGACCGCCGGCGTGCCCGCAACCCGCCCGGTCCCGTCCGGGACCGCCGGGGCGGGTGTGTCGTCGCCAGTCTCGACGGTGCCCGCAACCCCGGGCCCGGGCGCTTCCCCAGCCGTGGCAGGGGCTTCGGCCGCAGCGGGGCCGCCGGCCGGGACGGGCTCGGGCACGTCGGCGGCGGCCGGCGTGGTCTCGGTCACGACGGAGCCGGTAGCGGCGGCGGAAGCAGCAGGCTCAACCCCGTCCGGCGCGGCGACAGAGGCATCAGGCCCGGAAGCGGGCGACGCGGGGGGCCCGAAAGCGGGCGCGGCGGCGGGCGCGGGCGCAGCGGCTGCCGGAGGTGCGGCGGGGGCCGGGAGGCCGCGGACGATGCGGCGCAGGCGGGGCAGGCGGTCGGCGACCGCGCGTTCCGCGCCGTGGGCCGTCGGGGTGTAGTAGTCGACGCCGACGAGGTCGTCCGGTGCGTACTGCTGGGTGGCGACGCCCAGCGGTTCGTCGTGCGGGTAGCGGTAGCCGCGGCCGTGGCCGAGGCCCTTGGAGCCGGCGTAGTGGGCGTCGCGCAGGGCCGGGGGCACCGCGCCGCCGACGCCCTTGCGGACATCGGCCAGGGCGGCGCCGATGGCGGTGGTGACGGCGTTGCTCTTGGGGGCGGTGGCGCAGTGGACGACGGCGTGCGCCAGGTTGAGGCCGGCCTCGGGCAGGCCGATGAGCTGCACGGCCTGGGCGGCGGCGGTGGCGACGAGCAGGGCCTGCGGGTCGGCCATGCCGACGTCCTCGCTGGCGAAGATGACGATGCGGCGGGCGATGAACCGGGGGTCCTCGCCGGCGACGAGCATCCGGGCCAGCCAGTGCAGGGCGGCGTCGGGGTCGCTGCCGCGCATGCTCTTGATGAACGCGCTGGTGACGTCGTAGTGGGCGTCGCCGTCGCGGTCGTAGCGGACGGCGGCGACGTCGACGGCGCGTTCGGCGGTGGCCAGGTCGATCTCGGTGGCGCCGGCGGCCTGGGCGGAGCCTGCGGCCGCCTCGAGCGCGGTGAGGGCCTTGCGGACGTCGCCGCTCGCGAGGCGTACCAGGTGGTCCTCGGCCTCGGCGGTGAGGGTGACCTCGCCGGCGAGGCCGCGTTCGTCGGCGACGGCGCGCCGGACGAGGTCGCGGACGGCGGCGTCGTCGAGGGGTTGCAAGGTGAGCAGCACGCACCGGGACAGCAGCGGCGAGATGACCGAGAAGTACGGGTTCTCGGTGGTGGCGGCGAGCAGGGTGACGGTGCGGTCCTCGACGGCGGCGAGCAGCGAGTCCTGCTGCGTCTTGGAGAAGCGGTGCACCTCGTCGATGAACAGGACGGTGGGCGAGCCGCCGGTGCGGCGCCGGCGGCGGGCCTCGTCGATGACGGCGCGGACGTCCTTGACGCCGGCGGTGAGCGCGGACAGCGCGACGAACACGCGGTCGGTGGCGCCGGCGACGAGGTGCGCGATGGTGGTCTTGCCGCTGCCGGGCGGGCCCCACAGGATGACGGACAGCGGGCTGGCGCCGGTGACGAGCTGGCGCAGCGGGGCGCCGGGGGCGAGCAGGTGGGCCTGGCCGACGAGCTCGTCGAGGGTGCGCGGACGCATGCGCACGGGCAGCGGCGAGTCGGCCCGGACCGCGGTGAAGGCGGTGCCGGACGGGTGAGCCACGGGCGGTGCCGCTGCGGCGGGCTCGGCCAGGGGGAAGAGGCCGTCGACGTCCATCGGCACGAAGAGTACCGGCCCCGCCTCGGCGGCCGGAACAGCCGAGGCGGGGCCGGGTGTCGGAAATCTCAGGACTTAGCGGGATCAGCCCCGGCCGGGGCGGCGGCCGTAGAAGCGGCGGCCGCTGCCGGAGCCGGAGCCGGCGCGCGGGCCGCTGCCGACGCCCGCCAGGTACAGGGCCAGCAGGAGCAGGCCGAGCGACGCCATGGTCGGGAAGTTGAACAGGTCCGGGGCGCCCAGGTTGGTGTCGAGCAGGTCGAGCAGCAGGTAGACGCCGAACACGACGGCGGCGGCGATGGCGAGCATGGTGTCCTCCGGGGGTGGTGAAGCGTTGGGCCTGCTGTTACCCGGATGCGGGCGACTCCGAAACTCCACTGTCGACCGGAACTGATCGGCGGGCCGCCAGGTAGAGCGGGGCGGCCGCGGCGAGCACCCCGGCGCCGGTCAGCATGGCCGCCTCGACCGACACGGCGGCGGCCAGCGCGGTCAGGGCGATCCCGCCGATCGCCCCGGCCGGCTGGCTGACCATCGAGTTGAGCGACACCACGCTGGCCCGGTACGGCCCCTCGACCTGGCGGTGCAGCAGCCCGGAGTGCACCGGGTTCGCGGCGCCGTGCACGGCGTAGCAGAGCAGGAACGCCGCGAGCACCCCGGCGGGCCCGGCGGACAGGGCCATGCCGGCCACGGCCAGCCCCTGGGCGACGCGCAGCCAGAACCCGCTCCACGGCGCCCCGATGCGCCGGGCGAGCAGCGGCACGGCGGCCGCCCCGGCGGCGCTGACCAGCCAGGCCGCCGACGAGGCCGGGCCGAGCAGCGCGGCGGCCGCGTCCCGGCCGCCGGCCATGACCTCGGCCAGCTTCACCGCCGTCAGGGCCTCGAACGTGACCATGCCGAAGCCCCAGAACAGCTCCACCGCGATCAGCGCCAGCAGCACCCGTGACCGCTTGACCAGCCCGAACGCCCCGCCGACGGCCGTGGGCACCCCGGTGATCGAGGCGCGCAGCGCGGACGTGCCGCGCGGCGGGCGGACCTCGCGCAGCAGCAGCGCGACGGCCACCAGCGCGACGACCTCCAGCGCGATCGCGACCAGCACCGGGGCGGTGAGCGCGGTGACCGGGCCGTACGGCCCGAGCGCGATGATGCCGCCGCCGGCCAGCGCGCCCGCGCCGATCGCCCCGCTCAGTGCCGCGCTCCCCCGGCTGAGGCCGGTCTCGATGTCGGCGGCCGGGTCGGCGGCCAGCGCGGTCTCCACGTACCAGGCCTCCAGCGGGCCGCTGTCCAGCGCCCGGTACACGCCCTGCAGCACGAAGCAGGCCAGGAACAGCGCCATGGAGTCGGCGAGGGCGAGCAGGGTCAGCGAGCCGAGCTGCACCACGACGGCGGCCAGCAGCACGGGCCGGCGCCCGATGGCGTCGGACAGCCCGCCGGTCGGCAGCTCCAGGAACAGCACGACGAAGCCCTGCGCCGCCGCGACCAGCCCGAACTGGGCGAGGGTGAGGCCGCGCTCCAGCGGCAGCAGCACGAAGATCGGGATGAGCAGGCCGGTGGGCAGCCAGCGCAGGGCGTTCAGCACCAGGTAGCGGCGGCGCACGGCGGCCGGCGTCAGAGGGCTCATGCGTCGCCCTGGCGCGGGAAGGCGTGCAGGTACAGCAGTACCTGCCGGGTGTCGTCGGTGGCGGGCGCGGCGTCGGCGGCCGCGCGGTGCCGGGCGACGACCTCGCCGAGCTCGTCCACGAGGGCCCGCAGCCGGGCGGCGTCGAGCGACAGGATGTAGTCGGAGCCGGACGCGGCGTCGCGCCATTGCCTCGGCCAGGTGGGGGCGGTCTCGGCCCACCGCCGGGCGTGGTCGGCGAACCGGCGCACGGCGTTGGCGTCGAGCCAGCGCACGGCGGCGGCCGCGTCCGGGTCGTCGTCGTAGTCGCTCGGGAAGAAGCTGCTGATGTCGTGCTCGGCCCGCCACCAGCGCTCGCGCCCGCGCCCGGCGCCGGCGTCCTCGGCGACCAGGCCGGCGGCGGCCAGCTGGCGCAGGTGGTAGCTGGTGGCGCCGGTGTTGGTGCCGAACGTGGCGGCCAGCCGGGTGGCGGTGGCCGGGCCGTCGAGGCGCAGCTGGGCGAGCAGGCGCGAGCGCAGCGGGTGGGCGAGCGCGCGCACCTGCTCGCCGCTGAGCCGCACCACGCGGGGATGAGCGTCCATGCCGTGCACAATACTTGTGCACAGATATTGTGCAAGGTCTCCGGTCAGGCGCGCTGCCGCTCCGCGCGGCGCCGGACCAGCTCCTCGACGGCGGACGGCAGCGTCGTCTCGAAGTCGATGAGCTTCACCCAGGTGGGGGTCACGACGATGCGCACCATGGCGTCGTAGAGCGAGCGCACCTCGGCCTCCCACGCCACCCGCTGCTCGGGCGTCATCGCGTAGCTGCCGTTCATCCGCAGGTACTCGGCCGGGATGCCGTCCACCACGTCCAGCTCCGCCCGGCCCCGCACGAGCAGGATCGTGGGCGGGTGCACCTCGGTGTCGACGGTCAGGGCGACCGCCGGATTGCGGCGCAGGGCGGGCAGCTTCGGCGCGTTCGTCGTGGTGCACATGACGATCTCGGCGCCGTTCCACGTGAACGCGATCGGCACGCAGCGCGGGGTGCCGTCCGCCGCCACGTAGGCCAGCCGGGCCAGGTCACGGGCCAGCAGCTCCTGGCTGAGCGGCCGGTTCAGGATGTCGGTGATCTCGCTGGGTCGCATGGCCGGGTCCTCCGCGGTGCCGTCGGGCGGCCCGTGCGCCGCCGCTCGCGCACCGGGGACGGAGCCCGCCCGGCGTTCTCGACATCGGCCGCCTATTCGGCCAGCCGGAACGCCAGCTCCGTGCGCCACTGCGACAGGTCCGGCTCCTCCGCCGGGTCGCTCAGGTACGTCTCCAGCCGGGCGCCCCACTGCTCGCCGTCCGGGCCGGGCGCCACGTCGAAGGCCAGCCCCTGCGCGGCCGCCCAGTCGAGCAGGTCGCGGGTGGCAGCCTCGAGGGTGTCGGGGTGGCCGGTGTGCAGGGCGACGACGTAGCGGCCCGCGGGCAGCTCGCCGGCCACCACCTCGCCGTCGCCGGTGACCGGCTGCGCCACGGGCACGCCGGCGGCGATGGCCAGGACGCCGACCATGTCGATGACCTCGTACCGCAGGAAGGGGGCGCCGGCCGCGTCGATGCCGCGCTCGCCGAGCCAGTCGAACACCTCGCTGACGCGCGCGGCGACGTGGCCGACGGTCTGCATGGTGACGTGGCCGCGCACGGCGACGTAGGGCTGGGCGGCGCGCTGCTCGACCGTCGGCATGGCCCTCACCCTAGGTCAGCGGGCGGGCCAGGATCTCGGAGACGGGCCGCAGCGGGGTGGCCAGCAGGCCCGCGGCGCGCGACGCGTCGAGGCGCACGTCGGCGGGCCGGTGCAGGCCGCGAGCGGCGACCGTGTCGACCGGGATGCGGGCAGGGTCGAGGCCCCACCGGGCGGCGACCAGCTCGCCGAGGCGGACCCGGCTGACCGGCTCGGGGCCGGCCACGTTGAGGGTGCCGGCGACGTCCGAGGCCGCGAGTTCCAGGACGGCGGCCGCCAGGTCCCCCACGTCGACCGGGCAGCGGTACTCGTCGGCGAACAGGGCGCCGCCCGGGATCCGGCCCTCGATCATGTCGCGGCACAGCGCGATCTGCTTGCTCCGGCCGTCGCCGTCGACGATGAGCGAGGTGCGCACCAGCACGGCGGACGGGTCGATCGCGGTCACGGCGGTCTCGGCGGCGGCCTTCGCGGCGCCGTACATGTGCACCGGCGTCGGCGGCTCGGCGTCGCCGTACGGGGTGGGCCGGCCGCCGTGCAGCGCATCGGTGCTCACGTGCACCAGGCGCGCGCCGACGGCCGCGGCGGCCAGGGCCACGTGCGCCGCGCCGTCCGCGCAGACGGCCCACGAGTCGTTGCGGTACGCGCAGTTGACGACCACCCGGGGGCGGACCGCCGACACCAGGGCGAGCACCGCGGCCCGGTCGGTGATGTCCAGGTCGGCGCTGCGGGTGCCGACCACGTCGCGGCCGGCGCGGGCGGCGACCTCGCTGCCGAGGTAGCCGCTCGCGCCGACGACGAGCGTGGTCAGTTGGACTTCTCCACCGGCGCCGCGACACCGGCCGAGCCGGCGGCCGGCGCGGGCGCCTTCGGCTTGGCGTCGACGCCGGCCTCGAGGCGCTGCTGCGCGGTGATCGGCGTCGGCGCGCTGGTCAGCGGGTCGAAGCCGCCGCGGGTCTTCGGGAACGCGATGACCTCGCGGATGGAGTCGTTGCCGGACAGCAGCATGCAGGTGCGGTCCCAGCCCAGCGCGATGCCGGCGTGCGGCGGGGGGCCGTACTTGAACGCCTCGAGCAGGAAGCCGAACTTGTCCTGCGCCTCGTCCGGCGCGATGCCGAGCAGGTCGAACACCCGCGACTGCACGTCGCCGCGGTGGATACGGACGCTGCCGCCGCCGATCTCGTTGCCGTTGACGACGATGTCGTACGCGTACGCCAGGGCGCGGTCCGGGGCCTCCTCGAACCGGTCGAGCCACTCGGAGTTCGGCGACGTGAACGGGTGGTGCACGGCCGTCCAGCCGCCGTCGTCGGTGCGCTCGAACATGGGTGCGTCGACCACCCAGCAGAACGCCCACGCGTCGGCGTCGATCAGCCCGGTCCGCTTGGCGATCTCGATGCGGGCGGCGCCGAGCAGCTCCTGCGCCTCGCGGCGGTGCGCCGACGCGGCGAAGAAGATCGCGTCGCCGGGCTTGGCGCCGACCTGGTCGGCCAGGCCGGTCAGGTGGTCCGCGGACAGGTTCTTCGCGACCGGGCCGCGGGGCTCGCCCGTCGACTCGTCGAGCACCACGTAGGCCAGGCCGCGGGCGCCGCGCGCCTTGGCCCAGTCCTGCCAGCCGTCCAGCTCCTTGCGGGACTGGGCCGCGCCGCCCGGCATGACGACCGCGCCGACGTAGCCGCCGGCGTCGATCGCGCCGGCGAACACCCGGAACTCGGTGCCGCGCAGGTAGTCGGTGAGCTCGTTGAGCTCGACGCCGTAGCGCAGGTCGGGCTTGTCGGAGCCGTAGCGGTTCATCGCGTCGGTCCAGGTGATGCGCGGGATCGGCAGCTGCACCTGGTGGCCGGCCAGCTCGCCCCACAGCTTCGCGACGAGCTCCTCGCCGAGCGCGATGACGTCGTCCTGCGTCACGAACGACATCTCGATGTCGAGCTGGGTGAACTCGGGCTGCCGGTCGGCGCGGAAGTCCTCGTCGCGGTAGCAGCGGGCGATCTGGTAGTACCGCTCCAGGCCGGCCACCATCAGCAGCTGCTTGAACAGCTGCGGCGACTGCGGCAGCGCGTACCAGGTGCCGGGCTGCAGCCGGACGGGCACCAGGAAGTCGCGGGCGCCCTCGGGCGTCGAGCGGGTCAGCGTCGGCGTCTCGATCTCGTGGAAGCCGTGGCCGTGCAGGACCTCGCGGGCGATCTGGTTGGCGCGGCTGCGCAGCTTGAGCGCGTTCGCCGGGCCGGAGCGGCGCAGGTCGAGGTAGCGGTACTTGAGCCGGATGTCGTCGCCCGCGTCGACGTTGTCGTCGATCGGGATGGGCAGCGGCGCGGCCTCGCTGAGCACCTCGAGCGCGCTGGCGGTCACCTCGATCTCGCCGGTGGCCAGGTCGGGGTTCTCGTTGCCGGCCGGGCGGCGGGTGACCTCGCCGGTGACCTTGACGCAGAACTCATTGCGCAGCGCGTGGGCGTCCTCCTCGCGGAAGACGACCTGGGCGATGCCGGAGCCGTCGCGCAGGTCGACGAAGATGACGCCGCCGTGGTCGCGCCGGCGGGCCACCCACCCGGCGAGCGTCACCGTCGTGCCGGCGTCGCTCGCGCGCAGGCTGCCGGCGTCATGGGTACGGATCACGGGACGAACTCCTCGGGACTCTTCGGGGCACGGGGCGCCCGGCCATTCTGTCAGGGGAGCCGCCCGCGGCGTGGCACGGGGCGCGACACAGCGCGGCGCCGTGGCCGGGACCGCCACGGCGCCGCGCGTTCCGGGGGGCCGGTCAGTCGGAGGTCCAGGAGGTGGCGCGCAGCGTCACCGTGCCGTCGGCGGCGGTGGCGCCGGCCTGCAGCAGCACGACGCTGCCCGGCTCGCCCTCGGCGCCGGTGCGCACGCACAGGGCCAGCCCGTCGCGCAGCGGGATCGCGGTGACCGGGTCGAGCGGGTCGGACAGCAGCCGCTCCTCGCAGGTGGCGGCGGTGGGGCTGGCGCCCGGCTCGGCCGACGACGAGCGCAGCAGCGCGCCGCCGCCCGCGCCGGGGCCCAGCCGCAGCACCGCCGACCGCCCGGCGCAGGCGGTCTGCACGTCGGAGCCGGTGGTGGCGGCCGGGACGGCGCGCGGCTCGTCGAGGTCGAGGTACACGGCGGTGGCGCAGCCGGCCCGCACCGGCACGGCCTTGCCGGCGTAGCGCACGACGCCGGCGGCCGGCGGGCCCGCCGCGTCGGCGGGCGCGGTGGCCGAGGGGGCCGGGGTGGCGGCGGACGGGTCGATGAGGACGGTCGGCTCGCCGGGCGGCGGCGCGACCGCCGCCGACACCACCGCCGATGCGGCGGCCGAGGGGGTGACCGTGGGGGCGGCCGTGGGGGCCGCTCCCCCGGTGCCGGCCACCGGGACCGGGGCGGCGGCCGAGGCGGCGTCGAGCGCCTGCCGGCCGAGCCAGACGGCGTAGCCCGCCGCGAGCATCGCGAACACGGCCAGGAACACGGCGAAGGCGGCCGCCCGGCCGCCGCGTCTGCGGGGCGCGGCGGCGGGCGGCCCGTCGTCGTGCAGGCGCACCGTCGGACCGTCGTCGACGGGCCCGTCGAACGGGATGAAGTCGGGGTCACGGCCGTGGGGCGGGCGGTGACCGTTGCCCGGGGGCGCCGAGGGCCAGTCGGCGGGGATGGCCGGGGGCTGCGAGGGCACGGTGAACTCCTACGGCGTGTGGGGGTGGGAGCCGCCCGCCGGTGTTGCGGAGTCAGGGGGTCGCGCCATTGCGGACAAAACAGGTCCGAGGCGGGCGTAGCACCACGATAAGCGCAGCCCGGGCCGCAGACGATCCCCCGGCCCGGTGACCTGGGCGCGGGACCTAGGCGCCGTCCAGGTTGGCCGTCATCTCCGCCACCTCCGCCAGGCGCTCGGCGCGGCTGCGCGGCCGGCCCGGGGCGTCCGGGCGGGCGTGCCACGGCCGGGGCCCGTCGAGCGGCCGGTACTCCACGCCGAGGGCGTCGAGGCGGGCCAGGTGCGCACCGAGCCGGGCGGCGAAGCCGGCGTAGTCGCCCCCCGTGCCCCAGGCCACCTCGGCGAAGGCGCACAGCCGGGGGAACGCCATGTAGTCGATGCGCCGGGCCGACTCCATGTGCTCGGTCCAGACGTTCGCCTGGGCGCCGATTACGCGCGGCGTCAGCTCCGGCGGCAGGCCCGGCGGCACCGGGTCGAAGGCGTACACGTCGGCGAGGGTCAGCTCGGTGCCGACCGGGGTGGGCTCGCCGGGGTCGGCGGACTGGCGGTAGTCCAGGTAGACCGCCGTGTCCGGGCAGGCCACCACGTCGTGGCCGGCGCGGGCGGCCAGCACCGCCGGGCCGGGGCCGCGCCACGCGGCGACCGTGGCGCCGGGCGGGGCGCCGCCCTCCAGGATCTCGTCCCAGCCGTAGACCCGGCGGCCGCGCGACGCCAGGTGCTCGGCGACGCGGCCGAGGAACCAGCTCTGCAGCGCGTCCTCGTCCGGCAGGCCGAGCGCGCGCATCCGCTCCTGCGCGGCCGGGCTGGCGCGCCACTCGTCCTTGGGGCACTCGTCGCCGCCGATGCCGACGTAGTCGCCGGGGAACAGCGCGCACACCTGGTCGAGCACGTCGCGGCAGAAGCCGAGCGCGGTGTCGGAGACGTTCAGCACCTGGGTCGCGATGCCCCAGGCCGTGCGCACCCGCGGGTCCGCGGCCAGGCCGTTGCCCAGTTCGGGGTACGCGGCGATCGCCGCCTGCATGTGCCCGGGCAGGTCGACCTCCGGCACGACGGTGATGTGCCGCTCGGCCGCGTACGCGACGATCTCGCGCAGGTCGTCCTCGCTGTACGCGCCGCCGTGCGGGCGGCCGTCGTCGCGGCCGTGCCGCCAGTCGCCCAGCGACGACGACGCCCGCCAGGCGCCGACGGTGGTCAGCCGCGGCCAGCCCGGCACGGGCAGCCGCCAGCCCTGGTCGTCGGTCAGGTGCAGGTGCAGCACGTTGAGCTGGTGGAACGCGGCCAGGTCGACGAAGCGCAGCACGTCGGCCGGCGGCAGGAAGTGCCGGGCGACGTCGAGCAGGACGCCGCGCCAGGCGAACCGGGGCGCGTCGGCGATCCGCACGCCGGGCAGCGGCCACGGCCCGGCGGCGACCGCGGCGCGGCGCAGGGCCGCGGGCGGCAGCAGCTGGCGCAGGGTCTGCAGGCCGCGGAACACCCCGGCGGGCGAGCCGCCGGCCAGGTCCACGCCGGACGGCCCGACGCGCAGCGCGTACCCCTCGTGGGGCCGGCCCGGGTCGAGGCGCAGCGTGACGCCCCCCGCACCCGGCGGGAACGCGCAGCCGGTGGCGGGGCCCACGGTCCGGCGCCACCAGGCGGCCTCGCGCTCGCAGCCGGGCGCGGCGGACAGCGGCGTGTCGGGCCGCAGCACGAAACCCGGCCCGCCGGACACGGCGGAGACGGGTGCGGGAACGGTGGAGATCGTCATCGCCGGCCTGCTCAGAAGTAGGTCTCGAGGACGTCGCGCACGACGTCGTCGTCGTCGACCACCGGCAGCGCGCGCCACTTGTCGAACGCGGTGCAGGGGTGCGAGATGCCGAACCGGACCAGGTCGCCGATGCGCAGCCCGCTGCCCTCGACGTAGCAGTGCTGGTCCTGCAGCCGGGTCACCACCAGGCCGTCGGCGGAGCGCAGCACGCCGGCGCGCCGGATGACCTGCGGCTCGGGCAGGCCCTCGTCGAACGGGGCGTCCCGCTTGCCCATGCCGACGATCGCCAGGCCGGGCTCCGGTGTGGACAGCACCTGCGCCCACACGGCCAGGGCGGGGCGCAGCTCGCCGGCGATCCGGGCGAACGGGGTGTGCTCGCGGTAGTAGCCGTCGTCGTGGGTGACGTAGGCGCCGCTGCGCAGCACCCGCAGCGAACCCTCGGGCGCGTGCGACAGCTTCTCGGCGACGACGTCGAACCAGGCGCTGCCGCCCGCGCTGACGATGCCCGCCCCGGTGGCGTGCGCGGCGGCGACGAGGTCGTCCAGGAAGCCGGGCACGTCGGCCGCGCCGCCCTCGTAGCCGGTGACCCCGGCGAACCGGGTGCCGGGCGCCTCGGCGGCGGCGTCGGCCACGGCGCGCAGCCGGTCCAGGCCGCGGGCGCCGGTGCGGCCGCCGTCGTGCCCCAGCTCCACCAGCACGGGTACGGGCGCCGAGCGCGCGGCCCGGCTCGCCGCCTCCACCCCCTCGACGGAGTCGACCTGCAGGTAGGCGTCGAACCCGGCCTCGATCTCGCGGGCCAGCCAGCCCAGCGCCGCCGGGTCGAGCAGCAGGTTGGCCAGCAGCACCCGGGGGGCGCCCAGCCGGCGCAGCACCAGCGCCTGGTGGGCGGTGGCGACGGTGCACGCCCACGCGCCGGCCGCCAGCTGCGCGGCGATCAGCCCGGGCGCCATCGACGTCTTCATGTGCGGCGCCAGTTCGAGGCCGTGCCGGGCGGCGAAGGCGGCCATCGTGGCGATGTTGTGCTCGACGGCGCTGCGCCGCAGGGTCAGCACCGGCCAGGTGAAGCCGCCGCCGAACAGGCTCTCCCCCACCGGCGCGGGGCCGCCGTCGGGGCGCCAGAACCCTTTTGCCCGCCAGTCGATGCCGACTTCTGGAACGTCCACTGTCGCCTCCCCTTGACCGGGCACGCATGATCGCGCACGCTGTGCAAGTTACTACGAACCATTAACGAACCCTGTTCGCGAGTGTGAGGAACCGTCCCGTGCCGGTGGCGATGGTGATCGGCCTGGTGGTGCACGCCAGCCACCGGGCCCGCTTCGAGGAGGCCGCCCGCACCCTCAGCGGCGTGAGCCTCGCCTGGGCCGTCTACGACAACGAGGACGAGATCCACCAGCGCGTCGAGTCGCTGCTGCGCAGCACCGGCGTCGACGGCGTGCTGCTCGGCCCGCTGCCGTACGTGCGGGTGCGCGACCTGCTGCCGCCCGACCTGCCCGTCGCCGTCACCCGCTCCGCCGCCCTCGACCTGGCGCTGGCCTGGTGCCGGGCGCTGGCCAGCGGCTGGCCCACCACCCCCGTCAGCGTCGACACGTTCGCCCAGGAGACCGTCGACGAGGTCGCCGAGGCGCTCGGCATCGACCCGGCCGGGGTGTCCTGCCTGCCGTTCGACCCCGAGCGCACCGTCGACGACATCGTCGCGTTCCACCGCGCCGCCCTGGCGCGCACCGGCGCCCCGTACGTCATCAGCGTGCGCACCGCCGTCGCCGCCGCCCTCGACGGCGAGGTGGAGGTGCTGTCCGGGCTGCCCGGGCCCATCACCATCCGCGCCGAGCTGCACGAGCTGGCCCACCGCATCCGCACCCGCCGGGCCACCGGGCGCCGGTTCGCGGCCGGGGTGTTCCTCGTCGCCAAGCCGTCCGGCGCCGGTGCCGGCCCGCACGAGGCCACCGCCCTCGACCGCGCCCGCGTCGGCCTGATGAACCTGCTGCTCAACACCCCCGAGTTCGCCGACGCGTGGATCGAGAACCGCGGCCGGCGCGGCGTCGTCGTGTTCGCCCACGCCGCCCTGTTCGAGGAGCTGACCTCGCAGTGGGTGGCGCTGCCGGTGCTCGGCCAGGCCGAGGAGGCGCTCGGCGTGCGGGCCGCCGCCGGGTTCGGCATCGGCGCGTCCGCCCGCATCTGCGTCGCGCTCGCCGAGCGGGCCGCCGCCCGCGCCGAGCAGGACGACGTGCCCGGCGCGTACCTCATCGAGGACAGCGGCGTCATGATCGGGCCGATGGGCGGCGCCGGGCCGGCGCTGTCGTTCACCTACCGCGAGCACGGCACCGGGCTGGAGGCCCTCGCCGGACGGGCCCGGCTGTCCCCCGCGACGCTGTCGCGCCTGGCCGCCCTGGAACGCTCCCTGGCCGGGCAGCCCATCTCGCCCAGCGACCTCGCCAGCTCGCTCGGCATCACCGACCCCAGCGGGCGGCGCCTCATCCGCAAGCTCACCGAGTCCGGGCTCGTCACCGCCGACGGCAGCGCCCAGGTGCACCGCAAGGGCCGCCCGACGCGCCTCTACCGCCTCGCCATCGGCGCGGCGCTCGACGAGAAGTAGGAGAACCCTTGCCCCACGACCTGCTGCTGACCGGCGGTCACGTCATCGACGTGGGCGGCGGCCGCACCGGTTGCTTCGACGTGGCGGTGCGCGACGGGCGCATCGCCGACGTCGCGCCCGCGCTGCCCCGCGACGCCCACGAGATCGTGGACGTGTCCGGGCGGGTCGTCACCCCGGGGCTGGTGGACCTGCACACCCACGTGCACCCCGGAGCCACCTACTGGGGCATCGACCCCGACCCGGTGGCCTGGTACTCGGGCGTCACCACGTGGGTCGACGCCGGGTCCGCCGGGGCGTACACGCTGGACGGGCTGCGCGGCGCCGCCCGGCGCGCCGCCGTGCGGGTGCCCGCCCTGCTCAACATCGCCGCGCCCGGGCTGGCCGCGCGCACCGGCGAGGGCCGCGACCTCGCGCACTGCGACGTCGACCTGGCCGTGGCCACCGTCAGCGCGAACCGCGACCTCGTCGCCGGCATCAAGGTGCGCATCGACGCCGAGACCGTCGGCGCGAACGGCGTCGAGCCGCTGCGCCGGGGCCTGCGGGCGGCCGCGGCGTGCGCCGTGCCGGTCATGGTGCACATCGGCGCCGCCCCGCCCGCCCTGGGCGAGGTGCTCGACCTGCTGCGGCCCGGCGACATCGTCACCCACTGCGCCAGCGCCATCGCCGCCGTCTCCGACTCCGGCGCGGTCGCCCCGGCCGTGCGCGACGCCCACGCGCGCGGCGTGCTGTTCGACATCGGGCACGGCTCCGGCGGGTTCGCGTTCGACGTGCTGGAGGCGCAGCTCGCCGCCGGGATCGTGCCGCACACCGTCTCCACCGACCTGCACGCGCGCAGCGTCTACGGGCCGGCGTTCGACCTGCCCACCACGATGGCCAAGCTGCTCGCCGTCGGGATGGCGCTGGACGACGTGGTGGCCGCCGCCACCGTGCGGCCCGCGCGGGCGCTCGCCCTGCCCGGCGGCGCCGGCACCCTGACGCCGGGCGCGGCCGCCGACATCGCCGTGTTCCGCCTGGAGGACGGCCCGTTCGAGCTGGTCGACGCGCACCGGCAGCTGCGCCGCGCGCCCCGGCGGCTCGTCAACGAGGCCACCTACGTGGCCGGCCGGCGGCTGCCGCCGCGGCTGCCCGCCCCGCCGCCGCCGTGGATCCCGCTCACCGACGCCCAGCGCAAGGCGCTGCGGCAGCGCGAGGACGCCCTGCGCGTGCTGCTCACCGACCCGCTCGTCGACGCCGACGGCCTCGCCGAGCAGTTCCCCCGGCCCCGGCCGGTCCACTAGAAGAGGAGAGACATGCCCAAGCGCGTCGTCAACACCCCCGACGCCGGCCCGCCCGGCGGCCCGTACTCGCACGCGGTCGTCGCCGGCGACACCATCTACCTGGCCGGCGCGTGCCCCGTCCTGCCGGATGGCACCTGGGTCAGGGGCGACTTCGCCGAGCAGGCGCACGCCACCTTCCGCAACCTGCGCATCGTCGCGGAGGCGGCCGGCGGCAGCCTCGACCAGGCCGTCCGGGTCGGCGTGTACCTGCGCGACTTCGCCGACTTCCCGGCGATGAACGAGATCTGGAAGGAGTACTTCCCCGCCGACGCGCTGCCCGTGCGCACCACGCTGCCGGTGGCGCTGAACGGCTTCGACATCGAGGTCGACGCGATCCTCTACACGGGCGACTGATCCTCCGCGCCGGTTCGGCGCGTACGGCCGGGCGCCCGCCGCGACCGGCGTGGCGTTCATGGCGCCCGCCGCGATCGACGCGATGCCTGGCGACCGGATCGGCATCCGCCGCCCGCTCGTCCCGGTCGCCGACACCCGCTCGCGCGGCAAGGCCGACCTGCCGCTCAACGACGCCACGCCGCGCAGCGAGGTGGACCCCGACACTGGCTCGCCTGGCGCGACGACCTGATCTGCGGCCGGCACGGCGAGGACCCCGGCGACGCCGCGGTGGACACCACGGTGCGGTGGGCCGGCGTGACCGTGCACCGGCACCGGCTGGCGGTCGGCCCGGCGGCGCCCGGCTGGGACTCCCCCGCGGTGCTCGGCACGGCCCGCGCGACCGGCACGCTGCTGCTCATCACCGACGACCCGCCGGCGCCCGGCCCGCTCGGCCCCGGCGCCGCCGTCATGCCGCTGGCCGCCCGCGGTCCCGGCGCCGCGGTGCTGGCGCAGGCCGTCGGGGCCGACATGCGCGCGGTGCGGGCCGCGCTCGACCCGCTCACCGTGGGGGTGCCGGCGCCCGCCGCCTGACCCGTATCGTGGCGCGATGCCCGCCGCCCGGACCACCGACCGCCTGGCCTGGCTGGACGGGCTGCGCGCGGTGGCCGCCCTGCTGGTGCTGTACGCGCACCTGAGCCACCACCTGCTGCGCCCCGCCCGTGCGGTGTCCGCGGAGTGGCTGCACGCCGGCACCGCCGGGGTCCTGCTGTTCTTCCTCGTCAGCGGCTACATCGTCCCGGCGTCGCTGGAGCGGCACGGCGACCTGCGGTCGTTCTGGGTCAACCGGGTGTTCCGCCTGTTCCCGCTGTACCTGGCGGTCGGCGGGCTGGTCGCCGCCCTCGGCGCGGCGGGCCTCGTGCCGGTCGACCCGTATCTGGCCGCCCACCCGGGCACCGCGGCGCTGGCGCACGCCACCATGCTGCCGCACCTGCTCGGCGTGCCGCTGCTGACGGCGGTGTTCTGGACGCTCACCTTCGAGATGGTGTTCTACCTGCTCATCAGCGCGCTGTGGGCGCTGCGGCTGCGCCGGGCGGCCGCCCCGGTGGCGCTCGCCCTGGGCGGGGCCGGGGTGCTGAGCGCCCCGCTGCCGGCGACGCTGCCGCCGCCCGCGGTGGCGGTGCCCGCCGCCGCCGTCGTGCTGGTGCTGGGGCTGGCCGCCGTCACGAGCGGGCGGCGGTGGGCGGCGCCCGCGGGCGGGCTGCTGCTGGCCGGGCTCGCCGGGACGCTGCTGGCCGCCGGCCAGGACCCGGCGCACGCCTGGGACGGCCTGCTGATCGTGGCGGTGATGTTCGCCGGGGCGACGCTGCACCGGGCGGACCACGCCCGCACCGGCCGGCGCCGCGCGGCGCTCGTGGCGGCGCTGGCCTGCGCGGCGGTCGGCGCCGCGCTGGTCGTCGTGTGGTTCGCCGAGCTGGCCGCGCTGGGCGCGCCCACCGCGACGTACCGGGCCCGGGCGGTGCTCACCCTGGCCGTCGTGGCGGGCGCGTTCGCGCTGGCCCGGTGGGCGGGCCGCGCGCCGCGCCCGCTCGCCGCGCTGGGCCGGATCAGCTACTCCGTCTACCTGCTGCACGTGGTGCTGATCCAGCTGCTGGCGCCGGTGCTGGGCCGGCTCGCCGACCGGCTCCCGCTCGCGGCGGAGGCGGTGGCCGCGGCCGCGTTCACCGGGCTGCTGGCCGGCCTGTCGTGGCTGACCTGGCGGTACGTGGAGCTGCCGGGCCAGCGGCTGGGCCGCCACCTGAGCCGCCACCTGAGCGGCCGCCGGAGCAGCCGCCGGGCCGGGCGCCGCGGGGGCGCCCGGCCGGAACCGCCCTCAGGCGGCGACGGCGATCGGGACGCCGTGGTGGTCCGTCAGCGCCAGCCGGGTCCGCAGGTTGCCGTTCTCGGCGATCCGCTGGAAGTAGTCCGAGCGGCGGCGGCCGAGCAGCGTGTCCGTGCGCGCCGGGGCGATGAGCTCCGGTGACAGGGTGCTGTTCAGGCCGTCGCGCAGCAGCCGCAGCGCCTCGGTGCGCATCTGGGAGATGCGCGACTCGGTGACGCCGAGCTGCTGGGCGATCTCCTGGATCGGCCGCTCCTGCAGGAACGAGCCGGTCACCACCTCGCGCAGCCGCTCGGGCAGCGCCTGCACCGCCTGGTGCAGGTAGCCGAGCTTCTCGCGGCGCAGCAGCAGGTCCTCCGGGCCGTCGGCCTGCTCGGTGACCATCTCGTCGGCGACGCCGCTGGCGAACCCCTGCAGGCTGAGCAGGGCGGCCTTCTGGACGTCGTCGTCGTGGCCGGCCACCTCGTCCACCGAGATGCCGAGCATCTGCGCGACCTCGGCGTTGGTCGGGGTGCGGCCCAGGGCCGCCGTCAGCTCCTGCCGGGCGCCGTCGATGCGGCGGGCGCGGCTGCGCACCGAGCGGCTGGCCCAGTCCTGGCCGCGCAGCTCGTCGAGCAGGGCGCCGCGGATGCGGACAGCGGCGTAGCGGTGGAAGGGGATGCCCCGCTCCGGGTCGAAGGAGCGGGCCGCGCCCAGCAGGGCGGCGAATCCGGCGGAGCACAGGTCGTCGGCGTGGATGTGCGCCGGAACCCGGGAGAGCAGCTCCCGGACCAGGTGCCCCACCACGGGCATGTTGTCGCGAACCAGTTCCTCGATCTCGCGCGTGTTCGGCGCGGCGACGGTGAGGTCCCTGGTGTCGGCGGGGCGCTCGAGTGTGCCGTTCACGTGGTCCTCCTCTTCGTGCGAGCCGGCGGGCTGACCGGCTGACGAGAAGGACTCTTGGCGTCCCAAGGTGCAAGGACGGGTGAATTCGGTTGCTAATCGGTTGTAAACCGGTGAGAAGGCTCAGGCCCGCGCGTGTCGGAATTGCGACGTGTCGTGTCCCGGGCACGCGCGGGCGCTACGGCCGCTCGCCGGGGGAGGCCCTCACCGGGTGGCGGCGGTCCGCTGCGTGATCGGCGCGATCTGGGCGACCTGCTTGCGGGCCCACCCCATGCGGCACACCGCGGCCTCCGGGTGGTCGCCGAACTCGGCGGCGACCGCGGCGGCACAGCCGTCACTGCCCAGGCGCAGGATCGTCGCGGTGACGGCGTCCTGCACGTCGGTGCGGGACGGCTCGTCGGACGGCTGCACGTGCGAGACGAACAGCGCCTCGGCGGCGAGGTCCTGGACGGTGCTGATCATGGTGCCCCCCGGTGTCGGACTTCCCTTCCCTGTGATGTACATAACCGCTTCCTAGGTGCGCATTCGATGATCGGACGGTTGCCACGCGGTTGTGTCGCAAAAATCGCACACACTTCCGCACGACAGCGCCTCGTCCGACGCTAGCGCGCCGTGCGGCGGATCGTCCTGAACCGACTCAGACGATGCCGGGCAGCAGGCTGCCCCCGTCGCTGGGCTCGGGCTCGACCACGGGGGTGGGGTTGCCCGCCTTGGGGGTGCGGGAGGCCTTCTTGGAGGCGCGCAGCTTCTTCAGCTCCTCCTTGAGCTTCTTCTTCAGCTTGGCCTCCTCCTCCGGTGTGGTGGTGGGGCCGCCGGTGGGGGTCGGCTCGACGATGCCGGTGCGGCTCGTCGTCGGGGTGGGCTGCCCGCCGGGGGTGCCGCCGGGACCACCCGTGCCGGTGGTGCCGTCCGGGGGGACGACGACGCCGCCGGGCTGGCCCGGCAGGCCGGGCGCGCCGGGCAGTCCGGGGGCGCCGGGCTGGCCGGGCTGACCGGGCAGGCCGGCGCCGCCGTTCGCGAGCACCCGGCCGTCGGCGTCGGTGGGCTGCGGGACCTTCGTCGGCTTCACGCCGGGGGTCGCCGACAGGTACACCTCGCACAGCGAGCCGTTGAGGGCGAAGGATGACGGCAGCGCGTTGCTCTTGTCGTAGACGCCGACCACCTCGGCCTCCGCCCAGCCACCGGCCGCGATCGGCGTCATCGAGGTGGCGGTGACCATCCGGTCCGCCTGCTCGACCTTCAGGCCGTCGCTCGTGATGACCTGGTCGCCGGGCAGGCCGAAGCGCAGCTTCCACTCCGACACCGGGGTGGCGAGGCGGTTCTGCACGGTCAGCGCGGCCGTGAACGCCTTGTCCTGCTCCTTGGTGACCGCCCACGTGACGATGCACGAGCTGGGCCGCGCCACCCCGTCGGGCGGCGCCGCCTGCGACGAGTCGTTGCCGGCCTGGACGCGGCTGTAGGCGTAGCCGCCGGACGCGACGAGCAGGGCCGCGGCGGCGACGACCAGCGCGGCGCGCCGGCCACGGTCGGACGGCGGGGAGACCGGCGGCGCCGGCGGCTTGGGCGGGCCGGGCGGGCCGGACGGGCCGCGCTGCACCGGCACCGCGGCACCGGCGGCGGGCCCGGAGCGGCCGTCGGGCCGGGGCTGGTGGCCGTTGGCGGCGGACCCCGCGCCGGCGGCGCGGCGCAGGCGGCGGGAGGTGGACTCGCCCGGCGCCAGCACGGCGACGCCGCCGGACGGCGCCCGCAGCGCCCCCGACGGCGGCGGCTCGGCGCCGGCGGCCGGGGCAGGCTCGCGCAGGCCCTTGGCGGCCGCGGCGGCGCGGGCGGCGAGGTCGCCGGAGACGGCCTCCTTGGCGACCCGCCCGGCGGCACCGGCAGCAGCGGCACCGGCAGCAGCACCGGCGGCCGGGGCCGCGCCCGACGCGGCCACGACGGACTCACCGGGCCGGGGCGGACCGGCGGGACCGGCGGGCGGGCCGTCCGGGATCTCGCCCGAGCCGGCCACGGCCAGCGCCGACGCCTCGACCCGCCACGGCAGGATCGTGGTGTGGCCGTCGGCCGCGGCGGCCTCGGTGGTGACGAGCGGCAGCGGGGTGGCCGGGGCGGTCTGGGCGACCCGGATCAGCAGGCGGGCCAGCTCGCTGCTGGACGGCCGCAGGTCGGGCTGCTTCTGCAGGCTGCGGCGGCACACCTCGGCGACGGCGTCCGGCAGGCCCTCGATGGGCGGCAGCGGCTCCGGCTCGGTGTACTGGTGGGCGCGCAGCAGCGCCGTGGTGGTGCCGGCGTCCCACGGCAGCATGCCGGTGAGCATGCGGTAGAGCAGCAGGCCGACCGCGTACACGTCGGTGGCCGCGCTCACCTGGCCGCCCTCGAGGCGCTCGGGGGCCAGGTAGGCGGGGGTGCCGAGCAGGCTGCCGTCGGCGTCGAGGTCGTTCTCGCCGACGAGTGCGCTGATGCCGAAGTCCACGACCTTGGCGCCGGCCGTGGTGAGCATGACGTTGGCCGGGGCGATGTCGCGGTGCACGATGCCGCGGGCGTGGGCCGCGGACAGCGCGGCGGCGACCTCGGCGCAGGTGCGCACGGCAGCCGGCCAGGGCAGCTTGCGCAGCCGGGCCAGGACGGCCGACAGCGCCTCGCCGTCGACGAGCTCCATGACCACGTAGGGCACGGCGGTGCCGTCGGCCGCGGCGGACTCGCCGTAGTCGTAGACGTTGGTGATGTGCGGGTGGCTCAGCCGCGCCGCGGCCTGGGCCTCGGTGCGCAGCCGCCGCCGGAAGACCGGGTCGTCACTGGAGGCCGTCGGCAGCACCTTGACCGCCACCTGCCGGCCGAGCACCTCGTCGAAGCCCCGCCACACCACTGCCATGCCGCCGGCGCCGAGTCGCTCGACGAGCCGGTACCTGCCACCGAGCAGGCTCGAGGCCGGCAGATCCGCCGCGCTCATGTGCCCCCACACGCGCACAATCGTCGTCCGTCGAACACGCACCGCCATGCGCACGCGACGTGGGGCGAGGTCCGCCCGCCACAGCATTCACTACTGACGGGCCTGACGGAAGCCGGGACGAGGTGACGATGACCGATCGTTGCGGTGTGACATCCATCAATCGGTCACCCTGCGCCCCGGGCCTCTCACATATTGATCACATCAACGGGCCCCGACCAGCCCCGCGCGGGCCGGAACGGCACCCAGTTCGTCCAGGAGCGCCAGCATAGGACCGATTTCCTCGTAGCAGACGAGCACCACCTCGCCCGGCTGCGCCATGGACAGCGCCGTGGCCAACGCCTCACGGGCGTGCGTCACACGTTCGCACCGGGCGTCGGCCCGGCGGGCGCGGATCTCGCGCTGCACGAGGGCCGGCACCTCACCCGGCGTGCGGCCGCGCAGGTCCTCGTCCTCGTACACGACGACCCGGGCGAAGCCGTCGGCGATCACCTGCGCGGAGGCGGCGAGCAGGTCGTCGCGGCGGTCGCCGGGCAGGGTCACCGCGGCCACGCAGCGGTCGCGGCCGAACAGCCGGTGCAGGGTACGGGTGGCGGCGGCCAGCGCGGCCGGGTTGTGCGCGTAGTCGACGAACAGGTGGACGTCGTCGCGGCGCAGCAGCATGCCGCGGCCCGGGTTGTCCTGCCGCGGGTCGAACGCGGCCAGCCGCTCGACCACGACGTCGTGCGGCGTGCCGAGGGCGCGGGCCGCGGCGACGGCGGCCAGCGCGTTGCCGGGGGCGTGCGGCGCGGCGCCGCCGAAGGAGCCGGGCAGCTCCGCGGCGCGCAGCAGCGGCGTGCGCCGCGAGCCGACGGCCTGCACCAGCCAGCCGTCCTCCAGCAGGTACGCGGTGCCACCCCGGCCGAGGTGCGCGGCCAGCACCGGGTTCTGCGGGTCGGTGCCGAACCAGACGACGCGCTTGCGGTCGGCCCGCACCCGGGGCCGCTCGACCAGGCTGCGCACCCACGGGTCGTCGGCGTTGAGCACGAGCGTGCCGCCGTCGCGGACCCGCTCGGCCACCAGCGCCTTGACGTGCGCGACGTCCTCGACGCTCTCGATGCCGTCCTGGCCGAGGTGGTCGGCGGTGATGTTGGTGACCACGCCGACGTCGGTCCAGTCGTAGCCCAGCCCGCGGCGCAGGATGCCGCCGCGCGCGGTCTCCAGGACGGCGACCTGCACGGCCGGGTCGCCGAGGACGGTCTGCGCCGAGCGCGGCCCGGTGGCGTCGGCGCGCAGCACCTGACGGCCGCCGATGCGCACGTCGTCGCTGGACGCCACGCCGACGGTCTGGCCGGTGCCGGCGAGCAGGTGGGCCGCGAGCCGGGTGACGGTGGTCTTGCCGTTCGTGCCGGTGACCGCGACGGTGGGGATGCGCCCGTCGGCGCCGCCCGGGAACATCGCCCCGACGACGGCGTCGCCGACGGCGCGGGCGCGGCCCTGCACGGGCGCCAGGTGCATGCGCAGCCCGGGGACGGCGTTGACCTCGATGATCCCGGCGTCGGGCTCGGCGGGCTCGGCGACGGCGGGCAGCGGCGCGGCGATGTCGGCCAGCCGCAGGTCGATGCCGGCGATGTCCAGGCCGACGAGGGCGGCGGCGCGCACGCACAGCCGGGCCACGTCGGGGTGCACCCGGTCGGTGACGTCGCGGCTGGTGCCGCCGGTGGACAGGTTGGCGTTGGCGCGCAGCCACACGGTGCGGCCGGCCTGCGGCACGCTGTCCAGGCCGTAGCCCTGGTCGGCGAGCAGCGCGCGGGCGTGGTCGTCGACGATCAGGCGGGTCAGCGTGCGGGTGTGCCCGTCGCCGCGGCGCGGGTCGGCGTTGGCGGCGCCGATGAGCCCCTGCACGGTGTGCTCGCCGTCGCCGACGACGTGCGCGGCGACCCGCTCGGCCGCCGCGGCGACCTCGCCCGCCACGACGAGCACCCGGTAGTCGCGGCCGCCGAGCTCGCGCTCGACGATGACGTCGCCGCCGACCTCGCCGTACGCGCGGCGCACCTCGTCGGGTCCGCGCAGGCCCAGGTGGACGCCGCGGCCGTGCCGGCCGTGCCGGGGCTTGAGCACCACGGGCCCGCCGAGGTCGGCGGCGAGCCGGGCGGCCGCGTCGGCGTCCGCGGCGAGGCCGCCGGCCGGCACCGGGACGCCGGCGTCGCCGAGCAGCTGCCGGGTGAGGTGCTTGTCGCAGGCGATGTCGACGCCGACGGCGCTGGTGCGGTCGGTCATCGCGGCGCAGGCGAGCCGCCGCCGGGCGCCCCAGCCGAGCCGCAGGAGGCTGTCGTCGCCGAGCCGCTCGACGGGGATGCCGCGGCGGCGGGCGGCGGCGATGATCGCCTCGGTGCTCGGGCCGGCGGCCTCGGCGTCGCGCAGCTCGCGCAGGGCGGCCAGCCGGGCGCGCACCTGCTCGGCCAGGCCGGCCTGCGCCGGGGCGTCCCCGCCGCCGTCGACCAGCGAGGTGACCAGGTGCACGGCCAGATCCAGCAGCTCGCCGGGCAGGGTCGAGCCGGCGGCCTCGTCGACCGGGCACTCGACGATGACGTCGTACAGGCCGGGCTCGCCGGCGGACACGGTGCGGCCGAAGCTGACGTCGCGGCCGATCAGCTGGGACAGCTCGATGCACGCGTGCTCGGCGATGTGGCCGAAGTAGGTGCCGCCGCGCAGCCGGCTGACGAACCCGCCGGGGGCGCCGGCGGCGCAGTGGTGCTCGGTGAGGCCGGGCAGGATCCGCAGCAGCCGCTCGGTGAACCCGGCGACCTCCGTGCTCTCACGCCCGGCCAGCTCGTCCAGGCGCAGGCGGGCGACGACGGCGGGCCGGGAGAGGTACACGTTAGGTCCGCGCAGGTGCCGGATGTGCAGGATCTTCATGCCACTTCCCTCATTCCCCGTTCCCGGCGGCCGCGTCGGGAGTCGACGGGCTACGGCCGGTCAGATCGAAGGTGCAGCCCGCGGGCAGGACGTGGATCCGCGCGTCGGTCAGCGCGAACGGGCCGTGGGCGGGGGCGCTGATCCGGTCGGCGAGGCCCGCGTCGATGACGGTGACCGAGCCGTCCCCGATCACCTCGAAGCGGTCGCCCTCGACCAGGATCGCGGTGCCCTCGTCGATGCCGAGGGCCAGTTCGTGCGGGTAGAGCGCGACGGCGCTGAGCAGCCGGTTGAGCCGCCCGCGCTCGCCGAAGTGCATGTCGACCAGCACGCCGGGCAGGAACTCCAGGCCGGGGCCGGTCTCGACGCTGGCCGCGGAGACGCCGGGCTGGTCGCCGCCGACGATCATGGTGCCGGCCATCATGGCCGCGCCGGCGCTGGTGCCGCCGAGGATGATCTCGCCGGCCTCGACCCGCGCCTGCAGCAGCTGGTCGGACCGGGTGCCGCCGATGATCGCGGCGATCCGGCGCTGGTCGCCGCCGGTGAAGTACACGGCGGTGGCGTCGTCGAGCACCTCCAGGGCGGCGTTGCCGTTGGCCTGGCCGCGCCCGGTGAGCCGCAGCGCCTCGACCTGCTTGGCGCCGAGGCGCTCGAACGCGTCGGCGTACTCGGCCTCGAGGACGTCGGGTTCCTCGCTGGCGGTGGCGATGACGACGATGCGGGCGTCGGGCCCGCCCGCCAGCTCGACGAAGCGGCCGAGGATGGCCGCCCCGGCGGGCGCGTGCCGTTCGGCGCCGCCGATGACCAGCAGCCGTCGCCGGCTGCGGGTCGCTGCCCTGCTCTGCACGGTCCTCGTGCTCTGCCTGCGCGCCACGTCCAGTCCCCCGTTCCCGCCCTCGCGGGCGGCGGGGCTTAATCGGAGGCTAAACGCCCGAAACGCGAGACATGATGCAAATGTGGGTTTCCTTCGCGATACCGGCACGTGAACCGGCACGTCCGCCGGGCGGCACCAGGTGGGTCACCTCCGGTTCGCCGTCGGCGAAGGACCGCGCCCGCGCCTCCAGGTCGCGGTCCCGCCGCGAGCGACGCCGCCGCCAGCAGCGCCGCCGGCAGGCCGGCGACCTGCGCCACCGCGCCCGGGCCAGGGCGCCCAGCGCGCCTGGCAGCCGCCGACCACGATCTGGTACGTGGCCAGCCCGCGCGCCCACACCCAGCCCGGCAGGAACAACTGCAGCGACGCGTCGACCGTCGAGATCACCAGCGCCGAGCAGCAGGCCGTAGCCGCCGGCGCCCAGGCCGAGGCGGCGGCTGGCGACCAGCGGCAGCAGCGCCCACAGCGCGCCGGCCGGCGCCACGAACAGCCCGACCCGCAGCAGCACCCGCCGCACGACGGGCGAGCAGCACCCCCGCGGCGGCCAGGCCGAGGCCGGGTGTCGGTGCTCACCCCGCCATCCTGGGGTCAGCGGCGGCGGCGCGCCCCCGGACCGGGCCGCGGCACGACGTCGCGCGGGGTGTCCAGCCGGTGCCCGGCGGCGCAGTGCAGCTCGGCGTGCACCTCGGCCTCGCAGCCGCGGTGCACGGTGCGCAACGGGGGGCCGTCCGGGCCGGCGAGGTGCCGGTCGCCCCACTCGCGCAGCGCGACGAGGATCGGCCACAGCTCGAGGCCCTTGTCGGTGAGCCGGTACTCGTGCCGCTCGCGGGCGCCCGGCTCCCGGTACGGCTCGCGGCGCAGGATCCCCTGCTCGACGAGCCGGGCCAGCCGGTTGGCGAGCACCTGCCGCGGGATGCCGGTGCGCGCGCGCATGTCGTCGAAGCGGCGCACGCCGGTGAACACCTCCCGGCACACCACGACGGTCCACTTCTCGCCGAGCACGGCCATCGCGCCGCCGATCGTGCAGCCGTCGACGGTCCAGTCGGCGGCACTGCCCGGAGCGCTGTCGGGGGTGGTGCCCGTCACGGCGGTCATCCGCCCAGGCTAAGTCTCATTGACAGACCCAGCAACCCGGTGCGAGGCTGCGTCCATGACGCAGACCCAGGACGACACCCGCACCCGCACGTTCAGCTGGAGCGACCCCGCCGCCCTCACCCGCCTGCGCCACCTCACCGGCCTGGAGGTCCTGCAGGCGATGAGCCGCGGCGAGGCGCCCCCGCCGCCGATCATGCACACGATCGGCGCCGACGGGTTCGAGGCCGAGGAGGGCCGCGTCACCGTCCTGCTCCAGCCGCAGGAGTTCCACTACAACCCGCTCGGCACGGTGCACGGCGGCATCCTGTCCACCCTGCTCGACACCGCGGCGGCCTGCGCGGTGCACAGCACCCTGCCCGCCGGGGTCGGCTACACGTCGCTCGACCTCAGCGTGAAGTTCCTGCGCCCCGTCACCCTCGCCTCCGGGCGCCTGCGCTGCGAGGGCACCGTGCTGCAGCGCGGCCGGCGCACCGCCCTCGCCGAGGCGCGCCTCCACGACGGCGCCGGCAAGCTCGCCGCGCACGCCACGTCGACCTGCCTCATCTTCGACGCCACCGGCGCGTAGCCCGGCGCGCCGTTTCAGCGCCCCGGGCGCGGGCACCCATCGATCCACATCGGGAGGTGGGGCGATGACCGACGCGCGGGACCGGCTCGACGACGACGAGCGGCAGCGGCTCGACGAGCAGGAGGCCGAGCAGGTCGAGCCCCTCCGCCCGCCCGACCTCAACCAGGAGTCCGACCGCTCCGCCACCCGGCTGGAGCTGTTCTTCGACCTGGCCTTCGTGCTGTTCGTCGCCCGCTGCGCCGACGTGCTCGCCAAGGACGAGACCTGGCACGGCGGGCTGGTGTTCGCGGCCGTGCTGACCGCCGGGTGGTGGGCGTGGGCCAGCACCACCCTGTACGCGAACCGGTTCGACACCGACGACGCCGTGTTCCGGCTGCTCACCCTCGCCGGCATGGCCGGGGTCGTCGGGATGGCGGCCGCCGCCGACAGCATCGCCAAGCCGGAGGGACGGTGGTTCGCCCTCGCCTACGTGGTGCTGCGGCTCGCCCTGATCGCCGGCTACCTGCGCGCCTGGCGGCACATCCCCGACGCCCGGCCCACGATCCTGCCGTACCTGGCCGGGCACTCCGCCGGGGCGCTGCTGTGGACCGTGTCCATCGTCGTGCCCACCCCCGCCCGGTACTGGCTGTGGGCCGCCGGCGTCCTCGTCGACCTGGCCGGGCCGACCCTGGCCGCCCGGCTGCGCGACGCCGTGCCGCTGCACATGGAACACCTGCCGGAACGCTTCGGGCTGTTCGTCATCCTGGTGCTCGGCGAGTCCGTCGCCGCCACCGTCACCGGGGTGCACGACGGCGGCTGGAAGGCACCGGTGGTGACGGCGGCGCTGTTCGCGTTCGTCGTGGCCGCCGCGCTGTGGTGGATCTACTTCGACCTGTCGGGCGGCGCCGCGAAGCGCCGCCTGCTCGAGGAGGGCGACGGCGGCACCCGGCAGGGCGTGCACGACTTCTACGTGTACGCCCACCTGCCCGTGGCCGTGTCGCTCGCCGCGGTGGCGGTCGGCCTGGAGCACGCGGTGCTGCACGGCGCCGACGACCACCTCTCGGCCGGCACCCGCGGGGTCCTCGCGGCCGGGCTGGGCGGGTACCTGCTCAGCACCACGCTGCTGCAGGGCGGGCTGAGCCGGCAGCCGCGGTCGGCGCTGCTGTGGCCGGGCGCCGGCGTCCCCGTGACGGTGGTGATCTGCCTGCTGGACCTCGGCCCCGTGCTGACCCTCGGCCTGCTGGCGCTGCTCGTGGCGGCCGGTGTCGTCACCGGGTTCCTGCTGCACCGCGCCGGCGAGGTGCGCACCGCCAAGGTCTGAGCGCCCCCTCCCCCTCGGGTCGGGCCCCGGATCGTCCTGTGGGCCGACGAGCCGGGCCGCCCGGCCGAACAGGATGAACGGGACCGCACGCATCGAGGGGGAGACATGTTACGCAGACTGCTGTCCGGGCTGACGGCGCTCGCCGTGACCACCGGCCTGCTGACCGTCGCCGCACCCGCGGGCGCCGCGCCGCCGGTCGACGACACCCGCGCCCGCCTGCAGGCGCTGCTCGACGCGGAGGTGGCCGCCGGCATGCCGGGCGTGGTCGCCGAGGTCCGCGACGGCCGCCGCACCCACCGGCTCGCGAGCGGCCTGGCCGACCCGCTCGCCGGCCGGCCCGCGAAGCCGGACATGCGGCACCGCGCCGGCAGCATCACCAAGACCTTCGTCGCCACCGTCGTGCTCCAGCTCGCCGCCGAGCGGCGGCTGCGGCTGGACGCGCCCGCCGGCCGGTACCTGCGCGACGTCCCGCCCGGCGTGACCGTGCGGATGCTGCTCAACCACACCAGCGGCATCGGCAACTACACCGACGCGCTGCTGGCCACGCCCGAGGCGATCATCGACAACGCCGACACCGAGTTCCGGCCCCGGCAGCTGGCCCGCATCGGCCTCGGCCTGCCCGCGACCGGCGCGCCCGGCGAGCGGTACTCGTACTCCAACACGAACTACGTGCTGCTCGGGCTCATCGTCGAGCGGCTCACCGGCCGGCCGTTCGAGGCCGAGGTGGCCCGGCGCATCCTGCGGCCCCTCGGCCTGCGCGACACCTACGTGCAGGGCGCCGAGGAGCGGCTGCGCGGCCCGCACATGGGCGCCTACGCCCCGTACGAGGGCGGGCTGTACGACTTCAGCGCGTACAACGGCACCTGGGCGTGGGCGGCCGGCGCGCTGATCTCGACCCCGTCGGACCTCAACCGCTTCTACCGCGCGCTGCTCGGCGGCCGGCTGCTGCCGAGCGCCCAGCTGGCCGAGATGCGCCGCACCGTCGTGCAGGACCCGGCGTACCCGGACGCGGGCGGCTACGGCCTCGGCCTGTACTTCGTGCAGCTGCCGTGCGGCCGGGTCTGGGGCCACGACGGCGGCACCATCGGCCACGCCATGATCTCGTGGCACCGCGAGGACGGCACGCGGCAGCTGACCCTGTCGGAGAACATGCGCTTCTACAGCCTGCCCGGCGAGGCCCACCCGATCGACGAGGCCCGCGCGGCGTTCCTGATCACGGCGCTGTGCGGCGACGCGCCGGCCGCGGCCACCCGGTCGGCGGGCGGCCCGCTGCCCGGCCCCGTCACCCCGGACGTGGCGCGCTTCTAGGCGCCACCGCCGCCGGCCCGGATGGTGCCACCCGGGCCGGCGGCACGGTCGCCCTCAGGACCCTGCGGTGACCGCCGCCGACACCACCGGCAGCAGGTCGGCCGCCGGCGGCTGCCACACCGCCGCGTCGGCGTCGACCTGCTCGCCGCTGCGGATGTCCTTCACCGAGTCGGCCGCGCCGTCCGCGCCCGGGAACCACACGAACGGGATGCCGCGCCGCTCCGCGTACCGGATCTGCTTGCCGAACTTCGCCGCCGCCGGCGCCACCTCGGTGGCGATGCCGCGCGAGCGCAGCGCCCCCGCGACCCGGCCGGCGGCGGGCCGGGCGTCCTCGTCGGTCAGCGCCACCAGCACGCAGGTGGGCACCGCGCGGGACACGGTCAGCGCGGACCGGCCGAACAGCAGGCCGAGCAGCCGGGACACCCCGATGGAGATGCCGACGCCCGGGAACCGCTCGGCGCCCGAGCTGGCCAGGTTGTCGTAGCGGCCACCCGAGCAGATCGAGCCGGAGCTCTCGTACCCGGCCAGCACGGTCTCGTAGACGGTGCCGGTGTAGTAGTCGAGCCCGCGGGCGATCTTCAGGTCGGCCACCACCAGGCCGGGGCTGTGCGCGGCGGCCGCGTCGACGACCCGGACCAGCTCGTCGAGGCCCTCGTCGAGCAGCGGGTCCGTGACGCCGAGCGCGCGCACCCGGTCGGCGAACGAGGCGTCCGGCGCCGCGATCGCCGCCAGCTCCAGGCAGGCGGCGGCCTGCGCGTCGGTGGCGCCCGCCGTCTCCGTCAGCAGCGCCGCGACCTTGCCGGGGCCGATCTTGTCCAGCTTGTCGACGGCGCGCAGCACCGGCTCCGGGTCGGCCAGGCCGAGGCCGCGGTAGAAGCCCTCGCAGACCTTCCGGTTGTTGACCATGATGGTGACCGGCGGGATCGGTAGGCCGCGCAGGGCGTCGCCGACGACCAGCGGCATCTCCGCGTCGTAGTGGAACGGCAGCGTGTCCCGGTCGACGATGTCGATGTCGGCCTGCAGGAACTCGCGGTAGCGGCCCTCCTGCGGCCGCTCGCCCCGCCACACCTTCTGGATCTGGTAGCGGCGGAACGGGAACTGCAGCCGGCCCGCGTTCTCCAGCACGAAACGGGCGAACGGCACGGTCAGGTCGAAGTGCAGGCCGAGGTCGGCGTCGCCGCCGGAGTCCTGCAGCCGGCGCAGGACGTACACCTCCTTGGAGGTCTCCCCCTTGCGCAGCAGCTGGTCCAGCGGCTCGACCGCGCGGGTCTCCAGCGGCGCGAAGCCGTACAGCTCGAACGTGCGCGCGATGCGGGCGAGCAGCTGCTGCTCGATCATGCGCTGCGGCGGCAGCCACTCCGGGAAGCCGGACAGCGGCGTGGGCTTGCTCATGGTTCTCCTGACGAGTTACAGGCCGCGGTGCGGCGCGCTCTGCAGACCCCGCAGGAACGGGTTCGCGGCGCGCTCGCGGCCGATGGTGGTCTCGGGGCCGTGGCCGGGCAGCACGACGGTGTCGTCGGCCAGCGGCAGGACCTTGTCCCGCAGGGTGGCCTGCATCGCCGCGTCGTCGCCGCCCAGGTCGGTGCGTCCGATGGAGCCCGCGAACAGCACGTCCCCGGACAGGCAGAGCTGCTCCGCCTCCCAGGGTGAGCCCGCGGCCGGCAGCCGGAACATCACCGACCCGCCGGTATGGCCCGGGGCGTGGTCGACGGTGATCTCCAGCCCCGCCAGCACCAGCGCCTCGCCGTCGGTCAGCTCGGCCACGTCGTCCGGCTCGGTGTAGCGCAGGCGGCCGCCGAACAGCGCGTCCAGCGTCGTGCCGAACGGCCGGGCCGGGTCGGCGAGCAGGTCGGCGTCGGCCGGGTGGATGTACGCCGGGATGCCCCGCGCGCCGCACACCGGCGCCACGGAGAAGGTGTGGTCGACGTGACCGTGGGTGAGAAGCACCGCGGCCGGGTGCAGCCGGTGCTCGGCGAAGACCTCCTCCAGCCGGTCGGCCACGCCGATGCCGGGGTCGACGACGACGCACTGCTCGCCGGGCCCGGTGGCCACGACGTAGCAGTTGGTGCCGAAGGCGTCGGCCGGGACGGCGGTCACGAGCACGGGCTGACCTCACTGACGGGGCGGGGGTTCACGCACGAGACTAGTCGGCCACCCGGGCGGCCCCGACACCGTACACACCGTGACGGAACCTCGCACACCACATTCCCAGCCGATACCCGTACACTCTGGCGGGCGTGTGGCGTGGCGCACCCGGTGTGCGACGAACGGCACGCCCGGGTGAGGGATGAGGAGGAGCACTCGGTGGCATCCACCAGGGACAGGGCGCGCAAGCTCGCGCGCTTGAAGCTCGACCGTCAGCAGGCGCGCCGCGCCGCGAGGGCGCGCCGCCGCCGGCAGCTCCAGGCGGGCATCGGTGCGGCGGTCGCGTTGCTCCTGGTCGTGCTGGGGGCCGTGTGGTTCACGGGCGGCTTCGACGGCGACGACCCCGCGGACACCACCGCGCAGGACGTCTGCACCTGGACCCCACAGGACGCGGCGTCGAACGACAAGCTCAAGGACGTCGGCACGCCGCCCACCACCGGCATCGCGCAGGCCGGCACCCGGCCCATGACGGTCACCACCAACCAGGGTGCGCCGATCACGGCGTCGCTGGACCTGGCGGGGGCGCCCTGCGCCGGCACCAGCCTGGCGTTCCTGGCGGGCAAGAACTTCTTCGACAACACGAAGTGCCACGAGATCACCGCCGAGGGCGCGCTGCGCTGCGGCGACCCGAGCGGCACCGGCCTGGGCGGCCCCACGTACTCGTTCTTCAACGAGAACGTGCCCTCGGCGCCCGAGCCGCAGCCGTCCGCGTCCGCCGCGCCGGCGCCCGCCGCCCCGCTGTACCCCAAGGGCACGGTGGCGATGGCCGGCACCACGCCCGGCGCGAACGGCAGCCAGTTCCTGATCTTCCTCAAGGACTTCACGCCCGCTGCCGACGCCGCCCCGCAGTACCCGATCGTCGGCACGGTCACCGCCGGCCAGGCCACCCTCGACGCGATCGCCAAGATCCCGACGGTGGACAACGGCAGCGGCGCCAAGACCAAGCCGAAGACCGACGTCGTCGTGCAGTCCCTGACCGTCGGCGGCATCGACACGGGCCTCGAGGCACCACCCTCGTCCGCCCCGTCGTCCGCCCCCGCTTCCTGAACACACCCCACCCGGGAGGAACACCGTGTCGTCGATCAAGGACCGGCAGCAGCGCGCGGCCGCGCGTGCCCGGCTCGAGCGGGAGATGGCGGAGCGCGCCGCCGGCGCCAAGAAGCGCCGCCAGACCCTGACCATCGTCGGCTCCGGCCTGGCGCTGCTGCTGGTCGTGGCCGGCTCCGTCTGGCTCGTGTCCACCCTCGGCTCCGACGACGAGGGGGACGGCACCCAGACCGTGGCGTCGAAGCCCGGCGAGACCCCGTGCGTCTGGAACCCGGACTCCAGCGGCGGCCAGAACCCGATGATCAAGGACGTCGGCACCCCGCCGCCGAGCGTCCCGAACGTCGGCACCCGCGTCATGACGATCGACACCAACCTCGGGCCGATCACCACCACGCTCGACCTGAGCAAGGTGCCGTGCGCCGGCGCCAGCTTCGAGTTCCTGGCGAGCAAGAACTTCTTCGACGGCAGCAAGTGCCACCGCCTCGTCACGGAGAACATCCACGTGCTGCAGTGCGGCGACCCGAGCGCCCGGGGCGCGGGCTACCGCGACACCGACGGCACCGGCGGCCCCAGCTACCGCTACGCCGAGGAGAACCTGCCGCGCACCGCGCCGGAGGGCCAGGCGTACCCCAAGGGCAGCATCGCGATGGCGAAGACGCAGGAGGCGTCCAGCACCGGCTCGCAGTTCTTCATCAACTACGAGGCGTCGCCGCTGCCGCCGCAGTACACGCTGCTCGGCACCATCAGCTCCGGCCTCGACATCGTCGAGAAGGTCGCCAAGGCCGGCCACCTGCCGGGCGCGCAGCAGGGCGACGGCAAGCCGAAGCAGGAGCTGGTCATCAACAAGCTGACGGTCGCCGCCGGCTGACCACCGCCGCTCACCGAAGGGCCGTCCCCGCCACGGGGGCGGCCCTTCGCCGTGACCCGGGTCACACCGCTCACCGTCCACATGGGACAACGCGCGACCCGCCCGGCGTGACAGGCTTCCCTCGTCATCGGGGGGTGTCGATCCCCCGACCGATCACGGGGGATTCATGAGAAGACTGTGGTACGCCGCCGCGGCCCTGACGCTGACGTCGGCACTGACGGTCGGCATCGGCGGGCCGGCGCACGCCTACTGCTCGACGCCGTACAAGTGGACGACGCCGAGCGCCGTCAAGGTCCGCAACGGCGCCGGCATCCCGACGCCCTGGGACGCCATCCTCACCGCGTCGGCGGGCCAGTGGTCCGGCATCAGCGGCTCGACGTTCCGGATGACCGCCGTGGCGCGCAACTTCAACGGCCCCATCTACGGCGGCTCGGTCACCCACGGCGCGAGCAGCTCGCACCGCCCGGAGGCCCCGGGGGTCACCCTCATCTCGCGCAACGGCAACACCATCACCAGCGTGCGCACCATCTTCAACCCGCGCTGGCACTTCAACGACACCGGCTCGTTCAACCAGAGCAGCAACCCGCCCCGGGCCGACGTGCGCACCGTGCTGGTGCACGAGCTGGGCCACTGGCTCGTCCTCAACCACCCGAGCGCCTGCGCCGGCGCGATGACGGCCTCGGAGAAGGCGTCCTCGATGAACCCGAACTTCACCAAGAAGTGGAACACCAACGCCGACGACAAAGCCGGCGCGGCCGCCAAGTACTGACCAACCCAGCGCATCGGAGTTTCGCATCGTGAAGAGAACATCCGCGCCGCTGCTGCTGATCGCGGCCGTCGCCACCGTCCTGTCGTCCGGCTGCGCCGGCGCACCCGCCGCGGCCCCGCAGCAGCCCGCCGGCGCCTCCACCGATTTCCTGGTCGAGGGCTACCCGCTGGACCGCAGCCTCGACGGCGTGTCGCAGTTCGGCATGCTGGAGAGCGCCGTCGTGCTCACCAAGCTGTCCGCCGCCCCCGGCGTCTGGCTGACCGACGACGGCCGCAAGCCCGCCCTCAACACCGTCGACGGCGAGCTCGTCAACCCCGACGAGCCGCTGGCACTCGCCACCCCCGTCAAGGGGCACGTGAAAGAGGTGCTGTGGGGCGCCGGCGAGGCCGGCACGTCCGGCATCGTCTACCTGGACGGCGGCGAGGCCGACGGCTACACCGTCGAAGCCGCCGGCGAGATCGCGGTCAGCGGTGCCGACCTGGCGGCGAAGGGCACCGTCGTCGCGGCGGGCACCCTCGTCGACAAGGGCGGCTACAAGGGCCTGCAGGCCTCGTTCCTCTACGAGGTCGGCGCCGACGGCGAGACCCTGACCAGCCTGCTCGAGAGCGCCAGCGAGGACACCCACCCGGTGTTCACCCTGACCGAGCTGCGCCAGCGCCTGCGCGACCGGACCTGCGCGCTGCCCGAGGGCGAGCAGCCGGCCGGGCTCGACTGCTGATCACCTGAACGCGGAGGGCCGTCCCGGTTCGGGGCGGCCCTTCGTCGCGGGTCAGGCGCCCGAGGTGACCCGGTAGGCGTCGAAGACGCCGTCGACCTTGCGGACGGCCGCCAGCAGGTGGTTCAGGTGCTTCGGGTCGGCCATCTCGAAGCTGAACCGGCTCACCGCCACCCGGTCGCGGGTCGTGGTGACCGTCGCGGACAGGATGTTCACCCGCTCCTCGCTCAGCACCTTCGTCACGTCGGCGAGCAGCTTGTGCCGGTCGAGGGCCTCCACCTGGATCGCCACCAGGAACGTCGACGCGCTCGTCGGCTTCCAGCTGACCTCGACGACCCGCTCGCTCTGCTGGCGCAGCTCCTCGGCGTTCGCGCAGTCGTCGCGGTGCACGCTGACGCCACCCGACCGGGTCACGAAACCGAACACCGTGTCGCCCGGCACCGGGGTGCAGCAGCGGGCCAGCTTCACCCACACGTCGCTGACGTTCTTCACCACGACGCCCGGGTCGCTGGCGGCGCTGCGGTTGCGCGGCGGCCGCGTCGCGACGGCGGTCTCGGCGATGTCCTCGACCGCGCCCTCCTCGCCGCCGTAGCCGACGACGAGCTTCTGCACCACCGACTGCGCGGAGACCTGGTTCTCCCCCACCGCCGCGTACAGCGACGCCACGTCGGCCAGGTGCAGGTCGCGGGCGATCGCCAGCAACGCCTCGCTGGTGAGCAGCCGCTGCAGGGGCAGGCCCTGCTTGCGCATCGCCTTGACGATCGACTCCTTGCCCTCCTCGATCGCCTCCTCGCGCCGCTCCTTGTTGAAGTACTGGCGGATCTTCGTGCGCGCCCGCGGCGACTTCACGAAGCCCAGCCAGTCCTGCGTCGGACCGGCCGTCGCCGACTTCGACGTGAAGATCTCGATCACGTCGCCGTTGGACAGCGTCGACTCCAGCGGCACCAGCTTGCCGTTGACGCGGGCGCCGATGCACTTGTGCCCCACCTCGGTGTGCACCGCGTACGCGAAGTCCACCGGCGTCGAGCCCGTCGGCAGGGGGATGACGTCGCCCTTGGGCGTGAAGACGTACACCTCCTGACTGGACAGGTCGAAGCGCAGCGCGTCCAGGAACTCGCTCGGGTCGCTCGCCTCGCGCTGCCAGTCCAGCAGCTGCCGCAGCCACGTCATCTCGTCGATGTGCGCCGGCGGCCCGACGATCGTCGCGCCCTTCTGCTCCTTGTACTTCCAGTGCGCGGCGATGCCGAACTCGGCGGTGCGGTGCATCGCGTACGTGCGGATCTGCATCTCGACCGGCTTGCCGGTCGGGCCGATCACCGTCGTGTGCAGCGACTGGTACATGTTGAACTTCGGCATCGCGATGTAGTCCTTGAAACGGCCCGGCACCGGCTGCCAGTTCGCGTGGATCACCCCGAGCGCCGCGTAGCAGTCGCGCACCGTGTCGACCAGGATCCGCACCCCGACCAGGTCGTAGATGTCGTTGAAGTCGCGGCCCCGCACGATCATCTTCTGGTAGATCGAGTACAGGTGCTTCGGCCGGCCCGTCGTCTCGGCCTTGATCTTCGCCGACTTCAGATCCAGCTGAACCTTGTTCGTCACCTGGCGCAGCAGCGCCTCACGCTGCGGCTGGTGCTCCCCGATCAGCCGGTTGATCTCCTCGAACCGCTTCGGGAACAGCGTCGCGAACGCGAGATCCTCGAGCTCCCACTTGATCGTGTTCATACCGAGGCGGTGCGCCAGCGGCGCCAGGATCTCGAGCGTCTCCTTCGCCTTCTGCTCCTGCTTCGGCCGCGGCAGGAACGTCAGCGTGCGCATGTTGTGCAACCGGTCGGCCAGCTTGATGACCAGCACCCGCGGGTCCTTGGCCATCGCCACGACCATCTTGCGGATCGTCTCCGCCTTGGCCGCGTCGCCCAGCTTCACCCGGTCGAGCTTCGTCACGCCGTCGACGAGCAGCGCCACCTCGGGCCCGAAGTCGGCCCGCATCGCCTCGAGGTCGTACTCGGTGTCCTCGATCGTGTCGTGCAGCAGCGCCGCCACCAGCGTGGTGGTGTCCATGCCCAGGTTGGCAAGAATGGTCGCCACCGCGAGCGGATGCGTGATGTACGGGTCGCCGGACTTGCGGTACTGCCCCGAGTGCCACCGCGCCGCCACGTCGAACGCCCGCTGCAACTGCCGGCCGTCCGCCTTCGGGTGGCTGGCCCGGTGGGTGGCGATGAGCGGCTCGAGCACCTCGCTGACCTGCGGCGTCTGCCACGGCGCGTTGAACCGGGCGAGCCGGGCCCGCACCCGGCGGCCGGTGGGCGCCTGCGCCAGGCCGAACGGCGAGGCGGGCGAGACGGGCTCGACACCGCCGTCGGCCGGCGGGGTGGTGGCGCCGGCGTCGGCCGCGGCGGGCCGGGAAGGCGTGGGGGCGGGCCTCGCCGCCGGGCTGGGGGTGGCCGGCTTCGCGGCCGGGCCAGACGTGGCCTGCGGGGCGGGCTTCGGCGCCGGGCCGGGCGTGGCGGGCGGGGCCGGTTTTTCCGCCGGGCCTGGCGTTGCGGGCTTCGAGGCCGGGCCCGACGTAGCGGGCGGGGCCGGCTTCACCGCCGGGCCAGGCGTGGCGGGCTTCGCGGCCGGGCCCGACGTAGCGGGCGGGGCCGGCTTCGCCGCCGGGCCGGGCATGGTCGGCGGCGTGGTCTTCGGCGCCGAGCCGGGATCGGGTGCCGGGTTCGCGGCTGGGCCGGGCGCTGTGGCGCCCTTCGCACCCGGGCTGGAGGTCGCGCCGGGCTTCGCGGTCCCGGCCCGCTGGGGGTTCGCGGGCGGCTGGGAATTCGCAGCACCACCGACGTTCGGCGCCGCCTCCCCCGTTGCGGCCGTGACCGCCCCACCCTGCGCGGCCTCGGCCGACGCGGGCTGCGAGGGCCCCGACGTCTCGGCCCTCGCGGTGCCCGTCGACTCCGCCCGCGGTCCCGCCGCGGGCCCGGACGTCGCCGGTTGCGCGGTCGCGCCGGCCTGCGCACTCGCGACCGGCGTCGAGTCCGCGGACCCGCCCCCCGTCGCGGGCGGCACGGCGGGATTCGAACCCGCGTCACCGCCGGCGGCCGCTGCCGCCGGGACACGGTCCGGTCCCCCGGCCTTAGGCGGGCGTGCCGTCCCGGCGCCGCCGTTCGCGGACGCACCGTCCACGGCGGCCGGGCCGCCGTTCGATTGCGCCGTGCTCGGCTGGGCTCGGTTCGCGGGGGCGCGCTCGTGAACGGCGCCCGCGGGCGTGGTGGCGCCGTCAGCGCTCGTCGATGGAACCGTGCCCTCCGCCTGAGGGGCGACGTCGCCGGACACCGGCCTCCTCACACCTTCGCCGGGGACCGGAACACGCCCTGAGCGGCGCGAACCAGTCCGTCATCACCGGGAAAAACACTTCCCCGGTCAGGAACGCCATCGTACCCGCCCACCCCTCCCCCGCGACCCTGCTGGGACGTTCGGCGGACGCCCGTCAGGGCTGAACGGTCAGCAGGGCATGGACCGGACGTCCCGCCAGCCGCTCCCGCCCCGGCAGGAACCCTAGCTCCATGAGCACCGACAACCCCGCCACGGTGCCACCGGCCCGTTCCACCAGGTCGAGCGTGGCGGCGGCGGTGCCACCGGTGGCGAGCACATCGTCGACGACGAGCACCCGCTGCCCACCCGCGAACGCGTCCGTGTGCACCTCGAGCGTGGCCTGCCCGTACTCGAGGTCGTAGGAGACGGCATGCGTGGCCCGCGGCAACTTGCCGGCCTTCCGCACGGGCACGACACCGACGCCAGTGGCGTAGGCAATGGCGGCGGCGAGCACGAACCCGCGAGCCTCGATCCCGGCGACGACGTCGAACGACTCCCGCCCGTGATAGGCGACGATGCCGTCGATGACCTGCCGGAACACGTCCCCGTCGGCGAACAACGGCATGAGGTCCTTGAACACGATGCCGGGCTTGGGAAAGTCGGGCACGTCCAGCACACGGCTCGCCACCAGGTCTGCCAGGGCGGCGTCGATCTCACTCATGCCCCGACCCTAGGGCCCGCGCCACCGCCTGCTCGCGCGGGGCCCGCAACGACCGCAGCGCGGCCCAGGCTGCGGGCGGCCTGGGCCGCGACCGCCCCGCTGTGGTCCTTGTACACGACGGCGCCCCCGCCACCAGGTGCCGTGACAGGGGCGTCGGTGGTACGGGTGGGTCAGCGGCGCTTGCCCGACGGACGGTTGCCCGCGCCGCCGGAGCGACCGCCGCGGTTGGTGCTGCTGCCGCTGGTGCGCTTGGCGTTCGGGCGCGAGCCGACCTTCGGGGCGGCGCCGGCCATGGCGGCCACCTGGTCCTCGGTGCGCTCAGCCGCGCCGGCCTTGACGGGAACCTCGCCGCGGGCCGCCGAGGCGCGCCGCGCCAGCACGCGCTGGGTGTGGGCCTTAATGCGGGGCTCCCGCTCCTTGAGCGCCGCCAGCACGGGGGTGGCGAACACGATGGAGGAGAAGACGCCGAGCCCCATGCCGACGAACAGCACCAGGCCGAGGTCCTTCAGCGTGCCCGCGCCGAGCAGACCGGCGCCGATGAACAGCAGGCCGCCGACGGGCAGCAGCGCCACGAGGCCGGTGTTGATGGACCGCATGATCGTCTGGTTGACGGCGAGGTTCGCGGCCTCGCTGTAGGTGCGGGAGCTGCCGGCGGTAATGCCGCGGGTGTTCTCCTGCACCTTGTCGAACACGACGACGACGTCGTACAGCGAGAAGCCGAGAATCGTCAGGAAGCCGATGACGGTCGACGGCGTCACCTCGAAGCCGACGAGCGAGTAGACGCCCGCGGTGAGAACGAGGTCGAGAAGCAGGGACGACACGGCGGCCACGGCCATCCGCCACTCGAAGCGCAGGATCAGGTACACCATCACCAGAGCGATGAAGACGAGTAGGCCGATGAGGGCCTGCCGGGTGACCGACTCGCCCCAGGCAGCACTGACGCCACTGTCGCTGATCTGGTCCGGGGCGAGCCCGAAGTCTCGCGCCACCGCCTGCTTGACCTGGAGCGCCTGCTCATTGGTCAGCTCGCTGGTGCGGGCGGTGTAGGTGGCGCCGCCGCCGGCGTCGACGCTGTCGACCCGCTGAATGGTGACGACCTCGGGCTCGACGCCTTCGGCGTCCGCGGGCAGAGCGTCCACCGCACGATCGACCGCGGCACGTGCCTCGTCGATCGTACCGACGGAAGCCGGGACCGAGAGCTTGGTGCCACCGGCGAACTCGATGCCGAGGTGGAAGCGGTTGATCGCGAAGCTGCCGATGGAGATCAGGACCGCGATGGCAGCGATCGTGAACCACATCTTGCGACGGCCGACGACGTTGAGTCCCGCCTCGCCGCGGTAGAGCCGGTTCGCCAAGCTGCTGTCGGCCATGTCAGGCCTCCTTCACACGCGAGGTGGGTGCCACGTCGGCGTCGGCGGGCCGCTGCTTGAGGACCCGGCCAAGACCGCTGACACGCGGCGAGAGGAACGCCCGGGTGCGGGCGAACATCGTCATGACCGGGTGGCGGAAGAGGAACACCACCACCAGGTCGAGCACGGTCGACAGGCCGAGCGCGAACGCGAAGCCCTGCACCGCGCCGATGGACACGATGTAGAGGACTACGGCCGCGAGGATGGTGATGGCGTTGGCCGAGATGATCGTGCGGCGGGCGCGGACCCAGGCGCGCTCGACGGCGCTGCGCGGGCTGCGGCCCTCGCGAATCTCGTCCTTCAGTCGCTCGAAGTAGATGACGAAGGAGTCGGCCGCGACACCGAGGGAGACGATGAATCCCGCGATGCCGGCGAGGGTCAGCGTGAACCCGATGCTGCGGCCCAGCACCACCAGGGCGCCGAACGTCAACAGTGCCGACAGCACGAGGCTCGAGAAGATGACCGAGCCGAGCAGGCGGTAGTAGAAGAACGAATAGATCGCCACCAGCAGCATGCCGATGCCCGCGGCGATGAGGCCGGCCTCCAGCTGCTCGGTGCCAAGGGTCGCCGTCACCGTCTCCTGGTTCTGCACGGAGAAGGTGAGCGGCAGCGCGCCGAACTTCAGCTTGTTGGCCAGGTCGGTGGCCTGGGCCGGCGTGAACTGCCCGGTGATCTGGGAGTCGCCGGTGAGCACGCCCTGAATCTCCGGCGCCGAGATGACCTCGCGGTCGAGCACGACGGCGACGAGGCAGTACTGGGCGGAGGGATCGACAGCCTGCGCCGCGGTCTCGCAACCGTCGGCCGGCTGCTTCGTGAAGGCCTCGCGGGTCAGCGCCGTCCACTTCTCCTGGCCGGGGCCGGTGAAGTCCAGCGAGACGACCCACTGGTTCTGCTGCTGGTCGAGCACCGGCGAGGCGCCGGCGATGTCGGTTCCGACGACCTTCGCGACGTCGAGGTAGAACTTCACGCCCGGCTGGCAGGCGGTGACCTTGATCTTCTCATTGTCGATGGCGCTGGCAGGCCGGTTGTTGAGCTTGTCGCACGTGATTGCCGGGATGTTGAACTGCATCTCCGGCGTGAGGGCGTGGATCTCCTCCGGCGTCAGGTCGCCGAAGGGCGCAAGCAACGGGGTCTGGGCCGGGTCGTTGGCGGGCTCCGTCAGCTTCGAGGCCGTGTCCCAGGCCTTCTCGCCGACCTTCTTACGGACGGCGTCGACCGTGACGGGTGCGCCGCTGTCAGGAGCAGCTGTGCCGCTCGGAGCAGCCGCCGGGGCGGATGAGACCGGAGCGCTCGGAGCGGGTGCGCTCGGGGCGGGTGCCGGTGCGCCGCCACCCTGCCCGCCGGACGGCGCCGGCGTGGCGGCGGGGGCGGCGCTTGCGTTCGGCGCCGCGCTGGTGCCGGGCGCCGGCGAACTGCCACTCGGCGCCGCGGACGGAGGGGCCTGCACGGGGCCGGTGTCGATGGACGCCTTCAGCACCTTGCGGAACCGCATCTGGGCGGCCGCGCCGACCTCGCGCAGCGAATCGTCGCTGCTGCCGGCCTTCGAGACGACGATGTTGCGGTCGCCCTCGATGACGACCTCCGCCTCGGACACACCGAGAGCGTTGACCCGGCTCTCGATGATGCCCCGCGCCTCCTCCAGGTTCGTGCGCGGCGGCGCGTCGCCGGCCTCGGTCTGCGCCACGTACGTGACCTGGGTGCCGCCGACGAGGTCGAGGCCCAGGTTGGGGTGCAGCCGGTCGCGGATGCTGCCGGAGGCCCCGAACGCGAAGAACGCGAGCAGGTAGAGGACGACGAAGAGGGCGCCGAGCAGGGCGAGTTGCCGCCCGGGTCGCTGCTGTCCCTGAGGTGGGGCCACGGCTGTCGGTCTCCGGTTCGGTCGGCCGCCGGGCAGGCAGCGGCGGCGGTTGCGGGTGGTGTGGCGCGGGCGGGCCGGCCACGGTCGCGGGCGCGGCAACGCCGGCGACGATTATGAACGTAAATCGCGTCGCGCGGACACCCCGCCCGTTCCGGCGTTTCCACCGGATCGGCGCGGGGCGCCCAGCGCGGACGTCAGTCCTTCTTCTCGCGCTCGACGACCGAACCGCCGACCGTGTCGGTCGACGGCTCGACCGGCTCGGACGTGGCGTGCGCCGAGAGCACGCGCGCGATGGCGGGGCGGCTGTACCGGGCGGTGACGCCCGGGGACAGCTCGACGGTGACGACGTCGTCGTCGACGGACACGACGGTCGCGTGCAGGCCGCCGATGGTCACGATGTCGTCGCCCACCGTGAGGTTACGCTGCATCTGCTCGGCCTCACGGCGCCTCTTCTGCTGCGGGCGGATCATCATGAAGTACATGACGCCGAAGAGCAGAATGATCATGAGCAGCGGCAGGAAGCTACCGCCGCCGCTACCGCTGGACGCTGCTGCGTGGAGCACGTCGACAACCTTCCATTAGCCTCGGTGCGCTTCAGGCACGTCGGGGCGATTCGCACAACCCGGTGAACGGCGGCGAGTCTAGTCCCTTCACCTGGGAGCACTCACAGCGGCACGGATCACGGGGACGTCACGAATCGACACCCCGGGAGAACAGGTCGGGCTGCTGGACGACGGTCTCGGGCGGTGTGCGCCCCAGGTGCCGCCAGCCGGCCTCGGTGGCGACCCGCCCGCGCGGGGTGCGCGCGAGCAGTCCGGCCCGCACCAGGAACGGCTCGCACACCTCCTCGACGGTGTCGGACTGCTCCCCCACCGCCACGGCCAGCGTCGACAGCCCCACCGGCCCGCCCCGGAACGAGTCCACCAGCGCCGTCAGCACCGCCCGGTCGAGCCGGTCGAGGCCGCGCTCGTCGACGTCGTACACCTTCAGTGCCGCCCGGGCCGTGGCCTGGTCGACGACGCCGGACCCGCGCACCTCGGCGAAGTCGCGGACCCGGCGCAGCAGCCGGTTCGCGATGCGGGGCGTGCCCCGCGAGCGGCCGGCGATCTCCGCCGCGCCGTCCTCCGTGATGGGCACGCCGAGGATGCGCGCGGAGCGCTGCAGCAGCAGGTGCAGGTCGGCGGGCGCGTAGAAGTCGAGGTGCGCGACGAACCCGAACCGGTCGCGCATCGGCCCGGTGAGCAGGCCGGACCGGGTGGTAGCCCCGACCAGCGTGAACGGCTCGACGTCCAGCGGGATGGCGGTGGCGCCGGGCCCCTTGCCGACGACGACGTCGACGCGGAAGTCCTCCATGGCGCTGTACAGCAGTTCCTCGGCGGGCTTGGCGATGCGGTGGATCTCGTCGATGAACAGCACGTCGCCCTCGGCGAGGCTGGTCAGGATGGCGGCCAGGTCGCCGGACCGCTCGATCGCCGGGCCGCTGGTGGTGCGGATGCCGGCGTTCAGCTCGGACGCGACGATGTTCGCCAGGGTGGTCTTCCCGAGGCCGGGCGGGCCGGACAGCAGGATGTGGTCGGGCGGGGTGCCGCGGCCCATCGCGCCCTTGAGCAGCAGGTCGAGCTGGTCGCGGACGCGGTGCTGGGCGATGAACTCGGCCAGCCGGCGGGGGCGGACGCTGGCCTCGGCGTCCAGTTCCGCGTCCGTCACATACGCCGAGACGACGTGGTCGTCGGTCACCGGGTCTTCCCGAGCAGGCGGATGGCGTGCTTGAGCAGCACCGGCACGGGCGGCGGGACGGCGCCGTCGACGGTCTCGGCGACGGCGGCGACGGCCTGGTCGGCCTGGGCGGCGCTCCAGCCGAGCCCGATCAGGCCCTGGCGCACCTGCTCCTGCCAGGCGCCGGTGACCACGCCCGCGTTGCCGTCGGGGCCGACCGCGACGGGGCCGATGCGGTCGCGCAGTTCCAGGACGAGGCGCTCGGCGCCCTTCTTGCCGATGCCGGGCACCCGGGTCAGCGCGGCCAGGTCGCCGCCGGCGACGGCGCGGCGCACCGCGTCGGGGGTGTGCACGGCGAGGACGGCCTGGGCGAGCCGGGGGCCGACGCCGCTGGCGGTCTGGAGCAGCTCGAACAGCTGCTTCTCGTCGTCGTCGGCGAAGCCGTACAGGGTCAGCGAGTCCTCGCGGACGACCAGGCTGGTGGCCAGCCGGGCCTCCTCGCCGGTGCGGAGCCCGGCGAGCGTGCCGGGCGAGCACTGCACGGCCATGCCGACCCCGCCCACCTCGAGCACGGCGCTGTCGGGCGCGACGGCGACGACCCGGCCGCGGACGCTGGCGATCATCGACCCCTCCGGTAGTGAGCCACGGCGTGCCGACTGGGTGTCGAAGCCTGCTTACAGGCCGACCTGGAACCGCCCGATCGTCCGCACGTGTGTTCGACCACCCTAGTACGTCGACCCGGCCGGCCTGGATTCGACACGCGGCACGGACGCGCGTGGGCACCGAGCACGCGTGAGAAGTGACACACGTCGATATCTCTTGCCTCAACCCGTCGTGGCGTAGCTCGTTACCGAGCACGACAAACGGGTCAACGGGGAGGAACATTCTCAATGCAGAAGCATCGTAAGTTTTCCATCGCCTTCGGCGCCGCCATCGTTCTAGGCAGTGTCCCTGCGGTCGCGTCGCCCGCGCTGGCCGTACAACGTTCACGCGGTGTGGCTCGGTCACCGTCGGCAAGGGTTCGGCGACGGCATTCCACGCGGGTTCGGTGGCCGGCACCTGGCACAACTGCAGCGGTTCCGAGAACGACTACGTGAAGATCGACGTCAACAATGCCTCCGACTCCGACTGCATCGCCATCCCGCCGGGCAACGTGGGTCACCACTACTACGACCCCACCTGGTGGGTCACCGGCGCGAACCACAGTGCGACCTGGAAGCGCTGCTGACAGGACCCGAGTGAAGGGCAGGGCCATCCCTCGGATGCTCTGCCCTTCTCGCGTCACAGGAAAGCGTGCGATCCCGTCATGAGCGCGTGCGCCGCGAGGCCGCGGCCGCTGCGATGCGCGCGCGGGTGCCGCCGCGCCAGACGTGGCAGATGGCGAGCGCCAGAGCGTCGGCAGCGTCGGCAGGCTTCGGGGGTGCGTCGAGCTTGAGCAGGCGGGTGACCATGGCGGTGACCTGCGCCTTGCCGGCAGTGCCCGAGCCGGTGACGGCGGCCTTGACCTCGCTGGGGGTATACGTGGTGACGCCCAGCCCGGCGCGCGCCCCGGCGAGAACGGCGACACCGCTGGCCTGGGCGGTCCCGATGACCGTCTGGGTGTTGTGCTGGCTGAAGACGCGCTCGACGGCGACGCTGTCGGGCTTGTGCTCCTCGATCAGTTCGGTGAGCGACCGGTCGAGGTGCAGCAGCCGATAATCCAGCTCATCGTCGGGCTCGGAGTAGATGACGTAGTAGGCGATGAGCGTGCAGGGACGGCCGGGCACACCCTCGACGACGCCGACGCCGCACCGGGTAAGGCCTGGATCGACGCCCAACACCCTCATGAACCCCCCCGACGTACGCGTGTTCGACACGATAGTCAGCCCCAGGCACGCGAGTGACACGACACGCTCGAGTGCCCGTGCCACCCGTGGCCGGGACGGGTGGCACGTCAACAGCAACGAACCGTCGGCTAGTCGACGAACTCGGTCCGGCAGGTGGGCTCGCCGGCGTCCTTCTCGCAGATCTTGAAGTACCGGACGTCAGCCGGGAACGTATGGTTGCCGCAGCCACCGGCAGACCCATTCGGGTCGCTGATGCGAGGACTCCAGTCGGTGCCCCCGTGCAGCCAGAACTGGCCGTACACGCCGTTGCCGTCCCGTTCCATGTCGCAGACACCGACGTACCGCTTGCCGGCCAGGACGACGGCGTAGTCGCTACCCTCGTACGCGTGCCAGGGCGGGCCAGGAATGGCCATGGCCGGCGCCCCCGCCGCGAGCACGAGGCCGGACGCGCAGCCCAGCGCCAGCATGCCCTGCGCGATCTTCGACTTGATTGCCTTGCGCAACAAACTCTCCCCGTGGTCACTTGACGTCGAACTTGACATCGATGGATGTGAACGCGAAGAACTTAGCGAACCAGCGCTTGCCCCGCTGCCCCGTCTCCGTCTTCTGCGAGTGACCTATGCCTCATGACGATCATCTCGGGGGTTGGGCGCTGGGAATGGTCCAGCGGTAGACGAACGATCGGCCCACGGCACGACATAGCCATCACGCCGGCCCGATGAGGACGCGTATGCCTGCGCGCCAGATCGGCTCACAGGTGCCGACCGCTGGCGCCCGACGCATCTCCCTACAGCCGAAGATGGCGGACCGCGCTCACGCCGACACGCGCACCTGTGCCGCGAGGTGTTCCGGGGCGGCGGCCCGGTACGCCCGCCGCAGCAGTTCGCCGACCTCGGCCCAGTCGACGCCGGGCCGGTCGAGGCGCAGGGCGACCCAGCCGCGCCCGGCCGCCTGCCGTGGCACGTAGTAGCGCTCGGGGCCGCGGGCGACGAGCTTCTGCTGCCAGCCCGGCCCGGGGGCGACGGCCACGGCGAGGCGGCCGTCGCCGTGGTGGTCGTCGAGGAACCAGGCGAAGGCGCGGCCGCGCACCGTGTAGGTGGGGTGCGGCGAGCCGGTGGCGGACGTCTCGGGCAGTTCGCCGCAGATGTCCGAGATGCGGTCCAGGTAGACCTCGGCGGTCGACATGGGAGACAGCTTTGACCGGCGGCGCTGTCGTGAAACATGCGCGACGATGGAGGCCGGAGGTTCGCGTGGTGCTGTCGAGGGAGATGCAGCCCGAACCGCCGGCGGACTACGTGGCGTTCGTCGTCCGGCGGTTCGGTGCCGCGCGCGCCGAGGCGGCGCGGCTGACCGGGGGCGAGCGGTACGCCGACGAGGTGTACCCCGCGGCGTTCACGGACGTGGCGCTGCACTGGCGGTGGCAGCGGCGCCGGGCGGACGCCATCCTGGAGCGCTCGCTGGCCCGCCGGGCGAAGCGGTGGCGCGAGGAGCAGATCTACGAGGTGGACGTGCGGCCGGTCCACGAGGGACGGCCGTCGCCGGTGCGGTTCGTCAGCGTGGCGCTGCGCAAGGCGGGGCTGCTGGCGCCGACCGCGCGGCCGTCCGCGCAGCCGGTGGCCGAGGCGGGCATCGCGTGGTGCTGCGCGTACCGGCGGTGGCGCTGGCGCCGGCTGGCCCGGACAGTGGCAGCGGTGCTGATCGCCGTGCTGGTCATCGCGGAGATGCTGCCCGGGCCGCCGGCGTGATGGTCAGTCGATCGCGGCCATGATCTCGTCGGAGACGCTGCTGTTGTCGTAGACGTTCTGCACGTCGTCGCAGTCGTCGAGGACGTCGATGAGCTTCGACAGCTTGCGCGCGCCGTCCTCGTCCAGCTCGATCTGCATGCTGGGGATGAGCGACGACTCGGCCGAGTCGTAGTCGATGCCGGCCTCCTGCAGCGCGGTGCGCACGGCGACGAGGTCGGTGGGCTCGCTGACGACCTCGAAGGTGTCGCCGAGGTCGTTGACGTCCTCCGCGCCCGCGTCGAGGACGGCGAGCAGCAGGTCGTCCTCGGTGAGGCCGCTCTTGGGCACGATCACGATGCCCTTGCGGGAGAACAGGTAGTTGACGCTGCCGGCGTCGGCCAGCGAGCCGCCGTTGCGGGTCAGCGCGGTGCGCACCTCGGTGGCGGCGCGGTTGCGGTTGTCCGTGAGGCACTCGATGAGCATCGCGACGCCGTTCGGGCCGTACCCCTCGTACATGATCGTCTGCCAGTCGGCGCCGCCGGCCTCGAGGCCGGCGCCGCGCTTGACGGCGCGGTCGATGTTGTCGTTCGGTACGGAGTTCTTCTTCGCCTTCTGGATGGCGTCGTAGAGCGTCGGGTTGCCGGCCGGGTCGCCGCCGCCGGTGCGCGCGGCGACCTCGATGTTCTTGATCAGCTTGGCGAAGCTCTTGCCCCGCTTGGCGTCGATGACGGCCTTCTTGTGCTTGGTCGTCGCCCACTTGGAGTGGCCGGACATGAGGTACCTCCGTTGCGCTGCCTACCGTGCGTCGACGTCAGCCTGCCGTACCAGGTCCACGAAGTGCCGGTGCACACGCAGGTCGCCGGTCAGCTCGGGGTGGAAGGCCGTGGCCAGCAGGTTGCCCTGCCGGACCGCGACAATCCTACCGGCGGCCGGACCGCCGGTGACGCGGCCCATCACCCGCACGCCGGGCCCGGTCCGCTCCACCCACGGGGCGCGGATGAACACGGCGGGCAGGCTGTCGCCGTCGAAGTCGACGGTGTCCTCGAACGAGTCGACCTGCCGGCCGAACGCGTTGCGCCGCACCGTCATGTCGATGCCGCCGAAGGTCTGCTGGTCGGGGCGGCCGTCGAGCACCTCGGACGCCAGCATGATCATGCCTGCGCAGGAGCCGTACGCCGGCATGCCCTCGGCGATCCGCTTGCGGATCGGGTCGAGCAGCTCGAACGTGACGGCCAGCTTGCTGATCGCGGTGGACTCCCCGCCGGGCACGACGAGCGCGTCGACGTCGTCGAGCTCGGCCGGCCGGCGCACCGGCCGGGCGAGCACGTCGCACTCGGCGAGGGCGCCGAGGTGTTCCCGGACGTCGCCCTGCAGGGCGAGGACGCCGATCGTGGTCACCAGCCGCGCTCCGCGAGACGGTGCGGCACCGGGATGTCGTCGACGTTGATGCCGACCATGGCCTCGCCCAGGCCGCGGGACACCTTCGCGATGACGTCGGGGTCGTCGTGGAACGTGGTGGCCTTGACGATCGCGTTGGCGCGCTGGGCCGGGTTGCCGGACTTGAAGATGCCGGAGCCGACGAACACGCCCTCGGCGCCGAGCTGCATCATCATCGCCGCGTCGGCCGGGGTGGCGATGCCGCCCGCGGTGAACATGACGACGGGCAGCTTGCCGTTGGCGGCGACCTCCTTGACGAGCTCGTACGGCGCCTGCAGCTCCTTGGCGGCGACGTACAGCTCGTCCTCCGGCAGCGAGGTGAGGCGGCGGATCTCGCCGCGGATGGTGCGCATGTGGGTGGTGGCGTTGGAGACGTCGCCGGTGCCGGCCTCGCCCTTGGAGCGGATCATCGCCGCGCCCTCGGTGATGCGGCGCAGGGCCTCGCCGAGGTTGGTGGCGCCGCAGACGAACGGCACGGTGAACGCCCACTTGTCGATGTGGTTGGCGTAGTCGGCCGGGGTGAGCACCTCGGACTCGTCGATGTAGTCGACGCCGAGCGACTGGAGCACCTGCGCCTCGACGAAGTGCCCGATGCGGGCCTTGGCCATGACCGGGATCGACACGGCCGCGATGATGCTGTCGATCATGTCGGGGTCGCTCATCCGGGAGACGCCGCCCTGGGCGCGGATGTCGGCGGGGACCCGCTCGAGGGCCATGACGGCGACGGCGCCGGCGTCCTCGGCGATCTTGGCCTGCTCGGCGTTGACGACGTCCATGATCACGCCGCCCTTGAGCATCTCCGCCATGCCGCGCTTGACGCGCGCCGTCCCGGTGCCGGTGTCGGGGGTGGCGGCGGGGGTCGGGTGCTCGCTCACGGTCTTCGCGCTCCTCACGGCTGGGGCCTGATCACCGGTGAGCTTACGCCCGCCACCGGGGCCGTCCGACGGCCAATTCACCCCCGGGTGGCCTGCTCCGTGGCCCGCTTCACAGCCGGATCGGGGCCACCGGGCTCAGCTGCGGTCGAGGGCGGGCGTGCGCTCCCGCGGCAGCGCCGGGGCGGGCACCGCGGGGGCCGCCGCGAGCGTGGGCTCGACGATGTCGAAGTACGCGGGGCGCGGGTGCCGGCGGGCCATCCGGAACAGCCGCACCAGCCGCCGGTTGCGGGCGTTGAGGGCGTCGCGGACGAGGTCGGTGTGCACCTGCTTGGCCAGCGCGACGCGGCGGCTGGTCGCGATGAGCGTGAGGTCGGGGACGACGGCGCGCAGCTGGCGGGTCAGGTCGTTCTCGGCGGCCTCCCGCTCGTCGGGGCCGGCGTCGAGCGCGATGCGGGCGGCCGCGTACAGCTCGACGAGGTTGCCGGCCTCGGCCACGACGGCGGCCGCGGCGGCCCGGCGCAGCAGGTGCGCGTCGAGGGCGCGGGCGGCCGCCTCGGCGCGCACGTGCAGGCGCACCACCCGGCGCGCCGTCCACACGACGTACGCCGACAGCAGCGCGACCAGCGCCGACGCACCCACCACCCACCACATGACGAGTCATGGTAGGGGTCGCGCGTTTCAGAACGGCGTCGCCGTCACCGTGGTTCGGCCCACTCGGTCTCGAAGACGCGCCCGTCGGCGGCCTCGATGGCGGTCATGTACACCTCGACGACCCGATCGGCCACCGCCGGCCAGTCGAACGCGGCCACCGCCTCCCGCGCGCAGGCGGCCAGCTCACGCCGCCGGTCGGGGTCGTCGAGCAGGGCGGCCAGGGTGCGGGTCAGCGCCTCGGCGTCGCCGGTGGGGAACAGCTCACCGGCCCGGCCGCCGTCGAGGACCCGGCGGAACGCGTCGAGGTCGCTGGCGACGATCGGCGCCCCGGCGGCCATCGCCTCGGTGAGGATCATGCCGAACGACTCGCCGCCGGTGTTCGGCGCGACGTACACGTCGACGCTGCGCAGCATCCGCGCCTTGTCGGCCTCGCTGACCAGGCCGAGGTGCGTGATCCGGTCGCGCAGCTCCGGCGGGACGGGGGTGAACAGCTCGTCGGGGTCGCCGGGGCCGGCGACGAGCAGCCGCAGGCCGGGCCGGTGCGGGGCGAGGGTGACGAACGCCTGCCGCAGCAGCGCGAAGCCCTTGCGCGGCTCGGTGAACCGGCCGAGGAAGCCGATGGTCTCCCCCGCCGGGCGCTCCAGCGGCTCGGCGTCGGCGAACTTGGCGACGGCCACGCCGTTGGGGATCTCCACCGCGCCGCCGTCGAGGTGCTCGACCTGGACCCGGCGGGCCAGGGCGCTGACCGCGATGCGGGCGGTGATCTTCTCCAGCACGAGCTGGAGCAGGCCCTGGGCGGCCGACAGCGCCCGCGAGCGGGTCATCGCGGTGTGGAAGGTGGCCACGACCGGGCCGCGCGAGCTGAGCACGGCCAGCATCGACAGGCTCAGCGTCAGCGGCTCGTGCACGTGCAGCACGTCGAACCCGCCGCGGGCCAGCCAGCGCCGCACCCGGGCGGTGGAGACCGGGCCGAACGCGATCCGGGCCACCGACCCGTTGTACGGCAGCGGCACCGCCCGCCCGGCGGGCACCACGTACGCGGGCAGCGGGGCGTCCTCGTCGGCGGGGGCCAGCACGCTGACCTCGTGGCCGAGGCCGATCAGCGCCTCGGCGAGGTCCATGACGTGGTTCTGCACGCCGCCGGGCACGTCGAACGAGTACGGGCAGACGATGCCGATGCGCATGGCGTCCCTCAGAGCGCCGCGACCGGGGCGGGCGGCTCGGCGGCGGCCGGTGCGGCCCCGGCCGGTTCGGCGCCGGAGGTGAGCCACACCTTCTGCAGCATGTGCCAGTCCTCGGGGTGCGCGGCGATGCCGGCGGCGAGCGCGTCGGCGACCCGCTGGGTGACCAGCCGGGCCCGCTGGTCGAGCGGCCCCTCGTCCGGCCCGGGCACGGCGATGGGCCCGCGCAGCGCCGCGTGCGGCACCTCGCCCTCGAACCACATGTCGACGGCGAACAGCGGGGCGCCGGTGCGCAGGGCCAGCAGCGCCGGACCGGGCGGCATCCGGGTGCGCCCGCCGAGGAAGACGACCTCCACGCCGCGCGACGACAGGTCGCGGTCGGCCAGCAGCGGCACCACGTGGCCCTGGCCGAGGCGCTCGGCGAGCACGTCGAGCGGCGGCCGGGCGGCGCCGGTGAGCGGCAGGATCTCCATGCCCAGCGACTCGCGGAACGCGACGAACCGGTCGAACAGGGCGGCGGGTTTGAGCCGTTCGGCGACGGTGGTGATGCCCCAGCCCTGGGCGGCGACCCAGGCGCCGGCGGCGTCCCAGTTGCCGGCGTGCGGCAGCGCCACCACGACGCCGCGGCCGTCCGCGACGGCGGCGGCGAGCACGTCGGCGTTCACCAGCACGAAGCCGGTGCGCCGCTGCTCGGCGGTGGTCGACGGCAGCCGGAACGCCTGCAGCCAGTACCGGGCGTAGCTGCGCAGCCCGGCGCGGGTCAGCGCGGCGAGGTCGGCGCCGGGCGGCGCGACCCGGGCCAGGTTGCGTTCGAGCCGCTGGGCGCCCGGCCCGCGGCCGGCGGCGGCCCGGTCGGCGGCGGCGAAGAAGGCGGCCCGGGCCAGCGGCAGCGGCAGCGCGCGCACCAGGCGCCACGCGGCCGCGTAGCCCAGGTCGGTCAGCCGGTCTCTCATGCGTTCGCCGCCCGGTCGTCGAGGTAGGCGTGGCGCATGCGCTGCCACACGGTGAACACCGACAGCGCGGCGAGCACCCACAGCGCGGCGGGCAGGCCCCAGTCGCCGGGGAAGACGGTGTGCAGCACACCGCCGATGCCGACGATGATGAGCCGCTCGGAGCGCTCGGCGATGCCGACGTCGGCGTTCAGGCCGAGGCCCTCGGCGCGGGCCTTCACGTACGACACGGTCTGGCCGCTGACCAGGCACAGCAGCCCGGCGACGACCCCGCCCCACGGGTTGCCCTCGGTGGCGAGCCAGAAGGTGACCGCGCCGAACACCGCGCCGTCGGCGATGCGGTCCATGCTCGAGTCGAGCAGGGCGCCGAACTTCGTGGAACCGCCCCGCATGCGCGCCATCGTGCCGTCGAGCATGTCGGTCAGCGCCGACAGCGTGACGATCACCAGACCGGTCATGAGGTGGCCGCGGGCACCGAAGCCGAGTGCGCCGACGAGCACGCCGACGGTGCCCGCTACGGTGACCGCGTTCGGCGTGACGCCGGCGCGGAGCAGCATCCGGGCGGTGGGGTCGATGACGTGCGACAGCACCGCGCGGGCGGTCACGTTGAAGATCTTTGCCATGGCGGGTCCACCTTAACGGCGCGGAGGTGGCCACGGTACGGCCACTACCGGGGGTTGCGGCGGCGACACGTTCGGGTGTGGGATTTCAGACAGCGAGGGCGACGCCGCCTTGCCGCCGTCGCGCCGGTCCACCACGAGCCACCGCGACGATCTCGGGAGGTGCGCCCCATGGCGCAGAAGACGCAGGAGAAGGGGGTCACCGGCGGCGCGCCGGTGGTGACGGAACCCGGCAGGGTTCGCAACGTGGTGGTGGTCGGGCACTCCGGCGCCGGGAAGACCACGCTCGTCGAGGCGCTGCTCGCCGCGTCGGGCACGATCCCCCGGGCCGGCGCCGTGACCGACGGCACCACGGTCACCGACAACGACCCCGCCGCGATCCGCCAGCAGCGCTCCGTGAGCCTGTCGTGCGCCCCGCTGGTGCACCAGGACGTCAAGATCAACCTGCTGGACACCCCCGGGTACGCGGACTTCGTCGGCGAGCTGCGGGCCGGGCTGCGCGCCGCCGACGCCGCCATGTTCGTGGTGTCCGCCGTGGACGGCATGGACGCCGCCACCGCCGCCCTGTGGGAGGAGTGCGCCCACGTCGGCATGCCCCGCGGCGTCGTCGTCACCCGGCTCGACCACCCGCGCGCCGACTTCGACGAGGCGCTGGAGCTGTGCCAGGACGCGTTCGGCGACAACGTGCTGCCGCTGTACCTGCCGATGCTCGGCGACGACGGGCAGTCCGTGGCCGGCCTGATGGGGCTCATCACCCAGCGCGTGTACGACTACTCCGACGGCCACCCGGCCGACGTGCGCGACCCGGAGCCCGAGCACCTGCCGCCGATCCAGGAGGCCCGCAACATCCTCATCGAGGGGATCATCGCCGAGAGCGAGGACGAGACCCTCATGGACCGCTACCTGGGCGGCGAGGTGATCGACCCGCAGCTGCTCATCACCGACCTGGAGAAGGCGGTGGCGCGCGGGCACTTCTACCCCGTCATCCCGGTGTGCGCGGCCACCGGCGTCGGCCTGGACGCGGTGCTCGACGGCCTCGTCGCGGGCTTCCCCACGCCCGGCGAGCACGACCTGCCCGGCGTCACCGGCGTCGACGGCTCGCCGCGGCCGCCGCTGACCTGCGACCCGGCCGGTCCGCTGGTCGCCGAGGTGGTCAAGACGACGATCGACCGGCACGTCGGCCGGGTCTCGCTGGTGCGCGTGTTCTCCGGGACGCTGCGCCCCGAGACCGCGGTGCACGTCTCCGGGCACGGCATGGCCGAGCGCGGCCACCCCGACCACGACGCCGACGAGCGGGTCGCGCACGTCTACTCCCCGCTGGGCGCCGCCCTGCGCGAGGTGCCGGTGTGCGTGGCCGGCGACATCTGCGCGATCACCAAGAGCGGCAGCGCCGAGACCGGTGACACGATCTCCGCCAAGGACGACCCGCTGCTGATGGAGCCCTGGCAGATGCCGGAGCCGCTGCTGCCCATCGCCATCGTCGCCAAGGCCCGCTCCGACGAGGACGCGCTGGCCAAGAACCTCGCCAAGCTCGTCGCCGGCGACCCGACCCTGCGGCTGGAGCGCAACGCCGAGACCCACCAGCTGGTGCTGTGGTGCATGGGCGAGTCGCACGCCGACGTGGTGCTGGACCGGCTGCGCTCCGGCGGCGTCGAGCTGGACACCGAGCCCGTGCGGGTGTCGCTGCGCGAGTCGTTCGGCACCACCGCCAAGGGCCACGGCCGGCACGTCAAGCAGTCCGGCGGGCACGGCCAGTACGCCGTCTGCCACATCCAGGTCGAGCCGCTGCCGCGCGGCGCCGGCTTCGAGTTCGTCGACAAGGTCGTCGGCGGCGCCGTCCCGCACAACTACATCCCCAGCGTGGAGAAGGGCGTGCGGGCCCAGATGGAACGCGGCATCGTCGCCGGGCACCCCGTCGTGGACCTGCGGGTGACGCTCGTCGACGGCAAGGCGCACAGTGTCGACTCCTCCGACGCGGCGTTCCAGACCGCGGGCGCGCTGGCGCTGCGCGACGCCGCCGAGAACGGCCAGGTCACCCTGCTCGAACCGGTCGACGACATCACCGTGCGGGTCAGCGACGAGCACGTCGGCGCCGTGATGAGCGACCTGTCGGGCCGCCGCGGCCGGGTGCTCGGCACCGAGGCCGACCCCGACTCCGAGGGCCGCACCCTGGTCCGCGCGGAGGTGCCCGCCACCGAGCTGGTCCGCTACGCCGTCGAGCTGCGCGCGATGACGTCCGGGTCGGGCTCGTTCCGGCGCGCGTTCGCCCGGCACGAGCCGATGCCGGCGCACTTGGCGGAGGCGGCCCGCAAGGAGCACGCCGCCCGCTAGGCCGCGGGTAGACCGCGGCTACGCCGCCTCGCCCCACGCCTTGGCGAGCATCACCCGGGTGTCGGCCAGCAGCTGCGGCAGCACCTTGGTGCGGCCCACGACCGGCATGAAGTTGGCGTCGCCGCCCCACCGGGGCACCACGTGCTGGTGCAGGTGGGCGGCGATGCCGGCGCCGGCCACCGCGCCCTGGTTCATGCCGAGGTTGAACCCGTGCGGGCTGCTCACCGCCCGGATCACCCGCATCGCGCGGCGGGTGAACGCCGCCACCTCGGCCGTCTCCGCCTCGGTCAGGTCGGTGTAGTCGGCGACGTGCCGGTACGGGCACACCAGCAGGTGCCCCGGGTTGTACGGGTACAGGTTCAGCACCGCGAACACGTGCTCGCCGCGCGCGACGATCAGCTCGTCGGCGTCCGGCGCGAGGCAGAACGGGCAGCCCGACGGCTTCTCGTACCCCTCGTCGGGCCGGTCCTGGCCCGAGATGTACGTCATCCGGTGCGGCGTCCACAGCCGTTCCAGGCCGTCCGGCTCCCCTGTCTCACCCATGGGGAGAAGTCTAGGTGCCCGAAACTGTCCGCATCGGCTTCTAGGATCCCGGCATGACTGCGAACCCGGCCCGCCACCCCGCCGACAGCCACGACGTGATCGAGGTGCGGGGCGCCCGCGAGAACAACCTCAGGGACGTGTCGCTGGACATCCCCAAGCGGCGCCTGACGGTGTTCACCGGGCTGTCCGGGTCGGGCAAGTCGTCGCTGGTGTTCGGCACGATCGCGGCCGAGTCCCGGCGGCTGATCAACGAGACGTACACGGCGTTCCTGCAGTCGTTCATGCCGAGCATGGGCCGCCCGGACGTCGACGCGCTGCGCAACCTGTCGGCGGCGATCATCGTCGACCAGGAGCGGATGGGCGCCAACGCCCGGTCGACCGTCGGCACCGCCACCGACGCGTACGCGATGCTGCGGATCGTCTTCAGCCGGCTCGGCGAGCCGCACGCCGGCGGCTCGGGCGCGTTCAGCTTCAACCTGCCCGAGGGCATGTGCCCGGCCTGCGAGGGCCTCGGCAAGGTGTCCACGATCGACGCCGACGCGATGCTCGACCGCACCAAGTCGATCAACGAGGGCGCGATCCAGGTGCCCAACTTCAGCGTGGACGGCTGGTACGTCAAGGGGTTCGCCGAGTCCGGCTACTTCTCCCCCGACACGCCGCTGGAGCAGTTCACCGCGCAGGAGTGGGAGGACTTCCTGCACCGTCCCGCCACCAAGGTCAAGATCAACGGCATCAACACGACGTACGAGGGGCTCGTCGTGAAGGTGCAGCGCATGTACCTGTCGAAGGACCGCGAGTCGGCGCAGCCGCACATCCGGGCGTTCATCGACCGGGTCGCCACGTTCGCCACCTGCGCCGCGTGCGGCGGCACCCGGCTCAACGAGGCGGCGCTGGCGTCGAAGGTCAACGGCCGCAGCATCGCCGAGTGCTCCGCGATGCAGATCAGCGACCTGGCCCGCTGGCTCACCGAACTCGACGGCGCCGGCGTCGCCCCGCTGCTGGCCGGGCTGCGTGAGACGCTCGACTCGCTGACCGAGATCGGCCTGGGCTACCTCAGCCTCGACCGGGAGTCCGGCACCCTGTCCGGCGGCGAGGCCCAGCGCGTCAAGATGGTGCGGCACCTCGGCTCCAGCCTCACCGACGTCACGTACGTCTTCGACGAGCCCACCGTCGGCCTGCACCCGCACGACATCGCCCGCATGAACGACCTGCTGCTGCGGCTGCGCGACAAGGGCAACACCGTGCTGGTCGTCGAGCACAAGCCGGAGACCATCGCGATCGCCGACCACGTCGTCGACCTCGGTCCCGGCGCGGGCGCCGCCGGCGGCACCGTCTGCTTCACCGGCGACGTGCCCGGCCTGCGCGCCTCCGGCACCCTCACCGGCCGGCACCTCGACCACCGGGTCACGCTGCGGTCCCCGCTGCGCACCCCCACCGGCCACCTCGCCATCCGCGGCGCCACCACCCACAACCTGAAGAAGGTGGACGTCGACATCCCGCTCGGCGTGCTCACCGTCGTCACCGGCGTCGCCGGGTCCGGCAAGAGCTCCCTGATCCACGGCCACCTGCCCCGCACCGGCGACGTCACCGTGGTCGACCAGTCCGCCATCCGCGGCTCCCGGCGCAGCAACCCCGCCACCTACTCCGGCCTGCTCGACCCGGTGCGCGCCGCGTTCGCCAAGGCCAACAAGGTCAAGCCCGCCCTGTTCAGCGCCAACTCCGAGGGCGCCTGCCCCAACTGCAAGGGCATCGGGCTCGTCTACACCGACCTGGCGATGATGGCCGGCGTCGCCACCGTCTGCGAGGAGTGCGAAGGCAAGCGGTTCCTGCCCGAGGTGCTCACCTACACGCTGCGCGGCAAGAACATCAGCGAGGTGCTCGCCATGAGCGTCGCCGAGGCCCAGGACTACTTCCCGTCCGGCCCGGCCCGGGCCATCGTGGACCGGATGGCCGACGTCGGGCTGTCGTACCTGAGCCTCGGCCAGCCGCTGACCACCCTGTCCGGCGGCGAGCGCCAGCGCCTCAAGCTCGCCATCCACATGGCGGAGAAGGCCACCACGTACGTCCTCGACGAGCCGACCTCCGGCCTGCACCTGGCCGACGTCGACCAGCTGCTCGCCCTGCTCGACCGCCTCGTCGACGACGGCAACACGGTCGTCGTCATCGAGCACCACCAGGCCGTCATGGCGCACGCCGACTGGATCGTCGACATGGGACCGGGCGGCGGCCACGACGGCGGCGAGGTCGTCTTCACCGGCACCCCGGCCGACCTGGTCGCCGACGGCCGCACCCTGACCGCCCAGCACCTCAGGCAGTACCTGGGCGGCTGACCCCGGGCGCCGGCCCGGTGACGGCCCACACCGCGTCCTGCACTCGCCCGGCCAGCTCGATCCAGGTGTCCACCTGCTCGGGCGCGGGTCGTCGGGCAGCCCGATCCGCAGCGCCCGGATGCGGTCGCGCACCGCCGGCTCCACGTCGAGGCGGCCGGCAGCCGCGCCAACCGGTTCAGCAGGGCCCCTCTCGGCGGTGGACCCGCGCCTCGCCACGGGACATCATCGTTGTCATGTCGGCCGACCGCGGATCCGCCCTGTACGGCGTCCTGCGGCAGGTGCGCCCCCTGGTGCTCAACTCCGCCCGGATGGTCGAGGCGGCCCTGCGACCGCGGGGCCTGAGCGTCGGCATGCGCGCCGTGCTGGAGGTCCTCGCCGAGCACGGCCCCGCCACGGTCCCCGCCGTCGCCGACCGGCTCCCCCCCCCCCCCCCCCCCC
>NZ_BOOY01000032.1 GCF_016863475.1 Spirilliplanes yamanashiensis
ACCTCGCCCGCCAGGGCGTCCAGCGCCACGTCGACGACCTGATCGGGCTCGGTTACGTGACGCCGCGACCGAATCCCGCCCACCGGCGTTCGGCCCTCATCACCCTCACCGGCACGGGCGCCGACGTGTTCCACGAACTCCGGGACGAGGAGCTGCGCCACCTCGCCGCGATGGCCCCCGAGTGCACACCGGCCGAGATCAGCACCGCGGCCACGGTCCTGCGCGCCCTCAACCGCGACGTCCGCGAGCGGAGCACCCGGTGACCGGCGACCCCGACGTCCACGGCCTCACCACCCGCAACCGGCGGCAGCTGGCCGACCTGCTCGACACCCTCGACGACACCCAGTGGGCCGCCCCCACCCTGTGCGCCGGCTGGACCGTCACCCACCTGGCCGCCCACCTCGTGCAGCCCATGCTCATCGGGTTCGCCCGGTTCGCCCTCACCGCCGTGCGCCACCGCGGCGACACCGACCGAACCGTCGACCACCTCACCCGGCGCCTGGCCCGCCGCCCGCGCGCGGACCTGATCGCGCTGCTGCGCGCCCACGCCGCCGACCGGCTGAACCCACCCCGGGTCGGCCCGATGGGCCCGTTCGCCGACACCTGCATCCACCTGCGCGACATCGCCCGGCCGCTCGGCCTCGACGCCGACGTGCCGCTCGACCACTGGCGCCTCCTGACGACCTACCTGGCCTCCCCGTCGGCCGCACCCGCCCTCGTCCCACCCGGCCGCCTCGCCGGGCTCCGCCTGGTCGCCACCGACACCGGGTGGAGCGGCGGGACGGGCGCGGAGGTCATCGGGCCCGCCGAGGCCATCGCCATGGCCGTCACCGGGCGGGCGGTCGCCCTCGCCGACCTGCACGGGCCCGGCGTGGACATCCTCGCGGGGCGGCTCCGGCGCCGCTGACGCGCGCGGCCGCCGCTGCGCCGGGCGACGGCGTCGACGAACCGCATCGTTGCGCCGCCGTGCCACGTCAGGCCTCGTCGCAGCGGATTCCGGCCTGCGTGATGTCGCCGCTGCGCACCAGCTCCCGGATCGCCGCGGTCATCGCCGGTATCCCCGGCTCCGGGACGATCAGCTGGCCGGAAGCCCAGAAGTAGCTGCCGTTGGCGACCTCCCCGTCTCCCGCCACCGCGCCAGCAGCCGGCCGACCTCGTCGACGAATGAGGATCGTCAGCGACCCGAGGCGAACGCGTCGACGGAGGCCGCGGTCTCCGCCGTTTCGGTGGCCGGGTCGAGGAGGAACCGCGCCACGAACGCCGGCTCGGTGACGGTGGTGTACGGGCTCACGGGTGCAGCGCCGGGCGGTAGATGAGCTCCTGGATGCGGCCGTCGAGGGTGCGGCTCTCGAGCAGGTCGAGGTCGAAGTCGGCCGCGTCGCGGAACACCGGGTGGGTGCCGGTGCGGCCGCTGATCACCGGGAAGACGGTCAGCTGGACGCGGTCGACCAGCCCGGCGGCCATCAGCGCCCGGTTCAGCGACAGGCTGCCGTGCGAGCGCAGCGGCACCGGCGACTCCCGCTTGAGGCGGGTCACGATGCCCACCGCGTCGCCGTTCTCCAGGGTGGCGTCGGGCCAGTCGAGGGGGCCGCGCAGGGTGGAGGAGATGACCGTGGTCGGCATGGTCTTCATCCTGGTGTTGATCGGGTCGTCGACCGGTGACTGCTCGGAGCCCGCCCCGAGGTGGTGGACGAAGTCCCGGAACGAGCCGGCTCCGAGGATCAGGCGCTGGTCCTCGCGGTACTGGGCGAGGCGGCGGTCGAGGAACTCGGGGCCCTGCTTGCCCCAGTAGCCGCCCCAGTCGCCGTTGTCGTCGTAGGAGCCGTAGCCGTCGACGGTGGCGAAGACGTCGAAGGTGTAGGTGGCGGTCATGGTGTTTCCCTCCGCGGGTGCCGGCGGCGCCCCTCGTGGGGCGCCCTCACCCCTGCCACGAACGGTCGCATCCGGATCCGACACATCGTGCCGGATTTCTGAGGGGGCGTCGTTAGGCTGCGGGGATGGTCCGGGACGAGTTGCTGCGGTTGCGCGAAAGCGCCGAGTCCGACGCGGCGACGCTGGCCGCGGACCTGGCGGGGTTGTTCGCGGCGTCGCGGGACTCGAACGCCGACGACGAGCACGACCCGGAGGGCGCCACCGTCGGGTTCGAGCGGGCACAGCTGACGGCGCTGCTGGCGGCGGCGCGGCAGCGGGTGGCCGAGGTGGACGAGGCGCTGCGCCGGGTCGACGCCGGCACCTACGGGGTGTGCGAGGGGTGCGGGCGGCCGATCGGGGACGAGCGGCTCGCCGCGCGGCCGTTCGCCCGCCTGTGCATGGCGTGCGCGTAGCGCGCCGGGGCGGGCGAACGGCGAGGCGCGGGCGTCAGCCGGCCGGCTGGTCGGCGGCGGCCGACGGGCCGGTGTTGACGCGGGAGCGCACGATATCGACCACGTGGGCGACCGCCTCGTCGAGGGGGACGCCGTTGCGCTGGGAGCCGTCGCGGTAGCGGAACGACACGGTGCCGCCGGACACGTCGTCGTCGCCGGCGATGGCCATGAACGGGATCTTCTGCTGCTGGGCGGTGCGGATCTTCTTCTGCATCCGGTCGTCGGAGGCGTCGACCTCGGCGCGGATGCCCTCGCGGCGCAGGCGCTCCACGAAGGACTGCAGGTAGTCGGCGTGGTCGTCGCGGATCGGGATGCCGACGACCTGGACCGGCGACAGCCAGGCCGGGAACGCGCCCGCGTAGTGCTCGGTGAGCACGCCGAAGAAGCGTTCGATGGAGCCGAACAGCGCCCGGTGGATCATGACGGGGCGTTCGCGGCCGCCGCCGCCCGCGGTGTACTCCAGCTCGAAGCGTTCCGGCAGGTTGAAGTCGACCTGGATGGTGGACATCTGCCAGGTGCGGCCGATGGCGTCCTTGGCCTGCACGCTGATCTTCGGGCCGTAGAACGCGGCGCCGCCCGGGTCGGGCACGAGCTCCAGGCCGGAGTCCTCGGCGGCCTGGCGCAGCGCCTCGGTGGCGCGCTCCCAATTGGCGTCGGTGCCGACGCTCTTGTCCGGGTTGCGGGTGGACAGTTCGAGGTAGAAGTCGTCGAGGCCGTAGTCCTTGAGCAGGTCGAGGACGAACTGCAGCAGCGACTTCAGCTCGCCCTGCATCTGGTCCTCGGTGCAGTAGATGTGGGCGTCGTCCTGGGTCATGCCGCGGACCCGGGTGAGGCCGTGCACCACGCCGGACTTCTCGAACCGGTAGACGCTGCCGAACTCGAACAGCCGCAGCGGCAGCTCGCGGTAGGACCGGCCGCGGGACCGGAAGATCAGGTTGTGGAACGGGCAGTTCATGGGCTTGAGGTAGTAGTTCGCGCCCTCCATCTCCATGGGCGGGTACATGCCGTCGGCGTACCAGTCCAGGTGGCCGGAGACCTCGAAGAGGTGGCCCTTGGTGATGTGCGGGGTGTTCACGAACGAGTAGCCGGCCTGCTCGTGCCGCTCGCGGCTGTAGTTCTCCAGCTCGCGGCGGATGACGCCGCCCTTGGGGTGGAACACGGCGAGGCCGGAGCCGATCTCGTCGGGGAACGAGAACAGGTCGAGGTCGGAGCCGAGCTTGCGGTGGTCGCGCCGCGCGGCCTCCTCGAGCAGCTTCAGGTACGCCTTGAGCTCGTCGCGGGTGGGCCACGCGGTGCCGTAGACGCGCTGCAGCTGCGGGTTCTTCTCGCTGCCGCGCCAGTAGGCGGCGGCGGAGCGCATCAGCTTGAACGCCCCGATGAGCCGGGTCGACGGCAGGTGCGGCCCGCGGCACAGGTCGCCCCAGCGCTTATCGCCGGTCTTGGGGTCGATGTTGTCGTAGACGGTGAGCTCGCCGCCGCCGACCTCCATGATCTCGTCGTCGACGTCGCCCTTGATGTCGACCAGTTCGAGCTTGTACGGCTCGCCCGCCAGCTCGGCGCGCGCCGCGTCGAGGGAGTCGTAGCGGCGGCGGCGGAACGTCTGGCCGCTCTTGACGATCTCCTGCATCCGCTTCTCGAGCTTCGCCAGGTCGTCGGGCTGGAACGGCTTGTCGACGTCGAAGTCGTAGTAGAAGCCGTTCTCGATGGGCGGGCCGATGCCCAGCTTCGCGGAGGGGAAGACGTCCTGGACTGCCTGGGCGAGCACGTGAGCGGTGGAGTGGCGCAGCACGTTCAGGCCGTCGGGCTCGCTGAGCGAGACCGGGGTGACCTCGGTGTCGGCCTCCGGCGCCCAGTCGAGGTCGCGCAGGCGGCCGGCGTCGTCGCGCACGACGACGATCGCGTTCGGGCCGGCCGCGGGCAGGCCCGCCGCGGCCACCGCGTCCGCCGCCGTCGTCCCGGCCGGGACGACGACGGGGTCGGCCACAGCAGGGGTACGGGGTGCTGACACGGTGTTCTCCTTCACGTCGCTGGCACGGGCCGGGCGGCCCGTCAAGATGCTATCGGGCGCGATGTGGGGGTCGGCCGGTCCGCCCCCGATCACGGTACGTAACCGTAGCGTGCCGCACAATCACGACTACGCTCCGCGCTACCAGCGGCTTGCCACGGGCGCTACGGTCTTCGCATGGCCACGGTGTTGCTCGTCGAGGACGACCACGTCGTGCGCGGCGCGATGCTGCGGTCCCTGGCGGACCGGGGGCACGCCGTGCACGCCGTCGGGACCGCGCTCGACGCCCTCCGCAGGGTGGCCGCCGAGACCCCTGACCTCGTCGTTCTCGACCTCGGGCTGCCGGACCTGGACGGCGCCGACGCGCTGCGGATGCTGCGCGGCATCACCGACGTGCCGATCATCATCGCCACGGCGCGCGACGACGAGCAGACGGTCGTGCGGCTGCTGCGGGCGGGCGCGGACGACTACATGGTGAAGCCCTTCACGGGCGCCCACCTGGACGCCCGGATCACCACGGTGTTACGCAGGGTGGGCAGAGCCAGCCGCACCGCCCAGCCGGCCGTCCACGAGGTGGGCGGCCTGCGCGTCGACGTGGGCGAGCGCAGCGCCGCGCTGGACGGCGAGCCGCTGTCGCTCACCCGCAAGGAGTTCGACCTGCTGGCCTACCTCGCCGCCCGGCCCGGGCGGGTGGTGTCCCGTCGGGAGCTGTTGGAGGAAGTGTGGCGACAGCCGTCAGTCGGCGAGGACCAGACGATCGACGTGCATCTGTACTGGCTGCGTCGGAAACTGGGCGAATCCGCGGCGAAGCCGCGCTACCTGCGCACCGTGCGGGGGGTCGGATTCCGGTTGGTGGCGCCGGACTGAGGCTGCGGCTGGCGTACATGAGCGCCGCCGTCACCGCCGTCGCCGCCTGCGCGTTCCTCATCCCGCTGGGCTGGCAGCTGCAGACCGAGACCCACCGCGAGGCCGTCGCGGCCGCCGAGCGCCGCGCCGCCACGGTCGGCGGGGCGCTGGTCGCCCGCACCGACGCCAAGGGCGTCCAGCGGGCGATCGAGGCCGCGGGCGGCTCCGGGGCCGTCGTCGTGCACCGCACCGGCCTGGAGACGACCGGCACCCGGGCGTCCGCCGCGGACGTCGAGCGGGCCGCCGCGGGCGCCGACAGCATCACGGTCGACGTCGACGGCGGCGCCGCGCTGCTCGGGCCGGTCCGGGTGGGCGACCGCACCGCCGTGGTCGAGGCGTTCGTGCCGGAGCACGAGCTGAACGACGGCGTCGCCGCCATGTGGTGGACCCTGATCGGCATCGCCGTGCTGCTGGTCATCGGCGCGATCATCGTGGTGGACCGGTTGGCCCGGGGCGCGGTGCGCTCCGCCCGCGGCCTGGTCGACGCGGCGATGGCCGTCGGCGGCGGCGACCTCGGGGTGCGCATCCAGCCGAGCGGGCCGCGGGAGCTGGCCGAGGCCGGGTACGCGTTCAACCGGATGGCGGACCGCCTGGTCACCTCGCGCACCAGCGAGCGCGAGATGGTGGCCGACCTGTCGCACCGGCTGCGCACGCCGCTGACCGTGCTGCGCCTGGACGCCGACGCGCTGGACTCCGACGACACCAGCATCGGCACGTTCAGCCCGGCCGAGCTGGACAAGCGCCGGACCGTCCGGCGGATCCGGCAGGCGATCGTCACCCTGGAGGGTGAGGTCGACCAGCTGATCAACACCACCCGGAAGGCGGTCGCCGCGCAGGTCGCCGCCCCGGAGGATGGGCTGTGTGACGTCAGCGAGGTGGTCCGGGAGCGCATGGTCTTCTGGTCCGCCCTCGCCGGCGACCAGAACCGGCAGTACCGGGTCGTCGGCGCCAACACCCGCATCCCGGTCAGCGTGGCCCGCGCCGAGCTGGCCGCCGCGCTCGACGCCATCCTCGGCAACGTGTTCCGGTACACGCCGCAGGGCACCGCGTTCGAGATCGGCGTCTCACGGCGCGACGGCTGGGTGGCGGTGCGTGTCGACGACGCCGGCGAGGGCATCGCGGACCCGGAGCGGGCGCTGCGCCGCGGCTCCAGCGGCCGCGGCTCGACCGGCCTGGGCCTCGACATCGCGCTGCGGGCGGCGCAGTCCACGGGCGGCTCGGTGAGCATCGACCGGGCCGCGATGGGCGGCGCGAGCGTCGTCATGCTGCTGACCGACGCGGAGGCCAAGCCCCGGCAGGCGAGCCGTTTCGGCCTCGTCGGGCGGGGTCGCGGCCGGTGGCCCAAGCAACGATCGGCGGACGACTGAAGCACGTTCGCCGCCGACGACCACCCGGACGGTACAAGCCTTGCTTAGATCTCGATTAAGGGCATTCCTAACGGGGGCGCGCGGTGGCAGGGTTGCATCCGATCCCATCCGGCTCCCCGGGCCAACGCCCGCAGATCGTCCCCACACCCCGGTCCGGTGGAGCCCAACGCGTCCGGTGGGAGAGGGTCACCCCATAACCCCCTCCCACCGGACGCCCCATCGCCGAGGAGAGGACTTGTCCGCGCACCGACGGCCCGACCGCCCGGCGCCGGCCACCTCCCGGCACGACCGGCGCCCGGACCGACGGCCCGCTCCGCGACAGGCCCCCCGGCAGGCAGCCCGTCAGGTCCCCCGGCAGGAACGCCGGCGCGACCGCACCGGACACCCCATGGGTGGCCTCTACCTCACCGGCCGGCGCCGCCAGCGCGACTCCGCGATCCGGCTCCAGCGCAACATCCTGCTGGCCATCGCCGTCGTGGTGCTCGGCGTCCTGGCCGTCGCCGCGCCGCGCGTGGTCGGCGGGCTGGCCCCGGGCGGCGGCGGGCCGGGCGAGGAGCGCATCACCCTGGCCTCGGTGCCAGACGACCAGCCCGCCCTCGGCCTGCTCTACGACGGCCTGGAGCCCGCCCGCACCGACGCCCCGTGCGCCGGGTCGTACCAGGTGGTGACCCGCGAGACCTGCACGCACGGGCCGGACCTGGCGCCGCCCGGGCTGAGCGTCGCGCGCGACGTCGCGCCGGTCACCGGGCCCGAGCCCAAGCCCCGCAACCCGGCCCGCGAGGCGGGCGGGCCGCCGTCGGACGCGGCCGTCATCGCCGACCAGAACGGCATCTCGCTGGTGCCCGGCCGCCCCGCCCTGGTGCCGGACGCGGCCCCCGGCGACGCCGCCTTCGTGCTCGGCGCGCACGGCGTCGGCTGCGCCGGCAACGGCGTCAACGGCAACCGGGTGCAGGTGCTGTACCTGTACGAGTTCGGCGAGCCCAGCCGCTACGCCGACTACCTCGGCTCGTTCCGGGCCTGGGCGGCCGGCGTCGACGCGATCTACGACGCCAGCGCGGGCGAGACGGGCGGCTCCCGCCACGTCCGGTACGTGACCACGGCCGGCTGCGAGGTCGACGTCGCCGAGGTGCAGGTGCCGGCGGGCGCGCTGGGCACTTTCGAGCGCAGCATCACGGCGCTGCGCAAGCTCGGCTACAACCGCACCGACCGCAAATACCTGATGTTCGCCGACGCCAACCGGTACTGCGCCATCGGCACGTACGTCAACGACCGGCGGGCCGGGCTGGGCAACCGTAACAACGGCGGCCCGTCGTACGGCCGGGTCGACGCGGGCTGCTGGAGCGCCCAGATGGCCGCGCACGAGCTGACCCACAACCTCGGCGGGGTGCTGCGCGGCGCCCCGAACGCCAGCGTGGCCGGGCACTGCACCGACGACTACGACCTGATGTGCTGGCGCGACTCGACCGAGACGACGGTCAGCGTCGTGTGCCCGGAGCGGGGCCACGAGCAGCGGCTCGACTGCAACCACGACGACTACTTCCACACCGACCCGAAGCCGGGCAGCTACCTGGACAGGTCGTGGAACGTGGCCGACAGCCAGTTCCTGTTCTCCGGCGACGGCGGGCCGGTCGACCCGGCGGAGCCGGCCGCCCCGATCGTGTCCGCGACCTCGGCGGCGGTGGCCACCCCGTCGGCCGCCCCGGACCCGCTGCCGCAGGAGTCCGGCGCGACCGGCCCGGACGGTCCGGACGCGCCGCCCAGCGAGCTGCCGGAGGTGCCGCCGGCGGCGGAGCCCTCCGCGCCGGCGTCGGCGGCCGCCGCGTCCACCGGGCGGGCCGAGCCGGTGCGGGCCCCCGCGCCCAGCGCGCCGCCGCAGGACAGGATCCTGGAGGCGCGTAACCCGACCAGCACGTCCGCGCAGCTGACCTGGACGGCCGCGCCGATCGGCACCCGGTACGCGGTCGAGGTCGACGGGCGCGTCATCGGCGCGACCATCGCCACCCGGGCCCGGCTGGTCGGCCTGCGCCCGGACACTGCGTACGCGGTGCGGGTGCTGCTGGACACCGGGCGGCGGGCGTACACGCCGAAGGTGGAGGTGCGCACGGGCCCGGCGGCGCGCCCCGCGGACGACACCTGGTTCGTCCTGGAGAACGCGCTGACGGGCGGCTCCGCCGACCTGTACGGCGCCCGCACGGCCGACGGCACCCCGATCGTGCTGAACCGCGCCGAGGGCGGCATGCAGCAGCAGTGGAAGCTGACCCCGGCCGGGGCGGGCGAGTACCTGCTGTTCTCCCGCGCCACCGGCAAGTGCGTCGTGCCGCTGGGCAACAACCCGGCGCCCGGCCAGCCCCTGGTGCAGGCGACCTGCACCCCCGACGACACCTCGCAGCACTGGTCGGTGGTCCCGACCGAGCACGGTTTCAGTCTCAGCACCACGGTCGGCGGCCTGGTCGCCGGCGCGGGCGAGCAGCGGTTCGGGGGAACGCGGCTGCTGGTCCTGCAGGACCCTGACGGGTCACGGCACCAGAGCTGGGCGGCACTGCCCGGCTGATCCCGGCGGACGGATGCGGATGGACATGACGACGGAGCACACGAAGCGCGCACCCGAGGCGGGGCCGGACGACGAGGCGCCGTTCCTCACCCCGCGCCGCCTGATCCGCTGGGCCGCCGTGGTGGGCGTCGGCATCGTCGCGGTGCTGGCGTGCTGGCAGGACCCGAGCTACGCGCAGGGCGCGAGCGACAAGCCCGGCGAGAGCGAGGCGATGCTCCGCGCCTGCGGCGTGGCGGCGGTCGCGGGCGCGGCGGTGGCGACCGTCCGCTCGCGGCGGGCCCGCGCCTGACGCCCGGTCAGGCGGTCGCCGCGTAGTCGTCGATCTCGCCGAGCAGGCGGGTCAGGTCGGCCATCGGCATGAACGAGGCGCGCACGGCGCCGCGGGCCAGGTCGGCGACGCCGTGGTGGTCGAGGCCGAGCAGGCGGGCGGCGACCGCGTACTCTTCCTCCAGGGTGGTGCCGAACATCGGCGGGTCGTCGGAGTTGACCGTGACGAAGACGCCGGCGTCGACGAGGGTGCGCAGCGGGTGCTCCTCCAGCGAGGCGACGGCGCGGGTGCGCACGTTCGACGTCGGGCACACCTCGAGGGTGATCTCGTGCTCGGCGAGGTGCTGCAAGAGCACGTCGTCGCGGGCGGCGGCGATGCCGTGCCCGATGCGCTCGGCGCCCAGCTCGTGCAGGGCGTCCCAGATGGTCTGCGGGCCGGTGGTCTCGCCGGCGTGCGGCACGCTGTGCAGGCCGGCCGCGCGGGCCCGGTCGAAGTACGGCTTGAACTGGGCGCGCGGCACGCCGATCTCGGGGCCGCCGAGGCCGAAGCTGACCAGGCCGTCGGGGCGTTCGCCGAGCGCGATGGCGAGGGTCTGCTCGGCGGCGGGCAGACCGGCCTCGCCGGGGATGTCGAAGCACCAGCGCAGCACGACGCCCAGCTCGGCCTCGGCGCTGCGCCGGGCGTCCTCGATGGCGGCGCAGAACTCGGACGCGGGGATGCCGCGGGAGACGTGCGAGTACGGCGTGACGGTCAGCTCGGCGTAGCGGACCTGCTGACGGGCCAGGTCGCGGGCGATCTCGTAGGTGAGCAGCCGGACGTCGGCGGCGTCGCGGACGAGGTCGACGACGCTGAGGTAGACCTCGACGAAGTGGGCGAAGTCGCGGAACGCGAAGTAGTCGGCGAGCGCGGCCGGGTCGGCGGGCACCGGGCTGCGGCCCTCGTGCCGGGCGGCCAGCTCCGCGACGATGCGCGGCGACGCCGAGCCGACGTGGTGCACGTGCAGCTCGGCCTTCGGCAGCCCGGCGATGAAGGCGGTCAGGTCGGTCACGGGTTCTCCCCTGTCGTCGTCGCCACCACGAACACCCGCCGGAACGGGAACGGCACCACCGGCCCGTCGGCCGGGTACGCGGCCGCGAGCCGCTCGCCCAGCTCGGCGCGGAACGCCGCCCAGTCCGCCGTGTCGCCGCCGAGCGCGGCGCGCACCGGCCGCAGGGCGGTGCCCTCCATCCAGCGCAGCACCGGATGCGCCTCGGGGGAACCGGCGCGCAGCAGGTGCACGTACACAGTCTCCCAGGCGTCGACCGCGCACCCGGCGCGGGTGAGCAGCGCGGCGTAGCCGGCGGCGTCGTCGACGGGGGCCTCGCGCAGCAGGCCGCCGAGCCGGCCGGCCCACCGCGGCCCGGCGGCGACCTCCCGCAGCGCGACGTGCGACGGCGCGGCGAAGTTGCCGGGCACCTGGAACGCCAGCCAGGCGCCGGCCGGCAGCGCCCCGGCCCAGCGGGTGAGCAGCGCGGCGTGGCCGGGCACCCACTGCAGCACGGCGTTCGACACGACCACGTCGGTGTGCGGGCCGGGCGCCCAGGCGGTGACGTCGCCGACGGCGAACCGGACCCGCGGGCCGGCGGCCTCGGCGGCCGCGGCGATCATCTCGGGCGAGGCGTCGAGCCCGGCGACCCGCGCCCCCGGCCAGCGGCCGGCCAGGGTGGCGGTGAGGGCGCCGGACCCGCAGCCCAGGTCGACGACCTCGCGCGGGGCATCGGCGCCGATCCGCGCCACCAGGTCGTGGAACGGGCGGGAGCGCTCGTCGCCGAAGCGCGAGTACGTGCCGGGATCCCACATCGCCGCCTCCAAACCGTACGTCCGTCTTGCTACACCGTACCGCTAGGCTCGTCCCATGGAGAACCGCACGTTCGGCCGCCTCGGCCGCGACGCCGGCGCGGTCGGGCTCGGCGCCTGGCAGCTCGGCGGCGACTGGGGCACGGTCGCGCCCGACGACGCCCACGCCACCCTCGCCGCCGCCGTCGACGCGGGGGTGACGTTCCTCGACACCGCCGACGTGTACGGCGACGGCCGCAGCGAGAAGCTCATCGGCGAGTTCCTCGCCGCGCGGCCGGGGCACCGCGTCACCGTCGCCACCAAGATGGGCCGGCGGGTGCCGCAGGAGCCCGCGGCGTACACACTGGACAACTTCCGCGCGTGGACCGACCGCTCCCGCGCCAACCTCGGCGTCGACACCCTCGACCTGGTGCAGCTGCACTGCCCGCCCACCGAGGTCTTCAGCACCCCCGCCGTCTACGACGCGCTCGACACCCTGGTGCAGGAGAAGCGCATCGCCGCGTACGGCGTCAGCGTCGAGCGCACCGCCGAGGCGCTCGCCGCCATCGAGCGCCCGGGTGTCGCGAGTGTCCAGATCATCCTCAACGCGGTGCGGCACAAGCCGCTCGACGAGGTGCTGCCCGCCGCCGCGGCGGCCGGCGTCGGCATCATCGCCCGCGTCCCGCTCGCCAGCGGCCTGCTGTCCGGCCGCTACGACGAGCACACCACGTTCGCCGCCGACGACCACCGCACCTACAACCGGCACGGCGAGGCGTTCGACGTCGGCGAGACGTTCTCCGGTGTGGACTACGCGACCGGCCTGGCCGCGGTGCGCCGGCTGCGCCCGCTGGTGCCGGACGGCTGGACGATGACGCAGTTCGCGCTGCGCTGGATCCTCGACCAGCCCGGCGTCACGGTCGTCATCCCCGGGGCGCGCGACGGGGCGCAGGCGCGCGCCAACGCCGCCGCGGCCGACCTGCCGCCGCTGGACGCCGATACCCACGCCGCCGTGCGCGCGGTGTACGACGACCTGATCCGCCCGCAGATCCACGACCGCTGGTGAGGGGAACACGATGAAGGGGTGGTTGCCGTTCGCGGGCGGGATGCTCGCGGTGGTGCTCGGTGCGGTGTGGACGCTGCAGGGGCTCGGTGTGCTCGACAGCGGCAGCGTCATGGACGGCGTGACCCTGTGGGCGATCGTCGGGCCGATCGTGGCCGTGGCCGGGGTGGTGCTGATCGTGCTGGCGATGCGCGCCCGCGGCCGGCGCTGACGCGCCGCTGACGAGCCGCGGACAGGTCGCGGACGAGAAAGAGCCCCGCATCCCGTCGCCGGGATGTGGGGCTCTTCGGTAGGGCTGACGCCCGCCAGGTACGTCAGCGTCCGGCGTCGCCGCCGGAGAGTTGTCTCAGAGGGGCCGGACCTGCTCCGCCTGCGGGCCCTTCTGGCCCTGGGCGATCTCGAACTCGACCCGCTGGTTCTCCTCCAGGGAGCGGTAGCCGCTCGACTGGATGGCCGAGAAGTGGACGAACACGTCAGCACCCCCGCCGTCAACGGTGATGAAGCCGAAGCCCTTGTCTGCGTTGAACCACTTCACGGTTCCCTGCGCCATGCTGACTCTCCTTTAGAAATGCCGGCCCCGCTACAGCTGGGGCCTATGCCCGTCTCCGTACCGCAACCAGTCGATGGCCCAGCACGAAAACTTCGGCCAGCATAACCGACGAAGGGCCGACATAGCTGCCCCTCGGAGGTACCGAAACTGGCGGATCGGGCAGGTACGACATCGAGGCCCCGGTCGCCACTGGGGCGGCCGGGGCCTCGAAAAGTCCGACGAATCAGTCGGGCCACTCGCCCGTCAGCTTGCGGACGCCGGCCGCCCCGCCGCGGTCGACCGCGGCCTTGACCACGGCGAAGATGGCGCCCTGCAGGGCCGCCGCCACGAGGATCTCGGTCCAGCCGCGGTCCTCGTCGGTGGCGTTCGGGGCGTCGTCGTCGTGACCCGTCCACTTCCACGCCTGCTTGAACAGCGCGCCGGCCAGCGCGCCCGCGCCGATGCCGAGCAGGAGCCCGACCGGCCGATAGGCGATCTTGTTCAGCTTGCTCATCGGCGCCGCCGGATGACGACGAGGATGGCGACCAGCGCGACCGCCGCGGCGGCCACCGCGGCGATCGGCACCGGGTTGCGCTTCACGCGCTCCGTCGTGCCCTGCGCCTGCTCGGCCACCGTGTGGCCGTAGTGGGTCGCGGTCTCCTTGGCCCGGCCGGTCGCCAGGGCGACCTGGTCACGGACCTTCTGCTTGGTGTGCTCGACCTGCTCCTTCGCCCGGGCCTTGACGTCGGCCTTGGCGGCGAGGGCCTGCACGGTCTCCCCCAGCTCGGCCCGCGTCTGCTCGATGTCGGCCCGGAGGGTCTGGACGTCGGGCTTCCCCTGCGGCGTCCCGTTCGTTGTCACGCGCGTCGCCCTTCCTTGACGGCGGCGGTCACCGCGTCCACGTCCGCCTTCACGCTCTCGGTGGCGTCCGTCGGCATCGGCGGCACCGCCTGCTGCACCTGCTTCTTTCCTACCAGCGCGAGAACACCGGCGGCGGCGAACAGCACCACGGCCACGATCAGGGCGGCGAGCCACGCCGGCATGACCAGGTCGAGCGCGAGAATCGCGGTGGTGATCAGGACGCCGAGGCCGTACAGGGCCAGAGCGCCGCCACCGCCGAAGAGTCCCACCCCGATCCCGGCGTGCTTGCCCTTCTCGGTCAGTTCGGCCTTGGCGAGCGCCAGCTCGTCACGAACGAGCCGGGAGATCTGCTCGCTGGCGCGCTGCACCAGTTCCGAGGTGGACTGGTCGGCGCTGGACCGGGCCGTCGCGCCGTTCAGGACATCGGCCATCGTGTCCTCCTTTCCTCTGCGGCCTGTATGCCCCGCTGGCGGCACGGTCAATCATCGCGGCGCGGCGTCCTCCTTGCCCGCGAACGTCCCGCTGCGGGCGATGCCGTCCGGGCTGCCGCCGAACACCCGCGCGTCGTCGCCGGCCCGGGTCTGGGCGGGCGGCGGCGGCAGCCCGGGCGAGGCGCCCGCCGCCGCGCCGCTGAGCTCCGTGCGCCAGCGCGGCAACGCGTCCGGGTGGTGCTCCCGCAGCCAGCCGACCAGCCGCTCGCGCACCAGGCAGCGCAGGTCCCACAGGCTGCCGGCGTCCCGGGCGCTCACCAGGGCGCGCAGCCGCACCGTGCCGCCGACCGCCTCGGTGACCTGCAGGACGCACACCCGGCCGTCCCACAGCTCCGAGCCCTCGCACACCGCGCGCAGCTCGGCCCGGGCGTCCTCGACCGGCACCGACCAGTCGACGTCGAACTCGGCGGTGCCCAGCACGGCCGAGCCGGTGCGGGTCCAGTGCTGGAACGGCTTGGTGGTGAAGTACGAGGTGGGCAGCACGAGCCGCCGGTCGTCCCAGATCTGCACGACGACGTAGCTCAGGGTCAGCTCCTCGATCCGGCCCCACTCCCCCTCGACGACCACGACGTCGTCCAGGCGCAGCGAGTCGGAGAAGGCGAGCTGGAGCCCGGCGATGAGGTTGCCGAGCGTGCTCTGGGCGGCCAGCGCCACGACGACGCTGACCACACCCGCGGAGGCCAGCACGCCGCCGCCGACCGCGCGCACCGCCGGGAACGTCATCAGCATGACGCCCAGGGTCAGCACGACGATCGCGGCGACCGTGACCCGGCGCAGCACCACCACCTGGGTGCGCAGCCGGCGGGCCTTGAGGTTGTCGGGGACGTCGGTGCGCCACTTGGCCAGCGAGGCGTCCTCGACGACGAGCACCAGCGCGGCCACCAGCCAGGCCAGCGCGGCGATGACCGCCAGCACCAGGGCGTGCAGCACCCCGCCGCGCAGCGGGAAGTCCCCGGCGGCGGAGCGGACGCCCTGCTGGACGGCGTAGACCAGCACGGCCGCCTGGAACGGGCGGTGCGCCGTGCGGGCGAGATCGGTCAGCAACGGGCTGCGCCGCCCCAGCCGCACCACCGCGCGGTGCACGATCTGCACCACGACGACGGCGAGCAGGGCGGCGCCGAGCACCGCGAGCACGGCGCGCAGGGGGTCGGGCACGGTCCCTCCCCGGCCGGGGCCTACACCTTGCGGTACTTGGCCTGGAAGTAGCAGTAGACACCGTAGGCGGCGATGCCGAGCGCGACCAGCGCCAGCAGCCACTTGCCGTACGCCTGCTCGACGAGCAGCCGCAGGGCGCCGTCGAGGCCGCGGGCCTTCTCCGGGTCGTACTGCACGGCGGCGGCGACGAGCAGCGCGCCGGCGATGGCGTAGGCGACACCCTTGGCGGCGTAGCCGGCGATGCCGAGCTTGCGCGACAGGTCGCGCTCCTTGGCGCTCATCTGGCCGGTCTTCAGGTGCTCCTCGAACTTCTTCTTGACGCCGTAGACGACCAGGCCGACGCCGATGCCGGCGACCACGAGCCCGGCCAGGATGACCACGAACCGGCCGCCGCCGGAGGACATCAGCTGCTCGCTGGCCTTCTGCTGGCTGTCGGCGCTGGAGGCGTTCTTGCCCTGCAGCACCTTGACGCCGGTCCAGGCGAAGTAGGCGTACACGACGGCGCGGCCGGCGCTGATGACCCGGCTGGTCACCCGGCTGCCGCCGGAGGAGTCGCGGTGGCCGATGGCGGCCTCGAAGGCCTGCCAGATCGTCATGGCGATGAGGCCGACGACGATGAGCACGATCAGGAAGGTGCCGAAGGGCTGCTTCGCGATCGTCTGCAGCGCGCCGGACTGGTCGCTGTCGGCGCCGGACCCGCCGAAGGCGAGCTGCAGGGCGAGCCAGGCGAAGAGCAGGTGGATGATGCCGTAGCCGATGAAGCCGCCGCGGGTGAGGCGCTCCAGCCATTTGCTGTCGGCCGCGCGGGACGCGGCGCCGTGGGCGTTCGAGGTGAGGGACATGGGCCCCCATTCTCCCGCCGCGCGTTTTTCGAAACGCTCCCGGCGCCGCGGCGCGATGTGCTATCTGCCGATCCGGACCTGCACCTGGTCTGCGGTGATGCTCGCCAGGCTCACCTGAAGACCGGCGACGTCGACGGCCTGCTGGCCCTTGGTCAGCTGCACCTGCTCGCCCGCCACCTCGACGGTGACGGTGTTGTCGTCGGCGCTGACGAGCTTCGCCTCGACGCCCAGGACGCTGGCGCTGGCCTCGACGCCGCGCTCGTAGGTGACCGTGCAGGCGTCCAGGCCGCACGAGACGTCGTCGGAGCCGCAGCCGGCGAGCAGCGCGACGGTCAGGGCGGCGGCGGAGAGGAGGGCGGCGGGGCGCGCGAGCCTCGCGCGTCGGGTCGTCGTCACGGGCTCAAGGGTACGGGTGCCCCGCCAGCGCCCGCGCGCCGGTGATCTCCAGCCCGGTGCGGCGGCCGGACGCCGCACTAGGCTCGGGTCATGACCGCCACTGTGCAGGAGAACGCCGACCGCCGCCGGTTCGAGGTGCTCGCCGACGGCGAGGTGGCCGGGTTCGCCCAGTACCGCGTCGACGGCGACCGCGTCGTCGTGCTGCACACGGAGGTCGACCCGGCGCGCCGCGGGCAGGGCCTCGCCCAGCTGCTCGCCGAGGAGACCCTGCGCGCGTTGCGCGACAGCGGCCGGACGGTGGTGCCGGTGTGCCCGTTCTTCGCCCGCTACCTGCGCGAGCACCCCGAACACGCCGACGTCGTCGCCGCCTGACGGCTCAGGCGGGCACGCCCACGGACGCCCCGGCGAGCACCTCGGCGGCGGCGCGGCCGCAGGCCCGGGTGGCGCCGAAGGTGGCGAGGTGCACGCCGCCGGTGATGCTGGCGGGCAGGCCCATCTCGACCACGATGGCGTCCGGGCGCACCGACAGGACGTGGCGCAGGGTGTCGGCGATCCACGGGTGGCGGTGCGCGTCGCGCACGACCAGCACCAGCGGGCGCCCGGCGGCGCCGGCCAGCACCGGCGCGGCCATGTCGGGCCGGCCCTCCAGCTCGGCGGCGCTGAGCCGCACGGTGGTGGTGCCGGGCAGCAGCTCGGCCAGCTCGCCGGCGACGCCCCACGGCGTCTCCGGGCCGATCGCGAAGTTGATCGGCGGCGCGAACTCGACGACGTGCGGGGCGCCGGTCAGCGGGGGCGGCACGGCGCCCTCGGCGACGGTCACCTTGATGGCGCGGCGGGCGGCGCCGAGGCCGATGACGGAGGCCAGCTCGCCGGCGGGCGCGCCGGCCAGGTCGGCGGCCGCGTCGGCGACGGCCCGGGAGCCGACCGCCGTCTGCGTCTGCAGGGTCCACGCGGCGAGCCGGCGGACCCGGGCGGCGGCGTCGACAAGGCGGGCCTCGGGCAGCTCGCCGCTGCGCACGGCGGCGACGATCGCGTCGCGCAGGGCGATGGCGGTGCGCTCGTCGGCGTGGTCGCCGCCGACGCAGATGGCGTCCGCGCCGGCCGCGAGGGCCTTCACGGTGGCGCCCTCGAGCCCGTAGGCGCGGCGCACGCCCTGCATCTCGATGCCGTCGGTGATGATGACGCCGTCGTAGCCGAGCTCGACGCGCAGCAGGTCGTGCAGGATGCGCCGGCTCAGGGTGGCGGGCAGCACCGGGTCGAGCGCGGGGATGGCCAGGTGGCCGGTCATGATCGCCATGGAGCCGGCGGCGATGGCGGCGCGGAACGGGATGAGCTCGCACTCCTCCAGCTCGGCGCGGCTGCGTGGGATGACCGGCAGGTCGTGGTGCGAGTCGACGGCGGTGTCGCCGTGGCCGGGGAAGTGCTTGGCGCAGGCGGCGACGCCGGCGGCCTGCAGGCCGCGGATGAACGCGGAGCTGTGCCGGGCCACCAGCTGCGGGTCGGCGCCGAACGAGCGGACCCCGATGACCGGGTTGTCGGGGTTGCAGTTGACGTCGGCGTCGGGCGCGTAGTCGAGCGTGATGCCGGCGTTCGCCAGGTCGGTGCCGAGGTCGCGGGCGACCTCCTCGGTCAGGGCGGCGTCGTCGATCGCGCCGAGGGCGAGGTTGCCGGGGCGCGAGCTGCCGAGCTGCGACTCGAAGCGGGTGACGTCACCGGCCTCCTCGTCGATCGCCACGATGACGTCCGGGCGCTCCGCGCGCAGCTGCGCGGTCAGCGCGGCCACCTGGGCGGGGCTCTGGACGTTGCGGGCGAACAGCGCGATGCCACCGAGGCCGTCGCCGATCCACCGGCGGACCCAGTCGGGGGCGGTGGTGCCGACGAATCCGGGCTGCAACACCGCGGCGGCGAGTTCGGTGAGGTCGCCGTGCTGATCCGGCATGGGCGGCCGTACCTCCGGGGAGTCATGGGAGCGCTGCCACGGCGGCAACGCCTACAGGGACAGCCGCTCCGGAACCGGTTGCGGCTGTGCAGCCATCGTCACATCCCGGACTGGTAACAGTCAACAAACCTTCCAATTAACCTGCGGGCCTGGTGCGTTTCCGGAACCACGTGAGAAGGTCCCGAAGGTGACCCCCTACACCCTGGCGGCGGACGTCGACTGGAACGACGTGCACGCCGTGCAGCTCCTCGGCGCCGTCGGCGGCGCGCTCATCCTGCTCTGGGCCATCCGGGCGATGTTTGGCCGCAAACGCTGAATGACCGGCGCGGCCCCGGGTACCCGCGGGCATGCGCATCGGATATTTCCTCTCCAGCGAGGAGTACGGCCCCGCCGACCTCCTCGACCAGGCACGCGGCGCCGAGCGGGCCGGCTTCGAGGCCCTGTGGATCTCCGACCACTACCACCCGTGGACGAACGCCCAGGGCCAGAGCCCGTTCGTGTGGTCCACCATCGGCGCCCTCAGCCAGGTCTGCCGGCTGCCCGTGACCACCGCCGTCACCTGCCCCACGGTCCGGATCCACCCGGCCGTCATCGCGCAGGCCGCCGCCACCAGCGCCGTGCTGCTCGACGGCCGGTTCGTGCTCGGCGTCGGCACCGGCGAGGCCCTCAACGAGCACATCTTCGGCGACGCCTGGCCGGAGACCGAGGTGCGCCTGGAGATGCTCGAGGAGGCCCTCGACGTCATCCGCCGGCTGTGGACCGGCGAGGTGGTCTCGCACCGCGGCAAGCACTACACCGTCGAGAACGCCCGCATCTACACCCGGCCGGACACCCCGCCGCCGATCTACGTCTCCGGGTTCGGGCCGAGGGCGACCGCGCTGGCCGGGCGCATCGGCGACGGCTACGTCAGCACGATGCCCGACGCCGACCTGGTCAAGGCGTTCCGCGAGGCCGGCGGCGCCGGCAAGCCCACCCAGGCCGGGTTCAAGGCGGCGTACGCCGACAGCGAGGACGCCGGCGCCGACCTGGCGTACGAGAAGTGGCCCAACGCCGGCGTGCCCGGCGAGCTGTCCCAGGTGCTGCCCACGCCGCAGCACTTCCAGCAGGCCGCCGAGCTGGTCACCCGGGACATGGTGCGCAAGGCGTTCGTCTGCGGCAACGACCCCGAGGCGCACCTGCAGATGATCGAGCAGTACCGGCAGGCCGGCTTCGACGAGGTGTACGTCGCCAACACCGGCCCGCACTGGCAGGGCCTGTTCGACCTGTACGCGCAGCACGTCCTGCCGAAGATCCGCTGATCGACACCCGTGGTTTGCCGCCGGCGGCGCGGGGGCAGGATGGGCGGGCCATGAGACTGCCGATCTACGGTCCGCGCCTGCGCCGCGCCGCCCGCACCCACTTCGGCTGGCCGAGCCTGCGGGCCGGCCAGCTCGCCCCCATGCGCGCGGTGCTCAAGCGCCGCGACGCGCTCGTCGTGCTGCCCACGGGCGCCGGCAAGTCCGCCATCTACCAGGTGCCGGCCACGCTGCTGCCCGGCCCGACCGTGGTCATCTCGCCACTGCTCGCCCTGCAGCAGGACCAGATCCAGTTCCTCAACGAGCAGCGCTCCGACGGCGTGCGCGCCGTGCGGGTCAGCTCCGCCGAGACCCCGGCGCAGCAGACCGAGGCGCTGCGCCAGGTCCGCGACGGCGAGGCCCGCTTCCTCTACATCACCCCGGAGCAGCTGGCGGACCCCGACCGGATGACGCAGGTGCGCGCGCTGCGCCCGGCGCTGGTCGCCGTCGACGAGGCGCACTGCATCTCCGCGTGGGGCCACGACTTCCGGCCGGACTACCTCCAACTGGGCCACCTCATCCGCGGCATCGGCCGCCCGCCGGTGCTGGCGCTGACCGCGACCGCGTCGCCGCCGGTGCGCGACGACATCATCGAGCGCCTCCAGCTCAACCGGCCGAAGATCCACGTCTCCGGGCTGGACCGGGCCAACCTGTTCCTCGAGGTCGCCCAGTGCCCCGACGAGAACTACCGCTGGCGGCGGCTCACCGCCCTGCTCGACGAGGGCGAACGCCCCGGCATCGTCTACGTGCCGACCCGGCGGGCCGCCGAGGAGCTGGCCGAGCGGCTCACCGGCGCCGGCTACCCGGCGCACTACTACCACGGCGGCATGCCGGCGGGCCCGCGCCGCGAGGCGCACGAGGCGTTCAGCGACGACAAGGTCGACATCATGGTCGCCACGTCCGCGTTCGGCATGGGCATCGACAAGCCGAACATCCGCTGGGTCGCCCACGTCGCCCTGCCCGACTCCCCCGACAGCTATCTGCAGGAGATCGGCCGGGCCGGCCGCGACGACGCCCCCGCGCGCGCCGTGCTGCTGTGGCGGGCCGAGGACGAGGCCATCCAGCGCTTCTTCACCGGCGGCAGCCCCGACCCGGTGGAGCTGCGCGACCTGGCCGGCGCCCTGCACGACGGCCCGCACACCAAGACCGCGCTGCGCGAGCGCACCGGTCTCGGGCCGCGCAAGCTCGGGGCGTACCTGGGCCTGCTGGAGGAGGTCGGCGCCGTCGCCACCGGCAGCGGGCAGGGCCTCTGCGCCCCGAAGTACGCGCCGCTGCCGGCGAAGGCGGCCGAGGCCGCCGTGGCGCTGTACGAGCGCCAGCAGACCGTGCAGCGCTCGCGCACCGACATGATGCGCGCGTTCGCCCAGACCCGGGCCTGCCGCGGCCAGACCCTGCTCGCCTACTTCGGCGAGGAGCTGAAGAAGCCGTGCGGGCACTGCGACAACTGCGTCTCCGGCGAGGCGGAGCCGATCGCGGAGCAGTCCGACGGGCCGTTCCCCGTGCACAGCCACGTCCGGCACCCGGAGTGGGGCACCGGCATGGTGATGGGCTACGAGGACGAGCGGATGACCGTGCTGTTCGACGAGGTCGGCTACAAGACCCTGTCGGTGCCGGTGGTCACGGAGCAGAAGCTGCTGGAGCGCGTGAAGGTCTAGCGGTACGCGGCCGCCTGCAGGGTGAACAGTTCGGCGTAGGTGCCGCCCAGCGCCATCAGCTCGTCGTGGCTGCCCGACTCCGCGATCCGACCGTCCGCCATGACGAGGATCAGGTCGGCCATCCGGACCGTCGAGAAGCGGTGCGACACGAACACCGTGACGCCGCCCGTGCGGGCCCCCACCGCGCGGGCGGAGTCGGCGTAGCGGTCGAACAGGGCGTGCTCGGTGAGCGGGTCCAGCGCCGCCGTCGGCTCGTCGAGCAGCAGCAGCAGCGGCTCGTCGCGCATCATCGCCCGGCTCAGCGCCACCCGCTGCCACTGCCCGCCGGACAGCTCCGCGCCGTCGGCGTACGCCTTGCCGAGGTGGGTGTCGAGGCCGTCCGGGAGCCGGTCGACAACCTGCTGCGCGTCGGCCCGCACCACCGCCCGCTCGACCGCGCCCGGCTCGTCCAGCCGCGGCGGGTCGCCGACGCCGATGCTGCTGCGGGCGGGCACCTCCAGCCGCACGTAGTCCTGGAAGCCGGCGGCGATGCGTTCCCGCCACGCCACCGGGTCGAGCCGCTCCAGGTCGGCGCCGTCGACGCCGATCGTGCCGGCGGCCGGGCGGTAGAACCGGCACAGCAGCTTGACCAGGGTGCTCTTGCCGGCGCCGTTGTCGCCGACGATCGCCACCGTCGTGCCCGCCGGGATGCGCAGGTTCACGTCGACCAGCACGTCGGTGTCGCTGCCCGGGTAGCGGAACGCGACGTGCCGCAGCTCGATGCCGTCGCGCAGGGCGGCCGGCGGGAGCGCGTCGGCCGGCTCCTCCGGCGGGGACGCGTCGCGCAGCCAGCGCAGCCACGACAGGGCCCGGGCGTTGCGCTGCAACGCGTGCGCGAGCGCGACCGCCCCGGCGGCCTGGGCGTTGGTCTGCACCGCCAGGGTGATGGCCAGCACCACGTCGCCGACGGACCGCTCGTTGCCGATCGCGGCGCGCACCACCAGCACGATGGCGCCGATGTAGCCGACGGCGAAGACGAGCTGGCCGCCGAGGCGCAGCAAGGTGCCGGCGATCTCGGCGCGGCGCAGCCCGGCGTCCACCTCACGGCGCACCTGCGCCTGGCGGCGGCGCAGCAGCGTCCCCAGGCCGAACAGCCGCACCTCCTTGCCGGCGGCGGCGCTCATCGCCAGGTCGAGCAGGTGCCGGCTGAGCCGGTTCGGCTCCGCGGTGGCCAGCTCGGCGCGCTCGCGCCGCCGCTCGGCGAGGCGCCCGGCCAGCACCGGCGGCACCGCGAACAGCGGCAGCAGGAGCAGCCACGGCTGCACCCGGGCCAGCAGCACGGCGGTCAGGCCGATCTGGGTGAACAGCACCGCGACGTGCAGGACCGTCTGCACGCCCTGGCCCAGCGCCCACGACTCCTGCCGGAGCAGCTCCATGCGGTCGGCGGCGTCGCGCCGCTCGTGCAGGGCCAGCCCGACCGGCGCGTGCGCCAGCTCCCCCAGCCGCCGCTCGGTCGCCTGCTCGTGCAGGTCGCCCAGCTCGAAGAAGTAGATGTGCGCGAAGTGCTCCATCGTCAGGCCGAGCAGGATGCCGGCCGCGGCCGCGACGGTCGCCGCCACCGCGACGCCCGCGTCGCCGGCCAGGGCCGCGTCGACCGCGACGCCGAGGAACAGCGCCAGCAGCGGCCCGCTGACCGCGCCGAGCAGCATCAGCACGGCGGCGGCGAGCAGCTTGCCGGGGCTGATCCGCCACGCCGAGACCAGCGTGCTGCCGATGCTGCGCAGGACCTCACTCATCGCCGGTGAACCTCGCCGCCTGGAGGGTGAACAGTTCCGCGTACCGGCCGCCGCGGGCCAGCAGCTCGTCGTGGGTGCCGTCCTCGGCCACCCGGCCGTGCTCCAGCACGACGATGCGGTCGGCACGGCGCACCGTGGAGAAGCGGTGCGAGATGACCAGGCTGGTCACGCCCCGGGTCAGCTCCAGGAACCGGTCGAAGAACGCCACCTCGGCCCGCACGTCCAGATTGGCGGTCGGCTCGTCCAGCACCAGCACCCCGGCGCCGCCCTCGACGGCCATCAGGGCCCGGGCGATCGCGATGCGCTGCCACTGCCCGCCGGACAGGTCCGCGCCGCCGGTGTACTGCGGCGACAGCGGGGTGTCCAGCCCGCGCGGCAGCCGGTCGACGAACCCGGTCGCGCCCACCTTCGCCAGCGCCGCCCGCACCGCCGCGTCCCCGCGCTCCGCGTCGGCCAGCAGCTCCGCCGCCCCGAACCCGACGTTGTCGCGCACCGGCAGCTCGAACCGCACGAAGTCCTGGAAGATCGCCGCCACCCGGCGCTGCCAGCGGCGCACGTCGAAGTCGCGGATGTCGGTGCCGTCGGCGGTGATCCGCCCGGACGTCGGCTCGTACAGCCGGGCGAGCAGCTTCACCAGCGTCGTCTTGCCGGCGCCGTTGAGGCCGACCACGGCCAGCGACCGCCCGGCCGGGATCGTCAGGTCCAGGCCGTCCAGCACCGGCCTGCCACCGGGGTACGCGAACGACACGTTCTCGAACCGCAGCCGCGCCACCGGCAGCCCCGCCGGGTCGGCGCCGCCCGTCGCGGGCTCCCGCGCCGTCAGCGCCTCCACCTGCTGCACCGCCCGGTACGCGTTGAGCCCCTGCTCGGTCTGCACGTCCGACTCGGCGATGAACCCGCCGATCCGCAGCGCCGCCGACGCCGCCTGCACCACCAGCATGAACCCGCCGATACCCAGCAGCCCCGCCGCCGTCGCCCGGGCCGTCCCCACCAGCACCAGCGCCAGCAGCACGAACGCCACCAGCACGTACAGCACGTACGGGCCGTGGAACAGCCGCCGCCGGGCCCGCCAGATCGGCCGCGCCGCCTCCAGCGACGCCTCCGTGTACCGGTCCTGCAGCCACGGCAGGAACCCGAACACCCGCAGCTCCTTCGCCGCCGACGGGTGCAGCAGCAGCTCCCGGAAGTACGACGCCCGCCGCCGGGTGCGCACCGTCACCCGCAGCACCTCCGTGAACGCGGCCAGCCCCAGCCGGTAACCGAACCGGATCGTCAGCGCCGCCACCAGCAGCGCCGGCCCGGCCCACCACGCGTACGCCACCGCGGCCACCGCCGCCGCGAGCACCGTCTGCAGGTACCGCGACACCAGCGCCACCTGCCCGGCGGCCGCCGCCCCCGGCGTCCACATCTCGTTGCGCATCCGGTGCACCGCGTCCGCGGTGTGGTCGAGCACGTCGGGATCCTCCAGCGCACCGACCCCGGGGCCGCTGAACGCCGCCGCCATCAGCCGGTCGCGCACCCCGTCGTCGATCCGCCGCCGGACCAGGTCCCCCAGCAGCTCCTGCACCGGCAGCAGCAACTGGGTGCCGAAGAACGTCGCGGCCGCCAGCACCAGCAGCCCCCGCAGATCGGCCCACGCGGCGGACGACAACCCGCCGGCCACCGCGGCCAGCACCCCGGCCACCACCGCGGACGTGGCGACGATGAACCCGACCGGCAGGACCCCCGCCGCCACCTGCACGGCCACGGCGCCGGCCACCAGCCCCCGCCCGGCCCGCGGCACGAGCCGCAGCAGTCGCACCCGCTCGGCCCGCCGCTCCCCGAACCCGGCGAACAGCTCGGCCCACACCGATCGATCGCTCACGATCACCCCCCGAAGGGGGTGACCCTATAGATCGACGGCCGGGCGCGCTCCCCGGTTTCCACAGCCGGCCAGCAGCGCCGCGATCCGCCCGCGCACGACCGCGCCCCCGCCCCGCACGGCACGCCGCAACAGCTCGTCGCGCTGCGCCTCGTCCACCGACACGCCTGCCAGCTCGACCAGCTCCACCGCGCCGGCATCGCCGGGCAGCCGCTCCGCGGCCCGGGCGCCCGCGCCGACCACGGACCGCCGGGCGTCGCCGCCCAGGCGAGGCGCAAGGGCCGTGCGAGCGGCGACGACGGCGACCGGGTCGCCGTCGTCGGGCACGGCGGCGGCCGCCCGCCGGGCCTGGGCCGCGTCGAGGCGGGGCGCGAGGTCTGCGACGGCCCAGGCGCGCTCCGCCGGGTCCGGGCGCGCGAGGACCGCGTCGAGCGTGCGGGTGACCTGCTCGGCGGACAGGTGCGGCACCAGCTCCCCCAGCGCGGCGAGGTCGCCGCCCGGTGCCGTCGTCAGCCGCAGCACCCGGTCGAGCTGCTCCGGGCGCAGGTGCGGCAGCAGGTCCCCGACGCCACCGCCCACCCCGCTGTCGGTCATCAGCCGCACGACGAAGTCCTGCATGTCGGCCAGCAGGTCCGGCGGCAGGTACGGCAGAAACCGCGCAGCGCCGACCAGCCAGATGTCCGGCGGGTCCGGAAGGCCGACCGCCGCCAGCGCCCGCCGGTGTTGCGCGGCGTCGAGGTGCGGGGCCAGGGCGCCGATCGTCCACATCCGGGTCGTGGCGCGGGTGGCCGCGGCGAGGCGGTCCAGCAGGACATCGAGTTGCCCCGGGACCAGCCGCGCCGCCAGGTCCGGCAGGAACCACAGCCACTGGTCGTCGCCGCGGAACTCCAGGACCGCATCCAGCGCCTCGGCCGCCAGGGCCGGCAGCGGACCGGCGAGCCCGGTCAGGAGGGCCGCCCGCCGGTCGGGGGCGGTGATCGTGCGCGCCGCGGGCGCGACGGCCTCGGCCTCCGCCGCCGACAGCCAGGGCGCCCACGCGCCGAGGGCCGCGGCCCGGGCCTGCTCGTCGGCGAGGGCGGCGCACGCGGCCAGGACGGCCCGCCGCAGGTCGGCCGGCAGCTGGGCGGGCCGCGTCGCCGCCACCGGGTCGCCCGCGTCGAGGGCCGCGCGGACCGCGCGCGCGAGGCCGCCCGGGGAGAGCCCGGGTGCCAGCACGTGCAGCAGCTCGGACCGATCCGGGGTGGTCGCCACGGTCGCGATCAGCTCGTCCTCGACCGCCGGCCGGTCACTGTCCGCCAGGTGCGGGAGCAGTGCGGCCAGCCCGTGGGCGCGGGCGGACGACGACGGCGGCAGGGCGCGCAGCGCCGCGAGCGCCGGCCGCAGCTCGTGCGGCGCGGCGGTGGGCGCGAGGGCGGTGAACAGCACGGCGGTGCGGTGGAAGCCCGCGGCGGCCGTCGCCGCGCCCCACACGCGGGAGCGCTGGGAAGCGGTCAGGTACGGCAGCAGGCCTTCGGCGGCGGCGATGCGGCGGTTGCCGGGCTCCGCGAGGGCATCGTCGAGCAGGTCGTCGAGGGTGACGGGCACGGCGGTCATCCTCGCCGATCGGGTGGCTGCGGTGTGACCCGTGCGCAGGGTGGGTAGTGGGGGCGCTGTTCTAGGCTTCGGCCCGACAGATTCGTGCAGGGAGGAACGTCGCGTGACGGATGAGCCGGTGTACGCCCAGTTCGGTTTCACGGACGCGGAGTGGGGCCTGATCTCCGGCCTGCCGCAGTCGGTGCTCACCGCGGCCAGCGCCGCCGAGGCGGACGGGACCCGGCGGACCCGGGCGGAGGCCGCGGCCGGGCTGGACAGGATCTCCGACGGGCGGCAGTCGGCCAGTCCGCTGGTGTCGGCCGTCGCGGCGGAGCTGATCACCCGGGTCGGGGACCCGGAGCGCGGCGAGGAGCTGGCCGTGCCGGAGCCGCCGGACCCGCGGGGGTACGCGGCGGACGTGCTCGGGCGGGCCGGGGAGGCGGCGGCGCTGCTGGCCGCGAAGGTGTCCGAGGGTGAGGCCGGGGCGTACAAGCACTGGCTGGTCGAGATCGCCGAGGACGTGGTGACGGCGTCGTCGACGGGCGGGGCGTTCGGGCTCGGCGGCGAGACGGTCACCGAGCAGGAGCGCAGCTTCCGCGACCGGCTGTCCCGGGTGCTGACGGACTGACGCCGTGGGCGGCGGCATGGTCGACGAGTACATGCGCGGGACGCCCGCGCCGCCGCTGCGGCCGCACGTCGCCTGGTACACCGGGTACCGGCAGCGCGGGGTGCCGCCCGCGACGCACCGGGGGCTGCCGTCGCCGTACCTGACACTGATTTTGACCCTCGACGACCCGCTGGTGATGCGCGCCCACCCGGACCCGCTCGACCGGCCGGGCAGCTACACCGGCCTGGTCGGCGGGCTGCACACCCGGCCCGCGCTGATCGCGCACGACGGGCGGCAGTCGGGGGTGCAGGTGGCGCTGCGGCCGCTGGGCTGCCGGGCGCTGCTGGGGCTGCCGGCGGGCGAGCTGGCGCACGCCGACGTCGACGCCGCCGACGTGCTGGGGCCCGCCGTGGCCGAGGTGCGGCAGCGGCTGCTGGCCGCGGCGGACTGGCCGGCGCGGTTCGCGGTGCTGGACGCCGCGCTGACCGCCCGGCTGCGCGACGCCGCCGTGCGGCCCGAGGTGGCGTACGCGTGGCGGGTCATCGAGCGTGGGCGCGGCACGGTGCCGGTGGCGGCGATCGCCGCGCGCACCGGCTGGAGCGCCCGGCACCTGGCCGGGCGGTTCCGCGCCGAGGTGGGCCTGTCGCCGAAGACGGCGGCGATGGTGGCCCGGTTCGACCGGGCGCGCCGGATGCCGGGGCCGCTGGCCGCGGTGGCGGCCGCCTGCGGCTACGCCGACCAGGCGCACCTGGCCCGTGACGTGCGGGCGTTCGCCGGGGTGCCGCTCAGCGTGCTGCGCGCCGAGGAGTTCCCATTCGTCCAAGCCATGGCGGCCGGCGCGGCCGACGATGGGGAGCATGACCACTGAATCCGTGCCGCCACCGCAGGTGTGGCCGACGCTGCGGGCCACCGACGCCCGCGCCCTCATCCGCTTCCTCGTCGACGCGTTCGGCTTCGAGGTGACCGTCGTGTACGGCTCGGACGACCGGGTCGACCACGCCGAGCTGGCCTGGCCGCCCGGCGGCGGGATCATGCTGGGCTCGGTGCGCCCGGGTGACGGCGACGCGTGGCCGCTGGCGCCGGGCACGTTCGGCGCGTACGTGGTGACCGACCGGCCCGACGAGCTCTGCGCCCGGGCGGCCGCGGCGGGCGCCGAGGTGCTGCGCGAGCCGTACGACACCGGCCACGGCTCGCGCGAGTTCGCCGTGCGCGACCCGGAGGGCAACCTGTGGTCGTTCGGCACCTATCGGGGCGAGGCGCGGGTTAGCGGTGGCGCGGCCGGGTAACTGACCGCACGTGGCTGTCGTGCGGCGCATCATCGAGGCAACGCCCCAGCGCGTGTTCAGCGTGCTGTCGGACGGGTGGACCTACAGCGACTGGGTCGTCGGGACGGTGCACATCCGCGACGTCGACCCGGGCTGGCCGGCGGTGGGCACCCACCTGTACCACAAGGCCGGGCCGTGGCCGCTGTCGCTGCACGACAAGTCGACGGTGCTGGCGGTGGAGCAGGACCGCCGGCTGACGCTGCGTGCCGGCCTGTGGCCGCTGGGCGAGGCGACGGTGCACCTGGAGCTGGAACCCGCCGGGCCGTCGGCCACGAAGGTGACGATGTTCGAGGAGTTCGCCAAGGGCCCGCTGCGCCTGATCCAGAGCAAGCTGAACGACCTCGTCCTGCACCGCCGCAACATCGAGTCGCTGCGGCGGCTGTCCGACATCGCCACCAGGGAGCACACCTCGTGACACAGACCGTCGTCATCACCGGCGCCAGCGCCGGCATCGGCCGGGCCGTCGCCCAGGCGTACGCCGAGCGCGGCGACCGGCTGGTGCTCATGGCGCGGGGCCGCGCCGGGCTGGACGGCGCCGCCCAGGACTGCCGGGAGCGCGGCGCCGCCGACGTGCGCACGTACCAGCTGGACGTGGCCGACCACGAGGCGGTGCGGGCGGCGGCGGCCGACGCGGCGGCGGCGTTCGACGGCCTCGACGTGTGGATCAATGACGCGTTCGTGTCGGTGTTCGCGCCCGCCTGGGAGGTGTCGCCCGAGGAGTACCGCCGGGTGATGGAGGTCAACTACCTCGGCACCGTGCACGGCACCCTGGCGGCGCTGGAGCACATGCGCGCCGCCGGGCGCGGCGCGATCGTGCAGGTCGGCTCCGCGCTGGCGTACCGGGGCATCCCGCTGCAGGCCGCGTACTGCGCCACCAAGCACGCCATCCAGGGCTTCAACGACTCGCTACGCGCCGAGCTGCTGCACGACTGCCCCGGCGTCACGCTGTCGATGGTGCAGATGCCGGCGGTCAACACGCCGCAGTTCTCCTGGGTGCGCACGCGCCTGCCGCGCCACCCGCAGCCGGTGCCGCCGATCTACCAGCCGGAGGTGGCCGCCACAGCCGTGCTGTGGGCGGCGGACTACGGCAAGCGGGAGGTCAACGTCGCCAGCGCGACGTGGAAGACCCGGCTGGGCAACATCGTCGCGCCCGGCCTGCTCGACCGCCTGCTGTCCACCACGAAGCAGGGGTACGACGCGCAGCAGACCGCCGACCCGGTCGACCCGGCACAGTGGCACGACAACGTGGACAAGCCGCGCGACGACGACCGCGACTTCGGCGCGCACGGCGTCTTCGACGACACCTCCAAGCCGTACTCGGTGACGCTGTGGGCGACCATGCACCGCCCGGCGCTGGCCGCGGCCGCGACCGGGCTCGGCCTGGCCGCCGCGGCGGCGGTCGGCATCGCCCGCCGCCGCTAGGTGGGGCGGGTCAGGCGCTCGACTGCTTGTAGATCGCGCGGTGCGCGACGTCGATGACGCCGCGGTACAGGCCGCCGGCGAGGGAGGCCCGGGCCAGCGCGGCCCGGGCCGCGTTCGCGCCGGGGGCGCCGTGCACGCCGCCGCCCGGGTGCGCGGACGCGCTGGCCAGGAACAGCCGGTCCACCGGGGTGTCCGCCCGGCCGAGGCCGGGGATCGGGCGCAGGAACAGCTGCTGGAACGCCGCCGCCGTGCCGCCGCCCAGCGCTCCCCCGATCAGGCTGGGGTTCTCCGCCTGCATGTCGGCGGGCGAGTACACGTGCCGGCCGACGACGTGGCCGCGGAAGCCGGGCGCGGCGTCCTCGACGACCTGCTCCATGCGCTCGACGTGCGCCGCGATGATGTCGGGCTCCCACCGGGCCCGGTGCGGCAGGTGGGTGTACGCCCACATCGACTCGGTGCCGGCGGGCGACCGGGTGGGGTCGGCCACGGTGTTCTGGCCGAGCAGCATGAACGGCTTGTCCGGCACCTCGTCGGCGGCCAGCGACGCCGAGTAGTGGGTGAGGCCGTTGAGGTCGGCGCCCAGGTGCACGGTGCCGGCGCCGGCGACCTCCTTGTTCGCCCACGGGATCGGCGTGTCCAGCGCCCAGTCCACCTTGACGGTGGCGCCGTCCCACCGGAAGTGCGCGAGGTCCTCGACGAAGCGCGGCGGCAGGTGCCGGCCGCCGACGAGGTCGAGGAACAGCGCCGGGGCGGGCACGTCGGCCAGCACGGCGCGGGTGGCGCGCCAGTCGCGGCCGTCGGCGGTGCGCACGCCCATCGCGCGGCCGCGGGCCACGAGGACCCGCTCGACCGCGTTGCCGTACGTGATGCGCCCGCCCTTGGACTCCAGCCGCGACACCAGCGCGTCGGTGATCTTCTGCGCGCCGCCGACCGGCACCGGCCAGCCGTACTCCTGGCCCAGCATGGCGAGCAGCCAGCCGTACACGCCGCCGCCCGCCTCCTCCGGCGACAGGTCGGTGTGCAGGGCGCAGCCGGTCATGATGAGCCGGGCGCCCTCGCCGTCGAACAGCTCGCCGGTCAGCTCGCGCGCCGACAGCACCAGCCGGCGGGCCAGGCGCAGCGCGCCGGCCGTGCGCAGCTGCCGCAGCAGCCCGATGCCGCCGCGCACCGGCGGGAACCCGGCGAACAGCACGTCGAGCATCTGCTGCGACACCTCGCGCCAGTCGTCGTAGGCGTGGTGCCACTTCTCGCCGTCGCCGGGCGCGAACCGCTCCACCGAGGACGCGGTGCGCTCCGGGTCGCGGTTGAGTACGGCGGCGCGGCCGTCGGGCAGCAGGTGGGCGAGGACGTCGGGCGAGTGCGTCCAGGTGACGCCCCAGTCGGTGATGCCGAGCCCGTTCATCACGGGGCTGGCGTAGCTCAGCGGGTAGAACGAGCTGAACAGGTCGCTGAGGTAGCCGGGGGCGGTGATGACGTCCGAGCGCACCGCGCCGCCCGGCTGCGGGGCGGCCTCGATGACCTGCACGTCCCAGCCCTCGTCGACGAGCAGGTTGGCGGCCACCAGGCCGTTGTGCCCGGCCCCGATCACGATCGCGTCGGCCACGGCGTGCCCCTCCCCTTGTCCACCCCACGGTCAGCGTAGGCACTACCCCCGCCCGGGGGGTGCGAACCGACGCGGCGCCGTTTACCGCCGGGCCGCCCGGGTAGCGGATGGTCATGGAACGCGGGAACACGAAACACGGGCCTCGCCTCGACGGCGAGATGGAGAAAGAGGTCCGCGGCGTCGTTCAGGGCACCGCGGGCGGCCGCGCCGAGGAGTGGAAGGAGGCGGAGCCGGCCGGTGAGGACCAGCCGCCCGCCACGATCCACGGCGGCGAGTCGGGAGCCCAGGAGGAACTGAGCCGGCTGGGCCGCCACATCGGCCCCTCCGCGTTGCCCGGCGACCGGGAGGCGCTGCTGGCCAGCGCCCGCACCCTGGGCGCCCCGGACGACGTCCTGGCAGCGCTGGACCGGCTGCCCGAGGGCACGACCTACGACACCGTGGTGGAGATCTGGGACGCGCTCGGCCAGCAGGTCTGACGCGCGTCCATCCGAGGAGGAGTTGACCATGAGCAGTGTGACCGAGTCCGTCGATGTCGCCGTCCCGGTGCGCACCGCGTACAACCAGTGGACGCAGTTCGAGGAGTTCCCCCAGTTCATGGAGGGCGTCGTCGAGATCCGCCAGATCGACGACACGATGACCCACTGGAAGACCGAGATCGCGGGGGTGAAGCGGGAGTTCGACGCCGCCATCACCGAGCAGCTGCCGGACGAGCGCGTCGCGTGGACGTCGACCGGCGGCACCAAGCAGGCCGGCGTCGTGACGTTCCACCGCCTCGACGAGAGCCACACCCGCGTGACGGTGCAGCTCGACTTCGAGCCCGAGGGCGTCGCCGAGCAGGCGGGCGACAAGCTGGGCATCGTGGACCGCCGGGTCAAGGGCGACATGAAGCGGTTCAAGGAGTTCATCGAGGGCCGCGGCGGCGTCGAGACCGGCGCCTGGCGCGGCCAGGTGGACCGCCCGAACCCGTGATCCGTCGCACCACCGCCGTACCGGCCGGGGCCGCCCTTCGGGGCGGCCCCGTCGTTTGTGCCGGGCCGCCCCGGGTACGGCACACGGCATGACCGACGACAACGCCGTGTGGCGCGACGAGGAGAAGCTGCCCGTGTCCGAGCTGAGCGCCGCGATGGCCAGCTGGGACACCGACGGGCAGCACGACGACGGGACGGGTGAGGACGCGGGCGCCGAGCAGGCGTTCGGCCACGGCACGCAGGCGCGGGAGACGCCCGACCCGGACGCCACGGACCCGCACCGGGCCGCCCGGCCGAGCACCACGGGACGCACCGGCCCGAATTAGGGTTGGCTCATGAACACCACGGCGTACATCGCGACGGACCGGCCCGCCCGCTACCTCAAGCAGCTCGTCTCCCACGTCGGCCGGAAGATCCCGGTCGAGGAGGCCGACGGCGGCGCCACGTTCCGGCTCAGCGACACCGCGGTGGGCGCGGCCGTCGTCGACGGCGACGGGCTGCGGTGCACCGCGACGGCCGCCGACGCCGAGACCCTGGCCCGGGTCCAGCACGTGGTCGGCGGTCACCTGATCCGCTTCATGGGCCGCGACGAGCCGGTCGCCTGGACCGACGCGTCCCAGGCGTCCTAGGCGGTCACCGGCGCGGGCCTCCGCCCGGTCGTCAGGTGCAGCACCAGCAGGGCGACGGCGAGCGCGAGCAGGATCGGCCCGAGCAGGCCGGCCCGCTCGCCCGCCCCGCCCAGCGCCAGCCCGATCCCGGCCGGCACCAGCGCCCCGCCGAGCGCCGCCGCGCCGACCTGCACGCCGATCGTCCGGTCCGCGTGCGCCGCGCCGACCCGGTCCGCCGTGGTGAGGATGAGCAGCGGGAACACCGGCGCCGCCGCGAACCCCAGCACCGCCAGGCCCAGCACGCTGAGCGCGGCCACCCCCGGCACCGCCACCAGCGCCGCCCCCGCCACCAGGGCGACCAGGCAGCCCAGCAGGACGGTGCGGCTGCCCACCCGCTCCGACACCGGCCCGAACACGATGCGCCCGGCGAACAGCATCGCCCAGTACAGCGACACGCACAGCCCGGCCGCCCCGGCGGACAGCCCGCGCGCCTCGGTGAGCAGCAGGAACGCCCACAGCCCGGCGCCCGCCTCGATCGCCACGTACAGCGCGAACACCAGCGCCCCCAGCCACACCGCGGGCAGCCGCAGCGTGGACCCGCCGGACCGGTCGTGCGCCTCGGGCGGCGGCGCGGTCCGCGCCCACCGGCGGGCGGTCAGCGCGAACGCCGTCGCCAGGGCCGCCTGCGCCACCGCCACGGTCACGTACCCCCACCGCCACGACCAGCCCGCCAGCAGCACCCCGGTCATGATCAGCGGGCCGATGGCCACGCCCAGGCCGAAGAACGCGTGCATCCAGTTCATGTGCCGGGCCCCGAACGCCGACGCCGCGTACGCGTTCAGCCCCGAGTCGATCGCGCCCGAGCCCAGGCCCAGCACGAACGCGACGGCCACGGTCAGCGCGAAGACGCCCGAGGAGGCGTACCCGGACAGCGCCAGGCAGGCCAGGCCGGTGCTGCCGGCCAGCAGCGCGCCCACCCCGAGGCGGCGCAGCGTGAACCCGGCCGCCACGCTCGACGCCAGGTAACCGGCCGTGCCCGCCACCAGCAGCAGGCCGACCGCCGACGTGGGCACGCCGAGCGACTCCGCCATCGACGGCCAGCCGACGCCGAGCAGGCCGTCGGGCAGGCCGAGGCTGACGAAGCCGAGGTACGCGAGCAGCAGCAGGGAGCCGCGGGTGGAGGGCATGCCCCCGATCCTGCCCCACGGCACTTACACCTGTCAGTGCAGCAGGAGCTCGCCGAGGGCGCTGCGCGCCTCCACCACGTACCCGGGACCGCCCAGGCCGGGGCGCGCGGCCCGGGCCGCGCCGCGGACGACGACCGGCACCCCCGGCGGCGCCCACACCTCGGCCCGGCCGATGCCGGCGGCGAGCCACACCCGCCCCGCCACCGCCGCCGGACGCGGCAGGAACAGCCGCAACCGGCCCGCGCCGCCCACCACCGCGACCCCCGTCAGCGCGGCCGCGGCCAGGTCGAGCAGCACCTCCCCCGCCCCCGCCCGCAGCAGCAGCGCCCACCGCACGCCGGCGTGCAGGGTGATCTCCACGGCGTCCGGACCGGCCGCCCCCGTCGGCCGCAGCGCCGCCCGCACCAGCCCGCCCCGCGACCCCACCACCGGGCGCACGCCGCCGCCCGCGGGCGTGGTCACCCGGTAGAGGTCGCCCGCGAGGTCGGCGGCCCGCACGGTCACCGTGGCCGCCGGGCTCACCAGTTCGAACTTGGCGAACCGGCCGCCGTCGCCGCGCCCGCGCGCCACGTGCCCCGGCGGCTCCGGGACACCCACCGGAACCCGCTCGTCACAGCCCGCGGCGGCCAGCGCCAGCGCCGCCCCGAACCACCCGCGGCGGGTCAGACGGGCCGTCCCGAGGCGGCAACGCTGCGCAGTGGGCACGGTCGGACAACGCCAGATCGTCCGAACGGGTGACGGCGAAAACGGACTCAACGGGTTAACTGGCCGGATGCGTCCTGCCGGTTTCCTCACTCTGGTCCAGCGTCGGCTCGCCTGGCTGGGCTTCATGCTCGCCGCCGTCCAGGCACCCGTCGCCGCGATCCTCGTGGACGACGCCTCGTGGCTGTTCGCCGTCGTCGTCGCCGTCCTGGTGGCCACCGTCATCCTCGCGGACGACGCCCGCCGCCGCCAGCCGGCCGAGGTGCGGTCGCGGAACTACTCGCAGGAGTAGCGCCCCCGCCCGCTCACGCCTCGGGGAGCGCCTCGTGGCCCGGCTCGCCGTGGGTGCGCCGGCGCTCCTTCATCTCCGCCTCGTACAGGTGCCGGCGGCCGCCCGCCAGCCCGTCCCGGGCATCCCGCTCGATCGCGCGGAACACCGACCAGTACGCGTCGTCGTAGTCCTCGACGATCTGGAACGTCCACCGCCCCGCGATCACGTTGCGGCCGATCAGCTCGCGCTCGATCCGGTCCGCCACGGCGTCGTGCCCGGCCTTGCGGAACAGCTCCACCGCGTCGTCCAGCTGCAGGTCGGCGTGGCCGGTGAGCTGGTGCAGGGAGTACAGGTGGCCGCGCACCCGCTCGGTGGTCTCCAGCGCCTCGCTCAGCTTGCCGAGCGCCTGCACCGTCGCGTCGTCCAGTCCGGCCGGCCGCCGGTGCGCCTCGTCGGGTCCCTCGTTCGTCACGCCTAGCGGGTTACCCCGCGGCCCGCCTCCCATTCCCGGTTCAACCGAGCTGCACCGATCGGGCGTACCGGCGGCAACCCGAGCGCCGCTAAATTTCTCACCCATGATGGGCCTTTTCGGCGGCCTGGCCGCACGCGCCGCGAACCGTTCCGCGCTGTCCGCCCTGCACGGGCTGATGGCCTCGATCGGCTATTCCGGACTGTCCACCGCCCGCAAGATGCCGGCCCTGCTCGCCTCCGTCGACCAGCACGCCGCGGCGATCCGGGAGAGCCTCGAGGGCGACGCCCGGCCGCTCAGCGTCGTCGCGCTGGCCGCGTACGCCGAGGGCGTGCGCGACGCGGCGTACCGGCACGGCTGGCGCGCCCCGTCCGGCGCCATCGACTGGTCGACCGACGACTGGGTGCTGCACCGCCTGCTGGCCGTGTGCCTGCTCGGCCACGCCCTGCACACCGCCTGAGCCGTTCCGCGGCACCCCCGCGGCGCGTGTGCCGTCAGCCGCAGGGGCGGCCGTCGATCGTGCAGCCCGTCGGGTCGCCCGGCAGCACGCCGCCGACCCGGAAACTGAACGTCACCGAGCCCCACGCGGGCACCGTCGCGGTGTCGCCGGCCGGGGTGAACACGACCGTCGAGCCGTCCTGCTGCACACTGGCGCCGCGCACGTGCCGCACCGGGTTGTCGCCCGGCAGCGTCACCGTCACCCGCCACCCGTCGGCCGCGCGCGACCCAGGGTTGTCGATGCGCACCGTGCCCTCGTAGCCGGTCAGCCCCAGCGGCACGTCGTTCGCCTCCCGGGTCAGCGTCGCCGACAGCATCGGCGGCGCCACCGGCTGCTGCGGCATCTCCGGCTCCTCCGGCCGCGGCGCGGGCGGCGGCGCGGGCGGCTCCGCCGGCGGCGGGAACGGCGGCCACACCTGCGGGTCGTCCGTACGGTCCGGCGGGATCGCACCTCCGGAACCACCGTCACCGCCGGGCGGCGCGCCCGGCACACTCGTCACCGGCGCGGCCGGCAGCGACGGCGACCACGACGGCGTCCCCGACGGCGACCCGGACGGCGACCCCTGCACCGGCACAGCCCCCGGCCGGGCCCCCGTGCTGAACGGCGGCCCGGTCGTCGGCGCGATGCTCGGCGACCCGGTGACCGGCGGACTCCCGCTCGGCCGCCCCGGCTCCTCCAGCGCGGCCCACGCCACCCCGACCCCCACCAGCACCGCCGCGAACACCCCGCACAGCAGCGCCAGCCGCAACCGCCGCGCGGCCCGGTCGGCGGCGGCACTGGCGGCCAGCGCCCCGGACGCCTCCCGCGCCTGCTGCCGGGTGGGCTGCTGCGCCACGGGCTCGACGATCTTGGTGACGGCGAACTCGACGGTGTCACTGCTGGTGTCCCGCCCGCCGACGGCGTGCGGCTCGGCGACCGCGGCGCGGTCCGCGGTCGCGGCCTTGTCGCCGGTCGCGGGCCGGTCGAGGGTCGCGGGCCGGTCGGCGGTCGCGGCCTTGCCGGCGGTCGCGGGCCGGTCGGGGGTCGCGGGCAGGACCGTCGTTGCCGCGGGATCCGCCTCCCGGCTCGGCGCGGGGCCCGACAGGGGGCCGGCGACGGGGCCGGTGGGTAGAAGGACGGCGCGTGGGCGCGGGGCCCCGGCGGCTGCCCCGGCCGCGAGGCTCGCCGCCGCGGAGGCGGCGAGGCGGGTCGCGGGCGGCGGGGTGTCCCGGAGGGGCCCGGCGGGGGTGACGGTGTCGTCGCGGGCCTCGGCGTGCGTGGCCGCCGACGGCGGCCGGGCCGCCGGGACGGCGAGCCGCCGGGTGACCGCCTCCCCCGGGCCGGCGGCGACCGGGCCCTCGGCCGGCGGCGCCGGCCGCTGGGCCGGGACGGCCAGGCGGTGCGTGACGGCCTCGCCGATCAGCGACGGCGACCGGCCGGAGCTGAGGTCCACCGTGGCCGTCTCCCCGACGAGCGGGGGGTGGCCGGGGGCGGCGGGCTGCCGGTGGTCGGCGACCGGCCGAGGGCCGGCGGCGGCAGGCGAAGGGTTCCCGGCGACCGGCAGCGGGTCGGCGGCGGGCCGAGAGTCCCTGGCGGCCGGCCGGGGGCCGGCGGCGGCCGGCGGCGGGTCGGCCGCCGCCGGTCGATGGCCGGCCGCGGCGGCGGGCAGGTGGCCGGCGGCAGCAGGGTGGGCGGCGGCCGGCAGGCGTTCGGTGGTGCCGTCGAGGGACGGATCGGTGCCGGCAGCCGGTGGGCGGCCGGTAGAGAGGTCGGTGCCGTCCGCTTCCGCCTCGGCCGCGACGGTCTCGACCAGCGGGCTCCAGACGATGGGGCTCCACACCACGGGCTCGTCGAGGACGTGCTGGCCGGCGAAGGGGTTGTCCCGCAGGTCGTCGTCGACGCGGGCGGGCACCTCGGTCCAGACCGAGTGCTCTGCACTCGCGCCAGGACCGGATCCGGCGGCAGCCTCCGACCCGGCGGAGGAGTCGGCGGAGGGCTCGGCGGAGGAGTCGGCGGAGGGGCCGGCGGTCGCGGCCGTAAGTGGTTCGCCGGTCCCGTCCGGGGCCGTGGCAAGCTCGCCCTTCCCCACCACGTGCGGCGGTGCGGGGTCGGCGGCGGTGGGGGTCGGCGGGGTGGCGGGGGTGCCGGGCGCGGGCCGGTCGGGCCCGGGGGCGGTGTCCGCTGTGCCGTCATGCGGACGCGGCGTTGGTGACGCAGCGTTGTCGACAGGCCGGTCATCGGTCATGGCAGCGACTATAAGAGCCGGTCATGAGCACGGGACAAGGTCACTTCTCATACCGTCCAGCTACACACAGCTACATCGCGCTGGCGATGATCATTCGGCGAGTTCAGTCCAAACCGGCCGTTAGCCGACCGATTGGCCGTACGTATGGGTCTGGGATCGTCCGATCGGACGAGTGCGGTTACTCTTGCCGTCATGGCCGGAGCCGGCGGCCCTGTGCCCGCAATCGTGTCCGCGGTCCCCGTGCGGGATGTCGTGGCGGACGAGCGCGCCGCCGAGGCGGTCGCCGCGGGGGCCGGTGAGATGGCGCGGCTGGTGCGGGCCGCCGCGTGGGAGCGCACGCCGCTCGGGCCGGCGCACCGGTGGGATCCGGCGGTGCGGGCGACGGTCGACCTGGTGCTGGCGTCGCCGGTGGCGATGGCGTTCGCGTTCGGGGCCGACCTGACGATGGTCTACAACGACGCCTACGCGGACCTGCTCGGCGCGCGGCACCCGGAGGCCCTGGGCCGGTGCGCGCGGGAGGTCTTCGCGGACCTGTGGGGCGAGCCGGGGGTGGGGCCGGCGCTGGAGCGGGTGTTCCGCACCGGGCGGCCGTACCTGGAGGCGGAGACGCAGCTGCCCGGCGAGTCGGAGACGGCGTTCTTCACGCAGGGCATGTCGGCGGTGCGCGACCGGCACGGCGCGATCGTGGGCGTGCTGACGGTGGCGGCGGAGACGACGCAGGTCACCCGGCGGCTGCAGACGCTCGGCGAGCTGGCGTCGTCGCTGGCGGCGACGCTGAACCTGGACGACGTGGCGCGGGTGGCGCTGGCGTACGTGACGAGTTCCTTCGACGTCGACCACGCGACGGTCGTGGTGGACGACGGCCCGTCGTGGCGGGCGGTGCGGCGGCTGCGCGGCGAGATCCTGGACGAGGCGGACGAGCGGCTGCCGCCTGTGTGGCGGCGGATGCCGGGCAACTCGCCGTCGCCGCTGGCGGAGGCGGCCGCGACGGGCGTGGCGGGCTTCACCGACGACGGCGCCCCGCTGCACCAGGTGGCGACGGACCGGCACGACCAGTGGGTACGCGCGTTCGCGGCGCTGCCGCTGGTGACGCCGTCGCTGCGCGGCGCGATCGGCATCGGGTACCGGGTGGCGCACACGTGGCGGCCGGCGGAGCGGGCGGTGCTGCGCGCCGCCGCGGAGCTGGTGGCGCAGGCGGCGGAGCGGGCGCGGCGGTTCGAGGCGCAGTACGGCACGGCGCAGCTGCTGCAGCGCAGCATGCTGCCGGAGCACCTGCCGGAGCTGGACCGGTTCCGCATCGCGGCCCGCTACGACGTGGGCGTGGACGGCAACGCGGCGGGCGGCGACTTCTACGACGCGTTCATGCTGACCGACGGCCGGCTGGCGGTGGCGCTGGGCGACGTGGCGGGCCACGACGTGCACGCGGCGGCGCTGATGGGCCAGGTGCGGGCGGCGCTGCGGGCGCTGGCGCTGACGGACCCGGAGCCGTCGGCGGTGCTGACGGGCCTCGACCGGCTGGTGGCGTCGCTGGGCGCGGAGGCGCGCAACACGGAGCGGTTCGTGACGGTGGTGTACGGCCTGCTGGACCCGGAGGACGCCACGCTGAGCCTGGCCAGCGCGGGGCACCCGCCGCCGGTGGTGCGGCACGCCGCGGGCCCGGTGCCGGGCGCGACGAGCCTGGTGGAGCTGCCGCCGGGCCCGCCGCTGGGGGTGGGCGGGCGGTGGCGCCCGACGGTGGTGCGGCTGATCCCGGGCGACGCGCTGCTGCTGTTCAGCGACGGGGTGATCGAGCGCCGGGGTCGCGCCCTGAGCGACGGGCTGGCCGCGCTGCAGGAGACGGTGGCGGCGGCGCCGAGCGGCGACCCGCGCAGCCTGTGCGCGCTGGCGACGCGGGCGGTGGCGGGCGCCACGGACGACGACGTGGCGGTCCTGGCGATCGAGTACGCGGTGACGCCGAGCCGGTCGGCGACGATGGCGGCGCCGGCGGAGCCGACCGCGCCGAGCCGGGTGCGGCACTGGATGACGAGCCGGCTGCGCTCGTGGGGCGTGCCGGAGCCGGTGATCGGCGCGGCGGTGCTGTGCGCCAGCGAGCTGACGACGAACGCCCTGCTGCACGCGGGGACGGCGGCGACGGTGCACATCGACCTGAGCGCGGAGCGGCTGCTGGTGTCGGTGGCGGACACCGGCACCCGCGGCGGCGTGGTGCGGGCCCGGGCCGAGGCGCTGAGCAGCCGGGGCCGCGGCCTCGGGCTCATCGAGGAGATGAGCGACGCCTGGGGCACGGACCCGACGGTGCGCGGCACGACGGTGTGGTTCGAGCTGCTGCTCCCCTGACCCGGCGCGCGGTCAGGGCCGCCGCCAGCCGTCGCTGTCCAGGTGCGAGCCGGCCTGGAACGCGACGACGGCGGCCACCTCGCGGGCGTCGCCGGGTCGCCCGAGCGGCACGCCGGGCCGGCGCTCGCCGTGCGGGTCCCGGTCCTCCTGGCCCGTCATGGGCGTGGCGATCTCGCCGGGAGCGACGGCGTTGACGGTGATGCCGTGCTCGGCGAGCTCCAGCGCCAGCACGGTGGTGAGCAGCCCGAGCCCGCCCTTGGCGGCGCGGTAGGGCGCCGCGCCGACGCGCGGGGCGGTCTCGTGCACGCTGGTGATGTTGACGATCCGGCCGCCGCGGCCGCCGGCGATCATCCGGTGGGCGGCGCGCTGGCTGCACAGGAACGGCGCGTCCAGGTCGACGGCGAGGACCTCGCGCCAGGTGTCGTAGCCGATGTCCAGCGCGGGGGTGCCGGTGCCGGTGCCGGCGCAGTTGACGAGCACGTCGAGGCGGCCGCGGAGCGCGTCGGCCAGCTCGTCGACGACCTGCGCCGCCCCCGGCAGCCGGCTGAGGTCGGCGTGGTGCACCTCGGCCCGCGCCAGTCGAGGCGCCAGTACGAGGTTTCCGCAGGCGGTCCGATCGCAGGCGGAGGGGACGGATTCTGGGTGCGGAGTGCTGCAACGTTCCGGCCGGGCCCGCCACAGCGCCCATGAGACGTCAGGCGGCGAAGAGGCCGTCCCCCCACCAGCCGTCGTGGCCGGGTGGCGGCACGAAGAAGTATCCGCCGCCGACGGTCAGCACGTAACGGCCGAGGCGTTCGCCGGCCAGCCGGTGCTGGACCGCCTCGAAACCGTCCCGGATGTCGCGCTGAAAGGCGATGAACAACATGCCCTCCTCGGTACGCCCGGCCCGGTCTGTTCCTCGGAAGGAGAATCCGCGCCGGAGCATCGGCGGCGGCGGTCCGGTGCGCGGGTTCGCCCGGCGCACGTGCGAGTCCAACGGGGTGCGGCGGCCGTGCGGGTCGGCTGCGAACAGCGGGTCCGCGTCCGCCGCCGTGCCGTCGAGCCACCGCCCGTCGCGGCGCCGCCCGATCATCTGTTCCTGCCGTTCGACCGGGTCCCTGTCCCACAGCGCCGTGGCGAACCGGATGATCCGCACCACCTGGTAGCTGCCGCCCACCGCCCACAGGGGTTCGCCCTGACCGGAGCCGACCCGGGCGACGTCGGTCGTGGGCGGGTTGCTGTGCCCCTCGGTGAAGCCGAACAGGTTCGTCGCCACGGGCCGTCCCATGCCGGCGGGCCGGACATCGCTGAACCCCGCCATCCGCCACCGGACGGTCAGGTCGCCCACGGTCGCCCCTAACGCCTTTTCGGCGGCGTCGGCGTCCGGCGCCTCCACCTGGATCAGTAGGTCGCCGTGGGTGCGGGCCGGGTCCAGCACGTCGCCGGGGAACGACGGCATGAGCGCGAGCAGCCGGGGCCGCCGGGCGGTAAGCCCTGCCCGCTCGAACACGCCTGCACCGAGCCCTACCATCGTGCGCACCTCGGCGGGCGCGGCCGCGGCCCGCTCGGCGAGGCCGCGCAGCGCGTCGGCGACGGCCTGCCGGCCGGTGACGCCGATGTCGAGCGCCGCGACGACGGCGTGCGGCGCAGGCGGCTCGGCCAGCAGGCCGGTCTGTTCGGGCCGGCGCCCGGCGGGCGACGCCGCGCAGCCGTTGGTCATCCATCCAGCTGCCGCGGCGACGCCACCGGCGACGACCGTGCGACGGCTCAGCTTCATGGGGTGCTCCGAGGTCGAACATTGGGCGAGGCGGATTCTGGTCACCCAGGACGGCCGCCGCAACGCGCCGCGGCGATCCCGCCCTTTCGCGCGGAGGTCCGGGCCGGTCTGCGACACCCCATGGGTCATCGAGAGCGGTGACTGCCTCCCGATGGTGCCGCTTCGGTCGATCTCCCTTCCAACGGGCCGGCACGGTCGCCACGATCGGCCTCGATCGTCAGGCCCGACCGAGGAGTCCCGTTGGCACGCGTACGTGGAATCTGGACCCTGCTGCCCGCCGTAGCGCTGCTGGCCGGGCTCGGTTGCGCGCCGCCTCCGGCGGCCGCCGCTCCCGCACCCGCACAGCGCCCCGCCGTGGCGGCGGTTGCGCCGGCGCAGGCCCCGGCACCGGCACCCACTCCTGCGGCCGTCGCGGCCCCCGCGCACTATGCGTATGACGCAGCCGGGCGGTTGGCCGCCGTGACCCACACCGGCGGCGAGACCGCCCGCTACGAGTACGACCCGGCCGGGAACATCACCAAGGTCGAGCGGTACCCGTCGACGCGGCTCTCCCTCGTCAGCGTCGTGCCGATGTCCGCCCGGCGCGGTGAGACAGTCACCGTTCACGGCACGGGGTTCTCCACCGATCCGGCGGCGAACACCGTCAAGATCGGCGGAGCGCCGATGCCGGTGTCGAAGGCGACGGCGACGACCCTCACCCTCACCATCCCGGCGATGAGCGGCACCGGGCCGGTCACCGTCCAGGTCGGCGCCAGCACGGTCACCGGGCCGGTCTTCACCCTCACGCCGGGCGCCCCGAGCGTGACGCGGATCGAACCGGACAGCGGGCCGCCCGGCACGGAGGCGGTCGTCACCGGGCTCGGTTTCGACACGACGCCCACCGACAACGTCGTCTCGATCAACGGCGTCCGGACCGAGGTCACAGCCGCGAGCGTGACGTCGCTGACCATCCGGATCCCGCGTACCACCAGCGGCCGGCTGCGCGTCGAGACTCCGAACGGCACTTTCTCCGGGCCGGACTTCTTCGTGCCCTCGGTGGGCGTCAATCCAGACCTCATCGAGAGCTGGGATCGCGTATACCCGGGGTCGTCGCGTCCGGTCCGGATCGACGGCGCCGGGCACGCCTCCGTCGTCCTGTTCAGCGCTCCCGATTCCGGCATGGCCAGCGTCGGCCTGACCGGCCTCACATTCGCCGCCGGCGTTGAGGTCTCGCTCTTCGACCCGGACGGCGTGCCGGTACCCGGCGCCGGCCGCACCGAGTACGGGCAGCGCAACATTCAGATCGACATGACCGGACTACGGCCGGGACCGACGTACCAGCTGCTCGTCATGCCGCGCGAGAATCGCACCGGCGCCCTCACCGCGCACCTCTCGGAGCCGGTCACCGGGGTCGTGACCACGACGGGGGCCGCCGTGCCGGCGAGCCTGGCGGTGCCGGGCCAGGACCTGCGGCTGGCCTTCGACGGCACGGCCGGGCAGGCGCTGAGTCTCGGCCTCACCGGGAGCACCCTCACCGAGGGGTGGAACGCGACCGTTCTGCGGCCAGACGGCACCAAGCTGATCGACTCGAGGCTGGGCATTCAGGCCGACGACAGCATCGACCTCGGGACGCTGGCGGCCACCGGCCGGTACACGCTGGTGCTCGATCCCCGGTACGCCGGGATGGGCGCGGTCACCACGACGCTGTCGGCACGGGTGGACGCCGGCGTCGCCACGATCACCGGCACCGCCGTCAACCTCGTCGTCACGCGAGCGGGCCAGGACGCCGTGTTCTCGTTCACCGGCGCCTCGGGCGCCCGGCTGAACCTCGGCGTCACCGACAACCAGTTCGACCGTAACGTCGAGTTCCACCTGTTCGATCCGGCCGATCCGGAACGCCGGACCATCTACAGCTCGACCACGCTGGCCCGGTCGGCGGACAGCATCCGGCTGCCAGCGCTGTCGGCGACCGGCACGTACGCCGTGCGCATCAACCCGCAGCGGGCGGGCACGGGGCAGCTCAAGGTGACCCTGTCGGCGCCGATCGACGGCGGCGCCCTCACCACCACCGGTAAGGCCGCAGCCGCCACGATCGGCCGCCCCGGCCAGGACATCGCCTTCACGTTCGACGCCGCGCAGGGTGATGCGCTGAGCATCGGTGTCACCGGCAACACGTTCTCGACGAACACCCGCGTCGTCGTGCTCGGCCCGACCGGAGCCAGCGTGCACACCGCCGGCGTGCTGGCCACGTCCTACGGCAACATCGACCTTCCGGCCCTGACCGCGGCCGGTCGGCACACCGTGCTGTTCAGGTCCGACAGGGCGGCCACGGGCACCGCCCAGCTGATCTTGTCGGCCCGGCTCGACGCCGGTGAGCTGAGCGTGGGCGGCGCCGTGCGCACCGTCGCGGTGACTCGGCGCGGGCAGAACGCCCGGCTCACGTTCAACCGGCCGGGGACCGCGCAGTTCACCCTCGGCGTGGTCAGCAACGGTCTCACCGACTACACGCAGGCGCGCCTCATCGAACCGGACGGCGTCGAGCGCCACCTCCCCTCGGTCCGCGACACCGACGTCGCCATGCCGGACCTCACCAAGACCGGTACCCACCAGCTGATCCTCGACCCGCACGACGGCGTGACCGGCGAGCTGCGCTTGCGCCTGCTCGCCCGGCAGCCGACGGGCCGCGCCGCCGCTCCCGTCAGCACGCCGGCCGCCAGGCCCGCCAGCCGGCGGGCGCCACAAACCCCGGCCCCGCCCCCGGCCGGCGACGACCTGACCTGGACTCCCGATCGCGACAACCTGCTCGGCAAGGACTGGTCGACCCGCCGTCCCGCCGTCGCCGCGCCCAGGCCGCTGCGCGCGAAGAAGGGCACCACCGCGCTGTCCGGGCACACGTACACGATCGATGGCATGCCGCTGGCCGGCGTGACCGTCACCGCCGGCGGCGCGAAGGCGACGACGGACCGCACCGGACGGTTCCTGCTCACCGGCCTGCCTGCAGGCGCCACCACGTTCACCGTCGACGGCACCGCCGCCGGTCCGGCGAGCCGCACGTTCGGTGTCTACACCGTCCGCGCGGACGTGCGCCGCGGCCGCACCACTGTGCTGCCGTACACGATCTGGATGCAGGCGCTCGACACGCAGCACACGGTGAAACTGGCCTCGCCGACCACCGCCGAGACGGTCCTGACCACGCCGAAGATTCCCGGCCTGGAGATCCGCATCCCGGCCGGCTCGGTGGTCCGCGACGCGGCCGGCAACGTCGTCACCGAGCTGGGCATCACGCCGATCCCGGTCGACCGCGCGCCGTTCCCCATTCCGCCCGGCTCGGCGGTGCCCGTCTATTTCACCGTGCAGCCGGGCGGGACCTTCGTCTTCCCCGACGGCGCCCAGGTCATCTACCCGAACCAGCACGGGCTGCGGCCCGGCGCGGTCGTCGACTTCGAGTCGTACGACCCGGAGGGCACGGGGTGGCACGTCTACGGCACCGGCACGGTGAGCAAGGACGGCCGGCAGATCGTGCCAGACGGCGCGTCGAGGATCTGGTCGTTCCAGATGTTCAGCGCGTTCAAGGACGTCAATCTCGGCGGCTGGGATCTGGGCATCTTCGACGACCTGGCCGAATGGCTGTCGGGTGACCCCGTTGATCTGTCCACCGGCATGATGGTCGACTCGCACACCGACCTGACCGTGCCCGATGTCACGCCCCTGGCGGTCACCCGCAACTATTTCCAGGGCGACACGCGGCCGCGGGAGTTCGGCGTCGGCCAGTCCAGCCAGTACCACATCTTCCTGCGCAGCGCGACGAACAACGCGGCCAGCGTCGACCTGTACCTTCCCGGCGGCAAAAAGGTCCACTTCGCCCGGACGACGCCCGGCACAGCTTGGGCGGGTGTTGCCTTCGCCGCGGACGCGGTGGCCGGGGAGTGGCGCGGCGCTGTCCTGCAATGCCTGTCCGACACCTGCTTCGGCGGTCCCGGCTGGAAGCTGACCCGCCGCGACGGCACGAAGCTGTTCTTCCCGTGGGGCCCGAACGCGGTGTCGGCCATCGAGGACCGGCACGGCAACCGGACCACCATCACCCGCGGCCCGAACCTCAACGTCGCCGACGTCCGCTCATCGAACGGCAAGTGGCTGTCCTTCACCCACGACGAGGCGGGCCGGATCACAACGGCGCGGGACTCGGGTGGCCGGGTCGTCACGTACGGCTACGACGCCACCGGCCGCCTCGCGTCGGTGGCCGGACCGGGGACCCGCTCGCTCAGCTACACCTACGACGCCGCCGGGCGGCTGCGGAGCGCCACGGACGCACGGGGCGTCACCTACCTGACGAACGAGTTCGACGACGGCGGCCGGGTCCGCAAGCAGATCCTCACCGACGGTCAGGTCTACGAGTTCCGCTACACCATCGGTGCGAACGGCCGGATCACGGCGACCGAGGTGACTCAGCCAAACACGGCGGTGCGCCGGGTGACGTTCAACGCGGTCGGTGCGGTGCTCACCGACACGCAGGCGTACGGCTCCCCGCTGGCGCAGACTACGACGTACGAGCGCAACGGGCAGAACGTCGTCACCGCGGTCACCGACCACGGCGGGCGCAGGACGACCTACACCTACGACGACGACGGCAACCTTCGTCAAGCGACGGCGCTGGCCGGCACCGCCGACGCCGCCCGTAGCGGCGTGTACGGCTACGGCGGCCCGTTTGGCCAGCCGCTGACCTACACCGACCAGAGTGACAAGGTCACCACGTTCGCGTACGAGGCCGACGGCGACCTGAAGTCCGTGGAGGACCCGCTGGGGCGCGTCACCCGGTACGCCTGGACCGGCCAGGGGCAACTCAAGACCGTCACCGACCCGGCCGGCCGTACCACGACGCTGCACTACCGTGACGGCGACCTGACCTCGGTCACCGACCACGCGGGACGCGCGACCCGCCAGTTCGTCGACGCGCTCGGTCGGCCGTCGCGGGTCGTCGATCCGGCGGGCAGCGTCACCCGGGTGGTCTACGACGCGCTCAACCAGGTCCGCCAGGTCGTCGACCCGCTGGGCAACGTCACGAAGCTCGACTACGACGCCAACGGCAACCTGGAGCGTCTCACCGACCCACGCAACAAGATCAACTCGTGGACGTACGACCACTCCGACCGACTGAGGACCTGGACCGACCCGCTCAACGCCGTCGTCCGGCGCGATTACGGACCACAGTGGAGCACCGCCACCTCGCGCACCGCCAAGACCACCCGCGTCGAGCACGACCTGCTCGACCGGGTGCGGCTGGTGTCGTCCGGCGTCGTCGGCAACACGGCCGAGTCCACGATCACCCCGACGTACGACGATCTCGGTCGGCTGAAAACCCTTTCGGACACCGCGGCCGCCGGCGTCACCACGTTCGACTACGACAAGCTCGACCGGATCGAGCGGATCACCAAGCCTGAGGGTGTCACCAGCTACACATACCGGCCCACCGGCGAGGTTCGTACGGCCACCGCAGGCGGACAAGGCGCGGTGGAGTACCGGTACGACGCCGCCGGCGCGCGGGAGGCTGTGGTCCGCGGCGCGGTGCAGACCACCCTGGGGTACGACGCCGGCGGCGACCTGACGACAGTGACGCTGCCGGGCGGCTGGACCGAGACCGTCGCCCGGGACACGATCGGTCGCGTCACCGGCCTCACGTACAAGCACAACGGCGCGACCAAGGGCGCTCTCACCTACGGTTACGACGCCGCCGGGCGGATCGCCTCGACCACCGGCTCCCTGGCAAAGGTCGCCCTGCCGGCCGCGCGCACCGCCACCTACGACGACGGGAACCGGCTACGCACCGTCGGCCCCGCGACCATCGCCTTCGACGCGGACGGCAACCTGCGCACCGACGGTGCCCGCACGTACACCTGGAACGCCCGCGGCCAGCTCACCGCCATCACCGGCGGCGGCACGGCTGGCTTCACATACGGACCCGCCGGTGAACGGACCGGCCGGACGGTCGCCGGCGCCGCCACCACGTTCCTCACCGAACGCGGCCAGCCCGCCGTCGAGCAGCGTGGCGCCGCGGCGACGTCGCTGCTCGCGGGCGGGACAGACCGGTGGTTCCACCGCTCCGAGGACGGCGGCCGCGCGTACTTGACCGACCTGGCCGGGTCGACGATCGCGCTCGGCGACGCGGCCGGGGCGCTGAGGACCCAGTACTCCTACGACCCGTTCGGGGCGGCGGCCACCACCGGCGACGCAAGCACCAACGCCTTCACCTACACCGGGCGGGAGGACGACGGCACCGGCCTGATGTACTACCGGGCCCGGTACTACAGTCCGGCGCTGCAGCGGTTCGTCTCCGAGGACCCGATCGGGTTCGCGGGCGGCGGCAACCTGTACGCGTACGCCGCCAACTCGCCCACCAACTACACCGACCCGTCGGGCAACAACCCGCTGCTCGTCGGCTGCCTGCTCGGTGGCCTGACCGACGGCGCGATGGAGTGGGCGGGCCAACGGCTGTCCGGCCGCAAGGTCGACTGGGGATGGGGCGGCGTCGGCGGGGCGGCAGCGCTGGGCTGCGCCGCGGGCGCGGCGGGCGCATGGTTCGACGCGTTCCTCGACGGGGCGAAGGCAACCAAAGGCCTTGGTTCGTGCGCGGTGAACAGCTTCACCGGCGACACACTCGTCGTGATGGCCGACGGCACGCGCCGGCCGATCGCCGACGTCAAGGCGGGCGACCGTGTGCTCGCCACCCCGGACGACGACGTGCGCGGCGGGCGCTCGGAGGCCCGCACCGTGCAGACCGTCATCGTCGGCGACGGCGAGAAAAACCTCGTGCACGTCTCCACCGACGGGGGCGGCACGCTGACGGCCACGGACGGCCATCCGTTCTGGGTGCAGGACCTGGCCCGCTGGGTGACGGCTGCCGAGCTGCGGAACGGGCAGTGGCTGCGCACGTCGGCCGGCACGTTCGTCCAGGTCACCGCGATCGAGCGGGAAACCCGCAACGAGCGGGTGCACAACCTGACCGTCGAGGACTTCCACACCTACTACGTGGTCGCGGGCGCCGCGGACGTCCTGGTGCACAACTGCGGCCCGACGAAGATTCGCAACGGGCACCTGGCGGGCGGCCACCACGACCGGACCAAGGTGCCGTTCGACCAGAGCGGTTTTCCCGACTTCTCCGGCTGGCGACACCCCGACGTGCAGAACGACGTGTTCATCACGCCCACCTACAACCGCGCCCGCGACGCGGCCGCCGCGAACAAGCAGATGGGCTGGGACAAGACCCCGGCCGGCTACAAGTGGCACCATCACCAGGAGAAGGGCCGCATGCAGCTCATCGAGGAATGGGTGCACGACAAGACCGGCCACACCGGCGGCTTCAGCCTGTGGGACTGAACGGAGGGCCACCCCGCGTGTTCGCCGACGAGGACGACCCGTACACCGGCCCGCCACTGGACGACGACGCGGTGCGGCGGGCCGAGCAGCTCCTCGGCGTCCGGCTGCCAGGGTCGTACGTGGCCGCCCTGCGCATCAGGAATGGGGGTCGGCTGGCCCGCCGCTGCTACCCGACCCCGTTCCCGACGTCGTGGGCGCCGGACCATTTTGAGGTGCTGCGGCTGCGCGGCATCGGCGGCGCCGAGGGAATCGAGACCGAATCGCCGTACTTGATCGGCGAGTGGGACTACCCGGACATCGGCGTGGTCATCTGCGACACGCCGTCGGGTGGCCACGACACCGTGATGCTCGACTACACCGGCTGCGGACCGCTGGACGAGCCGGCTGTGGCCTACATCGACGAGGACCGCGTGCCGCGCAGGGTCGCCGCCTCGTTCGGCGAGTTCCTCGCCCGGCTGCAACCGGCCGAGGGGTAGCGGCTCACCGCAGCCCCCGCTTCTCGCCCTGCACTCCTGTCAGCCTTGCTCGCTTGCCATGGCGATCGCGTTGTCCACCGCGATGTGCGGCTGGGCGCCCTGGCCCAGCCTCCCGGCGGTGTCGGTGGCGTGCCGCTCGTCGCGGTACCAGGCGATGCCGACGTCGCAGCCGGCCCGGGCGAGGGCGGCGGCGATCGCCCGGCCGATGCCGGACTCGGCGCCCGTGACGACGGCCACGCGGCGGTGGGGGTCCTGAGGAGTCATGGCGTGCGCCGTACCCCGTGCGGGACGTCTCAGTCCGGCGCGCATGGCGCGGCCCGCGCGGGGGCAGAAGAGGTGGACTTCAACGCCCGGAGGCCCCGCATGCAGTTGTCCGACGTCATCTTCGCCCTGATCGGCGTCGGTGCCCTGCTCGCCGGGATCCTGCCGCGGCTGGTGGAACGGCGGCCGCTGTCGCTGCCGATCGCGTTCCTCGGGCTGGGCGTGCTGGTGTTCGCGCTGCCGCTGGGCCTGCCCACGGTCGACCCGCTGGCGCACCCGAAGATCACCGAGCACCTCACCGAGGCGGGCGTGATCGTGGCGCTGATGGGCGCGGGCCTGAAGATCGACCGGCCGCTGGGCTGGCAGCGGTGGATGTCGACGTGGCGGCTGCTGCTGATCGCGATGCCGGCGACGATCGCCGCGGTGGCGCTGCTGGGCTGGTGGTGGGGCGGGCTGGTGCCGGCGGCGGCGCTGCTGCTGGGCGCCGCCCTGGCCCCGACCGACCCGGTGCTGGCCGCCGACGTGCAGGTGGGCGAGCCGACCGACGACGAGGACTCGGAGGACGAGGTGCGCTTCGCGCTGACCTCGGAGGCGGGCCTCAACGACGGGCTGGCGTTCCCGTTCGTCTACGCGGCGGTCGCGATGGCGGCGACCGCCGGCATGGGCTGGTTCGGCGACTGGGTCCTTCAGGACGTGCTGATCAAGGGCGTCGTGGGCGTGGTGGGCGGCATCGTCATCGGCAAGCTGCTCGGCCGGCTGTTCTTCCGGTCCCGCAACGACGCGCTGCGGCTGGCGCGGCACTCGGAGGGGTTCCTGGCGGTCGCCGCGACGTTCCTGGCGTACGGGGTCGTCGAGGTGGCGGGCGGCTACGGCTTCCTGGCCGTGTTCATCGCCGCGCGGGCGATCCGCCGCGCGGAGCGGTCCCACGACTACCACCAGGTGCTGCACGACTTCGCCGAGCAGATCGAGCGGCTGCTGACGATGCTGTTGCTGCTGCTGTTCGGCGGCGCGCTGATCGACGGACTGCTCGCGCCGCTGACGTGGGGCGCCGTGGCGGTGGCGCTGGCGCTGGTGTTCGTGGTGCGGCCGCTGGTGGGCCGGCTGTCGCTGCTGGGGTCGCCGGGGCACCGCGCGGAGCACTGGGTGATCGGCGCGTTCGGCATCCGCGGGATCGGCACGTTCTACTACATCGCGTACGCGGTGAGCCACGCCGAGTTCCCGCGCGCGGACCTGGTGTGGGCGACGGCGGGCCTGGTGGTGGTGGTCTCGGTGGTGCTGCACGGGGTGGCGGCGACGCCGGTCATGCGGATGCTGGACCGGGCGCACGAGCGCTCGACAGCCGGGTCCGCGCCTCCATCAGTGCGAACCCCAGCAGGTTGAGCCCGCGCCACTGCCGCGGGTCGGCGGTGCGCCGGTCGTCGGCGGCCAGGCCGATGCCCCAGACGCGGTCGAGCGGGCTCGCCTCGACGAGGACCCGGCCGCTGGTGCCGAGCAGGTAGCCGAGCAGCTCGGGGTGCGCGCCGAACTTCGCCTCGCTGCCGGCGACGACGAGCGCGAAGCGGTGCCGTACCCAGGTGTCCTCGTCGAACCGGGCGACCCGGCGGCCGAGGTCCTTGGCGGCGCCGGGGCTGGGCGCGGCGAGCACCTGCTCGGCGACGGCGTGGTCGCCGAACAGCCGGGCCTTGCCGGCCATCATGTAGTGCTCGGCGGTGGGGTAGCGCACGCCGCCGGCCTCGAACGGCGCCTCGTACCACTGGCTGAGGCAGGACGGCCCGACCTCGCCGGGGTAGCGGGGGCGGTGGCCCCAGAAGGCGAGGTACTTCATGCGCGCGCCGCGGGTCACGGCGGCGCACAGCTCCTCGGCGGTGCGGGCGGCCAGCGCGTCGTTCGTCACGGGGGCAGCCTGCCAAGGATTGGGCCGGACGCGCCAGGGTATTGGAACATCCGTTCGACATGATCGATGGAGGGGTGCCGCGATGAGCGACAACGTGAAGCAGGAGCAGGACCCGGGTTCGAACACCGTCAAGGACCCGGAGGACTGGGTGACCGGCGACGAGCCGGCGACCGGCGCGCAGCGCTCGTACCTGCAGACGCTGGCCGAGGAGGCGCACGAGGAGGTGCCGGCGGACCTGTCCAAGGCGGACGCCTCGCGCGCGATCGACGAGCTGCAGGAGCGCACCGGCCGCGGCCGCTGACGTTCGCGCACTCCCGGGAGGGGGCGGTGCCGTCAACTATGGTTGACAGCGCCGCCCCCGTCAACGTAAGTTGACAGTCATGACCGAGGCAACGGACCTGGCAGCCGCCGCCGGCAGCGCCGATCCCCGAGTCGGGCTGCGCGCCGTCGTGGCGCTGCGCCGCCTGCTCGAGGGCCTGGAGAACCTCCAGGTGGCGAACGCGCGCCGGCAGGGCTGGTCATGGCAGGAGATCGCGGACGCGCTCGAGGTGACCCGCCAGGGCGTCCACAAGAAGCACGCCGGCCGGGTGCCGGCGCAGGATCCCCGGGAGGCGTGATGTTCGAACGATTCACCCAGGCGGCCCGCGACGCCGTCGTGCGCGCCCAGACGGAGGCGCGCTCGCTCGACCACGGGCACATCGGCACCGAGCACCTGCTGCTCGCGCTGCTCGGCTCCGGGCTCGCCGTGCCCGGGCTCACCTACGAACGGGTACGCGCCGAGGTGCGCGACCGGGTGCGGGTGACCCCCGACGTGCAGCCCGACCGCGACGAGGCCGACGCGGCCGCCCTGCGCGCCATCGGCATCGACCTCGACCAGGTGCGCCGCGCCATCGAGGAGAACTTCGGCGTGGGCGCCTTGCACCTGCCCCGCCCGGCGCCGAAGAAGAGCTGGTGGCGGCGGGCGTCCGGGCACGTGCCGTTCACGCCGCGGGCGAAGAAGGTGCTGGAGCTGTCGCTGCGCGAGGCGATCCGGCTCAAGCAGAACTTCATCGCCCCGGAGCACATCATGCTCGGCGTGCTGCGCGAGGACGGCGGCCTGGCCGCCCTGATCATGGCCGACGCCGGCGTCGAACCCGCGGTCGTGCGCGGCGAGCTGGAACGCGCCCTGTCGGCCCGGGCCGCCTAGCCCGCGGCGGGGCTGGCGTGGGCGGCGACGATCCGCCAGTCGCCCACGCCGTCGCGCAGCCAGGTGCGGGTGTAGCGCAGCCGGGCCGCGAACGGCACGCCGTCGAACGTGCCCTCCAGGGTGCCGAGGAACCACGTCACCCCGGCGTCGCCGGCGACGAGCACCGTCAGCTCCTCCTCGTCGACGCGGGTCATCGCCTGCCGCCGCGAGCGGTGGTTGGCCAGGTCGTCGGCCTTGGAGTAGGTGCCCCCGTCCGGCCCGCCGGTGAAGATGAGCCGGTCGTCGAGCAGCCGGTCCAGCTCGGCGGTGTCCCCCGCCAGCTGGGCCGCCTGCAACCGGCGCTCGGCCTCGCGCAGTGAGTCCTCCGCCTCCATCCCGGGACCGTACCAAGCGCGCCCCCGGGCACGGATGCGACCATGTCGACCATGGAACCGGTCCTCCTGGAAGTCATCGCGCTCGACGCCGAGGACGCGCGGCAGGCGCAGGAGGGCGGCGCCGACCGCATCGAGCTGGTCAGCGACATGGCCCGGGCGGGGCTCAGCCCGTCGCCCGGCACGGTGGCCGCGGTCCGCGCGGCGACGAGCCTGCCGATCCGCACGATGGTGCGCGCCGACGACGGCTTCGCGGCGGGCGACGTGGACGCGCTGCGCCGCACGGCCCGCGACCTGCGCGACGCGGGCGCGGACGAGTTCGTGCTCGGCTTCCTCGACCCGGCCGGCGCGGTGGACGTCGCCGCGGTGACGGCCGTGCTGGAGGTCCTGGACGGCAGCCCGTGGACGTTCCACCGGGCCATCGACCACGCGGCCGACCGCTCGGCGGCCTGGGCGGCGCTGCGCGGCCTGCCGGGGCTGGACTGCGTGCTGACGTCCGGCTGCCCGGGCGGGGTCGGCGACGGCGTCGGCGTGCTGCTCGCCGACGTGGCCGAGCGCCACGGGGTGCGGGTGCTGGTGGGCGGCGGGCTGCGCGAGGAGCACGTCGGGCCGCTGCGCGCGGGCGGCGTGGACGCGTTCCACACCGGCGGCGCGGCCCGGCCGGGCGGGGACTGGTCGGCGCCCGTGGACGCGGCGCTGGTCCGGGGCTGGCGCGCGGCGATCACCTCGGCCGCCTCAGCGCAGTAGCGGCAGCAGCGCCTCAGCGACGGCGAGCGGGCGCCCGTCCGGCGGGCCGCCGGTGTCGGCCGTCCACACCTCCGACAGCACCGCCTGCACGAAGCCCCAGGCGACGACCCGGTCGCGGTCGGCGCCCAGCCCGGCGGCCAGCCGCTCGATCCGCCGGGGCAGCAGGGCGACGGCGTCGACGGCGCCGACGGCGCCGGCCGCGGCGCCGAGCGGGTTGTACAGCAGGGCCGCCGGCTCGTACGACGGGTCGCCGACGAGGCCGTGCGGGTCGATGGCCAGCCACGGCTCGCGGCCGGCGCGCAGCAGGTTGTCGTGGTGCAGGTCGCCGTGCAGCACGACCCGTCCGGTGGGCGCCGCGACCAGCTCGCCGAACAGCGCGTCGGCGCGGCGGACCAGCGGCACGGGCACGCTGCCGGGCCACTCGCGCAGGTTCGCGGCGAACGCGCCGCGCCGCGCGGCCAGCTCCGGCAGCGCCACGCCGGGCGGCGCGGGCCGGTGCAGCCGGCGGATCGCCGCGATCAGGGCGTCGGTGGCGGCGTCGTCGTCGGCCGGGACCAGCGCCGCGGCCGTGCCGCCGGGCTCGGCGCGTTCCAGCAGCAGCGCGCCGCGCTCGTCGTCGCGGGCGAGCAGCCGCACCGCGCCGCGGCCGGCCCAGGCGGCGAGAGCCGCGGCCTCCCCGGCGAGGTGCCCGGCGGACGGTACGCCGAGCTTGAGCACGGCGGGGGTGCCGTCGGCGCGCCGGGCCCGGGCGACCCAGTTGAGGCTCGGCGGGTACGCCGGGCCGAGGGTGAGCTGCCACCGGGCGGCGACGTCGGCCGCGGTGGCGGGCAGCGCGTCGGCCCAGCGGGCCCCCTCGGCGCCCCAGACGGCGGCGGCCCGGGCGCGCAGCCGCGGCGGGACGGAGATCACCGGCCGGACTCTAGCCGTACCCCCTGGTATTTCAGATTTGAAAGAAGTATGGTTCGAGCATGGCCGAACCGCTCACCGAGTCGCAGCAGCGGGCCTGGCGCGCCTTCATCGAGGGCAGCTGGGCGCTGCACGACCGGCTGGAGGACGACCTGCGGGCGCAGACCGGGCTGAGCATGTCCGACTACCACGTGCTCGTGGTGCTGTCCGAGGCGTCCGGGCGGCGGCTGCGCATGGGCGAGCTGGCCGGCCGGCTCGTCTTCTCGCCGAGCCGGTGCACCTACCAGATCAGCTCGATGGTGCGCCGCGGCCTGGTCGCGAAGGAGAACTGCCCCGGCGACCGGCGCGGCCAGGAGGCCGTGCTCACCGCCGAGGGCCTCGCCGCCCTGCGCGCCGCGGCCCCGCTGCACCTCGCCACCGTCCGCCAGACCCTCGTCGACGACCTCGACGACGCCGAGATCGCCGTCCTCGACCGCGTCTTCACCCGCCTCGGCGCGCGCCTGCGCGCCCCGTCGGCCACCTGAGAGAAGGTCCGTCATGCCCGCCATCACCGTCGACGACGTCCTCGTGCTGCCGCGCCTGCCGCGGCTCGACCCGGCCACCACCGAGTTCCGCGCGGTGCGCCGGCTCACCACCGCGCCCACCGGCTACGAGGGCGAGGGCTTCCCCGTCCGGCGCGCCTTCGCCGGCGTGCCCGTGCCCGAGCTCGACCCGTTCATCCACCTCGACCAGATGGGCGAGGTCGACTACGCGCCGGGCGAGCCCAAGGGCACGCCGTGGCACCCGCACCGCGGCTTCGAGACCGTCACCTACATGATCGACGGGATCATGGACCACCAGGACACCCACGGCGGCGGCGGCAGCATCACCGACGGCGACACCCAGTGGATGACCGCCGGCAGCGGGCTGCTGCACATCGAGGCGCCGCCGGAGCACCTGGTCACCAGTGGCGGGCTGTTCCACGGCCTGCAGCTGTGGGTCAACCTGCCCCGGGTCGCCAAGATGATCGCCCCGAAGTACCAGGACATCCGCGGGCGCGCGGCCGCCCTGCTGACCACGCCCGACGGCGGCGGCCTCATCCGCGTCATCGCCGGCGAGGTCGCGGGGCACGCCGGGCCGGGCACCACCCACACGCCCATCACGATCACGCACATCACGCTGCAGCCGGGCGCCCGGCTCGACCTGCCGTGGAACTCCGCCTTCAACGCGCTGGTCTACACGCTCAGCGGCCGCGGCACCGTCGGCGCCGAGCGGCGGCCGATCCAGCAGGGCCAGCTCGCCGTGCACGGGCCCGGCGAGGCGATCCGGGTCGACGCGACCGACACCCTCGACCTGTTCGTCATGGGCGGCCAGCCGATTCGCGAGCCCGTCGCCCACTACGGCCCCTTCGTCATGAACACCCGCGCGGAGCTGATGCAGGCGTTCGAGGACTTCCAGAAGGGCCGGCTGGGCGTCATTCCCGCCGGGCGGCTCCCGCACACCGACTGAGCCGGCGCGGGCTCGGACGTGGGCTAGATCATGAACATGCCCGCCACGCCCGCCAGCACCATCAGCAGGACGGCGATCAGCAGGCCACGGTCGGCGGACGCGGCGGTGTCGGCGGGCGTGGTGGCGAGGGGTTCGCTGCTCACGGTGGGACGATTCCTTCCAGATCACGGCGGACGGGACGCCGGACGTGCGGACCCGCGGGCGGCGGGCATACGGTGAGGGCTTCGTCGACCTCGGAGGGCTGCCCGTGGCACTGCAGGAGTGGTTCCTGACCGCAGATGAACGGGACAACGGCGACACGTCTGTACCCACCTGGGTCGAGGGCAACCATGCCGAGCCGCTCGTGCACGGCGTCACGTACTTCGACCGGCTCGTCACCGAGGTCGAGGCCCTGGCGAAGGGCGACCACCTGTTCTTCACCGACTGGCGGGGCGACCCCGACGAGCGCATGCGCGACGACGGGCCGACCGTGGCGGAGCTGTTCGCCGCGGCCGCCGCGCGCGGCGTCGTCGTCAAGGGCCTGATCTGGCGCTCCCACCTCGACAAGCTCGCCTACAGCGAGGAGGAGAACCGCCACCTCGGCGACGCCATCGAGCAGGCCGGCGGCGAGGTGCTGCTCGACCAGCGGGTCCGCCGCGGCGGCTCGCACCACCAGAAGCTGGTCGTGCTGCGCCACCCGGACAACCCGGAGGCCGACGTCGCCTTCGCCGGCGGCATCGACCTGTGCCACAGCCGCCGCGACGACGCCGGGCACGGCGGCGACCCGCAGGCGGTCACCATGTCGAGCGCGTACGGCGAGCGCCCGCCCTGGCACGACGTGCAGCTCGCGCTGCGCGGGCCCGTCGTCGGCGCCCTGGACACCACGTTCCGCGAGCGCTGGATCGACCCCACCTCGCTCGACGTGACCAGCCCCATCGCCTACGTGCGGGACCGCTTCGCCGGCGAGGACCTGAAGGCCGACAAGCTGCCGCCGCAGCCGCCCGACCCGCCCGCGTGCGGCCCGCACGCCGTGCAGGTGCTGCGCACCTACCCCGCCATGCGCCCCGGGTACGACTTCGCCAAGCAGGGCGAGCAGACCATCGCCCGCGGCTACACCAAGGCCGTCCAGCGCGCCCGGCGCCTCATCTACCTCGAGGACCAGTACCTGTGGTCGAAGGAGGTCGCGCAGCTGTTCGCCGACGCGCTGCGCGACAACCCCGGCCTGCACCTCGTCGCCGTCGTGCCGCGGCACCCCGATGTGGACGGCCGGTTCGCGCTGCCGCCCAACAAGGTCGGCCGCGCCGAGGCCATCGCGCTGTGCCGCAGCGCCGGCGGCGACCGGGTGCACGTCTTCGACGTGGAGAACCACGCCGGCACCCCGGTGTACGTGCACGCCAAGGTCTGCGTCGTCGACGACGTGTGGGCCAGCGTCGGCAGCGACAACTTCAACCGTCGCTCGTGGACGCACGACAGCGAGCTGTCCTGCGCCGTGCTCGACGAGACCCCCGACGGGCGCGCCCCGGCCGACCCGGCGGGCCTGGGCGACGGCGCCCGCCGCTACGCCCGCGAGCTGCGGCTGCAGCTGATGCGCGAGCACCTCGACCGGGACACCGACGACGGGCTCGTCGACCCGGACGACGCCGTGCGCACCATCTCGCACGCCGCCGACGCGCTGCAGGCGTGGCACCGCGGCGGCCGCACCGGCCCGCGCCCGCCGGGGCGGCTGGTGCCGCACGAGCCCGAGCGGCTGCCGTGGTGGCAGCGGCTGTGGGCGGTGCCCGCGTACCGGTTGATCTACGACCCGGACGGGCGCGGCTGGCGGGACCGGCGCAACGGCGTCTGGTGACCGGCGCTCCAGTCGACCGGCACGAAGATCGGGGCGGCCGGCTCGCCGCCCAGGCTCAGCGTGCCCTGCCAGGCCGTCAGCTCCGGCCGGCCCGCCGCCTCCCAGCGGTTCAGCAGGGCCACCGCGTCGCCCGCGTACCGGGCCGCGTCCTCCCCGCCGGCCAGCACCCGGCCGTCGGGCTCGATCACCGCCCCGCCGGAGCGGTGCTCGTCCAGCAGCGCCAGGCGGCCGAACGGCACGCCCGGCACCGCGGCGAACGTCGCCCGGCGGTGCCACACCCCGGCCGCGAACCACAGGTCCCGGTAGGCGACCAGGCCCAGCGGCGGGTCCCAGCGCGGCGGCCCGGCCGGGTCCAGCGGCGGCAGCTCGCCGCGCGCCGCCGGGTCGGGGTGGGCCCACGGATGATGCGCGGTCAGCGGCCCGGACGCCGTCATGAAGCCCGCCGAGCAGACCGGCTCCGCGACGTGCTCGCCCGCCTCGGTGCGCACCACCATCACCGGGTTGGTGCCCGCGTGCCGCACCGGGGCCACGATCGGGCCGCCGCGCGACTGCGCCAGCCAGTGCGGTGACACCCCGGCCACGCCGACGGTGACGATCACCCGGTCGACGTGCTCGCCGCGCACGCCCTCGTAGCCGTCGCCCGCGCGCACCGTCACGCCGCGCACGCCCGCCTGCTCCAGCGCCACGGCCGCCCGGTGCGCCACGTCGGCCTGGACGTCGATGCTGACCACCTCGGCGCCCATCGCCGCCAGCAGCGCCGCGTTGTAGCCCGTGCCGGCGCCGATCTCCAGCACCCGCATGCCCGGCTCGACGTCCAGCGCGGCGATCATCGTGGCCATCAGCGACGGCTGGCTCGACGAGCTGACGGGCACGCCGCCCCGCTTCTTCGTCACCAGGGCGTCGTCGGTGTAGACGAGCCCGAGGAAGTCCTTGTCGCCCGGCGCGACCCGCCCGCGGCCCTCGCGCCGGTGGAAGCCGCCGGCCAGGAACACCTCGCGGGGCACGGCGGCGAACGCCTTCTCCAGCGCCGGGCTCATCCCCGGCACCTGCTCGCGCAGCTCGGCGACCAGCCGCGCCCGCGCGTCGGCGCTCACGGCCGCACCGCCCGGGCCGCCGTCACCGCCGCCTGCAGGCAGCGCAGCACGTCACCGGCGTGGTACGGGCGCTCCGACGGCTCGATGGCGCCGAGGAAGTCGGCGTAGGTGACGGCCGCCCGCAGCTGGGCCACCGGGCGCAGCAGGTCCACCGCGCGCTCCGGCACGCTGCCCGGGGCGTCGGCGCGCCAGCGCAGCGCCCAGCCGTGGACGACCTCCTCCGCGCCGGCCGGGGCGAGCCCCTCGGTCAGCCGGATCACGTCGTACGCCGGGTTGGTCACGCCCGCGTCGCCCCAGTCGAGCAGCACCCGGCGCTGCCCGCCGGACCGCACGTTGCCCGGGTGCAGGTCGCCGTGCACCAGCGTGTCGGGCAGCCCGCACTCGGCGACCTTGCCCAGCCGCCGGTCCAGGCCGTCGACCAGCTCCGCGAGGCCGGGCACGTCGATGCGCCGGGTGGCGGCCACCTGGCGGATGCGCGCCACCGGGTCGCGCCGGTCCGGCACGCCGTGCGCGAGCAGCTTGTCGACCCGGTCCGCGAGCGCCACCTGCACCGGGTGCCAGTCGGCGGCGATCGCGGCGCACTCCCCCGCGTCGGCGCCGTAGCGGTCGGTACCCTCCACGTCGGCCAGCAGGATGCGGCCGTGCTCGCCCGACGCGAGCACCCGCGGCACGATGCCCGGCTGCGCGTCGGCCACCGCGCGCAGCACCGCGGCCTCGTGCTCGTAGAACGGCGGCACCTGCTTCAGCCAGGCCACCGGGCGGCCGCGCGCGTCCAGGCGCCAGATCGCGGACAGGTTCCAGGTGCGCAGCTGCACGGCCGTGACGTCGGGCCGGCCGAGCCCGGCGAGCTGCCCGGCCGCCCAGTCCACCGAGGCGCGGGGGCCGTTGGGGTGCGCGTACGCGGCCCGGGCCGGGTGCACGCCCATCGGCATCGGCACCGGCAGCAGCCGGTCGGGGCGTCCGGAGCGCAGCTGCGCGGCGTACGTCACGGGACCGCCGGGCGGGGCCGCCTGCTCGGCGTCGACCAGGCGCAGCACGTCCACGTCGACGCCGTAGCGCAGCCGGGCGCCGGCGACGACGTCGCCGACCTCCTGCCACCAGGGCGTCTGGACCTTGAACGGCGGGAGGGCTCCCAGCGGCACGCCGGCGTCGTCGACGAGGACGAGAGTGACGGTGCGGCCCACGAGATCGGACGCTATCCCGGTCGCGCAACCACCGCCACCGCGCCGGCCCGGCGATCCGCGCCGCGCCCGCCCCGCCGGGCCCGTGCCGCACCCCCGGTCCGCTGGCCGGGCGGGCCCGGACGATCTAGCGTGGCGGCGTGCCCGTGCTCGGAAGCGTCACCGCCGCCCTGTCCTACGACGTCACCGCCGCCGCCGAGATCGTGCTGCGGGTGGCCGTGCCGCACCCGGCCGGCGAACGCCTCTCCGTCACCTCCGGCGGCCGCCCGCTGGACGTCACCGAACTGCCCGACGACGGCGGCCGCCAGCACGTCGTGCACGCCCCGGCCGGCCCGCTGAGCGTGACGTACACGGCCGAGGTGAGCGCGGGCGACGGCCCGCCGCCGGTGACCGACGTGGACCGGATCCGCGCGCTGCGCCCCAGCCGCTACTGCCCGAGCGACCGCATCGCCGGCTTCGCCCTCGGCGAGCTGGGCGACGTCGGCGGCGACATCACGGCCATCGCCGCCTGGGTGCACCACCGGCTGCGGTACGTCGCGGGGGTCAGCGGGCCCACCACCGACGCGGTCGACACCCTGCTCGCCGGCCAGGGGGTGTGCCGCGACTACGCCCACCTCACCACGGCGTTGTGCCGCGCGGCGGGGGTGCCCGCGCGGGTCGCCGCCGTGTACGCCCCCGGCCTGTCCCCGATGGACTTCCACCTGGTGACCGAGGCGGCGGTCGACGGCGCCTGGCGCGTGGTGGACGCCACCCGGCTGGCCCCGCGGCCCACCCTGATGCGCATCGCCACCGGCCGCGACGCCGCCGACGTGGCGTTCTCCACCAGCGTCACGGGCGCAATGACGATGACCGGCATGGAGATCAGCGCGGTGGCGGCGGGCGACCTGCCGGTCGACGACCACACCACCTTGTCAACGTTGCGTTGACAATCGCGCCACCGGTGCGCACGCTCGACCCCATGCCCGCCGAACCGACGCTGACCGGCCTCGCCCGCCTCCGGGCCCGCCGCGCCCAGCTGGACGCCGAGGAGCTGGAGCTGCTGACCGCCGCCCGGGCCGCCGGCGCCACCTGGGCCCAGATCGCCGCGGCCCTGGGCGTCGCCACCCGGCAGGCCGCCGAGCAGCGGCACGCCCGCCTGCTCCGCGCCACCCGTCACCACGACGGTGACACCCCGCCGGTGACCGAGCTGCGGGCCGCCGCGGCCGGGCTGCGCGCCGCCCTGGCCGGCACCGGCCCGGCGCTCACCCTGGCCACCCTCGACGCGGCGGCCACCGCCCCGCCCGGCGCCCTGTACTCCCTGGCGGCCCACGTGGCCGCCGACCTGACTGCCGCCGACCTCACCGCCGCGCCCGCCGCCACCCGGTCCGCGGCGGCCCGCTTCACCGCCGCGGCCTTGACCCGGTGAGCGGGTGGCGACAGGATTGAGCCCGTGCGGCTCAAGTCCCTGACGCGGAACACCCGGATCTTCGTGGCGGTGTCCCTGCTGTCGGGCTTCGGGGGCGCCGCCATGTCCCTCACCGCCGGCGTGTGGGTCCTCGACCTGACCGGCTCCAGCGCCCTCGCCGGGCTCGTCGGGCTCGGCGTCTTCGCACCCACCCTCGCCGGCCCGCTGCTCGGCGCCGCCGCCGACCGCCTCCCCCGCCGCGCCCTGCTCGTCACCACGGCGCTGCTCACCGCCGCCGCCCTGCTCCTGCTGCCGCTCGTGCGCACCGGCCGCGACGCCTGGCTGATCTTCGCCGTCATGCTCGTCTACGGCGTCAGCTACGTCCTCGTCGACGCCGCCGAGTCAGCCCTGCTGCCCGCCGCCGTCGCCGCGGCGGAACTCGGCGCGGTCAACGGCCTGCGGATGACCGCCCAGGAGGGCACCAAACTCGTCGCCCCCGCCGCCGGCGCCGCCCTGTACGCCTGGCACGGCGCCTGGCCGGTCGCCGCCCTCTGCGCCACCCTGCTGCTCGGCGCCGCCACCCTGTACCGCCTCCTGCGCCTGCCGCCGGACCCGCCCGCCCCGGCCCGGCGCCGCGTCCGCGCGCGGGACGGCATGGCGTTCCTGCGCGCCGACCGGCCGCTGCGCACCCTCGTGCTGACCGGCGGCGTCACCATCGGCGCCTCCGGCTTCGTCACCGCGGCCGTCTACGAGACCATCACCGGCGACATCGGCCTGCCCGCCAGCTTCGCCGGCGTCCTCGGCTCGGCCCAGGGCGCCGGCTCCATCGCGGGCAGCCTCGCCGCCGGCGCCCTGTTGACCCGCCGCGGCCCCGCCGTCACGGGGGCCCTCGGCGCGGCCCTGTTCGCGGCGAGCTGCCTGGGCCGCCTCGTCCCGGCCGGCTGGGCGGCCGTGGCGTGCAGCGTCCTGGCCGGCGTCGGCCTGCCCCTGACGCTCGTCGCCGCCATGACCGCCGTCCAGCTGCGCACCCCGGGCGACCTGCTGGGCCGCGTCTCCGCCACGGCGAGCACGCTGCTGTTCGCCCCGGTGGCGGCGGCGATCCCGCTGGGCTCGGCCGCGGTGACCCTGGGCAGCGCCCCTCCCCTGCTGCTCGCCGCGGCGGCGTGCGCGGGCACGGCGGTCCGGCTGCTCGTGACCCACCCGCCCGGCGGCGGTCAGGAGGCGGGCGGGCGGGTGGCGTCGAGCCGAGCGGCGAGGGCGGACAGGGCCGCCGGGTCGGGGCGGCCGTGGAGGCGCAGCCGGGCCATGCCGCCGTCCGGGTAGATGTCCAGGCGGACGTGGGTGGCCGCCGGGGTGCCCAGGGTCGGGAAGCGGTGCCGGGTGTCCGGGCGCAGCGGGGTCGGCGGGAGGAGGTCGAACCACGCCGACGGGGCGTCCAGGTCGGGGGTGGCCCGGGCGTCGGCGCCGCGCAGGCGGGCGCTGCCCGGGGCGTTGCCCTTGAAGTGGCTGGTGTCCAGGTCTGCGAACGCGATCGTGCCCGGCAGGCCGAGGCGGACGGTGACCCAGTCGTTGGCGGCGTCGCGGCGCCGCGACGTCTCCCAGCCCTCCCCCATGACGCGGGCCAGGCCGGGGGCGAGCAGGTTCTGCGGCGAGCCGTAGAACATGTCGCTGCAGCCGGCGACGCGGCCGCCGTGCTCGGTGGCGGCCAGGTCGACGGTGTCCGGCAGCAGGGCCGGGTCGGGCAGCACCTCGCCGTGCACGCGCAGGCGGGCCACGCCGCCGTCGGGGTGGATGGTGAGCCGGACGTGGGTGCACCGGTACGGCACCGACACCGGGAAGACGTTGCGGGTGTCGCCGTCCAGGTCGGCGCGGGGCACCAGCGGGAACCACGCCGCGGCGGCCAGCTCGTCCGGGCCGGGGTAGCCGGGCAGGGCGCAGCCCTCCACGGTGGCGTGCGGCGGGTAGTTGCCGGTGAAGAACGCGGTGTCGACCACGACGACGTGCACGACGCCGGGCGCGCCGAGGCGGACGACGGCGTGGTCGTCGCCGGGGGTGCGGCGGCGGCGGGTCTCCCAGCCGTCGTACACCTGGCCCTTGGGGCCGAACGTCTGCGCGGTGAACGTGGGCGGGGCCGGGGTGACGAGGTTGTCGGCGGCGGCGAAGAACTCGTCGTTCGCGGTGACGACCGTGCCGCCGAGGGCGCGGGAGGCCAGGTCGGGCATGTCGGTGCTCACCGCGACCCCCGGACGAGCAGCCGGCCCCGCGGGTCGTCGCCGGTGACCTCCGTGCCGCGCAGCCAGGTGCGCCGCACGACGCCGGTGAGCCGCTGACCGGCGTACGGGGTGACGGGGTGCCGGTGGTGCAGGGCGGCCGGGTCCACGACGAACTGCTCCTCCGGGTCGAACGCCACCAGGTCGGCGTCGGCGCCCACGACCAGCCGGCCCTTGTGCGGCAGGTGCACCAGGTCGGCGGGGCCGGTGGCCATCCAGCGCACCACGTCGGCCAGGGAGTGGCCGCGGGCGCGGGCCCGGGTCCACACCGCCGGCAGGCCGAGCTGGACGGACGCGATGCCGCCCCACGCCGACGCGAAGTCGCCCCGCTTCAGCTCGGGGGTGCACGGCGAGTGGTCCGACACGACGACGGCGACGAGGCCGGCGGCGAGCGCCCGCCACAGCGCCTCCTGGTTGGCGGCGTCGCGGATGGGCGGGCAGCACTTGAACTCGGTGGCGCCGTCGGGCACGTCCTCGGCGGTGAGGGTGAGGTAGTGCGGGCAGGTCTCGGCGGTGACCCGGATGCCGTCGGCGCGGGCGGCGGCGATCTGCGGCACCGCGCGGGCGGACGACAGGTGCAGGATGTGCAGGCGGGCGGCGGTGGCCCGGGCGGCGGCGATCGCGGTGGCGACGGCGTCCACCTCGGCGTCCGGCGGGCGGGACGCGACGAAGTCGGCGTACGCGGCCGAGCGCGGCGCGGCGGCGAGCCGGCCGGCGTCCTCGGCGTGCACGGCGAACAGCGCGTCGACGGCGCGCATGGCGTCGTCCAGGCCGGCCGGGTCGAGCGGCGGGAACTCGGGCACGCCCGAGTCGACGAGGAACGCCTTGAAACCGAACACCCCGGCGTCGTGCAGGGCGCGCAGCTCGCCGGCGTTGCCGGGCACGGCGCCGCCCCAGAACCCGACGTCGACGTGGCACTGCCCGGCGGCGGCGCGCCGCTTCACGGCCAGCGCCTCGACGTCCACGGTGGGCGGCACGCTGTTCAGCGGCATGTCGACGATCGTGGTGACCCCGCCGGCGGCGGCGGCGCGGGTGGCGGTGGCGAAGCCCTCCCACTCGGTGCGCCCGGGCTCGTTGACGTGCACGTGGCTGTCGACGAGGCCGGGCAGCAGGGCGACGTCGCCGAGGTCCAGCTCGGCGCGGGTGTCGAGCGGGTCGCCGTGGGCGGCGATGTGGGCGATGCGGCCGGCCGCGACCGCGACGGCCGCCGGGCGGACCCCGTCGGGGGTGACCGCGCGCCGCGACCGGACCACGAGGTCGAACGCCATGCGATCACCTTAACGCCCGGTGGCGGCGTAACAGCTCAGAGCAGTGGTTCCAGATCGATGCCGACCTCGGCGGCGTCGAGGGCGCCGCAGTCGAGGCCGCGGCGCAGGTACCCCGCGAGCGCGCGGGCGGTCGCCGGCTCGTCGGCGATGCCGCCGCTGCGCCGGGCCAGGTAGTCGGCGAGGCGCTGCCGGGCGGCGGGCAGGCCGTCGCGGAAGAACGCGTACGTGGCGCCGAAGCGGGTCGGGAGCTGGCCGGCGTGCAGGTCCCAGCCCTGGTAGAAGCCGCGCTCCAGGGAGCGGCGCACCAGCCGGGCGTGCAGCAGCTGCGCGGCGCGCACCGCGTCCGGGTCGCCGACCGGCAGCACGTTGGTGGAGCCGTCGGACACCCACACGCCGCGCCCGGCGGCGGCCACCTGCAGCACCGCCTTGGCGTGGTCGGCGGCGGGGTGCTCCATCGACTGGTACGCGGCGGCGACGCCCACGGCGGCGCTGTAGTCGTACGTGCCGTAGTGCAGGCCGGTGCAGCGGCCCCGCGCGGCGGTGATCAGCTCGGCGACGGTGGCGGCCCCGGCCGGCCCGAGCACCGCGGCGGGCAGCTCGACCTGCAGCTCGACGGACACGGCCCCGGGCGCCAGCCGGTCGCAGGCCAGCACCAGCGCCTCCACCTGCGCCGGGTGGCTCACCTTGGGCAGCGTGACGGTGAACGGCCCGCCGTACGCCTCGGCGAACAGCGCCAGGGTGCGCAGGCCACGGCGGCGCGTCGGCGGCTCGAACGACTTGATCCGCACCCCCACGAACGGCGGCCGGCGATCCGCGTCGCGCAGGGCGGCGGCGGCGGCACGCACGTCGGCGTCCTCGGTGTCGCGGGGGCCGTAGCCGTCCTCGCAGTCGACCCGCAGGTCCTCGATCGGCTCGGCGCGCAGCTTCGCCTCGACCCGGGCCCGGACGTCGCCGTCGCCGAGCGCGCCGGTCAGGCCGAGCGCCGCCGCGCCCCACTCGTCCACCAGGCCGGGGCCGATCCGGTCGGCCGGGACGTACACGGTGTGCACGGGCTGCCGGCCGCGGCGCGGCCCCGGGTAGAACCGGGCCAGGGCCGCGTCGGCGGGCGCGCAGAGGGCGTCGACCTCGTCGTCGAGCGACATCAGTCGATCAGCTCGTACGCCGGCCTCGTCAGGAAGTCGGCGAAGTCGTCGGCGAGGGCGACCCGTTCGAACAGGGTGCGGGCGTCGGCGAACCGGGACTGCGCCCAGGCGGGCTCGCCGAGCGCGTCGCGCAGCGCGGCCAGCTCCTCGTCCTCGATGCGGTGCACCAGCTCCGGCGTGACGGTGGCGCCGGTGTCGAGGCGCACCCCGTTGTGGATCCACTGCCACACCTGCGAGCGGGAGATCTCTGCGGTGGCGGCGTCCTCCATCAGGTTGTTGATGCCGACGGCGCCGTTGCCGCGCAGCCACGCCTCCAGGTACTGCAGGGCGACGGTGACGTTGGAGCGCAGCCCGGCCTCGGTGACGGCGCCGCCCGCCGACGCGGTGTCGAGCAGGTCGGCGGCGGTGACGGCGACGTCGGGGCGCTGCCGGTCGAGCTGGTTGGGCCGGCCGGCGAGCACCCGGTCGAAGACCTCCCGGCACACCGTCACCAGGTCGGGGTGGGCCACCCAGGAGCCGTCGAAGCCGTCGCCGGCCTCGCGCTCCTTGTCCTCGCGGACCTTCGCCAGGGCCACCTCGTTCACCGCCGGGTCACGGCGGCTGGGGATGAACGCGGCCATGCCGCCGATCGCGAACGCGCCGCGCCGGTGGCACGTCGCCACCAGCAGGTCGGTGTACGCGCGCATGAACGGCGCCGTCATCGTCACCGCGGCCCGGTCGGGCAGGATCTTCGCCGGGTCGTCGCGGAAGTTCTTGATGATGCTGAACAGGTAGTCCCAGCGGCCGGCGTTCAGCCCCGCCAGGTGCGGCCGCAGCGCCCAGATGATCTCGTCCATCTCGAACGCGGCCGGGATCGTCTCGATCAGCACCGTCGCCCGGATCGTGCCGCGCGGGATGCCGAGGGCGTCCTGGGCGTGGTCGAACACGTCGTTCCACAGCGCCGCCTCGAGGTGCGACTCCATCTTCGGCAGGTAGAAGTACGGGCCGGAACCCCGCTCGAGGAGCTCGTGGGCGTTGTGGAAGAAGTACAGCCCGAAGTCGACCAGCGCCCCGACGGCGGGCCGGCCGTCCACGGGAAGGTGCCGCTCGTCCAGGTGCCAGCCGCGCGGACGCACCACGATCGTCGGGTACGGGCCGCCGCCGAGCTCGTAGCGCTTCGTCGGGGTGTCCAGGGCGATGGTGCGCCGGACGGCCTCGTACAGGTTGCGCTGGCCGTCGACCACGTTGGACCAGTGCGGCGTGTTGGCGTCCTCCAGGTCGGCCAGCCACACCTTGGCGCCGGAGTTCAGCGCGTTGATCGTCATCTTGCGCTCGGTGGGGCCGGTGATCTCGACGCGCCGGTCGGTCAGGTCGGCGGGCGCGGGCGGCACCGTCCAGTCGCCGGCGCGGATGTCCGCGGTCTCGGGCAGGAAGTCGAACGGCCGGGAGCGGCGGCCGGCGCGGCGGGCCACGAGCTCGTCGCGGCGGGCGGCGAAGCGGCGGTTGAGGTCGAGGACGAACGCCACGGCGTCGTCGGTGAGGATCTCCGTCACGGGACCCGGCTCCTTTCGCGGACTGCCTCCGTACCGTATCCGTCGAGTGTGCGCGCCGGGCCGGAAGCGATCGATGTGCCGCTGCCCTTGCGGGCGGCGCGAACGGGCCCGGCACTGTTCCCTTAGGACCCTGGACCGCGCGGGCATCGACACCGTTGACTGCGAGCGTCCCGCCCCCACCGGCCGGAGAGGCCCCGCATGAACCGACCCGCCACCGCCCTGGCCACCCTGACCGCCGCCGCGGCGCTCGCCGCCGGCCTCCTCGCCGCCCCCGCCGCCTCCGCCGCGGGATCACCCGCCGGATCACCCGCGCGGCCGGCGCCGCGGATGACGCCCGCCCCGCCGACCCCGCCCGCCCCGGTGCTGGTGCGCGGCGGCGGCTTCGAGAGCGGCGGCCTCGCCGACTGGACCTGCGAGGACGCCCGCGTGACCGGCGCGGCCCGCTGGGGGCGCGGGGCGCTGGAGGGCACCACCAGCACCAACTCCACCGGCCGGTGCGCGCAGACGGTCGCCGTCCGGCCGGACACCGCCTACACCCTGTCCGCGTGGGTGAAGGGTGACTGGGTGCACCTCGGCGTCACCGGCTACGGCTCCGCCACCAGCGTGCCCGCCGCGCCGGACTGGACGTTCGTCACCCACACGTTCCGCACCGCCGCCACCGCGCACACCGTCGAGATCGCCGTCTCCGGCTGGTACGCGCAGGGCCGCTACGCCGCCGACGAGATCTGGCTGCGCGGCGACCCGCCGACCGGCGCCCCGGCCCGCCCGACCGGCGTCACCGCCGAGCGGGTGCTCAGCCGGGCGGTCGTGCTGTCGTGGCAGCCCGCCGCCCGCGCCGCCGGCTACGCCGTCGTCGACGGCACCGGCGCCGTCGTGGCCCGCGCCCCGGGCGGCGCCACGTCGGCGGTCGTCACGGTGGGCGAGGCGACCACCCAGACGCTGCGGGTCGTCGCGGAGAACTGGTACCTGGCGCGCGGCGTCTCCGACCCGGTCACGGTCACCACCCCCGCCGACGCGGACAGCGCCCCCTCCGGCCCCCGCTACCTGATCGCCACGCCCGGCCCGGCCGGCACGCTGTGGCTGGCGTGGGAGGCCGTCGCGGCGGCCACGGACGGCTACGCGGTGTACGTCGACGGCGTCCTCGCCCGCCGCGTGCCGGGCCCGGCGCTGCAGCTCGACGGCCTGGCCCGGGACCGCACCTACCGCGTCGAGGCCACCGGGGTCAACGCGCGCGGCGAGTCGCCGCGGTCCGCGCCGAGCTGGGCGACGACGCTGCCGGCCTGACCCCGCCCCGGAACGCCCTGTCCGGGTCGCGCCGCCCCGCCGAGCGCGCGGCCCGGGCGGGGCCCGGCACCGTCAGGCCGCGGCGGGCGCCACGCCCGCGGGCGGCTGCCCGTCGGCGACGGCGTGCAGCACCGGCTCCGGCGTGACCGGCAGCTGCGCCGCCCCCGCCCCGGCGACCGGCCGGACGTGGCACACCGCCCGTCAGCCGACGATGTGTTCCGGGCGGACCGGGACGCGCGGCAGGGGCCGGCCGGTGGCCGCGCGGATGGCCGCCACCACCGCCGGGGTCGACGAGATCGTCGGGGGTTCGCCGACGCCGCGCAGGCCGTACGGGGAGTGCGGGTCGGCGAGTTCGAGCACGTCCACGCGGGTCGGTGGCATGTCCAGGATGGTGGGGATCAGGTAGTCGGTGAACGACGGGTTGCGCACCAGGCCGTCGACGACCTGGATCTCCTCCATCAGGGCCAGGCCGATGCCCTGCGCGGTGCCGCCCTGGATCTGGCCCACCACGGCCTGCGGGTTGACGGCCTTGCCGACGTCCTGGGCGGTGGCGATCTCGACGACCTTGACCAGGCCCAGCTCCACGTCGACGTCGACGGTGGCGCGGTGGGCGGCGAAGGCGTACTGGACGTGGGCGTCGCCCTGGCCGGTCTCCGGGTCGAGGGGGGACGTGGGGCGGTGCCGGTACTCGGTGGTCTGCTCGATCGGGTCGTCGCCGACGACGTCGGCCAGGGACGCCACCACCGCGCCGGACGCGTCGAGCACGGCGCCGTCGCGCAACCGCCCCTCGGGGACCCCCGCGCGGGCGTACACGCGGTCGGCGACCAGGCGGCAGGCGGCGCGGACGGCGCCGCCGGTCATGTACGTCTGGCGCGACGCCGACGACGAGCCGGCGCTGCCGACGCGGGTGTCGGCGGTGGCGACGGTGACCTGGTCGACGCCCAGCTCGGTGCGGGCGATCTGCTGCTGGACGGTGACCAGGCCCTGGCCGACCTCGGCGGCGGCGGTGTGCACGAGCGCGACGGCCCGCCCGTTGATCACCTCCAGGCGGACGCGGGCGGTGGAGTAGTCGTCGAAGCCCTCGCTGAAGCAGACGTTCTTGATGCCGATGGCGTAGCCGACGCCGCGCACGACGCCCTCGCCGCGGGTGGTGTTGGCGACGCCGCCGGGCAGGAAGTCGGCGCCGGCGGGCGCGGGCGGCAGGTCGCGGACGCGGCGCAGCAGCTCGGCGACGGGCGCGGGGCCCTCGACGAGCTGGCCGGTGGGCATGAGCCCGCCGGTGGTGAGGGCGTTGCGGGCGCGCAGCTCGACGGGGTCCATGCCGAGGGCGGCGGCGAGGGCGTCCATCTGCGACTCGTACGCGAAGCAAGCCTGGACGGCGCCGAAGCCGCGCATGGCGCCGCAGGGCGGGTTGTTGGTGTAGACGCCGTAGGCGTCGATCGCCACGTTGGGCACGGTGTACGGCCCGACGCCGAGGGTGGCGGCGTTGGCGACGACGGCGGGCGTGCTGGAGGTGTACGCGCCGCCGTCGAGCACGATCCGGGCCCGCACGTAGACCAGCGTGCCGTCGGTGTCGGCGCCGTGCTCGTAGTGCAGCACGGCGGGGTGGCGGTGGACGTGGCCGAAGAACGACTCCTCACGGCTGTAGACCATCTTGACCGGGCGGCCGGTGCGCAGGGCCAGCATGCTGGCGTGCACCTGCATGGACAGGTCCTCGCGGGCGCCGAACGCGCCGCCGACGCCGGCGAGGGTGAGCCGCACCTTGTCGGCGGGCAGGCCGAGGCAGGCGGCGACCTGCTTCTGGTCGACGTGCAGCCACTGGGTGGCGATGTAGAGGTCGACGCCGCCGTCCTCGGCGGGCACGGCGAGGCCGGACTCGACGCCGAGGAACGCCTGGTCCTGCATGCCGATCTCGTAGCGGCCCGCGACGACGACGGGCGCGGTGGCGGCCGGGTCGCCGCGGCGCACCGGGACGTGCCGGGTGAGGTTGCCGGTGCCGAGCGGCTGGTCGGGGCCGGGCTCGCTGTGCCCGGCGCGCGGGTCGTCGTCGGCGTCCTCGTGCACCTGCGGCGCGCCGGGCGCCAGCGCGGCCTCCGGGTCGGTGACGGGCGCCAGCACCTCGTAGTCGACGGTGATCCGGGCGACGGCCCGGCGGGCGGTCTCGGGGTGGTCGGCGGCGACGATCGCGACGGGCTCGCCCTGGTAGCGCACGGAGCGCCCGGCCAGGACGGGCTGGTCGACGACCTCCAGGCCGTAGCGGCGCTCGCCGGGCACGTCGTCGGCGGTGAGGACGGCGTACACGCCGGGCAGGGCGAGGGCGGCGCCGATGTCGACGGACCGGATGAGCGCGCGCGGGTGCGGCGAGCGCAGGGTGGCGCCCCACAGCATGTCGTCGGCGTACAGGTCGGAGGAGAACGCGAACTCGCCGGTGACCTTGAGGGTGCCGTCGGGGCGCAGGGCGCTGTCGCCGACGCCGCCGCGGGTCGTGGACACGGTGGTCGTCATCGCGCCGCCTTCATGAGTTTGCGGTGGGCGCGCCGCGCCCCGCGGGCCAGGGCGTCGGCGTCGGCGGTGACCAGCGCGCCGCGTTCGACGACGGGGGCGCCGCCGACGAGCAGCAGCTCGACCGGGGCGGGCGGGCCGAGCACGAGCGCGGCGACCTTGTCGTCGATGCCCTCGTGGCCGAGGGTGTCGAGCCGCCACAGCGCCAGGTCGGCGAGCTTGCCGCGCTCGATGGAGCCGAGGTCGGCGTCGCGGCCGAGCAGGCGGGCGCCGCCGGCGGTGCCGAGCCGCAGCGCCTCGCGGGCGGTCAGCGCCGCGGGCCCGCCGCGCAGCCGGGCGGTGTAGAGGGCCTGGCGCAGCTCGCTGGAGAGCTGGTTGGCCTCCTGGGAGGCGGCGCCGTCGACGCCGAGGCCGACGGGCACCCGCGCGTCGAGCAGGTCGCGCAGGCGGGCCATGCCGGCGCCGAGCCGGGCGTTGGACGACGGGCAGTGCGCGACGCCGGTGCCGGTGGCTGCGAGCCGGGCGACGGCGGCGTCGTCGAGGTGCACCCCGTGGGCGAGCCACACGTCGTCGCCGAGCCAGCCGAGCCGTTCGGCGTACTCGGCGGGGGTGCAGCCGAACTGCTCGGCGCAGTAGTCGCTCTCGTCGGCGGTCTCGGCGAGGTGGGTGTGCAGCCGGACCCCGGTGCGGCGGGCCAGCTCGGCCGCCTCGGTCATGAGCCGCGGGGTGACGGAGAACGGCGAGCACGGCGCGACGCCGATCTGCAGCATGGCGTCCGGCGCGGGGTCGTGCCAGCGGCCGATCGCCGCCTCGGTGGCGGCCAGGGCGGCGTCGGTGTCCTCGACGATCCGGTCGGGCGGCAGCCCGCCGTCGCTCGCGCCGAGGTCCATCGAGCCGCGGCACGGGTGGAACCGCAGGCCGATCTGCCGCGCCGCCGCGATCTCCGCCTCCAGCACGTCGCCGCCGTCGTTCGGGAAGACGTAGTGGTGGTCGGTGCTGAGCGTGCAGCCGGACAGGGCCAGCCAGCCCAGCCCGGCGGCCGCCGCGGAGCCGACGACCTCGGCGTCGAGCCGGCCCCAGATCGGGTACAGCGCCTTCAGCCAGCCGAACAGGGTCTCGTCCTGGGCCAGGCCGCGGGTGGCCCACTGGTACAGGTGGTGGTGGGTGTTCACCAGGCCGGGGGTGAGCAGGCAGCCGGTGCCGTCGATGCGGCGCACCGGGCCCGGGAACCGTCCGGCGTGGCCGGAGCCGACCGCGCGGATGCGGCCGTCGTCGCCGACGACGACGTGGCCGTCGGCGTGCTCGGTGCCCGCGGCGTCCACCGTGGCGACGGCGCAGTTCTCGATGACGATCACGCGCGGCTCGCCGCCAGCCGGACCGCGTCGATGATTTTCTCGTAGCCGGTGCACCGGCACAGGTTGCCCGCGAGCGCCTCGCGGATCTCCGGGTCGGCGGGGTGCGGCACCCGGGCGAGCAGGTCGTGCACGGCGACGATCAGGCCGGGCGTGCAGAAGCCGCACTGCACGGCGCCGGTCTCCAGGAACGCCTGCTGCACCGGGTCCAGCGCCCCGGCGGCGGGCAGCCCCTCGACGGTGACGATCGCGGCGTCCTGCGCCTGGCCCGCGGCGACGAGGCAGGCGCACACCGGGGTGCCGTCGAGGTACACGGTGCAGGAGCCGCACTCGCCCTGCTCGCACGCATTTTTGGCGCCGGGCAGGCCGAGCCGCTCGCGCAGCACGTAGAGCAGGCTCTCGCCGGGCCAGACGTCGTCGGCCTCGCGCGGTTCGCCGTTGACGGTGCAGGTGACCCTCACGCGCGCCCCTTCCGGTAGTCGTCCCACGCCCAGGTCAGGGTGCGCCGGGCGAGCACGCCGAGGGCGTGCCGGCGGTACGCGGCCGTGCCGCGCACGTCGTCGATGGGCCGGGCGGCGGCCGCGACCAGCTCGCCGAAGCGCCGGACCAGGTCGTCGTCGAGCGGCCCGGCGGTGTCCCAGGGCAGCGGCAGGTCGTGCGCGGCGGTGGCGCGCAGCGGCGTCGGCCCGGCCGAGCCGATGCCGGTGCCGACGGTGCGCGCGACCGGGTCGAGGGCCACGGCGAACGAGCAGACGGCGATGACCATGGCGGTGCGGGTGCCGACCTTGGCGAACTGCTGCGGCCCGGGCGCGACCGGCAGCAGCACCGCGGTGACCAGCTCGTCGGCGGCCAGCACGCTGCGCTTGGGGCCGGTGAAGAACTCGGCCGCGGGCACCGTGCGGGTGCCGCGCACGGACGCCAGCTCGACCACCGCCCCGGCGGCCAGCAGCGGCGGGTGGGCGTCGCCGGCGGGCGACGCCGAGCCGAGGTTGCCGCCGAGCGTGCCGCGGTTGCGGATCTGCGGGGAGCCGATGGTGCGGGCCGCGAGCGCCAGGCCGGGCGCGCGGGCGGCGAGCTGGTCGATGATCTGCCGGTACGGCACGCCGGCGCCGATGCGCAGGTGCGCGCCGTCGGCGCCGAACGCGCGCAGCTCGCCGACCCGCGTGAGGTCGATCAGCGCGGGCGGGCGGCGCCGGTCGAAGTTCAGGTCGACCATGACGTCGGTGCCGCCCGCGATGGGCAGCGCGTCCGGGTGCGCCGCCTTGACGGCGAGCGCGTCGGCGAGGGTGCCGGGTGCGTGGAAATCCATCACCACCACTGTCCCGGTGCGGCGGCGACGTCGTCGCGGGTCACGGTGCCCTCGATGAGCCCGTACGGCCGGTCGGCGGCGACGAACACCTCGTTGGGGTTGTCCAGGCCGAACGGCGCCAGGTCGACCAGCAGGTGGTGCCGGTTCGGCAGGGCGAGGCGGATCTCGGCGACCTCGGGCCGCCGCTTCAGCACCCGGGTGCCCATGGCCATGAGGGTCTGCTGCAACGAGTACGAGTAGGTGTCCACGAACGCCTCCACCAGCGCGTCGCGCACCCCGGCCCAGGACGCCGCCCAGTCGGCGTCGTCCCCCAGGTGCCGCCAGCGGGCGTCCACGGCGGTGGCGAGCACCCGGTCGGTGGTCTCGGGCAGGGTCGTGTACCGCTCGCGCGGGAAGCCGTGGAACTCCGAGTCGGTGGTGTTGAGCAGCACCAGGCCGGTCACCCCGGACACCACCGTCACGCCGTCGCCGTCCGCGGTGACCCGGCAGGTGCGGGTGTGCCCGCCGTCGCGCTGGAACGAGTGGGGGCCGAGCCGGGTCCAGCCGTACTGCTCGATCGCGACGGTGGCCGCCGTGATGGTGGGCAGGGCGCCGGTGAAGTGGCGGGCGAGGCGCGCCGCGAACGCCTCCGGCTCGCCGACGCCGTGCTCGCGGGCGAACGCGTACACCGTGTTCTTCTGGCTGTCGGTGGCGAGCACCCCGGCGTTGTCGCCGGTCAGGTGGGTGGCGGCGAGGTCGCCCGACAGGCTGGTGCTGACGTTCAGGTCGGTCAGGGCGTGCCGGCCGGGCCCGCGGGCGACGTGCACGAGCCGGGTCTCGGCCTTGCCGTAGCGGTTGGGCCCGAGCACGATCGCCATTGTCAACTCCCGCGGTAGGTGGTGTAGCCGTACGGGCTGAGCAGCAGCGGCACGTGGTAGTCGCGGCTGGTGTCGGTGAGCTGGAACGCGACGATGATCTCGGGGAAGAACGCGCCGCCGCCCAGGTACGGCTCCACGTAGAACACCAGCCGGTAGCCGCCGGCCTGCCAGCTGCGCATGGGCACGCTGTGCGCGACCCGGCCGTCGGCGTCGGTGTGCCCCTCGGACAGCTGCCGCCAGCCGGTGGAGTCGCGCCGCTCCAGCCGCACGTACACGTCGGCGGCGGGCGCGCCGCGCACCGTGTCCAGCACGTGGGTGGACACGGTCACGACGTGCCCGGTGGTCCCGTCACCGCTCATCGATGAGCCTCTCCAGCCGCAGCAGTGCGATCTTGCGCAGTTCGCCGGCGACGACGGCGCGCTCGGTGCGCTCGTCGTTGCCGAGCCGCTCCCGGGCGGCGGCGAGCAGCTCGTCCGCCGTGCGCCCGGAGGCGAAGATCAGGAAGACCCGGCCGAACTTCTCCTCGTACGCCCGGTTGGCCTCGGCCAGCGCGGCGGCCATGGCGGCGCCGGCGTCCGCCGCCCCCTGCTCGCGGCGCGACCAGGCGGCCTCGCGGGAGTCGCCGGCGGGGCGCTCGCCGATGCGCGGGTGCGCGGCCAGGGCCTGCTCGACGTCCGCCCAGCTCAGGTCGCGCGCGGCGGCGTCGGCCGCGGCGAGCAGGGCCGCCGTCGACGGGTACGGGCGGCCCGCGGCGACGGCGGCGGCCCAGGCGGGCGCGGCGCAGCACGCCAGCAGCTCCCGCTCGGCGTGCTCGGCCGGCAGCCCGTTGAACGCCTCCAGCAACCCGCGTCACCCCCTCGTGACCGCCCTGCGCGCCCTGCCAGTCAAGCAGCGGTGCGCGCCCGGTGCACGGGTTTGCGCACGAATTAACGACGGCGCGACGTATCGGCCGCCGATCGCCGATGTTGATAGGTTCGCGGGGTGGGTCGGGTCCTGGTCACCGGCGCCGCCGGGCTGATCGGCCGGGCGGTGCTCGACCGACTGTCCGGCACCGAGGTCACCGCGCTGGTGCGCGAACCGGCGGAGCTGCCGGCCGGCCGGGTGGTGGTGGGCGACGCCGCCGACCCGGCGGTGGTGGCCGACGCGCTCGACGGCGTCGACCGGGTGATCCACCTGGCGGCGATCCCGGCGCCGATCGGCGTGGAGCCGGTCGAGCTGTTCGCGACGAACACCCAGGCCACGTTCGCGGTGCTCGACGGCGCCGGCCGGGCCGGGGTGCGCGCGGCGGCGATCGCGTCGAGCTACGCGATCAGCGGGCTGCCGTTCGCGACCCGGCCGCTGCGGATGCCGTACCTGCCGGTCGACGCGGCGCTGCCGCTGCAGGCCACCGACCCGTACGCGCTGGCGAAGCGGGCCGACGAGCTGACGGCCGACATGGTCCACCGCACCTACGGGACGACGGTGGTGGCGCTGCGCCTGCCGTTCGTCGGCACCGTGGACGACCGGCTGCCGGCGATGGCCCGGCGGTACGCGGCCGACCCGGCGAGCGGCGCGTCCGACGTGTGGAGCTACCTGGACGCCCGCGACGCCGCCGACGCCCTGGTCCGCGCGCTGACCCCGGCCGAGCCGGGCTGCCACGTCGTCTACGTGGCGGCCCCCGACACACTGACCGACCGGCCCACCGACGAGCTGCTCGACGCGTTCCATCCGGACGTGCCGCGCCCGCATTTCCCGGGCCGTGCCGTGCCGATCGACCTGGACCCCGCCCGTGACCTGCTCGGCTTCACCGCCGCGCACCCCTACCCCGTGGAGGGCACCCGATGATCGACGAGGCGCAGGCGCCCTGGCCCGCCCGCGACGGGCTGCGCATCACCGGGGTGCGCACCGTCGTCACCGCGCCCGAGGGCGTCAACCTCGTCGTCGTCCGGGTCGACACCAACGAGCCCGGCCTGTACGGGCTGGGCTGCGCCACGTTCACCCAGCGCTTCGCCGCCGTCGTCGCCGCCGTCGAGGAGCACGTGGCGCCGCTGCTGATCGGGCGCTCCCCCGCCGACATCTCCGACATCGCCCGGCTGGTGCACTTCTCGTCGTACTGGCGGCACGGGCCCGTGCTCAACAGCGCCCTGTCCGGCGTGGACATGGCGCTGTGGGACATCGCCGGCAAGCGCGCGCAGATGCCCGTGTACGAGCTGCTCGGCGGCCGGGTGCGCGGCGCGGTGCCGGTCTACCTGCACGCGTCCGGTGCCACCATCGGCGACACCCTGGACGCCGCCGCCGCGCTGGTCGAGGCCGGCTACCGGCACGTGCGGCTGCAGACCGGCGGGCCCGGCCTCGGCACGTACGGCGCGCCGGGCACCGCCGGCGCGTACCCCGGCGCGCCCTACCCGGACGGCTGGGACGTCGGGGTGTACCTGCGCCAGACGCCGAAGCTGTTCGCGGCCGCCCGCGACCGGTTCGGCGACGACGTCGAGCTGCTGCACGACGTGCACAGCCGGCTCACCCCGAAGCAGGCCGTCGTGCTGGCCCGCGCGCTGGAGCCGTACCAGCTGTTCTTCCTGGAGGACCCGATCGCGCCGGAGCACTACGACCGGCTGCCCGAGGTGCGGGCCGCGTCGCCCGTGCCGCTGGCGGTGGGCGAGCTGGCCGGCTCGGTGCCCGACGCGGCCCGGCTCATCACCGGCGGCGGCGTCGACCTGATCCGGCTGCACGTGTCCGCCGTCGGCGGCCTCACCCCGGCCCGCAAGCTCACCGGCCTGTGCGAGCTGACCGGGGTGCAGACGGCGTGGCACGCCCCCGCTGACGTGTCCCCCGTCGGCGCCGCCTGCAACCTGGCGCTCGACCTGAGCAGCCCCGCGTTCGGCATCCAGGAGGGCACCGTCTACTCCGAGGCGGTGCACGAGATGTTCCCCGGCACGCCGCTCATCGAGGCCGGCTACGCGTACGCCTCCGACGCGCCCGGCTGGGGCGTCGACCTCGACGAGAAGCTGGCGGCCGCGCACCCGCCCGTGTTCCACGCCCACGAGCGCTGGACCGCCCGGGTGCGCCGGCCCGACGGCGGCATCGAGGCGCCGTGACCTGGGCCGAGCTGGTGACCACGCTGACCGCGCTGCCCGGGGTCACCCCGCCCGGCGCCGGCCGCGCCTTCGGGGCGTCCGCGCTGAAGGTGCACGGCCGGATCTTCGCGATGGAGATGCCCGGCGGGCTCACCGTCAAGCTGCCCGCCGACCGGGTCCGCGAGCTGATCGCGTCCGGCGCCGGCGAGCCGTTCGCGTCCGGCCGCGGCGCCCCCATGCGCGAGTGGGTCACCGTCGCCGACCCGCGGACGTGGGAACCGCTCGCCCGCGAGGCGGCCGCGTTCGTCGGCGGCCGCTGATGTTCCGCCCCGTCTTCCTGTCCCACGTCAACGACCCGGACACCACGCCGCTGTTCCCGGGCGACCCGCCGTTCACGCTGACCGCCGTGCACGCCGAGGGCTACTACCTGCAGCGCGTCGACCAGGGCGAGCACACCGGCACCCACTGGGGCGCACCCGTCCACTTCGACCCGGACGGCCGCGCCGCCGACCAGCTCGACGCCACCGACCTGTGCCGCCCGGCCGTCGTCGTCGACGTGCGCGAGCAGGCCGCCGCCGACCCCGACCACGCGGTGACCGTCGCCGAACTCCAGGCGTTCGAGGTGTCCCACGGCCGCATCCCCGACGGCGCGGCGGTGCTGCTGTGGACCGGCTGGGACACCCGCTGGGGCACGCCCGCGTACGCCAACGCCGACGCGTCCGGCACGCCGCACCAGCCCGGCTTCAGCGTCGCCGCGGTGCGCTGGCTGCTGGACACCGGCCGACTGGGCCGGCAGGGCGCCCTGGGCACCGACACGTTCGGCCCCGACCCGGGCGCCGACCCGACGTACGCGGTGTCCCGGCTCCTCTACGGCGAACACCGGATCACCCTGGAGAACCTGGCCCACCTGGACCGGATGCCGCCGGCGGGGGCGTGGGTGCTGGCTGGCGGGGTCCGCAACCGCGGCGGCAGCGGCAGCCCCGCCACCGTCTACGGCCTCATCCCCGACCGCGCCTGACCCGCGGTGCCCCGCAGTCGCACGGCGACGCCGGGCGAACGACCCACCCGGGTCCGGCCGGACGTCGGTTCGGCGGTGACCGGCCAGGGCGCACCATGGGCACATGACGACGGAAGCGAGTCCCGCGGGCAGCGCCGATGGCCGGCCGTGACCGCGTCGTCGCCGTCACCGGGGCCACCGGCCGCCAGGGCGGCGCCGTCGCGCGGCACCTGCTGACCGGCGGGTGGCGGGTGCGGGCGCTGACCCGCCGGCCGGACGGGCCGGCGGCCCGCGCCCTCGGCGTGCTGGGCGCCGAGGTGGTACGCGCCGACATGACGGCCCCCGCGGACCTGGTGGCCGCGTTCCGCGGCGCGTACGGCCTGTACAGCGTGCAGAACTTCCTGCCGGGCGGCACGGAGGCCGAGATCACCCAGGGCCTGAACGTGGCGGACGCCGCCGGGGCGACCGGCGTGGAACACGTGGTGTACGGCTCCGCCGGCACGGGCGCGGCGGACACCGGCATCGGCTCGTGGAACTCCAAGCTCGTCGTGCAGGCGCACATCCGGGCACTGGGGCTGCCGTTGACCGTGCTGCGGCCGATGGCCTTCATGGAGCTGATGACCGACCGGGACTTCGTCCCGCCGGTGTCGACGTGGTCGCTGATGCCGAAGCTGATGGGTCCCGACCGGCCGGTCGGCTGGATCTGCGCGGACGACCTCGGCGCGATCGCCGCCCGCGTCTTCGCCGAGCCCGACCGGTTCGCCGGCGCCGACCTGGCCCTCGCCGCGGACGTCCGGTCGATCTCACAGTGCCGCGAGATCTGGCGTGACCTGCACGGCCGCCCGCCGCGCCGCGTCCCCATGCCGGCGTGGATGTTCCGGCGCATCGTCGGCCCGGACCTGATCACGATGTGGCGGTGGCTGCGGACGGCACAGTTCGACATCGACCCGGAGCCGACCCGCGAACTGCTTCCGGCGGCTCTGACGGTACGTCAGTGGCTGACCCGGCGGCTGGTCCGCAGCGCAGGCGGACGGTCACGGTAGGTTGTCCGGGTGGCGGGGCTGGGAGCGGTACGGGTCGAGATCTGGACCGACGGCGCGTGCAGCGGCAACCCGGGCCCCGGCGGGTGGGGCGCCCTGCTGCGCTACGGCGACGTCGAGAAGGAGTTGTGCGGCGGCGAGTCGTCCCCCACGACGAACAACCGGATGGAACTCACCGCCCCCATCCGGGCGCTGACCGCCCTGACCCGGGCGTCCGTCGTGGACCTGTACACCGACAGCACCTACGTCCGCAACGGCATCATGTCGTGGGTGGCGAACTGGAAACGCAACGGCTGGCGCACCCGGGACGGCCAGCCGGTCAAGAACGAGGACCTGTGGCGCGACCTCGACGCCGCCGTCGCCCGCCACGACGAGGTCGCCTGGCACTGGGTGAAGGGCCACGCCGGCCACGTCGAGAACGAACGCGCCGACCGGCTCGCCGCCCGGGGCCAACGGGAGGCCATGGAAGCCGCGGGCATCCCGGTCCCGCCGCCGCCGAAAGCGCAGCGCCGAGCCGCACGGCCGGCCACGGTGGCCGGCGACGGGGCTAGATGCCGGGCCACGACGAAGCTCGGGAAGCCGTGCCCGATCACCGCCCGGCCGTCCGGCTTCTGCCACGTCCACGACCCCGCCGTCCTCTGCGGCGCCCCGACCCGGCGCGGCACCCGGTGCGGCGTCGCCACCGGCGGCGGCCGCTGCCCCGCCCACGCCTGACGACGGCCGATCACGCGAGTTTCGTCCACTCCCCCTCGGACACCACCTCGACCGAGCCGCCAACGACCGCGATGGCCGTCTGCTCGTCGATCGCGTACGCCGGCACACCGACATCGGCAGCCCACCGCTGCGCATCCGCCATCGTGTTCGTCGGGAACAGGTTCAGGTGCGGGAAGATCGCGAAGTCGACGACGCCCAGCGTGCGATCGTCCGGCGCCGACGGCCACTCGACGAAGTAGTCCCCGATCCGCGGCGCCATCACCATGCTCCCGGCGCTCACCCCCACCCACACCGTGTCGGGCAGCGACGGCAGCAGCTCGGCCAGCCCCGACTCCCGCATCCAATGACACAGGTACGTCGCGTCACCACCGTCGACCAGCAGCACGTCGGCCTCCCGCACCCAGGGCACCCACCGCTGCGCACCGATGGTGGGCAGCGCCGTCAGCTCCAGGACACCGAGCGACGCCCAGCCCAGCCCGGACAGGTACCGCCAGTTGTCCTCGGGCTCGGCGGCGACGAAGCCCCGCACCGACGCCGGACCGCACATCGGATGACCCCACTGGGCGGTCGGCACACAGAGGGCGCGGCACTCCTCGATCGGCTTGCCGAGCAGCCGCACGAGCGCCGCACGGATGCTCGGATTCGTGACACCACCGGACGTGAGCAACAGCTTCACGATGCCTCCGCAATCGTCACCGGCGACCAAGGGCCGCGCCGGCACCAATCCTGCTTCGTCCACACGGGTACGCGGCCACGGCGCGCGGGACCGGCGCTGGTCGTGAGGTGCGGCGGGCTGTAGGACTCGACAGCGCAAACCGTGGCGGCGGTGACATCGACACCGACGGCTGCGCCTCCCTGACCTTCACATCCACAGCACGCCATCGTCCTCGTGCTCGCGGACGCGAAACGCGATCATCCGGCGCAACACATCGCCCGGCACAGGTTGGCCGTAGGGCAGTTTGACCGTGCCCTTACCGGTGGCGAAGCCGGCGAGCTCGGCATCGAACGCCTCGCGAGTGCTGGGCGTGAACGCGACGCCGGCGTGTCCAGCGTGACCACTGACCATGAAGAGGATCGTTCCGGAGGGGTGCACCCACGCCGGATAACCCCACTTGATCGCCTCGCTCGCCTCCGGAACCGCCTCGTGGGCCAGTGCCCGCAGCTGCTCGAGCAGCTCGCGGCCCGGTCCGGTGAAGCCGTCGATGTACTCGTCGACCGTCTGAGGCCTGGCCATGGCGCCAGTGTGGCACGCTCTGCCCGGCTCAGCGCCCGCAGTGAGCGAGGCGTGCCGGGTTCACCTGCTGTTTCAGCTCACCGGTCGACGGTCTCGACGGACATCCGGATCTCGGCAGAGTCGGACGTCTGGGAGCCTGGCCGAACGCGCGCGTCGCGGCGGCCAGATGTACCTGGCCGGCGCCGGTCTTGCCAGAGGCTGTCTCGGCCATCCCGGCCGCACGTTCGGCTTCAGCCGGGTCGAGATCGGCGAGGTGGAGCACAACCCGCGCGCATGCCGAGGCGTGGTCGACGCGGCGGCACTGTTGCGCGAGGACACCGATGCTCGATCCCGCACTCTCCCACCCGGACGAATACGCAACCCTCACGTTGTGCCATTCACTTGCGGGGGCGGGACGGCTACGGAAAGCTGTCCCGATGCCAGCTGAGTACACCCAAGGTGACCAGTTCCGTGGTGCCCGCATCCATCTGTGCGACCTCTCTGATCTCGAGATTCGCGATTGCGACGTCACCGGTCTGAAGATTGTGGACTGCTATGGGGGTGACGTCTCCCTTGGTGGCGGCTTCGAGCGTGTCGTTGTCAATGACGTCGACGTGACCGCCTACGTCGAGGCCGAGCTCGATCGGCTGCATCCCAACCGGGTGCTGGCCCGTGAGGCAACGTCCGTCGCCGAATACCGGGCCGCTTGGGATGCCATCGAGAAGCAATGGCGGGAGACGCTTGACCGTGCCAGGCGCCTACCGGAGGCGAAGCTGCAGGAGCGAATCGACGGCGAGTGGTCGTTCGTCGAAACGCAGCGGCATCTGCTGATGGCCGGCGATGCCTGGATCGGCAACGCCGTGCTCGAGGAGGATGCGCCGTACCACCCGTTGGGCCTTCCTGGCGGCGGCACGCCGGCCGAAGCATCGGCGAAGCTCCTCGGGCTCACCCTCGACGCCATCCCGACGCTCGACGAGGTACTCGCGCCGCGGCTCGCCCGCATGGCCACGGTGCGCCGGGTCGTCGACGAGCTCACCGAGGCCGAGCTGGACCGGGTCTGTGGTCGCAAGCCGGCCGACCACTACCCGGACAAGGACTACGTCGTACGCCGCTGCCTCAGCGTCGTGCTCAAGGAAGAGGCCGAGCATCACCGGTACGCGGTGCGCGACCTCACCGTGCTCGAGGCCGAACCTGGATGAGCGAAAACGTGGGGAGGTAGCCGGCGGTTCATTCACCTGCCTTCAGCCGGAATGCGAGGCGGCGGGGCGCCTGTACGCGATAGCTGTCCGTCACCAGCTCGGCAACCTCGACCCAGTCCGTGTCGTCGTCCAGCACCATTCCCACGACATTGAAACCCCAGTCGGCCCGGAAGAACGGAGGGCCGGCATGCGCCAGCGCGGCCAACTCTCCGGGCGGCGCCCGGAAGGTCATCAGGATGGCCGGATCGTCCAGATCGATGTACGCCGACCGCCTCTCGTCGGTGGTGTAGACGTGCAGGAACGTCCGCCGGCGAATCCGCCACCGCAGGCCGATCCACGCCGGCTCCTCGTACGCCTCGGGCAGTTCCCCGCAGATCACCCGAAGCCGGCCCACAACGGCGGGTGGAACGTCCGCGATGTCGCTCATCTGTACCTCCCGCGCCCATCCTCCCCGCCGGGTACGACATGCATGCTGGGGATGAATGTTGGGGCTCAAGCGTTGCGAGGCTGAACCCGACACGGGCTGCTCGGGCCCGGGCTCGGCTCAGGCGGGCTCGGTGGCCGGCGCGGCCGCCGGCGAAGGCGCCGGAACCGGCGCGATCGGCGCGGGCCCGCGGTCCACCGGCCGAGGCGCCCCGAACAGGTAGCCCTGCCCCAGGTCGAGCCCGAGCCGGGCCAGCGCCCCCGCCTGGTCCTCCCGCTCGATCCCCTCGGCCACGACCGCCACCCGCAGTTCGGCGCAGATCGCGACGACGGAGCGGACCAGGGCGCCCGCCCGGTCCGGCTCCCGTTCGACCGCGGTCAGCGAGGCGTCGAGCTTGACGATGTCGACCGGGAGGGCGTGCAGCTGGGCGAGGGCGTTGAAGCCGCTGCCGAAGTCGTCCAGGGCCAGGCGGACGCCGAGAGCGCGCAGGCGGGTCGCGGCGGCCGCGGCGGCGGTCAGGTCGTGGATGCGGCGGGTTTCGGTGATCTCCAGGACGAGCCGGTGGGGGTCGAGGGCGTGCCGGCGCAGGGCGGCCGCGACGGCGCGTTCCAGTTCCGGTTCGCCGAGGCGGCCCGCGGACACGTTGACGTGCAGGTCGACCGGGGTGCCGTGGCGTTCGGCCAGCAGGGGCGCGTCGGCGCAGGCCCGGTCCAGGACGAAGTCGTCGATGGCGGCGACCATGCCGGTGCGTTCGGCCACGATCACGAAGACGTCGGGGTCGATGACGCCGGCCACCGGGTCGCGCCAGCGGGCCAGTGCCTCGACCGCCACCGTCGCGCCGTCGGTCAGCCGCACCACCGGCTGGTAGTGGACCTCGAAGCCCGACGACGCCGGGGTGTCGGCGAGGGCGCGGGCGAGCAGCAGCGGCAGGTCGAGGTCGGTGCGGCCGCCGCCGGCGTAGCGGACCAGCGCGCCCTTGCCGCGGCGCTTGCCCGCGTACATGGCGGTGTCGGCGCGGCGCATCAGCGCGTCGGCGGACAGGCCGTCGCCGTCGCCGTCGTCGGGGATGACCAGGCCGACGCTGGCGCCGACCGTCACAACCCTGGACTCGATGGCGAACGGTTCGCGCAGCGCCGCCAGGATGCGCTGGCCCACCGGTTCCACGTCGGCGGCCTGGCCCTCGATGAGGATCGCGAACTCGTCGCCGCCGAGCCGGGCCACCAGGTCGTCGCGGCGCACGCAGCCGAGCAGCCGGTCGCCGACCTCGCGCAGCAGCCGGTCGCCCGCGGCGTGCCCGAGCTGGTCGTTGACCTGCTTGAAGTCGTCCAGGTCGACGAAGAGCACCGCGACGGGCAGCCGCTGGCGGCGGTGCCGCTCGACCGCGTGGGCCAGCCGGTCCTTGAACAGGGTGCGGTTCGCCAGCCCGGTCAGCGGGTCGTGGTGCGCCTGGTGCATGAAGCGCAGCCGGCCCTCGGCCAGCCGGGCGAGCAGCGTGCTGTGGTCCACGATCGTCAGCCACTGCCGGGCCACGACCAGACCCAGGCCCAACCATCCCAGGTACGCCTCGAACGCCGTCAGCGGCCGCCCGGCGAACGCCCGCACCGCGATGAACGCGCCCGTGGCGGCCACCGGCACGTACGGCAGCAGCAGCGCCGCCGCGTGGGTGCGGGCGGGCGGGCCGTCGGCGCCCTCGGGCAGCCGCACCGCCACGGCCAGCAGCGCCACGGCGGCGACCGCCAGGGCGGTGCCGGCCGGGCCGGGGCCGCCCGCGGCCAGTTCGCGCACCCGCACCAGGTCGGCGCCGGCGAGGGCGAGGAACCCGGCGCCGAGCAGCGCCAGGTTGCGCCGCAGCGGCGGCGGGGTGGGCCGGGTCAGCAGGAGCAGCAGCACCATGACCACGAGGAAGACCCCGAGCACCGGGTACGCCACCGCCGGTCCCGCCTCGGCGAGGTGCGGGCGGAGCAGCGCCGACCACGTCAGCGCCAGCAGCGACCCGGAGACCAGCAGGGTGTCCAGCACCAGCACGACCCGCTCGCGCCGCGGCGAGCCGCCCGGCTGGCGGTGCGCCCGGCCGACGATCGCCAGCAGGGCCAGCAGCGCGCACACCGGCAGCGCCAGCCGGCCCACGTCGGCGGCGGACGGGACGTGGTCGCCGCCCGGGTCGGCCAGGTCGTAGCCGAGGGCGACGGCCTGCCCCGCGGACCAGGCGGCCAGTCCCCCCAGGATCAGCCGGCGCCACACGTCGCCGGGGCCGGGGCGCGAGCGGGTGGCCTGCCAGCAGGCCGCGGCGGCGCCGAGCCCTGCGGCGAGCTGCACGCCACCGTCCAGGACGACCGTCATCACCCACCCACCGTGCGCCGGCGGCCGCACCCGCGCGGCCGTGCGTAACCTACCGCAGCGCCGGCCCGGCCGGCGTATCGGGATTCGGTCGATCCGCAGGTCGCGGGCGTTCTGGCGGGTTACGTCACCCGTCGATCACATCGGCCAGGATGACCGTGATGTTGTCGGGCCCGCCGCCGCGCAGCGCCAGATCGAGCAGCCGCGCTGCGCACGCCTCGGTGTCGGCGTGCTCACGCATCGTGTCGGCGATGCTGTCGGCGGAGACGACCGTGGTGAGGCCGTCGCTGCACAGCAGCCAGCGGTCGCCGGGCCGGGGCGGCACCACCAGGTAGGCCGGGGTGACCGGCTCGCCCTGCAGCGCCTGGGTCACCACCGCGCGCCGCGGGTGGCTGTTCGCCTCCTCGGGCTGGATGACGCCCTGGTCGACGAGCATCTGCACGTACGTGTCGTCCTTGGTCAGCTGGTTCAGCGTGCCGTCGCGCAGCAGGTACGCCCGCGAGTCGCCGACGTGCGCCAGCGCGGCCTGCGTGCCGTTGAAGTGCACCACCGTCAGCGTCGTGCCCATGCCCTGCAGCGCCGCGTCGCCCGCCACCAGCTCGGCGATCCGGCCGTTCGCCGTCTCCAGCGCCTTGTGCAGCGCCTCCATCTGGTGGTCGTCGTCGACCTGCACGTCGAGCGGCGCCAGCGACTCGATGACGATGCGGCTCGCCACGTCGCCCGCGGCCATGCCCCCCATGCCGTCCGCCACCGCCAGCAGGCGCGGCCCGGCGTACAGGCAGTCCTGGTTTCCGCTGCGGACCAGACCACGGTCGGTGCGGGCGGCCCAGCGAAGGTGCAAGGTCATGGCGTGCAGCTTTCCAGGTTCCGCGCACGGTGTCTGCACGCGGTCGGACATCGACGGGTCGCCGTGCTCAACTCGGCACTCCCGGCGCAGGTCACGGGCGGTGTCACGGGCGGTGTCACGGGGTCAGCGGGCGGCCGAGGCAGCGGGGATCGGCCGGTTCGGGGCGCCGCGCCGGGGCGATCCACTCCAGCGCCGACTGCTCGACGTGCCAGCCGCGCACCCGCACCGCCGCGGCGGGCGCCTGCGCGCGTTCCGGGCACAGCGTCTTGGAGCGCACCTCGCCGTTCGGCAGGAACCGCACCCGCCCGGCCCGGTCCAGCAGCGTCGTGGTGGTGTCGTCCACGGTGACGATGTGGCCGTTCAGGACAGCCGGCGGGCCGCCGGGCCGGTCCAGCTCGACGGCGGCGCTGGGCAGGATCGGCGCGCGCAGGAACACCGCCCCGATCGCGAACGGCGCCAGCAGCGCCGCCCCCACCGCCGGCCAGTGCGTGGCCAGCCGCGCCGACCGCGCCGGCACCGGCCCGGTCAGCAGCAGCGCCAGCGCGGGCGGCACGGCCAGCAGCACCGCGGTGCTCCACTCCCGCTCCCGCAGGGCCGCGACGACGCCCGGCCCCACCCAGGCGTAGACGAGCAGCGCCGCCGCGGCCGGCACCGCCACCGTCAGCACGACCAGCACCAGCCGCTCGTCGCGGTGCCGCTGCCACGCCGTCAGCCCGATGATCGCCACCAGCAGCATGACCAGCGCCGGCAGGAACCGCAGCTGCCACGTCAGCGCCGCCAGCAGCGCCGCGAGCACCACCACCCAGTCCGGCATCCGCAACGCCGTCACCGCCAGCAGGCTGCGCCCGGCGTCCAGCGGGTCGCGGGCGCTGACCAGCAGCAGCCCGCCGAGCGCGCGCAGCGGCAGCACCACCGCGGGCACCGTCCAGATGAGCGTGATGACCAGCGCGCTGATCAGCCCGAACGGGCTCACGTACTGCACCAGCAGCAGCATCGTCGGCAGGTCCTGCCGGCTCAGGTACCACAGCCGCAGCGCCAGCAGGATCAGCGGGAACGCCGGCAGGACGGAGAGCAGCCAGTTCTGCTGCGCCCGGCTCCGCCTCACCCGACCCGCTCCCACGGCCACTGCCGCACCGCGACCTCGCCGACGGTGGGCTGCTGGTCCACCGCGATCGAGGCGGTGTCGTCGGCGGTCTGCTCACGCCGCAGGTGCCGGTCGTAGGCCTCTTCCCAGCGGGCGTCGCCGGCGTCGTTGCGGCTGCGGTACAGCGCCAGGTCCACCAGGTCACGCAGGGCCTCGTTCTCGCCCACGTTGACCCCCCACGCCTCGATCGCGTCGAGCCCGATGTCATGGTGGGTGTACTTGCCGGGGTCGCGGTGCACGAAGCCGGCCAGGATCGCCGCGTCGGTGCTGACCGCCTCCACGTCGCCCGCGTCGAGCGCCCGGAAGCACTCGCTGATCCGCTTGCGGCTGATCACCTGCGCGCCCGCCCGCTGCGCCGGCCCCTCGCTGGTGGCCGTGGCCAGGCTGCACACCTTGCGCCCGCGCAGGTCCTCCAGGGTGGCGACCGGGGCGTGCGCCTTCAGCGTCACCACCGACTGCTCGGTGTAGAGGTACGGCGCAGAGAAGGTCACGCCCGCGGTGGCCTCCCGCTCGGGGGTGATGCTGTAGCTGGCGATCACCAGGTCGACGCCGATGCGGCGCCGGTCGGTGCCGACGGCCTGCATGCGGGCGCGGTCCTCGCTCTCGATCGCCAGGAACCGGACCTCGCTGCGCCGGAAGTCCAGCTCCTCGGCGATGAGGTGGGCGATGTCGATGTCGAAACCGGCCCACGTGCCGTCGGGCCGGTACTCGGCGACGCCGGGCTGGTCGTCCTTGACGCCGACCAGCAGTTCGCGCTTGCCGTCCAGGCCGGCCCGGTCGCGTAGGTCGTCAACGGTGGGCGGGCCGGACAGGATCACCACGACGTACGCGACGACGAGGGCCAGCAGCAGCGTGACCGCGACGGCGACCAGCCGGACCGCCATGGCCCGGCCGGAGCCGAGCGGGCCGGGGCCGGTGCCGGGCTCGTCGGTGCCCGTTGCCCGCTCGACCATGTGCCGCCCCTCCCCCGCGCGCCGGGGCCCGTGCCCCGGCGCGCCCCATCGTGCACCATGGACTCCGGCCCGGCCTAGGGCACCGGGTCGGCCGTCCCCCGGGGGACGCCGTGGCGGCACCGGCGCAGCCGCGCCGCCGCGAGCCGGCCGCCGGCGCCCATGCCGTGGCGCTGCACCGCCTCGAGGCCGTACGCGCTGCACGACGGGGTGTACGGGCAGGACACGGGCAGCCGGTGCGACACCCGCCGGCGGTAGAACCGGATCGCCCCCGCACCGAACCGGTCGGCCCGCGGCGCGAGCACCGCCACCGCCGTGAGCGCCGTCGACAGCAGGCCGAGGTCGCAGCAGGGCAGGTCGCAGCCGTCGCAGCCGTCGCAGTCGCAGCCGTCGTACCAGTGGTCCTTCTTCTTCTTCTTGTTCTTGTGTTTGCGCACGTGCATGCCGGGATTGTGCCACCGGCCGAACAGCCCACCGTCCAGATCGGAACGTCCGGCGCGGCGCGCCGGGGGTGATGGCACGATGGTCGCCATGACCACGGATGGTTTCGCGGCCCGTCAGGCCGCGCAGGCGGCCGCGTTCGACGCGATCGGCGCCCGCTACGACGACGTGTTCCCGCACAAGGACGGCCAGCGGGACCTCACCGACCGGCTCCTGGCGGAGCTGAAGCCGGGCGCCGCGGTGCTCGACCTCGGCTGCGGCACGGGGCTGCCCACGGCCCGCCGGCTCGCCGACGCCGGGTGCGCCGTCACCGCCGCGGACATCTCGCCGGTGATGGTCGACCTGGCCCGCGCGAACGTCCCGGAGGCCACCGTCGTGGTCCACGACGCCGTCGACGTGTCCGCGCTGGGCGTGTTCGACGCGATCGTGGCGTACTTCTCGCTGCTGATGCTGCCGCGCGCCGAGATCGCCGGGACGCTGGCGGAGCTGCGGGCCGCCCTGCACCCGGACGGGCTGCTGGCGCTCGGCATGGTGGAGGCGGACATGGACGACGTGGAGGTGCCGTTCCTTGGCCGGCCGGTGCGGGTCAGCGGCTTCCCGCGCGACGAGCTGCGCCGGGTCGTGACGGGCGCCGGCTTCGCCGTGCTCGCCGAGGACGTCCGCTCGTACGCGCCCGCGCACCCCGCCGCCCCGCCGGAGGTTCAGCTGTTCGTGCTGGCCAGGCGCGTTTGACCTCCATCACACGCAGGGTTGGCGCGCGTCACAATCCGTGGCGGCGCGGCCGCCGGACGCGCACCATCGCAGGATGACCGAGTCGCTCGACGCCGCCGACCTGGCCCGCCAGGTCACCTTCGTGGTGACGCTGCTGGCGCTGCTCGTCGGCCACCAGGTCGGCGACCACGTCCTGCAGAGCGACCGGCAGGCCGCCGAGAAGTGCGGCCCGGGCCGGGCCGCCCTGCGCGCCATGGCCGGGCACCTGCTCGCCTACCACCTGGCGGTCGGCGCGGTGCTGGCCGTGGTGGCGTTCGTGCTGCACCTGCCGCTGAGCGTGCCGGGGGTGGTAGCGGGCCTGGCCTTCTCCGCGGTGACGCACGGCCTGCTCGACCGGCGGCACCTGGTGCGCGTGGTGCTGCAGCGCACCGGGTCGCCGCGGTTCGCCGAGCAGACCACGCCGGTGTGCGGCATGTACGTGGCCGACCAGGCCCTGCACTGGCTGTGCCTGCTGATCTCCGCCCTGCTCATCGCCACCCTGTAGGGCCCGCTCAGCGCAGCTGCGGCAGCACCTCCGCGGCGAACGTCTCGATGAACGGGGTCAGGTCCTGCCCGACGTGGTGCAGGTAGATGTGGTCGAAGCCGAGGTCGGCGTACTCGCGCAGCAGCGCGGTGTGCCGGCCCAGGTCGGACGACACGTTGACCGACGAGCGGACCTGGTCGATCGTCACGTTCTCGCTGATCACGTCGAACGCCTCGGCGGTGTCGAGGTCCCAGCAGACCGGCGGCGGGAAGACGTTGCTGCGCCACTGCTCGAGGGCGATCCGCTCGGCGTCCTCGGCGTCGGGGGCCCAGCTGAGGTGCACCTGCAGGGCGAGCGGCCCGGCGCCGCCGGCGTCCCGGTAGGCGCCGATCATCGCCTTGAGGTGATCGACGGGGGCGTTCACGGTGGCCAGGCCGTCGGCCCAGGAGGCGCACCAGCGGGCGGTCTCCACGCTGACGGCGGCGCCGATGAGGGCGGGCGTGGTCTGCGGGCGGGTCCACAGCTTGGCGCGGTCGACGGTGACCAGGCCGTCGTGGCTGACCTCCTCGCCGGCGAGCAGCGCCCGGATGATCTGGACGCACTCCAGCAGGCGGGCGTTGCGGACCTCCTTGCGGGGCCAGCGCTCGCCGGTGATGTGCTCGTTGCTGAACTCCCCGGTGCCCAGGGCGACCCAGAAGCGGCCCTCGTACATGGCGCCCAGCGTGCTGATGGCCTGGGCGATGATCGCCGGGTGGTAGCGCTGGCCGGGCGCGTTCACGACCCCGAAGGGCAGGTTCGTGGCCTGCAGCGCGGCGCCGAGCCACGACCAGGCGAACGCGGACTGCCCCTGCCGGGCGCTCCACGGCGAGAAGTGGTCGGAGCACATGGCCCGGGTGAAGCCGGCCCGCTCGGCGGCCGTGACCGCCTCGAGGAGGGCGGAGGGGTGGATCTGCTCGTGGGAGGCGTGGATGCCGTACTCCGTCATGGGGGTCCCGTTACCCGCGCGGCGTGCCGGGTACGCGCCCTGTCATGAGATGGAAGCTGGCGGTGGGGGCGGCGCTGGTCGTGGCCGTGGCGGTGCGGGGGCGGCGCCGGCGGGTGCTGCACCCGGCGGGGCGCACGTTCGCCGGCGAGGTGGAGCTGTGGGGCGCGCTCGGCGACGCGGCGGAGGCGGCCGGCCGGTACCCGGCGACGGTGCGGTTCTCCAAGGGCGTCGGCCTGCGGCCGGGCCGGGCGGACCTGCTGGGCTTCGCGGTGCGGGTGCACGCCCCCGGCGGCGACCGCGACCTGCTGTACTCGACCGCCGGGCGCGGCCGGTTCACCCGGCACCTGCCCACGCCGCGGCGTGACTTCCACACCGACTACGGCTCGATCATGGGCTACCGCACCGGCGGCGGCCACGTGTACCTGTGGGCGGCGCCCGAGCCCGGGGCGGCCGCGCGCGGGCCGCTGCCGGGCCGGATGCTGCTCAGCGCGCAGGACCACCGCGAGCGGCGGGTGTACGGGCGGGTGACCCTGGGCGAGCCGCTGACGGAGCAGGCGGACGCGGCGCTGACGTTCGACCCGGTCCGCAACACCACGCCGGGGCTGCACCCGGCCGGGCTGATCCACGGCTCGCGGAGGTACGCGTACCCGCTGTCGCAGTGGTGGCGCGGCGCCCGCCGCGTCACCCGCGGGAGCGGGGACGCGGCGGACGGGCGGGTCAGCGGAACGCGACGATGACCGCCGACTCCGGCGGCATCTCGACCCGGTCGCGCTGCAGGCCGATGCCCTGCTCGGTGGCGAGCAGCACCGCGCGCGGCGCGCCCGGCAGGCTCACCGTCTGCGGCTCGCGGGCCAGGTTGACGGCGACGGCGCAGCGGCCCCGCTGCATGACCAGGTGCTGGTGGCCGTGGCGCACCCGCACCGTGTCGAGGCGCGGGTCGGACAGGTCAGGGTGCGCCTTGCGCAGCGCGATGAGCCGCCGGTAGAGGTCGTACGTCTCGGCGTGGCCGGGCTTGCCCAGCTCCTGCCAGTCGAGCTTCGAGCGCTCGAAGGTGGCCGGGTCCTGCGGGTCGGGCACCTCCGCCTCCGCCCAGCCGTGGTCGGCGAACTCGCGGCGCCGGCCCGTCTTGACGGCCGCGGCCAGCTCCGGCTCGGGGTGGCTGGTGAAGAACTGCCAGGGCGCGCTGGACGCCCACTCCTCGCCCATGAACAGCATCGGCGTGAACGGGGAGGTGAGCAGCAGGGTGGCGCCGACGCGCAGCATGCCGGGCGACAGCGACGCGGACAGCCGGTCGCCGATCGCCCGGTTGCCGATCTGGTCGTGGTTCTGCAGGTACGCCACGAACCGGTGCCCCGGCGTGCGGCTGCGGTCGACGGGCCGGCCGTGGATGCGCTGGCGGAAGCTGGACCAGGTGCCGGCGTGGAAGAACGCGCCGGTCAGCACCGCCTCCAGGCACTCCAGCGAACCGAAGTCGGCGTAGTAGCCCTGCCGCTCGCCGGTGAGCAGCGTGTGCAGGGCGTGGTGCACGTCGTCGTCCCACTGGGCGTGCAGGCCGTAGCCGGCGCCCTCGCGCGGGGTGATGAGCCGCGGGTCGTTGAGGTCGCTCTCGGCGACCAGCGTCAGCGGCCGCCCGACGTGCGTGGACAGCACCTCCACCTCGGCGGCGAGCTGCTCCAGCAGGTGGGTGGCCGTGTGGTCGACGAGGGCGTGCACGGCGTCGAGGCGCAGGCCGTCGACGTGGTAGTCGCGCAGCCACATGAGCACGCTGTCGATGATGTAGCGGCGCACCTCGCCCGACTGCGGCCCGTCGAGGTTGATCGACGCCCCCCACGGGTTGCTGCCGGCCTCGGCCAGGTACGGCGCGAACATCGGGGCGTACGCGCCGCTGGGGCCGAAGTGGTTGTAGACGACGTCGAGGACGACGCCGATGCCCCGGTTGTGGCAGGCGTCGACGAAGCGCTTCAGCCCGTCCGGGCCGCCGTACGCCTCGTGCGGCGCGTACCAGCACACCCCGTCGTAGCCCCAGTTGTACTCGCCGTTGAACGCGTTCACCGGCAGCAGCTCGACCAGGTCGATGCCCAGGTCGACGAGGTGGTCGAGGCGCTCGACGGCGGCGTCGAAGGTGCCCTCGGGGGTGAAGGTGCCGACGTGCATCTCGTACAGCACCGCGCCGGGCAGCTGCCGGCCCGTCCACGCGTCGTCGGACCACGCGAACGCGCCGTGGTCGTAGAGCCGGCTGGGGCCGTGCACGCCCTGCGGCTGCCACGGCGAGCGCGGGTCGGGCAGCGGCGTGTCGTGGTCGTCGAGCAGGTAGGCGTAGTCGGTGCCGGGGCCGGCGCCCTCGACCTCGGCCTCCCACCAGCCGTCGTCGCGGCGGGTCATGTCGTGGTCGGCGCCGAGGGCGCGCAGCCGGACCCGCTTCGCGGGGGCCCATACTTCGAACGTTGTCATTGCCTCACCAGCAGCGCGACGGGGTAGGTCTCGAGAAGCGACGCCACGGAGGTCCGCGAGCCGGCGACGGTGGCCCCGGTGAAGACTTCCGTGTACGTGTGTCCGGGCAGCGTCACGGTGGTGTCCTGCCAGCCACCGCGGCGTGACAACCCGACGGGCAGCCGGGTGGCGAGGGCGACCGCGCCGCCCCGGTCGAAGCCGACGAGGTGCTCGGCGCAGACGCCGTCGCCGTACACCGGGGTGTAGCCGGTGAACAGGTCGGGCCGGTCCCGGCGCAGCCGCAGGGTGCGGCTGACGACGAGCAGCTTGGCCGCGCCGGTCTCGTCGACGGGCGGCTGCCAGCCGCCGTCGAGGGAGGCCAGCATCTCGCGGCGGGCCGCGAAGTCGACGGGCCGCCGGTTGTCCGGGTCGACCAGCGAGTTGTCCCACAGCTCGGTGCCCTGGTACGTGTCCGGCACGCCCGGCATGGTCAGCTGCAGCAGCTTCTGGCCGAGCGAGTTGTGCCAGCCGGCGGTGGTGATCTCGGCGGCGAACGCGGCGACGTCCGCGCCGATGTCCGGGTCGTCGTAGATGCGGTCGACCATCTCCCGCAGCGCCCGCTCGAAGTCGGCGTCGGGCTGCTGCCAGGTGGTGGAGGCGCCGGCCTCCTTGGCGGCCTTGAGCGCGTACGCCTGCAGCCGCTCCCGCTCGATGGGCCACGCCCCGACGGCGGCCTGCCACACCAGGTGGGCCAGGGCCGGGTCGCTCAGCGGCGCCTGGCGCACCCAGCGGCGCACCACGGTCGTCCAGTCGCCGGGCACCTCGGCGAGCACCGCGAGCCGCGCCCGCACGTCCTCGCCGCGCTTGGTGTCGTGGGTCGACAGGGTGGTCATCGACGCCGGCCACCGCTCCTGCCGCTCGTGGGCGGCGGCGTGGAACTCGTCCACGCTGAGCCCCCACCGGGATGGGTCGCCGCCGACCTCGTTGAGGGCGGTGAACCGGGTCCAGCGGTAGAACGCGGTGTCCTCGACGCCCTTGGCCATGACCGCGCCCGTGTACTGCTGGAAGCGGGCGGCCAGCTCGTCGGCCGGGTTGCGCAGCCGCCCGGTGAGCTGGTCGAGGGTGGCGGACAGGTGCGGGCGGCGCCGGCCCGCCTCGCTGCGGGCGGCGGCGAGGTGCCGGCCGCCGAACGGCAGGTACGACCGGTACACCGGGAAGCAGGCGGCCAGCTCGGCCAGCCCCTCCTTGGCGTTGCGGATCTCCGGGGCCAGGGCCGCCATCCGGCTCAGCTCGGCGGCGAGCAGGGTGGTGGCGGCGGCGTGCTTGCAGTCGTGCACCAGGTCGGTCCACGAGCGCATGTCGCCGGTCAGGTGGTGGTCGAGGGTGCTGAAGAACTGCTCGGTGGTCTGGTCGACGAAGACGCCGCCGACCTCGCCGAGGGCGTCGTAGCCGGTGGTGCCGTCGACCGGCCAGTCCGGCAGCTTCTCCCCCGGCTCGAGGATCTTCTCCACGACCAGCCACGCGTCCGGGGCGGACTCGCGCAGCCGGCGCAGGTAGTCGCCGGGGTCGCGCAGGCCGTCCGGGTGGTCGACGCGGATGCCCTGCAGCTCGCCGTCGGCGTACCAGCGCAGGATCTCGGCGTGGGTGGCCTCGAACACGGCCGGGTCCTCGACGCGCAGCCCGGCCAGGGTGGTGATCGCGAAGAAGCGCCGGTAGTTCAGCTCGGCGTCGCCGCGGGTCCACGCCACCAGCTCGTAGTGCTGCCGGTCGTGGATCTCCTGCGGCGAGCCGCCGCCGGTGCCGGGCGCGATCGGGAACCGGTGCTCGTAGTAGTGCAGCTCCTCACCCTCGACCTTGAGGGCGGCCAGGGCGTCCGGCTCGTCGGCGAGGATCGGCACGAGCAGCCGGCCGCGCGACCAGTCGATGTCGAACCAGGACGCGTGGTGGGCGTCGCGGCCGTGCTGCAGCACGTCCCACCACGCCGGGTTGGCGTGCGGGGCGGCGATGCCGGCGTGGTTGGGCACGATGTCGACGACCAGCCCGAGCCCGCCGTCGCGCAGGGCGGCGACCAGCGCGCGCCGGCCGTCCTCCCCGCCGATCTCGGGGCCGACGCCGCGGTGGTCGGCGACGTCGTAGCCGTGCTCGGAGCCGGGCGCCGGGGTGAGCAGCGGGGACGTGTAGAGGTGGCTGGCGCCGAGGTCGCGCAGGTAGCCGGTGAGCTGCGCGGTGGCGTCGAGGCCGAATTCCGGGCGGACCTGGATGCGGTAGGTGCCGGTGGGGGGCGTCATGGGGTTCGTCAGACCGTCCTGTCCAGAACGACGAGTGAGCGATCCGGCACCTTGATCGTGGCACCGGCTTCGATGACGAGCAGCTTGTCTCCGGACGGCTCGGCCGTCTCGATCACCTTCTCCCATTTCTCGCCGTACTCGGCCGGCGGCGTGACGAACTCGATCGGCGCGTCGTGTGCGTTGAAGCACAGCAGGAAGGAGTGGTCGACGTGGCGCTGGCCGTACTGGCCGCGCTCGCGGATGCCCTCGCCGTTGACGAACAGGGCGATGGCCCGGCCGAAGTCGTTGTGCCAGTCGTCGCCGGTCATCTGGCGCCCGTCCGGGGTGAACCACTCCAGGTCGGGCAGCGGGGCGCCGGCGCCGCGGGCCACCACGGGCAGGCCGGTGAAGAACCGGCGGCGGCGGAACACCTGGTGCCGGCGGCGGAAGTGGATCACCTTGCGGGTGAACGCGAGCAGCTGCTCGTCGTGCTCGTCCCAGTCGATCCAGCTCAGCTCGGAGTCCTGGCAGTAGGCGTTGTTGTTGCCGAGCTGGGTGCGGCCCAGCTCGTCGCCGTGGCAGAGCATCGGCACGCCCTGGCTGAGCATCAGGGTGGCGATGAAGTTGCGCCGCTGGCGGGCGCGCAGGGCGAGCACCGCCTTGTCGTCGGTGGGGCCCTCGACGCCGCAGTTCCACGACCGGTTGTGGCTCTCGCCGTCGCGGTTCTCCTCGCCGTTGGCCTCGTTGTGCTTGTCGTTGTACGACACCAGGTCGTTCATCGTGAAGCCGTCGTGGGCGGTGACGAAGTTGATGGAGTGGAACGGCTTGCGGCCGTCGTCCTGGTACAGGTCGGCGGAGCCGGTGATGCGGGACGCGAACTCGGCCAGCGTGGCGGGCTCGCCGCGCCAGAAGTCGCGCACGGTGTCGCGGTACTTGCCGTTCCACTCGGTCCAGTTCGGCGGGAAGTTGCCGACCTGGTAGCCGCCGGGGCCGACGTCCCACGGCTCGGCGATGAGCTTCACCTGCCCGACGATCGGGTCCTGCTGCACCACCTCGAAGAACGTGCTCAGCCGGTCGACGTCGTAGAACTCGCGGGCCAGGGTGGAGGCGAGGTCGAAGCGGAAGCCGTCGACGTGCATCTCCTGCACCCAGTAGCGCAGCGAGTCCATGATCAGCTGGAGGCTGTGGGGGCTGCGCACGTTGAGGCTGTTACCCGTGCCGGTGTAGTCCATGTAGAACTGCGGCTGGTCGTCGACGAGCCGGTAGTACGTCCGGTTGTCGATGCCCTTGAGGCTCAGCGTGGGGCCCAGGTGGTTGCCCTCGGCGGTGTGGTTGTAGACCACGTCGAGGATGACCTCGATGCCGGCGGCGTGCAGCGTCTTGACCATGCCGCGGAACTCCTGGGCCTGCTGGCCGAGCGAGCCCATCGCCGAGTAGCCGTGGTACGGGGCGAAGAAGCCGAGGGTGTTGTAGCCCCAGTAGTTGCGCAGGCCCAGGTCGACGAGCCGGTGGTCGTGCACGAACGTGTGCACCGGCATCAGCTCGACCGCGGTCACGCCCAGGTCGAGGAAGTGCTGCACCACGTCGGGGTGGCCGAGGCCGGCGTACGTGCCGCGCATCTCCTCCGGCACCGACGGGTGCCGCTGGGTCAGGCCCTTGACGTGCGTCTCGTAGATCACCGAGTGGTGGTACGGGGTGTCGGGCCGCCGGTCGTTGCCCCAGTCGAAGTACGGGTTGACGACGACGCCCTTGGCCATGTGCGGCGCGGAGTCCTCGTCGTTCATCACGTCGGGGTTGTCGAACTCGTAGGCGTACAGCGACGGGTGCCAGTCGATGTCGGCGTCGACGGCCTTGGCGTACGGGTCGAGCAGCAGCTTGTGCGGGTTGCAGCGCAGCCCGCGCGCCGGGTCGTACGGGCCGTGGACGCGGTAGCCGTAGCGCTGGCCGGGCTCGATGCCGGGCAGGTAGGCGTGCCAGACGAAGGCGTCGACCTCGTGCAGCTGGACCTTCTGCTCGTTGCCCTGCGGGTCGAACAGGCACAGCTCGACGGCCTCGGCGATCTCGGAGTAGATCGCGAAGTTCGTCCCGGTGCCGTCGTACGTCGCGCCCAGCGGGTACCGCTGGCCTGGCCACACCTGCATGTCGGTTCGTGCTCCCATCGTCGCCCGGTCCCGCCCGGGGTGCCGCACATTCCCTGTGGGGGTGCGGATTAATCCTGCGCGGCCGCGTCAGCGGTCATTCTCACCGATCAGCCTGCTACCGTCTGCGCGACCGACCGGTCACACACAGATACTTTCCCCGGCCGGGTTCGCTGGAGTTTTCACATGATCAACAGAGGGCCCGTGCCGCTCACGCCGCCGGTCACCGTCGGACCGCAGACCTGCGCCACCCTGTCCGGCGGCGGCGCCGACCGCGAATGGCTCGTCACCGACGGCCTCGGCGGCTACGCCACCGGCACCGTCTCCGGGCTGCGGACCCGGCGCTACCACGCGCTGCTGGTCGTCGCCGACCCGCGCACCGGGGTGCGCCACGCCGGCCTGGCGAGCCTCGACCTGACGGTGACGCTGCCGTCCGGCGCCACCGTAGCCTTGCACACCCACGAGTGGGCCTCCGGCGCCGTCGCCCCGCAGGGCCACCGGCACCTGGAGACGTTCACCCTCGCCGACGGCCTGCCCCGGTGGCGCTGGCGGGTCGGCGACGTGGTCGTCGAGCGGGAGCTGGCGTACGCGCACGGGTCACCGTCGCTGGCCGTCGTGCACCGGGTCGTCGCCGCGCCCGGCCCCGTCGGGCTCAGCGTCGCCGCCCTGTGCACCTGGCGCGACGCCCACAGCACCCGGCGCGCGTCCGGCCCCGCCCCCGTCACCCGGCAGGTCGCCGGCGGCGTCGTCGTCGAGGACGCCTACCGGCTGGCCGGGCCCGGCTGGCAGCCCACCGGCGAGTGGTACCTGGACGCCTTCGCCCGCGCCGAGGCCGCCCGCGGCCACGACGCCGTCGAGGACCTGTGGCTGGCCGGGCGGTTCACCGCCCGGCTCGGCGCCGGCGCGGCCATGGAGATCTCCGCCTGGGCCGGCGACCTGGCCGTCCAGCCGCCGCCCGCCGCCACCGTCGTGGCCGCCGCCCGGGAGCGGGCGCACCGGCTCGTGGCCGCCGCCAAGCCGGTGGACGACCTCGCCGCGCAGTTGGTCCTGGCCGCGGACGCATTCGTCGTGACCGGCCCCGACGTCGTCGCCGCCTACCCCTGGTCCGGCAGCCACGCCGGCGACACCATGGCCGCCTACGAGGGCCTGTTCCTGTGCACCGGGCGCGCCGGCGAGGGCCGCGAGCTGCTCACCGCCGCCGTCACCGGGCAGGCGCCCGAGCCCGGCCCGTGGCGGTCCGCCGCCTCCCCCGACGCGCCGCTGTGGCTCGTGCACGCCGTCGACCGGCACGTCGCCCGCACCGGCGACACCGACCTGGCCGCCGCCCTGCTGCGCCCGCTCGGCCGGCTGCTGCGGGCGAGCCTCGACGGCACCGGCCCGCTCACCGTCGACCCCGCCGACCAGCTCGTGCGCCTCGCGCCGGGCACCCCGCGGACCGGCAAGCCCGTCGAGATCAACGCGCTGTGGGTCAACGCGCTCGGCGCGATGGCCGCCCTGAGCGAGGAGGCCGGGCGCGACGGCGGCAGGCTGCGCACCCGGCACCGGGTGGCGGCGGCCGCGTTCACCGACAAGTTCGCCGCGCCCGACGGCTGGCTGCACGACGTCGTCGAGGGGCCGCCCGCGCCGTACCCGCTCGGCGCCGGCGCCACCCACGACGACCCCACGCTGCGGCCCAGCCAGCTGCTCGCCTGGTCGCTGCCGCACGCCCCGCTGGCCGGCACCCACGCCGGCGGGGTGCGCGCCGCCGGCGCCGCGCTGCTCACCCCCATGGGCCTGCGCACGCTCGCCCCCGGCGAGTACGGCTACCAGGGCGCCCACGCCGGCCCGCCCGGCGAGCGCGACATCGCGTACCACCAGGGCACCGTGTGGCCCTGGCTGATCGGGCCGTACGCGGACGCCTGCCGGGCGACCGGGCTGCCCACCGAGGGACTGCTGGCCGGGTTGGAGGCGCACGTGCGCGAGTGGGGAGTCGGGTCCATCAGCGAGTCGGCCGACGGCGACGCGCCGCACCGGGCCACGGGCAGCCCGTTCTCCGCCCGCGCCGTCGCCGAGGTCCTGCGGGTCCGGGGGTACGCGGCGTGAAGATCCTCATGCTGTCGTGGGAGTACCCGCCCGCGCTGGTCGGCGGCCTCGGCCGGCACGTGCACGCCCTGGCCACCAGCCTCGCCACCGCCGGCCACGCCGTGACCGTGGTGACCCGGCAGGCGCCCGGCGCGCCCGCCGACGAGGTCGCCGACGGGGTGCGGGTCGTCCGCGCCACCCCCGACCCCGTCGGCCTGCCCATGGACCCGGCGAACCTGCTGCCCTGGGCGCTGGCGTTCAACCACGCGCTGACCCGGGCCGCGCTCGGCGCCGGCGGCGGCCACGACGTCGTGCACGCCCACGACTGGCTCGTCGCGCACGCCGCGATGACCGTGCACGAGGCGGCCGGCACGCCGCTGGTCGCCACCATCCACGCCACCGAGGCCGGGCGGCACCAGGGCCACCTGCCCCACCCGCACAACCGCACCATCGACGGCGTCGAGCGCTGGCTGTCCGCGTCGGCGGCCCGGGTGATCGTCTGCTCCGACTACATGCGCGCCGAGGTGTCCCGGCAGTTCGACGTGCCCGCGGACGGCATCGACGTCGTCGCCAACGGCGTCGAGGCGCTGCGCTGGCAGGCCCGGCCGCGCGCGGTCGCCGCCGCCCGGGCCCGGTTCGCGCCCGCCGGCGCCCCGCTCGTGTCGTTCGCCGGCCGCCTCGTCTACGAGAAGGGCGTGCAGCACGCCGTCGCGGCGGTGCCCCGGCTGCGGCTGCGCCACCCCGGGCTGCGGCTCGTGGTCGCGGGCGACGGCCCGCACCGGGCGGCGCTGCAGGCGCAGGCCGCCGAGCTGGGCGTCGCCGACGCGGTGGACTTCACCGGCTTCCTCGGCGGCCACGACCTGCCCGCGCTGATGGCCGCCTCCGACTGCTACGTCGTGCCGAGCATCTACGAGCCGTTCGGCATGGTGGCGCTGGAGGCCGCGGCCGCCGGCACCCCGGTCGCGGTGGCGGCCACCGGCGGCCTCGCCGAGATCGTGGAGCCGGGCGGCACGGGCGTGCAGTTCCCGCCGGGCGACCCCGACGGCCTCGCCGACGCGGTCAGCTCGCTGCTGCTCGACACCGACTACGCCCGGGCGCTGGCCCGGCGCGCCCGGCGCCGGGTCCGCGACGAGTTCAACTGGCCGGCCATCGCCGCCCGCACCGCCGCGGTCTACGCCGCGGCGGCCGGCCCGGCGCCGCAGGCCCGGCCGGCCGAGTCGCCGGCTCAGCCGCCGGCCGAGCCCGCCGGCCGGCCGGGGCGGTTGCAGGAGGCCGGGCGGGCCTGACGAGGGTCAGGCCGCCGCGGCCCGCCGCCGGCGCAGCGCCCGGCGCAGCACGAACACCCAGCCGGCCGCGGCCGCCAGGCCCGCCACCAGGAAGGCCGTGACGAACAGGTACGTCGGGCCGCCCGCGGTGGCGAAGACGCCCGTGCGCGCGCCGGAGTCAATCGCCGGCGTGGTGCCGCCGACCGCCAGCGAGGCCGGCTCGTCGTAGAGGATCACGTCGGGCCGCGACGAGCCGCCGTCGGCGGCCGTCCACGAGCCGTGGAAGCTGCACGAGCGCCGGCCGCACTCCTCACGCAGCGCGGTGAACACCCCGGCAGTGCCGGCACCGTTGTGCGCCTGCCACGCGGGCACGACGTCGAGCCCGCCGAAAATGATGCCGCCGGCGGCGATGAGCGGCAGACCTGCCCAGAGGAAGATCTTCGCCCGCCATTCACTGATCTTGCCGAGGAATCCCACGGCCGGGCAGCCTAGGGCAGCAGGACCGCGTCCCGCTGCCCCGTTTCCGCGTCAGCCCAGCTGGTCGTCGGCGAAACACCAGCGCCAGGTCTCGCCCGGCTCGTACGAGCGCATCACCGGGTGGCCGTCGGCGCGGTAGTGCGCCGACGCGTGCCGGCCCGGCGAGGAGTCGCAGCAGCCGACGTGGCCGCAGTCGAGGCAGACGCGCAGGTGGACCCAGCGGCGCTCGCCCGCGGCGACGCAGTCCTGGCAGCCGTGGGCGAAGGACACCTGCGGGGCGGGGTCGCCGGCCGCGGTGAGGTGCTGACAGCTCATGGCGACGATTGTGCCTCAGCGCCCGGCGTCACTCGTACTTGCGCAGCTGGGTCTCCTCGAGGTCGAGGCCGCGCTGTGCCCGGTCGAGCACCTCCTCGGCGATGCGCCCCTCGTCGCGGGCCACCCGGAACACCTCGCGCTCGGCGTCGATCATCTCGCGGCGCAGGCGGGCGTACGCCCGCGACGGGGTCTCCTGCTCCTGGCTGCCGAGCCGCTCCCAGGCCAGGTTGGCGCGGATCTCCGACAGGCTGCGCAGCCGCTCGACGACCTCCTCCGGGGCGCCGTCGGCGAGCGCGTCCAGCCGGGCCCGGGCGGCGGCGCTGGCCTGCTGCTGGACGCCCGCCTCGGCGAGCACGTCCTGCATCGGGTCGTCGCGGCGCAGCCGCATCAGCCGGGCGAACGCCGGCAGCGTGGTGCCGTGCAGCAGCAGGGTGACCACGATCGTGGCGAAGGCGATCCAGATGAGCAGCTCGCGCGGGTACTCGACGCCCAGGACCTCGACCGGAGTCAGCGCGAGCGCGGCGGCGAGGGTGACCACGCCGCGCATCCCGGCCCAGCCGATGACCGCGGACGCGCCGGGGTCCGGCGCCGGGTCGCGGCGGCGCATCGCCGGGACCAGCCGCGACAGGTACGCGGCGGGCAGCAGCCAGGCGAACCGGACGGCCAGCAGCAGCGCGATGGTCACGGCGGTGGCCAGCACCACCGTCGGCGCCGGGGTCTCGATGGCCCGCAGGACGTCGCGCACCTGGAGGCCGACGAGCAGGAAGACGGTGCCCTCCAGCAGGAACGTGATGAGCCGCCACACCGCGTCCATCTGCAGCCGGGCCGCCGCCGACAGCAGCTGCGGGATGCGGTGGCCCAGGTAGAGGCCGGCGACGACGACGGCGACGATGCTCGACAGGTGCAGCGCCTCGGCGACGAGCACCACCACGAACGGGGTGAGCAGCGACACGGCGTCGTCGAGCAGCGGCTCCTCGATGCGCCGGTGCAGCTTGGCGGCGAGCACCGCGGCGGCGAGGCCGAGCAGCACGCCGCCGCCGGCCGCCTGGGCGATCTCCAGGCCGATGTCGAGCACGCCGACGGCGCCGGCCGCGGCGGCCAGGCAGACGCGCAGCATCACCAGGGCGGTGGCGTCGTTGAGCAGGCTCTCGCCCTCGAGGATCGTGACGACCCGCCGGGGCAGGCCGATGCGCCGGGCCACGGCGGTCGCGGCGACGGCGTCGGGCGGGGCGACGATCGCGCCCAGCGCCAGGCAGGACCACAGCGGCGCGGCCGGGACGATGGCGTGCAGGGCGAACCCGATCACCACCGCGGTGACGACCACCAGGCCCACGGCCAGCGACAGGATGGGGCGCAGGTTGAACCGGAACGCCGGCAGCGAGGTCTGCAGCGCGGCCACGTACAGCAGCGGCGGCAGGATGCCGACCAGCACCAGCTCGTGATCCAGGTGGATCTCCAGCAGGCCCGGGACGAACGACAGGATCAGCCCGGTCACCAGCAGCAGCAGCGGGGCCAGCAGCCCGAGGCGGCGGGCCAGGGCGGCGCCGATGGTGGCGATGGCCAGCAGCAGCACGGCGTCGACGATGCTCTCCACGGTCGGCAGCCTATGCGCCGCGCGGCGCTCCCGGCCGTGGCTGGGGGCGTGGCCCCCCGCACAATGAGCGTCCCTACTCATGCCGCCCGACCCGGCGGACCGGAAGGCTGACCGCATGATCGCGCCGAACGCCCCGTCCCGGGTGGGCATCACCGCGGCGGCGTCGTGCCTGCCGCCGACCGAGCTGGACACCGACGACCTGCAGGACCGCGTCGCCGCGGCGAGCGGCCTGGCGCTGCCGCCCGGCATGTTCGCCGCCGCCACCGGCATCACCCGCCGCCGGCTGGCCGGCCCGGGCGAGTACGCCTCGGACCTGGCGGTGGGGGCGGCCCGGCAGGTGCTCGCCGACGCCGGCCTGGACATCGCCGACGTCGACCTGCTGGTCTACGCCTCGGCCACCCGCGACGTGATCGAGCCGGCCACCGCGCACATCGTGCAGGCGGCGCTGGGCGGCCGGGCGCACGCCTTCGACGTGACCAACGCCTGCAACAGCTTCGTCAACGGCATCGACGTCGCCCGGGCGATGATCCTGGCCGGGCGGGCCACCCGCGCCCTGGTGGTGACCGGCGAGACCCCGACCCGGGCGATGCGCTGGCAGCTCGACGGGATGGCGCAGGCCCGCCGCGCGTTCGCCGGCTACACGTTCGGCGACGCGGGCGCGGCGGTGCTGGTGGAGCCGGTGACCTCCGGCGGCATCCTCGACGTCGACAGCGAGACGCACTCGGAGCACTGGGCGGTCGGCGGCATCTTCGGCGGCGGGTCGCGGCACCCGCGCGGCGACGAGCACACCTACTTCACCGGCGACGGGCACTCCCTGCGCGGCGTCTTCGAGAAGATCGGCATGGGCATCCTCGACCGGGTCCGGCACCGCACCGGCCTCGGCTGGGACGACTACGCGGCGGTGCTGGTGCACCAGGTCACCGTGCCGTACCTGGAGCGGTTCGTGGAGGTGACCGGGGTGCCCCGGGACAAGCTGGTGGTGACCGTCGACCGGCTGGGCAACATGGCCAGCGCGACGCTCGGGGTGCAGCTGGCCCGGGCGCGCCCCCGCAGCGGCGAGAAGGTGCTGCTGGTCGGCCTGGGCGGCGGCGTCAGCGTCATGACGATGGTGTGGGAGACGCCGTGAGCACCGAGCTGTGGGTGATCGTGCCGGCCTACGAGGAGGAGCGGCGCATCGAGGCGACGCTGCGGGCCCTGCGCGCCCAGACCGACCGCGACTTCACGCTGCTGGTGGTCGACAACGGCTCGGCGGACGCCACGGCGGACATCGCCCGCCGGTACGCCGACGAGGTGCTGGTCGAGCCCGAGAAGGGCGTCGGGTCGGCGGTGGACACCGGCTTCCGGCACGCCATCGCGCACGGCGCCCGGTTCCTGGTGCGCACCGACGCCGACTGCCTGCCCCGGCCGGGCTGGGTCGCCGCCGCGCGGGCCGCCCTGACCGAGCGCGGCGGGCTGGTCTGCGGCCACATCACCGCCCGCCGCGACGAGCACGGCCCGCTGGGCCGGCTCGTGTTCGCGGCGCTGGTGCGCACGGCGGCGGCGTTCGGGCGGCTGCGGCCCGCGCACCGCGACGCCGGCTACAAGGCGCCGTACCGGATGCACGCGGGCAACAACATGGCGATCACGGCGGAGCTGTACGAGGCGTGCGGCGGGATGCCGCGCCGCCCCTCCCCCACCGACCGCACGTTCCTCAACCGGGTGCGGCGCACCACCGACGTCATCACGCACCGGCGCGACATGGTGGTGGAGAACTCGACCCGGCGGATCCGCGCGTACGGGGTGGTGCGCACCGCCCGCTGGTACCTGGACCGGGGCGCCGGCGGCCTGACGGCGGACCCGCGCTGATGCTGGACGAGCTGCTGACCGGGCTGCGGCCCGGCGACGACACCCCCGCGCTGCTGCGCGGCCGGCGGGTGCTGCGCCGCGGCGAGCTGGCCGAGCTGACCGGCGGGTACGCGGCGGCGCTGCACCGGCGCGGGCTCGGCCCCGGCGGCACCCTGGGGCTTGCGGTGCGGCCGGGGGCGCACGCGCTGGCGGTGCTGCTGGCGGCGTACCGGCTGGGGGTGCGGATCGCGGTGCTGGACCCGACGGCGGGCCCGGACGTGCTCACGGCCCGGCTCGCCGCGGCCCCGCCCGACCTGGTGGTGGCCGACGCGGCCGCGCAGGCGGTGGCGGGCTGGGCGGCGCCGCTGGCCCGCCGCGCCCACCTGGCGCTGCCGGACCTGGCGGCACTGGCGCCCACCGTCACGGCGGGCCGGCGGCTGCCCGGCTGCGCGCCGCGGCTGGCGCCCGAGGCGGGGCCGGCCCCGCGCCACGACGGCGACGGCGACGCCGTGGTGGTGTTCACCTCGGGCACCACGAGCCGGCCGCGCGCCGTCGTGCACACCCGGGCGAGCGTGTCGGCGGGCATGCGCGCCGCCCACGACCTGGTCCGGCCGCGGCCGGACGCGCCGGTGCTGGGCGGCACGTTCTTCGTGCTGGTGCCGGTGCTGGCCGCGGGCGCCCCGGTGGCGCTGCCGGCCCGGCGCCCCGCGGCGCTGGCCCGGCAGGCGGCGGCGCTGCGCCCGCAGGCCACCTACCTGACCCCGCCGCAGCTGCGGGCGGCGCTGGCGGCCGGCACCCGGTTCACCGGGCGCGTCTACAGCGGCTCCGCCCCGGTCGGGGCGCCGCTGCTGCGGGCGGTGCGGGCGGCGGGCGCCGACGAGGCGTGGTGCGTGTACGCGCTCACCGAGATGTTCCCCGCCGCCGCGGCCGAGGCCGCCGAGAAGGCGGCGTGGACGGGCGACGGCGACCTGGTCGGCGCGCCGCTGCCCGGGGTGCGCACCCGGCTGGCCGGCGACGGCGAGCTGCTGCTGGCCGGGCCGAACGCCGCCGACCGCTACCTGGGCGAGGAGCCCGCCGAGTGGAAGCGCACCGGCGACGCGGCCCGGCTGGACGGCGGCCGCATCGTCCTGGCCGGACGGCTGAAGGACATGGTGCTGCGCGGCGCGGAGAACATCTACCCCGGCCTGTACGAGCCGTCGCTGCACGTGCCGGGCGTCGAGCTGGCCGTGCTGGTCGGCGTGCCCGGCGGCGACGGCGACGAGCGGCTGGTCGCGGTCGTGCAGCCGGCGGGCGGGGCGGACCCGGCCGCGGTGCGCGCGGCGCTGCGCGGCCCGCTGGACCGGATGGGCGCCGCCCGGCCGGACGCCGTGGTGCTCGCCGCCGTCCCGCTCGCCGGGCGGTCCCGCAAGCCGGACCGGGCGGCGGCGGCCCGGCTCGCGGCGGAGCGGATCCGATGAGGCTCGCGGTGGTGGTGCCCGCCCACGACGAGGCGGCCGAGCTGCCCGGGCTGCTCGCCGCCCTGGCCGCGCAGACCGACCGCGACTTCACGCTGGTCGTGGTCGACAACGCGTCCACCGACGACACCGCGGCGATCGCGGCGGCGGCCGGCGCCCGGGTCGTCGCCGAGCCGGCGATGGGGGCCGGGACGGCCGCGGACACCGGGTTCCGGCACGCCATCGCCCTCGGCGCGACGGGGCTGCTGCGCACCGACGCCGACTGCCGGCCGCGGCCCGACTGGGTCGCCACCGCCCGGGGGCTGCTCGCCGGGGGCGCCGAGTTCGTGTGCGGGCGCAGCGTGCCCCGCCGCGACGAGCGGCCGTCCGCGCTGGAGCGGCACGCGTACCCGGCCGCGGTGCGGCTGGCCGCCCTGGCCGGCCGGTGGATCCAGCGCGACCCGGCGGCGCTGCACCCGTACGTGCTGGTGCACGGCCACAACATCGCCCTGACCGCCGACCTGTACGTGCGCTGCGGCGGCGCCCCGCGCGAGCGGCTGGAGGACGGCGCCGAGGACGTCACCCTGCTCAACCGGGCCCGCCGGCACACCGCCGCGATCCGCCGCGCGGAGCACCTCGTGGTGGAGTCCAGCCTGCGCCGGCTGCGGGCGTGGGGCGCCCGCCGCACCCTGCTGTGGCACTGGGACCGGCGGTGGCGGCCCGCCACCGCCGCGCAGGTGCACGTCCGGTGAGCCACGCCCGGGCCCGGCGCCGTGACCGGCGCGTCTACCTGCTCAGCCACCCGGTGCTGTTCGGCCTGCTGGCGGCCACCCGCGCCGCGCCCGTGCGGCGGGTCGGCGGGACGGTGCTGGTGCACGGCCGCGACGCCTATGCCGAGGCGCTGACCCGGCTGCCGCTGGACCGCACCGCCGAGGGCACCACGGGCGGCGCGGCGAGCCGGCTGGCGGGCGGCGGGCTGCTGTTCGACCAGGACGGCGACGCGCACCGCCGCACCCGCCGCCAGGTCGCCGAACTGCTCGGCGCCGCGGGCACGGACCGGCTGCGCCCGGTGTGGACGGCGCTGCTGGCCGAGCGGCTGGCGCCGCTGCGCTCCGGCGGCGCCGTCGACCTGGTGCCCGTGGCGGCCGAGCTGGCCGGGGCGACCGCCGTCGCGCTGCTGGGGCTGCGGGTGCCGCCGGTCGCGCTGGCCGCCGCGGCCCGCCGGGTCGGCGCGACGGCGGCCCGGGCGCACCTGCCCGGCCCGCACCGGCTGCCCGGCCCGCACCGGGCCCGGACGGAACGGCGCCTGGCGGAGGCCGCCGCCGACCTGGCCGCGCTGGCCGGCGGCGACCCGCTCGCCGTGATGCTGGCGGTGGCCGCCGTGAACACGACGGTCGCGGCGCTGCCGCGGGCGGTGGCGTGGTGCGCCGACGCGCGGCTGTGGGACCACGACGCGGCGGCGCTGGCCGGTGAGCTGATGCGGGTGGTCGCGCCGACGCCGCTGCTGCCCCGGGTGGCCGCGGCGGACGGGACGGTGGGCGGCTGCCCGGTGCGCGCCGGCGACCGGCTGGCGCTGGTGGCCCGGCACGCCGTCGGCGCGCACACCCGCGACCCGGACCCGGCCGACCCGGCGCCCGCCCGCGTCGCGCACCTCGTCTTCGGGGCGGGCGCGCACGCCTGCCCGGGCGCCCGGATGGCCCGGCTGCAGCTCACCGACGTGCTGGCGGCACTGGCCCCGCACCGCCCGGCCGTGGTGCGCGCCCGGGCGGACCGGCGCGCGGCCCTGCCCGGCTGGGCGTCGCTGGTGGTCCGGTGAGCCCGCTGGCGGGGGTGCGGGTGGCGGTCACCGGGGCCAGCGGGTTCTGCGGGGCCGCCGTGGCCCGGCTCGCCGCGGCCGCCGGCGCCGACGTGGTGTGCCTCGGCCGCCGGCCGGGACCGGTCGGCGCCCACGTGCCGTGGGACGCGTCGGCGCACCCGCCGGACCTGACCGGCGCCGACGTCGTGGTGCACCTGGCCGCCGCCGTGGGCGACCCGGGGCGCGGCGCGGCGGCCGAGGCGGCGTTCCGCGCGGTCAACGTCGACGGCACCGCGCGGCTGCTGGACGCCGCCGCCGGGCGCAGGGTGGTGTGGGTGGGCAGCGCGAGCGCGTACCGGCCGGGCCCGTACGCCGCGCCGGTCGGCGAGGACCACCCGCGTGACGCCCAGCGCAGCGCGTACGGGCGCACCAAGGCGGCCGGCGACGCGCTGGCCCTGGCCGCCGGGGCGGTGGTGCTGCGCCCGCGCGCCGTCTACGGCGACGGCGACCGGCACCTGCTGCCCCGGCTGCGGGCCGCGGCGCGCGGCGGCCGGGTGCTGCTGCCGGGGCCGGACGTGCCGATGAGCCTGACCGCCGTGGGCAACCTGGCCGGCGCGTGCCTGGCGGCGCTGCGCTGGCCGGCCGGGGCGTACAACGTGGCGGACGCGCGGGCGTACCGGCGCGACGCGGTGGTGGCCGCCGCCACGGGGGTGCCCGTGCGGCACGTCCCGGCCGGGCTCGCCCGGGCGGCGGCGGCCGGCGCCACGGCGTGGGCGTCGCTCACCGGCGCCGCGCCGGCGCTGACCCGGTACGCCGTCGACCAGCTCACCGATGGGATGGTGCTGGACACCGCTAAGGCCCGGGCCACCGGCTGGGCGCCCCGGGAGACCTTCGAGGAGTTCGTCAGTCGGTGTACAGGACCCCGGAGCGGGCCACCGTGACGGTGCGGTTGCCGTCGCTGTTGTAGGCCTTCGACACGGCGTCGACGGAGAACATGTACGGCGCGCCGCGGTCCAAGCCGGTGATCGTGGCGGTGAGGGTGCGGCACGGCGCGCCGGGCTGCACGGTCACCCAGTCGAGGTCCGGCTGCTGCCCGGTCACCAGCACCTGCGGCAGCGCGGTCAGCTTGTACTCCACCAGGTCGGGGTCGCCGGGGTTGAACCAGCTGACGGTGGCGGTGCCGGCGCCCGCCTCGACGGTGAGCCCGGCGATCTGGCCGAACGTCAGCACGCCCTCGCACGCCCCGGTGGGGCTGGGCGCCGCGGTGGGCGTGGCCTGCGGCGCGAACGTGAACGTGGGCGACGGGCTGGGCGAGCCGGCCGGGCGCGGCGAGGCCGAGGCGACCCGCTTGCCCTGGTCGACGACGATCCAGCTCTCCCCCTCGTCACCCGGGGCGGCCTCCGCGGCCGCGCCGCCACCGAAGTCGGCGAAGAACACGGCCCACCCGGTGAACAACGCCAGCACGACGCCGATCGCCAGTACGCCGATCTCCACGCGGCCCCGCATGCCCGCACCTCCGTCTCCCGGCGGGCGCCTGTCGCCCGGCCGTACCGTTCGATCGGCGGGCGGGAGCGGGACCTGACGGTTCAGCCGGTTGCGGGCCGGTACATCGCGGTGGCGCGGCGGGCCAGGTCGGCCGCGGCGGCCGAGTTGGCCCACGAGCCGAGCAGCACCGCCGCCCCCGGGATGACCTTGGCGGCCATCCGCTTCGCGGCGCCCACCCCGGCCATCCGGGCCAGCCGCCCGCCGAGCTGGAGCATCACCCGGCCGATCGGCCGGCCGGACGAGGAGCTGAACAGGGCGCTGGCGCGTTCCCGGCCGGCGGCGACGCCCAGCGCCACCCGGGCGGTCTCGGCGATGCGGTGCACCTTCTGCAGCACCAGCAGGTCGACGGCCCGGTCGCCGCTGGTCGGGTCGACGCCGTAGGCGGCGGCGATGTGCAGCGCCATCCGGCACTGGGTCCAGGCGAGCACCCCCACGTCAACGACGGCCCCGGGCAGGCCGGCCGCCCCGCTCATCGCGCCGGACAGCCGGGCGTGCGTGGTGAACCGGCGTACCGCCAGCTGGGCCAGGGCGTCGGGCGTGATGCCGGGCTGCTGCGCGCGGCTGCGCTCGGCCCACGCCTGCGCCTGCGGGCCCAGCCGGCGGACGGCCTCGAGCGCGAGGTGCTCCGGGGCGTACTGCGGGTCGGCCTTCATCCGGTCCCACAGGCGCCCGGGCGGGCCCTGGTCGTCGACGCCTGTTCCGGCGGGGAGGGGGTCGGTCACGGGGCGCTCCGGTTTCGCTGGGGAGGGGTGGCCGCCATTGTGCCGGGCGGGCGCACGCCGCCCGGCGGACCGGCGGAGCCGGGTGTCCCGGCGGGCGCGCTCAGCGGCGGCCCTGGAAGCGGGCCAGCAGGCGGCGCAGCTTCGCCTGGTTCTCGGGCTTGGCTAGCTGGCGCTGGCCCTCGCTGATGGCCCGCCGGCCGGCGGGGCTGCGCAGGAACTGCTGGATGCGCTGGGTCAGGGAGGCCATGGGGGTTCCTTTCGCCGGGACCGGTCCCCTCAAATGTGCAGCCCGGCAGGTCCCACGACAAGCCGGACCGGCCGGCCCATCCGCTCAGGGCGCCGGTCGGGTGTCCGATAGGCCTGCGAGGCGGAGGGTCCGCCCGGGCACAGCGGAGGGCGACGGGTCCATGGCAGCCGAGCAGGTGCAGCGCCTCCGGGTCACGCCCGTGCTGGCCGGCGCCGTGCTGGCCGTCGCCTGGACCGCCGCGTACTGCGTGGTGAACGGGACCGCGACGGTGCTGCCGCCGATCCTGGGCTGGCCCGGCGCGTCGCTCGCCACCCTGATGGCGATGATCGGCTGCCTGCGGGTGACCCGGTCGCCGAAGCTGACCGAGGCCACCCGCCGGCTCTGGCTGCACCTAAGCATCGTCACCGGGCTGGTGGTGGTGGCGACGGTGAGCAACGCCTACGACTCCGCCGCCGGCCCGTACGCCCCCACCCAGCAGCCGGGGCCGGTCACCGCGGCCGGCTACGTCACGGCCATGTTCGCCGTGCTGTGGGCGCTGCTGCGGCTGCCCGTCGGCCCGCGCCGGCGCAGCGGCCGGCTGGGCCGTTTCCTGCTCGACGCGGGCGCCGTCGTCATCTGCGCCGGCGTGGCCGCGTTCTTCGCCGCCACCCGCTCCGGCGACGCCTGGACCACCTCCACCCGGCTGCTGGTGCCCGTCGTCGGTTTCGTGGTGCTCGGCCTGGTCGTCGCGCTCGCCTTCACCAAGGTGGCGATCAGCGGCTTCGGCGACGTGGACCGCTGGTCGATCCGGCTGCTGGCCGGCGCCACGCTGGCCGGCGGCGTCGCCAGCGGCGTGTCGCCGTCGCTGGTCGTCGGCGAGCCGCAGCTCAACAGCGCGATGCTCGCCATCCCGGGCGTCATGTGCGTGGTGGCGTTCGCCGCCGACCGGCAGTGGCGCGCCGCCGGGGTGCCGCAGCCGCCGCGGGTGCGCCGCCCGTACTCCCTGGTGCCGTACGCGGCGGTGGCCGCGACCGACGGCCTGCTGCTGGTGGTGGCGGCGGAGGCCGGGCCCACGACGCTGGTCGTCGCGGCGGCGGTGGTCGCGCTGACCGCCCTGGTGGTGGTCCGGCAGGTGCTGGCGCTGTGCCACAACCGGCGGCTGCTCGACCGCGTCGACGCCAACCTGGTCGAGATGAACCGCTACCAGGCGGAGCTGACCCACCGCGCCAACCACGACGCCCTGACCGGCCTGCCGAACCGCGCCCTGTACGAGCAGGAGTCGCAGCGGATGCTGGACGGGCTGGCCCAGCTCGGCACGCTCGGCGTGGCCCTGATCGACCTGGACGACTTCAAGGCCGTCAACGACCGGCTCGGCCACACCGTCGGCGACATGCTGCTCGTCGGGGTGGCCCAGCGGCTGCGGGAGTGCCTGCGCCGCTTCGACATCGTCGCCCGGCTCGGCGGCGACGAGTTCGCCCTGCTGCTGCCCGGCCTGAGCGGCACCGAGGCGGCGGCCGTGCTGGACCGGGTGCAGGCGGCGCTGGCCCGCCCGGTGCACGCCGCCGGCCACGACCTGCTGATCCGGGCGAGCATCGGGCTGGCCGAGGCCCGCCCCGGCCTGGAGGCGGCGGAGCTGCTGCGCCGCGCCGACCTGGCCATGTACGCGGCGAAGGAGCGCGGCAAGGGCCGCTACGCCGTCTACGACGCGGAGCTGGAGCAGCACCACGCGCTGGACGCCCAGCTCGGCGCGGAGCTGCGCCAGGCGCTCGACGCGGGCGGCTTCTCGCTGGTCTACCAGCCGATCGTGCACGCCCCGGACGGCGAGTGGGCGAGCCTGGAGACGCTGGTGCGCTGGCACCACCCGGAGCGGGGCACGATCCCGCCCGACACGTTCATCCGGATCGCGGAGCGCACGGGCCTCATCGTGCCGCTGGGCGACTGGATCATGCGGACCGCCTGCCGGCAGGCGGCGGACTGGCTGGACCGCTTCGGCGACGCCGCGCCCCCGGCGGTCGCGGTCAACGTGTCGGCGCGCCAGCTGCGCGAGCCGGGCTTCGCCGTGGACGTGGCGCAGGCCCTGCACGCCGCCGGCCTCGCCCCGGACCGGCTGACGGTCGAGGTGACCGAGACGGCGGTGTTCGAGGGCGGCAGCACGCTGGACACCCTGCACGCCCTGGCGGACCTCGGGGTGGGCATCGCCCTGGACGACTTCGGCACCGGCCACTCGTCGCTCGGCCTGCTGCGCACCTGCCCCGCGCAGACGCTGAAGCTGGACAAGTCCTTCGTCGACAGCATCTGCGGCGGGTCGCAGGAGTCGGTGATCGCGGCCGCCCTCATCCAGATCACCGACGGGCTGCACCTGGACGCCGTGGCGGAGGGCGTGGAGACCGCGGAGCAGGCGGCGGCGCTGCGCCGGCTGGGCTACCGGTACCTGCAGGGGTACCTGTTCGCCCGGCCGATGACGCCGGACTTGGTCGAGGCGCGGCTGCACGCGGGGCACCGGCAGGCGGCCTGAAAAGGTCGGACCGCTGGTCTGGGCATTGAGGCCTCGTCCGCACGCCGGTTTGTGCGAAATTACGCGGAGTGACTCGTCCGTCACAGGTGTGCCGACCCACTCCGAGGTGATCCCCATGTCCCGCAACCCCGTGGCCCGGTGGCTGATCGACCGGTCGCTGAACGCGAAGATCCTGGCGATCGTGGGCCTGCTCGGCTCCGTCTGCCTGGTCGTCGGGGTCGTGGCGATCGACCGGATGGGGGTGCTCAACGACGACGCCGAGCGGCTCTACTCCCGCGGCCTGGTGCCGGTCGAGCAGGTGGAGAGCGTCGCGCTGGACATCGCCGTCGCGCGCCGGGCCGTGCTCAACCACACGGTGTCGTCCACGGACGCGAAGAAGGCCGAGTACGAACAGGACATCGCCGACTACGACCGGCAGTTCGACGCCGACGTCGCCGAGTACCGGGGCAACGCCGTCGACCCGGCGACCGTCGACCGGCTCGTCCAGGTGTGGGCGCAGTTCCGGCAGGCGCGCGACACGCAGATGCTGCCGGCCAGCCGCACCAACGACCTGGCCGCCGCCGAGCGCATCCGCGACACGGTCCTCGCCCCGTTCACCCGGGAGGCCGACGAGCTGGTCCAGCACCTGGTGGAGGACGAGCTCGCCGACGGCAAGGCGCGGGTCGAGGAGGCGCAGGCCACCTACGAGGCCGGCCGCACCACGCTGATCGTCGTCATGGTCGTGGGCCTGGCGCTGGGCACCCTGCTGGGGCTGTGGATCGCCCGCGGCATCGTCGGGCGGGTCCGGCGGGTGTCCACGGTCGTCGCCGGGCTCGCCGACGGCGACCTGACCCGCTCGGCCCGGGTCGACACCGCCGACGAGATCGGCGTGATGGCCACCCAGCTCGACACGGCGATCGCGGCCCTGCGGGCCACCGTCGACCGGATCGGCGGCAGCAGCCACACCCTGTCCGGCTCCGCGCAGGAGCTGGCCACGGTCAGCACCCAGATCGCCGGCAACGCCGACGAGACCAGCGCCCGCGCCGACGCCGTGTCCAGCGCCGCCGAGCAGGTGTCGGTGAACATCGAGACGGTCGCCGCGGCGTCGGAGCAGATGACGGCCTCGATCCGGGAGATCGCGTCCAGCGCGGCCGACGCCGCCGGGATCGCGCGGGGCGCCGTCGACGTCGCCGGGCACGCCAACGCGGCCGTCGCGAAGCTCGGCGCGTCGTCCGCCGAGGTCGGCGACATCGTCAAGGTCATCACCACGATCGCGGAGCAGACGAACCTGCTGGCCCTCAACGCGACCATCGAGGCCGCCCGGGCCGGCGAGGCCGGCAAGGGCTTCGCCGTCGTCGCCAGCGAGGTCAAGGACCTGGCGCAGGAGACCGCCAAGGCGACCGAGGAGATCTCGTCGCGGATCACGGCCATCCAGACCGACACCGGGGCGGCGGTCGAGGCCATCCGCCAGATCGCCGAGGTCATCGAGAAGATCAACGCCTACTCCGACACGATCGCCTCCGCCGTCGAGGAGCAGACCGCGACGACCAGCGAGATCGGCCGCAACGTCGGCGAGGCCGCCACCGGCTCGTCGAACATCGCGGAGAACATCACCGGCGTCGCCCAGGCCGCCCAGTCGACCTCCGCGGGCGTCGCCGAGTCCCGGCGCGCCGCCGGCCAGCTCGCCCAGCTGTCCGCCGAGCTGCAGAGCCTCGTCGGCGGCTTCAAGATCTGACCGGGCGCCGGGTCAGCCCACCACCGCGCTGCGCCGCTCCAGCAGCACCACGTCGCGCCAGCGGCCGTGGTGGCGGCCGACCCGCTCCCGGGTGCCGACGACGCGGAAGCCGGCCCGGCGGTGCAGCGCCAGGCTGGCGGTGTTCTCCGGGAACACCCCGGACTGGATCGTCCACACCCCGGCCGCCTCCGTCGAGGCGACCAGCGCGGCCAGCAGGAGCGCGCCCACGCCACGGCCGCGGGCGCGCTCCGCCACGTACACGCTGTGCTCGACCACCCCGGCGTACACCGGCCGCGACGAGGTGGGGCTCACCGCGACCCAGCCCAGCAGCCCGGCGCTGTCGACGGCGACGAACCGGTGCGCCGGCAGGCGCGCGGCGTCGAACGCCGCCCACGACGGCGCCCGCGTCTCGAAGCTGGCGTGGCCGCCGTCCAGACCGGCCTGGTAGACGGCGAGCACGGCGCCGGCGTCGGCCGCCCGCATCGCCCTGATCTCGACCATGGACCCTCTTTCGCACCCCGGTGCTGTGGGGCACCGCACACGACGGTAGGAATGACGGAGCCGACCGCGACGTTCGTTCTGGCTACGGCGACCCGGAGCCCCGGGCGCTGCCACGAGGAGGCCCGCACCCTTGCTCGACCCACACGGACTCTACGAGCTGAGCGCCGACCTGCCCGACCTGGACCGGCCGGTGCTGCTGCAGGCCCTGACCGGTTTCGTCGACGCGGGCAGCGCCGTCCAGCTGGCCCGCGAGCACCTGCTCGACACCCTCGACGGCGAGCCGATCGCCACCTTCGACGTCGACCAGCTGCTCGACTACCGCTCCCGCCGCCCCCCGATGATCTTCGTCGAGGACCACTGGGAGAGCTACGAGGCGCCGCAGCTGACCCTGCACCTGCTGCGCGACGCCGGGAGCACGCCCCTGCTGCTGCTCACCGGCCCCGAACCGGACACCCAGTGGGAACGCTTCGTCGCCGCCGTCGGCGCCCTGGTGCAGCGCCTCGGCGTCCGGCTCACCATCGGCCTCAACGCCATCCCGATGGCCGTCCCGCACACCCGCCCGGTCGGCGTCACCGCCCACGCCACCCGGCCCGAGCTGCTCGGCGACCGCGAGTCGTGGCTGCAGCGCGTCCAGGTGCCGGCCAGCGTCGGCAGCCTGCTGGAGTTCCGGCTCGGCCAGCGCGGCGCGGACGCGATGGGCTACGCCGCCCACGTGCCGCACTACCTGGCCCAGACCACCTACCCACAGGCCGCCGAGGTGCTGCTGGCCTCGGTGTCGCAGTCCACCGGCCTGCTGCTGCCCACCGACGCGCTGCGCACCGCGGGCGAGGCCGTGCGCGCCGAGGTCGACAAGCAGGTCGCCGAGGACGAGCAGGCCGCCCGGCTGGTGGTGTCGCTGGAGCAGCAGTACGACGCGTTCCTGCGCGGCCGCCAGGGCACCAACCTGCTCGCCCAGACCGGCCCGCTGCCCACGGCCGACGAGCTGGGCGCCGAGCTGGAGCGCTACCTGGCCGAGCAGAGCCGCGGCGACCAGCCCCCTACCCCCGGCTGAGCGGCAGCCAGGCCAGGACGTCGCGGATCCGGTCGTCCCAGTACTGCCAGACGTGCTCGCCCGGGCCGAAGGCGGTGGTGACGTCGAGCCCGCGCTCGCGCGCCGCCGTGACGAACGGGGCGTGGTGCGGGTACACCGGGTCCTCGGTGCCGCACGCCACGAACAGCGGCGGCGTCGCGGCCGGGTCCGCGCCCGACACCAGGTGCAGCAGGTCGTCCGGGGTGCCCACCGGTGCCTCGGGCCCCCAGATGCGCTCCAGCGTGGCGCGCCGCTCGGGCCGGGCGTACAGCCGGGCCGCGTCCAGCGCCCCGGACAGGCTGGCCGCCGCCGCGAAGCGCTCCGGCTGCCGCAGCGCCCACTTCAGCGCGCCGTAGCCGCCCATGGACAGCCCGGCGACGAACGTGTCCTCGCGGCGCTGCGACACCTGGAAGAACTCCCCCACCAGCCGCGGCAGCTCCTCGCTGAGGAACTGCCAGTGCCGGTAGCCGCCGCGCTCGTCGGCGTAGAAGCTGCGGTGCACCTGCGGCATCACGACGGCCAGGCCGCGGTCGGCGGCGTAGCGCTCGATGCTGGTCCAGCGCGACCAGGCGGTGTCGTCGTCGCTGAGGCCGTGCAGCAGGTAGAGCACCGGCGGCGGGCCCGCGGCCGGGGCCGTGTCGAGGCCGATCTGGGTGACCGTGCGCTGCGGCAGCAGCACGGTCATGGCGGTGCCCAGTTCGAGGGCGTCGGAGTAGAAGTCGACCCGCAGGCGCGCCATCGCCGCCTCACCCGACCCGGTCGAGGAAGGCCAGCGCGCGCTCGGTGAACGCGGCGGTGGCGGCCGCGTCGTACTCGCTCAGGCCCGGCTCGGTGAAGATGTGCTCCTCGCCGGGGTAGAGGAACAGCTCGGCGTCCGGCGCGGACGCGACCAGCGCCTGGGCGGCGGCCAGGTCGCCGTCCCCGGCGAAGATCGGGTCGGACTCCTTGCCGTGGATCTGCACCGGCACCCCGGCCGGCCAGTCGCCGCCGAACTCGGCCGGCGGCACGCAGGCGGCCACCAGCAGGGCGCCCCGGGCGCCCGGCCGGGTCTGGGCCAGCCGCTGGGCGGCCATGACGCCGAGCGAGAAGCCGGCGTAGACGAGGCCGTCCGGCAGGCCGTCGGCGGCGCGCACCCCGCGCTCCAGCACCACGTCGAAGCCGGTGTCCCGGGCGTGGGCCACCCCGGCGTCCGTGGAGTCGAAGACCCGGCCCTCGTACAGGTCGGGCAGGTGCACGGTGTGCCCGGCCCGCTCGAACGTGCCGGCGAGGTCGCGCATGCCGGTGGTGAGGCCGTGGGCGTGGTGGAACAGCAGGATCTCAGCCATCCGGCCATGATCCCGCGCCGGCCGCCGGCTGTCCCGGCGACACCTGGGAAATGTCGTACCCGTCGATTAGTATGTGTGTACGAAAACGGCTCCTGACCTGCGAGGAGATCCCGTGACGACGCCCGATTCGTCCCCCGTCCCGTACGCCACGATGCTCGGCTTCACGCGGTATGTGGCCCGCACCGGCCCGGCCAAGGCCACGTTCGTCGGCGGGCTGCGCAAGGCCCGCGAGCGCCGCTCCGGCTTCAACCCGCACGGCCAGCTGGTCAAGGCGCTGAAGGCCGACATCGCGTTCCGCACCGGCGGTTCGCACCTGACGGCCGTGGTCGGCCAGGTCAAGCCGCGGTGGCGCCCGCTCTACGAGGCGGTCACCGCCGGCGCGGCCGACTACCTGCACTCGCTGGGCGAGCCGCGGGAGGTCGAGCTGGCCCAGACCCGCGACGCGCTGGGCGTCGTCGGCGGCCTGGCCGTCAAGATCAACCCGCACTTCGGGCTGCGCTACGCCGACGGCCGGCGCGAGGCGGTCCGGCTGCACTTCGACGAGCTGCCCCCGGCGGGCGAGGTCGTCACGGCCACCCTGCACCTCATGCGCCGGCACATGGACGCGATCCTGCCGGGCGCCGAGCCCGTGCTGGTCGACCTGCGCCGCGGGGTCACCCACCGGCTCGACCCGGCCACCCGGCCGGCCGACGTCGAGCGCTGGCTGGCCGGTGAGGCGGCGGCCTTCTCCACCATGTGGGCGACCGCGGCCGCCTGACGACGAGGGGCTCGCCCGCTCGGGCGAGCCCCTTCGCGTGAACTCGCGCAAAGTTTCCCGACAGGAAGCTCTTAGGTGCAGCCCGGTTGCGACGATTCTTCCCGGCGTAAGGCAGAAACAACGCGTCGGGGGGCGTCATGAAGGCCATCGCACAGATCATCGGCACGGCGGCACTGAGCATCATCGGCGGCGCGACGGCGGCGCTGCTGCCCGCGGGCAGCGCGGTCGCGGCCACGCCGGCCGGCAACGCCACGGTCGTCTACGTGCGCAGCGGCGACCTCTTCAGCGCCACCGGCGCCACCGAGAAGAAGATCGCCGACGGCAACTACGCCCGGCCGCGGTTCTCGCCCGACGGCACCAAGCTGGCGGCCCTGCGCGACGGCCGGCTCTGGGTGATGAAGGCCGACGGCAGCGGCAAGCGCCGCCTGACCACCCGGGCCGCCGCGGGGGCGTCCTGGTCGCCCGACGGCGTCTGGCTGGCCTTCGCGTCGCAGAGCTGCACCGGCGGCCCCGGCGTGTTCCGCGTCGACGTGAAGCACGGCGGCGCCCCGCAGGCGCTGTTCCCGGCCGAGTGCCGCACCGAGGCGCTGCCGGCCGAGCCGGAGATCCAGCCCGCCGACGCCGGCACGCTCACCGACCGGCTGCGCTACGACGACGCGGTCGCCTGGTCGCCCGACGGCACCCAGGTCGCGTTCCGCGGCGGGCTGTGCGAGTCGACGTACGACGCCTGCCTGAGCGTCGGCGCCGTGGCCACCGGCCGGGAGCGCACCGTCGCGGCGTTCGGCGGCGGCAGCCTGCAGACCTCCGGATTCGCGGTCGTGCCGACCTGGCGCGCCGACGGCCGCAAGCTGGCGTACACCGCGTACCAGGAGGGCGAGACGGCGGCCGACGACAAGCCGGTGCACGTCGTGGAGTTCGACCCGGCCACCGGCGCCAAGCGCGACCTGGGCGCGGCGCAGGACCGCGAGCTGGCCTACGTGAACGCGGCGACGGCGATCGTGACCGGCACCCACCAGGGCGGCTCCCAGCTGTTCGTGCTCGACCTGACCACCGGCAAGCGCACGGCGTTCAAGGCGGGTTCGCAGCCGACCGTCCGCCCCTGACCGGTGAGGTCACCGAGGCCGTCCACGGATATCGTGGGCGGCCTCATGAGTGTCACGCCTGATCCCGCTCCCCCGCACATCCGGACCTTCCACCCGCGGCGGGGGCGCATGGGGGCCCGGCACGCCGACGCCCTCGACACCGCCTGGCCCCGGTACGGGCTGACCGTGGCGGACGACGACGACACCGCGATCCGGCCCGCCGAGCTGTTCGGGCGGACGGCCCCGGTGGTCCTGGAGATCGGATTCGGCATGGGCGACGCGACGGCGCAGATGGCGGCGGCCGACCCGGGGCGCGACTACCTCGCGATCGAGGTGCACACCCCCGGCGTGGCGAACCTGCTGGCCCTGGTGGCCGAGCGGGGCCTGGGCAACGTGCGGGTGGCCCGGGGCGACGCGCTGGTGCTGCTCGGCCGGCTCGCGCCGGACAGCCTGGACGCGGTGCACGTGTTCTTCCCGGACCCGTGGCCGAAGGCCCGCCACCACAAGCGGCGGCTGGTGCAGGAGGCGCACCTGGCGGCCATCGCCGGGCGGCTGCGCCCCGGCGGGACGCTGCACTGCGCCACCGACTGGCCGCACTACGCCGAGGCGATGCGCGCGGCGCTGGACGCGCAGCCGCTGCTGCGCGGCGGCGTGGTGCCCCGGCCGGCGGCCCGGCCGGTCACCAAGTTCGAGCGCCGGGGCGTCGCGGCGGGCCGGCCGATCACCGATCTCGTGTACCACCGCACCGGGACAACCGACGCAGCGGACTGATTCGCCGGTCTGGCGGCATTGCGGCGCTTACGCTGAGCGTGGAGGCGACATGGGGGACGAACGGCCCGGCCCGCCGGGGCAGGAGGCTACGCACGCGGACGCACAGCCGCCCACCGGCGTGCTCGCCCGGTCGGCGGCGGACCGGATCGCCGCCCTGACGGCCACCGCAGTGCACGCCCCGATCGGCATGATCGGCCTGGTCGACGGCGCCGACCTCTACCCGGTGGGCGGCCACGGCGTGGACGTCGAGGCGGTCTCCCGGATCCCGATGACCGACGCGCTCACCGCCGAGGTGATCCGCACCGGGCAGCCGCTGGTCTTCGGCGACGTGCGCACCGACCCGCGGGTGCCCGCGGACGCGATGATCCGCCGGGCCCCCTCGCGCGCCTACGCCGCCTACCCGGTGCGCGACGCCGCCGGCACGGTCGTCGGGGTGTGCGTGGTGCTGGACACCGAGCCGCGGCAGTGGACCGACGCCGAGCTGGCGGCCGTCGACCAGGGCGCCCGGGTGTGCACCCTGCTCGTCGCCGAGCGCACCGCCCGCGTCGAGGTGGACCGGCAGAAGCGCTTCCTGGACGCGGTCCTGGACAACCTGCACGACGCCGTCACCGCGTGCGACGCCGACGGCGCGATCGTGTTCTCCAACAGCCGGATCCGCGACATCCGCGGCGGCGCGGACCTGCCGGCCCACATCGACGACCTGGCCGGGGTCATCGACCTGCGCCACCCCGACGGCACCCCGATGACGCCCGGCGACCGGCCGCTGCGGCGGGCGCTGACCGGCGAGCGCATCACCGGCGACGAGATGGTGATCGAGACGAAGGACCGCCGCCGCCGGCGGTACCGGGTCGACGGCCAGCCCATCACCGGGCCGGACGGCGAACGGCTCGGCGCGGTCATCGCCCTGCAGGACGTCACCCGGCGCCGGCAGTCCGAGCGGTTCCGGCTGTGCGAGCTGGCCGTCGTGCGCGCGCTCGGCGAGGCCCGCACCGTCGACCAGGCCTGGCCCAAGGTCCTGGAGGCCATCGCCACCGCGCTGGGCTGGGCGCACGCCGAGCTGTGGCTGGTCGACCGCGACGCCGACGCCGACCCGGACGCCGGCGACCTCGCCGCCCGGCTGCACCCCGCGGCGAGCTGGAGCGCCCCCGGCCCGGCCCGGCACATGGCGGCGCCGGCGCACCTGCGGTACGGCGACGGGCTCGCCGGCCGCGCCTGGCAGGCCGGCAAGCCGCTGTGGCTGCGCGACATCTCCAACCCGCAGAGCCTCATCGACCCGGCCACGGCCGCCGCGTCGCAACTGCACACCGCCCTGGCCGTGCCCGTGCGCGACGGCACCGGCATCGTCGGGGTGCTCACCGTGTTCGCCGACGTCGTGCAGGACCAGGAGGAGGAGCTGCTGGTGCTGATGAGCGGCATCGGCGCCCACATCGGCCAGTTCCTGGAGCACCGCACCGTGCAGGACCTGCAGCGCCAGCTCGCCCGCAGCAAGGACGAGTACCTGGCGCTGGCCGGCCACGAGCTGCGCACGCCGCTCACCTCGATCAGCGCGTACACCGGGCTGCTGCGCGAGGCGGACGGGCCCACCCTGGCCGAGCAGGGACCGGCCATCATCGAGGTCATCGACCGCAACACCGCCCAGCTGCGCCGGGTCATCGACGACCTGCTGGAGCTGTCGGCCCTGGACACCGGGCACGCCCCGCTGCACAACGCCCCGTTCGACTTCGCCGAGGTGGTCCGGGACGCGGCCGCCGCCACCGCGGACGCCGTCGCCGGCACCGACCTGGGCGTCTGCTGCGAGGTGCCGGACTCCCTCGTCGTGCCGGGCGACGCGCGCCGCCTGCGCCAGGTCGTCGACAACCTGCTCGGCAACGCCGTCAAGTACAGCCCGGACGGCGGCCTGATCACCGTGCGCCTGCAGCGCACCGCGGGCGCCGCCGTGCTGACCGTGTCGGACACCGGCATCGGCGTGGACCCGGCCGAGCGGGAGAAGCTGTTCGGCCGGCTCTACCGGGCCACCCAGGTGCGGGAGAAGGCCATCCCGGGCAGCGGGCTGGGGCTGGCGCTGAGCCGGGCCGTCGCCCAGCGGCACCAGGGTTCGATCACCCTGGAGTCGCACGACGGCCCGGGCACCACGGTGCGCCTCAAGCTGCCCCTCTGACGACCGGCCCGCCGCAGCGCCTCACGTCGCGAACCGGTTCCGTCCGCCCTGCTTGGCCCGATACAACGCCTCGTCGGCGCGGCCGAGCAGCGCGGCCAGGCCGGCGTCGGGGTCGGTGCGGTGGGCGATGCCGACGCTGACCGTCACGCGCAGAGGTCCGGCGGTGGTCTCGACCGGTGTGCGCCGCACGATGTCGAGCAGCCGCTCGGCGACCTCCTCGGCCTGTTCCCGGTCGGCCGTCACCAGCAGGGCGAACTCCTCGCCGCCGTAGCGGCCGATCAGGTCGCCGTCGCGGGTGACGCTGCGCAGTCGGGCGCCGACCTCCTCGATCACCCTGTCGCCGACCAGGTGGCCGTGGGTGTCGTTGACCCGCTTGAAGTGGTCGATGTCCAGCATGACGGCGGTGAGCGGGCGGCCGCGCCGCGCGGTGTCCGACACGGCCCGTTCGGCGAGGGCGAGGAAGTGCCGGCGGTTGGGCACGCTGGTCATCGCGTCCACCGTCGCGAGCTCGGTGACCTGCTCGAACAACTCCGCGTTGTCGTACGCCGTCATGCCCTGCTCGGCCAGGGCGGCCGCGATCTGCACGTGGCCGTCCGTGTACGTGCCGTGGGCCGTCGAGGCGAGCAGAAGGACGCCGATGGGCGCCCGGCGCGAGGCCAGCGGCACGGCGATCCAGGAACGAGCCGACGGCAGCAACGTGGGCGGTGGGGCCGGGTGCCCGTTTCCGCCCTCGCCGAGCACGGCGGCCGGCCCGCCGGCCAGCGCCGACACGGCGTCCGCCTCGTCGGGGCCGAGCCGGCGCCACGTTCCCGACGTGTCGACCGCCAGGTGGGCGCCGCGCCCCCGGCGTACCAGGCACGCGATGTCCCCCGGCACAGCGCCGGCCACCGCGTTCAGGAGCCGGCGCAGCACCTCGTCCGGGTCGAGCGTCGCGCTGACCTGCGTCATGCTGGTCCGCATCAGCTCCGCGAGGTCGCGCTGCTGACCCGCCGCCCGCACCGTCGCCTCGAGCTGGGCGGCCCGGGCCGTCTCCAGGGAGACGGCGATGTGGTTGGTGATCGCCATCAGGATGTCGGCGTCGTCCCGGGTGAAGATGCCCTTCGCCACCCGGCTGTCCAGATAGACGACGCCGAGCTGCCGGCCCTTGAGGCGCAGGGGCGCCACCAGGATGCTGCGGAGGCCGTGCACGAGCGCGCTCTGCGAGCCGAGCACCTCGCCGTCCTCCGTGCCGGTGACGACCAGTGGCTCCCCCGTGTGCTGGACCCGGCTGACCAGGCTCGAGCCGTATCCGGTGAGCTCGGCCAGGTCTGCGCCGGCCGCGTCGCGGCCGAGGTAGGGCACCAGCCGCCCGGTGCCGGGGTCGATCAGGAACAGGAAGGCCCGTTCGGCGCCGACGATCCCGATCGTCTCCTGCAGCGCGATCCGCGCCAGCTCGCGCGGTTCGAGCACGGTGGCCGCGGCGAGGCTGACCTGCTGCAGGGCGTCGAGGCGGCGGCGGTACACCTGCGCCGAGACGGTGTCGGTGGCGGACGCGCCGGAGGGCGCGCCGCCGGCGCCGATCCCGAATTCGGCGCCCACCGCCCGGGCGCGGGTGACCCAGCCGCCGTCGTTCGCGAGCTGCAGCGCGAGCAGCCCGTACTGCCGCGCCCGGGCCGGGTTGCCGATCGCGAGCAGCGCCCGGGCCTGGACCCGGCTGATCTCGAAGTGGAGGATCGGCGCGTCGATCTGCCGGGCCCGCCGCTCGGCGCGCTCCAGCAGCACGAACGCCCGGTCGGGTTTCCCGTGCAGCAGTGCGAGGTCGGCCTCGGCGATCGGCCGGTGGGCCTGCAGCAGCGGCGTCTTCGCCACGCGGCGCAGAGACCGCACCGCGGCCCGCGCGTCGGCGAGGCGGCCCGGGCGCGTGGACCCGTCCGCGAGCCGCGCCTGCATCAGCCGCCCGTAGGCGATCGACGCCCAGATCTGGTGCTGGGGCGGCCAGGTGTTCCGCGGGCTGAGCCGGAGGGCCTCGACGGTTCGCACGAGGTCCTCGAAACGGTCGTCCAGCTGCCCCTGGTCGACGGCCGACATCAGTGCCTGCATGACGTAGCCGACCAGGTGCTCGCGGTTGTCCGGGGTCCTCGCGAGGGCGTCCCGGGCTGACTGCAGCTGCCGGTCGGCCTCGTCGCCGCGGCCGGTGACGGCGAGGTTCGGCACGGGCGTCAGCGTCAGCTGGTGCGTGGGGCCGGGCTCCACCTGGTTGACGCTGGCCTTCACGCGGTCGTACCAGGCCTGGGACTCGGCGGTGTGCCCCTCGATCGTGAGCTGGTTGCAGATGATGCTGGCGGCATTGAAGGTCTCGTGCGCCTCCAGCCACTGCCCGTGCTCGATCAGGACGCGCCGCAGTCCGGCCGCGACGGCCGGCCCCGACTTCGGCAGCGTCACCTCGATCGTCGCCAGGACCCAGTCGACGTGCGCCACGAGCCGCGGGTCCGCCAGCTCGACGGCGACGGCGGACACGTGCCGGACCAGCCGCGCCGAGAACCTGCGCAGGCCCATCAGCTTGGCGATGGCCGCCAGGGTCACCTGCGCCTTGACGTACTCGGGTCCGGGGCCGATGCGGTTGGCCGGGTACTGCTGGCGGAACTGCAGGCAGGCGACCAGCAGCATCCGGTGCTGGGAGACTGCGGCCTGGGTGGCGTGGGCGAGGATGATCGCCTCGGCGCGCGTTCGTTCCCGCCGGTCGCCGGTCACCGTGCCGTAGCCGATCCCGGTCCACTTCACCAGGACGGACGCCGCGAAGAACCACACCGTGGAGAGAACCAGCAGCACCGGGTTCGCCGGCAGCCGCCGGCCGATCTCGGCGAGCGCCTCGTCGGCCGAGCCGAGCGCCTTCGTCATCTCCCAGTCGCTCTGGTACGACTCGCAGACAAGGGCGCGCAGCATCGCCCGGCGGGTGGGATTCGTCTCGGTCCGCAGGGCGGCGTGGAGGTGGGCGCGGGCGTCGGCGAACCGGCCCATCCGCAGGCAGGCGATCCCGCTCGGCTCGTAGAACTCGGTGCCGCGCTCGACACCGCCCGCCGCGGCCGCCGCCTCGGCCGTCCGCAGGAAGGCCAGCGCCTGGTCCGGCGCGTGGTTGGCCAGGGCGACCCGGCCGGCGTCCGTCGCGCTCCGGTAGGCGCGGGCGGGCTGCACGGTCAGGTCCCCGAGCCCGTAGTGGCGCGCCACCGCGTACACGTCCTCGGGGTCGCCCGGATGGCGGCCGTCCAGCGCCTCCGCGATCCGCTGGTGCAGCGCACGCAGCGCGGGCGGGTCGAGGTCGGCGAGGAGCGCCTCCCGGATCCGGTCGTGCAGGAAGGTGTGGCGCCCGTCGCGCCCGCGAGCGATCAGCCGCCGGTCGACGGCGAGCCGCAGGACGGCGTCGACCTGCTCCTCGGGGACGTCGCAGATGCGGGCCAGAACCTCCGGGCGGATCTGCGTCGCGGCCGCCGCCGCCACCAGCAGGTCGCGAGCCTGCGCGCCGAGCCCGGCGACCCGGGCGCCGATGAGGTCGAGGAGGTTGTCGGGCAGGTCCAGGGCGTCCAGCCCGGCCTCGTCCAGCTGCCAGGTGCCCCAGCTCGGCCGGATCAGCCCGCCATCGATGATCGCCCTGACGTACTCCAGAGCGGTGAACGGGTTGCCGCCGCTGCGCGCGGTGAGCAGGGCGGCCAGCTCCGGGGTGACCTCGGCCCCGCTGAGCTGAGCGGCCAGCAGGTCACCCATCGCCGTGTCGCTCAGCGGGCCCAGCGTGAGGACTGCGCCGGTGTCGCCGGTGAAGTGCCGGCGGAACGACTCGAGCGCCGGCCGGCTGGCCGCGTCGTCGCGGGCGGTGGCCACGACGAGCAGGGAGCTGTCGCCCAGGCTCCTGGTCAGGTGGTGCAGCACCCGATGCGTGCCCGCGTCCAGCCACTGGACGTCGTCGATGCAGAGCACGCCGCCGCCCGCCTCTCCCGCCAGCCCGGCGAGGAACGCCGCCACGGCGACCGCGAACTGCTCCTGGCGGTGCTCGTCGGCGAGCTCCGGTGCCTGCAGCACGACCGCGAGGGCGGGACTGAGGGCGCCCAGCAGGGCGGCGCCGCGACCGGCGGCCCGGCGCGTGCGGCGGTACGCGTCCTCCCGGTCCTCGGGCGGGAGGCGGGCGACGTCGGCGAGGTAGCGGTCGACCGCGGACCGGATCGGGCTCATCGGCGCCGGGTCGCCGGGCGAGCACTTGCCGCGAAGCGCCGGATACCCGCCGGCCGACGCCGCGGACAGCACCTCCCCCACGAGCCGGCTCTTGCCCGCGCCGGGCGGGCCGGCGACCACCGCCAGGCCACCGTGACCCGAGCAAGCCCTCGACCAGCGGGCGGTCAGGTGTGCGAGTTCCGCGCTGCGGCCGACGAGCGCCGCGTCGGCCGCGCCCACCGGCGCGTCGGCACCGCCGAGTCTGTCGGGGGTGAGCACCCCGCCGGCGGCGGCACGCAGGTCCGCGGCGAGCCCGTCACCGCTCTGGTACCGGTCGTCGGGGTCCTTGGCGAGGAGCTTCGCGATGACGGCGGCGAGCGGCGCGGACACCTCCGGGCGCACCTCCCGCACGTCCGGCGGCGCCTGCACGGCATGCCGGCGCAGCAGCTCACCGGCGTCCGACGCCTCGAACGGCAGCCGGCCGGTGACGCACCGGAACAACACGACACCCAGCGAGTACAGGTCGGAGCGGGCGTCGACCGGGCGGTCGAGCATGCCGGTCTGCTCGGGCGCGCTGTACGCGACCGTGCCCGCGACGCCTCCGCCCGGCGCCCGCGCCGCGTTCGTGGCCAGGCCGAAGTCGATGAGCTTGGCCCGGCCGTCCGGAAGGATCATGATGTTGTCCGGCTTGATGTCACGGTGGGTGAGGCCCGCCCGGTGGGCGGCGCCGAGGGCCTCGGCGACGTCGACGGCGATCGCGAGCACACGCCCGTCGTCCCCGGCGCCGGGCACGGCCTGGGCCAGGGTGCGGCCCTCGACCAGCTCCATCACCAGGTAGGGCCACCCGCGGGCCTCGCCCACCTCGTGCACCGCCACCACCCCCGGGTGGTCGACGCAGGACAGCAGCGCGGCCTCGCGGCGGAACGCCGTCAGCGTCGACGCGTCGGGGAACGCCGACGGGCGTAGCACCTTGAGGGCGTAGTCGCGGCCGCGTCGGCGCGCACGGTGGACGACCGCGTACGCGCCGTGACCCAGCACCTCGTGAACCGTCAGCCCCGGCACGAACTCGTCGTCACCGACCGGCCCGATCGTCGTCACGCCCCGCGTCACGGGGCCGCCTCCGCCGGGAACCGAGCCGTCCGCGGGCACGGTCGACCCGGACGATGCCGACATGTCCCTCACACAGCAATGATCGGGCACCTCGGCCGCAACCTGAGCATCGCCCCGGGCACACGGTGGTGGCACCGCGAGCGGCGATGCGCTCGGAGGCCGACCACCGGCTCACCTCCCGGCGGTGCGGCCGGCCGGCACCGGACCGGTGGCCGGCGGCGCGGGCCGCGACGGCCGCAGCAGCACGAGGACGAGCAGCAGCGGCAGCGTGACGAGGAACGCCGCCCGCAGTCCCGTGGTGTCCGCGAGCAGCGCCAACCCGGCCGGAGCGCTGACGATCGCCACGCCGGAGGCGAGCGCCCCGAGCGAGGCGGCGTGCGCCCCGCGCAGCCCCGGGGTGGCGACCAGGTCGGCGAGCGTGACGGGGTAGAGCGGCGCGACGCCGGCCCCGGCCAGGGCGAGGGCGGCCGTGACGACGGCGGGGTGGTCGACGGCGACGACGCCGAGGGCGCCGGTCGCGGTGGTGGCCGCGCACCAGCGGACCAGGCCGGGCACCCGGACGAGCACCGGCCCGGCGAGCCGGCCGAGCGCCATGCCGATGGGGAAGGCGGCGCCGAGCGCGGCGGCCGCCGGCGCGGACAGCCCGGTGTCGTACAGCCGCGCCACGGCCCACACGGTGAAGCAGAACTCGACCGCGACGGACAGCACCATCCGGCTCCACCGCAGGCCCGCCTGCCGCGCCGCGGGGCGGCCGGGGGCGCCGGCCGCGGCGGGCGGGGCGGCGACGGCGGGCGCCGGGCTCGCCGCGACCAGCAGCAGCGGCGGGACCACGAGGGCCATCGCCCAGCGGCCGCCGACGAGGCCGGTCGCGTCGACGAGCCCGACCAGGGCGGGGGCGAGGACCGCGGCGACGCTGGCGGCCGCGTTGGCGCGGGTCAGGTCGGCGGCCATCCGGGGGCCCGTCAGCAGGGCGGGGGTGACGAGAACGATCGCGGCGCCGCCCAGGCCGAGCAGGACGGCGCCGGCCGAGGCGAGGCCGAGGCCCGGCGCGGCGGCGAGCAGCGCGGCGCCGGCCGCGAGGGTGGCGCAGCCGGCGCGCAGGGCGGGCCCGGGCCCGGGGCGCAGCAGCACCGGGCCGAGCACCGCGACCAGCAGCAGGCCGGCGCCGAACCAGGCGGGCAGGGAGGCGAGCCGGCCGACGGGGACGCCGAGGTCGCGGGCGAGCAGGACGAGCACCGCGCCCAGGCCGGTGAGGGAGAAGCCGAGGGACGCCTGGGCGACCCCGGCGCGCAGCACGGCCCCGCCGCGCACCGCTACCGCTCCTCGAGCAGCCGGGCCAGCTCGCCGAGGTCGCGGAGGCGCACGTCGCCGTCGAGGCCGCGCAGGGCGGCCGTGGTGGCGCCGGCCGCGCGCCCGGCGACCAGGCCCACCTCGGCGTCCTCGACGACGAGGCAGCGCCCGGGTGGCACCCCGATGAGGGCGGCGCCGCGCAGGTAGCCCTCGGGGTCGGGCTTGCCGGCGCTGATGTCGTCGACGGTGACCAGGACCGGCGGGTCGATGCCGGCGGCGCCGAGACGGGCCTTGGCGAGCCGGACGTCGGCACTGGTCACGACCGCCCACGGCAGGCCGCGGCGGGCGAGGACGGCGAGCAGCCGGGCCGCGCCGGGCGTGGCGACGACGTCGGACAGGTCGTCGTACTGCAGCTCCAGCTGGCGGGCCGCGGCCGCCGCGACCTCGGGTCCGGTGAGGGCGGGGAAGACCAGGCGGACGGTGCGCTCGGCCGGGGCGCCGTGGGCGAGCGGGATGACGGCGGCGGGGTCGGCGCCGTGCTCGGCGCACCAGGTGCGCCAGGCGCGCTCGACGGCGGCGTCGGAGTCGACCAGGGTGCCGTCCATGTCGAGCAGCACGCCCGCGACGTGGGAGAGTTCCACGCGTCCTCCTCTAATATGCTCGTACTACGAGGATAAGGCGGTGACCCCCGGCCATGGCAAGCACCGCGCGCTGGCAGACCGCGGCGCAGGTGCTGGCGCAGGTGCGCCGGCGCCCCGGCATCACCCGCGCCACGATGGCCCAGGAGCTGCACCTCAGCAGCGGCCTGGCCACCGAGATCACGGCCCGGCTGCGGGCGCTGCGCCTGATCGCCGAGACGCCGGCGCCGCCGCGCGGGCGCGGCCGGCCCACCACGGTGCTCGGCCCGCACCCCGGCGGGCCCCTGGTGGCCGCGGTCGAGCTGCGCCACGAGGACTGGCGGTGCGCCGTCGCCGGGCTGGACGGCCGGCTCGCCGGCGAGGTCACCCGCCGGCACCGCGGGCGCGACCCGCGGGCGGTGCTCGGCGCCATCCGGGCGGGCCTGGCCGAGCTGCGCGCCGCCCACGGCGACCGGCTGCGCGCCGTCTCGCTCGCCGCGGCCGGCACCGTGCACGACGAGCACCTGGTGCAGTCGGCGACCCTGGGCTGGGGCCCGGTCGACCTCACCGGGCTGACCGGGCTGCCGCTGCTGTTCGGCAACGACGCGACCCTGGCCGGCGTCGCCGAGGCCCGCACCGGCGCCGCGACGGCCGCCGGTACCGCGCTGCACCTCATCGTCGAGACCGGGATCGGCGGCACCCTCACCGTCGGCGGGCGCCCGGCCACCGGCGCGCACGGCGCCGCGGGCGAGTACGGCCACCTGCCGTTCGGCGACCGGGCCCGGCGCTGCCCGTGCGGGGCGCGCGGGTGCTGGGACCTCGACGTCGACGGCCGCGCCCTCGCCCGGCACCTCGGCGCGGACGAGCCCGCCGACCCGCGCAGCTACGCCCGTGCCGTGCTGGACCGCACCGACCCGGCGGCCCGGGCCGCGCTGTCCACGGTGGCCGCCGCGCTCGGCTCGGGCATCGCCGGGCTGGTTAACCTGCACGACCCGGACACCGTCACGCTCGGCGGGCTCGGGGCGCCGCTGCGCGCCGCCGACCCGGGCGCGTTCGCCGCGGCGTACACCGACGGGTTGATGGCCTTCCACCGGACGCAGCCGCCGCCGGTGGTCGACGCGACCCACGGCGACGACGGCCCGCTGCACGGCGCCGCCCTGCTCGGGCTCGACCACATCACCAGCGAGGCCGGCCTGGCCGCGTGGGCCGCCGATGTGACAGGTCGTTGACAGTCTGTTGACGGCCGCAGCCCTTCACCGGCGCCGGACGGCGGCGCAGGATGAGGTGCATGACGCGCTGGACGCCCGATCCCAGTTTCTACGCCTCGCCCCGCGACGCGGCGGCGGCGCCCGCCGAGACGCTCGCCTACGTCGCCGCCTTCGACCGCTCGGCGCAGCGGCCCGACGCCATCGCCGTGGTGGACACCGACCCCGGCTCCGCCACCTACGGCCGGGTCGTCGGGTGGACCGACATGCCGTCGGTGGGTGACGAGCTGCACCACTTCGGCTGGAACGCGTGCAGCAGCGCGCTGTGCCCGACCGCCCCGCACCCGCACGTCGAGCGCCGCTACCTGATCGTGCCGGGGCTGCGGTCGTCGCGCATCCACGTCCTCGACGTCAAGGGCGACCCGCGCGCGCCGAAGCTGGTCAAGACCATCGAGGCCAAGGAGCTGGCCGCGGGCGCCGGCTACTCGCGCCCGCACACCGTCCACTGCGGACCGGACGGCATCTACGTCTCGGCGCTGGGCGCGGGCGACTCCGACGACGGCCCCGGCGGCATCGCCGTGCTCGACCACACCACGTTCGAGGTGCGCGGGGCGTGGGAGGCCGACCGCGGCGACCAGCACCTCGCCTACGACTTCTGGTGGCACCTGACCCGCGACGTGCTGGTGTCGTCGGAGTGGGGCACCCCGGCGATGGTCGAGGGCGGACTCGTGCCCGAGCTGCTGCTGGGCCGGAAGTACGGCCACCGGCTGCACTTCTGGGACCTCGCGAAGCGGCGCAACGTGCAGACCGTCGACCTGGGCGACCAGTACCAGATGGTGCTGGAGCTGCGCCCCGCGCACGACCCGTCGAAGGAGTACGGCTTCGTCGGCGTCGTCACCTCCGTCGAGGACCTATCGGCGTCGATCTGGGTGTGGCACCGCGCCGAAGGCGGCGACTTCGCCGTCACCAAGGTGATCGACATCCCGGCCGAGCCGGCCGACCCGGCGGACCTGCCGCCCGCGCTGCAGCCGTTCGGCGCGGTGCCGCCGCTGGTCACCGACATCGACCTGTCGGTCGACGACCGCTTCCTGTACGTGTCGTGCTGGGGCACCGGCGAGCTGAAGCAGTTCGACGTGACCGACCCGTTCGCGCCGCGCGAGGTCGGCTCCGTGCGGCTGGGCGGCATCGTGCGCCGCGAACCGCACCCGTCCTTCCCGGACGAGCGCCTGGCGGGCGGCCCGCAGATGGTGGAGATCTCCCGCGACGGCCGGCGCGTGTACGTCACCAACTCGCTGTACGGGGCGTGGGACGACCAGTTCTTCCCGGACGGCGTCGGGGCGTGGCAGGCGAAGATCGACGTGGACACCGACGGCGGCGGGCTGACGCTCGACCCCCGGTTCTTCCCGCACGGCGAGGAGTTCCGCGGGCTGCGGGTGCACCAGACGCGGCTGCAGGGCGGCGACGCCTCCAGCGACTCGTACTGCTTCCCGTGAGTGGTGGCCAGGTTGCGGCGCTGGCGGCGCTGGGGGCGTTCCACGGGCTGAACCCCGCCATGGGCTGGCTGTTCGCGGTGGCCCGCGGCATGCAGGAGCGCGACCGCGGCGCCCTGCTGCGGGCGCTGCCGCCGATCGCCGGCGGGCACCTGGCGTCGGTGGCGATCGTCGCGGCGGTGATCGCGGCGACCCGGTCGGCGGTGGCCGGCGGGGTGGTCGGCGTCGCCGGCGGGGTGCTGCTGGTGGGGTTCGGGCTGTGGCGGCTGCTGTCGCAGCGGCACTTCCGGTGGGCCGGGATGCGGCTGTCCGCCGCCCAGCTGGCGGGGTGGTCGTTCCTGGTGTCGTCGGCGCACGGCGCCGGGCTGATGCTGCTGCCGGTGCTGGCGTCCGGGCCGGCGGCCGCGCCGGGCGGCGCCGGCCACGCCGGGCACGCGGTCGCCGCCGGGGCCGGCGGGGCGCTGACCGGGCTGGCGGCCGCCGGGGTGCACACCGTCGCGATGTTCGTGGTGGCCGGCGGCCTCGCCCTGCTGGTGTACGAGGTCGTCGGCACCAGCATCCTGCGCCGGGCGTGGTTCAACGTGGACCGGCTGTGGGCGGCGGTGCTGGTGGCGGCGGGCGTGGTGACCATCGTCGCGGCCACCTGACGCCCGCCGCCCCGGGGGTCAGCCGGCCCAGCCGGGCACCGTCGGCCGGGGCCCGGCGGGGCGCGCGGGGCCGCCGCGCCGGCCGATGCCGAACGGCTCCGGCTCCACGGCCGGGCAGGTGGCGCCCGCCGCGGGCAGCGTCAGGGTCAGCAGGTAGCCGTCCACCGCGGCGCGGGTGCAGGCGCCGCGCGCGTAGGCGGCGTGCCCCCAGCCGAGGTAGGTGACCAGCCGGGCCCGGCTGCCCAGGTGGCCGGCCACGGTCTGCGCCCAGGCCAGCGGGGTGGCCGGGTCGTACCGGGCGTTGAGCAGCAGCACCGGCTGCTGGGCGCGCGGCGGCACCCGCTGGCCGAAGGCGGTGCGCACGGGCCCGCCGAGGCACGCCGTCACCGCCGTCACGGCCAGCGGCGACAGCCGCATGTCGGGGGCGATCCGGGCGGAGCGGGCCAGCGCACCGGCGTACGCCCGGTCGCTGGGCACCGGCAGCGACCAGTCGGCGCAGAACGCGGCGGCGAACGGGTTGTCGGCCAGGGTGGTGGCGGGCGCGGCGCTCCACCGGGCGGCGCGCGCGACGGCGGCCCGGGCGGCGGGCGTGGCCGCCGCCCCGCCGGAGGCGGCCGACTGCAGGTAGTACGCGAGGGCGTACCAGTCGGGGCCGTAGAGCGAGCCGAACGCGACCGACAGCAGGCCGTAGGTGTCCAGCGGCCGGCGCGGGTCGACCGGGTCGGCGAGCGTGCCGGTGGCGGCGCGGCGCAGCAGGGCCGCCCACACGGCGCGCACGTCGCGGCCGCGCAGCGCGCACAGCTCGTCGCGGCCGCACCAGGCGACGAACTCGTCGAAGCCGGCCTGGGCGGCGGCGGCCTCGGCGTCGAGGAAGTCGCGCACGCCCGCCGAGTGGTCCATGACGCTGTCGAGGACGACCGCGCGGGTGCGCTGCGGGTAGCGGGCCAGGTACTGCTGGCCCATCAGGGTGCCGTACGAGACGCCGTAGAACGACAGGGTGCGCTCGCCGAGGGCGGCGCGCAGGGCGTCGAGGTCGCGCACGACGCTGGCGGTGTCGGCGTGGTCGAACAGCGGGCCGGAGCGGGCGCGGCAGTCGGCGGCGAGCCGCCGGTTGTAGGCGGCCAGCGTGGCCAGCCTGGCGCCGAGCGGCGACGGCGCGGCGGCGCTGAGGTCGGCGGAGCAGCGGATGGGGTGGCTGCGGCCGACGCCGCGCGGGTCGAAGCCGACGATGTCGAAGCGGCGCAGCAGCTCGGGGCTGAAGTAGGCGGGGGCGCCGAGGGCGAGGTCGACGCCGGACTCCCCCGGCCCGCCGGGGTTGACGACGAGCACGCCGATGCGCCGGGCCGGGTCGGCGGCGGCGCGGCGGGCGACGGCCACGTCGATGCGCGGGCCGTACGGGTCGGCCCAGTCGACGGGCACGCGCAGGGCGGCGCAGTCGGCGGCCGGGTTCTCGGCGCAGGTCGACCACGTCAGCCCGCTCGGCCGGGCGGCGTCCGCCTGATCCGGCCCGCGGGCGGCGAGGCCGGCGACCGCGAGGACGGTCACCAGGAGTGCACAGAGGAACAATCGGGTGGCTCGCACGCTTCTCCGCCCAGGCGTCATTCAGACATTTACGGCATATCAGTCTGTCAAACGCCCGGGCGGCGGCCTATGACACGGCCCGGAGTGTCGTCATGATCGGCGGTTCACCGCGGCCGTCGCCGCCCACAGCACCGCCCCGCCCAGCAGCAGCCAGCCGGCCAGCAGGTAGATGCTGCCCTCCTGCACGACGGGCAGCAGGAACACGAACGACACGATGGCGCCTGCCACCAGCGCGGCGGTCGGCGCGGTGAAGTGCTCGTGCTCGACGGCGTCCCGCCGCAGCACCAGCGCCGACACGTTGACCAGCAGGAACACGCCGGTCAGCAGCAGCACGGTGGTGTCGGACAGGTCGGACAGGTCGGAGACGGTGATGAGCAGCAGGATCGCCAGGCCGGTGGTGAAGGCGATGGCCACCCAGGGCGCGCCGCGCCGCGAGACCCGGCCGAGCGGCGCCGGCACCACGCCGCGCCGCGCCATGCCGTACAGCAGGCGCGACGCCATCACCATGTTGATCAGCATGGTGTTGGCGACCGCGATGATCGAGACGGCGGAGAAGACCCGGTCGACGGGCAGGCCGGGCGCGCCCTCGCGGACGACCTCCAGCAGCGGGCCGGTCGATGCGACGAGCACGTCCAGCGGCACCGTCATCACGGCGGTGAACGCCACCAGCAGGTAGACGACGCCCGCCAGCACCAGGCCGGTGACCAGCGCGGGCGGGAAGGTGCGCGACGGCTCCTTCGTCTCCTCGGCGAGGTTGACCGCGTCCTCGAAGCCGAGGAAGGCGTAGAACGCGGTGCCGGCGCCGGCGAGCAGGCCGGTGGCGATGCCGAAGCCGCTGCCCTCGAACTGGAACGCCTGGCCGGGGTTGCCCTCGCCGGACACCAGCACGACCGCGCCGACGGCGATGATGAACAGCAGGCCGGACAGCTCGACGAGCGTGATGCCGATGTTGACCCGGATCGACTCGGCCACGCCCCACAGGTTGACCGCCGCCACCAGCAGCATGGCCAGAATGCCGATGAGCACCGTCGGCGGGTTCTCGACGCCGGTCAGGCCGGTGAAGTAGCGCCCGCCGATCCGGCTCGCCGCGAACGCCGCCGACGTGATGCCGGACGCCATCACCGCGAACGTCACGATGAAGCTGAGCGCCTGCCGGCCGAACGCCCGGTCGACGTAGAGCGCCGCCCCGGCCGCCTGCGGGTACTTCGTGACCAGCTCCAGGTACGCGAACGCGGTGAGGAAGGCCAGCGCGAACGCGATCAGGAACGACAGCCAGATCGCCCCGCCCGCGTCGCCGCCGACCTCGCCGGTCAGCGAGTAGATGCCGGCGCCGAGGATGTCGCCGATGATGAAGAACGTGAGCATCGGCCGGCTGATCACCCGGCGCAGCTCGCCGGGGCCCTGCGGGGGCGCGGTCTCGGTCGACGGGGTAGCGCTCATCGGGCGGCCTCCCAGCTCGCGGTGGGTTACCTGATACCCCGCTGAGAGTTCGGCGAAGCGCGCCCGTGCGGTGGGCGGGGCGGCCCGATCGGTGGCACGGTGGAGGGCATGTCGCACCGACCGAAGGTCATCGCCGGCGTCGCGCTGGCCGCCCTGCTCGCCGGGTGCGGCGAGCAGGCCGCCACCGCCCCGTCGCCCGCCGCGAGCGCGGCCGCGCCCACCTCGTCCGCCGCGCCGTCCGCGCCGGCGACGCCGGTGGCCGCGCCCGACCTGGAGGCCGACCCGGAGACGGTCGCCACCGGACTGGACGTGCCGTGGGGGCTGGCGTTCCTGCCCGACGGCACGGCTCTGCTCGCCGAGCGGGACACCGCCCGGGTGCTGCGGGTGCGGCCGGGCGCCCGCCCGGAGCAGGTGCTCACGGTGCCGGGCGTCGAGGCGCGCGGCGAGGGCGGCCTGCTGGGCCTCGCCGTCTCCCCCGGCTACGAGCAGGACCGCTGGGTGTACGCCTACTACACGGCGGCACAGGACAACCGGATCGTGCGGTTCCGCCTGGACGGCGGCGGCGCGCCGGAGGTGATCTTCGACGGCATCGCCAAGGCCGGCAACCACAACGGCGGCCGGATCGCGTTCGGGCCGGACGGGATGCTCTACGCCGGCACCGGCGACGCGGCGCGCACGGCGACCTCGCAGGACCGGGACAGCCCGAACGGCAAGATCCTGCGGCTCACCCCGGACGGCGACCCCGCGCCGGGCAACCCGGTGGCCGGCTCGCCGGTGTACAGCCTCGGCCACCGCAACGTGCAGGGCCTGGCGTGGGACGCGCGCGGCCGGCTGTTCGCCACCGAGTTCGGCCAGAACCGGCTCGACGAGGTGAACCAGATCGACCCCGGCGCGAACTACGGCTGGCCGGAGGTCGAGGGCACCGGCGGCGGCAGCGACTACAAGGACCCGCTGGTCACCTGGCCGACCGACCAGGCGTCGCCGTCGGGCGCGGCGATCGTCGGCGACACCATGTACGTGGCGGGGCTGCGCGGCGAGCGCCTGTGGGCGGTGCCGCTGGGCGGCGGGGCGCCCCGGGCGCACTTCACCGGCGAGTACGGCCGGCTGCGCACGGTCGAGGTGGCGCCGGACGGGGCGCTGTGGCTGACCACGTCCAACACCGACGGGCGCGGCGACCTGCGCGAGGGCGACGACCGCGTCCTGCGGTTCCCGGCGGGGTAGCCCTACCGGTCGGCGGGCGGCAGGGGCGGCAGCCCGGCGATCTGGGCCGCGTACGCCGCGACCTGCCGCTTGTTCGGCACCACACCGAGGCTGCGCAGGCTCTGCGCGATGGCGTGGGCCACGTCCTCCTCGGGCAGGCCGCGGTGCGTGGTGAGGATGCGGTTGACCACCATGTCGACGCGCTGCTGCACCTGCCAGCCGGCGGGCCCCGGCGCGGACGAGGTGTCGAAGGTGACGGGTACGGGGGATGTCGTCATGCCGTCCAGGGTAGGAATCGGCGCATTTCACCGCCAGATGCGAGCATCGGTTACAACCGGACGGCACCCGAGCCGAACCCGTCCCGCACTCAGCCGAGCGCGGGCGGGTCCGACGCGGGCGCCGCCGTCGGGTGTCGCGTCAGTGCATCGGGGGGCGGTCGTCGTCCTCCGCGGGCGCCGACGGCACCTCCGGCGGGCGCAGCCACTGCCACACCAGGAAGAAGGCGCCCAGCGCCAGCATCGCCAGGCCCATCCAGAGGTTGATGCGCACGCCCTGCGCCTTGTCGATCTCGGCCTGCGAGTCGAACAGCCCCACCACCGCGACGATGAGGCCGTACACGACGAACAGGCCGCCGATCACGCGGCGCACGTCGAACAGCCGGGCGGCCGCCGACACGCGTTCCAGGTCCGCGCCCTCGCCCACCATCTCGTCGGCGGGACGGTTGTTGTCGTCAGTCATCGGTCAGCCCCCTGTCACAGGAACGGCAGGTAGAGGAGCACGGACAGGACCAGGGCGATCGAGCCGAGGATGACGGGCGAGCGCCACCACACCTCGTCCGCCTCCATGACGGCGGTGCCGTGCGCGGTGGTGCCGGACAGGCCGTAGACCAGGCCGCGCAGGTCGTCCTCGCGCTTCGGCGGGGTCACCATCGAGACGATGACGGCCACCACGACCGCGGTGACGAAGGCCAGGCCCGCTCCCCAGAAGCTCTCCTCCAGGTCGGAGTTGAACGGCACGATGTCGGCCAGGTAGAGCAGGTACAGCGCCACCGAGGCGACGGTGCCGGAGATCAGCGACCAGAAGCCCGCCGCCGCCGACATCCGCTTCCAGAACATGCCGACGATGAACGTCGCGAACAGCGGCGCGTTGAACATCGAGAACAGTGCCTGGATGTAGTTCATGATGTTGTTGAAGCCGGCCGCGATGAACGCGGTGCCGATGCCGGCGACGATGCCGCCGACCGTGGCGATCCGGCCAACCCGCAGGTAGTACGCGTCGGGCATGTGCTTCTTCACGTACGTCTGCCAGATGTCGTACGTGAAGACGGTGTTGAAGCCCGACACGTTCGCCGCCATGCCGGCCATGAACGAGGCCACCAGGCCGGTGACCGCGATGCCGAGCACGCCGTTGGGCAGCAGGGCGTCCATGAGCAGCGGGATCGCGTTGTTGTAGATGTAGTCGCCCTCCTCGGCGCCCAGCCCGCTGATGGTGACCGCGGCGATGAGGCCGGGGATGACCGTGACCGCCGGGATGAACAGCTTCGGGAACGCGCCGATGATCGGCGTGCGCCGGGCCGCGCTCATGTCCTTGGCGCTCAGCGCCCGCTGCACCTCGGCGAAGTTCGTCGTCCAGTAGCCGAACGACAGCACGAAGCCGAGGCCGAAGACCAGGCCGAACCAGTGCGCGCCGAGCGGGTTGTCGGTGCCACCGGTGTCGCGCCAGGTGTGCAGGGCCTTCTCGCCCAGCTCGCTGGAGCGCACCGCGGCCCACAGCCCGTCGATGCCGCCGACCTTGACCAGGCCGATGACGGTGATCGGGATGAGGCCGGCGAGGATGACGAAGAACTGCAGGACCTCGTTGTAGATCGCCGAGCTGAGGCCGCCGATGCTGATGTAGATCAGCACGATCGCGGCGCCGATGACGATCGAGACCCACAGCGGCCAGCCGAGCAGCGCGTCGAGCACCAGGGCGAGCGCGTACAGGTTGACGCCGGCGATGAGCACCTGCGCCACGGCGAAGGTGACCGCGTTGAACAGGTGGGTCGGCCGGTTGAACCGCAGCCGCAGGAACTCGGGGACGCTGCGGACCTTCGAGCCGTAGTAGAACGGCATCATCACGATGCCGAGGAAGACCATCGCCGGCACGGCGCCGATCCAGTAGTAGTGGACGGTCATCATGCCGTACTGGGCGCCGTTGGCGGCCATGCCGATGATCTCGAGCGCGCCGAGGTTCGCCGAGACGAACGCGAGACCGGTCACCCATGCGGGCATCGACCGGCCGGAGAGGAAGAAGTCGACGCTCGTCTTGATCGCCCGGCGGGCCGCGAAGCCCACCCCCAGGACCGTGACGAAGTACAGCGTCAGCAGGACGTAGTCGAGGACGTTCAGCTGGAGCCTGAGGCCCCCTGCTTCCGCCGCCAGGACTTCCACGGGTCACCTCCACCCCGGGCGGCGGCCGTCGCCGTCCGGCCGCGCCCTTACCCGGTGCGAGGATCTTTCACACGTCGATGATCTCCGGGACCCGGATTCACCCACCGAGGGCGTCGGCGGCGTACGAGTCGTCGAGCAGGTCGCCCGCCGGGAAGCCGTCCGCCTCCGCCTGCCCGGCCGCCGCCAGCAGGTCCAGCACGGTCTGCTGCGCGGCCAGGTCGGGCACGAGCGAGCCGCGCATCCGGGCCGCCGCCGACGCGTAGGCGTACGCGGCCTGGGCGTCGTCGGGCAGCTCGACGGCGGCGCGGATCGCGGCCTGCGTCCCGGCCGGGTCGGCGGTGAACGACAGCCGGCCGGCGTCCAGCGCCCGGATCACCGACACCACCTCGTCGCGGTGCGCGCGCAGCCAGGAGTCGAGCCCGACGAGGCCCAGCGGGCGGCTGCCGCGCGCCTGGGCGAAGTCGCGCAGCACGGCGGCGCCCGGCCGGGAGGCCTCCAGCCCGGCCCGCGCCAGGCCGGGCACGACGGCGGCGTCGACCCGGCCGGCGCGCAGCGCGGCGCCCGGGTCCGGGTCGGCGACCGGCCGCACCCGCACGCCCGACTCGCGGCCGGCCAGCAGCGCGAGCAGTCCCGTCACGCCGCGCTCGGCGCCGACCGCCACCCGCCGGTCCTTCAGCGCCGCCCCGCCGGCCTGTCCCGGCCGGCCCATCAGCACGAGGTCGGCGGCGTCCTGCCACTGGGCGACGAGCCGCACGGGGGTGCCCGCGAGGGCGGCCGCCTGGGCGTCCGGCGCGCCGAGCACGGCCAGCTGGGCCCGCCCCTCGCGCAGCGCGGTCAGGGCGTCGGCCGGCGGCAGGTACGTGATCGTCGCCACGACGCCGTGCCGGGCGAACAGGTCGGCGGCGGCGGTGACGGCGGGCAGCTGCTGATCGGCTGTGCGCTCGGTGACGACGATGCCGACCTGCACCGGAGCGGGCGGAGCCTCCTCGTCGCTCCCGCACGCCGCCGTCGCGGCCAGGGTGACGGCCGCCGCGACCGCCGCGCACAAACGGGTCACAAGCGACATATGTCCCAGCGTAGGGGCGTGCGCCGCACCGGGCGGGCGGTTCGCCGAGAGATAGCGTCGGGACATGGCCGACACAACGTCCGGGAACGCGCGGGTGCCGCTGTCGGTGCTCGACCTCGCCACCGTCAGCGCCGGGCACACCAGCGCCGACGCCGTCCGCGGCACCACCGAGGTGGCCCGCACCGCCGACGAGCTCGGCTACGCCCGGTTCTGGGTGGCGGAGCACCACAACATGCCGGCCGTCGCCTCGACGTCGCCGCCGGTGCTCATCGCGCACGTCGCCGCGCACACCGGGCGCATCCGGGTCGGGTCGGGCGGCGTCATGCTGCCCAACCACATGCCGTTCGTGGTGGCGGAGCAGTTCGCGCTGCTGGAGGCGCTGCACCCCGGGCGCATCGACCTGGGCATCGGCCGCGCGCCCGGCACCGACCAGGCCACGGCGGCCGCGCTGCGCGGGGTGTCGCCGTACCTGACGGTCGAGCAGTTCCCCGAGCACCTCGGCACGGTGCTGGCGCTGCTCGGCGACGACCGGGCCGCCCCCGCCGGCGTCGAGCGGCTGCGCGCCACGCCCGAGCCGCGCACCTACCCCGAGGTGTGGATCCTCGGGTCCTCCACGTACGGGGCGCAGCTCGCCGCGGCGCTCGGCCTGCCGTTCGTGTTCGCCCACCACTTCGCCATGAGCGCCGACGTCGACACGGCGGTGCGGCTGTACCGCGACGGGTTCCGGCCGTCGCCGCGCCGGCCGCGCCCGCACCTGATGGTCACCGCCTCCGTCATCGCCGCCGCGACCCGCGAGGAGGCCGAGCACCTGGCCGGGCCCAGCCGGGTGATGGCGCTGTCGCTGCGCACCGGCCGGCTGGGGCCCGTCGTCTCGCCCGAGGACGCGGCGGCCGTGCCGCTGACCGACCTCGACCGCGGCGTCCTGGCCCAGCTGCCCGGCACCCAGTACGCGGGCACCGCCGCCGACGTCGTGGCGGCGCTCGACGCCCTGGTGGAGCGCACCGGCGCCGACGAACTGATGCTCGCCGGCACCACGTACGACCCGGCGACCCGCCAGGACACCCTGCGCCGCGTCGCCGAGGCATGGCGGTGAACGTCAGCGCCGCGGCTCCCAGCGGAACACCAGGTCCGCGAACCCCACGGCGGCGGCCGTGAGCACCGCCACGGCCGTCAGGGCCGGCCACACCGGCGCGGCCGGCGACCAGGCCGCCCGGGCCAGCTCCGCCACCGGCACCCCGGGGGCCAGGCGCATCGGCCACGTCGGCCCGGCCGCGTCCAGCAGCCACATGCCGCCGCCGAACAGCGCCAGGAACCCCGGCACGGTGGTGAGCTGGGCCAGCTCCGGAGCGGGCGTGCCGGCGGCCGTCGCGAACGCCAGCGCGCCCGCCAGCGGCACGCCCGCCGCCACTGCCACGACCAGCGGCCACCACCGGGCCGGCGGGGCGTCGCCGGCCGCCGCGGTCAGTCCGAACAGGACCGCCGACTGGACGACGGCCAGCAGCGCGAACGGGGCCATCAGCCCGGCGACCACGGCCGCGCCGGGCAGGGCGCAGGTGCGCAGCCGCTTGAGCACCAGGTCGGACCGGCGGGCGGCCAGGGCGGTGGTGGCGCCGGCGAACGGCGCGAAGCCGAGCAGGAGCAGCAGCTGGATGGCCGCCGCGTCGCCCCCGGCGCCCCGGCCGGTGCTCTCGGCCAGCCACAGCCAGCCCACCCCGAACAGCAGCGGCGACAGCACGGCGTTGACGACGGCGAGCGGGCTGCGCAGGAGCAGCAGCAGCTCGGCGCGCACGAGGATCAGCCAGGTCATGCCGGCACCTCCCGCAGCAGGTCGCCCACCGACGGCGGCGTGACGGCCACCCGGGCGAGCCCGGCCGGGGCGGCCCAGGCGCGCAGCGCGTCGAGGTCCGCGGCGGGCGCCGGCGTGGTGACGGTCAGCTCCGCCCCCGGCCCGGCCGTGGCCCGCCACGCGACCGCCCCGGCCAGCGCGGGCGGCGGCCGGTCGCGCAGCCGGGCCGGGACGGCGCAGACGATGCGGTGCGGGCGGCCCGCCGTCACCTCGGCCGGGGTGCCCGCCGCGACGACCCGGCCGGCGCGCAGCAGCACGATGCGGTCGGCGAGGGCCTCCACCTCGTCCAGGGCGTGGGTGGTGAGCAGCACGGCGGCCCCGGCCGCGCACCGGGCGCGGATCAGCTCCCACGCCCGCTCGCGCGACTGCGGGTCCAGCCCGGCGGTCGGCTCGTCGAGCAGCAGGGCGGCGGGGTGCCCGGCCAGCGCGATCGCCAGGTCGAGCCGGCGCCGCTCGCCGCCGGACAGCTGCCGCACCGGCACCGTCAGCCGGTGGTCCAGGCCCACCTCGGCCGGGGCGCCGGCGTCCGGGCGCAGGCCGCGCAGGCGTACCCACAGCTCGCAGGTCTCGGCGACGGTGAGCGCGCCGGCGAAGCCGGGGTCCTGCGGCACGACGCCGACGGCCGGCGCCAGCCGGCGGCGGTGCCGGGCCGGGTCCAGGCCGAGGACGCGGACGGCGCCGCCGGTGGGCCGCCGGTGGCCGCGCAGGACGTCAAGGACGGTGGTCTTGCCGGCGCCGTTCGTGCCGAGCAGGCACAGCAGCTCGCCGCGGCGCACCGTGAAGCCGGCGCCGCGGACCGCCTCGAAGGCGCCGTAGCGGCACCGCAGGTCGCGGGCCGTGAGGACGTTGTCGGTCATGTCCCGAGCGTCGCCGCCGGCGGCGGCCCGGCCCAGTGCCGCGGCGCACCGGAGCCGATGACAGATGTCATGGGTTCGCGGGCGCGGGGTCGTCGCCGGGCCGGCCGCTGGGCATGATGTGCCCATGCCGACACCGCCGGGACCGGAGCCCGCCGCCACCCCGGCCGGCCTGGCGTTCCTGCGGTGGCTGACGGCCGGCACGCTGGCCGGCACGGCGGTGCTGGCGGCGGCGCTGACGCTGGGCGACCTGCCGCGCCGGCAGGTCCCGCTGGGGGCGGCCGTGGTCGCCGCGGCCGGGCTGTCGGCGGCGGTGTTGCTGGCCGCCGTGCTGGCGCCAGCCCGCCCCGGCTGGTTCCGGTGGGCCCTGCCGCCCGCGGGCGCGGCGGCGCTCGGCGCGTGCGCGGCGGGGCAGGCCGGCGGAGGTCAGCTGTGGCCGTGGGTGGCGCTGCCCGCGCTGGCCGCGGCGGCGGCCCTGACCGGCACGGACCTGCCGCGCGCCCCGCTCGCCGCGCTCGCGGCGGGGGTGACGGGCGCGGCGTCGGCGGCCGCCACCGCCGACTGGGTCACCGGCGCCGGGGCGGCGGCGGCGACCGCGCTGTCGCTGGCCGCGATCATGGCGCAGGTGTGGGTGTGGGAGGTCGCGGTCGGCGTCGACCGCGCCCGGCGGGCCGAGGCGGCGTCGGCGGTGACGGCGGAGCGGAACCGGTTCGCCGCCGAGCTGCACGACATCCAGGGGCACAGCCTGCAGGTGATCGTCCTCAAGAGCGAGCTGGCCGCCCGGCTGGCCGGGACCGACCCGGACCGGGCCGCCGCCGAGATGCGCGCGGTGGAGGCGCTGGCCCGCGACGCGCTGCGCGACACCCGCGACGTGGTGCACGGCTACCGGCCCGTCTCGCTGGCCGCCGAGATCGCCAACGCGGTGCAGGTGCTGGCCGCCGCGGGGGTGCGCTGCCGCACGGCGGTGGCGGCGGTCCCGGCGGCCCACGAGCGGCTGCTCGCCCTGGTGGTGCGCGAGGCGACGACGAACGTGCTGCGGCACAGCGCCGCCGCCGATGCGGCCATCACGTGCGCGTCCACACCGGACGGCACGACGCTGACCGTCACGAACGACGCCCCGCTCGACGCGGCGGCCGGCGCGGGCGGCGGCGGGCTGCCCGGGCTGGCCCGGCGCCTCGGCGACGCGGGCGGGCGGGTGCGCTGGCGGCGCGAGCCGGCCGGGTTCACCGTGGTCGCCACCCTGCCCGGGGAGCCGCGGTGACCATCCGGCTCGTGCTCGCCGACGACGAGGACCTGATCCGCGGGGCCCTGGCCGCGCTGCTCGGCCTGGAGGACGACCTCGTCGTCGTGGGCGAGGCGGCCAGCGCGGCGGAGGCCGTCGCCGTGGCCTGCGCCGAGCGGCCCGACCTGGCCGTGCTCGACCTGGAGATGCCGCCCGGCGACGGGCTGGGCGCCGCCGCCGAGATCCACGCCCGGCTCGGCGTGCCCGTCGTGCTGGTGACCCGGCACGCCCGGCCCGGCGTGCTGCGCCGGGCGCTGGCCGCCGGGGTGCGCGGGTTCGTGCCGAAGACGACGCCCGCCGCCCGGCTCGCCGCGATCATCCGCGAGGTGCACGGCGGGCGGCGGTACGTGGACCCCGACATCGCCGCCGCCGCCCTGACCGAGCGGCCGTGCCCGCTGACGCCGCGCGAGCTGGACGTGGTGCGCGCGGCCGCCCGCGGCGCGCCGGTCGCCGAGATCGCGGCGGCCGTGCACCTGGCGCCCGGCACCGTGCGCAACTACCTGTCGGCCGCGATGGCCAAGCTGGGCGCGCCGAACCGGCAGGCCGCGGCGCGCACCGCGTGGGAGCAGGGCTGGATCTAGCGCAGCGCGGCGACCGCCTCGACGGTCAGCTCGTCGAGGCCGCCGACGACCAGGTCGGCCAGGGCCAGGGCGTCGGGCGCGGGCGGGTAGACGCCGTGCGGCACGCACACCACGGCCAGCCCGGCCGCCGCGGCGGCGCGCAGCCCGTTGCTGGAGTCCTCGACCGCCGCGCAGACCGCCGGGGTCAGGCCCAGCGCCTCGACCGCCGTCAGGTAGACGTCCGGCGCCGGCTTGCCGCGCGGCACCTGCTCCGTGGAGTACGTCGCCTCGAACGCGCCGGTCAGCCCGGCCGTCTGGAGCACCTGGTCGATGAGCACCCGCGCCGACGAGCTGGCCAGGGCCAGCCGGTAGCGCTCGCCGAGCCGGTGGACCGCCTCGACGCCGCCGGGAATCAGCGGCAGCGCCTCGCGGTAGCGCCCGGCCATGCGCTCGAGCACCTCGGCCGCGACGACCTCGGGGGCGCGGCCGACGCCGACGTCCTCGCTGAGGTGGCGGGACCACTCGGGGGTGCTCATGCCCATCATGCGGGTCTGGCTGTCGGGCAGGAACGCGCGCCCGGCCTCGGCGACGTACGCCCGGCGGACCTCCTCCCACACGCCCTCGGTGTCGATGAGGACGCCGTCGAGGTCGAAGACGACCGCCTCGATCGCGGTCACAGCTCGGCCGCCGCGGGGACGATCTCGTCCCGGAACAGCTGGAACTGCTCGGTCTTCCACGCGTGGCGCAGGCTGCCGTGCCCGACGGTGAAGCCGCGGGCGGCCAGGTCGCGCAGGGTGTCGATGGTCTCCTTCACCCGCTCGCCGTGGTCGCCCAGGTCGAACGGCACCATGACGGTCTTCTCGATGGTGTCGTAGTCGCGGCCCTCGGCCTCGCAGTGCCGCTTGAGGACGTCGAGCTTGTGCTCCAGCTGCGGGCCGGGGAACAGGTTGCACGCGTCGGCGTAGCGGGCGACGAACTTCAGCGTCTTCTGCTCGCCGCCGCCGCCGATGAGGATGGGCGGGTGCGGCCGGCTCAGCACCGCGGGCGAGTTCAGCGGGCGGTGCAGCGTGTAGTGCCGGCCGGCGTACGGGGTCTCGTCGCCGTGGAACATGCGCAGGCAGATCTGGAGCGTCTCCTCCAGCCGCTCGAAGCGCTCCTTCGTCGGCGGGAAGAACAGGCCGAGGCCGCGCGACTCGTCGGCGTTCCATGCCGCGCCGATGCCGAGCATCGCGCGGCCCTTGGACAGCACGTCGAGCGTGGTGACCATCTTGGCGAGCATGCCCGGGTCGCGGTAAGTGACGCCGGAGACGAGCGTCAGCAGCTTGGCCCGGGAGGTGTGCGCGGCCAGGAAGCCCAGCGCCGTGTACGCCTCGAGCATCTCGTGCTCGGGCGGGCCGATGTGCTCGATCTGCCACAGGTGGTCCATCACGCTGATGCGGTCGAACCCGGCGTCGTCGGCGGCGGCGCCGATCTCGGCGAGGACGTCGGCCAGGCGCGGGGCGCCGTCGGGCCAGGTGAAATTCGAGATGTGCAGACCCAGCTTCACCGCGCAACCCTATCGCGGCCCGCCGACGGTGACACGGCATGATCACGCCTTGACTCTGCGTCACCATGGCATGTGATCTGCATCACAGGCCGCGTTCCGTTATGCCCGCTCCCCGAACCTTGACAGGTTTCGATGCAGCTGCGAGGTCGGGCCGGAAATGCCAGCCGACCTTAAACAAGGTTTCATGAAACATGACACACCGTGACCAGCAGTGGGAGCGCTCCCCGACCGTAAGGACCTCTAACGATCTTCGTGAGCTGGACTTTATTACCTCCTCCCCGATCGGCGGCCGAAAGATCCATTCGTCCAGTTGACGCACCGTGACAAGTTGCTACGTTTGTTGGCAGCGCCGACATAGTGCTCCACCGGCGCCGGCTGCCGGTCCGCCCCCGGGCCGGTCGGACGACGAGGGGAACCGCCATGCCTCCTTCGCCGCGCTCGCACGCCACGGTGCGTGATGACGGACAGTCACCGACCGTGAGCGTCGTGCTGCCCGCCCTGAACGAGGAGAACAACCTGCCGCTGGTGCTCGAGGGCCTGCCCGACCTCGTCGACGAGGTCGTCGTCGTCGACGGCGGCTCCGTCGACGACACCGTGGCGATCGCCCGCGAGGTGCGCCCCGACGCCGTCGTCGTCCGGCAGACCCGGCGCGGCAAGGGCAACGCCCTGGTCTGCGGCTTCGCCGCCGCCACCGGCGACATCATCGTCACCCTCAACGCCGACGGCTCCACCGACCCCGGCGAGATCCCCCGCTACGTCGACGCGCTGCTGGCCGGCGCCGAGGTGGCGCACGGCTCCCGCTACCGGGCCGGCGGCGGCAGCTTCGAGGGCAGCCGCTGGGACGACCTGGGCAACCGCACCCTCAACACCATGGTCAACGCGCTGTTCGGCACCCGGTTCACCGACCTCGCCTTCGGCTACAACGCGTTCTGGCGCAGCCTGCTGCCCGCCCTCGACCTGCCCGAGGCCGACGGGCCCGCCCCCCGCCGCGGCGGCGCCGTCTGGGGCGACGGCCCCGAGATCGAACCGCTGATCAACATCCGGATGGCCGCGCAGGGCCTGCGCGTCGTCGAGGTCGCCAGCATCGGCTACCCCCGCATCCACGGCGAGGTGCGCCGCAGCCGGCTGCGCGAGGGCGGCCTGGCCCTCAAGGCCGTCGCCGCCGAATGGCAGCGCCACCGCCGCGCCAACCGCACCGTCGCCGGCCGGCACGGCGCCTCCGCGGCCGCCGCGGCCACCGCGCCCGCGCCCGCGCCCGCCCGCACCGACGTCACCCCGCCCCTGCAGCGCGCCGCCGCCGAACCCCTGCCGCCGTGGGCGGACATCCTCCCCGGCCCGGCCGCCCCGCCGGCCGGCCCCCGCCCCGGCCCGGGCGGCGGCGGTGGCCGGCACGCGGCCCCCTCCGACGACGAGCAGGACCGCTTCCCCCGCCGGCAGGCCCCCGACCGGCCCACCGGGCGGCACGGGGCACCGGACGCCTCGGACACCCTGGACGATCACGGCAGCGCCTTCAGCGCGGCGGGTGGCCTCGGGTCCGGCGGCGGCGAGCCCGCCTGGCGCGGGGGCGAGCGGCGGCACGGCGCCGACCGGCGCCGGTCCGCCACCCGGCGGGCTCCCTCCACCGGCGCGGCCTCCTGGGAGGCGAACCCCCGGCCGGAGCTGACCGTGATCACCGGCGCCGGGGACTCCCCCATGACGACGCTGACCCCCGGCCGCCGCCCGACCCACCTGCGGGCCGTGGCCGGCGACACCCGCTGGAGCTGACGCGCCCGCCGCGCCCGGCTCAGCGGGCGCGCAGGCGGGGCAGGATCTCGTCGCCGTACAGGGCGAGGAAGCGGTCCTGGTCCGGCCCCGGCGCGTGGAAGACGAGGTGCCGGAAGCCCATGTCCAGGTACTCGGCGACGCGGGCGGCGTGCTCGTCCGGGTCCGCCGACACGATCCACCGGCTGACGGTGCGGTCGATCGGCAGGGCGTCGGCGCGGCGCTGCATCTCGACCGGGTCCTCGACGCCGGTCTTCTCCTCCGGGGTCAGCGCCAGCGCGCCCCAGTAGTGGGTGTCCGCCCGGGCCTTCTCCAGGTCCGGGTCGAACGACACCTTCACCTCGATCATCAGGTCCAGGTCGTCGGTGCTGCGGCCGGCCTTCCCCGCGCCCTCGGCGACGGCGGGCAGCAGCGTGTCCGTGTACAGCTCGTGGCCCTTGCCGCTGGTGGTGATGAAGCCGTCGGCGACGCGGCCCGCGAGGCGGGTGGCGGCGGGGCCGGACGCGCCGATGTACAGCGGCACCGGCTGCTCCGGCTTGTCGTAGATGGTGGCGAGCTCGGTGCGGTAGTACGTGCCCTCGAACGTGACCCGGTCCTCGGTCCACAGCCGCCGGATCAGCGTCACCGCCTCCTTGAGCCGGGCGAACCGCTCCTTGCCGTCCGGCCAGGTGGTGCCCAGCGGCACCTCGTTCAGGCTCTCGCCCGAGCCGACGCCCAGGATGACCCGGCCCGGGGCCAGGCAGCCCAGGGTGGCGAACGCCTGCGCGACGACCGCCGGGTGGTACCGGAAGGTCGGGGTCAGCACGCTGGTGCCGATGGCGACCCGCTCGGTGCGCGCCGCCAGGGCGCCCAGCCAGGGCAGCGCCGCCGGGGCGTGGCCGCCGTCGTGCCGCCACGGCTGGAGGTGGTCGCTGACGAACACGGAGTCGAAGCCGCGCTCCTCGGCCGCCACGCCGTAGCGCAGCAGCTCCGCGGGGGCGAACTGCTCCGCCGACGCCTTGTACCCGAACCGCACCATCGAGCCTCCCTGATCCACTCCCCCGAGCTTATCGCCGGGCACGGGGTGCCGATCAGGACAGCATGCGGGTGACGGTCCTCGGCAACCTGGCGGTGGTGGACGCCGACGGCCGCGCCGTGCCCGCCGACCGGCTGCCGCGCCGCGCCCGGCAGGTGCTCGGGGTGCTGGCCGCCCGGCACGACCGGGTGCAGGGCAAGGACGCGCTCGCCGACGCCGTCTGGGGCGGCGAGGGGCTGCCCGGCAACCACGCCGCCGCCCTGGAGCACTACGTGTCGCTGCTGCGCCGCACCCTGCAGCCGGGGGTGCCGCCGGCCCGAACGTTCATCGTGACCCGCGGCGGCGGCTACCTGTTCGACACCGGGCGCGCCGCCCTGGACCTGGCGGAGCTGCGCGACCTGGTGCGCCGGGCCGACGCGGGCGAGCCGGCCGCGCACGACGGGGTGCTGGAGCTGGCCGCCGACCTGCCGTTCGCGGAGGACCAGTACGCCGACTGGGCCGACGCCGTCCGCCAGGAGGTCCGCGCCGCCGTGCTGGCCGCGTGGCTGCACGTGGCCGAGCAGGCGCTGCCCGCCGACCCGGCGCGGGCGTCGCGGCTGGCGCTGCGGGCGGTGGACGCGGACCCGTACAGCGAGCGTGCCTACCGCGCCGCCATCGCGGCGGCCGCCGCCCTGGGCCGCCCCGACGACGCCCTGCGCCTGTACGAGCGCTGCCGCCGGATCCTGACCGACGAGCTGGGCGTGCCGCCGTCGCCGGAGCTGCTGCGGCTGCGCGGCGACCTGCTGCGCCCGGCCGCGCCCCGGCCGACGGCGTTCCTGGGCCGCGAGGTGGAGACGACGCTGCTGCTGGGCGACGCGGCGCCGCCGGTCGCGCACATCGTGGGCCCGGCGGGCGCGGGCAAGTCGGCGCTGCTGCGCCACCTGGCCGCGGTGGCCCCCGACCGGGTCCGCCCGGTGGACGCCGCCGCGGGCGCGGCGGGGACAGCCGGCAGCGCGGGCCCGGGCGGCGCCGCGGACGCGACCGGCACGGGCGCCGAGACCGCGCCGGACGGCACGGGCGCCGAGACCGCGCCGGACGGCGGCGCGGCCGGCGGGGCGCTGGACTCTCTCCCGGCGGCGGTCGTGCTGACCGTCGACGACGCCGACCGGCTCGACGACGCCGGGGTGGCCGCGCTCGCCGCCGTGCTGCGCCGCGACCCCGCCGCCCGGCTGGTGCTCGCCTACCGCTACCCGTCCGTGGCCGCCGCCGGGCCGCTCGCCGTGCTCGGCTCGCCGCTGGTGGTGCGGCTCGCGCCGCTGAGCGCCGCCGAGCTGGGCGACGCCGCGCTGGCCGAGGCCACCGGCGGCATCCCCGCGCTGGTGGCGGCCGCCGGGCTGCCCGCCGCGACGGCGGCGACGGTGGCGCCGCACATCGCCGTCCAGGTCGCCCGCGACCGCACGAGGTGGATGCCGCCCGCCGCGTGGGAGGTGCTGCGCGCCTGCGCGGCGCTGGGACCGCTGCGCGTGCCGGACCTGGCCGCGGTGGTGGACGCGCCGGTGGCCGAGCTGGTCCGGTCCGTCGACCAGCTGGTCCACGCGCACCTGCTGCGCGAGGACGACGGCGACCGGGTGGCGCACCGCAGCACCATGGTCCGCGACGCGGTGGGCGCGCAGGTGTCCGTGGTGGCGCGGCGGCACCTGGCGGGCCGGCTTCAGCCGCCCGCCCGGTACGCCTCCCCGGCGGCGGTGGGGGTGTCGGCGTCCCGGTACAGGCCGAACGCGGCCGAGTCGCCGACGGCGGGCAGCCCGAACCAGGCGTAGCGCTGGACGTACGGCAGCTTCTCCAGCATCGCCGTCGAGCCGGTGATGAACGCGGTGAGCTGCTGCGTGCCCGGGTACTTGGGCGAGCCGGCGAAGTTGATCAGGCCGTACTCGGTGAGCCAGATCGGCTTGCCGTAGCGGCGGTGCACGGCGTCCAGGTAGTCGCGCAGGTGGCCGACGGCGGCGGCGCTGAAGTCGGAGCCGTACCAGTGCACGGTGATGAAGTCGACGCGCAGGCCGCGCTGCTCGGCGCCGGTCATGAACCGGTCGAGCCAGCCGCCGGGGGTGTCGCCGCCGAAGGCGACGGCCGGGCTGCCCAGCCGCATGCCGGTCGACTCGAGCCGCGGCCACAGGTCGAGGGCCTGCTCGACGGACATCTCGGCCTGCCCGGCGAGGTCGGGCTCGTTGAAGCCGAGCAGCACGTCGCCCTCCCGCTTCGCCTGGGCCAGGGTGGCGTCGGTGACGTTGGCCCTGCCCCAGATCATGGGGACGAACTCGACGCCGTCCGGGCCGGGCATGGAGTCGTTGGTGGCCGACCAGTTGTAGTACCAGCCGGCGCCGACGTCGGCGAGCGCGCCCTTGACGCCCGCGAACTCCCAGGTGCTGACGCCCTTCTTGGCGCTGGTGGCGGCGGCGTCCGGGGTGGCGGGCGCGGCGGGCGCGGTGGCGGAGCGCGACGCGCTCGGCGACGGGGTGGCCGACGGGGTCGCCGACGGCGAGGGCGCCGCCGACGGGCCGGCGGGGGCGCTGACCGGGGCGGGCGCCTCGGCGGCGAACGCGGGGGTGGGCGCGGGCGGGCCGGCGCGCAGCGCCACGGCGGCGACGACGGCCACGGCGAGCACGCCGGCGGCCGACCCGGCGACGGCGAGGGCGGACCCGCCGAAGATGCCGGTCGCGGCGGCGGCGTGGGCGCCCCCGGCCCCGGCGACCGCCGTGCCGGAGGAGACGCCGGCCGACGACGAGACGGCGACCGTGGACAGGCTCGCCGTGGACGAGACGGTGGCCGAGGACAGGGCGGCCGACGACGCGGCCGACTCCAGCAGCCCCGGCGGGACCGCCACCAGCGCCAGCCCGACCAGCAGCCGATCGGTGGCGACCAGGCCCTCCCACGCCTTCGCGCAGTGCGCGCAGTCGCGGGTGTGCCGGGCGAACCGCTTGCGCCACAGCGGCTCGGGGCGGCCGTCCCAGCGGGCGGCGATGAGCAGCAGGTCCGGGCAGCCCGGCCGGGCCTCCAGGGCGCGGACCACGGCCCGGGCGGTGTCGAGCTGCGCCTTCATCCGCTGCACCCGCACGGCGACGTGCTGGCGGGGCTGGTCGACGGCGGCCACGACGTCGTCGCGGGTGAGCCGGCCCGCGGCCTCCAGCCACCACAGCGCGAGCAGCTCGCGGTTGTCCTCGTCCAGCCAGCGGGTGGCCAGGGCGGTCTCGCGCCGCTGCCCGGACAGCTCCAGGCGGGCGACGGTCAGGTCGGCGAAGTCGGCGCCCGGGTCGACGGGCTCGTCGGGGAACGTGTCGACGTCCTGGCGGGCCCGGTGCCGGTCGCGCACCTGCCGGACGGCGATCGCGACCAGCCAGGACCGGTAGCTCTCGGGGTCGCGCAGCGTGCCGAGGCGCCGCAGGACCCGCAGCATCGTCTCCTGGACGACGTCGTCGGTGTCGGCGTGGCCGCCGAGGGCGTGCCCGACCACCGTGTAGACGAGCGGCAGGCTCTGCGCGACGAGCCGGTCGACGGCGGCCGGGTCGCCGGCCTGGGCCGCGACGACCGTACGGGCGTCGGGTGTCTGGTCTGCCATGACGGGACGGCACCTCTCCTCGTGCGACGGATCGTGACCGACGCACCGCTCGGCGGCGCCGTGCGTCCGGTCAGGAGACGCCCGTCATCAAACCCGATAACCGAAACCGGCGGAAGGGCCAGGTCAACGGCGTTGCCCGAACGCCCCCTCAGGCGCCGGCGGCCGGCCGGGGCAGCCGGCGCAGCCGGAGGAACTGGGTGAGGCCCTGGGCGTCCTCGTTGGCGATGAACGCGCCGCGGGCGTTGACCAGCACCTCGTCGGCGTGCTCGATGCAGGCCCACGCGGTGTCGCCCCACGAGTCGGCGAGCTTCACGTCGGCGTCGGCGGGGCACACGGCGCCGCCGGACAGCCCGATCTGGCAGCGCTGGGCGGCGCCGCCGCGCCGGGAGACGGCCTCGGCGGCGGCGCGCAGGCCGTCGCGGGCGCCGGGCACGCCGGGCCGGCCGTCGGCCGTGGGCAGGGCGGTGGGCTGGCCGAGCATGATGCCGTGGCCGTCGGGGTCGGTGGCGCGGGCCTCGCCGCCGGGGGCGTGGTCGGGGTAGCCGAGGTGCTCGGCCGCGTAGCCGGCGCCGGTGAGGGCCGCCAGGACCGGGTCCAGCTCGGTCAGCAGCACGTAGAGGACCGCCGGGCCGGAGTCGGGCTGCGGTTCCTGGGCGCCGGTGGCCAGCATGACGGACAGCTCGCCCGACTGCAGCAGGGTCCAGGCCCAGCCGTCCCCGGTGCCCTCGGCGGCCACGCTGAAGCCGAGCAGCTGGTAGAACGCCTGCGCTCGCGCTTGATCGGCGACGTAGACCACGGGGACGACGGACCGCACCTCGGACGACATGGTGGCACCGTACCGGTCGGCGGGCCGGTGCCCCGCGCCACGCCGGGGATTAGGGGGTGCCACCGGCGGGCACAACACGGGTACGGGGTTCACGGTAGGAGAGGGGCACACGCGATGCGGATGTCGGTCCGGCTGAATCTGCCGCGCGAGGTGAACAGCGTGCCGGCGGTTCGCCGCCTGCTGCGCTGTGCGCTGTCGCTGCTGCACGTGGACCGTCAGGACGGCGCCGACCTGGAGATCGCGCTGACCGAGGCGTGTGCCAACGTCGTCAAGCACGCCGACGGCGCGGACAAGTTCGAGGTGCTGCTCGACGTCGCCGACGACGGCTGCGCCATCGAGGTGGTCGACCAGGGTTCCGGGTTCGACGCCGCCGCCGCGAGCGCCGCCGTCGCCGCCCCGGACCACGACCGGGGCCGCGGGCTGTTCCTGATCCGCGCGCTGAGTGACAACGTGCGGATGGACAGCAGCCCGCGCCGCGGCAGCCTGATCCACTTCGAGAAGCGGTTCACCTCGGTGGGCGGGACCGCCCCGGCCTGCTGAGGAGCACGGAGGTCTCTCCGACCGGGTCCGCGGTCGACGGCCCGGGGCGACCTATCATGCTTGCCCTACGGCAAACGTGTGAAGGAGAGGCATGACCCATCCCGATGTCGGGACGCAGCTCCGGGCGGCGGCGCCGGACCGCCTGGCGGAAGCGCTGCGCGACCACCTCCAGAAGGAGTGCGGGACCGGCCGCGTGGAGATCCTGCTCCCCGACTACCAGCTCAGCGGCCTGTGGCCCGTGCTGGGCGGGGACGCGGTGCCCGACCGGGAGGCCGCCAACCGCTGCTTCTCCAGCCAGCAGATCGTCGCCAGCCGGCGCACCGGCGGGGAGGGCCTGCTGCACGTGCCCCTGTCGGCCTGGGGCGAGCGCGTCGGCGTGCTGGTCGTCGAGCCCGGCCCGGCCGGCCCGGAGGCGCTGCGCTCCGCCGCCGACGTGTTCGCGGTGGCGCTGAGGGCCGCCGAGAGCGTCACCGACCGGTACCGCCGGGTGCGCCGCCGGGCCCGCCTGACGATGGCTGCGGAGCTGCAGTGGGACCTGCTGCCGGGGCGCTGCCTCGGCGACGAGCGCTTCACCCTGGCCGGGCAGCTGGAGCCCGCCTACTCGGTGTGCGGCGACCACTTCGACTGGGCGCTGGAGGGCGACCGGCTCACCGTCACCGTGCTCAACGGCTTCGGCGAGGGCATGGACGCCGCCCTGCTGACCGCGGTGGCGGTCAACGCCATGCGCAACGCCCGCCGCTCCGGCGCCAACATCGTCGAGCAGGCCGAGCTGGCCTCCGAGGCGGTGTACGCCCGCTTCGGCGGCACCCGGCACGTCGCCACCCTGCTGCTGGAGGTCAACCTCGCCACCGGCGCGGTCGAGGCCGTGGACGCCGGCTCCCCCAAGGCCGTGGTGGCCCGCGACGGGCTGGTCCGGATGCTGGACCTGGAGCAGCAGCTGCCGGTCGGCATGTTCGGCGACGCCCGCTACGAGATCCAGCGGCTCGCCCTGGAGCCGGGCGACCGGATGCTGGTCATCAGCGACGGCGTGCACAACGCGACCCCGGCGGGCCGGGCCCCGTACGGCGACGCCGCGCTCGCGGCGGCCGTCCGGCGGACCCGCCTGCAGCCCGCCGCCGATGCCATCGGCACGGTCATGCGCAGCCTGGAGGAGTACCACGCGGGCAGCGAGCCGACCGACGACGCGGTGATCGTGTGCCTCGACTGGGCCGGCCCCGCCCTGGTGTCGCGGGTGTGATTACGCTCCGCCACGGGGTAACGTGATCGGCCACGATGTGCGTTGTCCGATCGGCGCGGTAAGGACGACATGGAGCGGGTCACGGACCATGCGGCGGCGGTGGAGTCGGCGGTCGAGTCACTGCTGGCGGTCCTCGACGCTGCCCGCCTCGCCCAGTCGCCGGCGGTCCCGCCGACGCAGCTGCGGGTGCTGCTGATCGTCGCGGCCGCCGAGCAGACCAACATGAACCGGCTGGCCGAGGCGCTGGACGTGGTCCCGTCGTCGGCCAGCCGGCTGTGCGACCGCCTGGAGGCGACCGGCCTGCTGCGCCGGGTGGTCGACCCGCGCGACCGCCGCGAGGTGCGCCTGGAGCTGACGCCGGCCTCCCGCCAGCTGCTCGACGACCTGCGGGAGCGGCGCCGGCTGGCGCTGGCCGAGGTGCTCGACCGGATGCCGCCGGGCGCCCGCCAGGACCTGGTGCGCGCGCTGCAGGCGTTCGACGCCGCCGCCCGGCGCGACGAGCCGGCCGAGCCCGGCCTGCGCACCGCCTGATCCGCGCCGCGATACGGTCCGGCGATGCGTATCGGCATCGTGATCCTGCCCGACCAGCGCTGGGCCGTGGCCCGGCGCCGCTGGCAGCTGGCGGAGCGGTACGGCTTCGACCACGCCTGGACCTACGACCACCTGGGCTGGCGCGACCTGGCCGACGGCCCGTGGTTCGACGCGGTGCCCACGCTGACGGCCGCCGCCACGGTGACGTCGCGGATCCGCCTCGGCACGTTCGTCGCGTCGCCGAACTTCCGCCACCCGGTCCACCTCACCCGCGAGGTGACGGCGCTGGACGACATCTCCGGGGGGCGGGTCCTGCTCGGCCTGGGCGCGGGCGGCGGCGGGTTCGACGCCACGGTGCTGGGCTCCCCGGAGCCCACCCCGCGGCAGCGGGTGGACCGCTTCGCGGAGTTCCTGGAGCTGCTCGACGAGCTGCTGCGCGGCGACCCGGTCACCCGCCGCGGCGCCTACTTCTCGGCCGTGGACGCGCGCAGCCGCCCGGGCTGCGTGCAGACGCCGCGGGTGCCGTTCGTGGTGGCGGCGAACGGGCCGCGGGCGATGCGGCTGGCGGCGCGGTTCGGCGACGGCTGGGTGACCACCGGCGGAGCGGGGGTGTCCGCGGGTGGTCACGCCGCCGACAGCGCCGGGGCGTGGTGGGAATCGGTGGCCGCCAACGCCCGGCGGTTCGACGAGGCGCTTGCGGCGGCCGGTCGCACCGGGGCCGTCGACCGCTACCTGACGCTGGACGCGGGGCCCGTCTACTCGCTGTCGAGCGTGGCCGCGTTCACCGACGCGGTCGGCCGGGCCGCCGCGCTCGGATTCACCGACGTGGTCGTCCACTGGCCCCGGGAATCGAGCTGGTACGCCGGCGACGAGGCAATCCTGGAAAGCGTGGCGGCGCTGCTGCCGGAACTGCGCGGAACGTGATCGGTTCCTGATCGGACGGTGCGCGCGGCCGTCCGCCCGGGCCCGGATGTGCGCCGGATACAGAACGCGCCGCCCCCGGCCCGGGCGGCAATGCCCGGCGGGGACGGCGCGGCCGAATGCGCGATCCGGCGATCCTGGTGCGGAATGCGGACCACCCGGCGGCGCCGGGAAGTCCGCGAACGGTCAGCGGCCGTGGGTGGCCCGGAACGCGTCGATGACGTTCTGCGGGATGCGGCCGCGCTCGCTCACCTGGTGGCCGTTCTGCACGGCCCATTCCCGGATCGCGCGGTTCTGGTCCCGGTCGCCGCCCGCACGGCCCGTGGACGAGGCCGGACGCCCGGCGGACCGGGCCGCCGCACCCCGGCCGACCCGGGTGCCCGCCGCGATGAACGGGTCCAGCGCCTTGCGCAGCTTTCCCGCATTGGCGTCGGAGAGGTCGATCGTGTAGTTGGTTCCGTCGAGGCTGAACTCGACGGTGCGATCCGCCGGCTTTCCGTCCAGGTCGTCGATCAGAGTGGTGATTACCTGCCGCGCCATGACAACTCCTGAAGCCATTCAACGAGAGCCGAGTCGAGTCTCCCCCGGCCAGAACGGGAGACGCAACTTTTCCCGCGGAACTTTACACAGATCGCCAGAGGGTTGTTTGTATTAGGGTCCCCGGTTCGATCCCCGTCCAGTATTCGGTACGGAAATGTGCGCGACACGCCGGGAGAAAGGGCCCGGTAGAGTCGCGGTGTGGCTGAACCCCCGTCCTGGGCCGAGCAGCGCCGGCAGGCCGTCGCCGGGCATGCCGCGGCGCTCGAGGCCGCCCGCGCGGCCGAGGCCGCCGAGGGCCGCGCCCTGATCGCCGACTTCGTGCGCCGCGCCGCGGCGGCCGGCCTGGAGCCGGGCCCGCTGGCCGCCCGGGCGCTCAGCGGCGGGGCGACGTACCGCACGGCGCTGCGGGGCTGGTACCTGAAGTCGAACCGGTCGGTGGCGGTGGGCGCCGACGGCGGCTACTACGTGCTGTCGGTGCCGCCGTCGCTGCGCGCGCGGCTGCGCGGCGCGGCCGTGGAGCCGTCCGACCCGCGGCTCGTGGTGGGCGCGGGCGGCGGCGACGGGGAGTCCGTACCCCTGAAGGAGTTGCTGGAGCGGCGGCTGACGCTGCCCGCCCGCTGGCCCGGGTGACCCGCCCCTGGGAACCGCGCCGCGCCGCCGCTAATCTGGCCCGGATGACCCGACGGCTCGCGGCGACCACCGCCGCTGCGGCGCTCGCGTTCGCGCTGCCCGCAGCGACTCCCGTCCATGCCTCCGCCGCACCGGCGGTGGTACCGGCGGTGGCACCGGCGGTGGCACCGGCGGCGCCCGCACCGGCGGCCGCGCTGCGCGCCGACGTGCCGTGCCCGCGGGTGAAGGCGAACCCGCTGCCGAGCCGGCCGCCGAAGCCGCGCCCGCCCGCCGCCGACCCGGTGCTGCGCCAGGTGGGCGGGGCCGGGCTGGACACCGACGGTCTGGTCGTGCCGGAGGGCGCGCCCGCCCCGCCGAAGCTGACGGCCGCGTCGTGGCTGGTCGCCGACCTGGACACCGGCGCGGTGCTCGGCGGCTGCGGCCCGCACGTGCGCGGCACCCCGGCGAGCGTGCAGAAGCTGCTGCTGGCCGCCACCGTCATGCCGCGGCTCGACCCGGACCGCAAGGTGACCGTCACCCGCGAGGACCTGGCGTTCGAGCCGGGCAGCTCCGCGGTCGGCCTGCTGGAGGGCGGCCGGTACACGGTGCAGACGCTGTGGCTGGGCCTGCTGCTGCAGTCCGGCAACGACGCCGCGAACGTGCTGGCCCGCCTCGGCGGCGGCGACGGCGGCCTGCCCGCCACCATCGACGCCATGAACGCCGAGGCCCGGCGGCTCGGCGCGTTCCAGACGCACGCCGTCACGCCGTCCGGGCTCGACGGGCCGGGGCAGTTCACCAGCGCCTACGACCTGGCGCTGATCGCCCGGGCGTGCTTCGCCGTCGACGGCTTCCAGGACTACGCGCTGACCCGCAACACCCAGATCCCCGCCCAGCCGCAGAAGAAGAAGGGCGGGTTCCAGATCCAGAACGAGAACAAGCTCGTCTTCAACTACCCGGGGGCGCTGGGCGGCAAGACCGGCTTCACGCAGCTCGCCCGGCACACCTACGTCGGGGCCGCGGAGCGCGACGGCCGCCGCCTGGTCGCCACCGTGCTCGGCGCGGAGGCGCGCCCGCTGCGCGGCTGGGAGCAGGGGGCGGCGCTGCTCGACTGGGGCTTCTCGCTGCCGGCCGACGCCCGCGTGGGCGAGCTGGTGCCGCCCGGCACGAACGACGAGCCGGCCACCGGCGCCACGGCGTCGGAGCCGCCGGCCGGGTCGACGCCCCTGCGGGCGCCCGCCGCGGCGTCGAGCGCCACGTCGTTCACGCTGCACCCGGCGGCCATGGCGGCCGTCGCGGCGGCGCTGGCCGCGGCCCCGCTGTCGCTGCTGCTGCTCAACCGGCGCCGCCGGTACGGCCGCCGGCCCCGGTTCCGCCGCGCGGTGCGCTGACCGGCCCAGCGGGTCAGGCTCAGCGGGTCAGGCTCAGCGGGTCAGGCCCAGAGCACCCCGGCCAGCCACAGCGCGGCGACGCCCAGCGCGGCGGTGAACTCGACCGCCATCGACAGCCCCACGGCGCCCAGCGCGCCGCGCGTCGACGGCCACGCCTGGGCGAAGCCGCCGAGCCGGGCCCGCTCGGCCAGCAGCACGCCGCCGACGAAGCCGATCGGCAGGCCGATCACCGGCACCACGAAGAACCCGGCGACGCCGAGCAGGCCGCCCGCCGCCAGTGACCACGCCGGCACCCCGGTGCGGGTCAGCCGGCGGCCGGGCCACAGGTACTTCACCAGCACCCCCGCGCCGGCGACCAGGGTGGCCAGGATCAGCACCAGCCAGCGGCCGCCGCCCGCGTCGCCCAGCAGCGCCCATAGCAGCACCCCGCCCCAGCACAGCAGCAGGCCGGGCAGCACGGGGATCACCACCCCGAGCACACCCACGAGGACGGCCAGGCCGCTGAGGAGCGTGACGGTCGAGCCGGTGTCGGTGAGATCCACGTCTCACAGCCTGCCCGAGCGGGGCAAGCGACGCATCGGCCGCCCCGGCAACCCCTCAACCGGGCCCCCGCCGGGCCGACAGGTGCGGGCGTACCCGACGCCGCGCATTCCCGGAGGTTCCCCGTCATGGCCCGCTTCGCCCCGTCCGCCCGCCGGCGGATCGTCCGCGCCGGCCTCGCCGTGGCCGCCCTGGTGGTCGTCGCCGTCGGCGGCACGTTCCTCGCCTCCTCGCCGGCCACGGCGACGTGGACGACGTTCGAGGCGAAGGCGTCGTGCGACTGCGTCGTGAAGCAGGGCGACCGGTACAAGGCCGTGTTCGGCTACTCCAACACCTCCGACAAGATCGGCCGCTTCGAGGCCGGGCAGTACAACACCGTCAGCGGCTCGACCGGCACCAAGGTCGTCACCCGGTTCGAGCCGGGCACCCACAAGGCCGCGTTCGCGTCCGGCTGGGTCAACAAGGACCAGGTCGTCACCTGGACGATCGGCTCGCAGCGGGTCGTCGCGAACTGGAACAAGCCCACCTGCGGCCCCTCGGTCAGCCTGCCCGCCGACGGCAACGGCTCCGGCCCGGTCATCGCGCTGGCCGCCAGCCTGCTCATCGCGGCCGGCGTCGTGCTCACCCGCCGGTTCCGCATCAAGCCGCTGGGGTCGTGATGCGCAGCGTGCTGGCCATCGGGGCGCACCCCGACGACATCGAGCTGGGCTGCGCGGGCACCCTCGCCGCGCACCGGGCCGCCGGCGACGCCGTCACCATGCTGGTGCTCACCGGCGGGCAGAACGGCCCCGGCACCGACGCCGAGCGCCGCGCCGAGACCGAGGCGGCCGCCCGCGCCCTGGACTGCCTGCTCGTCTGGGGCCGGCTCGCCGACTGCGCCATGCAGCCGGACACCGCCACCATCGCCCTCATCGAGAGCGTGCTGGAGAGCGTCGACGCCGACGTCGTGTACGTGCACGCGCCGGACGACTCGCACCAGGACCACCGGGCCGCCGCCGCGGCCACCCTGTCGGCCGCCCGGCACAGCTCGCGGGTGCTGCACTACCGCAGCCCGTCGACGGTGCGCTTCGAGCCGACCGTGTACGTGGACATCTCGGCGCACCTGCCGCGCAAGCTCGCCGCCCTGGCCTGCCACCGCAGCCAGGTCGAGGGCTCGGCGATGGTGGAGCCCGACGTCGTGGCCGCCTCCGCCCGGCACTTCGGCGCGCAGGCGCGCGTCCGCTACGCCGAGGCGTTCGCGCCGGCCCGGTTCGTCTGGGACCTGCTGCCCGTGCCCGTCCTGCCCGTCGCCGAACCCGTGGCCCCCCTCGTCCCCGCGCCCGCGTTCGCGCGGGTCGCGGCGTGGTGACGCGGGCGCCGTCCTCCTCCTTCCCGGGGCGGCGCCGCGCCGCCCGTGCCGCCCGTGCCGAGCACCACCGGCCCGCCCTCGCCGCCTACGCGGTGCTGTTCGCCGCCGCGGTGGCGCTGTTCGGGATCGACCCCGTGCTGGGCGCGATCGCCACCGTCCTCAACGTCGTCTTCCTGCTGTTCTTCTTCCGGCACCTGGCCTTCGCGATCTCGGCCGCCCGGTGGGCGGAGCGGGACCTGGCGGCGCCCACCGTCGGCGCCGAGTCGTTCACGCCGACTATCGCCGTGCTCGTCGCGTGCAAGGACGAGGAGCTCGTCGTCGACGGCATGGTGGCGGCGCTGCTCGCGCTGGACTACCCGCACGAGGCGATGACCGTGGTCGTCGTCGACGACGCGTCCACCGACGGCACCGGCGCCCGGCTGGACGCGTGGGCGGCCGCCAGCCCGCGGCTGCGGGTGCTGCACCGCGCCCCCGGCGCGGGCGGCGGCAAGTCCGGCGCGCTCAACGACGCCCTCGCCATGGTCGACGCCGACGTGGCGGTCATCTTCGACGCCGACCACCAGCCGGAGCGCTCGGTGCTGCGCCGGCTCGTGCGGCACTTCCGCGACCCCAACGTGGGCGCCGTGATGGGCCGCTGCGTGGTGCGCAACGGCGTCGAGTCGTCGCTGGCCTCCACCATCTTCATCGACTACCTGTCCGGCTACCTGGTCAACGAGTACGGCCGGCAGGCCCTGTTCGAGCTGCCCGCGTACGGCGGCGCGAACTGCGCGGTGCGCACCGACCTGCTGCACTCCCTGGGCGGCTGGAACCCGCACACCGTCACCGAGGACACCGACCTGACGCTGCGCGTGCTGCTCGGCGGGCACCGGGTGCGCTACGACCCGACCGCGGTCGACTTCGAGGAGGCCGTGCTGTCGTCGCGGCGGTTCTGGAAGCAGCGCTACCGCTGGGCGCGGGGGCACCAGAAGTGCCTGCGCGACTACTGGCGGCCGATGCTGGCCAGCCCGCACCTGACGCTCGCCCAGAAGGCCGAGACGATGCTGTTCCTCTGGGTCTACCACGTGCCGGTGCTGTGCGGGCTGGGCCTGCTGCTGATCTCGCTGCGCGCGTTCGGCATCGGCGGCACGTCGGGCATCACGCTGCTGCCGCTGTCGGCGCTGCTGTTCGCCGGGCCGTTCTGCGAGCTCGCGGTCGGGCTGCTGCTGGGCCGGGTGGAGCGGCGGGCCGCGTGGATGCTGGTCGGCTTCATCCCCGCGTTCGGGATGTCGATCCTGACCGCCACGGCCGCGTATCTCGACGGAATGTGGGGAAGGCGTTACAGCTGGTCGAAGACGGCGCGCTCCGGCGCGACGTCCGCGCCGGCGGCGCCGGTCCCGGCCGCCGCCGCGCCGGCCACGGCGACCGTCTCGTTCGCCCGGCGGGGGGTGGCGGCGTGAGCACGCTGGTGCACCGGCGGCTGGACCGCCGGCTCGACCGCACCCTCGCCCGCGCGGCGGGGCGGCCGGCCCCCGGCGGCACGACCGTGCGCCGGCACCTGGTGCTGCTGGAGATCGCGTTCGCGGTCGCCTGGTGCGCCGGCGGCTTCGCCCTGCTCATCGAGTGGGCGCGCAGGTTCGAGGTGGCGCTGGCCACCGGCGTGCTGGACGCGTTCGGGCTCGGCGGCCAGATCTCCGGCGTGCTCGGCGACGCGTTCCTGGTCTTCGGGCCGGACGGCTCGCCGGTGGTGGCCGAGATGAGCGCCTCCTGCTCGGCGCTGACCAGCGTGCTGGCCCTGTCCGCGCTGGCGGTCGTGGCGCTGCGCCGCCGCGCCCAGGTCGTCGTCGGCCTGGCCGCCGCGTGCGCGTTCGTGCTGTTCGCCAACCAGCTGCGGCTGATCCTGTCGCTGCTCGCCGGCCGGTACCTCGCGGTGGACGCGCTGGTGTTCTTCCACGACTGGGTGGGCGCCCTGCTCAACTTCGCCTACACCCTCATCGGACTGCTCATCATGATCGGACTGACGATGCACGACGCGCAGCAGGCGGAGCAGGACCGCACCGGCCGGCACACCGCGAACCGTCCCGACGCCTGGGCCCGCCCGGGCCTCGGCTACCGGGCGCCCGTGGCGGGCGCGCCGCAGGGCCCGCCAGTGCGGGTCGCCGCCTGGCTGCACCGGAACGTGCTGCCGGCGCCGGTGTCGCGGTGGCTGAACGCCCGCCGCGAGGCGCGCCGCGTCGACTACCGGGTGGGCCACCAGACCGCCGGGCGCCGCGCCGCCGCCGTGCGCGAGCTGGCCGGCCGCGGCCTGGGCGTGCACACCGCCACCCTGCTCGCGGTCGCCACCCACGAGACCGACCCGATCGTGCTGGACGCCCTCGCCGACGCCGTCGCCGCCCGCCAGTGGGAGCCGGTCAGCGCGAGGGACGTCGTCGCGCTGCGGCTGTGGGCGCGGGCGTGGCTGATGCGCGCGCCGGTGCGCCGCGACCTGCCCGGCGGCTCCGGCCGCCTCGTCGCCGTCACCGGCGCCGGCGGGCCCGCCGGGGTGGCGGTCATCCGCGCGCTGCAGGCCGCCGGCGACCACGTCGTCGCGCTGGACGCCAACCCCGACGCGGTCGGCCTGCGCCTGGGCGGCATCGCCGTCGTGCTCCCCCGCGCCGACGCGCCCGGGTACGCCGAGGCGCTGCTGGCCGCCGTCGCGGAGCACCGCCCAGCCGCGCTGGTGTGCACCGTCGCCGAGGAGTACGCGGCCCTGACCCCGCTGGCCGGCCGCCTCGCGGAGCTGGGCTGCCGCACCTGGCTGCCGTCGCCCGCCGCCGCCGAGACGTGCCTGGACAAGGCGGCGTTCGCGGCCGCCCTGCACGCCGCCGGCGTGCCGCACCCGGCGACCGTGCGCACCGCCCGCGAGGCCGCCCTGCTCGGCGGCCCGTGGGTGGTCAAGCCGGCCCGCGGCCGCGGCTCGCGCGACGTCGTCATGGTCGACCACTCGGCCGACCTGGACCACGCGTTCGCCGCCGTGCCCGGCGCCATCGCCCAGCCCCGGCTGACCGGCCTGGAGTTCACCGCCGACGCGCTCGTCGGCCGCGACGGCACGCTGCTGACGTGCGTGCCGCGCTGGCGCGACGAGACCCGCGGCGGCATCTCCACCCGCGGCACGACGTTCGACTCGGCGGCCGTCACGGCGGTCGTCGCGGCGACGCTGCGCGCCGTCGGGCACACCGGCCCGGCCAACGTGCAGGGCTTCGTGGCCGACCCCGAGCGGCTCGCCGCCGACCCGGAGGCGCCCGTCCGGGTGACCGTCGTGGAGGTGAACCCGCGCTTCTCGGGTGGATTGCCGCTGACGCTCGCATCCGGCGCCGACGTCGTGGGTACGTACGTGGACGGCATCCTCGACCCCGCCGCCGAGCTGCCCCGCCTGACCTTCCGCCCCGGCACCCGGATGGCCCGCTACTTCTCCGAGGTCTACTACGCGGCCGACGGCGCCGCCCTCCCCGATCCCCTGGCCGCCGCCCCCGCGGTTGCCCCGCAGTCCCCCGCGATCCTGGAAGAGGTGGCCCCATGATCCGTCAGTCCTGGCCCTCCCGCCCCGTCCGCCGGCACGTCCTGGTGCCCTTCGGCACCCGGCCCGAGGTGATCAAGCTGGCGCCCGTCGTCTCGGCCCTGCGCGCCGTCGGCCACCGGGTGACCGCCGTCGACACCGGCCAGCACGCCGACGCCGCGATGAGCGGGTTCCTGCAGGCCGAGCTGGGCCTCGCGGCCGAGGTGCGGCTCAGCCTGCCCGACGGCCCGGAACGCCAGGCCGCCCTGCTCGACGGCGCCGCCCGCACGCTGGCCGCGCACCGCCCCGACCTCGTGCTCGCCCTCGGCGACACCCACACCGTGCCCGCGTACGCGCTGGCCGCCCGCACCGCCGGCGTGCCGTTCGCGCACCTCGAGGCCGGCCTGCGCAGCTTCAACCTGCGCAGCGTCGAGGAGGTCAACCGCCGCGTCGCCGCCGCCACCGCCCAGCTGCACTTCGCCCCCACCGGGCGGGCCGCCGCGTTCCTGGCCGGCGAGGGCGTCGACGCGCGCCGGGTGGTCGTCGTCGGCAACCCGGTCGTGGACGCCCTGCAGCACCGCGGCGTGCTGCCCGTGCCGGCAGACCGGCGCCGCGGCGTGCTCGTCACCGCGCACCGGGCGTCGAACGTCGACGACCCGCAGCGGCTGGACCGGCTCGTCGGGCTCGTCGAGCGGCTGGCCGCCGGGACCGGGCCGGTCACCTTCCCCGTGCACCCGCGCACCGCCGACCGGCTGCGCGCCTGCGGCCTGCACGACCGCCTGGCCGCCGCGCCGGGCGTCACGCTGACCGACCCGCTGCCGTACGAGGAGCTGCTCACCGCCCTGGCCGCCGCCCGGGTGGTGGTGACCGACTCGGGCGGGCTGCAGGAGGAGGCCGCGTACCTGGGCGTGCCCGTGGTCGTGCTGCGCCGCTCCACCCCGCGCTGGGAGGGCGTCGAGTCGGGCGCCGCCGTGCTCACCGGCATCACCAGCGACGACGAGGCCGCCCGCGCGCTGGCCGCGGCGCAGCGCCTGGCCGCGCCGGACGCCCTCGCCCGGGTGGCGGCGCTGCCGTGCCCGTACGGCGACGGCGCCACCGGCCTGCGCGTCGCCGCGGTGCTCGCCGACCCGGCCACCGACGCCCTGCTGACCCTCGACGAGCCGGACTACACCGACGGCACCCGCCCGTGGCAGGTCGCGGCGTGACTCCCGCCGGCATCGTCGTCGACCTCGACGACACCCTCTACCCGCAGGCGGCGTACCTGGCCGGGGCGGCCCGCGCGGTCGGCCGGGCGGGCGGCGCCCTCGGGCTGGACCCGCTGCGGCTGGCCCGGCTGGTGCGCCGGCAGCTGGTCGCCGGGTCCGACGCGGGCGGCACCGTCGACCGGGCGCTGGCCGCCTACGGGGTGGCCGACCCCGCGCCGGTGCTGCCGGCGCTGGTCGCCGCGTTCGCCGGCTACCGGCCGCGCCGCCTGCCGCTCTACCCCGGCGCGGCCGAGGCGCTGGCCGCGCTGCGGGCCCGGTTCCCGGTGGTCTGCCTGACCGACGGCGACCCGGCGATCCAGCGGGCCAAGCTCGCCGCGACCGGCCTGACCGGCGCGTTCACCGCGGTGGTCATCACCGACGAGCTGGGCGGACGCGCCTGCCGCAAGCCGGACCCCGCCGGCCTGCTGCACGCCGCCGCGCTGCTCGGCGTCGGCGCCGCCGACCTGCTGGTCATCGGCGACCGCCCCGGCAAGGACGTCGCGGTGGCCGCGGCGCTCGGGGCGCGGTCGATCCGGGTGCGCACCGGCGAGCACTTCGCGGCGCCCAGCGTGCCGCGCGCGACCGCCGAGGCGGCCACCCTCGCCGGGGCGACGGAGCTGCTCCTGGCGGGTTGAGGTTATCCGGCTCGGATGCAACGGACCGGCAACCGAGCGTCACCGGAACACGGACCTGAGGTCACAGAGAGTTTCCCTTGTCAGCCGGTAGGGCCTGCGGGCCACCAGCACACGGGGGAACTTCAGCATGACGATCGCCACGACCGACCTGATCGAGACGACCGCCACGACCGGTGCCGCGAGCCCGCTGTCCGCGGCCGAGCAGGAGCAGCTCATCACCGCGCACATCCCGCTGGTGGGCCACATCGTGCGCGACATGCTGACCCGGGTGCCCAACCACGTGCACCGCGACGACCTCACCAGCGGCGGCCTGACCGCGCTGGTCACCGCGGCCCGGTCGTTCGACCCGGAGCGGGGCATCCCGTTCCACCGGTTCGCCACCACCCGCATCCGCGGCGCCCTGCTCGACGAGCTGCGCGCCCTGGACTGGGCCAGCCGCTCGGTGCGCAGCCGCGCCCGCCAGGCCGACACCGCCCGCGAGCAGCTCATGAACACCCTGGGCCGCACGCCCACCCCGGCCGAGCTGGCCGCCGCCCTCGGCACCACCGCCGACGACCTGCACAACACCAGCAACGACGTGCAGCGCGCGGTCGTGCTGTCGCTGCAGGGCTTCGCCGCCGGCACCGCCGAGGACATGGTCACCGAGCGCACCCCCGGCCCGGAGGAGACGCTGCTGCGCCGCGAGCAGATCGGCTACCTGCACCACGCCATCGAGGCGCTGCCGGAGCGGCTGCGCAAGGTCGTCGCCGAGTACTACCTCGACGAGCGGCCGATGACCGAGATCGCCGCCGAGCTGGGCGTCACCGAGTCGCGGGTGTCGCAGCTGCGCTCCGAGGCGCTCGCCCTGCTCAAGGACGGCATGAACGCCCAGCTCGACCCCGACCTGCTGGCCGCCCAGGAGCGCCCGGACGGCTGCGTGGCCAAGCGCCGGGCCAGCTACTACGCCAGCATCGCCGAGCGCTCGACCGTGCACTCGCGCCTGCAGCACACCACGCCGCAGGGCATGCCCGTCCGCTCCGCCGCCTGACCCGCCACGACGCCGCGCGCCCGCCCCTCCTACGCGGAGAGGGCGGGTGCCGGCGTCTCCAGCGCCGACAGCTCCTTCGGCAGCGCCGCGGTGTGCAGCACGCCGAGCCGGTTCGTCGTGCGGGTCACGGCGACGTACAGGTCGCTGAGGCCGCGCGGGGAGTCGGCCACGATGCGGTCCGGCTCCACCAGCAGCACCGCGTCGAACTCCAGCCCCTTGGCCTGCTTCACGCTCAGCAGCACCACCCGGTTGAGCAGGTCGGGCTGCTCGCCCACCGCCACGCCGGGCAGCGCCGCGGTCAGCGCCGGCGCCAGCTCGTCCACCAGGGCGGCCGGGACCACCACGCCGAGCCGGCCGGCGCCGATCGCCGCCGCCTCGGCCCGGGCCGCCGCCACCACCTCGGCGGCCAGGTCCGGCCCGGCGACGCGGCGCGCCCACGGGTCCACCCCGGCCGACCGGACCGCGGGGGCGCTGCCCAGCGCCGGGTCGATCGCCGCCAGCACGTCCGCCGCCACCGCCATCACCTCGGCCGGGGTGCGGTAGTTCACCGACAGCTCGGTGAGCCGCCAGCGGCTGCTCACGTACGGCTCGAACACGTCCGCCCAGCTGGTGGCGCCCGACAGGTCGGAGGTCTGCGCCACGTCGCCGACCACCGTCATCGACCGGCTCGGGCAGCGGCGCATCAGCAGCCGCCACGCCATCGGCGACAGCTCCTGCGCCTCGTCGACGATCACGTGGCCGAACGCCCAGGTGCGGTCGGCGGCGGCCCGCTCGGCGGCGGTGCGCCGGTCGGCCAGGGCGTGCCGCTCGGCGAACCGGCTGGCGCTGACCAGGTCGGTGGCGTGCAGCTGCTCGTCGCGCTCCTCGCCCTCGTCCTCGAACTCGTAGCTGCGCGAGCCGGCCGCGATCTCCAGCACGCCCTCGGCGTACTCGATGTCCTGCCGGCGGCGGCGCTCCGCCTCGGCCTCGGCGGCCGAGGTGTCCTCGCCGAGCAGCTCGGCGGCCTCGTCGAGCAGCGGCACGTCGGCCGGCGACCAGGCGTCGTCCGCGCGGTACAGGGCCGGGTCGGCGCCCGCCGCGGCCAGCCGCTCCGGCGCGCCGTACAGACCGGACAGCAGCTCCTGCGGCGTCAGCTCCGGCCACAGCTCGTCGGCGGCGGCCACCACCACGGGGTCGTCGCGCAGCTCGCGGCGGATCTCCGCCAGGTCGGCCTCGTCCAGCAGGTTCTCGCCGCCGAGCGGGTCGGCGCCGATGCGCTCGGCGACCACCTCGGACAGGGCGTGCACCACCTCGGTCAGGAAGACCGGCCGGGCCAGGTTGTGCGGGCGGCCGGTGCGCCGGGCCACCTCGCGCGCCGCCGCGACCCGCTCCGCGGGCACCCGCAGCTCGTAGCCGTCCACCTCGACCGCGAGGTCGGCGACGCGCTGCCGGTCGCGCACCGCGGCCGCGAGCACGCCGGTCATCGCGAGCCGGCCCTTGATCTCGGCGACGGTGTCCGGCTCGCTCGCGCGGGCCGTGACGCCCGGGAACAGCCCGCCCAGGGTGGACAGCAGCACACCCGTCTCGGCCAGCGACGGCAGCACCTGCGAGATGTAGCGCAGGAACGTGTCGTTGGGGCCGAGCACCAGCACGCCGTGCCGGGTGAGCTGGGCGCGGTGGGTGTAGAGCAGGTACGCGGCGCGGTGCAGCGCAACGGCGGTCTTGCCGGTGCCGGGCCCGCCCTGCACGACCAGCACCCCGGCCAGCGGCGAGCGGATCACCTCGTCCTGCTCGGCCTGGATGGTCTCGACGATGTCGCGCATCCGGCCGGTGCGGGCGGCGGTCAGCGCGGCCAGCAGCGCGGCCTCGCCGGTGACGTCCTCGCGGGCGCCGGACGCGCGGGCCGCGCCGAGGTCCAGCACCTCGTCGTCGACCCCGGTGACGCGGCGGCCGTGGGTGCGGATGTGCCGGCGGCGGCGCACGCCCTGCGGGGAGGCGGCCGTCGCCAGGTAGAAGGCGCGGGCGGCGGGGGCCCGCCAGTCGACCAGCAGCGGGTCGGCGTCGCGGTCCTCGGCGAGCAGCCCGATCCGTCCGATGTAGCGGGTGGCGGGCTCGCTCAGGTCCAGCCGGCCGAACAGCAGGCCCTCGCTGACGGCGTCGAGCTGGGCCAGCCGGTCGGCGTACAGGCTGGACGCCGACTCGCGCTGGGAGCGCTGCTGCGGGGTGCCGCCGGTCTCGCGCAGGCTCGCCGCCAGCCGGTCCTGGGCCTGGGCGCGCTCCGCCGCCAGCCGGCCGTACAGCAGGTCGAGGTACTCCTGCTCGGGTCCGATGTCGTCGGTCCGCTGCGTGTCGTGAGCGGAGCTTGACAAGACGCCTCCCGGTTGTGGTAACATCCGACGAGCAGCGGCCTGTACGGCCGCTTTTTTCGTGTGCTCGAACGCTCGAGCATAGCCGATCGGCCCGCCCCGTACGCCCGGGCGGCCGTCGCCCCCAGGGGTGACGGCCGTGGCGCGACTGTCGTTAATCCGTCAACGCTCCCGTGAGCCGTTACGCGAGACGGCCGGATCGCATTAAGTCGGTCATGAACCGCAACCACCCGATCCGTCGCCTCGCCGCCCTCGCCGCCGTCGCGGCCGCCGTCATCAGCTTCTCCACGGGCTGCTCCGACGACGCCGACGCGGATGGCGGTAAGGCCGCCGCGGCCGCCGCGAGCGGTCCGCAGCCGAAGACCCTCGACGCCGCCAAGATCGCGGCCCAGACCATGTTCGACCGCTTCAGCGGCGGCGACTTCGCCGGCGCCTGGGAGATGTACACCGACGCCGGCAAGAAGGCCATCACCAAGGCCGACTACGTCAAGCTGAACGAGGCGTGCGCCCGCAAGGGCCTGGCGATCACGCTGACCAGCGCCCGCCTCGAGGGCGACAGCAAGGCGATCGTCATCGCCAAGCAGCTCGTGGCCGCCCAGTCGTACACGATGGTGTACGAGGGCGACGCCTGGAAGCTGGAGCCGGCGCCGGCCGGCCTGAAGCTCTACGCCCAGGGCGCGCAGCGCGCCATCCTGGCCCAGAAGAAGGCCGGCACCTGCGCCAACGCGTGACCTGACCGCTGAGCCAAACCCCGTAACACCGGCGCGCCGCCACCCGAGGGATCCGGGTGGCGGCGCGCCGTCGTGCGTGCCGGGCTCACGCGGCGAGCGGGAGCCCGTCCGGGCCGGTGTGCGACAGCCGGCTGCGCAGGTCGCCCTTCGCGTCGATCGAGGCGTAGTACGCCTCCCGGCGGCGGGCGACGCAGCCCTCCCGCTTCGGGCCCTGCGCGGCGAGCGCCGGGTCCAGGTGGGTGTTCATGCCGTCGCGCAGCAGGCCCAGCGCCTCGGCGCGCAGCTGCGACACCCGCGACTCGGTGACGCCCAGCTCCGCGGCGATCTGCGCCATCGGCCGCTCCGCGTAGAAGTACTCGGTGATGACGACGCGCAGCCGCTCCGGCAGGGCGGCGATGGCGTCGGCGAGGTAGCCGAGGCGCTCGCGGCGCAGCAGCATGTCCTCCGGGCCCGGGCTGGGCTCGCTGACCATGTCCTCGGCCGACCCGGTGGCGAAGCCCTGCAGGCTGAACACGACGGCGCGCTGCACGTCCTCGTCGGCGGACGTGACCTCCTCGACGGTGACGCCGAGGTGGGCGGCGACCTCCGCCGCGGTGGGCGTGCGGCCCAGCTCGTTGACGAGCTGCTGGCGGGCGGCGTCGGTCTTGCGGGCCCGCTGGCGCACCGAGCGGCTGGCCCAGTCGAGGCCGCGCAGCTCGTCGAGCAGCGCGCCGCGCACGCGGGCGGCGGCGAAGCGGGCGAACGGCACGCCGCGGTCGGCGTCGAAGCCGCGGGCCGCGGCGACCAGGGCCGCGTAGCCGGCGGACAGCAGGTCGTCCCGGTTCACATGGCCGGGCACCCGGGCGAGCATCTCGCGCACCAGGTGACCGACGAGGGGCATGTGGGCGGTGACGATGTCTTCGCGGCGGCGCTCCTGGAATGGGGCGACGTCCGCCTGGTGGGCGACGCTCATCAGCGGTTCTCCTCATCCGTGAGGGCCGGCGTCCATGCCGGCTGCGAGGAGAACTGTCCGGTCCGCGCGGTGCGGGCCGGGTCGCGAACGGGTGCAGCGGGGTTGCCGCCGCACTACACCCGGCCCGCAACGCGGCGCCGGCGGCGTCCCGCGCTGGGGACGCCGCCGGCGGTTGCGGGGCGGGTGTGGCGGACGGCCCCGGTCAGGGGCGCAGGCCGGTGCAGCCGACCGGCGCCGGGACGGCCACCACGGTCAGCTCGACGTCGAGCCACCGGTGCACGATGCCGCGGCCGGTGGTCACGCCGGCGGCGAACCGGTCGACCCGGGCGGTCGCGGCGCACCGCCAGCCGCCGCCGTCCAGCGGCTCCGGCGGGCCGACCTCCAGGGCCAGCGGCGACTCGGTGCCGCGGACGGTCAGCACCCCGTCGAGGCGCGCGGAGTCCGTGGCGGTCGCCCGGAACGCGATGGTCGGGTGCGCGGCGGCGTGCAGGAACTTGCCGGTGACGTCGCGGTCGCGGCGCGGGTCGTCGGTGTGGAAGCTGGCGGCGTCGAGTTCGGCGGCGACGGTGCTGCGCCGCTGGTCGTGGGCCACCACGACCACGCCGGAGCGCAGGGTGAAGGTGCCCGCGACCGGCTTGACGCCCCACAGGTGGTAGGCGGTGAACCGGATCGTGGTGTGCACCGGGTCGAGGCGGTAGGTGCCGGGCTGGACGGTGGCGCGGGTGTTCGTCTCCATGCGTCCACCCCACCCCGGAGGGGTGCCCGGCCGCGTCAGTGGCGACCCGCAGATCCGGTACGCAGACCGGCCTCCGCGGCCCACGCGGCCACCTGCGTGCGGTTGGCCAGCCCGAGCTTCGCCAGCAGGTTGCGCACGTGCGTCTCGACGGTGCGCTCGCTCAGCACCAGCCGCTCGGCGATCGCCCGGTTCGTGCCGCCGGCGGCGAGCAGCCCGGCGATCTCGCGTTCCCGGGCGGTCAGCGCGGCCACGCCGCCGCGCACCCCGGTCAGCTCGTCGTGCAGCGCGCCCGCCGCGGCCTCGACGGGCGCCATGCCCAGCCGGCGGGCGGTGCGCAGCGCCTCCGCCGCGGCGCCGCGCGCCCGCTCCCGGTCTCCCCCGCCGCCGCGCGCCACCAGCGCCGACGCCAGGGCGAGCCGGGCGTGCGCGGCGAACGCGGGCGCCCCGGCGCCCAGCTCCAGCTCGACTGCGGCGGTCAGCTCGGCGACGGCCCGGTCGTGCTCGCCGAGCGCCGACGCGATGGCGCCCAGCGGGCGGGCGGCGGCGCCGTGGCAGTTCGTCGTGGAGTTGACGAAGTAGCCGCGGTGCGGCCCGGCCAGGTCCCGGCACCGGGCGGCGCCGGCCAGGTCGCCGCACGCCACCGCCAGCTCGCCCGCCGCGATCGTGGTGAACCACCACCGCGCGTTGCGCGGCAGCCGCCCCACCTCCGGGCGCAGCGCCTGCCAGGCCAGCGCCGCCGTCTCCGCGTCGCCGGTGTGCAGCGCGTACAGGCCCCACTGGGCGGCCGCGATCGGGTGCCGCAGCGCCTCGGGCAGCAGCCCGGCCCGGGTGCCCGGCGGCTCCCACTCGCCGGTGTGCAGCGCCAGCCCGCCGGCGAACGCGAGGTACAGCCAGCGGCCCGAGGCGATCTGCGCCCGCTCGGCCAGGTCCCGCGCCTCGGCCGCGAGCTGCCGCGCCTCGGCGAACCCGCCCGCCAGCGCGGCGCGGGTGGCGCGGGCGCGCAGCAGGTGCCAGCGCGCCACCGGCCAGCCCAGACGCCCGGCGAGGACGGCCAGCGCCGCCGTCTGCGTGTCGTAGCCGGGCAGGTCGCCGGTGAGCAGGCAGGCGTCCAGCAGCCAGCTGCGGCCCCACAGCTCGGCGTCGGGGCGGCCGCTCGCCGCGGCCAGCCCGCACATCCGCCCGGCCAGGTCGCCGACCTCCGCGACGCCGTCGACCGGGTCGACCACCTCGTGCCGGGCGTGCCAGGCGGCGACCAGCGCCGCCGGGTCGCCCGACCGCTCCGCCATCGCCATCGCCCGGCGGCCGGCCGGCTCCGCCGCCGCGTGGTCGCCGCGGTACGCCAGCAGGAACGCCTCCTGGGCGAGCACCCGGGCGTGCCGCGGGCTGTCCTCGCCGCCGAGCAGCGCCCGCGCCCGGGCGCACAGCTGCGCCTGGTGCGGGGTCAGCGTGCTGCCGATGCCGCGCACCACCAGGGCCGCCTCGGTCGCCAGGGCCGGGCTCTCCAGCGCCTCCGCCAGGTCCATCGCCTCGGCGCAGTCGACCACCGCGTCGTCGAGCCGGCCGTCGCGGTACGCCGCCTCCGCCCGGGCCACCAGCAGCTCCGCCCGGCGGGCCCGGTCGGCGGGGGCGGTCAGCGCCAGTGCCTCGCCGTACCAGCGGGCGGCGCCGGCCACGTCCAGCGCGGCCGCGGCGGCGTCGGCGGCCCGCGCGCACGCCTCGGCGGCGCGCCGGCGCCCGGCCTCGTCGGCGGCCGCCCGCAGCCGGTGCGCGGCGCGCTCGGCGGGCGGCGCCCCGGCCGCGTCGAGGGCGTCGGCGATGCGCCGGTGCCAGTCGATCCGGGTGGCCCGGTCGAGCCCGGCGTACGCGGCCTGCCGCACCAGGTCGTGCGAGAAGCGCAGGGTCGCCGGGGCGCGCGGGTCGTCGACGAGCACGCCCGCCGCGAGCGCCTCCGCGAGCAGCGGGCCGCACTCCCCCGCCACGGCGGTCAGCAGCGGCACGTGCACCTCCTCGCCGAGCGCGGCGCACCCGCCGAGCAGCGCGGCGCAGCCGGGGCCGAGCGCGGCGGAGCGCTGCGCGACCAGGCGGTGCAGCTGCGCCGGGGCGGTCACCTCGCCGGCGGGCGCCGCGAACGCCGCCCGCTGCGCCGGCAGCCGGGCCAGCTCGCGCAGGTACAGCGGGTTGCCGCCGGTCAGCCGGTGCGCCGCCCCCGCCCAGGACGGGTGCACGGCGGGCGCGACGGCGCGCAGGTACGCGGCGACGGCGGCCTCGCCGAGCGGGGCGACGGCCACCGCGTGCGCCCGCGGCAGCGCCGCCAGCTCCGCCTCCGGGTCGCGGGACGTGACCAGCACCAGCAGCGGCACGTCCGCCAGCTCGGCGGCGAGCGCGTGCAGCAGGGACCGCGACGGCGCGTCCGCCCAGTGCAGGTCCTCCAGCAGCAGCACCAGCCCGGGCGTCCGGCGGGCGGCGGCGGTGAGCGCGTCGACCGTGGCCTGCCCGGCGACGAACCGGGCCGCGGCGGCGGGCTGGGCGGCCGGCTGCGCGCCGCCGGCCCCCAGGTCGAGCAGGCCCGGGTGCAGCCCGGCGACGCCGGCGCGCTCCCCGGCGGCCAGCAGCCGCAGCCACGGCCAGAACGCGGGCGCGCCGTCGTCGGCGACGCCCCGCCCGGTGAGCACCGGCGCCGCGGCGTGCGCGGCGGCCCGGGCGGCCGCCGCCTCGGCCAGCGCCGACTTGCCGACGCCCGGCTCGCCGGTCAGGACGGCCAGCGCCCCCGACCCGCCGGCGGCGGCGGCGTGCAGCCGGCCGAGCAGGGCCAGCTCGTCGTCGCGGCCGAACAGCGGGACGTCCATGCCGGGCATTGTCGCGCTCAGCGCGGCGGCAACTCCACCGCGATCTCGTCGCCGAGCGTGTAGCCGTCGCACAGCTCCAGCTCGTCGCCGCTCCAGAAGCGGCCCGGGTCGTACCAGTTCGGCTTGCGGCCCGACGGCAGCAGCCCCATCGCCTCGTAGGTCACCGCGACCACCTCCGCGCAGTACGCGGTCTCCAGCGCGGCCTCGCCGGACACCCCGGTCGCGTCCCCGGCGCCGACCTCGCCGCGCCACCGCAGGGACTTCAGCGACGGCAGCGACGGCAGCGAGGGCAGCCGGCGCGGCTGCGGCACCCGGCCGCGCACCCAGCGCCACGCCAGCTGTGCCGACGACGGGAACGGGGTGCCGTCGAGCCGGGCCACCGTGCGCAGGGCGGCGTCCTCCATCGCGGGCGTCACCGGCTGCTGGAGCTGGCGCAGCCAGCCGCGCTGGCCGTACCGGCGGCCCCACACCAGCACGGCGTCGCGCAGGTCGTGCAGCTGCACCCCGCGCTGCCGGGTGCCGGACCACATGTCGGGCAGCGAGCGGCCCAGCTCGGCGTGCCACATCAGCGGCGGCATGTCCTCGACGACCAGCGCCATGCCGACGTGGTTGACGGGGCTGTTGGTGAGCGACTGGATGGCGCGGTCCGGGACGCTGCGGCCGCGGAAGATCCAGAGATCCCCCGTACGCGTCAGGTCGACGGCCTCGTCCAGGCTCAGGGTGGCGGGAGGCATCCGACTACCCTACGAGGATGCGTTGGTGGAAGGTGGCCGGACTGGCCGGGCTCGCCGGGATCGCGGCGACGGGTGTCGTCGTGGCGCGGGCGGAGCGCAAGCGGCGGGCGTACACGCCGGACGAGATCCGGGGGCGGCTGCACTCGCGGCTCACGGAGTCGGCGGAGCCGCCGGCCGACCCGCCGGCCGGGGCGACCCCGCCGCAGCCCAGCTAGCGGTCCGCCGGCGGCTCGACGATCTCCGCGTCGCGCAGCAGCCCCCACAGGCCGGCGCCGTCCGGTGCGGACAGCCACTTCTTGCCGGCCGGGCCGAGCGCCTCGCCGTCGGACGAGCCGGCCGGCGCCGGGATCGCACCGGCCAGGATGGCCTCGCCGGGCAGCAGGCGGCGGATCGCCACGGCGGCCACGTTGTCGGGGTGGCGGGCGGCGAACTCGGCGTAGATCTCCTGGTCGTGCTGGCCGTCGTCGCCGATGAGCAGCCACTTGACGTGCGGGAACTCGCGGGCCAGCCGGGCCAGCGTGTCGCGCTTGTGGGCCTGTCCGCTGCGGAACCAGCGGTCCGGGGTGGGACCCCAGTCGGTGAGCAGCAGCGGCCCGGCCGGGTAGAGGTGCCGCGACAGGAACCGGGTCAGCGTCGGGGCGACGTTCCACGCGCCGGTGGACAGGTAGAACACCGGCGCGCCCGGGTTGGCCGTGGCGAGGCGCTCGTAGAGCACCGCCATGCCGGGCACTGCCGCGCGGGCGTGCTCGTCGAGGACGAACGTGTTCCACGCGGCGAGCAGCGGGCGCGGCAGCGCGGTGACCATGACCGTGTCGTCGATGTCGGACAGCACCCCGAAGGTGACCGCCGGGTCGATGATGCGCACCGGCGCCTCGACCGGCTTGGCGCCCTCGGTGCGCAGCCGCACGGTGCCCCAGCCCGGCGCCAGCTCGCCGTCGAAGACGCAGTCGACGTAGCCGCCACGGTCGGTGCGGGCGACCTGCTGCCGCCCGCCGACCTCGACCACGACCTCGGCGTCGCTGGCGGGGATCGAGGTGAAGCTGCGCCAGCCGCGGACCTTCTCCGGGCGTCGGCCGCCGGCGGGCACGTCGCGGGCCAGCAGCACCCGGGCCATGACCCGCACCCAGCCGGGGGCGCCGTAGCCCGTGTAGGCCGTGATCGTCGGTCGCCAGCCCCGCTGGCGCAGCCGGCGCGCGACGAGCTCGTGCAGCTTGTCCTCGATGCGCGCCGCCCGGTGCAGCCGGGTGGGAAAGACCCGGCCTGCGGGAGTGAGCGCCACGGGACCACCTTGCCTTCGTGTCGGCGATGTTCGGCGGGCCGGCGGTCCGGCCCACCCCCGACGGTACAAGTACCCGCCGACACCCGCGGGTGAACGGTGCCGGGCGCCCGCAGCGCGGGACGCCCCGGCTCCACAGTCGACGCGGGCGCTCAGCCCGCCAGGGCGTGCTCGCCGCGGGCGATCGGCACGGTGGTGACGCCGGCCGCCACGTCCAGGCTGAGCTGGGCGTCCAGCCAGTCCGCGGCGCCCGACGGGCGCTGCGTCTCGGCCCGGAACGCGGCCTCGAACGCCTCCTCGCGCAGGGTGCTCAGGGCCGCGGCGGCCAGGTCGGCGGCCCGCCAGGTGAGCCGCTCGGCCTCGGTCGCGGCAAGGTGGGCGGCGAGCCGGCGGTCGCGCACCGCGCGGCGCAGCGCGGCCTCCTGGGCGGCCGGGTGCAGGCTCGGGTCCCAGCCGTTGCGGTGCGTGAGGACGTCGCTGAGGTCGGCCATCGGCAGCTCCCGGCGGCGGCACGCGGCGGTGGCGGAGCGGTGCAGGTAGCGCTCGCACTCGGCCGGGGACGCGGCGACGACCTCCGCGTACGCGGCCGCCCCCGCGGCCCGGCGCCAGGCGGCGTCGGCGGCCTCGAATGCCTTCCAGGTGACCTCCACGGCCGCCTCGGCGGCGATCCACTCGGCGTGCCGGCGGCGCGCCGTGACGGCGGCCCGGTCGGCGGCGACGGCGACCTCCTCGGCGTACCGGGCGGCCTCCCCCAACTCGGCGTCGGCGGGGTCGGCGGGATCGGCGGGCGGCGCGGCGGGCGGGGCGGCCGGCCCGGCGGCGGCGCGGCGGGGCGCCACCAGGACCGCCCCGGCGACGACGGCGACGGCGAGCAGCAGCAGCCAGATGCCGGCGGCCTGGGGCATCTCGACGAGCACGGACTGCAGGGCGTTCTCCATGGTCATGCACCTCTTCGGGGTCGAGGCCGGCCCGGGGCGCGCGCGGGGGCGCCCGGGGGCCGTGAACTACTGAGGGGGTCGTTCGTCAGGTGCGGGATGCGCGCACGGCCACGCGGCCGCGCGGGGGCCAGCTCAGGCGAGCGGCGGGGCGCGGCCGGCGGCGGGGCGCCGCTCCGGACCGGCGGGCGGGACGGCGGCCGCGGCGGCCGGCACGACAAGGCGCGGGGCGGCGGCCGGCGGGACCGGCGGCTCGGCGGGCGCCCCGGCGGCGGGTGCGGCCTCGGGTGCGGCGGGTGCGGCGACGACGGCCTGAGTGGCGGGCGTGGCGGCCCAGGAGACGGCCGGCGCGGGGGCCGGCCCGACCGCGCCGCCGGCCGCGGGCGCGCCGAGGGCGAGCACGAGCAGGGCGAGGGCGGTCAGGAAGCGCAGCAGGCGACGGGCGTACCCCAGCCGGGTGCGTCCGTCGAGAGCCACCGATACAACGTACCGCTGCGGCACGGTTCGTGCACCGCTCGTGTCCATCGTCACCGGTGTCCGGTCCCGGGCGAGGCAGACTGGACGGCGTGCAACCTCTCGACGAGCTGGCCGGCTGGCTGGCCGACGGCGGCGTCGTCGTGCTCAGCGGCGCCGGCCTGTCCACCGAGTCCGGCATCCCGGACTACCGGGGCCCGACCGGCGCGGCCCGGCGCGGCACCCCGATGACCTTCCAGACGTTCACCGGCGACCCGGCGGCGCGGCGGCGCTACTGGGCGCGCAGCCACGTGGGCTGGCGGGTCATCGGCGACGCCCGGCCGAACGCGGGGCACCGGGCGGTGGCGCAGCTGCAGCGGCGCGGCGCGCTGGCCGGCGTCATCACCCAGAACGTCGACGGGCTGCACCAGGCGGGCGGGGCGGACGGCGTGGTGGAGCTGCACGGCAACCTGTCCCGGGTGGTGTGCCTGGACTGCGGTGAGCGCACCGGCCGGCAGGAGCTGGACGCCCGGCTGACGGCGGCCAACGAGGGCTTCGCGGCGGCGGTGCTGGCCGTGCACCCCGACGGCGACGTGGAGCTGAACGACGACGCGCTGGCCGGTTTCCGCACGGTGGCCTGCCGGCGGTGCGCCGGGGTGCTCAAGCCGGACGTCGTGTTCTTCGGCGAGACCGTCCCGGCCGAGCGGGTGCAGCACTGCTTCGCCCTGGTGGAGGCGGCGCGCGCGGTGCTGGTGCTGGGCTCCTCGCTGACCGTGATGTCGGGCCGGCGGTTCGTGCTGCGGGCGGCCCGCGACGGCATCCCGGTGGGCATCGTCAACCAGGGCGTGACCCGCGGCGACGAGCACGCGGCGGTGCGGCTGGACGCGCCGCTCGGCGAGCTGCTGCCGGAGCTGGTGCGCCGGCTGGACGCCGCCGCCCAGCCGGCGTGACCCGCGCACGGCGACGGCCCGCCTCCCAGGGGGATGGAGACGGGCCGTGGCCGTGGGCGCATCAGCTGCTCTGCGCCTCCCACGTGAACTGCACGCCGGTCGCCGACAGGCCCTGGGCGGCGTCGCCGCCACCGAGCGTGTAGGTGAAGGTGTACGGCTTGGCCGTCCCTGCCGTGCTGGGCGTCCAGGTGCCGGCGCCGGTGCCCCAGTCGGTGTGGGCGGCGGCGAAGTTGTCGAGGGTGTCCGACGAGTTGTCCGGCACGGTGTTCACGTCGCCGAAGATCTGGGTCTGGGTGCCGGGCGAGGCGCAGGTGCTGCCCGAGCCGACCGAGACGTCGAGGTCGAGGTACTGGCCGAGGGTGCCGGTCGGGGTGTTGCTGTACAGCGTCACCGACGAGGCGACGCTCCCGTTGTAGGTGACCAAGATGCACTTGGTACCGGTGTCGCCCGGCTTGAGGTTCGTCTCGTTGAAGTTGGCGCCGCCGAAGTCGTTGTCGGTCAGGGTGACCGAGCCGGACGTCCAGCTGTTGTTGGCGTTGTCGGTGCTGGCGGTGAACGCCGCGCTCGACGCCTGCCAGACGAGTGCGCCACTGCCGATGAGCCCTACGACGACCGCGGCGGCCACGACCTTGGCGGACCGACCGGAGCGGGGGTGTGCGTCCTGCATGATGTGCCTCCTGGGTTCGGCGGTCCGTGTCCGCCCGTGCTGTCGGGTGTCCCTATCGGCGGGCGCCGGCGGGGTTGAACGTTTTCCGTGCGGTGTGTCGGGCGTTACGCGGGCACCGGCTGGGCGTCCACAGGGGACGTCCGGGCCAGGTCCTCGGCCAGCACGGCGCGCGCCAGGGCGGCCGCGGCGAGCGCGGTGAGGTGTTCGGCGGCGTCCTGCACGCGGTGTTCGACGCGGCCCCAGCGCACCGGGGGCGCCTCGAGCAGCAGCGCCCCGGCGACCCCGCCGACGGCGTAGGGCACGACGATGACGTTGCGCGCGCCGGGCAGGACGGCGGTGAGCCAGTCGTCCTGGTCGGGGTCCAGATGGGAGACCAGCAGGGTCCGCGACTGCGCGAGCGCGCGGCTCACCACCGAGCGCGGCGAGTGGGCCGCGGGCGCCTCGTGGTGGGTGACGGCGCCGCCCTGCCGCTGGAGCACGGCGATGCCGGGGCCGCGGGTGCCGGTGTGCGGGTCGCGCCGGTACGCGAGCACGAGCGCGCGGGTGCCGATGAGCGGGCCGGTGCCGGCGCCGGCGAGCAGGCCGGCGATTTCGGCGGCGCCGCGGTCGGCGGCCAGGTCGGCGGCGAGCGCGCGCACCACGTCGCTGTCGGCCCGGCGGCGGCGCACCTCGCGCTCGTTGACGGCGGCGACCGCGGCCGTGACGAGCACGGTGATCAGCAGCGTGCCCTGGTAGACGATGAGGTCGCCCAGCGCGAACGGGGTCGCGGCGCCCCAGATGCCGGCGGCGCCGGCCTCCAGGGTGACGAGCGCGAGCAGGCCCTGCCACACGGTGAGTTTGACGCCGGTGCGGAACGAGGCGAGCAGCGTCACGGCGGCGCAGTGCAGGAACACGAGGTGGCCGCCGGGCCCGTCGAGGCCGCCGAGGGCCCGCCACAGCAGGCACAGCAGCAGCCCGTCGCCGAGCATGGACACGTTGAAGGCGCCGAGGGCGACCGCGCGCGGCGCGCGGCCGAGCAGCAGCGTCGGCAGGGTGAGCACGAACCACGGCACGGTGAGCAGCACGACGTGGTGGATCTGCTCGTGGTCGGCGCCGTCGACGAGCAGCCCGGCGGGCACGATCGCCATGACGACCGCGCGCAGCAGCAGCATCCAGCGCAGGCGGGTGCCGACCGGGATGAGGTCGGCGGCGGGTGCGGGCGTGGTCATGTCGTCTTCTCCTCGTGGGCGACGTCGTCCTCGGAAGGGGTCAGGGCGTCGTCCGCGCGGGGGTCGCGGAAGGTCAGGTGCGGGTCCTGCGCGGCGCGCAGGGCGAAGCGGGGGTCGAGCCGGTCGATGCGGTTCTGCAGCATCAGGAAGGCGAGCAGGACCAGCGCGCCGATGAGGGGCAGCACGCTGTGGGTGGTGCTGCGCACGGCGACCTCGGTGACGTCGCGGCCGAACTGGGCGAGCGCCTCCGCGATGCGGGCCATCGGGGCGGCGGCCGGCGCGTCGGCGGCCTTGCTGCGCGCCGGCGCGGCGGCGGAGCCGGCCGGACGCGGGTCGCGGTTGGCGCCCATGCCGGTGGTGACGCTGCGGCGGGTGCCGGTCGGCCGCGGCCCGGCGGTGGACCCGATGGCGGCGAACGGCGCGGGGGCGGCGCTCGCGGCCGGCGCGGTGGTGGCGGCCGGCGCGGGCGCGCCGGACGCGGGCACGGTCGTGGGGGCCGTCGTCGGCGCCGTGGTCGGGGGCGTCGTCGGGGCCGTGGTGGGGGCGGTCGTCGGGGGCGTCGTCGGCGGCGTGGTGGGGGGCGTCGTCGGCGCGGGCGCGCCCACGACGAACCAGCGGAACTGCGCGGTGCCGGTGCGGCCCTGGGCGGCGGCGACGTCCTGCACGGTGGCGGTGACCCGGAACGTGCGGCTGTCCGCCGCGGCGGGGGTCCAGCCGGTGGTGGTGCGCGGCGCGGCCGGGTCGGGGTCCTGCAGGTCGGTGAGCAGGCCGTCGTACACGGTGGTGCCGGAGAACCCGGCGCAGCCGGCGAAGCCGCCGCCGTTGCCCTGCTCGAGCCGGATCCGCAGGTTGCCGGCGAGCTGGCCGGTGACCTGGGCGGCGGAGACGTAGACGGTGCCGCCGGCCTGCCCGGCGTGGCTCACCTTGATGCACCGGCTGACCGGGTGGCCCGGCACGAGGCCGGACACCTGGAACAGGCCCTGGCCGTTGTCGTCGTCGGTGAGCCCGACCGAGGCCAGGACGGCGACGGGGGACGCCGTGGCGTCCTGCTTCGGCTTGTACGACGCGATCCCCAGCAGCGCGACGCTGGCGGCGACAATCATGAGCAGCGTGCCGCCCGACACGAGCCGGTGGCCGTGCGCCCTCGCGTGCTGCATGCTCGCTCCGTTCGGCTGGGTGGTCGCCGTGTCCATCGGCGGCCGGGGAGCCGACTTGAGAGCGCCGGGTGAGACCTCATCCACGGTGCGTGCGTGCCGACGTTACGGTCAGCAACCGCTCGCCCGCGTCGGAGGAGGTGTCATGGGCGTTCACCGTGCTCCGCGCCGCCCGTGGCCGAGCCTCGCCGAGCTGCGCGCCGCGGTCCGGCTGACCGTGCTCGTGGCGGTCGGCGGGCTGCTGCTGTGGGCGTTCGTCCCGTACGCCGCGGGGTGGCACACCACGCTCGTCACCAGCGGCTCCATGGAGCCGGGCGTGCGCACGGGCGACCTGGTGGTGCTGGCGCCGCTGGACGCGGCGACGGCCCGGCGCTCGGAGCTGCGCGGCCTGGTGGTGCAGTTCGACGACCCGGTGCGCCCGGGCCGCCTGGTGCTGCACCGGGTGGTCGACCGGGAGCCCGGCGGCGCGCTGGTGACCAAGGGTGACGCCAACATGTCGCGCGACTACGCCCCGGTGCGGCCGGAGAGCGTGCGCGGGGTCGCCCGGCTGCGGGTGCCGTTCGCCGGCCTGCCGATGCTCTGGGCGCAGACCCGGCAGCCGGTCCCGCTGGTCGCGCTGGCGTTCGTCGTCCTCGTGCTGGCGTGGCCGGAGCGGTCGCGGCCCGGGCCGCGGGGCCCCGCGCCGGAGCGACCCGCATCGATTCGCGGCCCCCGGGAACTGGACATCCCGGTCGCCTTCTGAAACGTTTCCTGCCTGTAACCGCAAGATGGCCTCTGACCTCTTGACGTGACTCGGGTCACTGATGTTGACTGCCTGCCGAAACCGCTTCCGCAACCGGTTTCGGGCCGCCTCACGCGCGGCCTCGCGTGCGGTCAGGAGGGCGTCGTGCCGATCACCATCGCCGATGTGGCGGCGCGGGCGAACGTCAGCAAGACGACCGTCTCGCGCGTGCTCAACGGCAAGGGGGAGCTGGACGAGGCCACGGCCGCCCGGGTCCGCCGGGTGATCGACGAGCTGGGCTACGTGCCCAGCGCCCGCGCCGTCGGCCTGGCCCGCGGCCGCACCCGCGTCGTCGGCATGCTGGTCCCCTCGCTCACCTGGCCGTGGATGGGCGACGTGCTGCAGGGCGCCGTCGACGTGCTGGAGACTGAGCAGTACGGGCTGCTGCTGTTCACCTGCAACCGCGGCGAGGAGTCCATGCGGCTGTTCTCCGCCCAGGTCTCCTCGAAGTCGTTCGACGGGCTGCTCGTCATCGAGCCCGAGGGCACCCTCGACACCATCCGCACCCTGCACCTGCGGGGCCTGCCCGTCGTGCTCATCGACGACCGGGCGCACGAGCCGATCGCCCTGCCCAGCGTCGGCACCACCAACGAGGCGGGCGCGGCCGAGGCCGCCCGGCACCTGCTCGGCCTGGGGCGGCTGCGGCCGCTGGTGGTCAGCGGGCCGGAGCGGTTCGGCTGCACCGACCAGCGCCTGCACGGCTTCGCCGACGTGTACGCGGCCGCCGGCCACCCGATCAGTGGCGACCGGGTCGTCGTCGGCGACTTCACCCTCGGCTGCGGGCGCGACGCCGTCGCCGCCGCGGTCGCCGCCGGCGTCGAGTTCGACGCCGTCTTCGCCCACAACGACCTGTCCGCCGCGGGCGCCATGCAGGCGGCGCTGGACGCCGGTCGCCGCGTGCCGCACGACGTCGCGGTGGTCGGCTTCGACGACATCCCGTTGGCGGCGCACACCCAGCCACCGCTGACGACCGTGCGCCAACCGCTGCGCGAGATGGGCGAGGTGGCGGCCCGCACGCTGCTCGCCCACTTCGAGGGCACACCCCTGCCCGGCACCCCCACCATCATCCCGTCGACGCTCACCATCCGGGGCTCGACGGTCGCCCCGGACCGGGCCGTGCTCGTGCCGGCCCCCTAGACCATCCCCTGAGGACAGTGCCGGCAGCCGGCCGGTACCGTCCGTCCTCTTGCGACAGCACGACCGGGATCTCCCGTCCCGGCCGCGATGCCGCACGCCCCGCACGGGGCGGTCCCCTCTCACCCATCCCCACCCGAGGAGAACGATGCGCACTCCCAGATTGCTCGCGCTGAGCGTGGCCGGCGTGCTCGCCGCCGGCACGCTCGCCGCGTGCAGCGACAGCCCGAACAACCCGAACGCCAACCAGGGCGAAGCGGCCACCGTGCTGAACATCGGCATGCCGAACGGCCCCCAGACGGAGAACCACAACCCGTTCCTGGGCACCTCGTCGGCGTCGTCGCTGGGCTACAAGTGGATGATCTACGAGCCCCTGATGATGTGGAACCCGGTCAAGCCGGCCGACCCGGCCAAGCCGTGGCTGGGCACCAAGGCCGAGTGGTCCGCCGACTACAAGACCGTCAAGGTCACCGTGCGCGACGGCGCCACCTGGTCGGACGGCAAGCCGCTGACCGCCGAGGACGTCGCCTTCACGTTCAACCTCATCAAGAACGACAAGGCGCTGAACACGGGCAACACCCCGTACGGCGACATCACCGCGTCCGGCAGCGACGTGACCATCAAGTTCGGTGAGCCGCAGTTCGTCAACCAGAACAAGGTGCTCCAGCAGCCGATCGTCCCCAAGCACATCTGGGAGACCATCAAGAGCCCGTCGACGGACGTCAACAAGACGCCGGTCGGCAGCGGCCCGTACACGCTGAAGTCGTTCACCCCGCAGACGACCACGCTGGTCGCCCGCACCTCGGGTTACTGGGGCACGCAGCCGGCCGTCAAGGAGCTGCGCTACACCTCGTACACCGACAACAACGCGCAGACCACCGCGCTGGCCAACGGCGAGTCGGAGTGGAGCTTCGTCTTCATCCCGAACGTGCAGCAGGTCTTCGTCGGCAAGAACCCGACCCACCACAAGATCTGGTCGCCGCCGGTGCTCGGCATCCACGGCCTCTACATCAACACCACGAAGAAGCCGTTCGACGACGCGGTCGTGCGCCGCGCGATGGACATGGTCATCAACCGTGACGACATCTTCGTCCAGGCCTCGTCGAGCTACTTCCACCCGGTCGTCAAGAGCGTGACCGGCCTGCCGACCCCGGCCGCCGAGGCGTACATCGCGCCGGAGTACAAGGGCAAGGAGCACAAGGTCGACGTCGAGGGCGCCAAGAAGCTGCTCACCGACGCCGGTTACAAGCTCGAGGGCAACGTCCTGAAGGACAAGTCCGGCAAGGACGTCAAGATCACGCTGACCGACCCGGCCGGCTGGTCCGACTACCAGACGAGCCTCGAGATCGTGAAGGACAACCTGTCCCAGATCGGCATCGCCGCCACCGTCGACAAGGCGAACCAGGACGCCTGGTTCAAGAACGTCGAGGAGGGCAAGTTCGACGCCACGTTCCGCTGGACCAACGGCGGCGCGACCCCGTACGACCTGTACCAGACGATCATGGACGGCACGTTCCTCAAGCCGATCGGCCAGGCCTCCCCGGCCGGCAACTTCGGCCGGTTCGACAGCCCCGAGGCGACCAAGGCGCTCAAGGACTACGCGAACGCCTCGGACGACGCCACCCGCACCACGGCGCTCAACACCCTGCAGAAGATCTTCGTCGAGCAGATGCCGATGATCCCGGTCGGCGCGGACAACGTCGGTGCCGCGTACAACGTGAAGAACTGGGTCGGCTGGCCCGACGACTCCAACCCCTACGGAGCCGGTCAGCCCACGCAGGCCAACTCGCTGGACGTGGTCCTGCACCTGAAGCCCGCGAACGCCTGATCCGCAACGCCGCTCCCCGGCCGGTCCGCCGGCCGGGGAGCGGCCCCGCGGCGCCGCCGAACCCCTCAGACAGGAAACTCCCCCATGACGTTGAGCAACAGTGCGCCGGCGCCCGCCGCCGGGCCGGCTTCGGGGCCGGCCACCGAGGTGGTGCTGGAGGCGGTCGGCCTCACGAAGCACTTCCCGGTCCGCCGGAAACTGCGCGACCTCTTCACCCGCGAGCACGCCGCCGTGCACGCCGTCGACGACGTGAACCTCGTCCTGCGCCGCGGGCACGTGACGGCCCTGGTCGGCGAGTCCGGCTCCGGCAAGTCGACCGTCGCCCGCCTGCTGGCCCAGCTCTACCCGCGCACGGGCGGTGACATCCTGCTGCACGGCGACGCCGTCACGGTCAAGGGCGGCCGCCGGTTCCGCGCCTACGCGCGCCGGGTCCAGATGATCTTCCAGGACCCGTTCGCGTCCCTGAACCCGGTGCACACCGTGCGCTACCACCTCACCCGGGCGCTGAAGATCCACGGCAACGCCGGGCGCACCGCCGACGACCTCGAGCGCGCCCTCGCCGACCTGCTCGGCCGGGTCAGCCTGACCCCGCCCGAGCGGTACCTGGAGAAGTTCCCGCACGAGCTGTCCGGCGGCCAGCGCCAGCGCGTCGCGATCGCCCGCGCCCTCGGCGCCAACCCGGAGGCGCTGCTCGCCGACGAGCCGGTGTCGATGCTCGACGTGTCGATCCGCCTCGGCGTGCTCAACCTGCTGCGCGACCTCAAGGAGCGGCTGAACCTGGCCATCCTCTACATCACCCACGACATCGCGTCGGCCCGCTACTTCGCCGACGAGACGATGGTCATGTACGCGGGCCGGATGGTCGAGGGCGGTGAGAGCGAGACCGTCACCCAGAACCCGGCGCACCCGTACACCCGGCTGCTCATCGAGTCGGCGCCCGACCCCGACCGGATCAGCGGGCTGACCGCGGACACGGGCGACCGCGGCAACGGCGAGCCGCCCAGCCTCATCAACCCCCCGGCGGGCTGCCGGTTCAACCCGCGCTGCCCGAACGTCATGCCGCGCTGCACGGTCGACCTGCCGCCGCGCATCGAGATCGGCGACCGGCCCGGCCACTGGGCCGCGTGCTGGCTCTACGACCCGGCCACCGTCGCCGCGCAGCAGCCCGGCAGCGCCGCCGCGGCCACCGAGGAGGCGGCCCGATGAAGTACCTGCTCCAGCGCATCGCCTTCTACCTGTTCACGGCGTGGGCGGCGCTGACCCTCAACTTCGTCATCCCCCGGATGATCCCGGGCGACCCGGTCAAGTCGATGATCTCGCGCTTCCAGGGCCAGATGGACCCCGACGCGATCGAGAGCCTGTACGTGTTGTTCGGCATCGACAAGCAGGCCGGCATCTGGGACCAGTACGTCGACTACTGGGGCCAGCTGTTCCGCGGCGACCTCGGCCTGTCGTTCACCTCGTTCCCGTCGCCGGTCAGCGAGGTCATCGGCACGAGCGTGTGGTGGACGGTGCTGCTGGTCGGCATCACCACCGCGCTGAGCTTCGCGATCGGCACCGGGCTGGGCGTGCTGGCCGGCTGGCGGCGCGGCTCCTGGATCGACGGGCTGCTGCCCGCCACCACGTTCCTGTCGTCGGTGCCGTACTTCTGGCTGGGCCTGGTCGCCATCGCCCTGCTGGCCGGCCCGGGCAGCTTCTTCCCGTCGTCCGGCGGCTACGAGCCGGGCCTGGTGCCCGCGTTCGACCAGTACTTCATCCCGAGCGCGATCCAGCACAGCCTGCTGCCCGCGTTCACCATCCTCATCTCGTCGGTGAGCGGCTGGATCCTCAGCATGCGCAACATGATGGTCACCGTCGCGGCGGAGGACTACATCACGGTGGCGCACGCCAAGGGCCTGCCGGAGCGCCGGGTGGCGCTGAGCTACGCGGCCCGCAACGCGCTGCTGCCCAACGTGTCGGGCTTCGCCCTGTCGCTGGGCTTCATCGTCGGCGGCACCCTGCTGGTGGAGATCGTCTTCTCCTACCCGGGCCTCGGCTACCTGCTGTTCCGCGCCGTCGGCGCGAAGGACTACCCGCTCATGCAGGGCATCTTCCTGGTCATCACCATCTCGGTGCTGCTGGCCAACCTGCTCGCGGACGTCGTCTACATGCTGCTCGACCCGCGCACCCGCAAGGAGGGCTGAGCGATGACCATCCCCACCTCCAGCATCGACCAGGTCATTCCGGGCGAGGGCGCGATGGCCCAGCCGGACACCGCGCCGGCGGCCAAGGCGAAGCGGCAGCGGCTGCGGTTCGTGGCCAACGGCAAGGCGGCCACCGGCCTGATCATGCTCGCCATCTACTGCGTGCTGGCGATCATCGGCCCGTGGATCGCGCCGTACGACCCCGACGCCCGCAGCAACGACCTGCTGGCGCCGCCGTCGGCCGCGCACTGGTTCGGCACCACGCACCTCGGCCAGGACGTGCTCAGCCAGATCCTCGTCGGCACCCGCGGCGTCATGCTCGTCGGCCTGACCGCCGGCCTGGTGGCCACCGTCCTGTCGGTGCTCATCGGCGTGACCGCCGGCTTCCTCGGCGGCGCGTTCGACGAGGCCCTGTCGGCGCTGTCGAACGTCTTCCTGGTCATCCCGGCGCTGCCGCTCATCATCATCGTGGCGTCGAGCTTCACCACGGCGGGCGACGTCGTCGTCGCGCTCACCATCGGCTTCACGTCGTGGGCGTGGGGCGCCCGGGTGCTGCGCGCGCAGACGCTGTCGCTGCGCCGCCGCGACTACGTCGAGGCGTCCCGGGCCACCGGCGAGAGCACCTGGCGCATCATCCTGTTCGAGATCCTGCCGAACCTGACCGCGATCATCGCCTCCGGCTTCGTCGGCACGGTCATCTTCGCGGTGATGAGCGAGATCACCCTGGCGTTCATCGGCATCTCGTCGATCTCGTCGTGGAACTGGGGCACGATCCTGTTCTGGGCGCAGAGCCAGCAGGCCCTCGCCCAGGGCGCGTGGTGGTGGTTCGTCCCGGCCGGTCTCGCGATCGCCCTGCTCGGCACCGCGCTGTCGCTCATCAACTTCGGCATCGACGAGTTCGTCAGCCCGCGGCTGCGCAGCTCCGGCAAGTCCAAGGTGAAGACGGCGTCGGGCCAGACCGTGCGCATGCGGGTCGGCTTCACGCCGGTCCTGGCGTCGCGCCCGGTGCGGGCGACCCAGGTCGCGCGGTCCTACCCGGCCGCTCCGGTGTCCAACGGCAAGGTCAACGGCGCGCACGTCGCACCCCGGAAGGAGGAGGTCAAGTGACCGGCCAGCCCGTCCTCGAGATCCGCAACCTCGACGTCGACTACGGCCTGGGCGACCAGGCGGTGCACGCCGTGCGCGAGGTCAACCTGACCCTGCACCGCGGCGAGGTGCTCGGCCTGGCCGGCGAGAGCGGCAGCGGCAAGTCCACGCTGGCGTACGGCCTGACCCGGCTGCTGCCGCCGCCCGGCGTGATCAGCGGCGGCGAGGTGATCTACCACCCGCCAGGCGGCGAGCCGTACGACGTGCTCGGCCTGAGCGACCGCGAGCTGCGGGCGTTCCGCTGGGCGGAGACGGCGATCGTGTTCCAGGGCGCGATGAACTCGCTCAACCCGGTGCACAAGATCTCCACCCAGCTCACCGACGTCATCAAGGCGCACCAGCCGAACCTGAGCGCGGCGGCGCGCACGGCGCGGGCGCGGGAGATGCTCCGGCTGGTCGGCATCTCGCCGGACCGGATGGAGTCCTACCCGCACCAGCTGTCGGGCGGCATGCGCCAGCGCGTCATGATCGGCATGGCGCTCGCCCTGGAGCCGCAGGTCGTCATCATGGACGAGCCGACGACCGCGCTCGACGTCGTCATGCAGCGGCAGATCCTGGGCCAGCTCATCGAGCTGCGCGAGCGGCTCGGCTTCTCGGTCATCTTCATCACGCACGACCTGTCGCTGCTGGTGGAGTTCAGCGACCGCATCGCCATCATGTACGGCGGCCGGATCGTCGAGGAGGCTCCGGCCGAAACCCTGTACCGCGACCCGATGCACCCGTACAGCCAGGGCCTGCTCGGCTCGTTCCCCGCCCTGCGGGGGCCGCGCCGCGAACTGGCCGGCATCCCCGGCTCGCCGCCGGACCTGCGCGCGATGCCCACGGGCTGCTCGTTCCACCCGCGGTGCCCGAAGGCGTTCGAGCCGTGCCCGGCCCGGCTGCCGATCCTGGGTCAGCCCGACGCGCCGACGGGGGGTGGCCGCACCGTCGCGTGTTGGCTGCACCCCGCCCGCGTGCCCGTCGGCTGATCCCCCTCACCCCCCGAAGTCAGGAGAACCATGAACACCACCGCCACGGCGTTCGACCTGAGCACCGACCCCGCGCTGCTGGCCCGGATCGCGACCCTGCCCCCGTCGTTCCGGTGGGGCGTGGCGACCTCGTCCTACCAGATCGAGGGCGCTGTCGCCGAGGACGGCCGCACGCCGTCCATCTGGGACACGTTCTGCCGGGTGCCCGGTGCCGTGGCGAACGGCGACCACGGCGACGTGGCGTGCGACCACTACCACCGGATGCCGCAGGACGTCGCGCTCATCAAGGAGCTGGGTGTCGACACCTACCGGTTCTCGGTGGCGTGGCCGCGGGTGCAGCCGGGCGGCCGCGGCCCGGTCAACGAGGCCGGCCTGGCCTTCTACGACCGGCTCACCGACGAGCTGCTGGCGCAGGGCGTGGACCCGTGGGTGACGCTCTACCACTGGGACCTGCCGCAGGAGCTGGAGGACGCGGGCGGCTGGCCGAACCGCGACACCGCCTACCGGTTCGCCGACTACGCGATGATGGTGTTCGACAAGCTGTCCGACCGGGTGGACACGTGGACGACGCTGAACGAGCCGTGGTGCTCGGCGTGGCTCGGCTACATGACCGGTGACCACGCGCCGGGCCGGCGCAACCTGCAGGACAGCATCGCGGCGACGCACCACCTGCTGCTGGGCCACGGCCTGGCGACGCAGCGGATGCGGGCGGCGGCCACCCGGCCGCTGCAGTTCGGCATCACGCTGAACATGGCGACCGCCACCCCGGAGACCGACTCGGAGGCCGACCGCGACGCGTGCCGGGCCGCCGACGGCCTGGGCGTGCGGATCTACATGGACCCGCTGCGCCGGGGCGCCTACCCGGAGGACGTCGTCGCCGACCTGGCGGCGCAGGGCGTGCAGATCCCGGTGCAGGACGGCGACCTGGAGGCCATCAGCGCGCCGATCGACGTGCTGGGCGTCAACTTCTACTTCGGGCAGGTCTTCTCCGGCCTGGACGAGAACGGCAGCCGCACCGACGGCGACGGCGTGCCGGTGGTGCGCGACATCCCGCAGGACCTGCCGCAGACGGCGATGGGCTGGCCCATCACGCCGAACCGCTTCACCGAGCTGCTGACCCGGCTGAGCCGCGACTACCCGGGCCTGCCGATCATCATCACGGAGAACGGGGCGGCGTTCGCCGACACCGCCGACGAGTCCGGTTTCGTGCGCGACGACGACCGCACCGGCTACCTCGCCGAGCACATCGCGGCGGTGGCCGACGCCCGCACCCAGGGCGCCGACATCCGCGGCTACTTCGCCTGGTCGCTGCTGGACAACTTCGAGTGGGCGTACGGCTACGACAAGCGGTTCGGCATCGTGCGGGTGGACTACGACACCCAGCAGCGCACCCCGAAGCAGAGCGCGCTGTGGTTCAAGGACACGATCGGGCGTATCCGCGGCGCCGTCTGATCAACGCGTTCCGGCCGGGGCCGTCACCGTATTCGGTGGCGGCCCCGGCGCGTTGAAACAAACGGTTGTTACATAACGAGAAATTGAAGTTCCGGAATCTCGTAACAGTCTTGGCAATGCTGTTAACAAACGGCATTCTTATTTCGTGATCGAAACCAACGAGGCCGCGGCGACCGCCCCCCGCCGCCGTCTCTCCCGCCGCCTGTTGGCCGTCGCCGTCACCGGCACCGCCCTGGCCGGCGCAGGGGTGACCGCCGTCGTTCTCGGCCCCTCGGCGTTCGCCGCCGGGGAGCAGGTGAACGTCGTCCTGACCACCACGTCCGACGCGGGCGGCCGGGTGCTGACCCGCCGCCTGGAACCGCAGGCGCCCGTCGCGTTCGCGGGCAGCAGCCCGGCCGCGGGCACCACCGTCACCGTCGACGAGAACGTCCGCCACCAGACGTTCGAGGGCGCCGGCGCGTCCATCACCGACACCACCGCGTACCTGTTCCGCGGTGGCCCGATCAGCGCCGCCACCCGCGACGACGTGATGCGCAAGCTGTTCAGCCCCACCGACGGCATCGGCCTGTCGTTCGTGCGCAACCCGATCGGCGCGTCCGACCTCTCGCGCCCCGGCAACGTCTCGCTCGACGACACCTGCTGCACCCTGGACGACTTCGGCGCCAACGGCTACGACACCGACGTGCGGCTGCTCACCCAGCAGGCGAAGCAGCTCAACCCGGCGCTGCGGGTCAAGGGCGTGCCGTGGAGCGCCCCCGGCTGGATGAAGGACAACGGCCGGATGGACCAGATGGGCTGGCTCAAGTGGGAGTACTACCCGCTGTACGCCCAGTACCTGGTGAAGTACGTGCAGTCGTACCAGGCGGCCGGCATCCCGGTGAACTACGTCAGCGTGCAGAACGAGCCCAACTGCTGCCAGGCCGCCAACCCGACCGCCATGAACTACCCCGGCATGAGCTGGAACCCGGCCGGCCTGGTCGAGTTCACCAAGAACCACGTCTACCCGGCGTTCCGCGCCGCCGGGCTCAGCACCAAGGTGCTGATCCACGACTGGAACTACGGCGACTACGCCAACTTCGGCGCCGCCATCCTCGCCGACGCCGGCGTGCGCAACGACCCGCTGTTCGGCGGCATCGCCTGGCACGGCTACTTCGGTGACATGGGCGTCGGCACGCAGGTGCACAACCAGTACCCGGCGGTCCCGCAGTTCTCCACCGAGCACTCCGGCGGCACCTGGATCGGCAACCAGCACAACGAGGACCTGACCGACATCATCGGCTACGCCCGGAACTGGTCGCGCAGCATCGTCAAGTGGAGCCTGGCGCTCAACCAGAACATGGGCCCGCACAACGGCGGCTGCGGCACCTGCACCGGCCTGGTCACCGTGCAGGAGGGCGGCGCCCGGGCCGGCCAGGTCGACTACACCGTCGAGTACTACACCACCGGCCACCTCACCAAGTTCGTCCGGCCGGGCGCCCAGCGCATCGAGAGCAACGACGGCTCGGCCGTGCGCAACGTCGCCTACCGCAACACCGACGGCTCCAAGGCGCTCATCGCCCACAACGCCGGCACGGGCGCCCAGTCGCTGAAGGTCGTCTGGGGCAACCAGTCCTTCACCTACCCGCTGCCGGGGCGCACCACGGCGACGTTCACCTGGGCCGGCACCCCCGGCTCGGGCACCCCGACCGCCGGCCCCACCACCGCTCCCCCGTCCGGCGCCTCCGGCCGGATCGTCAGCGCCGCCACCGGCAAGTGCCTCGACGTCACCGGCAGCGCGACCGCCGACGGCACCCTGCCGCAGATGTGGACCTGCTTCGGCGGGCCCAACCAGACCTGGCAGCGCGCGTCCGACGGGTCCGTCCGGTCCCTGGGCAAGTGCCTCGACGTGCAGAACGGCGCCGTGAACGACGGGGCGACCGTGCACATGTGGACCTGCCACGCGGGGCTCACCAGCCAGCAGTGGACGTACACGGCCGGCCGCGACCTCGTGAACGTCCGGTCCGGAACCTGCCTCGACGTCCGCGACAACAATCCGGCCGACGGCGCCCGGCTGCAGCTGTGGAGCTGCTCGGGCGGCGCCAATCAGAAGTGGACGGTTCCGTGACGCCAACGGTCCGATAATTGCGCCTGATACCGCGCGGCCGTCGCATCACCGACGGCCGCGCGGTCGCATTCCGGCGCCATCGGGAAATGGCGTGTCCGCTACGGGACACGCCACTGGCGACCATTCCCCCGCGTGGAAAACGTGGACGGCGGACATCAGCGCCGGGGGAAGGGAACACCGACCATGACCGCACCCGAGAAGAAGAACTACCGCCGCATGCTGCGCGACGTGCGGCACGGCGGCCAGGTGGCCGCCGCCGCCCCGCCGGGCGCCGAGTCGGCGAGCGACGTCGAGGACGTGTCGAGCCCGTTCGACTACCTGTTCGCCGACCTGGCCGCCGGGTTCCCCGCGCACCACCTGCCCGGCGACCCCGCCGACGTCACCCGGGCCCTGAAGGCGCTCGGCGCCGTCATGATCGAGGAGCCCCCGGCCGGGCGGGACTCGGTGATCCCGGCCGTGTACACGTACTGGGGCCAGTTCATCGACCACGACATCACCGCCGGCACCGACCGCAACGACGCGGTCACCGACCTCCGGCAGCCCGTGCTGACGCCGCTGGACCCCCGGGTCGTCCGCGCGGGCCTGCGCAACCTGCGCCAGCCCGCGCTGAACCTCGACTCCGTCTACGGCGACGGGCCCGACCTGCACGGCGAGGGCACCGAGTCGGGCCGGCTCTACGACGGCATCGCCCTGCGCGTGGGCGCGGTGACCGAGTCCGACAGCATCCCGGGCGAGGCCGTCCCGCCCGCCGGGGACGCCCTGCGCGACCTGCCCCGCCGGGGCGACGACGGGCTGCCGCCGGACGCCGACGAGCAGACCGCCGCGACGCACCGCACCACCGCCGTCATCGGCGACGGCCGCAACGACGAGAACCTGATCGTCGCGCAGTTCCACGTGGCGTTCCTGCGCTTCCACAACGCCGTGCTGGCGCAGCTGCGCACCAGGTCCAACGGCCACCGCAGGAGCGACCGGGAGCTGTTCGAGTCGGCCCGCGACCTGGTGCGCTGGCACTACCAGTGGCTCGTGGTCCACGACTACCTCAAGACGATCGCCATGCCGGGCGTCGTCGACAAGGTGCTGCTCGACGGCAACCGGCACTTCGTCGTGGCCGACGGCGCCGAGCCGTACATGCCGCTGGAGTTCTCCGTGGCCGCCTACCGGTTCGGGCACAGCATGGTCCGCGCCACCTACGACTACAACCGCAACTTCGGCCGCCACGCCGGCGCCGGCGGCGTCCTGCAGGACTCCGCGTCGTTCCGGCAGCTGTTCGCGTTCACCGGCGGGCACCGCCGGCCCTTCGACGGCGCGCCGTCGCCCACCCTGCCGTTCAACTGGGTGATCGAGTGGGACCGGTTCGTCGACAAGGGCGACGGCACCTCCGACCACTTCGCCCGTCCGATCGACACGCACATCGCGCCGCCGCTGTTCGACATGGTCAACCAGGTCGGCCCGGCCGACGACGCCGGCCCCGACGACGTCAAGCGGATGCTGCGCGCGCTGGCCGTGCGCAACCTGCTGCGCGGCTACCACCTGGCGCTGCCCACCGGCCAGGCCGTCGCCGCCAAGGTCGGCGCCCGCCCGCTGAGCGCCGAGGAGCTGCGCCGCGGCAACAGCGCCGCCGTGAACGACGCCCTGGACGCGGGCGGCTTCACCGACCACACGCCGCTGTGGTTCTACATCCTCAAGGAGGCCGAGGTGCGCTGCCACGGCAACTTCCTCGGCGAGGTCGGCAGCCGGATCGTGGCGGAGACGCTCATCGGTCAGCTGCGCGCCGACCCCGACTCGTACCTGGGCCGCTACCGGCCGTGGACGCCCGCCGAAGGCGTGCGGCTGCCGAACGGCGAGCCCATCGTCACCATCACCGACCTGTTCCGGTTCGCCGGCGTGTTCCCAGGGGACCCGACATGACCATCATCGCGAACGAACCGACCTTCGAACCGATCAGCGACCGCGCGCGCCGGGTCGGCGCCGACCCGGACGACGCCTGGCGCGACGAGCCCGAACCCCGCAAGCGGGCGTACGCCGCCCGGCACGGCATCGACGTCGCCGCCGTGGCGAGCGAGGCGGAGCTGGACCGCCGGCTGGAGAGCGTGGTCGGCGCGGCCGACTTCCTGCCGGGCCGGTGGCTGCGCCAGGGCCGGGCCGCCGCCGACGCGGTGGCGCGGATCCGCACCGGCAGCTCGCTCGGCTCCGGCTTCCTCGTCACGCCGTCGCTGCTGATGACCAACAACCACGTCCTGCCGGACGCCGCCACCGCCGCCGTCTCGACCGCCACCTTCCGGTTCGAGGACGACGAGGACGAGCAGCGCCCGGAGGCGACCCGCTTCGGCCTCGACCCGCAGCGCTGCTTCGTCACCGACGAGGCGCTCGACTTCACGCTCGTCGCGGTGGCGCAGCCGCCCGGCGCCCCCGCCCCCGGCGCCACCTACGGCTGCATCGCGGCCAAGGCGGCGACCGGCAAGATCCTGGAGGGGATGCCGGTCAACATCGTGCAGCACCCGCAGGGCCGGGCGAAGGAGATCGCCGTGCGGCACAACCTGCTGCTGTCGGTCGACGACGCCACCACCCTGACGTACGGCACCGACACGGAGCCCGGCTCGTCCGGCTCGCCCGTCTTCAACGACGACTGGGAGCTGGTGGCCCTGCACCACGCGGGCGGCGGCGACGCGCCGGGCCGGCTCGTCGGCAACCGCGGCATCCGGATCTCCGCCATCGTCCGGCACGTCGCCGCGGTGGCCGGGCCGGTCCCCGGCGAGCTGCTGGCCGAGTTCCTCACGATCGCGGGCACGCCGTGACCGGGCTGCTGCTCGTGCACGGGCGCAGCCAGGAGCTGCCCCGCCGGCTGCGCGCCGACAAGGCGCAGGTGGACGCGCACGTCGCGGCGATGACCCGGTCGTGGCTGGCCGGGCTGGCCCGCGGCGCGGTGCTGGCCGGTCACCCGGCCGTGCCGGCGTCGGCCGTCGAGCTGCCGTTCTACGGCGACCTGCTGGCCGACCTGGTGGACGCGCACGAGGCGGCCGGCGGGCGCCGCCCCGACCTGGAGTCCCTGGCGGCGCCCGGGCGGGCGCCGGCGGCGCGCACCGACGCCGGAACCCGCACCGCCGAGCGCGTCGACGCCGCCACCGACGCGCTGGTGCTGGAGGCGGCGGGCACGCTGGGCTTCGCCCGGCCGGAGGGCTTCGGCGACCTGCTCGGCAACGGGGTGGTCCGCCGGGCGCTGCAGTTCCTCGCGGACAAGACCAGCACCCCACAGTGGATCATCGAGCGGTTCCTGCGCGACGTCGCGTACTACCTGACGGTGCCGGCGATCCGCGGGCCGGTGCTGGCGGCCGTGCGGCGCGGCGTCGACACGCTGCTGGCCCGCGGCCACGCCGACGTGGTCGTGCTCGGCCACAGCCTGGGCAGCGTCGTCGCGTACGACCTGTGCCGGTCGCTGGACGTGCCGGTGCGGGCCCTGGTCACCGTCGGCTCGCCGCTGGGGCTGCCGGCGGTGCGGCGCAACCTGCCCGGGGTGTCCGACCCGCCCGCGCTGCCCGGCCTCGCGCCGCCCGCCGGCTGGTCCGGGCCGGCCTGGATCAACGGCTACGACGACCGCGACGTCGTCGCCCTGGTGCACCCGCTGGCGCCGCTGTTCGCGGGCGGCCGGGCCGGCATCCGCGACGAGCGGACCGTCAACCCGTCGGGCCCACACGCCATCGAGGACTACCTCGCCGACCCGGACATCGCCGGCCCGGTGGCCGCGGCGCTGAAATGACAGGACCGGGGCCGCGTCCGCCCGTAGTCTGCGGGCGTGCGCGACCTCGCCCTGCTGCCCAAGGCCGACCTGCACGTCCACCTGGAGAGCACGGTGCGGCCCGGCACGCTCGCCGAACTGGCCGCCGCCCACGGGCTGCCCGCGCCGGGACCCGGCGGCGCCTTCGCGGGCTTCCGCGCGTTCGCCGACCACAACGCGCTGGTGCGCGCCTGCCTGCGAACGGCCGGCGACTTCCGGCGCGTCGCCCGCGAGTTCTGCGCGGACGCCGCCGCCGACGGCGTCGCGTACGCGGAGGTGTCCTTCACCGCGGCCGCGCACGAGGAGCGGCTCGGCGTGCGCGACCTGCCGCTCGCGGCGGTCCTGGACGGCCTCGCCGACGGCCGGGCCGCGCACGGGGTCGAGACCCGGGTGATCCTCGACCAGTCCCGCCGCCGCGCCGTGTCCCGGTTCCGCCGCACCCTCGACCTGGCGCTCGCCCACCCGGACGCGGTGGCGGCGATCGGGCTGGCCGGGCAGGAGTCGTACCCCCTGGAGCCGTTCGCGGACGTGTGCGCGCGGGCGCGGGCGGCGGGCGTGCGGCTGGTCCACCACGCCGGGGAGGACGCCGGGCCGGCCAGCATCGCCGAGGCGCTCGACCGCGGCCTCGCCGACCGGATCGGCCACGGCACCTCGATCCTCGGCGACCCCGCCCTGGTCGCCCGGGTGCGGGCGGCGGGCGTGCCGCTGGAGGTGTGCCCGTCGTCGAACGTCGCCCTCGGGCTGGTGCCGTCGCTGCCCGCGCACCCGCTGCCGGCGCTGCGCGCGGCGGGCCTGCACGTGACCCTCGGCACCGACGTGCCGGCGATCGTCGGCACCACGCTGACCGGCGAGTACACCCGGGTCCGCGACGCCTGGGGCTGGTCCGACGGCGAGCTGGCCGACCTGGCCCTGGCCGGGGTGGCGGCGAGCTTCGCGCCGGAACCGGTGCGGGCCCGGCTGCGCGCGGGGATCGCCGCCTGGCGCGCGTCCGGCGGCGCGGGCGCCGCCGGTGCACGAGGATGAGGGCATGCTGCTGACCGTCATCGCCGACTACGGCACCGGGGACCTCGCCTTCGCGGAGGTGCGCCAGCGCCTCGCCGAGCTGCTGCCCGAGGCGTCCGTGCAGGCGCTGCCCGTGCCCGCCTTCGACACCGTCAGTGCGGGCTTCTGCATCGCCCAGCTCGCCTTCGGCGACGGGCCCGCCGACCGCGTCTTCTACGCCAACGTCGCGCCCCGTCAGGACGCCGACGACCCGCGCTCCGCCAACGCCGGCGAGCAGCTCGCCGCCGCCCGGCTGCCGTCCGGGGTGCTCGTCGTCGGCGTGGCCTCCGGGTCGAGCCTGGCGTTCCTCGCCGACGCGGGCGTGCCGGTGCGCGCGGTGCGGGTGCCCGACGCCGGCTCCCAGTTCCGCTCCCGCGACGTCTTCCCGGGCGCCCTGGCGCGGCTCGCCCGCGGCGACGACGACCTGCTCGGCGACCCCATCGACGTCCGGGGCGCGCCGCGCCGGGCGGTGGCGTACACCGACGGCTACGGCAACCTCAAGACGACCTGGTCGTCGGCGCCCGCCGAGCCGGGCGCCCGGGTCACCGTGCGGATCGGCTCGGCCACCGCCGAGGCCGTGGTGAGCGACGGCGTGTTCGAGGTGCCCGCCGGGGAGCTGGCGTTCGCCCCCGGCAGCTCCGGCTGGGCGTCCGCGGACGGCGAGCAGCTCACCTGGTACGAGGTGTTCGCCCGCGGCGGCGACGCGGCGGAGATGTTCGGCCGGCCCGCCGCCGGCACCCCCGTCGAGGTGGGGTGAGATGACGTCGGAGTACCTCGAGCTGAACCGCGCGCTGTGGGACGAGCGCGCCGGAGCCCACGCCGCCAGCCCCGACTACGGCTTCCAGCGCTTCGCCGACGACCCGGCGCACCTGAGCGGCGTGGTCCGCTTCGACCTGCCGCGGCTCGGCGACCTCACCGGGCTGCGCGGCGTGCACCTGCAGTGCCACCTGGGCACCGACACGCTGTCGCTCGCCCGCCTCGGCGCCGACATGACCGGGCTCGACTTCTCCGGCGAGGCGCTGGCGCTGGCCCGCGAGCTGGCCGGGCGGGCCGGGCCGCCGGTGCGCTACGTGCGCTCCGATGTGCACGACGCGGTGGACGCCCTCGGCGCCGGCGGGTTCGACCTCGTCTACACCGGCATCGGCGCGCTGTGCTGGCTGCCGGACATCCGGCGGTGGGCGGGCGTCGTGGCGGCGCTGCTGCGGCCCGGCGGGCGGCTGTTCCTGCGCGAGGGCCACCCGGTGCTGTGGTCGCTGGCCGACCCCCGGCCGGACGGGCTGCTGGTCGTCGAGCACCCGTACGTGCAGCGGCCGGAGCCGACCGTGTGGGACGAGGACGGCACGTACGTCACCACGGACGTGTCCTTCACGCACACCCGCAGCGCCGAGTGGAACCACGGGCTGGGCGAGGTGGTGACGGCGTTGCTGGACGCCGGGTTCACCCTGGACGCGCTGGAGGAGCACGACAGCGTGCCGTGGGACGCCCTGCCCGGCATGATGCGCCTGCTCGACAACGGGGAGTGGCAGCTCGCCGACCGGCCGTGGCGGTTGCCGCACACGTACACGCTGCGGGCGACCCGTCGTTAGTGATCGATCCGGAGTGGGTATTCGGGCGGCGTCGCCGGTGGACCGCCACCGGGTGGGCTCTCCCCCCGGCGACCCTCACCCCCTGACGAGGAGACTGCGATGCGACTCGGATCGATCGGTGGCGCCATCCTGCTCATCTGGCTGCTCATCGGCGCCTTCGCCGGCTTCCAGCGCGGCTACTACAGCGACGAGGGCGACGCGAGCTGCGCGAAGGCGGGCACCATCCTGGTGACGATCGTCGCCGGCCCGCTCAACTACCTGGGCGTCGACCCCGAGGTCGACTGCTCCGTCCCGCAGCCGACCGAGAACAACTAGACGGTTCGCGCCGGCCGCGGCCCCGAGGAGGTGGGGGCCGCGGCCGGCGGCGCCCCGTGCCGGAATGCGCCCGCGCCGGTGGCGGGCCCGCACGGGCCTGCGGCCCGGGGCGTCGCGCCCCGGCACGTCACCAGGGCCGGCGCGGCCGCGGCCGGCCGTGGCGCCGCGGGCGCGAGCTGCTGCGCGGGCGCCGCGGCGGCCGACGGCGACCGGGCGGGCCGTACTGTGCCCATCCGCGCCACACGCTGGAGACCTCCGGGGGTTGCGCCGCCGCGGGGAGTCGGCGGAACGCGATCACGCTAGGGCGGACCGGCACCGGTGCGCCCGGTGCTTAACCCAGACATAAGCGAGACTTGCGACCCGACGAAGATCGTCGATCACCGCCGGGCGCGCGCCCACCACACCGCCGCGCCGGCGACGGCCACGCCCGCGGCCCCGAGCAGCACGATCAGCCCGACCGGCGGCCCGTCGCCCCCGGCGCCGGCGGCCGGACCGGCAGGACCGCCGGCCACGGCCGGGGCCGGGGCGGGCGACGGGGCGCACCGCGTCGTGCCGGGCTGCGCCCCCGCGGCCGCCGCGGCGGCCGTCACCGACGCCACGCAGTGCCCGATGCCCGGCGCCGCCACGTCGACGGTCACCTGCCACGCGCCGGGCCGCAGCGTGTCGCCGTAGACCAGGGTGGAGGTTCCCGGCAGCCGCCGCAGCGGCGCCGGGCCCACCTGGGCGCCCGCGCCCGAGACGGCGAACAGCGTGCCCGCGATCGGCTCGGTCACCGGGTGCCCGTCCTCCCACGTCACCTCGACGGAGACGCTGCCGCGGCCGTCGTCGTTGACCACCAGGGCCAGCCCGGCGTGCGCCGCGGCGGGCGCGGGCACGGCGAGCGCCCCGGCCACGACGGCGAGCAGTACGGCGATGACACGGCGCATGGGCACGTCCTCGGGCGACGGTGGGGCGGAAAGGTGCCGGCCGCGGCCCCCCGGTGTGGACGGGGAGCCGCGGCCGGCGCCGGTTCGGTCAGGCGGCGGGCAGCGCGACCCAGCCCTGGTGGCGGGCATCGCCCGGCCGCTGCAGGACCAGCACGTCGTGGCCACCGTACTGCCGGCTGCCGAGCCCCACGACCAGGCCCTTGCCCGCGACGCTGGACAGCGTCAGGCCGGCCGGGCCGGTGGCGACCGTGAACACCTGGGCGGGGTCGCCCGAGCAGGCGCTCTGCGTCAGCGGTGCGCCGGCGACGGCCCGGCCGCCGAGCGGGGTCACGCACTTGCCCGACGCCCGCGACTCCAGCCGGACGCCGCCCGGGGCGCTCACCAGGCGCCACTGCTGGTTGGTCGCGCCGTGCGCCTCGTGCAGCACGACCGGGGTGCGGTCGGCGGCGCGGGCGCCGTACAGGTCGGCGACGGCGCCGGTCAGCGCGTTGCCCAGCGTGAACCACGAGCCGGGCTTCGGCCCGGCGGCGGCCGGGGTGGTCACCGTGACCTCGGCGGTGTGCGGGGCGGACCCGGCGAGGACCTGCACCCGGTACGTCGCGCCGGGCCGCAGCCCGACGAGCCGCACGCCGGTGCCCTGCACCTGGCCGAGGGTCCGGCCGTCGACGACCAGGCCGTAGCGGGCGGCGCCGGCCTTGGCGGGCCAGCTCAGCCGCACCGCGTTCGGCTGCACGTCGCTGACGGTGAGCGCGGCGAGCCCCGGGCCGGCGGTCGGGCCGGGCGTCGCCGTCGGTCCCGGCGTGGCCGTCGGGCCGGTGGTGGCGGTAGCCGTGGGGCTCGGCGGCGCCGACGGCGACGGCTTGCCCGTGGTCGGCGAGGGGGCCGGGGTGGACGGCGCCGGCGTGGTCGGCTTCGCCGTGGTCGGCGTGGGCCGCGCGGTGGTCGGCGACGGGGCCGGCGTCGTCGGCGCCGGGCCGCCCCCGCCGGGGGTGCCCGCGATGAGGAACTGGTTGTCGGCCACGTTCCAGTGCGTCGCGAGGTAGCTGCCCGGCTTCACGTCGGTGCTGTAGTAGTCGTCGTGGTTGCAGTCCAGCCGGGCGTCCTGCGCCTTGTTGGTGCAGGCCACCTTCATCGTCGTGCCGGGGGCGTCCTTGTAGCACATGACGTCGTAGTCGTCGACGCAGTGACCGGCCTTGCTGGAGTTCGGCGCGCTGTTGGACACGGCGCCGAGGTTGTGGCCCAGCTCGTGCGCGGCGACGCTGGCCGTCCAGCAGCCGCTGTCGTTGCGGCCGTACGACGCGCCGCTGTTGTTGCGGTTGTTCGCGCCCGGCTTGTCGTCGCCGGTGAACGTGCCGATGCCGCAGTACACCTTGGACTCGGCGAAGATCATGTACTTGCGGTCGGTGCGGTTCCAGCCGAGCTTCTTCAGCTCCGTCATCGTGGCGCTGAAGTCCTTCAGGCCGCCGGCCGGCAGCTCGACCTCGCGCACGTCGACCCGGCAGTCGGCGGTGGTGACGTAGCGCAGGTGGCGCGAGCCGCCGGTCTCCTGCGCGCTGGCGTCGTAGATGGCGTCGACGCCGGCGGCCCAGGTGCGGAACGACGCCTCGTACTTGGCGAACCGGCTCTCGGTGCCGGCCTCGTAGGTGTAGAGGACCTGGATCCGCTTGCCGGTCTGGCCGTCGCCGTCGCAGACGACGCCGTGCGGGCCGACGGCGGGCGCGGCGGCCGGGGCGGCCTCGGCGGCGGGGGCGGCGCCGGCGGCCAGGGCCGGGGTGCTGTAGGTGCCGGCGTCCGGCACGATCGTCAGCTTCCCCGAGTCGGCGAGCTCGGCGCCCGCCGCGTCGGCGATCCTCGCGTCGGACACCGGGGCCGCGTCGGCCTTCACCGCGGGGGCGGGGGCGGCGGGCGCGACGGGCGGCACGTCACGCTTCACGTCGAGGCCGGCGGGCACCTCGTCGGGGCCGTGCGAGCAGCTGTCGGTGCCCTCGACGCGGTACTCGCCCGCGCAGGGCTGGCCCTTCTTGCCGGGCTTCAGGCCGGCGTGGACGAGGCCCTTGGCCGGGTCGTCGGCCGGCACCTCGGTGATGACGTCGACGGCGGCGTCGCCCACGGTGGTGAGGGCGGCGGGCAGCCAGGCGCTGCCGAGCGCGGACGGCACGCCGACCAGCGCCAGGGCGGCGACGACCGCGACGGTCAGGATGATGCGGCGGCGGCGACGGCCGCCTGGACTTCCCGCTGGGGCGCGTCGGGACGGGGACACGTGTGGATACCTCCGGAGGCGGCAGCCGCGCCCGGCGGTGAAGGGGATGGCAGGCACCGGGGCGGCACGAGGGGGGACGCGCGCCGCGGCTGGGGACCGGCGGGCGCGCGATCACGCTAGGGCCGCCCGGGCCCCGCGTTATCGCGCCTTAATCCAGACATAAGCAGAACTTGTGTCCTCGAGAAGGTCATCGATGGGCGTCACCGTCCCCTGAGGTCAGACCCGGGCCCCGAACGGCGTCAGCCGTTACACCCGGCCGGAGAAGTCCGGCGGGACCGCGGACTCCCGCTCGGCGGACCCGGGGCGGCCGCGGATCGACGGCGGTCGAGATTTCCGGGGCGGGAATCGGGTACTGCACCGATGTTGGCCCGAACGGAGGAGCATCATGACGGAACGTGACCAGGATGTGCACACGGACACCGTGACGCCGGCCGAGGGCGACGCGCCGAACGAGTACGGCTACGCCGGCGGCGCGAGCACGCCTGCGCCGGCCGGGCAGCGTGACGAGGTGCACGACCACGCCGAGGAGACCGCCGTGCCGGCCGGCGACCTGACCGGGGCGGTCAGCGACGCGCTCCAGCCGTCGCGCGACGACGACGCACGGTGACGATCTGAGCCGGGGGGGCCGTCGATGTAACCATCGGCGGCCCCCCACCCGTCCTCCCCTGCGCGAGCGGCGCCCGGCCCGGGCGCCGCCGGAGGAGGACGGGGCCGGATGAGCGCAGGAGTGCACCGCGGACCGCACCGCGACGACCGGCGCGCGCGGCTGCGCCGCCGGGTCCGCCGGGCCGCCCTGGCCGCCGGGTCGGCCGCGCTGGCGGTGGTGCTGCTGGCCGGCATGGCCGCGTTCGGCTACGTCGTGTCCACCGAGTTGCCGCCGGACCCGGCGCCGCCGCAGGCGTCGGTGCTCTACTACCGCGACGGGCGCACCGTGCTGGCCCGCATCGGCGCCACCGACCGCACCGACGTGCCGCTGGCCAGCGTGCCGCAGGCCGTGCGCCAGGCGTTCCTGGCCGCCGAGGACCGCGGCTTCCACGACCACGCCGGGGTCTCCGCCCGCGGGGTGCTGCGCGCGCTGTGGAGCAACCTCACCGCCGGCACCGGGCAGGGCGCGTCGACGATCACCCAGCAGTACGTGCGCAACGCCTACCTCACCCAGGACCGCACCCTGGACCGCAAGGCGAAGGAGGCGGCGCTGGCGCTGAGGCTGGAGCGCCGGCTGAGCAAGGACGAGATCCTGGGCCGCTACCTCAACACCGTGTACTTCGGCCGCGGCGCGTACGGCGTGCAGTCGGCGGCGCAGGCGTACTTCGGCACCACCGTCGACCGGCTCGGGGCGTCCGAGGGGGCGGTGCTCGCCGCGCTGGTGAAGGACCCGTACCTCAACGACCCCGCCAACGATCCGGAGCGGGCGCGGGGCCGGTGGCGGTGGATCCTGCGGGCGATGGCCGGCGCCGGCTGGCTGGACCCGGCGCAGGCCGAGGCGGCCGCGTACCCGGTGGTGGCCCGGCGGTCGGTGACCGCCCAGGCGGTCGGCGGCCCGCTGGGCGTCATCGCCGACCGGGTCGAGGCCGAGCTGCGCGGGCTGGGCTGGTCCGCGCAGACCGTGCGCACCGGCGGCCTGCAGGTCGTCACGACGATCGACGCGCAGGCGCAGCGCGCCGCCGCCGACGCGATCGCCGCCGCCCGCCGGCGGTACAGGGGCGAGCAGCGGGTGGCCCTGGTGGCCGTCGACCCTGCCGACGGCGCCGTGCGCGCCTGGTACGGCGGCACCGAGGGGCGCGGCTTCTTCGACGACGCGGCCGCGCCGCGCCCGCCCGCGTCCACGTTCAAGCCCGTCGTGCTCGCGGCGGGCCTGGCCGCGGGCGTGTCGGTGCACTCGGTGTGGGACGGCAGCTCGCCCCGGATCTTCGCCGACCGCCACGGGGTGCCGCTGCGCAACCGGCTCGACCTGCAGTGCCCGGCGTGCCCGCTGGACCGGGCGATGGTGCTGTCGCTGAACACCCCGTACTACGCGCTGGCCGAGAAGGTCGGGCCGGAGCGGGTGCGGGAGCTGGCGGTGCGCCTCGGCGTCCCCGGCTCCTACGGCGACCGGCGCACCCTCGTCGACCTCCCCGGCGAGCCCGCGCCCGGGCGCACCCGGGCCGACATCGCGCTCGGCCGCTACCCGGTCTCCCCCGCCGACCTCGCCACCGTCTACGCCACGTTCGCCGCCGGCGGGGTGCGCGCCGAGCGGCACCTCGTGCAGCAGGTCGGGCAGGCCCGCACCCCGGTGGTGCGCACCCGGGTGCTGCCGGCGGAGGTGGCCGGCGACGTCGGGTACGCACTGCGCCAGGTCGTCCGGCACGACGGCGAGGTCGAGGGGCACCCGGCTGCCGCCAAGACCGGCACCCAGCAGTGGGGCGACACCGCCGACTCGCAGGACGCCTGGACCGCCGGGTACACCGGCGGGCTCGCCGCCGTGACCTGGGTCGGCCGGGAGACGCCCGGCCCGGTGCGCGACGGCGCCGGCCGGCCGATCAACGGCGACGGCATGCCGTACGCCATCTGGCGCGACTTCCTCGGCCGCGCCCTGCGCGGGCGGCCCGCCGTGCCGCTGCCCGCCGCCGCCCTGCGCGGCGACCCCTTCACCGGCGACGCGCGCCCGCTGCCGACCCGGCCGCCGGTTCCGGGACTCGGGGCGGCGGTGGACGGCGCCGCCGCCAGGCTGAAGAATCCTCGCTGAGCGCGTCACAGTCGCTCGGATCCGCCGTCGGCCCGCCGATGAGGCGCTCGTCCGAGCAGGCGTCCGACACGGGTGGGTGGGTGATGGCACAGCTGCTGCGCCCGCGCCGCCCCGATCCCGTGCTGTCGGCGCTGCTGCTCGGCACGTCCGCCCTGGCCGCCTGGCTCACCCTCGGCGCCGGTGGCGTCGCCGCGCAGGTCGTCACGGCCTGGGCGTTCGTCGCCGCCGGGCACGCCGTGCTGCTCGCGCTCGCCGTGCGCTCCGTGCGCCGCGGCGGCGGGCCGCCGGCCGTCCACCGGTTCTGGCGGGCCGTCGTGGTGGCCGCCGCCGTCTACCTGGCCGGCGACCTGGCCCAGGTGGTGGCGGCGGCGCGCGCCCCGCACGAGCCGGCCGCCGCGACCGGCGGGCCGGTGCAGCTCGCCCTGCTCTCGGCGGGCAGCGCCTGGCTCGGGCTTGCCCTGATCACCGCGCCGCTGGGGCTGCGCACCCGCCGGGAACGGTTCCGGTTCTGGCTCGACGTCGCCACCGTCGTGGTCGCCGCGGCCGCCGTGGGCTGGGCCCTGGTCGCCGACGACGCCGGCAACGGGGTGCTCGCCACCCTGCGCGGCCCGGTCCTGCTCGTGGTGTGCGTGTTCGTCGTCGCGAAGCTGCTGATGAGCGGCACGGCCCCGTTCAGCCGGTGGTGCGGCCTCGTCGGCGTCGCCGCCGCGGGCGTCAAGGCGGGCGCCGACACCCTCGGCTCCGGCGGGCTCGGCGCCCGCGAACTGCCCGTCTTCCTCGCGCTGACCGTCACCTCGCACGCGCTGCTCACCGTCGCCGTGCGGGTCAACCAGCTCCAGCCGCCCGCCGCGACCCGGTCGGCCCGGCGGCCGTACAGCGTGCTGCCGTACGCGGCCGTCGCCGCCACGTACGTGCTGCTCACCGTCGCCGTGCTGCGCGACGACCACCCCGGGGTGCGGGTCGGCCTCGCCGGCGCGGCGCTGTGCACCGCGCTGGTCGCCGCCCGGCAGGTGGCCGCGTTCCGCGACAACGCGCGGCTGCTCACGGAGCTGGACACCCGGGTGACCGAGCTGCACGCCGCCCAGGACGAGCTGCGCCGCTCGCTGGCCGAGCGCGACGCCCTCGCCGCGCAGCTGCGCCACCTGGCGTACCACGACGAGCTGACCGGGCTGGCGAACCGGGCGCTGTTCACCGAGCGGCTCGACGCCGCGGTGCGCGCCGACGGGGACGCCGTCACGGTCATGCTCGTCGACCTGGACGACTTCAAGCTGGTCAACGACGCGCTCGGGCACGCCGCCGGCGACGCGGTGCTGCGAGAGACCGCCCGCCGGCTGACCGCCTGCGTGCGCGACGGCGACACGGTGGCCCGCCTCGGCGGCGACGAGTACGCGGTGCTGCTGCGCCCGCCGCGCCCCGCCGACGTGGCCGCCACCGCGGCCCGCATCGTGGCCGCCTGCGAGCAGCCGGTCCTGCTGGCCGCGGGCGCCGCGACGGTCGGCGCCAGCGTCGGCGTCGCGTTCAGCGCCGCGGGCGGCGCCGGCAGCGACGCGCTGCTGCTGGAGGCCGACCGCGCGATGTACGCCGTCAAGCACGGCGGCAAGGGCGCCTTCGCGCTCGCGGGATCCGATGCCTGGGACACGGCGGGCACTCCCCCGACATGATCGCGTAACGTGCCCGCGTGACCCAGATCCTGGTGGGCGGCCGCCCCCTGCAGACTGCCGGCGACCCGGTGACCGGCGAGCTCGTCCAGCTCGACGGCGAGGCGTACTACCGGATCCGCGGCGTCGACGCGATGCCGCCGTTCCTGATGAGCCTCGTCAGCGACTCCGACCACTGGCTGTTCGTGTCCAGCACGGGCGCACTCACCGCCGGGCGGGTCGACCCGCACCACGCGCTGTTCCCGTACTACACGGACGACAAGATCCACGATGCGCGGCACGACACCGGCGCCGTCACCGTGCTGCTGGTGCACACCCCCGACGGCCGGCAGCTGTGGGAGCCGTTCGCGGACCGGCACGCCGGCGCGTACGCCGTCACCCGCAGCCTGTACAAGAGCGCCGTCGGCACCACCGTGCGGTTCGAGGAGGTCAACCACGACCTCGGGCTGACGTTCGCCTACTCGTGGGCGCCGAGCGAGCGGTTCGGGTTCGTGCGCGCCGCCGCGCTGACCAACAGCGGCGGCGCCGCGGTCACCGTCGAGCTGCTCGACGGCGTGCGCAACCTGGTGCCGGCCGGCGTCGACCGGTTCTTCCAGGAGCACTTCAGCACGCTGGTCGACGGCCACAAGGACGCCGAGCTGGACGAGCGCACCGGCCTGGGCATCTACACGCTCACCTCGATCCCCGGCGACTCCGCCAAGCCGGGCGAGGCGCTGCGCGCCGCGGTGGCGTGGTCGCGCGGCCTGCCGCAGCCGGTGCACCTGCTGTCGACGGTGCAGCTGGACGCGTTCCGCGCCGGCCGCGGCGTCACCGCCGAGACCCACCTACGCGGCCGGCGCGGCGCGCACCTGAGCGTCGCCACCCTGACCGTCGGCGCGGGCGACACCGCCGACTGGCGCACCGGCGTCGACACCGGCCTCGACGCGGCCGCCGTGGTCCGCCTGCGCCGCCTCATGGAGCGCTCTCCCGCCCACGTGGTGGTCGCCGCCGCCGACGCCGACGTGCGCCGCGGCACCGAGGCGCTGCGCGCCATCGTCGGCGCCGCCGACGGCCTGCAGACCACCGGCGACGAGCTGAGCGCCGCCCGGCACTTCTCCAACGTGCTGTTCAACGTGATGCGCGGCGGCATGCCCGACGACGGCTACACCGTGCGGGCGCGCGACGTGGCCGCGTACCTGCGCCACGCCTCGCCGCGCACGGCCCGGCGGCGGGCCGACTGGCTGGCCGCCCTGCCGGAGGCGCAGACCCACGCCGAGCTGGTCGCCTCCGCGGCCGGCGACCCGGAGCTGGAGCGGCTCGCCCGGGAGTTCCTGCCGCTGACGTTCAGCCGCCGGCACGGCGACCCGAGCCGGCCGTGGAACACCTTCGCCATCGCCGTCAAGGACGCCGACGGCCAGCGCATCCTCGGCTACCAGGGCAACTGGCGCGACATCTTCCAGAACTGGGAGGCGCTCGCCTGGTCGTTCCCTGAGTACGCCGAGAGCATGATCTTCCGGTTCGTCAACGCCTCCACGGCCGACGGCAACAACCCGTACCGGATCACCGCCACCGGCATCGACTGGGAGGTGCTGATCCCGGGCGACCCGCACAGCCACGTCGGCTACTGGGGCGACCACCAGATCATCTACCTGCTGCGGCTGCTGGAGACCTCCCAGCGCTTCCACCCGGGCCGGCTGCGCGAGCTGCTGACCGAGCGGCTGTTCGTGTACGCCGACGTGCCGTACCGGATCCGCCCGTACGCCGAGCTGCTGGCCGACCCGCGCGACGCCGTCACGTTCGACGCCGCGAAGCACGAGGCGCTCGCCGGGCGCGAGGCCGGCCCGTTCCTGCTCGACGGCGCGGGCGACCCGCTGCGCGTCACCCTCGCCGAGAAGCTGCTGGTGCCCGCGCTGGCCAAGCTGGGGGCGTTCCTGCCCGGCGCCGGCATCTGGATGAACACCCAGCGGCCCGAGTGGAACGACGCCAACAACGCCCTCGTCGGCTACGGCGTGTCGATGGTGACGCTGTACCAGCTGCGCCGCTACCTGGCGTTCTGCCAGGAACTGCTGGCGGGCCTCGACCTGGCGCTGACCGCGCCGGTGGCCGCCCTGCTGCGCCGCACCGCGCAGGTGCTGACCGCGCACGCCCCGGCGGCCGACGTCTCGGACACCGAGCGCCGCGCCATCCTCGACGGCCTGGCCGGGGCGGCGAGCGACTACCGCGCCGCCCTGTACGACGGCGGGCTGCCCGAGGACACCGACGTGGTGCCCGCCGCCGACGTGGCCGGCTTCCTGTCCGTGGCGCTGCGCCACCTCGACCAGACCGTCGCCGCCAACCGGCGCCCGGACGGGCTCTACCACTCGTACAACCTGCTGCGGGTCGACCCGGGCGGCATCGCCGTGCGCCGGCTGCCGGAGATGTTGGAGGGCCAGGTCGCCGTGCTCGGCTCGGGCGCCCTGTCCCCCGCCGCCGCGGCGGAGCTGCTCGACGCGCTGCGCGCCAGCGCCATGTACCGGCCGGACCAGAACAGCTACACCCTCTACCCCGACCGGCAGCTGCCGCGCTTCCTCGCCAAGAACGTGCTGCCCGCCGACGCCCCCGCCCGCGCCAAGCTGCTCGCCGAGCTGATCGCCCGCGGCGACCGCCGCATCGTGGTCCGCGACGACGACGGCGGCCTGCACTTCGCCGCCGCCCACGCCAACGCCGGCGTGCTGGCCGCCGCGCTCGACGCGATCGCCGAGCCCGACCTCGCCGAGCTGGTCGCCGCCGACCGGCAGGCCGTCCTCGACCTGTACGAGGAGGTGTTCGACCACCGCTCGTTCACCGGCCGCTCCGGCACCCTCTACAAGTACGAGGGCCTGGGCTGCATCTACTGGCACATGGTGTCGAAGCTGCTGCTCGCCGTCGGCGAGACGCTGCCGCACGCCACCGGCCCGGTGGCCGACCGGCTGCGCGCGCACTACGAGCAGATCCGCGACGGCATCGGCGTGCACAAGGACCCGGCGGTGCACGGGGCGATCCCGCTCGACCCGTACTCGCACACCCCCGGCTTCACCGGCGCGCAGCAGCCCGGCATGACCGGCCAGGTCAAGGAGGACGTGATCGGCCGCGTCGCCGAGCTGGGCCTGACCGTGACCGACGGCCGGATCGTGGTCGACCCGTCGCTGATCCGCCCGGCGGAGTTCCGCGCGGAGCCCGGCACCCTGACCTACGTGGACACCGCGGGCGCGCGGGCCACCGTCGAGGTGCCGGCCGGCGGGTACGCGTTCACGTTCTGCCAGGTGCCGGTCGTGGTGCAGCGCGCCGGCAGCCCCGAGCTGGTGCTCACCACCCGGGCCGGCGAGACGGTGGCCCGCTCGGAGCTGGAGATCGACGCGCACACCAGCGCCTCGGTGTTCGCCCGCGAGGGGGCGGTGACCCGCATCGACGTGCGGATCTGACGAGATGCGGCCACGTCCTGGCCGCAATCGACCCTAGGGTCGGGGGCATGGAGACGCTCACCGACCGCGCCATCGGCCGCGCGACCCTGGCCCGGCAGCTGCTCCTCGAGCGGTCGGGCCTGGGCGTGCCCGCCGCCGTCGAGCACCTCGCCGGCCTCCAGGCGCAGACCGTGCACTCCTGGTACGTCGGCCTGTGGTCACGGCTGCGCGACCTCGACGCCGACGCCACGGGCGCGCTGCTGACCGGTCGCACGCTCGTCCGGGTCGTCGCGATGCGGGGCACCATCCACCTGCTCACCGCCCGCGACGCCCGGTGGCTGCGCCCCCTGACGCAGGTCGTGCACGACCGCATGGTGCGCGGCGCGTTCGGCCGGAAGGTCGCCGGGCTCGACCGCACCGCCGTCGAGGCCGCCACCCGGGAGCTGCTGGCCGGCGGCCCGCTGCCGCTGGCCGAGCTGCGCCGCGGCCTGGCCGCCCGGTTCCCCGGCGCCGACCCCGGCCCGCTGGCCGAGACCGCCCGCGCCTGGGTGCCCGTGGTGCAGGCGCCGCCGCGCGGGGTGTGGGGCCGCAGCGGCGGGGTGCTGCACGCCACCCTCGACGACTGGGCCGGGCCGCCGGTCGCCGCGCCCGTCGACGACCTCGTGCGGCGCTACCTGGCCGCGTTCGGGCCGGCGTCCGTGCGCGACATCCAGCAGTGGTGCGGCCTCACCCGGCTCGCCGAGGTCGTCGACCGGCTGCGGCCCGGGCTGGTGACCTTCCGCGACCCGCGCGGCGTCGAGCTGGTCGACCTGCCCGGCGCGCCGCGGCCCGGCCCGGACGTGCCCGCGCCGGTGCGGTTCCTCTACGACTTCGACAACCTGCTGCTGTCCCACGCCGACCGCCGCCGCGTCGTGGGCGACGCCGACTACGCCGCCCAGGGCTTCGACGGCACCACCAACGAGCAGCCCAGCTCCGTGCTCGTCGACGGCGCCGTCGCGGCCACCTGGCGCATCCTGCGCGACGGCCCGGCCGCCACCCTGCGGGTCCGCCCGTTCCGCCGGCTGACCGCCGCGGAACGCGCCGCCGTGCAGGACGAGGGGGCGGCGCTGCTGGCCTTCGCCACCCCGGACGCGAGGCCCGACGTCCTGATCAACCCCTGAGGGGGCCGCCGTTCACTCGCGCTCGATGTGGTGGCCCACGATCTGCGGGCCCATCAGCACCGGCGTGCCCGAGCCGTCCCGGCGGGCGTCGGGCTCCGGCAGCTGCACCGGGTCGCCCGTGCTGGACGCGCCCACCGGCCGCGGGCCCACCCACGCCACCGTCAGCCGCGTCTCGCCCTTGAGGAACCGCTGCGCCCGCACCCCGCCCGTCGCCCGGCCCTTCGCCGGGTACGACGCGAACGGCGACACCTTCACCTGGGTCAGCGTCGACGTCACCACCATCGGGGCGCCGTGCTCGTCGTCGCCCAGCACCACCGCGCCGAAGAAGATGACGTCGGCGTCGGCGGCCAGGTTGACGCCCGCCATGCCGCCGCCCTTGACGCCCTGCGGCCGGACCAGCTTGGCCGGGAAGCGCAGCAACGCGGCGTCGGAGGTGACGAACGTCAGCGCCGGCTTGTCGTCGGTGAGCCACGTCGCGCCGACCACCTCGTCGCCGTCGCGCAGCCCGATCACCTCGAACTCGTCGGAGCGCACCGGCCACTCCGGCGCGCACACCTTCACGATGCCCCGGCGGGTGCCCATCGCCAGGCCGATGCCCGCGCCGTCGGCCAGCGGGGCGATGCCCACCACCTGCTCGCCCTTCTCCAGCGGCAGCAGCTCCGCCGCCGACATGCCGCCGCGCAGCGACACCGTGCCGCTCTGCTGCGGCAGCACCGGCAGCGGCAGCACGTCGGTCTTGAACGCCCGGCCACGGTTCGTCACCAGCAGCACCCGGCCGCGGGCGGTCGCGTGCACCACCGCGCGCACCGCGTCGTGCTTCACCCGGCCGCTGCGGCTGCGCCCCTCGGTGCGCTCCTCGCTCTCGGCGGCGGTGCGCGCGATCAGGCCCGTCGCCGACAGGATCACCTGGCACGGGTCGTCGGCCACCTCCAGCGGCCCGGCCGGCGCGGACGCCGCCAGGACCTCCTTCAGGTCGCCGTCGATGAGCGTGGTGCGCCGCGGCGTGCCGAACTCCTTCGCCACCTCGGCCAGCTCGTCCGACACCACCTTGCGCAGCACCGCGCCGTCGTCGAGGATCCGCGACAGCTCCGCGATCTCCTCGCGCAGCCGCTCCTGCTCCGTCTCCAGCTCGATCCGGTCGAACCGGGTCAGCCGCCGCAGCGGGGTGTCCAGGATGTAGTTGGCCTGGATCTCGCTCAGCCCGAACGTCGCGATTAGGCCCGCCTTCGCCGCCGCCGCGTCGTCGCTCTCCCGGATCAGCCGGATCACCCGGTCGATGTCGATGAGCGCGATCAGCAGGCCGTCGACCACGTGCAGGCGGTCCTGGCGCTTCGTGCGCCGGAACGTGGTGCGCCGGGTCACCACCTCGTAGCGGTGCTCGACGAACACCTCCAGCAGCCGCTTGAGCCCCAGCGTCTGCGGCTGGCCGTCGACCAGCACCAGGTTGTTGACGCCGAACGACGACTCCAGCGGCGTCAGCCGGTACAGGTCGGCCAGCAGCGCCTGCGGGTTGACGCCCACCTTGCACTCGATGACCAGGCGGGTGCCGTGCTCGCGGTCGGTCAGGTCCTTCACGTCCGCGATGCCCTGCAGCCGCGCCGCCTGCCGCTGGCCCTTGCGCGGGCCGGACGTGATGAGCTTGCCCTTCACCTCGTCCGTGATCGCCTCGATGATCTTCTCGGTGCCGACGCCGTACGGCAGCTCCGTCACCGTGATCGCCTGGCGGCCCCGGCCGCCCTCCAGCGGCCCCGTCACGCAGGTGGCACGCATGCGCACCACCCCGCGCCCCGTCTCGTACGCCCGCCGCACCTCGTCGAGGCCGAGCAGCTGCCCGCCGGTCGGCAGGTCGGGCCCCGGCACGTACTTCATCAGCGTGTCCAGCGAGGCGCCCGGGTGCGTGATCAGGTACCGCGCCGCCGCCACGACCTCGCCCAGGTTGTGCGGGATCATGTTGGTCGCCATGCCGACCGCGATGCCCGACGTGCCGTTGACCAGCAGGTTCGGGAACGCGGCCGGAAGCACCTTCGGCTCCTGCTCCGAGCCGTCGTAGTTCGGCTTGAAGTCGACGGTGCCCTCGTTGAGCTCGCCGACGAGCAGCATCGCCTCGCGCGACATGCGCGACTCGGTGTTGTGGTTGACGAACGCGCCGGCCAGGAACGAGTGGTCGTCCGAGTCGACCCGGACGGAGAAGACCTCGGCCGGCTCGCAGGCCTCGACCTGTGCGACGGTCTCGAAGCGATACCCGGAATCCATCACCGGCAGGATCGTCGACAGGATCTCGGGGTCCTTGAACCGGTCGATCAGCCGGAGCCGCTCGGTCTCCCACCGCTCGACCCGGTCGAAATTGTGCTGCTGGAGCCACTTACGGCCGCTGCCGCGCCCCGGTGCGAGGGCTCCGCGCACGTACTCGGCGACGAACGGCACCCGGTCACCGCTGAGGCGGTGTGGCCGCTGCGGCGACCGGCGGACGAGCTCGTCGAGCTTCGCCTGCTTGGTGCGGAGGAAACCGACGCGGTCGACGAAAGCCCGCACGTTGTGCAGGCCGGAGACGACCAGACGGTGTTCCACGGAGCCGCTCGGCCGGGTGTACTGCCGGTGCGCGGCGACGACACCGAACTCGGCCAACAGCTCCTGGAGTTCCCGTGCAAGGCGGTCGCTGTAGGTGGAGTACTGAATGGTGAAGCCGTCGCTGGCCGCGCGCGGGCCGCCGTCACCCTCGAACGCCGCCATGAGGAAGGCCCGCTTGACGCCCCAGCCGCCCTGCCAGACGAACTCGGGCACGAACTTGGCGGCCGACTTGTGGCCGACGAGTTCCCCCAGGGGGCTGGCCCGGAAGGCGGCCATGCCACCGGCGCTCTCCTGGACGTCCATCTCGTAGATCCGCTTGCGGTCGCGCCGGGTGACCCGGTCGGACACGTACCGGCTGCCGCCGACGATCTGGTCGTAGGCGTGCAGCACCTCGTCGAAGAAGTGCTTGTCCGTGTTGTTGAAGCCGGCTCGCTCGTCGCCGGCCCAGCCCTCCGACACCCACGCTCCCGCCAACACACCGAGCATGTACTCGCGGGCGGTGGGCGTCACCCGCATCCATGCATTACGGGCGATGGCGACGACCTGACCCGGCCTGATTTCGTCCAGGCGCCGCCACTGGAACAGCGGTACGCCCATCGGCGCCTCGAGGCAGAGAACCAGGTGGTTGTGGCTGCCACGGACCGAGTACCCGGCCTTCGTGGTCACCCGCAATGTGGGGTGCACACCGGAGTTGAACACCTTGGAGACGGTGACCGGCTTGCCGTCCTTGTCGAGGACTTCGAAGTCGGCGTCCGCCTCGGAGTCCGGTCCCAGACCCACCACGTCGGCGATCCGCCGGCTCGTGCCGTCCGCCAGCCTGATGCGCGTGTCACCGACCACGCAGTAGCGCTCCGCGGCCGGGCCGTCGTCCGGGCTGCCGAAGTTGCCGTGGCCGTCGATCAGCGGGGTGTTCAGCGAGAAGTCCTGCGCCAGGCGGACCATCGCGTCGTAGATCGCCAGGTTGCCGTGCGGGTGGTAGCGGCCCATCACGTCGCCGACGACGCGCGCCGACTTCACGTACGGGCGGTCCGGGCGGTGGCCCTGCTCGTACATCGACCACAGGATGCGGCGGTGCACCGGCTTGAGGCCGTCGCGCGCGTCCGGCAGCGCCCGGGAGTGGATGACGGAGTACGCGTACTCCAGGTAGGAGTCCTCGACCTCGGTGGTCAGCGGCGTGTCGAGGACGTGCGCGCCCGCCTGGTCGAAGGCGGCGAGGTCGACGCGGTCGCCGGTGTTCTTCTTGCGTGCCATGTCCGGCGTCTCCCTCAGGCGTCGATCGTCTCGGCGTCGATGCGCCCCGCGGCCTCGATCAGCCAGTTCTTGCGCGGCTCGACCCGCTCGCCCATGAGCAGTTCGAGCACCGCCTCGGCGCGCTCCGCGTCGTCGAGCGTGATGCGCCGGACGGTGCGGGTGGCCGGGTTCATCGTGGTGTCCCACAGCTCGTCGGCGTCCATCTCGCCGAGGCCCTTGAACCGGGGCACCGGCTTGGACACCGTCTTGCCGGCCTTCTCCAGCCGGGCGACCGTGGAGTCCATCTCCTGCTGGGTGTACGTGTACAGCGTCTCCGGGTTGCGGCCCTTGGTGGTGATCTTGTGCAGGGGCGGCATGGCGGCGAACAGCCGGCCGTTCTCGATGACCGGGCGCATGTACTTCGCGAACAGCGTGATGAGCAGCGTGCGGATGTGCGAGCCGTCGACGTCGGCGTCCGCCATGATCATGACGCGGCCGTAGCGCATCTGCGCCAGGTCGAACGTGCGGCCGGAGCCCGCGCCGAGCACCTGCACGATCGCCGAGCACTCCACGTTGTCGAGGACCTGCTGCAGGTTCGCCTTCTGCACGTTGAGGATCTTGCCGCGGATCGGCAGCAGCGCCTGGTACTCCGACGACCGGGCCATGCGGGCCGTGCCGAGCGCGCTGTCGCCCTCGACGATGTACAGCTCGCTGCGCGCGATGCCGGTGGAGCGGCAGTCGACCAGCTTCGGCGGCATCGACGCGCCCTCCAGCGCCGTCTTGCGCCGGGCGGCGTCCTTCTGGTGCTTCTGGGTGAGCCGCACCCGGCCCGCGTCGACGATCTTCTGCAGCACCGTGCGGGCCTCGGACCGGGTGCGCCGGTCCTCCAGCCACGCCTTGAGCTGCTGCTCGACCAGGCTCTGCACCACCTTGGTGATGCCGGCGGTGGACAGCTCGTCCTTGGTCTGCGAGGTGAACTGCGGCTCCGGGATGCGCACGTGGATGACCGCGGTCATGCCCTCCAGCACGTCCTCCAGGACCGGCGGGTCCTCCTTGGGTTTGAGCAGGCCGCGGGTGTTGCGGATGGCGTCGTTGAGGGCGCGCAGCGCGCCGCGCTCGAAGCCGCGCCGGTGGGTGCCGCCGTGCACGTTGCGGATGGTGTTGCTGAAGCACTCGACGGTGCGCTCGTAGCCCGTGCCCCAGCGCAGGGCGATCTCGACCTCGGCGCGGCGCTGCACGTTGGACTGCATGACGCCGTTCTCGTCGGCCGCGTTCTCCTTGTAGGTGCCGTGGCCCATCAGCAGCAGGATGCCCGAGACCGGCTTGTCGCCCGACGGCGCCAGGAACTCGACCATGTCGGTGAGGCCGTTCGGGTAGTGGAACTGCTCGGTCGCCGGCTCCTCGCCGGTGAGGTCGCGCAGCACGTACTGCACGCCGGGGACCAGGAACGCGGTGTTGCGCAGCTTGGCGCGCACCGCGTCGACGTCGAGGCCGGCGCCGGCCTCGAAGTAGCGGGCGTCGTACCAGTAGCGGATGGACGTGCCGGTGGCCTCGCCGCGCTTCATGCGGCGCACCACCCGCAGGCCGGGCTCGGGGGTGAACCGGGCGCCCGGGCCGTCGCCGGCGAACACGCCGGGCACCCCGCGCTGGAACGACATCTCGTGCACCTTGCCGTCGCGGCGCACGGTGACGTCGAAGCGCAGCGACAGCGCGTTGACGGCGGAGGCGCCGACGCCGTGCAGGCCGCCGGAGGTCTTGTAGCCCGAGCCGCCGAACTTGCCGCCCGCGTGCAGGCGGGTGAGCACCAGCTCCACGCCGGACAGCCCGGAGCGGGCGTGCACGCCGACGGGGATGCCGCGGCCGTCGTCGTCGACCTGCACCGAGCCGTCGGGGTGCAGGATCACCTCGATGTTCTTCGCGTGACCTCCGACACCCTCGTCGGTCGAGTTGTCGAGGATCTCGTTGACGAGGTGACCGACGCCACGGCTGTCGGTCGAGCCGATGTACATGCCGGGGCGCTTGCGGACGGCGTCGAGCCCCTCGAGGTGCGTCAGGTCGTCGGCCCCGTACAGCTGCGCAGTCACTGCTGGTACTCCCCATCCGTCGCTTCCGGCGCGGCGAGCCTACCGGCCTGGTCCGACGCTTTCCCGCACCCCACTCGGCGGGGCACGCGACGTTCGCCCCGCCTGCGCGGCGATATGCCCGTTGTCTGCCCCGCGCAACCCGGTCGCCTAGTGTCGGGCGGATGAACGTCGAGCTCCTGGACGTCGCCGGCGACGACGCCGGCCCCTACGCCGTGTGCGCCGGCCCCGACGGCAACCTGTGGGTCACCCTCGTGCACGCCGGCGCGGTCGCCCGGGTCACCCCCGGCGGCGAGGTCACCCGGCACGCGCTGGACGACCCGGCCGCCCGGCCGACGATCATCGTGCCGGGGCCGGACGGGGCGCTGTGGTTCAGCCGGTTCGGCGACGGCCGCCTCGGCCGGGTCACCGTGGACGGCGATATGGGCACCCACGAGCTGCCGTGGCCCGACGGCGGGCCGTTCGGCCTGGCGACCGGCCCGGACGGGGCGCTGTGGTACACGGCGGCCAACGCCGACGCGGTCGGCCGGGTCGGCGGCGGGGTGTGGGCGACGCCGGGGTTCCCGTCCACGATCGTCACGGGCCCCGACGGCGCGGTGTGGTTCACCTGCAACCGCTCCGGCGAGCTGGGCCGGCTGACCGCCGACGGCGAGGTGACGGTCGAGCCGGCGGGCGACGCGCCGGTCGGCATCGCCGCGGACGCCGACGCGGTGTGGTGGGTGGACATCGCCGCCGACCGGGTGCGCCGGCGCGCCATGGACGGCACGGTGCGCACGGTCGCCCTGCCCGCCGGGGCGCGCCCGCACGCGATCGCCGCCGACGGCGCCGGGGGTTGCTTCGTCACCGAGTGGGGCGCGCACCGGCTCGGGCACGTGACCCGCGACGGCGCGTACACCGGCCGGGACCTGCCGGCGGCGGCGCGCGAGCCGCACGGGCTGGCGGTCACCGCCGGGGCGGTGTGGGTGGCCTGCGAGACGGGTCAGCTGGCGCGGTTCACGCGCTGACGGCCCCGTCGACCACCACGCGGTCGCGGCCGGCCTGCTTGGCCCGGTAGAGGCTCTCGTCGGCGCGGCCCAGCAGCCGGTCCGGCTCGTGGTCGGCCGGGCCCAGGTGGGCGCAGCCGACGCTGATGGTCACCGGGACGGGCCCGTCGCGGGTCTCGACCGGGCCGGCGGCCACCGCGGCGCGCAGCCGCTCGGCCAGCTCGGGGGCGCCGTCGCCCACGTCGGGCAGCAGCAGCACGAACTCCTCGCCGCCGTAGCGGGCCAGGATGTCGGCCTCCCGGTGGCCGGCGCGCAGCCGCTCCACGACGCCGCGGATGACGTCGTCGCCGGCCTGGTGGCCGTACGTGTCGTTGACCTGCTTGAAGTGGTCGATGTCGATCATGAGCGCGGCCAGGCGGCGGCCGGTGCGGTGCGCGGCGGCGACCTCGCGGCCGGCCAGCTCGAAGAAGTGCCGCCGGTTGGCGACCCCGGTCAGCGGGTCGGTGGTGGCCAGCGCCCGCACCTGGTCGAACAGGGTGGCGTTCTCGTAGGCGACCATGCCCTGCGCGGCCAGCGCGGTGACCAGCCCGATGTCGGCGGCGGAGTAGGCGTCGGCCGCCTCGGCCGCCAGGACCAGCACGCCGAGCCGCCGGTCGCGGGCCAGCAGCGGCACCACCAGCCACGTCCGCGGGCCGTCGGCGAGCAGCGCGGTCCAGCCGCCCGCCGGGTGCAGGGCGGGCTCGGCCGTCGCCAGCACCGGCGCCAGCTCGTCGCCCGCCGGCAGCGGCACCGGGCCGTGGTCGCCGCCCACCAGCACCGCGGGGTCGGCCAGCAGCAGCCAGGCGCCCGCGCCGCCCGGCTGGGTGAGCACGGTGCCGACGGTGCGGCGCAGCACCTCGTCCGGGTCGAGGGTGCCCGACACGTGGCCCATCGCCGCGCGCAGCGTCTCCGCCAGGTCGCGCTGGCGGGTGGCCGCGGCCACGTCCGCCTCCAGCCGGGCGGCGCGGGCGGTCTCCAGGGCCACCGCGACGTGGTGGGTGACGGCGGTGAGCAGGTCGGCGTCGTCGTCGGTGAACACGCCCTTGGCGACCCGGCTGTCGAGGTAGACCACGCCGAGCAGCCTGCCGTCGAGCTGCATCGGGGCGACGAGGATGCTGCGCAGACCGTAGGCGACCACGCTGCGCGAGGCGAGCGCCTCGCCCTGCTCCGTGCCGGTGACGACGATCGGCCGGCGGGTGACGCCGACCTGGTCGACCAGGCTGGCGCTGTAGCCGGTGAGGTCGTGCAGCGGCCGCCCGGCGGCGTCGCGCCCGGCGTGCGCGGTCAGCGCGCCGGTGGCCGGGTCCGCCAGGAACAGCAGGGCCCGCTCGGCGCCCATCAGCCGCATGGTCTCGTCCAGGGCGACGCCGGCCAGCTTCACCGGGTCGAGCACCCGGGACGCGGCGAGGCTGATCTCCTGCAGCGCGGCCAGGCGCTGCACGTCGCGGCCCGCCGAGAACGTGGTCGAGCCGCGGTGCTGCACGACGCTGCCGGGGCCCTCCAGCTGGAACTCCCCCATCAGCCGGCGGACCCGCTGCGGCCAGCCGTTGTCCACGGCGGTGGTCATGGCGTACCGGGCCTGCCGCTCGGCCTCGCCGCGCAGGTCGAGCCGGGTCAGGGCGCGGGCGCGCAGCGCCGCGGCGAGGTACGCCACCAGCGGCGCGTCGACGGCCCGCAGCTGCGGGCCGGCGGCGTCGAGGCGGCGCAGCGCGGCGGCTGCCCCGGCCGGGCCGGTGTCGTCCACCATGTCGAGGCCGGTGCGGGCGATGCGGTGGTGCGCGGCGATCATGGGCCGCTGGGCGATCCGGCCGAGGGTGCGCACGGCCCGCCGCGCCGCGGCGTGGTCGGCGGCCCGCGACGCCCCGGTGCTCGTGCGGGCCTGCTCGACCCGGCCGTGGGCGACGAGCACGTAGTAGATCTGCTGGGCGGGCAGCAGGTCGAGCGGGCTCAGCCGCAGCGCCTCGAAGCGGTGCACGGCGTCGTCGAACGCCGCGCCGAGGTCGTCGCGCTGCAGCGCGCTGTAGAGCGTGCCGATGATCAGGTCGACCTGCTCGTGCACGGCCCGCTCGGCGGTCTCGATGCGGCCGAGCTGGGCGATCGCCTCGCCGGGGCGGCCGCGCAGGGCGACCAGGCACACCTCGCTGGCCTGCACGACGGGCCGCTCGGCCAGGCCGATCGACGCGGCGAGCCGGCGGCGCCGGTCGAAGCCGGCCTCGGCGACGGCCAGGTCGCCGGAGAGCAGCCAGTCCCAGCACAGCACGGAGTAGCAGTCCAGCGCGAGGCCGGCGCCCAGCCAGCGGTGCTGCTCGTCGAGGACCCGGCGGATCTTCTCGCCGCCGTCGCGGCCGGTGCCGTGCCGGGCGATGCCGTCCATCCAGTCCACGTACGCCACCACGGTGGGGTCGCCCAGCCGGGCCGCGGTGGCGTGCGCGGACGCGACGATGCGGTCGGCGAGGCGGTGCAGCCGGAAGCTGCGCAGCGCCATGGTGAGGCTGGTCAGGTCGCGGGCCCGCTCGGGCGACTCGCCGAGCCGGTTCGCCGCCAGCAGCATGTGCGCGGCGAAGACCAGCGACCGCAGCGGCCGCAGCTCGCGCACGCTGCCCGCGGCGCCGTAGTGGTACATGGCGGCGGCCAGCCGGATGCGCTCCCGCCGCTCGCCGCGGGCGGCGCCGAACCCGACCCGGGTGACGCCCACCAGCACGCCGAGGACCAGGGCGAGCAGCGCCCCGGCGACCCGGCCGGCGCCGGTGCGGGCCAGCGGGCGGCCCAGCTCGGCCAGGCCGCGCTCGATCGTGGCGAGCTGGGCGGGCACGTCCCAGGCGCTGTCGTGGACGCGGGCCAGCAGGTGCAGGATCCGCACCCGCTCCAGCCGGTCGGCCGTGCCGGCCAGGGCCTCCTCCAGCGCGGCGCGGGCGGCGGCGAACCGGGCGGCGGCGAAGTAGGCGGCGCCCAGGGCGGCCGGCAGCTCGGGCCCGTGCGGCCGCCCCGTCGCGGCCGCCTGCTCCAGGTAGGCGACGGCGGCCTGCGGGTCGTGCTCGGCCAGGGCGAGCCGGCCGGCGTCGAATGCGGCGCGGAACAGCCGCGCCGGGTCGCGCCCGGGCGTGCCGGCGGCGCAGTGCCGGGCGAGGTCGTAGCCGCCCGCGCCGGCCGCCTCCAGGGCGTCGGCGAGGCGGTCGTGCAGGCCGCGCCGCTCGGCGGGCCCGAACTGCCCGGCCAGCGCCTCCCGGATGCGGTCGTGCAGAAACGCCCAGGCGCCGCCGTCGCGGGGCTCCACCAGGCCGTGCCAGGCGGCGTCGGCGAGCGCGTCCAGGGTGCGCCGGCGGTCCAGCCCGGCCACCTCGGCGAGCAGCGCGGGGGTGAACCGGGCGCCGGCCAGGGCGGCGATGCCGAGCAGGCGGCGGCCGGCGCCGTCCAGGGCGTCGACGCGGCGCAGCACCAGCTCGGCGGCGTCGGCGGGCAGCCGCAGGCTGTCCAGGTCGGCGACGTCGACGACCCAGCGGCCCCACGACGGCCGGGCCAGCCCGGAGTCGACGATCGCGGTGACGTACTCGATGACGGTGAACGGGTTGCCGTCGGCGCGCACGGCCAGCCCGGCGGCGACCTCCGGGTCGACCGCCAGGCCGCCGGTCACGGCCGAGACCAGGTCGCTGACCGCCGCCGCGTCCAGCGGGCGCAGGTCCACGACGGTGTCCAGGGCGGCGCCGAGCCGCTCGGCCGCCGCGGTGGTGGCGGGCGCCGCGGCCGCGTCGTCGCGGGCGGTGGCGAGCACCAGCAGCGGGGTGCCGTCGCGCTCGGCGGCCAGGTGGTCCAGCACGCGCAGGGTGCCGTCGTCGGCCCACTGCAGGTCGTCGAGGTGCAGCAGCGCCCCGCCGCCCTGCCCGGCGATGCCGCCGAGCAGCGCGGCGACCGCGCCCGCGTAGCGGTCCTGGTCGAGGTCCGCGGGCCCGGAGCCCGCGCCGAGCAGCCCGGCCAGCACGGGCGAGAGGGTACGCACGACGGGCGCGACCGGCCCGGCGGCGGCACGCAGCAGCCGGGCGGCCTCGGCCTCGCCGGCCGCGCGCACCAGCTCGCGGGTGTGGGCGTCGACGGCGTCGCGCAGCGGCGCGAACGGCTGCGCGTCGTCCGGCGACGCCTTGCCGCGCAGCACCGGCCGGCCCGTCCGGGCGACCGCGGCGGCCAGCTCGGCGGCCAGCCGGCTCTTGCCGCCGCCCGCCGCGCCGCGCACCAGCGCCACGCCGCCCGCCCCGGCCCGGGCCCGCTCCCAGCGCGCGGTCAGCGTGGCCAATTCGGCCTGCCGGCCGGCGAACGGGGCGGGCCGGTCGTGCGCGCGGGCGCCCGGCGCGGGCACCAAGTCGTGCTCGCCCGCGGCGACCCGGCGCAGGTCGGCGGCCACGCCGTCGGCGGAGGCGTACCGGTCGTCGGGGTCCTTGGCCAGCAGCGTGCGCACGATCGCGCCCAGCCCGGCGGGCAGCCCGGGCACCCGCTCGCCCGGGTCGGGCACCGGCGCGACGGCGTGCAGCCGCAGCAGCTCCCCCACGTCGGCGGCGGCGTACGGGGGCGCGCCGGTGAGGCACTCGAACAGCAGGGCGCCGAGCGAGTACAGATCGCTGCGGCCGTCGACGGGGCGGTTCAGCATGCCGGTCTGCTCCGGCGCGCTGTAGGCCATGGTGCCCGCGATCGGCCCGTCGGCGGCCGCGGCGTCGCCGGCGCCGGCGCGGGTGGCCAGGCCGAAGTCGACCAGGCGGGCGGCGCCGTCGGCGCGCACGAGCACGTTGTCCGGCTTCACGTCGCGGTGCACCAGCCCGGCGGCGTGCGCGGCGGCGAGGGCGTCGGCCACATCGGCGCCGAGGGAGGCGGCCCGGGTGGCGCTCAGCGGCCCGTCGGCGAGCACCCGGCCGAGCCGGTCGCCGTCGAGCAGGTCCATCAGCAGGTACGGGCGGCCCTCGTAGGTGCCGACCTCGTGCACCCGCGCGATGCCGGGGTGCACGACGGCGGCCAGCAGCGCGGCCTCGCGGCGGAACGCGGTCTGCTCGGCGCCGTCCGCGGGCCCGGCCGGGCGCAGCACCTTCATGGCGTACTCGGCGCCGCCGCGGCGCACCCGGTAGACGGTGGCCTGCGCGCCCCGGCCGATCTCGCCCAGCACGGTCACCCCGGCGGCGCCGGGCGGGACCAGGGCGGCACCGGGCGCCGCGGGAGCAGTACCCACACCCGTCACATCGGCGGATCCCGGCCGGGCTTGAGCGTCCGCGCCCCACGGGTCCCGGCCGCCCCACCCGGGCCGGCGGCGTCAGCGGGCGGTCAGCCGGGCCGTGCGGGGGCGGGCGGCGTGCCGGGGGTTGTGCCGGGGCAGCGCCCGCCACAGCTCCAGCGGGCGCGGCTTGCCGGGCGCGGCCACCGGCGGCAGGTCCTGGTAGGCGATCATCGCGGCGGTCGCGTGCCGGGTGTAGGCGTCGACCACGACGGTGCCGTGCGGGGCGTACGCCTGCAGCCGCGCCGCCGTCGTGACGACGCTGCCGCTGATCATCGCGTGGCCGCCGTCGCGGGCGCCCAGCTCGGCGACGACGTCGCCGGTGGCGATGCCGACCCGGGTGCGCACCGGATGCCGCCCGGCCAGCGGCCGGCCGTCGAGGTCCTCCTGCATCCGCAGGCCGGCCTGCACGGCGCGGTAGGCGTCCAGGGCGTCGTCCTGCTCGTCGGAGCCGAACACCACGAGCACGGCGTCGCCGACGTACTTCTCGACGATCCCGCCGTAGGCGCGGGCCACCCGGGAGACCGCGCCGAAGTAGTCGACCTGCAGGGCGCGCACCTCCTCCGGTTCCAGCCCGTCGACCAGCGCCGTGAAGCCGACGATGTCGACGAACAGCACGGCCACCACCCGCCGCACGAGCACGGGCGGCGCGCCGGGACCGGCGGGGCCGGCGGCGACCGGGTTCCGGCCGCACGACGGGCAGGTCAGGGTGTGGTCGGCATCGGAGATCGTCGACGGCATCGGGCCACCTTCCCGCGGTGTGTCTTCGGTGGGTCCACCCTGGCAGGGCGCGCGGGCCCCCCGGATCGGCAGAACGACGTATCTCAACCTCGCAGTCGCGTCAGTCAGCTCCACGACGATGCGGAAAGGACCGAATCGGCGGAATCCACCGTGCACAACGGACGACTAGGCTGCCGTCATGGCCAGCGAGATCGAGGAGGCACCGCTCGTCGGCCGGAGCGCCCTGGTGCGGCAGCTCACGGACACCCTGCGCCACGGCCCGGGGGCCCAGCCGGCCGGGGTCTTCGTGATCGGTGAGAGCGGTGTCGGCAAGACGCGGCTGCTGCGCGAGGCGGCGGCGCGGGCGCGGGCGGCGGGCGCCGCGGTGCTCGCCGGCGCCTGCCTGGACATCGGCGACGCCTCTCCGCTGCACCCGCTGCTGCAGGCGCTGCGCCGCTCCGACGAGGCCCGCGCGGGCTCGGACGCGGCCGCCCGGCTGCTGGAGGTGGTGCAGCGCGAGTCCGGCGGGCCGGACACGGCGGGCGCGCTGCTGGAGCAGGTGGCCCAGGGGCTGCACCGGCTCGCCGACGGCCGCCCGCTGGTGCTGGTCCTCGACGACCTGCAGTGGGTGGACCGCAGCACCCGCCAGCTGCTGCTGTATCTGCTGGCCGGCCTCGGCGGCGTGCAGCTGTCGGTGCTGGCCGCGGTGCGCGCCGAGGCGCTGCAGGGCGCGCACCCGCTGCGCCGGGTGCTGACCGAGCTGCGCCGGCTGCGGTCGGTGACCGTCGTCGACCTGGGCCCGCTCGACCGGGCGGGCACCGACGAGCTGGCCGCCGCCGTGGTGGGCCGCCCGCTCGGGCCGGGCGAGGCGGAGCAGGTGTGGGACCGCAGCGGCGGCAACCCGTTCGTCGTCGAGGAGCTGGCCCGCGACCTGCGCGACGGCCGGGCCGGCCCGTCGGACACGCTGCGCGAGATCTTCCTGTCCCGGGTCGACGCGCTGCCGGAGCACGCCCACGCGGTGCTGCACGCCGTGGCCGCCGGCGTCGAACCCGTCGAGCACGCGCTGCTGGCCCGGGTGGTGACGCTGCCGGAGGCGGAGCTCATCGACGCCGTGCGGGCGGCGGTGACGCACCGGTTCCTGGTCGGCGACGACGACGGCTACCGGCTGCGGCACCGGGTGGTCGCCGAGATCCTGGCCCACGAGCTGCTGCCGGTCGAGCGGGCCGCCCTGCACCGCCGGTACGCGGAGGCGGTGGCCGCCGCACCGTCCGCGATGGACCAGCAGCGGCTGGCGCACCACTGGGCCCGGGCGGGCGAGCCGGACCTGGCGCTGGCGGCGGCCGTCGCGGCGGCCCGCGAGGCGGAGCGGCTGCACGGCTGGGCGGAGGCGCACCGGCACTGGTCGGCGGCGCTGGAGCTGGGCCCGGCGGCCGACCCCGGGCGGCTCGGGCTGGACCGCCCCGAGCTGGTCCGGCGCGCCGCCGAGGCCGCCCACCGGTGCGGCGAGCACGCCCGGGCGCTGGCCCTGCTCGACGAGGTGACCGACGGCGAGCCGACCTGCGAGCAGCGGCTCAGCCGGGCCCGCTACCTGGCCGCGGCGGGCCGCAGCGCCCCGGCCGAGACCGAGTACGAGGCCGTCCTCGCCGCCACCTGCGACGCCGCCGAGCGCGCCGACGCCGCCGCCCGCCTCGCCGAGCTGCTGCTGCACCTCGGCCGGTACGCCGACGCGGGCGAGCGCGGCCGGGCCGCCCTGGCCCTGGCCGAGCCGCTGCCCGGCGCCACGTCCGCGCTGGTGCGCGCCAGCGCGGCGGTCGGGTTCAGCTCGGCGTTCGCCGACGACTCGGACGCGGGCCTGCGGGTGGTGCGCCAGGCGGTGGAGATCGCCGAGCGGGCGGGCGACCCGGACGACCTGGGGTGCGCGTACCTGCACCTGGCCGAGCTGATGACCGGCCCGCTGAACAAACTGGACGAGGGCGTCGTGGTGGCGCGCCGCGGCGCCGAGCGGATGGGCCGGCTGCCGGGCGGGCGGTCGTACCAGACGCGGCTGCTGGCCATCGCCGCGAACGGGCTGTTCCGGGCGGGCCTGTGGGCCGAGGCGGAGAAGGAGGTCGCGGCCGGGCTGCAGAACCGGCCGTCCGGGGCGGAGGCCGTCGAGCTGCTGCTGGCCCGCTGCCGGCTGTCCGTCGGGTACGGCGACGAGCAGGCCGCCGAGCGCGACCTGGAGGCGGTCGCCACGATCCTGGCCGGCGGCGGGGCCCGGCACGTGCTGCCGCTGCTGACCCTGCGCGCCGGGCTGGCGATGTGGCGCGGCCGGCACGACGAGGCCCGGCAGGCGGTGCGCCGCGGCCTGACCGAGACCCGCTCCGACGACCTGTTCCTGCTGGCGGTGCTGGCCTGGCACGGGCTGCGCGCCGAGGCGGAGGCGCACGCCGCCCGCGCCGCGGTGGACGCCGGGTCGGTGCGGCTGCTGACCGGGGTGGTCGACCGCGTGACCGCGCGCAACGCGGGCGCCGCCCGGCCCACCCGCGACGTGGTCGCCGGCTACCTCGACCTGGCCGTGGCCGAGCGCAGCCGGCTCGACGAGACGCGCGACCCGGGGCCGTGGGCGCGGCTGGCGGAGCTGTGGGACAGCCGGCACCACCCGTACCCGGCGGCGTACGCGCGGCTGCGGCAGGCGGAGGCGCTGTTCGCGCGGCGGCCGAAGTCCGCGCCGGGCACGGCCGCGCTGCGCTCGGCGTACGACGCGGCCCGGGCGCTGGGCGCGCAGCCGCTGGCCGCCGAGATCACGGCGCTGGCGGCCCGGGTGCGGGTGGCCGTGGGCGACGCGCCCGCCGTCGCCGAGCCGCCGCCCGACGGCCTGGCCGCGCTGACCGCCCGCGAGCGCGAGGTGCTGGAGGCGGTCGCGGAGGGCCTGACCAACCGCGAGATCGGCCAGCGGCTGTTCATCAGCGAGCGCACCGTCGGCGTGCACGTGTCGCACATCTTCGACAAGCTGCAGGTCCGCACCCGGGTGCAGGCGAGCCGGCTGCTGCTGCGCGGCCGCGACGGGCCTACGTAGGCGCGGATACGTCGTTCTACTGATGTCCGCCGCGGGGCGGGGTGCGAGGCTCTGCAGATCGGGGGCCGGCCCGCCCCGCGGCGCACGTCGCGAGGGCGGGCCGGACGGCCGTCGGGGGCGGCCGCCACACGGGGGATCACGGGCGTCGGCAGGGTGCACGCGGGGCGGAGGACATGATGGGGGAGCCGATCTGGGGGCCTGTCCAGCGGGACATGGCGGATCTGCTGTCCGTGCACCCGGCCGACGTACCGGCGGTGGTGGACCAGCTCACCAAGCTGCAGGACGTGCTGGAACGCCTGCCGCCGCTGTACGGCAGCAACCCGGTGGCCGACTTCAACCGGCTCTACACGGTGATCACCACGCAGGTGCTGGACCGGCTGTACGAGGGCGGCTTCGCCGACCCGGCGTTCCTGTCCCGGCTGGACGTCGAGTTCGCCGAGCGCTACTTCGACGCGCTGCGGCTGTACAGCGACGGCAACCCGGCCACCCCGCAGGTGTGGGCGATCATGTTCCGCCGCTGCGCCGACGGGTTCGACCCGCGCCCGCTGCCGTCCGCGGCCGCCGGGGTCAACGCGCACATCAACTTCGACCTGCCGTTCGCGCTGGTGACGACGTTCGCGCACCTGGAGACCGACCCGGTCGACGGCGGCGACCAGCACGCCGACTACCTGCAGATCAACGAGATCTTCGCCGAGTCGATCCCCAGCCTGCGCCGCGGCTACCTGGAGAAGTGGCAGCTGCTCGTCGACACGATGAACGGCGACTTCGACGACTTCTGCCAGAACGAGCTGGTCGAGTACACCCGGGACGTGGCGTGGCGCAACGCGCAGAAGCTGTGGGCGATCCGGCACGACGCCGACCGCCTACTCGCCGAGCGCCGCCGCCTGGACCGCACGGCGACGGGCATCGGCAAGCTGCTGCTGTCGCCGTTCGCGTCGTTCCTGCAGTAGGCGTCAGCCCACCCGCACCAGCCGCGCCACGGTGGCGGCGCCGTCCTCGGCGCCCGCCACGCCGACCTGCGCGCCGGTGGTGATCGCGGTGCGCTCGGCGGCCTTGCCGTCCTGGCGCACGCGCAGCTTGCCGCCGAACGTCCAGGTGAGGGTGAAGCCGTCGGCCGACTTCACGGTGAGCCCGGCGGCGTCGACGGCGGTGACCTCGCCGCGCTGGGCGACGACGGTGCGCGGGCCGTTCTTCGTCTGCACCGTCAGCTCGCCGTGCAGGGTATTCTTCCGCAGCAGCCGGCGTGCCTTGCCGGGCTTGCCGGCCCGGTCGGCGCCGAGCTCGTCGAGGACCTGGGTCTCGGCGACGAGGTCGACGGGCTCGGCGGCGGTGGGCGCGGGTGCGGGCGCGGCGCAGGCGGGCAGGGCGAGGGCCAGGGCGGCCGCGGGGATCAGCAGGGTGCGAGTCATGGCGGTGAGCCTGCCGGGTGGCTGCGCGGGCGCCGTCAGGGTGATGTTCGGGTTGCGTAAGGCAGCGTGACGGTGAACCTCGCCCCGCCCTCGGGTGCGTGCCCGGCCTCGATGGCGCCGCCGAGCCGGGTCACCAGGCGGGCGGCCAGCGCCAGGCCGAGCCCGGAGCCGACCGGCCGGATGCCCCGGTAGCGCTGGTGCAGGGCGCCCCGGTCGAACGCGACGGCCAGGTCGTCGTCGGTGAACCCGGGCCCGCCGTCGCGCACCTCGATGACCCCGCCGCCCGGCTCGCCGCGCACCGCGAGCACGAGCGGGGCACCGGGCGGGACGACGCGCAGGGCGTTCTCGCACAGCCCGTCGACGACCTGCCGGACGCGGCCGGGGTCGGTGCTGACCGGCACGGGGCCGTCGGGCCGCTCGACGCGCAGCTCGAGGCCGTCGGCGGCGCACCGGGGCCGCCACGCGTCGGCTGCGCCGTCGGCCAGGTCGGCCAGGTCGACGCTCAGCACCTCGACGGGCAGGTCGGCGGCCTCCAGCCGGGCCAGGACGAGCAGGTCGGCGACGAGCCGGTCGAGCCGCTGCGCCTCGCCGAGCATGGTGCTGCCGGCCTTCGGGGCGCCGTCGGGGCCGACGACGCCGTCGGCGAGGGCCTCGGCGTACCCGCGGATGGTGGACAGCGGGGTGCGCAGCTCGTGCGAGACGGACAGCAGGAACTCCCGCTCGCGGTTCTCGCTGGTGGCGAGCGCGGCGGCGAGCCGGTTGAACGCCCCGGCCAGCTCGGCGACCTCGGTGGGCGGCTGCTCGGCGAGCCGCACGGTCCGGTCGCCGGCGGACAGCCGGCCGGCGGCGGCCGCGGCCTCGCGGATCGGCCGGGCGATGCGGCGGGCCAGCAGGAACCCGGCGAGCAGGCCGGCGGCCAGCCCGGCGGCCAGCGCCAGGCCGAGGGTGCCGGCGATCTCCCGGCCCGCCCCGGTCGCGGCCGGCCGGGTGAGCACCACGCCGTTGGCGGCGCCGGGCAGCGGCCGGCCGGCGACGAGCGTGGCCCGGCCGTTGACGACCGCCCGGGTGTCGACCTCGCGGCCCTGCGCGACCTGCTCGACGACGCGGGGCGGCAGCCCGGCCCGGTCGGCCTCGCCGCGCCGGATGAGGTAGACGGCGATGTCCTGCCGCTGGAGCCGCCGCACGATGTTCTGCCGCTGGGCGGGCCGCGCGGCGCCGAGGACCTCGGTGGCCAGGGCCGCCTTCTCGTCCAGGCCGGCGCGGGCCTGGTCGCCCGCGGCGCGGACGGCGACGGGGAACGCCACGAGCGCCGTGACGATCACCGCGACGACGGCGGTGGCGCAGGTGACCAGCACGGTGCGGCCCGTGAGGGTCCGGGCGGCGTCACGCATCGGCGGTGTAACCGACGCCGCGCACGGTGCGGATGAGCGCGGCGGCGTCGCCCAGCTTGGCGCGCACCTGGGCGACGTGCACGTCGACGGTGCGGGTGCCGGCGACCGACGCGTACCCCCAGACGGCGGCGAGCAGCTCCTCCCGGGTGAACACCCGCCCCGGGCGGGCGAGCAGGTGCCCGAGCAGGTCGAACTCGGTGGCGGTGAGCGCCAGGGGCGCCCCGGACAGGGTGACCCGCCGCCGGGCCGGGTCGAGCTGCACCGGTCCCAGCTCGCGCACCCGGTCGCCGTCCGGTGGGCCCGCGGTGCGCCGCAGCACCGCCTTGACCCGGGCCACCAGCTCGCGCGGGCTGAACGGCTTGGTCAGGTAGTCGTCGGCGCCCAGCTCCAGCCCGAGCACCCGGTCGATCTCGTCGTCGCGGGCGGTGAGGAACAGCACCGGCGTCCAGTCGCCGTCGGCCCGCAGCCGCCGGCACACCTCGGTGCCGTCGAGGCCGGGCAGGGCGATGTCCAGCACGCAGGCGACGGGCCGCAGCCGGCGCGCGGCGGCGAGCCCGGCGGCCCCGTCGTGCTCGGTGTGCACCCCGAACCCGTCCCGGCTCAGGTACAGCCGGACCAGGTCGGCGATGGGCCGCTCGTCCTCCACGACGAGCACGAGGCCTTTCCCGGGCGCCTGTTCCACGCGCCCATCATGCCGCGCGGGCGCCCGGGAACGGCCCGCCTTCGTGTTCGGGTCAGGTACGGATTCAGTGGCAGTACGCCTTGATGTAGACCGGCCAGTGGTGGTCGTAGGTGACCGGCCCGTCGTCCCAGTTGACGTCGAGCTGCACCCGGGCGGTGTACTCGGAGGCGAGCAGCCGCTGGGTGCCGGTCGCGGTGGCGCCGGCGTCGACGCGCTGCGGCAGCGCGACGAGCGGGCGGCCGGGCGGGTCGACCCGGACGTTGCCGATCGTGCCCGCCACGTCGGTGAGGTTGCGGACGGTCCAGGTGATCACCCATTCCCGGGTGTCGTGGTCACAGGCGGCGACGCCGCGGATGTCGACCCCGTGCCCGGCCGCCGTGCCGGCCGCGGCGGCGGGGGTGGCGAGGCCGAGCACGAGCGCGCCGGCGAGGGCGAATGTCGTGAGTGGACGCATGCCCTCATGGGTAGTGCAGCCCGGCGCCGCCCCGGAAGCGTTGTCGCAGGAAGTTTCCGCACCCGAAACGATTGTTCACACAGCCCGTGAGCAGGGTCACCGTCGCGCGGCGGCGCTGCTCTAGCCGCCCGCCAGGCCGCTGCGGTAGGCGAACACGACCGCCTGCACGCGGGTGCGCAGGCCGAGCTTCATCAGCACCCGGGACAGGTGGGTCTTCACCGTGGCCTCGCCCAGGTAGAGCCGGGCGGCGATCTCGGCGTTGGTCAGGCCCTCGGCGAGCATCCGCAGCACGTCGCGCTCGCGCGGGGTGAGCCCGGCAAGCAGTGCCGCGTCGGCGGCCGCGGCGGGCGCCGACGGTGACGGGGCCGCCGCGAACGCCGCGATGACGCGCAGGGTGACGGCGGGGTCGAGCAGGCCGTGGCCCGCGGCGACCGTGCGCACCGCCTCGATCAGCTGCTCGGGCGGGCTGACCTTGAGCAGGAAGCCGCTCACCCCGGCGCGCAGGGCCGCCGCCACGTGCTCGTCCTCGTCGAAGGTGGTCAGCACGATCACCTTCACCTCTGGGTGGGCCGCCAGCACCCGGCGGGCCGCCTCGATGCCGTCGACCTGGGGCATCCGGACGTCCATCAGCACGACGTCGGGCCGCGCGGAGGTCACCAGGTCGACCGCGCCCGCGCCGTCGGCGGCCTCGCCGACGACCTCGATGCCGGGCTCGCCGCTGAGCACCATGCGCAGGCCGACGCGGATCATCGCCTCGTCGTCGACGAGGGCCACCCGGATCACGGGCGGCCCATCGGGAAGACGGCGCGCACGGCGAACCCGCCGCCGGGCTCGGGGCCGGCGGCCAGGGTGCCGCGGAACAGCCCGACGCGCTCGCGCATGCCGACGAGCCCGTGCCCGCCCGCGCCGGCGGCCGCGGCGGGGGCGGCGGCGCCCGGCTCGTTGACGACGGTGAGCGCCACCTTCTCCGGCGAGTACGCGATCGAGACCGAAGTGGGCGCGGGCCCGGCGTGCCGGAGCACGTTGGTCAGGGCCTCCTGGAGCACCCGGTACGCCGACGCGTCCAGCAGCCGCGGCACCTCGGGGCGCTCGCCCTCGACGCGGAGCGTGACCGGCAGCCCGGCGGCCCCGACCTCGTCGAGCAGGGCGGGCGCCCGTACCAGCGACGGCTCGGGCGCGGGCGGCCCGGCGGCCGCGGTGTCGCGCAGGATGCCGACGAGGCCGCGCATCTCCTCGACGGACCGGCGGCCGAGCTGCTCCAGGTTGCGCACGATCTCGGCCTGGGCCGGGTCGGCGAGCTGCCGGCGCAGGCCGCCGAGCTGCAGGGTGATGACGCTGACGGAATGCGCGACGGCGTCGTGCACCTCCCGGGCGATGCGGGTGCGCTCGCCGACGACGGCGGCGTGGGCGCTGCGCTCGCGCTCGGCGTCGAGCGCGGCGGCGAGCCGGGTCAGCTCGGCGGCGCGCTCGCCGTTGACCCGGCTGAGCACGCCGAGCAGGAAGCCGGGCAGCAGGATGACCGGCTGGAAGATCGTCTCCCAGACGCCGAGCCCGGCCAGCAGCGAGGTCGCGACGGCGGCGGCGACGGCCGCGGCGAGGGCGGCCAGCGAGCGGCGCAGCGGCAGGCGCCAGCCCACCCAGGCGACCACGCCGATGAACCCGATGAGCCCGGCGCCGCCGATGTCGGGCGCGCCCAGCACCAGCGCGAGCGGGAAGCACGCGACGGCGGCCAGCGTGCCGGCCAGCGGCCACCGGGCGGCCAGCGCGACGCCCGCGCCGAGCAGCACGCCCGGCCCCCACACGGCGGCCGCGCCGGGCCGGAACGCGGGCTCCAGGTACGCCTCGGCGACCGCCAGCAGCCCCACGACCGGCCCGAGGACCAGGGGGATCCAGCGCGCGTCGCGGCGCGGAGTGCTCGTCACCAGCGGATCGTATGCGCGCCCGGCGGCCCGCCGGGTCCGTCGTTCGACGGACCCCCGTCCGGCGGAGGCGCGGGCCGGAACCGGTGCGTTCCGGCGGACGCGGCGGCCGGGGCGAGGGCGGCAGTGTTTCCGGCGACGGACGAACACTCGGAAGGAACCGCCGTGACCACCGCGCTCGACCAGCCCACCACCACCGATGCCGCCGACCCGACGCGGCGCACCGCCCGCACCCTGACCGTCCTCGCCGGCGGCGCGCTCGTCGCCGGGCCGCTGCTCTACCTCGGCGGCATGCTGACCGCGCCGCAGCAGGCGTCCGACGGCACGGCCGACTACGTCGCCTCGCTGGCCCGTGACACCACGCTGACCGAGGTGTCCGGCATCCTGCTGCACTACGCCAACCTGCTGACCGGCGCGGGGCTGTTCGTGCTCCCGCTGCTGGTCCGCGGGGTCCGGGGGCGCCTGCTCACCCTCGCCGGGACGCTGCTCGCGGCGCTGACCATGCTCAACATCTCGGGCAGCGTGAAGGACGACTGGTGGCGCATGGTGATCGGGCAGCAGCTGCCGCTGGACGTGGCGGTGCGGATCTCCGACACCGTCGACGCCAGCACGCTGCTGGGCCTGTGGCGCGGCACCGACGCGCTCGGCTTCCTCGGCCTGCTGCTGCTCTACCTGGGCCTGGCCCGCGCGGGCGTGCTCGGCTGGTGGGCCCCGGCGGTGTACGTGCTGGCCGCGGTCGCGATGGTGGCCGTGCCGTTCAGCTGGGGCGTGGTGGCGGGGCTGCCGTTCGCGCTGCTGTTCGCGCCGCTGGCGGTGGCCGGGGTGCGGGCGGTCCGGCGCGGCCGGCTGTGACCCGGCGCGGCGCGGCGGCCCCGGGTGGGCCGCCGCGCCGGCGTCACGGTCGCGGCACGCCGTTGGCGGCGATGACCTCGCGGTACCAGCGGGCGCTGTCCTTCGCGGTGCGCCGCTGGGTGGCGTAGTCGACGTGCACGAGCCCGAAGCGCTGCGCGTACCCGAACGCCCACTCGAAGTTGTCGAGCAGCGACCAGACGAAGTAGCCGCGCAGGTCGACGCCCCGGCCGATCGCCGCGTGCGCGGCCGCCAGGTGCCGGTGCAGGTAGTCGACGCGCTCGGGGTCCGCGACCCGGCCGCCGTCGACCGCGTCGGGGTACGCGGCGCCGTTCTCGGTGACGAACAGCGGCAGCGGCCCGTAGTCGCGGGTGATCCGCACCAGCATGTCGGTCAGCCCGGTCGGGTCGACGGGCCAGCCCATGCCGGTGACCGGCCCGGGCACGGGGTGGAAGGCGACGGTCCCGCCGGTCGGGTACGGGCGCTCCGGCCCGGCCCCGGCGCCGACCAGGTCGGGCTGGTAGTAGTTCACGCCGAGGGCGTCGAGCGGCTGGGCGATGGTGGCGAGGTCGCCGTCGCGCACGAAGGACCAGTCGGTCCACGGGGCGGTGTCGGCCTGCACGTCGGCGGGGTACGCGGCGCGCAGCAGCGGGTCGAGGAACAGCCGGTTGAGCAGCCCGTCGATGCGCCGGGCGGCGTCGCGGTCGGCGGCCGACGCGGTGACCGGGCGGACGGTGCCCGCGTTGACGGCCACCCCCACCCGGGCGGCGGGGTGCGCGCGGCGCAGCGCCTGGGCGGCCAGCCCGTGGGCGAGCAGCAGGTGGTGGGTGGCGCGCAGGGCGTCGGCGTACGAGGCGCCGCCCGGGGCGTGCACGCCGGCGCCGTAGCCGAGGAACGCCGAGCACCACGGCTCGTTGAGGGTGTTCCACAGCTGCACCCGGTCGCCGAGGCGGGCACCGGCGGCGGCCGCGTACTCGGCGAAGCAGGCGGCGGTGTCGCGGTGCCGCCAGCCGCCGCGGTCCTCCAGCTCCTGCGGCAGGTCCCAGTGGTAGAGGGTGGCGACGGGGCGGATGCCGGCCGCGCACAGCGCGTCGACGAGCCGGTCGTAGAAGTCGAGCCCGCGCGCGTTGAGCCCGCCGCCGGCGGCGCGCACGCGCGGCCAGGCGACGGAGAACCGGTACGCCCCGAGGCCGAGCGAGCGCATGAGGGCCACGTCGCCGGGCCACCGGCGGTAGTGGTCGGCGGCGTGCGCCCCGGTGTCGCCGCCGGCCACCGCGCCCGGCGTGGCCGCGAACGTGTCCCAGATGGACGGGGTGCGCCCGTCGGCGTCGACGGACCCCTCGATCTGGTACGCGGCGGTGGCGGCGCCCCACCAGAAGCCGGGCGGGAAGCGCAGGGTGGTGGTCTCGGGTGCGGCGAGCGTGCTCATCCATGCTCCACGGGGTCGGGCCGGTACGGGATGGAGAGCGCTCTCCAAGAGGCGTCCACGGTCCCGCCCGGACGTCGGCCGTGTCAACCCCGGATTCCCGTTATCGCCGCCGCCTCGTCCCGGTTCGTCCGGGTGTCGGCGATCCCGGAACCGGCCGGGGCGATCGACATCCTTGACAGCCCGGAAACACGAGGGCAACACTGCGGCCACATGGAGAGCGCTCTCCATCCGCCGTCTCCCCTCCCCCAGGAGCTGCCGTGCCTCCCACCCGCCGCCGCCGGTGGCGCCGCCTCGCGCCGCTGGCCGTCCTCGCGCTCGCCGCCTCCTACCTCGGCGTCTCCGCCGTCACCGCGAACGCCGCCGACGCCCTGCTGTCCCAGGGCCGGCCCGTCACCGCGTCCTCCTCCCAGGCCGCCGACACCACCCCCGAGCGCGCCGTCGACGGCGACACCGGCACCCGCTGGTCGTCGGAGTGGTCCGACCCGCAGTGGCTGCGCGTCGACCTGGGCGCCACCGCGACCGTCTCGCAGGTCGTGCTGCGCTGGGAGGGGGCGTACGCGTCCGCGTACCGGATCGAGACCTCCGCCGACGGGACCGCCTGGACGGCCGTCCACAGCACCACGACCGGCCGCGGCGGCACCGAGACCGTGCCCGTCTCCGGCACCGGCCGCTACGTGCGCCTCGTCGGCACCGCCCGGGCCACCGGCTACGGCTACTCGCTGTACGAGTTCCAGGTGTACGGCAGCGCCGCCCCCGCCGCGTGCGGGGACAACGCCGCCCGCGGCCGGCCCGCCACCGCGTCGTCGTCCGAGGGCGCCGACGTCGGGCCCGGCCGGGCCGTCGACGGCGACCCCGGCACCCGCTGGTCGAGCGCGTTCAGCGACCCGCAGTGGCTGCGCGTCGACCTCGGCAGCGTGCAACGCGTCTGCCAGGTGGTGCTCACGTGGGAGGGCGCGTACGGCACCGCGTACCGGATCGAGATCTCCGCCGACGGCGCCACCTGGACCCCCGTGCACTCGACCACGACCGGCCGCGGCGGCACCGAGACCATCCCGGTGACGGGCAGCGGCCGCTACGTGCGGCTGCACGGCACCGCCCGCGCCACCGGGTACGGCTACTCGCTGTGGGAGTTCGCGGTGCACACCACCGGCGGCCCGACGACCCCGGCGCCGACCGACCCGGTCCCGGGCGACTGGCAGACCGTCTGGTCCGACGACTTCACCGGCTCCGCCCTGGACGCCGGCAGCTGGCTCACCCGCACCGGCACCCAGTACCCCGGCGGCGCCGCGAACTGGGGCACCGGCTCCGTCGAGACCGCCACCGCCGGCAACGTGGCGGTCGGCGGCGGCCGGCTCACCATCACCGCCAACCGGTCCGGCACCGCCTGGACGTCCGGCCGGATCGAGACCCAGCGCGCCGACTTCGCCCCGCAGCCCGGCCAGCTGCTCAAGTTCAGCGCCGTGCTCCAGCAGCCCGCCGTCGCCAACGGCCTCGGCTACTGGCCCGGCTTCCGGGCCACCGGCGCCGCGTTCCGCGACGGGTTCATCGGCTTCCCCGGCTTCGGCGAGACCGACATCATGACCGACGTCAACGGCCGCGGCCAGCTCTCCCAGACCCTGCACTGCGGCACCGCGCCCGACGGCGTCTGCAACGAGTACACCGGCCGCTCCAGCGGGCTCGCCTCCTGCGCCGGCTGCACGACCGGCTTCCACGAGTACGCCCAGGTCATCGACCGCACCAAGACAGACGAGGAGATCCGGTTCTACCTGGACGGCCGGCAGACCTGGGTGGTGCGGCAGTCGCAGGTCGGCGTGGCCGCCTGGCGGGCCGCCGTCCACCACGGCTTCTACCTGCGCCTCGACCTGGCCATCGGCGGCTCGCTGCCGAACGCCGTCGCGGGACGCACCACCCCCACGCCGGACACCACGCCGGGCGGCAAGCTCGTCGTCGACTCCGTGACGGTCGCCCGCGCCACCGGCGCCACCGCGCCCGCCATGACCGACCCGCCGGTCCCGGCCGGGCCCAGCACCGTGCGGGTCACCGGCTCGCAGGGCGACTGGCGGCTCACCGTGGACGGCGCGCCCTGGGAGATCAAGGGCATCACGTACGGGCCGCCGCAGGCCGCCGCCGACGGGTACATGCGCGACCTGAAGGCCATGGGCGTCAACACGATCCGCACCTGGGGCGTCGACGACACCCACACCCCGGCGCTGCTCGACGCGGCCGCCCGGCACGGCATCAAGGTCATCGTCGGGCACTGGCTGAACCAGGGCGCCGACTACGTCGGCGACACCGCCTACAAGAACGCCGCCAAGGCGGAGATCGTCGCCCGGGTCAACGCGCTCAAGGGCCGCGCGGGCGTGCTGATGTGGGACGTCGGCAACGAGGTCATCCTCACCATGCAGGACCACGGGCTGGCCGCCGACGTCGTCGAGGCGCGCCGGGTCGCGTACGCGAGGTTCGTCAACGAGGTCGCCCTGGCCGTCCAGGCGGCCGACCCGAACCACCCGGTCACCTCGACCGACGCGTACACCCACGCCTGGACCTACTACAAGGCCCACTCCCCCGCGCTGGACCTGCTCGCGGTCAACTCCTACGGCGCCATCGACACCGTCAAGCGTGACTGGATCGCCGGCGGCCACACCAAGCCGTACGTGCTCACCGAGGGCGGACCGGCCGGCGAGTGGGAGGTGCCGAACGACGTCAACGGCGTCCCCGACGAGCCGACCGACGTCGCCAAGCGCGACGGCTACACGCACAGCTGGAACGCCATCAAGGGCCACCCGGGGGTCGCGCTCGGCGCCACCGAGTTCCACTACGGACTGGAGAACGACTTCGGCGGCGTCTGGCTCAACACCACACCCGGCGGCTGGCGGCGGCTCGGCTACCACGCCCTGCGGCAGGCGTACACCGGGCAGGCCGCCCCCAACACGCCGCCGGTCATCACCGCCATGACCGTCGGCGACCGCACCGCCGTGCCGGCCGGCGGCACGTTCACCGTGGACGTCGCCGTCACCGACCCGCAGAACGACCTCGTCCGCTACAACCTGATGGCGAGCGACAAGCACATCACCGGCAACCGCGGCTTCACGAACCTGCGCTTCACCGACCACGGCGGCGGCCGGTTCACCGTCACCGCCCCCGAGACGCTCGGCGTCTGGAAGGTCTACGTGTACGCCTTCGACGGCCACGGCAACGTGGGCATCGAACAGCGCTCGTTCCGGGTCGTGCCGCCCACCGTCCCGGGCACGAACCTGGCGCGGGGCAGGCCGGTGACCGCATCGTCGCACCAGCCCACCGGCACCAACGGCCCGCAACTGCCGGCGTACGCCGTCGACGGCGACCACGCCACCCGGTGGGCCAGCGAGTGGGCCGACACGGCATGGCTGCAGGTCGACCTGGGCTCGGTGCAGACCTTCGACCGGGTGCAGCTGGCGTGGGAGGCGGCGTACGCGACCGCGTACCGCGTCGAGGCGTCCGACGACGGCGTCACCTGGCGGCAGCTCGCCGCCACCACCTCCGGCGACGGCGGGTTCGACCTGCTCACCGTCGCCGGCAGCGGCCGCCACGTGCGGGTCACCGGCACCGGCCGCGCCACCGCGTACGGCTACTCGCTGTGGGAGTTCGGCGTCTACCGCTGACGCCCGG
>NZ_BOOY01000033.1 GCF_016863475.1 Spirilliplanes yamanashiensis
CCATACTGTGCCGATGTCGCGCTACACCGCCCTCGTCCGGCGCCTCGGCGCCCAGCGCTGGTTCGCCGCCCTCGGCCGGCGGCTCACCCCGCTGGACCGGCGGTTGCACCGGCTCACCGGCGGCCGCTGGTCCGTCATCGGCCGGCACGGGCTGCCGTCGCTGCTCATCACCACCACCGGCCGCACCACCGGCCTGCCCCGCACCCAGCCCCTGCTGTACGCCACCGACGCGGGCGGCTACATCGTGGCCGGCTCCAACTGGGGCCAGCCTCACCACCCGGCCTGGACCGCCAACCTCCTCGCCGACCCGTCCGCCCGCGTGACCGTCGGCTCCCGCGACCTCGACGTCCGCGCCGTCCTGGTGACGGGCCCGGAACGCGACCGGCTGTGGCAGCTCATGCGCTCGATCTGGCCGGGCTACGGGGCGTACGCCGACCGGGCGGAGGGCCGGGAGATCCGCGTCTTCCGGCTGACCCCCGAGGAGTGACCCCCGGCGATCACCAGCCGGAGAACTCCTCGTCGGCCTCCCGCCGAGCTTTGCGGGCCCTCTTGCGGTCCCGGCGGGTCGGTGTGCGCCGCAGGGTCGACGGATGCGGGCGGTCGGGCCGCCGGTACTCCCGACGCCAGTCGAAGCCCCACGCGAACTCGTTGCGGGCCCACAGACCCAGCAGGGCGACCGCGAGGAAACCGCCGCCCCAGATCAGACCGGACAGGCTGTCGCCGAGGCCGCCGCGCGTGTCGCAGGGACGCATGTTCTCCGGCCTGGTCGCATCGATCTCCACGCACACCATCGCGCCGACGTCGGGGTTGCCGGGGATGCCGCGCAGCGGTGTGCTGAACGAACGGTCCTGGTAGACGTACGAGACGTAGTGCTTGTCGTCGTGGAGCTTCCCCCTCTTGTCCAGCTCCGTGAAGATGCCGGGGAGGCGCACGGTGTTCGCGTCGATGCCGCGCTGGACCGGGATCTGCTGCACGATGCCGACCACTTCGGAGCCCAGGCCGATGACGCAGATGCCGATGAGGAACCAGCAGAACGGCACGACCCGGTCGAGAAACGACGACAAGAGATTCACCCATCACCCGGCTACGGCGATGATTGTGGCAATCCCCGGCAAGCGTGCTCGGCCGGCCCGACCGACATCATGAGCCTCCGCCGGTGCGGCGCGGCACGAAGCGGCACGCCACCGCGCCGGCCGGCCGCAGGGTGATCCCGGTGGCCAGCGGCACGGGCGCCGCCGCCGTGTGCAGTGTCCCCGCCCGCAGCAGCACCGCGAGCGCGACCACCGCCTCCGTCATGGCGACGTGGTTGCCGATGCAGGCGCGCGGACCCCCGGCGAACGGGAACCACGCGTAGCGGTGCCGGGCGGCCACCGCGGCGGGGGTGAAGCGGTCCGGGACGTCGGCCGCGGCCGGGACGGGGCCGGCCGGCACCTCGTCGGCCTCGGCGCGGGCGCGGTCCTGGACCTCGGGGTGGTGGCCGAGCAGGTGGCAGGCGAACGTCAGGGCTGTCGACGTCGTCTCGTGCCCGGCCAGCAGGAAGCCGCGCGGGAGGCGGAACGGGCTGAGGCCGCCGCCGGACGTGCGCGCTGAGGACCGGGAACATCGTCCGGATCGCCGGGACGGCCGCGTCGACGCTGGTGCCGAACGGGATCCGCGCCACCACCCGCAGGGTGAACTCGGTCAGCTCGCCGTGCAGGTCCACCGTGCCCGCCGCCGCCCACCGCCGCGCCAGGCGCTGCGACTCCTCGGCCATCGCCGGCACGTACATCGCCGTGCGGCGCGGCGTGAACAGCGGCGCGAGGGTGCGGCGCTGCTGCCGCCACCGCTCGCCCGCGCTGGGTGAGCAGCCCGTCGCCCAGGTGGGCGGCGATCTCCTCGTAGAACGGGGTGATCTTCGGGTAGCCCTGCGCCGAGCAACCGCGACCCGCGCGGGCCAGGGACTGCCGCCGCCGTCATGCCGGACCTCCCGCCGCCGCCTCCAGGCTGCCCGGCCGGGCCCGGCGGGTGAAGCGCGGCGCCGATCCGCGACAGTTCCCGGCGGCGTCAGCCGAGCGCGGCGGCGTCCGGCCAGGCCATGCGCAGCTTGGCGGGGGCGCCGACGAGCCGGGCCGGGTCGCCGCCGGGCGGGGACACCGCCGCGGTCTCCACGCACGTCGCGCCGCACGCCCGGTAGAAGCCCTGGGCGGCGGTGTTCTGCCGCAGCACCCACAGGTACATCCCGCGGCCGGACGCGCCGTCGAGCACGGCGGCGGCGGCGAGCGCCAGCAGCCGGGCGCCGATGCCGCCGCGGTGCCGGTCGTGGGCGACGTGCAGGTTGTCGACGAGGCTGCCCCACGTGGCGTCGCGGTCGAACACCACGTGGGCGAAGCCGACCAGCAGGCCCTCGTCCTCGGCCAGGATGGTGCGGGTGCCGGCCGGCGCGGCGAACCGCGACCGCCACACCGCGCGGCGCTCGGCCACCAGGTCGCCGTCGAGGTACGCGTCGGTGTACGCCCCGCGGTAGTGCCGCCGCCAGCTGTCGGCGTGCAGCGCGGCCACCCGGTCGGCGTCACCGGTGCCGGCCCGGTCGGCGGGGCGGAACGACAGTGCCATGGACGATCCTCCGGGCTCTCCAGACCCCGGCGAAAGTAGCAGCCGCCCGCCGGGGCGGCGATCATCGGTGCATGACGATCGTCGAGCAGCGCGGCGTGCGGGCCCTGCTGGCCGCGGCCCGGGCGGGCGTGTCCCGCGTCGAGCCCGCCCAGGTCGAGGCGGTCGTGCGGGCGGGCGGCCTGCTGGTGGACACCCGCACCGAGACGCAGCGCCGGGAGCAGGGCGAGCTGCCGGGCGCGCTGGTCATCGACCGCACCGTCCTGGAGTGGCGGCTGGACCCCGCCTCACCGCACCGCATCCCCGAGGCCACCGGCTACGACCTCATGGTGGTCGTGGCGTGCCGGCAGGGCTACAGCTCCAGCCTGGCGGCGGCGAGCCTGCGGGCCATGGGCCTGCACCGGGCGACCGACCTGGCCGGCGGGGTCGAGGCGTGGCTGGCCGCGGGCCTGCCGACGACCACCGGTCCGGCCGACGTCCGCCGCTGACCGCGGGTGCGGGCCGGTGCCAGAATCACGGCATGGCTGAGTGGATCTACTTCCTGCACCCGCCGCGCCCGGACTTCGCGGCGACCATGACCGACGAGGAGAAGGCCGTCTGGGGCACGCACTTCGCGCGCCTGCAGCAGCTGCTGGCCGACGGCGTGCTGATCCTCGCCGGGCCGACCCTCGGCGAGACGAACACCGGGGTGGCGGTGATCGAGGCCCCGGACGAGGCCACCGCCCGCCGCATCATGGAGGAGGACCCGGCCGTCGCGAGCGGGTTCGCGACGGGCGAGCTGCGGCCGTTCCAGGTGGCGCTGCTGCGCGGCCGCGACTGACGCCGTCCCGCGGGCCCGCCGGTCGTTGACGGCGGCGGGCCCGGGGAGCAGGCTGGGCCGATGGACAAGGTGGTGCACTTCGAACTGCCCGCCGACGACGTCGAGCGGGCCCAGGCCTTCTACCGCGAGGCCTTCGGCTGGCAACTGAACTCCATGCCCGGCATGGGCTACACCCTGGTGAGCACGACGCCGACCGGCCCCGACGGCGCGCCCAGCGAGCCCGGCGGCATCAACGGCGGCATGCTGAAGCGGCAGGCGCCGATCACCGCTCCCGTCATCACCGTCGGCGTCGACGACATCGACGCGGCGCTCGCCACGGTGGAGCGGCTGGGCGGCTCGGTGGCGCTGGGCAAGCAGCCGGTGGGCGACATGGGGTTCAGCGCCTACTTCGCCGACCCGGAGGGCAACGTCGTCGGGCTGTGGCAGAACGCCTGACGCCGTGCGGGTGCTGACCTGGAACCTGTGGTGGCGCTTCGGCGGTTCCTGGCGGGAGCGCCAGCCGCGGATCGCCGCGGTCCTGGCGGAGCTGCGGCCGGACGTGGCCGGCCTGGTCGAGACGTGGTCCGGCCCGGACGGCACGCAGCCCGCCGCGCTCGCCGCCCCGCTCGGCCTCCACCACGCCTGGGCGCCGACCGCGCTGCCGCCCGCGCCCGACCCGCCCGAGGAGCCCGGCCAGGCCGGGTACGCCGTCGGGCTGGGCCTGCTGAGCCGCTGGCCGATCGCGGCGACGGAGGTGGTGGAGCTGCCGCACGACCAGCGCCCGGGCCCGCCGCCGACGGCGCTGCTGGCCACGCTCGACCACCCGGCCGGGCCGCTGCGCGTCATCGTCGCGTGCATCGAGTGGGAGCCCCGGTACGCCGCCGACCAGCTCGCGCAGGCGCACGCGCTGGCGGCGCTGGCCACCGCCGGGCGCCTGGCCGGTGACCTGCCGGTGCTGCTGATCGGCGACCTCAACGCGGACCCGTCGCAGCCGGGCCTGGCGCCGCTGACGGCGGTGCTCACCGACGCCTGGGCGGCCGGCAGCGGCGACCCGGCCGCCGTCACGCTCGCGTCGACCCACCCGGACGCGCCGCTGGAGGCGGTCGCCCAGATCGACCGCCGCATCGACCACGTGCTGGTGCGGCCCGGGCGGGTGCCGGTCACCGTCGAGCGCGCGTTCCTGGCCGGCGCCGAACCCATCGATGGGCTGCACCCGTCGGACCACCGGGCGGTGGTGGTGGACCTGCGGGTGCCGGGTGGGTGACGCCGTCAGCCGGGCGTCGCCGTGGTCAGCAGGTAGTCGTCGGCGTCGTCGTCCCAGCGCAGGCCGACGGCCTCCGCGGTCGCCGCGGCCTTGCAGAACTGCAGGAAGCTGCGGTAGCCGAGCTTCTTCTCGCTGAAGTCGGGCGCGGCCTTGAGCACCCGGTTCTTGAGGCTGGACAGTGCCACGCCGTCGCGGCCCGCCACGTCGGCCACGACGGCGCGCAGCATCGCGAACGCGGCGTCCCGGTCGCCGTGCTCCGGCAGCGTCACGCCGGGGTCGCCCTTCGCGCCGCCGTCGGTCAGCTCCACCACGCGGCGGTCGGCCAGGTGGCGCAGCAGCTCGCCGAAGGCGCGGAAGCCGTGGTCGGCCTCGTTGAAGGTGGGGTCCTTGCGCAGCAGGGTCCGCTTGAGCGTCGACGCGCTGACGGCGCCGCCGCTGGAGCTGCGCTGCAGGCCGGCCACGGTCTGGGCGACCAGCGCGGCGAGGCCGTCGGCGTCGGGGGCGTCGGCGGCGGGGGCCTCGGGTGCGGCGGCCTCGGGTGCGGGGGTCTCGGGCGTCGCCGGCCGGGGTTCGGGCCGGGTCTCCGGCGGGGCGGCCGGCCGGGTCTGCTGCGGCGCCGCCGGCTCGGCGGCGGCCGGGCGGGACCGCCGCGCCTTCGGCGGCGGCACCTCCACGCCCTCCAGGCGGTCGTAGTAGAGGAACTCGTCGCACGCCGGGGGCAGCATCGCCGAGGTGGTCCGCTCGACGCCGACGCCGATCACCCGCTTGTTCAGCTCGCGCAGCTTGTGCACCAGCGGGGTGAAGTCGCTGTCGCCGGTGCACAGCACGAACGTGGAGATGTAGTCGCGTTCGAAGGCGATCTCGAGCGCGTCGACGACCATCTTGATGTCGGCGGCGTTCTTGCGCGACGCCCCCATGCGCTGTGGGATGTCGATCAGCTCGACGTGCGACCGGGTGAGCATGCGCCGGTCGGCGTCGAAGTACGACCAGTCCGCGTACGCCCGGCGCACCACCACCCGGCCCCGCTCGGCGAGCGCGTCGGCGACGGGCTTCAGCTCGAACGCGAGGCCACCGAGGTGATCGCGCGCGCCGATCGCCAGGTTCTCGTAGTCGAGGAACAGGGCGATGCGCTCCTCTTCGTGATCCACGCCCCGCAGCCTACGCCGACCGGCGGGCCGGACCGCCGCGGACCCGCACCGGCGCTCCTGGTTCGGAAATAGCGGTATTCGCAGGTCGAGAAGTGAATTGGCATTTACGAATGAGCATGAAAATTGTTTTTCCACCGCCCGGGTTTGCCGATTCCCGTCGTTGTCGATTACGTTGATCAGGACGCGTTAACGGACGTTAATCATCGGTGTGGCGCCCCACCGAAAGCCCCCCTTGCAGTCCACATGAAGGAGCACTTCATGAAGACCAGGAAGATTGTCCTGTACCCGCTCGCCTGCGCGGCCGCCGTCGCGGCGAGTTCGCTGGTCGCCGTCTCGCCGGCCGGCGCGCACGGATACGTCTCCAGCCCGCCGAGCCGCCAGGCGCAGTGCGCCCAGGGCGCCGTGGCCTGCGGCGACGTGACCTACGAGCCGCAGAGCGTCGAGGCCGCCAAGGGCTCGACGGAGTGCAACGGCGGCGCCGAGCGCTTCGCCGAGCTGAACGACGACGGCAAGGGCTGGCCGCGCACCAGCGTCGGCACCAGCACCGAGTTCAGCTGGACGCTGACCGCGCGGCACTCGACCGCCACCTGGGAATACTTCGTCGGCGACGACCTCGTCGCGTCGTTCGACGGCGGCGGCGCACAGCCGGGCGCCACGGTCACCCACACCGTCGACCTGAGCGGGTACACCGGCGACCAGACCGTCCTCGCCCGCTGGAACGTGGCCGACACCGCGATGGCGTTCTACGCCTGCGTCGACCTGCGCGTCGGCTGATAGGTCCGGCACGGCCGTGGGCCCGCGCGAATCGTCGCGCGGGCCCACGCCGGAATGCGGTGACTACGGTCCGGTCGTCAGGTACTGGATCTCCGCGCCGCGGCGGGCCGTGCCCCCCTTGTCGTTGATGATCCGGTTGATCGTGCCCTGGCCGCCCAGCGAGACGGTGACCATGTTGGTGAACCGGATGCCCGGCTTCACCGGCGCCTCGAACGCGCGCTCGCCCACCACCGACTCGTCGAGGGTGAACACGCAGTAGCTGCCGAGGCCCCACGCCTGGTGGTCGTTGACGCTGTCGGCGACCTTGTACGCCGCGTAGCCGCGGGTGGAGCCGTTCATCCAGGCCGCCTGGTTGGGCATCTCGTACGGCATCTCGTTCTGGTAGAAGTAGGTCCGGCCGCGCTCGCCGTTCCAGACGGTCTGGTACTTCTGGAAGTGCTCGACGAACAGGCCGTACATGGTGACGTCTGCGCCGTTGACGACGAGGCCCTGGTCGGCGGTGTTGACCGACCAGCCGACGCCGTCGCCGTGGTCCGCGCGCCACAGCCACATGTGGTCGCCGATCACGTGGTTGCTGTTGATGACGAGCGTGTTGGTGGCCCGCCCGACGCCCGGCCCGCCGATGCGGAAGAAGACGTCGTGCAGCGAGATCGGGTTGCCCGCGTTGTTCGCGTTCGCGCCGGGCGCGCCGACCTCCATCAGGGTCGGTGAGGTGGTGGGGCCGGCGTCGAACATGATGCCGGCGACCTTCACCCCGGCGACGTCGGCGACCTTCATCGGCACGACGCCGTTGTCGGCGGCGAACGTGGCCAGGCCGAGGCCGAGCACGACGGTGTCGGGCCGGTTCACGGTGATGGTCTGGTTGACGTGGTGGGTGCCGGGCGTGACGAGCAGGTGCTTGCCCTGGGCCAGCGCGGCGTTGATGGTGGCGGCGATGGTGCCCGGCCGGACGACGAAGAAGTCGGCGAGCGAGATCGACGTGCCGGCGGGGGTCTTGCCGAACCAGCTGGTGCCGGTGGTGTTCTGCCGCAGCGCGGGCACGAAGACCCGGTACTCGCCGTTGGCGACGTACAGGAACGGCTTCTCCCGCACGACCGGCGTGCTGGGAATGACGGTGTGCGACGGGTTGGGGAAGTTCGGCGGCGGGGCGCCCTGCACGCCCTGGAACACCATGTTCCACACCGAGCCGGACCAGCTGCCGAACTCGCTGTTGCGCGAGTACCACTGCTGCTGGCTGCCGGACACGACCGCGCCGTCGACCTTCGTGTCGGCCATCAGGCCGCCGGACGACCAGCCGTCGCCGCCGTTCCACAGCTGGATCTGGTTCTGCGCGCCCTTCAGGTGCATGCGCCGGTACGGGGCGGCCTGGCTGACCGCGTACCGCTCGACCGTGACGCCGGCCGGCAGCTGCACGGACAGGTTCTCCGAGGTGCGCCAGAAGTTCTGGGTGGCGTTGCCGCCGAACCAGTCGGCCTCGACGCGCACGTGGCCGTTGATGGTGACGTCGTCCGGGGACATGCCCAGGCCGGCGACCTGGGTGAAGAAGCCCAGGTTGACGTCGGCGGTGTAGGTGCCCGGCTTGAACAGCACGGCGTGCCGCTCGGGGCCGAACTGGTTGGTCTCCTGGGCGTCGAAGATGGCGTCGAGGCGGCTCTGGATCGTCGCGGCGGGCGTCGCCGGGTCGACGACGAACGTGTTCGGCCCGAAGTCCGGGTTGCGCGGGTCGGTGGGCTCCACCGGGGTGACCGTGCCGGGCGTCGACGTGAGCACCCGCAGCTCCCACAGCGAGTAGCCGTAGCCGGTGGCGCGGGCGGTGCCGGTGAGCCGCACGTAGCGGGCGTCCGCCGGGGTGACGGTCACCGTCTCGGTGCCGCCGGCGCCGGTGGTGGTGCTGTGCACGGTGGTCCAGGCGGCGCCGTCCGTCGAGGCCTCGATCCGGTACGCCCGCGCGTACGCGCCCTCCCACTGCAGCACCACCTGGCAGAGCCGCTGCACCGAGCCCAGGTCGACGCGGATCCACTGCGGATCGGCGAACCGGCTGGACCAGCGGGTGCCGGCGTTGCCGTCGACGGCCTTCTCGGGGCCGGTGTCGGCGCCCTCGGAGCTGGACGCGGTGGCCGGGCGGCCCAGGGCGGCGTTCGCGGGCAGGCACGGCCCGGCGGTCGGCCCGCCGGCGACGGTCCCGTACACCTTGAACTCCCACAGCGAGTAGCCGTAGCCGCTGCCGCGGGCCGTGCCGTACAGCCGCACGTAGCGGCCGGTGCCACTGACGGTGAGCGTCTCGGTGCCGCCGGCGCCGCTGGTGGTGGTGTGGATCGGCGTCCAGGCGCTGCCGTCGGGGGACGTCTCGATCCGGTACGCCCGCCCGTACGCGCCCTCCCACTGCAGCACGACCTGGCTGACGGTGGCGGTGGCGCCGAGGTCGACGCGGATCCACTGCGGATCGCTGAACTGGCTGGACCAGCGCGTCCCGGCGTTGCCGTCGAACGCCTTGTCGGCGGTCACGTCGGCGCCCTCGGCCGACGAGGCGAGGGCGGGGCGGCCCTGCGACAGCAGGGTGTCGGCGGCGCCGGCCGCGGTGACGGTGACGGCGGTGAGCCCGGCGGCGACGGTGAGCACAGCAGCCACGGCGGCGACCAGGCGGGACCGGCGCCGGGGCCGGGCGGGTGGTGGTGGCGGGGTGGGGACGGGGATGGGACGCATGGGCCTGCCTGTCGGGACGGGGTGGCGCGGGCAGCGGCTGGGGGGACGCGGCCCGCGCCGGAACAGGGCTCCGCTCGCGGCCGCTTTCCGGGGCCGCGATTGGAGAGCGCTCTCCAAGCGTCTCGAGTGTTACGCCGATGTTGCCGGACGTCAATACGCGCCGGTCCCGGGCCCGTGGTTCCGTAACAAGTGGGTCGTTGACACCCGCGGCGCGCGGCTCGGAGAGTGGGAAACCCGTCCCCCGGATCCCGGAGCGTGCCGCGATGACCGAAACCCGCCGCCTCCCGGCGCGGCCGGTCGAGCCCGCACCCACGACCACCCCGACGGCGGGGCGGGTGGTGGGCGGGGCCGCGGGCCGGGGCGCGGGCCGGGCGGTGGGCGAGGGCGCGGGCCGGGCCGCGGTGCCGGCGGTGGGCCGGGCCGCGGCCGCCCTCGCCTTGGTGCTGGTCGCGGGCTGTGGCGGGTCACCCGCGCCGACCGCGTCACCCACCGCGGCGGCACCTCCGTCGGCGACCGCCGGCCCCGCCGCGCCCGCCGGGTCCGCCGCCGGGCGGCTCAACGGGACCGACACGGCGTGGTTGCAGCTCACCATCGCGATGGACGAGGCCCTCGTACCCCTGCTCGACCTGGCCCCGCGGCAGAGCGCGGACGCCGCCGTCCGGGCCCTGGCCGCGGACGTGCGCGCCGACCACGTGGCGGCGCTCGCGGCGTTGCGGGGCATCCGGGACGCGGCCGGGCTGGGGGGCGCGAACCCGCACGCCGGGCACCGGATGCCCGGCATGGTGACGCCCGACGTGGTGGCGGCGGCGGGGCGCGCCACCGGGCCGGCGTTCGACGTGCTGCTGCGTGACGCGCTGCTGGGCCACCTCGACCAGTGCGTCAGGGTGGCGGCCGGCGAGCGGGAGGCGGGCGCGGATCCGGAGGTGCGGCGGTGGGCGGGGCGGATCGCCGCGGACCGGGCGGCCGACCGCGAGCGGGTCGCGAAGCTGCGCTGACCCGAGCGGGCGGCCGGGGATGATCGCCCCCGAACATCCCCGGCCGCGCTCGGCGGGGGCGGGCCGTGGCCGGCCCCCGGGTCAGTGGCCGCCGCTCACGGCAACCGGTAGTCCTCCGTCAGGGCGGCCCCCCGCTCCGGCTTGTAGAGGTCGAAGCCGCGCGGGTTGCACTGCAGGCCGCCGTTGATGCAGTGGGTCAGCAGAGCGTTCAGGATCGGAGTGTCCCACGCCTGATAGAAGTCGTAGTGGAACGAGTATCCACGACCGCTCGACAGTCGCACACGCGACATGTCCCCACTGACGGGGAAGGCCATTTTGAACTCGACCATCGGCACGGCCACCGGGTGGGTGGCGGGGCAGACGCCGACGACGGGGTAGGCCATGTGGGACTTGTGGTCGGGGGTGTCCAGGTGCCGCCCGTCCCAGCAGCTGGGCGCCTGGTAGCGGATGTTGAGCTGGGTGCCGGCCGGGCAGGTCGCCGGGAAGTCCCAGTTGAAGGCGCTGTCGCCGCACTCCCAGCCCTCGACGCGGCCGGGCGCGTGCTGGAACTCGTCCCGGGTGGCGGCGGGGCTGCCGACGACGTAGCGCAGGCCGGGCGGGAACATCCGCACGCTGCGGTAGTCGATCACGCCGGACTTGTAGTAGATGACCTGCGGGCCCTCCGGCATGACGGGGGTGTCGCCGTTGAACAGCGTCGGCATCCAGTACGCGCTCTTGTCGCCGGGCGTGACGCAGGCGGTGCCGCCGGCGCGCAGCGAGTCGAGTGTGGTGGCCGCGTTCGTGGTGCGGTTGCCCAGGAACGTGTGCAGGTGGGAGGCGCCGGGCAGGCCGGGGAAGATGATCGGGTCGTCGGGCAGGTTCGTGCGGCTGACCGCGCAGTTGGCCTGGAACTCGTGGTGGGAGGCGTACGGCGGGGTGGCGGTGGACGGCACGACGCCGGTGACGGGCGGGTCGGCGAGCACGTAGCCGGGGCCGCCGGTGGGGGCCGGGCCGGCCGTGGAGGTGCCGAAGACCTTGAACTCGTACAGCGAGTAGCCGTAGCCGGTGGCGCGCTGGGTGCCGAGCATGCGCACGTACCGGCCGGTGCCGTTGACGGCGATGGTCTGGGTGCCGCCGGCGCCGTTCGTGGTGGTGTGGACGGTGGTCCAGGCGGCGCCGTCGGGCGAGGTCTGGATCTGGAACGCCCGGGCGTACGCGGCCTCCCAGTGCAGTTCGACCCGGGTGACGGCAGCGGTGGCGCCGAGGTCGACGCGCAGCCACTGCGGGTCGCTCCAGGCGCTGCCCCACCGGCTGGCGGGGTTGTCGTCGAAGGCGCCGGCGGCCGGGGACTCGCCGAGCTCGGTGGACGAGGCGAGCGCCGGCCGGTTGAGCGACAGCAGGCTCTCCGCGGCCTCGGCGGGCCGCAGCGGGGCGGCCGCGAGCAGGGCGGACGCGACGACGGCGGTGGCGGCGGCGGCGCCGAGGCGCCGCCGTCTCCGGGCGGCTGGGGATGGGGACATGGGGGTCTCCCGTGGGTGAGGACGGGCAATGAGGCTTGGAGAGCGCTCTCCATGAGCGTCCTCGACGGGTTTGCCCTCGTCAAGGCCGCTACGGTTCCGGTACCGCCGCCCCCGGCGAGCGGAGAGCGCTCTCCCGTCGTGCTATAAATCCCCCATGGAACGTCTGCCGACGCTGGAGGATGTCGCCCGCGTCGCGGGAGTCTCCCGGGCCACCGTGTCCCGGGTGATCAACAACACCCGCAACGTCGACCCGCAGCTGCACGAGGTCGTGTGGAACGCGGTCGGCGCCACCGGCTACGTGCCGAACCGGGCCGCCCGCTCCCTGGTCACCCGCCGCACCGGCACCGTGGCGCTGGTCGTCTCCGACGCCGAGAGCCACGACGACGACCCGTTCATGAGCCGGTTCTTCGCCGACCCGTACTTCGGCCGCGTCGTCGGCGGGCTGATGAGCGTGCTGCGCCCCGCCGGCCAGCAGCTCGCCCTGCAGATCGTCGGCACCGAGGACGCCCGGGCCCGGCTCGTCGGCGACCTGCGCCAGGGCCAGTCCGACGGCGTCGTCGTGCTGTCGCTGCCGCCGCACGACACGCTGCCGCGCATGCTCACCGACGCGAGTCTGCCCGCCGTCATGATCGGCCGGCCCGCCGACCCGGTGCCGATCAGCTACGTCGACCTGGCCAACGACACCGGCGCCGCGCTGGCCGCCGAGCACCTTGTGGCCCGCGGCTGCCAGCGGGTCGGGCTGATCTCCGGCCCCGTCGACGTGCCCGCCAGCCAGGACCGGATCACCGGCTTCCGGCGGGCGATGGCCCGGCGCGGGCACGCGTTCGTGCCGTCGGTGGCCGGCAACTTCACCCACGACAGCGGCGAGGCGGGCGCCGCCCGGCTGCTCGCCGACCATCCCGACCTCGACGGGCTGTTCGTCGCCAACGACCTGATGGCCCAGGGCGCCCTGCTCGCGCTGCGCGACGCCGGCCGCCGGGTGCCCGACGACGTGGCCGTGGTCGGCTTCGACGACAGCAGCGCCGCGCTGGCCGCCCGGCCCGCCCTCACCACCGTCCGGCACCCGCTGGAGGACATGGCCGCCGAGAGCGCGCGGCTGCTCCTCGCCCGCATCGACGACCCGTCACAGCGTGTGACCTCGGTCATCTACGAGCCGACGCTGGTGGTCAGAGGGTCGGCCTGAGCACCGCTGTCCGGTTTCCGGCACCGGAGAAGGCCTCATCGGGCGTCACGCCCCGTCGATGATGGCGGGTGACAGCCGCCGCCCGACCCGTGAGGACCCGATGACGCCGCCGGAGGACGACCCGTTGATCCGGCGCACCGTGCGGCGCCGGACCACCGTCCCGGCGGCGCGACGGGGCGCGCGCCTGCGGGCCGCGCTGCGCGCCGGGCTGCGGCCCGACCGGGTGCTCGCCGTCGGCATGCCCCTGGTCGCCGCCGCCGGCGTGGTGGCAATCGTCCTGCTCACCGCCGCCCACTCGATCTGGCCCGGGCTCATCGCGGTCGTCGCGGCGCCCGTCGTGGTCACCTTCTACGTCGTCACGTCCCGCCGGGGCGGCCGCCTGATCGGCGAGCTCGGCGCGGAGGTCGCCGAGCTGCGCTCGCAGGCCGCCCGGTTCCGGCTGCTCGTGCAGAACTCCTACGACGTCGTCACCATCAGCCGCGCCGACGGCACCATCACGTACATGAGCGGCGGCTCGCAGCGCATGTTCGGCCGCACCCCCGGCCAGCGCCAGGGCGCGAACATCCTCGAGTTCATCCACCCGGACGACCAGGAGCGGGTGGCCGGCTACTTCGACGAGGTGGCCCGGACGCCCGACGCGTTCGTGCTCTACCAGTGCCGCTTCCGGCACGCCGACGGCAGCTGGCGGTGGATCGAGATCCTCAGCACCAACCTGCTGCACGAGCCCAGCGTGCGCGGCATCGTCTGCAACACCCGGGACATCACCGAGAACCGCGAGCTGCAGGACCGGCTCAGCCACGACGCCAGCCACGACGTGCTCACCGGCCTGGCGAACCGGGCGCTGTTCGCCGACCGGGTCGCCGCGGCGACCGGCCGCGCGCAGCCCGGCGCCACGACCAGCGTCGTGCTCGTCGACCTGGACGACTTCAAGACCGTCAACGACACCCTGGGCCACGCCGCCGGCGACGCGCTGCTCGTGCAGGTCGCCGAGCGGATGCGCCACGAGCTGCGCCCCGGCGACGTCGTCGCGCGCCTCGGCGGCGACGAGTTCGCCCTGCTGCTCACCACGTCGCAGCCCGCCGACGTGGACCGGCTGCTCGGCCGCGTCCGCGAGCGGCTGCGCCGGCCGGCCGACATCGACGGCCGGCCCATCGCCGCGCAGGCCAGCTTCGGCATCGCCGAGGCGCAGCCCGGCGACACCGCCGGCGAGCTGCTGCGCCGCGCCGACGTCGCCATGTACGAGGCCAAGGCGCGCGGCAACGGCGACTGGCACCGCTACACCGACGGCCTGGAGGCCCGCGGCGCCGAGCGCGCCCGGGTGACCGCCGAGCTGCGCCGCGCGCTCGACGCCGGCGAGCTGCGCCTGCACTACCAGCCGGTGGTCGGGCTGCCCGACGGCGACCTGCTCGGGGTGGAGGCGCTGGTGCGCTGGCAGCACCCGGAGCGCGGCCTGCTCGGCCCGGCCGACTTCATCCCGTACGCCGAGGGCAGCGGGCTCATCGTGCCGCTGGGCCGCTGGGTGCTGCGCGAGGCCTGCCGCCAGGCCGCGCTGTGGCTGCGCGCCCACGGCGACCGCGCCCCGCGCACCGTCAGCGTCAACGTGTCGGCCCGCCAGCTGCACGAGCCCGGCCTGGCCGCCGAGATCGCCGACGCGCTGCGCGACCACGGGCTGCCCGCCCACCGCCTCGTCGTCGAGATCACCGAGTCGACCGCCGTCGAGGGCGAGGCCGCCTGGGCCACCGTGGCCCGCATCCGCGAGCTGGGCGTGCGGGTGTCCCTGGACGACTTCGGCACCGGCCAGTCCACGCTGACCATGCTGGCGCACTGCCAGGTCGACCAGATCAAGCTGGACCGCTCGTTCGCGCCGGTGCCCGGACCCGACACCATCGCGACGGCGGTGGCGCAGGTCGCCCGCGCCCTCGGCATCGAGACGGTGGCCGAGGGCGTCGAGACGCCGGCGCAGGCCCAGCGGCTGCACGCGCTCGGGTTCGCCCGCGCGCAGGGGTTCCACTTCGCCCACCCGATGCCGGCCGCGGACATCGACGCGGCCCTGGACGACCCGGCCGTGCTGGCCGCCACCGCCTGACCCGGCGCCTCACCAGGTGGCGAACACCCGCGCCTGGCCCCCGGAGCCGTCCTGGAACGGGATCAGCCCGACCACGACCGTCGCCCCGGCCGGCGGGACGCGGCCCAGGTTCGCCAGGTTCTCCAGCCCGTAGCGGTCGGCCCCGGCCAGCAGCAGGTGGGCGTCGAACGTCGTGGACCGTCCCGGGTCGATGCTGAGCGTGTCCACCCCGACGCTGCGGATGCCCCGCCGGCGCAGCAGCCACTCGCAGGCCTCCGCCCCGAACCCGGGGAAGTGCAGCGTGCCGTTCGCGTCGGCGCCCCGGTACGCGGCGGCGTCGCCGGCCCGGGCGCCCCAGCCCGAGTACATGAGCACGGCGGCGCCGCGCGGGATGCGGCCGTGCCGGCGCTCGTGCGCGCGCAGGTCGTCGACCGTGACGACGGTGTCGGGGTCGCGCGCCGCCCGGGCCGCGACGTCGACCACGACGGCCGGGGTGACCAGCTCGTCGAGGCGCAGCTCGGTGGACGTCCGGCCGCCCGGCACGAAGTGGCCGGGCGCGTCGACGTGGGTGCCGTAGTGCTCCAGCAGGCGCCACTCCTGCAGGTAGTAGCCGTCGTCCTCGATGGTCACCCACGTGCGCTTCGCGGCCTCCTCGCCGGGCGCGAACGCGGGGAACGTGGTGGTGAGCGGGTAGGTCAGGTCGCGCAGCCGCGACCCGAGCCGGGCGGCCGGCGCGGGTGACGCCTGCGCGGGCGCGGCGGCTACGAGACCGGCGGCCGCGGCCGCGGCGCCGGTCAGCGCGGCCCGGCGGGAGAGGCGGCCGGCGCGGGACTGCTGCAGACACTCCTCGGTGCACATGCAGCAGGTGTCCCGCATCCGGGCCGATCTGTCAACCGCGGCCCAGGCCGGCGTCGCGGGCCCGGACGATGGCCTCCGCGCGGTCGGCGACCTGGAGCTTGGCGAACACGTTGGACACGTTGTTGCGCACCGTCTTCGGCGACAGGAACAGCGCGCCGGCGATCTGGGCGTTGGAGCGCCCGGCCGCGAGCAGCTCCAGGATCTCCCGTTCGCGGGCGGTCAGCTGCGGGAACGGCGTCTCCGGCACGGCCGGGCCGGCGGTGAAGAACTCGGCGATGCGGCGGGCCAGCGGCGCGCCGAACACGGCGCCGCCCGCGGCGACGGTGGTGATGGCGCGGACGATCTCCTCCTGCTCGGCGCCCTTGACGAGGTAGCCGCGGGCCCCGGCCCGGACGGCCGCGAACACCGTGCCGTCGTCCTCGCTCATGGTCAGCACGACCACGCCGACGCCGGGCGCCTCGGCGGCCAGGCGGCGGGTGGCGTCGACGCCGTTGAGGCGCGGCATCTGCACGTCCATCACGACGACGTCGGGCAGCAGCCTGACGGCCGTGGCGACCGCCTCCACGCCGTCGGCGGCGGTGCCCACCACCTCGACCCCGTCGACGGAGCCGAGCAGCATGGCGAGCCCGTCGCGGAAGACCGGGTGGTCGTCGGCCACGACGACCCGCACGTCGTCGTCAGGCACGGGCCACCTCCACGGCTGCGAGCGGAAGACGCGCGCGCACCACCGTGCCGCGCTCGTCGGGGCACTCTATCCGGGTGTCGCCGCCCAGCTCGGCGGCGCGCTCGCGCAGCGAGATCAGCCCGACGCCGCTGGCCGTGCCGGCCGGGATGCCGGTGCCGTCGTCGGCGACCTCCACGATCAGGTCGCCGCCCTCGACGGCCAGCCGCACCCGGCAGACCGACGCGGACGCGTGCCGGGCCACGTTGGCCAGCGCCTCGGACGCGATCCGGTACGCGGCCACCTCGACGGCGGCGGGCAGCGCGTCGAGCGCGTCGCCCCCGTCCACGGTGATGGTGAGCCCGGGGGCCCGCAGCCGCTCGGCCTGCTGCCGCACGGCGCCGAGCAGCCCCACGTCGTCGAGCGCGGGCGGCCGCAGGTCGTGCACGAGGCGGCGCACGTCGGCCAGCGCGGCCGTGACGTCGTCGCGGGCCTGCCGCAGCAGCCGGTCGGCCTCCGCCGGCTTCTTCGCCGCCAGGTTGCGGGCGGTGTCGATGCGCAGCGCCACCCCGCCCAGGCTGGGACCCAGGCCGTCGTGCAGGTCGCGGCGCAGGCGGCGGCGCTCCTCCTCGCGGGCGGCGACGATCTGCTCGCGGCTGCGCTGGAGTTCGCCGGCCAGGTGCGAGGCCCGGGCGGCCGCGGCGGCCTGGCGGACCACGTCGGCGAGCAGCCGCTCGTCGCGGGCGCTCAGCGCGGCCCGGGCGCCGCCGCGGGGCAGCACGAGCCGCCCGACGGGCTCGCCGCGCCAGGTGATCGGCAGCACCTGGGTGTCGGCCGGCTCGACGCCGTGCGCGGCGACGATGCGCTCGCCGCCGGCCCGGTCCACCTCCACGGCCACGTACGGCGACCGGAACGCCTCGGCGACGCTCTGCGCCACGGCGACGAGCTGCACCTCGGGGGTGGGCGAGCGTTCCAGCCGCTCGGCCAGCCCGGCCACCACCCCGTACGCGTCGTCGCGGCGGCCCAGCACGAGCCGCCGCACGGCCAGCCACAGCCGGTGCCGCAGCGGCCCGTACACGGCGGTGACCAGCAGCAGCGCCACGACGGCGGCGTCGCGCTCGGCCAGCCGCTCGCCCAGCAGGGCGCTGGCCAGGCCCAGCACGCACGCGTCGACGACCAGGACGGTCACGGCGAGCGCCGCGTACACCAGCGTGCCGCCGAGCAGCCGGTCGATGTCGACGAGCTGCGGCCGCACGACGCCGATCGCCAGCGCCAGCCCGGTGACGGCGACCGCGGCGGTGAGGCCGACCGACGTCCACGCCTCCGGCAGCACGGTCGACGACAGCATGACCAGCACGTCGACGATCGCGGCCCACAGCAGCCAGCGCATCCGGGCCCGGCGCACCGGGTCGCCGGCGGCGGCGCGGTAGCGGCGCACCACCACCAGGAACGGCACCACCAGGCCGAGGGGCACGAGCGCGCGCGCCACGGCCAGCAGCGGCAACCAGACGCCGTCGGGCAGCGGCAGGGTCGTGAGGTCGAGGTCCAGCCGGGCGAACGGGGCGGGCACCGCGCCGCCGGCGTCGGCCTGGGCGATGCCGGACGGCACCACGAGCAGCACCGCCGGCAGCAGCGCCGCCCCGGCCAGCCCGGCGATGGACGCCGCCCGCCACCACCGGCCGCGCGGCAGGCGGCCGTCCGGGTACAGCAGCAGGATCAGCGGCAGCGACAGCAGCAGGGTCGCGCCGAGGCGCTGGAACACCCAGAACGCGAGGTCGGCGCCGGGCAGCACGGGGTCGTGCAGGGTGGCGTACGCGAGCCACGCGGCCGCGAGTCCGTCCAGCGCCCAGTGCACGCCGGTGACGGCGAGCACCCACGCCACCGGGTGCCGGGGCGCCCGGCGCAGCAGCAGCGCCCCGGCCACCGCCAGGGCGACACCGGACAGCCCGGCGAACCAGCCCGGGTCCAGCACGGTCTCGGCCCGGTGCGCCGCCGGCACCTGCGCGTCGAGCACCGCCGCGGCGGCGATGGCGCCGACCCCGAGCAGCACGGTCAGCGCGGGCAGGACCCGGGGCGGGCGCGCGTCGTCCTTCACCGCGCCATCGTCGCAGCGCGGGCGTCCCCCGGTCTCTGGGACTCGTGTCCCGACCTGCCCGGGACACCGCGCGGGACCCGATCGGGGGCGCGCGGCCCTGCCGGCCCGGGACGGCGTCCCGACAGAGTTCTCCTCGTCAGCGGGGCACACCGCACCGCACGGAACGAGGGACCACAGCCATGACGATCACCGCAGCCCCCGCGACCACCACGACCACCGACGCCACCACCGCCACCACGGCCGCCGCCTCGGACACCGCCCGGTTCGTCCGGCGCACCGGCGTGGCGCTCGCCGCCGGCGCCGCCATCTGGGCCGGCGCGATGGCCGCCTACAGCCCGCAGACCACCGACCCGGTCGGCATCACCGTCGTCGACCTGGGCGCGCTGCCCTTCCAGGGCGCCCTGTTCGCGCTGGTCACCGCCCAGCTGCGCACGGCGGCGACCGGCACCTCCCGGTTCGCCCGGGGGATGCTGCGCCTCGAGTACGTGCTGCTGGCCCTCGCCACGCTGTGGACGGTGCTGCACGGCGCGTTCTGGTCGCTGCGCGGCGAGCCGTGGCTGGCGGTGCTGGACGCCTTCTGGCCGCTGTCGATGCTCGGCATGTTCGCCATCGGCGTCAAGATCGCCTTCGCGAAGCGCTGGACCGGCCCGCTGCGCGGCTGGCCGCTGGTCGCGGAGAGCTGGGCCGTCGTGTCCGTGCCCGCCCTGGTGATCTTCGGGGTCGGCGTCGGCCAGGCCGTCGGCTCCCTGCACGCCCTCATCGGCTACGGCGGCCTCGGCCTGCTGCTCGCCCTGCGCCCGCACCTGACCGGCGCCCGCTGACCACCCCCACCCACGACCGGAACCGGAGTCCTCGCCATGTCGCTCACCATCACGCCCGTCCCCGCCCGCACCGACGACCCCGCCGCGCCCGCCGCCGGCACCGCCCGCCTCGTCCGCCGCGCCGGCATCGCCGTCGCCGCCGGCGCCGCCGTCTGGGGCACCACGATGTTCCTCGTCAGCCCGCAGGCCACCGACCCCACCGGCATCACCCTCGGCGACGTGGGGGCGCTGCCCTTCCAGGCCTCGCTGTTCGTGCTGGTCACCGCGCAGCTGCGGACGATGGCGACCGGCGTCTCCCGGCTGGCCCGCGGCCTGCTCCGCGTCGAGTACGTGCTGCTCGCCCTGGCCACCCTGTGGACCGTGCTGCACGCGGCCGTCCCGGCCTTCCGCGACGACCTCTGGCTGGCGGTGCTCGACGTCTTCTGGCCGCTGTCGATGCTCGGCATGTTCGTCATCGGCGTGAAGATCGCGTTCGCCGGCCGGTGGCGCGGCGCGGCCCGGGTGTGGCCGTCGGTCGCCGAGAGCTGGGCCGTCGTCAGCGTCCCCGCGATGGTGGTGTTCGGGGAGACCGCCGGGCAGTACGTCGGCGCGAGCCACCTGTTCGTCGGCTACGGCGTCCTCGGCCTGATCCTGGCGCTGCGCCCGCACCTGACCGGCGCCCGCTGACCCGCCCCGCACCCCCGCCCGGCCCCCGGCCCCGGCCACGTCCCCCGACGTGACCGGGGCCGCCGGTGCAGGATGGGGGCATGGCTGACGGCACGTACGTGAACCCGTCCGGGGAGTTCACCCGGGACCAGAACTACATCGCCACGCGGATCACCGCCGACGGGCGCGACGGCTGGCCCGTCGAGCCGGGCCGGTACCGGCTGGTCGTGAGCCGGGCCTGCCCGTGGGCGAACCGGTCGATCATCGTGCGGCGCCTGCTCGGGCTGGAGGACGTGCTGTCGATGGGCGTCGCCGGCCCGACGCACGACAAGCGCAGCTGGACCTTCGACCTGGACCCGGACGGGCGCGACCCGGTGCTCGGCATCGAGCGGCTCCAGGAGGCGTTCTTCAAGCGCTTCCCCGGCTACGAGCGCGGCATCACCGTCCCGGCGATCGTGGACGTGCCCACCGGGCAGGTCGTCACGAACGACTTCGCGCAGATCACCATCGACCTGTCGCTGGAGTGGACGGCGCACCACCGCCCGGGCGCCCCGCAGCTGTACCCGGAGCACCTGCGCGAGGAGATCGACACGGTCAACCGGGTGGTGTTCGCCGACGTGAACAACGGCGTCTACCGGGCGGGCTTCGCCGGCACCCAGGAGTCGTACGAGAAGGCGTTCGACCGGTTGTTCGGCCGCCTCGACTGGCTGTCGGAGCGGCTGGAGCGCCGGCGGTACCTGGTGGGCGACACCATCACCGAGGCCGACGTGCGGCTGTTCACGACGCTGGCCCGGTTCGACCCGGTGTACCACGGCCACTTCAAGTGCAACCGCAGCAAGCTGACGGAGATGCCGGTGCTCTGGGCGTACGCGCGGGACCTGTTCCAGACGCCCGGGTTCGGCGACACCACCGACTTCGACCACATCAAGCGGCACTACTACGAGGTGCACCGCGACATCAATCCCACCGGCATCGTGCCGAAGGGCCCGGACCTGAGCGACTGGATGACGCCGCACGGGCGCGAGTCGCTCGGCGGTTCGCCATTCGGCGAGGGCACCCCGCCGGGGCCGGTGGCGGACGGCGAAAAGGTGCCCGCGGCGCATTCTCCGCTGCCGTAAAGGCAGGTCAGGCTTACCTAAGTGATTATCGGAATGGGTAGGCGAACCTTAGTCGGAACAATTGCGGAAATTTGGCGGGGCGGCCCGGCGAATAGCGCGGAAATGCATTATCGTCGGTGCCGGATGAAGGAGGTAGCACCATGACCGACATGCTTGAGATGCCCCGCGTCTCCGAATGTTCCGTGACCGGGTGCGGTTACAACCACGACGGCTGTCACGCCTTCGCGATCACCGTGGGCGGCTCGGCCGCGCGGTGCGACACGTTCATCGACACCACCGCCAAGGGCGGCCTGGACCGGGTCATCGCCCAGGTCGGCGCCTGCCACCGCACCGACTGCACGTTCAACTCCGAGCTCGAGTGCGGCGCGCCCGCCATCCGGGTCGCGCCCGGCAAGGACATCGCCGACTGCATGACCTACGAGCCGCGCTGACCGCTCGACAGCGCTGAGCGCACCGCGCGCGACGGGCGGCCCGGGACCGACGGTCCGGGGCCGCCCGCGCCGTTGCTGCGGCTACCATCGACGGCCATGACCAGCGCCCCGGTGACCATCGACGTCGAACACCGCACCGGACCGGCGCTCACTGTCGTGCGGGTGGCGGGCGAGCTCGACTTCGGCAGCACGCCCCGGCTGACCGCCGCCCTGGCCGGCGAGCCGCGCGACGGCGGCGCCCTCGTGCTCGACCTCACCGCGGTCGGGTTCTGCGACTCCAGCGCCCTGGGCGCCATGATCTCCCTGCACAAGGCGGCCGCCGAGCGCGGCGGCCGGTTCTACGTCACGGGCGCCAACCCGCAGGTGCTGTCGGCCATCCGGGTCACGTCGCTCGACCGGCTGTTCCTGATCCGGCCCGACGTCGGCACGGTGCTGGCCGAGGTAGCGGGATGACCGGGGGCGCCGACGGCGCCCGGCGCCTGCGCGCCGTCCGCGCCGCCGGGGCCGCCCGCCGCGCGGCGGAGGCCGCCCCCGACCTGGTCGCGGGCGCCGCGCGCGCCGCGGAGACCCTGCTCGCCGAGCTGGTCGACGACGCCGGCCGGCCGCTGCTGGCCGGCGTGCGGCTGCGCCTGTCCCCCGGCGCGGACCTGGCCACCGCGGGCCACACCACGGGGACCGGCGTGCTGGTGGACCAGCCGCTCGGCGACGGCCCGGCGCTGACCGCCGAGCTGCACCCCGTCCGGCCGGGCGCCTGCGCCGACGACGTGCTGCGCACCGCCGCCGCCGGGATCCGCGCCGGGCTGCTCGCGCACGCCGGCGACGCCGCCGGCCACCGCGACGCGCTGCGCGACCAGCTCGACCGCGCCGAGGCCGCGCTCGCCGAGCACGACGCCGGGGCGTCCCGGCCGGACCTTCTCGACACCCTGCAGAGCATCGGGCGGCGGCTCACCTCCCAGCTCGACCTGGACGCGCTCGTCCAGGACGCGACCGACGCGGCCGTGGTCGCGACCGGCGCCGCGTTCGGGGCGTTCTTCTACAACCTCATCGACGACTACGGCGAGTCGTACACGCTGTACACCCTGTCCGGCGTGCCGCGCTCGGCGTTCGAGCGGTTCCCGATGCCGCGCAACACCGAGGTGTTCGCGCCGACGTTCGCCGGCGCGGGCACCGTGCGCAGCGACGACATCACCGCCGACCCGCGCTACGGGCACAACGCCCCGCACGCGGGCATGCCCGAGGGGCACCTGCCGGTGTGCAGCTACCTGGCCGTGCCGGTGGTGTCGCCGTCGTCCGGCGAGGTGCTCGGCGGCTTCTTCTTCGGCCACCCCGAACGCGCCCGGTTCACGGCGCGGCACGAGGAGCTGGCCGAGGGCATCGCCGGGTACGCCGCGATCGCCCTCGACAACGCCCGCCTGTACGGCCGCCAGCGCGCGATGGCCACCGAGCTGCAGCGCAGCATGCTGCCCGTCATCGGCACGGTGCCCGGCTTCCAGGTCGTCGGCCGCTACCTGCCGGCCGCCACCGGTTCCGAGGTCGGCGGCGACTGGATCGACGTGGTGGAGCTGCCGGCCGGGCGCACCGCGTTCGTCATCGGCGACGTGATGGGGCGCGGGGTGCCGGCCGCCACGGTCATGGGCCAGGTGCGCACGGCGATCCGCGCGTACGCGCTGCTGGACCTGCCGCCCGGCCAGGTGCTCGCGCACGTGTCCGAGCTGGCCGCGGCGCTGTCCGGCCACCAGTTCATCACCTGCGTCTACGCGGTGCACGACCCGGCCGAGGCGACGATCACGTACGCCAACGCGGGGCACCTGCCGCCCGCGGTGGCGGACCCGGACGGCCGGGTCACCGTCCTCGACGAGCGCCTCGGCATGCCGCTGCGGGTCGGCGCCGCGTTCGCCGAGCGGGAGGTGCCGTTCCCGCCCGGGGCGTCCCTGCTGCTGTACACCGACGGCCTGGTGGAGCGGCGCCGCCGGGCGCTGCCGGACACGGTCACCGACCTGGCGGCGGCCTGGCGCGACGTGGTGTCCCGGCCGCCGGAGGAGGCGGAGGCCGCCTGCGACGCCCTGATCCGCGGCCTCACCCAGGGCCGCTACGACGACGACGTCGCCCTGCTGCACGTGCGCGACCTGGCGGCGGACCGGCGCACGGCCGCGATGGCGCTGACCGCGGACAGCGACGTGGCCGCCCGCGCCCGGCAGTTCGTGCGCGACAACCTCCAGCGGTGGGACGCCGCCGCGGCCGTCGACCGGGCGCTGATGATCGTGACGGAACTGGTGGCGAACGCGGTGCGGCACACCGGCGCGCCGGTGCGGCTGCGCCTGCACGCCGGCGCCCACCGGCTCGTCATCGCCGTGGCCGACGCCGACCACCGCACCCCGCGCCGGCACGACCCGGACCTGCTGGAGGAGGGCCACCGCGGGCTGCTGCTGGTGGACGCGTTCGCGGCCCGCTGGGGCAGCCGCCCGACGCCCGACGGCAAGGTGGTCTGGGCGGAGGTCCCGCTGCACGGCTGACCCGGCGACGTTCACATCCGTCGATGGATTGGGCTAGCGTGGCGATCATGGAGCAGATCCGGATCACCCGACGCGCCCTGCTCGTCGGCGGCGCGGCCGCCGCCCTGACCGCGACGGCGCTGCGCGCCGACGCGGCGACCGGGGAGCAGCGCTTCCTCCTCGGCACGTACACCCGGTCGGGCGGCCGGGGCATCGCCGTCGGCCGGCTCGACCCGGTGACGGGCGCGCCGACGGTCGACGCGTGGACCGACGCCGTCGAGGACCCGTCGTGGCTGGCCGTCTCCGGCCCGACCCTGTACGCGGTCAGCGAGACCCCGGCGGGCGCCGCGCACGCGCTGCGCCTGGGCGCGGACGGCGCCCCGCAGCCGCTGAACAGCCGGCCGACCGGCAACGGGCCCGCCCATGCGGCGGTCTCCCCCGACGGCGCGTTCCTCGTCACCGCCATGTACGGCGGCGGCACCGTGGCCGTGCACCCGCTGGCGGCCGACGGCACGGTGGGCGAGGCGTCGGACGTCCAGCGGCACGGCGAGGGCGCGCACCCGCACCAGGTGGTGTTCGCCCCGGACGGCGCGGTGCTGGTCGTCGACCTGGGACTCGACGCCGTCGTCAGCTACGCCCTCGACGGCGACGGCAGGCTTACCAAGACGTCGCGGGCCGCGTTCCCGGCCCGCACCGGGCCGCGGCACCTGGCGTTCGACCCGGCCGGCGACCGCGCCTACGTGGCGGGCGAGCTGAACTCCACCGTGACCGTGTGCGGCTACGCCGACGGGGTGCTGACCCCCGGTGCGAGCGTGTTCACGCTGCCCCCGCAGACCGGCGTCGCGAACTTCCCCGGCGAGATCGCCGTGGCCCCGGGCGGCGGTCACGTCTACGTGTCCAACCGCGGCCACAACTCCGTCGCGGTCCTCACCGTCACCGCGGACGGCCTCACGTTCACCGATGCGCACCCCTGCGGCGGCGACTGGCCGCGTCACCTGGCGCTCGACCCCACCGGCGGCTGGCTCTACGTCGCCAACCAGCGCTCCGGCGACGTCAGCTGGTTCTCCGTCGACCCGGCGACCGGCAGGCCGACCCCGGCCGGCACGCTGGCCGCGGCCGGCGTCGCCCAGGTGCTCATCGCCTAGAGCAGCTGCAGCAGGGCCTCGATCACCAGCCAGATGCCGAAGGCGAAGAACAGCAGGGCCGCGCCGATGCGGATCGTGCGCTCCGGCAGGTGCCGGCCGAGCTGGCGGCCCACCAGGATCGCCAGGGCGTCGGCCGCGACCATGCCGACGGTCGAGCCGAGCCACGTGCCGAACCAGCCGTGCTGGGTGGCCAGGGTGATCGTCGCCAGCATCGTCTTGTCGCCCAGCTCGGCGAGGAAGAACGCCACCGTGACGGCGATGATCGCCGAGCGCCGGGTGCGGGCCGCCCGCGCCTGCTCGTCCTCGGTGAGGCTGTCGCCGCGCAGCGTCCACGCGCCGAAGGCGAGGAACGCCACGCCCGCGATCAGGGAGATCCAGTCGGTCGGCAGGGTGGCGCCCAGCCCGTAGCCCACGCCGACCGACACCGCGTGCACGACGGCGGTGGCGACGGTGATGCCGATCAGCACCGGCCACGGCTTGAACCGGGTGGCGAACGTGAGCGCCATGAGCTGGGACTTGTCGCCCAGCTCGGCGATGAAGATGACGACGAAGCTCAGTACGGTCGCGGCAAGGACGCCGTCCATGAAGACCCTTTCCCGGTCGTGGGCCGGGAGCGGGGACGCGTGGCGACCTCGACCCGGCTGATGCAGCCAGAGCCGAAGGTCTCGCCCGCCGTCGCCCGTGAGGGGCGGGGCCGCGTGGCCGGGCGCCGGAGCGCCAGTGTGTCGACCACGACGTTGGGAGCTACTCCCCTTCGCTGCATCCGAGCCTAGCCGACCCGGCGGCCCTGCCGCGCCGCGGCCTTGGTCACAGCCGGTGGCGCCGGCCACGCTGCGCCGCCCGGCATGAGGTGCGCGAGCTGCTGGTACCAGCGGTACGCCATCAGCCGGTAGCCGCGCGGCGTCGGGTGCAGCCCGTCGCGGGTGTCCGCCCAGCGCACCACGGCCATCTCGGCGAGGCGGACCCGCGGCCCGCGGGCCGCGGCGAGCAGCCGCACCTGCGAGTTGTACGCCAGCATCAGCGGCGCGGCGCGGGCCCGGCCGGGGCGGGCGGCGAACTGGCCCTGGGTGGGCGTGACGATGAGCGTGGCCACGACCACCCGCACGTCGGGCGACCAGGCGAGGATGGTGTCGACCAGGTCGGCGAGGCGCACCGGCGCGTACCCGGGGTCGATGCCCTGGATCATGTCGTTGGTGCCCAGGTCGAGCAGCACGACGTCGGGGCGGGCGGCGGCCAGCCAGCCGCCGACCCGGCCGCGCGCCTCGGTGATCGTCCACCCGCTGTGGCCCTCGTGGTCGATGTCGGGGCCGGTGCCGTCGCGCTGCGAGCCGACGAAGTCGTGGTGCACCCCGGCCGCCGTCAGCAGGGCGCCCAGCTCGCGGCGGTAGCCGTCGCGCAGGCGGTCGCCGCGGCCCAGGGTGATGGAGTCGCCGAGCGGCATGATCCGCAGCGGGCGCAGGGCGCTGCCGCGGGGGGCGCGGGCGGCGGCGGGCTCGATGCCGGCCAGCGCGGCGGCGGCCGCCGGGGCGCCGGGTGCGGCGCCGGTCCCGGCGGGCGGCGGCGCGACGCCCGCGACGGGCGGGGCGGCGGTCGCGGCGCCGGCGGCGGGCAGCGCCGCGCCGGCGGGAGCGGTGGCAGGGGCGGCCGCGGGCCCGGCGGCCGGACCGGTGGCGGGAGCGGCCGCGGGTCCGGGGGACGGGGCGGCCGGCGCGGCCGGGGCGCGGGGCGGTGGCGTGGTCCCGCAGGCGGCGAGCGCGAGCACGCCGAGCAGGGCCAGCGCGCGCAGGTGGGCGACAGTCCTCACGTACTCCGTTCGGCCGTCTCCCCTGCGCACTGCAACATCATGATCTTTTCAACAATCGGCGCAAATCGGCACGCCAGGGACGGCCGAGACGTTACGGGGCAGCAACGCGCGCGGCAGGATGGAACGCGATCGTCCCGCCACCGGAGGAGCCACCGTGAAGCTCGGCCTGCACTACTGGAACTTCGCCACCCCGGCCGACCCGGCCCGCATCGCGCCCACCCTCGGCGCCACGGCGCGCCTCGCTGAGGACGCCGGGTTCGACTCGTTCACCGTCATGGACCACTACTTCCAGATGGAGGCGTCCGCCCCGGCCGACGAGCCGATGCTGGAGGGCTACACGACCCTGGGCTACCTCGCCGCCCGCACCGAGCGGATGACCCTCGGCCTGCTCGTCACCGGCGTCATGTACCGCTACCCCGGCCTGCTGGCGAAGATCGTCACCACCCTGGACGTGCTGTCCGGCGGCCGGGCCCGGCTCGGCATCGGCGCGTCCTGGTACGAGCGCGAGCAGGTCGGCCTCGGCGTGCCCGTGGTGCCCGTGGCGGAGCGCTTCGAGCGGCTGGAGGAGACGCTGCAGATCTGCGACCAGATGTGGAGCGAGAACAACGGCCCGTACGAGGGCCGGCACTACCGGCTCGCCGAGACGCTGTGCGTGCCGCAGCCGCTCGGCCGCCCCAAGATCCCCGTGATGATCGGCGGCGGCGGGGAGAAGAAGACGCTGCTGCTGGTCGCGCGGTACGCCCAGCTGTGCAACCTGTTCGGCACCTCCCCCGACGACGTCGCCCGCAAGCTCGACGTGCTGCGCGCCCACTGCGAGGCCGAGGGCCGCGACTACGACGACATCACCAAGACCGTGCTGATGGTGCGCCCGCCGCTGGCCGACGTGGACGCCTGGCTCGCCGACGCGGAGGCGTACGCGGCCCTGGGCGTCACCGAGGTGCAGACGATGCCGGCCGGCGATCCCATCGCGTTCACCGAGCAGTTCGCCGAGAAGGTCATCCCGCGGCTCGGCTGAACACCGCCCGCCACCGGGTGCGGCCGTCGTCCCCGGTGAACCGCTCGACGTCAGCGGCCGTCAGCCCGGCGGCCGCGAACGCGTCGACCTCGTCGCGGCGCAGCCGCCAGGGCGGGCCGTCCTCCTCGTCCACGCCGTCGGGCAGCACCCCGGCGAGCAGCAGCAGCGTGCCGCCGGGGGCGACGAACCCGGCGATGTGCCGGGTGACGAGCGGGCGCAGCGACCGCGGCACCGACTGCACGGTCAGGCTCTCGACGACCAGGTCCCACGCGCCGGCCCACTGGGCGGGCGGGTCGGTCAGGTCGGCGGTGCGGTAGCGCACGGCGGAGCCGGGGTGCCGGGCCCGGGCGGTGCGCACCGCGGTCTCCGCCACGTCGAACGCGGTCACCTCGAAACCGAGCCCGGCCACGTGCTCGGCGTCGTCGCCGAGCCCGCAGCCGACGACGAGCGCCCGCCGGCCGCGCCCCTCGACCCCCTCGCGGGCGAACCACCCGGCCACGTACGGGTTGGGCCCGCCCCGGTCCCACGGGATCTCCGCCTCCCCCGCCGCGGCCTGCCGGTACAGCCGCTCGAACCACGCCGCGGGCGCCTCGTCGCTCATCGCCCCACCGTAGTCAGGCCTCGACGACCTCCCGCCCGAGCGGCCACAGCGCCGCGGGCACGAGCTTGACGTTCGCAAGCGGTCAGCGGCCGGCGTTCCATTCGAGGACGACGCGCCGGTCGTGCTCGTACCCGAGGACCGACAGGGTGCCCGTGTCCAGGCGCAGGCGGCCGCCCGCGGACGCCGGCCAGCCGATCCAGCGGGCGCCGGCCACCCGCAGGGCGTGGCCGTGGGCGACGAGGGCGACGTCGCCGCCCGCGGTGTGGCCGACGGCGGCGTCGAGGACGCGGTCGAGGCGGGTGGCGACCTGGTCGGGGCTCTCGCCGTCGGGGCAGCCGTCGGTCCACAGGTCCCAGCCGGGAACGTGGGAGCGGATCTCGCGCGTGGTGATGCCCTCGTACCGGCCGTAGTTCCACTCGGTGAGGTCGTCGGTGACGTCGGTGACGGTGAGGCCGGCGAGTTCCGCCGTGCGCAGGGCGCGGGTGCGGGGGCTGCTCAGGACGGCCGCGAAGGTGCGGCCGGCCAGGCGCACGCCCACGTCGCGGGCCTGTTGCTCGCCGACCGGGGTGAGGTCGAGGTCGGTGTACGAGGTGTGCCGCCCGTTGGCGCTCCACTCGGTCTGGCCGTGCCGGATCAGGACGATCTCCGCCATGGCCTGGACGGTACGGCATCGGGCGCGCCGCGGCCCGGGAAAAAAGTTGTGAGTGAGTGACTCACTCACCTATAGTCGCCCGGGTGAGCCGCGCCCCCCGCATGACGCCCGACGAGCGCCGCTGCATGCTCGTCGAGGCCACCCTGCCCCTGCTCGCCCGGCACGGCCTCAAGGTGACCAGCAAGCAGATCGCCGAGGCGGCCGGCGTCGCCGAGGGCACGGTGTTCAAGGCGTTCGGCGACAAGGACAACCTGGTCCGCGCCGCCCTGTCGCGCGGGCTCGACCCCGAGCCGATCCTGGCCGAGCTGGCCGCGGTCGACATGGGCGCTCCGGTGCGCGAGCGGGTCGGCGTCGTCACCGACATCCTCCGGCGCCGGTTCATCGCCGTCTTCGAGCTCATGCTCGCGGTCGGCGTCCAGGGCCCGCCGGACGAGGCGCGGCGCTGCCGCGACGACGCGCAGACGCAGCACGCCCGCATCCTCGCCGAGGTCCAGCGCATCCTCGCGCCGGACGCGGGCGAATTCCGGTTGCCCCTGCCCGACGTGGTGCGCATCATGCGCCTGCTGACATTCGCGGGTTCGCACCCGCTCATCACCGACGGGCAGCCGCTGTCCGTCGACGAGATCACCGTCGTGCTCCTCGACGGCATGCTCCGATCCGACTCGAACGGGGGCAGCACCACGTGCTGATCAGGCTACTGAGGACCTACCTGCGGCCGTACACCCGGCTGCTCACCGCCGTCGTGGCGCTGCAGTTCGTCGGCACCATCGCCTCGCTGTACCTGCCGCGGCTCAACGCCGACATCATCGACCGGGGCGTCGCGCTCGGCGACACCGGCTACATCATGCGCACCGGCGGCTGGATGCTCGCCGTGTCGCTCGTCCAGATCGCCTGCTCGATCGGGGCCGTCTACTACGGCGCCAAGGCGGCCATGAGCTTCGGCCGCGACCTGCGCGCCGGCATCTTCCACACCGTCGGCGGGTTCTCCGCCCGCGAGGTCGGCCAGTTCGGCGCGCCGTCGCTCATCACCCGCACCACCAACGACGTGCAGCAGGTGCAGATGCTCGTCGTGGTCACCTGCACGATGCTCGTCATGGCGCCCATCATGTGCGTCGGCGGCATCGTCATGGCCCTGCGCGAGGACGTCGGCCTGTCGTGGCTGATGCTCGTCGCCGTGCCGGTCATGGTGCTCGCGATCGGGCTGATCATCCGCCGGATGGTGCCCGAGTTCCGGGTCATGCAGACCCGCATCGACACCGTCAACCGGGTGCTGCGCGAGCAGCTCACCGGCATCCGGGTGGTGCGCGCGTTCGTCCGCGAGCCCTACGAGACGCGCCGCTTCGGCCAGGCCAACGCCGACCTCACCGACACCGCGCTGCGCGTCGGCAAGCTGCAGGCGCTGATCTTCCCCGTCGTCATGTTCGTCTTCAACGCCTCCAGCGTGGCCGTGCTCTGGTTCGGCGCGTTCCGCGTCGACGCAGGTGTGATCGAGATCGGCGCGCTGACGGCGTTCCTGCAGTACCTCGTGCAGATCCTGATGTCGGTCATGATGGCCACGTTCATGGCGATGATGGTGCCGCGCGCGGCCGTCAGCGCCGAGCGCATCACCGAGGTGCTCGACACCGCGTCGTCGGTGGTGTCCCCGGCCGCGCCGGTGGCCGACCTGCCCGGGCGTGGCACCGTCGAGCTGCGCCACGTCGAGTTCGCCTACCCCGGCGCCGAGGCGCCCGTGCTGCGCGACGTCAGCTTCACCGCCGTCGCCGGCCGGACCACCGCCGTCATCGGCAGCACCGGCGCCGGCAAGACGACGCTGCTCGGGCTCATCCCCCGGCTGTTCGACGCCACCGGCGGCAGCGTGCTGGTCAACGGCGTCGACGTGCGGGAGGTCGACCTCGACGCCCTGTGGGACCGCATCGGCATCGTCCCGCAGCGGCCGTACCTGTTCTCCGGCACCGTCGCCAGCAACCTGCGCTACGGCAACCCGGACGCCACCGACGACCAGCTGTGGCGGGCCCTGGAGATCGCCCAGGCGAAGGACTTCGTCGCGGCGATGCCCGAGGGCCTCGACGCCCCGATCGCCCAGGGCGGCACGAACGTGTCCGGCGGCCAGCGCCAGCGCCTGGCCATCGCGCGGGCGCTGGTGCACGAGCCGGAGATCTACCTGTTCGACGACTCGTTCTCCGCGCTCGACCTCGGCACCGACGCGCGGCTGCGGGCCGCGCTGCGCCCGGTCACCGCCGACGCCACCGTCATCATCGTGGCGCAGCGGGTGTCGACCATCGTGGACGCCGACCAGATCGTCGTCCTGGAGGACGGCGCGGTCGTGGGCGTCGGCCGGCACGCCGAGCTGCTCGAGACCTGCCCGACGTACGTGGAGATCGTGGAGTCCCAGCAGACCGTGGGAGCGGCGGCATGAGCGAGCAACCGAAGACGTCCGCCGCCCCCGCCCGGCTGCCCGGCGGCAACCGCCGGCCGGCCGGCGGCCCCCCGTGGGCGAACGCCGGGATGCCGGCCGAGAAGTCCATGACGTTCTGGCCGTCGGCGCGGCGGCTCATCCACCGGCTGCGGCCGTACCGGATGGCGCTGCTGTCGGTCGTGGCGCTCGGCGTGGCCAGCGTCGGGCTCAGCGTCTACGTGCCGAAGATCCTCGGCCAGGCCACCGACATCATCTTCAGCGGCGTCATCGGCCGGCGGCTGCCGACCGGCAGCACCCAGGAGCAGGCCGTCGACGGGCTGCGCGCCGCCGGCAACGACAACCTGGCCGACATGCTCGCCCGGATGGACGTCACGCCCGGCGCCGGCGTCGACTTCACCGCGCTCAGCACGATCCTGGCCTGGGCCGTGGTGCTGTTCGTGCTGTCCAGCGTGCTCATGTGGGCGCAGGGCTGGATCCTCGCGGGCGTCGTGCAGCGCTCCATGTACGAGCTGCGCGCCGAGGTCGAGGCGAAGCTGCACCGGCTGCCGCTGCCGTACTTCGACAACCAGCCGCGCGGCGAGCTGCTCAGCCGCGTCACCAACGACATCGACAACGTGGCGCAGACCCTGCAGCAGACGCTGAGCCAGCTGCTCACCAGCCTGCTCACCGTCATCGGCGTCATCGTCATGATGTTCTGGATCTCGCCGCTGCTGGCGCTCATCGCGCTCATCGCCGTGCCGCTGTCGATGATCGTCACCCAGCAGATCGCGAAGCGCTCGCAGAAGCAGTTCATCGCGCAGTGGACGCACACCGGCACCCTCAACGCCCACATCGAGGAGGCGTTCACCGGCCACGAGCTGGTCAAGGTCTTCGGCCGGCAGAAGGAGGTCGAGGCGACGTTCGCGGCCCGCAACGCCGCCCTCTACGACGCCAGCTTCGGCGCCCAGTTCGTCAGCGGCATCATCATGCCGTCGATGTTCTTCATCGGGAACCTGAGCTACGTGGCGGTGGCCGTGGTCGGCGGCCTGCGCATCACGTCCGGCGCGATGAGCCTCGGCGACGTGCAGGCGTTCATCCAGTACAGCCGCCAGTTCACCCAGCCGCTGACCCAGGTGGCGTCGATGGCGAACCTGCTGCAGTCCGGGGTGGCGTCCGCCGAGCGGGTGTTCGAGCTGCTCGACGCCGCCGAGCAGTCGCCGGAGCCGGCCGCCCGCGAGGCCGCGCCGACCCGCGGGCGGGTCGCGTTCGAGGGCGTCGACTTCCGCTACCAGGCCGACACGCCGCTCATCGAGGACCTGTCGCTGGTCGCCGAGCCGGGCCAGACCGTCGCCATCGTCGGCCCCACCGGCGCCGGCAAGACGACGCTGGTGAACCTCATCATGCGGTTCTACGAGCTGGACGGCGGCCGCATCACCCTCGACGGCGTCGACGTCACCGAGCTGCGCCGCGACGAGCTGCGCTCGAAGATCGGCATGGTGCTGCAGGACGCGTGGCTGTTCGGCGGCACCATCCGGGAGAACATCCGCTACGGCCGCCCCGACGCGACCGAGGAGGAGATCCGCGCCGCCGCCACCGCCACCTACGTGGACCGGTTCGTGCACAGCCTGCCGGACGGCTACGACACGGTCATCGACTCCGAGGGCGGCAACGTCAGCGCCGGCGAGAAGCAGCTCATCACGATCGCCCGGGCGTTCCTCGCCGACCCCGCGCTGCTGATCCTCGACGAGGCCACCAGCAGCGTCGACACCCGCACCGAGGTGCTGGTGCAGCAGGCGATGGCGGCGCTGCGCACCGGGCGCACCAGCTTCGTGATCGCCCACCGGCTGTCCACCATCCGCGACGCCGACCTCATCCTGGTCATGGAGGACGGCCGCATCGTCGAGCAGGGCTCGCACTCCCAGCTGCTCGCCGCGGGCGGGGCGTACCGGCGGCTGTACGACGCGCAGTTCACGTCGGCGGCGGTGGACCTCGACGAGTCGGGCGCGGCGGCCGTCATGGCGCGGTGACGACCACCGCCACCGCGCCGAGCGGGATGGTGAGGGTGCGGCCGGCGCACGGGCCGGCCGCCGGGCGCACCCGCAGGTAACCGCGCGGCGCGGGGTCGTCGACGACGTCGGCCGCGAACGGCGCGGCGCCGGTCCCGCACGCCGCCGCGACGGCGCGTCCGCCCTCGGGCGTCAGGTGCACCAGCGATCGCGTCGCCGCGGCCGGGCGCGGCAGCAGCAGCCCGAGGGCCACCGCGGTCACCGTGGCCGCGGCGGCCAGGGCCGCGGCCAGCTGCCCGGCGCGGCGGCGCCGCTCGACGGCGAGGTACTCGGCCTCCACGTTGCGCAGGATGGCGGCCGCCAGCGCCTGCGCGCCGGGCTGGGCCCCGGCGGTCACCGGCTCGACCGCGCCCGCGACCGCCCGGGCGAACAGGACCGCGGCGACGGCCCACAGCACGAGGCCGGCGACCCCGGCGGCGCGGGCGGCGGCGGTGACCCCGGCCAGCGTCCCGAGCGCGCTGGCGCCGACCAGGCCGGCCGCCAGGAACCCGCTGATCGTGAAGGCGTTCTGCGCCCGTTGCCGCAGCTGGTCCGGCAGTCCGACGAGCCGGGTGTAGTAGGCGTTCGCCAGGGCGGTGGTGGCGGCGGCCGCGAAGGCGCCGGGCGCCGGGCCGTCCGGGGTCACGACGGCTCGTCCGCGCCGCCCACGGGCTCGGCGGTCCTGTCGGCCGGCACGGGGATGGACACGGTGGCGGGCGCGTCGGCCGCCGCCGGCGCGACGTGTCCCCACTGCCGCGCCTCGTCCGCGGTGAGGCGGACGTCCTGCCGCCCGGCCCGCGCCGCCTCGATCGCCCGCCGCCCGAACGCGCCGAGGCGGAACCGCTGGATCCCCGCCGGCAGCCGCGTCGTGTCGACCAGGACCCGCCTGGGGCGCCGCGGCTCCCGGCCGGCGAAGGTCAGCATCGGGTACACGCCGCCGTCCTGGGCGGGCAGCGCCATGCAGACCTCCGGCCCGGGCGCGGCGGCCCGCCGGTCGGCCTCCCGGCAGACCAGCATGACCACCGTGCCGTCGGCCCGCTCGTCCCGGATCCACACCTCGACGCCCTCGCCGGTGGCCGGCTGCCAGAACTCGTAGGACGGCATCGCGGGGCCCCTTCCGTGGCGCCGGACGGACCCGTCGACCGTCGCCCCGGGCGGCCGGTGGTGTCAAAGGGCGCGACGGTGATCCGACACCCCGCTCAGTGGCCCAGCAGGGCGCGCAGGGCCTCGGCGTCGCGCACGGCGTGGCCGTGACCGTCGTTATTGAAGTAGGCGTACACGTCGCGGCCCTGGGCGTCCCACTCGCCGATGCGGTCGGCCCACCAGCGCAGGTCGTCCGGCGGGTAGGAGCCGGCGTACAGGTGGTCGGGGTCGGGGCCGTGCAGGCGGACGTACACCAGGCTGGTGGTGGCGCGCAGCACGCACGGCAGCCGGGCGCCGCTCATCACGGTGTACGCGGCGCGGTGGCGTTCCAGCAGCGCGTACACGGCCTCGTCGTGCCAGCTGGGGTGGCGGAACTCGACGGCGACGCGGATCCAGGCGGGCAGCCGGCCGAGCAGGTCGCCCAGGCGGTCGTCGTCGCGCTCGTGGCCCGGGGCGAGCTGCACGAGCAGCACGGCCCGCCGGTCGCCCAGCTCGTGCAGGCCGGCGGCGATGCGGTCGACCCACTCCTGCGGGTCGGCGAGGCGGCGGGCGTGGGTGAGCCCGCGCGGCGCCTTCACCGACAGCCGGAACCCGGCGGGCAGCCGGCGCCGCCACCCGGCGAACACGGCCGGGCGGGGCCACCGGTAGAAGCTGGCGTTGAGCTCGACGGTGCCGAAGCGCCGCACGTAGTGGCCGAGCCGGTCGCCGACGGGTGTGCGCGGCGGGTAGAGCACGTCCTCCCAGTGCGCGTAGCTCCACCCCGAGGTTCCCACGTGGATCGCCATACGACGGTCGTGCCCGCCGGGTGCCCGGATCAATCGGCTCGCCGTGTGCCGGCGGCCGCGGGCCGCCACACTGGTGGGGTGATCCCGCAGAGCTGGCCGCTGTTCGCCACCCTCCCCTCCCCCGCCGACGACGACGAGGTGTGGGCGGTCATCGGCTGGGAACAGCCCGACCGCCCGGGCCAGACGATGCGCGCCTACCTGGTGGCGCTCGGCGCGGGCGAGGCGGCCGGGGAGCAGCGGATCGCGTTCCCGGCCGCGGTGTGGCCGTCGGCGCAGGCGGCGCGTGAGTCCGGGCCGGGCCCGGGCGACGGCGCCTTACCGGCCGGCAACGGGCCCCGGCATTGACCGGCGGCGCCGGGACCGGCCCGGCGTTCGGGGTGGTGCTGGTGCCGCCGCCGGACGTGGCGCGGGAGATGACGGCGTACGCCCGCGCCGCCGCGGGCGACGGCCCGGTCAGCGTGCTCGGCGAGCGCCGGCCCGCGCACGTGACGCTCGCCCACGCCCGGTGCGACGCGGCGACGTTCGCGGCGTGGTGGGACGGGGTGCGCGCCGCGGTGCCGGCCACCGTCGCGGTGCGGTTCAGCGGGGCGCTGGTGGCGCCGGTGCCGCCCGGGGACACCTACGTGCCGCAGGGCGGCACCTACGTCGGGCTGGAGGCGGTGCGGCGGCCGGAGCTGGAGCTGGCGCACCGGGTGGTGCTGGGGCTGGCCGCGGGCCTGGGCGCCGCGCCGATGGGCGCGGTCGGCGACGACTTCCGCCCGCACGTGACGCTGGCCGTGCTGGGCCGCGGCGTCACCGTGACGCTGCCGCCCGTGCCGCCCGATCTGGTGGCCGGGCCGGTGGCGCTGCGGCTCGCCGCCGGGCCGCTCGGGGAGTACGGCACGTTCCCGGACCTGCGCCTGGCGTAGCGCGCGGGCCCGGGAACGGTGCCGGTCAGAACTTCTCGAGGACCACGCCGGCGCCACGCGGGTCGCCGTCGTGCACCAGCGACTCCTGGGCGGCGACGTCGTCGAAGGCGAAGCCGTAGGCCTTGCCGTCGGCGTGCGCCTCGTGCACCACCTTCGAGTAGAAGTTGGTGACGTCGCCCTGGTAGAACTGCGCGGGCTCGTACGTCGGCGCGGTGTGGATCTTGCCCAGCGTCGAGCGGTTGAACGAGGCGCACAGGCTGCGGGCGATGGGGCCGCCGACCGCGTCGTTCGGGGCGACCAGGGCGCCGTCGCAACCCCACACGTCGGCGGTGGCCGGCTTGCGGATGGAGTAGACCTGCTTGCCGGCGCCGTCGGTGAAGTTCATCGTCTGGCCGGAGGCGTCGGTGCGGCCGAAGAACTTCTTGCCCGGCTCCAGCTGGAACGGCACCACGGTCAGGGTCTGGCTCTTGTACGTGTTCCAGACGCTGCTGATGTAGCCGTCCAGGTAGGTCCGGCTGAACGTGCCGGCGTCGGCGGCCTTGCCGGGCGCCAGGGCGCGCAGCTTGACGCCGTCGTCGCGGGTCACGACGGTGCCCTTCCAGTCGGGGTCGGCCGACAGGGCGGCGAACACCTTCTCGCGGCCGCCGGGCTTGATGGCGCCGGTGACCCGGGTCTTGCCGGCGGCGGTGGTGACGCTGACGGCGTGCGGGATGGCGAAGTGGTCCACCTGCGAGCTGTTGATCCACAGGCCGCTGCTGTTGAACGTGAACTCGGTCCAGTCGAACAGCACGTCGGCGTTGTCGTCGGCCGGGTTCTGCACGGCGGGCTGGACGAGGCCGTCGGGGGTCAGCTTGAAGGTGAGCTTGTCGCCGAACGAGAAGTACAGCCGGCCGGACAGCCCGCGCGGGACCTGCACGGTGACGCCGTCGCCGTCGCGGGGGCCGTCGACGGAGACGTCCGGGGCGGGCACGGGCGGGTTGGCGCCGCCGCTCCACGGCGTGAACGCGCCGGCCCTGTCGACGTAGCCGAGCTTGCCGTTGAGCTCGCCGAGCATGTACAGGTGCACGGCCTCGCCGCGGCCGGACTTGTTCGTCACGCGCAGCGGCAGCAGGTTGGAGCCGGGCCCGGTGGTCGGGTTCGCGGGGGTGTCGCCGGCGGGCGGCGCGGTGGTGGCGGGCGGCGCGGTGACCGGGGCGGTGGTCGGCGCGGCCGGCGGGGCGGTGCTCGGCTTGCCGCTGGCCGGCGGGGCGGTGGTCGGGTTGCCGCTGCCGCCGCCGGTGCACGAGGCGCCGTTGAGCTTGCAGTTGAGCGGGCTGCCGGGGCCGACGCCGATGAGGCCGAAGGTGACCGACGCGCCGGGGGCGACCGCGCCGTTCCACTCGCGGTTGGTGAAGGCGTGGTGCTGGCCGGCGCTGGTGCCCAGGCCGTCCCAGAAGCTGCCGACCGTGGTGCCGGCGGGCAGGTCGAACTCGACCTTCCAGGAGGTGAGCGGGGTGGTGCCCTCGTTGCGGATCGTGTACTGGCCCTGCCAGCCGGCCCCCCAGTCGGAGGTCTTCGCGAACGTGGCGGTGGGCGCGGCGGCGGACGCGGGCAGCGCGACGACGACGGCCGCCGTGCCGGTGGCGGCCACCGCGGCCGCGGTGAGGATGAGTGCGCGGGATCGGCGCATGAAGTCGTGGCCTCCGGGGGACGAGGTTGATCGACGGAACGCGCCTTTTCTAACCGCCGCCGGGCGAGCGTGTCCAACCGCCCCGTCGCGGCGAGAGACCGCTCTCTTCTTGTACTAAATGGACATAACGTCTTCTTATTTTTCGTTATGAGGAAGGCGGCCGCCGGTCCCGGGCCCGCGGCGGGGCGGCGCGCGGCGGCGATCCGAGACCAAAAGTTTGCGGGCACCAAAGGTTCTCCACAGATAGCGACATCATACTTGAACGCGTTCAAGTGCAGTGCGAGACTGATCGCATGAGCGTGACCATGGAGGACACCCGGCGGGCGGGGCTGCTCGCGAGCGCCGGCCGCACCCTGCTCGCCGCATCCGCCGCCGGCCTCATGACCGGCGGCGCGACCGGCTCGATGGTGCCCGGGCTCGGCACCCTCGTCGGCGCCGCCGTCGGGCTCGCCCTCGGCTTCGCGGTCGGCCTGCTGACCGTGCCGGCGCTGCTCGCCGCCGGGCACCGCCGGCCGCACCTGGGGCCCCGGGCGGCCCGGGCGATCGTGGCCGCCTGCCCGATCGCCCTGCTGACGCTGACGGCGGCCGGGCTGCTGGCGGCTTCCGGCGCGCCGGACGCGTTGACGGTCTACGTCACCGTGACGCCGCTGCTGCTCGCCGGGCCGGCCGCGTGGTTCGCCGCGCCGTGGTGCCTGGCGCCCTGGCAGGAGGACCTCGACACGCCGCGGGCCCGGCGCGACCTCGTGCTGGCCGTGTTCGCCGCGCCCGCCGTGGTGGCGTGCGCGGTGGCGTTCACGGTGCTGAACTCCGGCGGGTGACCGTCAGGGGCGGTCGCGGTGCTGCCAGAAGTTGAGGCGGCGGATGGCCGGGCGGTCGCCCGCCGCCGCCAGCGCCCGCACCTCGTCCTCGCGCCCGTGCTCCAGCAGCAGGTCGAGCATCTTGCCGTGCGCGGCGTGCGTGTCGACGCCCGCCGCCACCAGCCGGCGCAGCTCGTCGAGCGCCTCGTCCAGCCGGCCCGAGCGCACCAGCAGCGCCGACAGCCAGAACCGGGCCCGCTCCGCGGTCGCCGCCTCCGCGCGCAGGGCGGCCTCGTCGCCGCGGCGCACGTACAGCTCCATGAGGGTGACGAACGCCGGGTCGTGGCCCGCGGCGCCCATCGCCCGCAACTCGTCGACGCGGTCCTGGTCGACCAGCACCTCGAGGGTGGCGATGGCGGCGCACCGGTCGCCGGCGTCGGCCAGGGCGTGCAGTTCGGCCTCGCGGCCGGTCGCGGCCAGCTCGGCGGTGCGGCGCGCGCAGGCCGCCTCCTCGGCGTCGGAGCCGTGCACCGCGTACCGGTGCGCGGCGCCGTAGTACGACCAGCCGGACTGCTGGTCGGCCGGCTCGGTGACATCGAATGTCATGGACATGTGGCTCCTCAGGTCGGCACCGAGGATAGCCGCTTGACGTGCACCGTCTTGTCCGTGAAACGCGGGCCGCGCGACTCGATCACCGCGGGCGCACCGAGAAGATCCTCGATGGCCTCGCGCCAGTCGCCCGGCCGCTCGGGCGTGTCGGGCACCGCCCGCTCCAGCAGGGCGGTGAGCGCCGACTGGTGCGCCAGGTCGCCCGCGCGGCCCGGCACGAGCCGGGTCAGCGCCGCGCCGTCGACGGTGTAGCCGCGGCAGATGCCCAGCGCCGGGGCCCGGCCGGGCGCGTCGAGGTGGGTGATCGCGAGCGCGTCCAGCCCGCCGCACACCTCGGCGGCGTAGCGGTGCGCGACCGCGTCGAAGTGGCCGGTGCGGAAGGCGCCCTGCCACTCCCCCGTGCCGTTGTGCGGCTCGGGCAGGCCCAGGTCCGCCTCGGTCACCAGCGGCCCCGCGCCGTGCCGGGTGGTGTACGTGCGCACCACGCCGAGGCGCAGCACGCCGGGGCACAGCGCGGCGGCGTTGGCGAACGTGGTCGTCGACCAGGTCGTGTACGGGTGCCAGCCGAACCACTCGTCCAGCAGCACCCCCTGGGCGCCCTCGAACACGCACGGTCCGGCGGCGAGCAGCTCCGGCACCAGCGCGCCGATCCGCACCGCCGCGCCGAACGCCGCGAACGCGGCCACCACGTCGTCCAGCGGCGGGGCGTCCAGCGGCCCGTACGCCGCGGTGAGCCGGTCGCGCACCGCGGCGAGCCGCCGGCGCAGCACCGCTGGGGTGCGCACGTCGGCGACCCGCGGCGCGTCGGCGTTGCTCAGGGCGTACTCGACGGTCTGCCCGACGCCCATGCCGCACGAGCCGTGCCGGGCCCGGCCGCGGCGCCGCTCGCGGACCCGGTTGGCGGCGGCGTGCCACGGCGTGGCGAGCAGCGCGTCCGGGTCGGCGCTGACCAGGCCGAACGGGTCGCCGACCCCGAGGCCGCGCAGGTGCGCGGCCTCGGCGGCCAGGGCGAGCGGGTCGACGACGGCGAACCGCGACAGGTGCGTCGGGACGCCGTGGAACGTGCCCGCGCCGAACTGGGCGAAGGTGTGCTCCCGCCCGTCCGGGGTGACCACGTTGTGCCCGGCCTGCGCGCCCCCGTTGAACCGGATCACCGCGGCGACCGGCCCCTGCGCGCAGAGCGTGTCCACGACGGTGCCCTTGCCCGCGTCGCCGTAGCCGAGGTCGACCACGGCGACGTGGGTGTCGAGAGTGGTCACAGCCGCACGGTCCCGCCGGCCGGGCCGCCCGCCGGGTCGGCCGCCGGGCCGCTGGGCCGCGGCAGGCCGCCCCGCACGACGGCGCCCCGGCCGGCGCCGACCGTGGCGAGCGCCCGGCCGACGGTGGCGCCGGCGGTCGAGCCCAGGTCGGCCAGGTCGGCCACGCCGGCGGCGAGGTCGATGGCCTCCTCGCCCAGCCCGACGGTCAGCGCGATGGTCTCGCAGACGGCGTCGAGGTCGTCGAGCTCGATGACGTTCTGCCCGAGCAGGGCCCGCCACCGGCCGAGGATCGTCGCGTCGCCGGCGTGGGCGGCGCCCGACGGCAGGATGTAGTAGACGTCCCAGCTGCGCTGCAGCTCCGCGACGATCGCCTCGACCGCGATGGGCTCGGCCAGCTCGTCGCCGATGACCGCGCGGACCTCCTTCGGCTTGACGGCCGCGTACGGCAGCTCGTCGCCGATGAGGAACAGGTAGCCGCGGCGGCCCCGCTTCCGCACGGCGTCCAGCGCGGTGTGCCGGGCCATGAAGTACATCGCCAGTTCGTACGACTCGGTGCGCTGGCCGCCGCCCCCGCCCTCCAGCACGATCTTGGCCAGGTCGTCGTCCATCCGGTTGTCGCTCTCGAACTGGCCGATCTGCAGCGGCACCCGGTCGCAGGTGGCGTCGCCGACGGCGCCGAACAGGATCTGCGGGTCGGCGGCGTAACCCTTGCGCAGCAGGAGCCCGAGCAGCTGCGGCAGCTTGGTCTGCAGCTGCCGCGGCACGCCGCGCATCGAGCCGGTGACGTCGAACAGCACGGCGATCGGCGTCGACCGCGGGTGCTCCGCGCTGTCGCGGGCCTCCCGGGCGCCGACGCCCTTCGGGTCGAGGTCGGCGTGGACGGTGCGGGCGCCGCTGTCGCTGTAGGCGAAGGCGCTCGTGCCGGTGGCCGCGCGGTAGCTCGCGGCGGCGGCGTAGACGTCGGTGGACCAGCGTCCGCTTCCCATGGTGGTGCTCCTCTCTCAGGCCGGGACCGCGTAGGGGCGGAACCGGCGGGGGCCGTACTCGGTGTGCAGCACCTCGTCGAGCTCGGCGAGCAGCGCCCAGGCGTCCTGGGGCCGCATCCGGGGCGCGGCGAGCGTGCAGCCGTCGGCGAAGCGGCGCAGGCGCTCGGGCAGCCGGGGCCCGATCAGCCGGCGCAGGGTGCCGGTGGCGAGGTGGATGTCGGTGGCGGCGGTGGCGGGCCGGCGGGCCGGCACCTCGGGCGGGTAGTGCTCGCGGTGCCGGGCGACCAGCGCGGGCAGCGGCTCGCCGGGGCGGGCCGAGTAGCACCAGTCGACGAGCACGACGCCGTGCCGCTGCGGGTGGATCAGCACGTGCTCGGGCAGCACCGCGCCGTGCACGACGCCGGCCCGGTGCGCCCAGCCGAGCCCGGCCAGCAGCCGCCGCCACATCCAGGCGGCGTCGCGCGGGTCGACGCCCCCGGGTGTGCGCGCGGCGACCTCGGCGAGGCTGACGAAGCCGTCGAGCCGCTCCAGGACGGTGACGCTGCGGCGCTCGCCGGTGGCGGGGTCCTCGTGGGTGAACGTCTCGATCAGTTCGGGGGCGTAGGCGCGGTGCCGCGGGTCGCCGTCGCGGCGCAGCCGGGTCAGCGCGTCGGCCTCGCGGCGCAGCAGGTCGCTGTCGGCCGCCGCGCGGGGCAGCTTCAGCACGCCGGCTGTGCCGCCGTCGGCGACCGGGTACAGGTCGACGATGTCGCCGGCGGCCAGTCGCGGGCCGAGGGTCCAGCGGTGCCGCCGGGTGGTGAGCACGCCGCCGCCGGTGTGCAGGGCGGTCAGCCGGGCGAAGGCCGCCGCCGCTTCCGCGCCGCGACCCGCGGGCGCGACGTCGGGGTGCACCATCTTCACGAGCCGCCGGTACGACGCCACCGCCGTCAGCTCCTCGCCGGTGCGCGCCCCGGCGATGAGCGCGACGGCCTCGTCGAACGTCATCGGACCCGCTCCTCGGTGGCGGGCCGCAGCAGGGCCGGGTGCAGCAGCGTGGCGTCGCCGGCGCGGTACAGCTTCGGGCGGGGGCCGCCGCGCTCGGCGCCCCGCTCGGCGGTGCGCCCGGTGCCCTCGACGAAGCCGGGCACGGACAGCACCTTGCGGTGGAAGTTTCCGGCGTGCAGGTCCTCGCCCCAGACCGCCGCGTAGACGGCGCGCAGCTCGGCGATGGTGAACTCGTCCTGCACGAACGCGGTGGCCAGCGGCGTGTACTCCAGCTTGGACCGGGCTCGCTCGAGGCCGTCGGCCAGCACGGTGTCGTGGTCGAACGCCAGCGCGCCCGCCGCGGCCACCGGCACCCAGTGGGCGGCGGCCGCGTCGCCGCCGGCCCGCGGGTCGGGCAGGCTGGGCGCGAAGGCGAGGTAGGCGACCGACACGACGCGCATCCGCGGGTCGCGGCCCGGGTCGCCGTACGTGCGCAGCTGCTCGAGGTGGACGCGGTCGAGGGCCCGCTCGCCGGCGCGCAGGCCGGTCTCCTCCGCCAGCTCGCGGCGGGCGGCCGCGTCGAGCGTCTCGTCCTGCACGAAGCCGCCGGGCAGGGCGCGCCGGCCGAGGTAGGGGTGGCCGGCGCGGTCGACGAGCAGGACGTGCAGGGCGCCCTCGCGGATGGTCAGCGCCACGACGTCGACGGTCACGGCGATCGCCGGGTAGTCGGCCGGGTCGTACTCCGCCAGGAACTCGCGCTCGGTCTTTCTCGTCATGAGAACAACCTAGCGCATTCTCAACCTGAGTACAACCGCCGTGGCGGGCTCAGTCCAGGAAACGCACCAGGGCGTCGTCGACCGCCGCCGCCTCCCGCCAGGGCAGGCTGTGGTGCGTCGCGCCCGGCAGCACCTCGACGACGGCGGACGGGAACAGCTCGCGGGCCTGCCGCGCCACCCGGGCCGGGTCGTGCGACCGGCTGCGGCCGGCGACCAGCACCGCCAGCGGCGCCGACAGCGCGCCGACGTCCGGGCGGCGCGGCGGCACCGGGCGCGCCGCCCGGAACGCCGTCGCCGCCAGCACCTGCAGGTCCGCCCACTCCCCCGCCGGGCCGCCCGTCTCCCACGCCAGGAACCGGCGCACCCGCGCCTCCGTCGGGCGCAGCAGCATCGGCGCCGCCCGCAGCAGGTAGCGCGGCGCGAAGCCGCCGAACACCGACGTCGGGTCCAGCAGCGCCAGCCGGCCCACCCGGCCCGGCGCGTGCACGGCCAGGGCGGCCGCCTGCCAGCCCCCGTACGAGTGCCCGCACACGTCGGCCCGGCCCACGCCGAGGCCGTCCAGCACCTGCGTCAGCCAGTCCAGCAGCGCCGCCCGGGTCGTCATGGGGCGGCCCGCCGGCACGCTGCGCCCCGCGTCGCCGAGGTGGTCGACGGCGTACACCCGGCGGACCGCCACCAGCGCGCCCACGTTCGCCCACCACGACGCCGACGTGGCGCCGCCGCCGCTGAGCAGCAGCAGCGGGGGCCGGTCCGGGCGTCCGGCGGCGTTGACCCGGGTGGTGCCGTACTGCGTCGGCACGTCAAGCGGCGTGACCGGCACCGGCCAGCGGGCCAGCGCCGCGTCGTAGGCGGCGCCGAAGCGGCGCTCGTCATCGGCGGTCCGGAAGGCGGCGGACGTCGACGTCGTCATGCCGGGCAGCCTGCCAGACCCCCCGCCCGCGCGGATCCGGGTGATTCCCCCACTCCGTGTGCGGGTACCGGGAGCCTCATGGCGGAACTCACCTGGCTGGGCGTCGTGCGGCACGGCGAGAGCACCGGCAACGTCGCCGCGACGGCGGCCGAGGCCGCGGGGCTGGAGAACATCGACATCCCGGAGCGCGACGCGGACGTGCCGCTGTCGGACACCGGGCGGGAGCAGGCCGCGGCCGTCAACGCCTGGCTGCGCACCCTCGACGCGCCGCCCGACGTGGCGATCGTGTCGACGTACCTGCGCACCCGGCAGACCGCCGAGATCGCCCTCGAGGGCCTCGGCGTGCACGCCGTGCGCGACGAGCGGCTACGTGACCGCGAACTCGGCGTGCTCGACCTGCTCACCGGGCACGGCGTGCGCACCCGGCTGCCCGCCGAGGCCGAGCGCCGCAGCCGGCTCGGCAAGTTCTACTACCGGCCGCCGGGCGGCGAGTCCTGGGCCGACGTGGTGCTGCGGCTGCGCAGCCTGCTGCGCGACGTGCGCGAGGACCACCCCGGCGGGCGGGTCCTGTTCGTCGGCCACGAGGCGATCGTGCTGCTCATCCGCTACCTGGTCGAGGGCCTCGACGAGGAGGCGCTGATGGCCGTCGCCCGCGAGCACAGCATCGCCAACTGCTCGATCAGCGTCTGGTCCGGCGAGGACGGCCTCAAGCCCGCCCTGTTCAACCACGTCGCGCACCTGCGCGCCGAGGGCGCCCCGCCCACCCGGGAGGAGGGCGTCGATGCCGAGCCCGTCTGAGTCCCCGGTCGAGCAGGTCGTCACCCCCCGGGTGCTGCGCGCGTGGCCGCTGCCGGACCCCGCGGGCGGCAAGGAGTCCCGCGGCACCGTGCTCGTCGTCGGCGGCTCCCGCTACACCCCCGGCGCCGTGCTGCTCGCCGGCGTCGCCGCGCTGCGCGCCGGGGCCGGGCGGCTCCAGCTCGCCGTCGTGCAGTCGACCGCCGCCGCGCTCAGCATCGCGGTGCCCGAGGCCAAGGTCGTGGGCCTGCCCGAGACCGACGCCGGCTCGGTGTCGGGCGACGTCCCGCAGCACGTGCTGGAGATGGCGGGCAAGGCCGACGTCGTCACGATCGGCCCCGGCCTCGACGACATCGACGAGACCACCCGGCTCATGGAGGCCCTGCTCGGCGCGGTGCGCCCCGGCACGCCGGTCGTGCTGGACGCGTACGCCCTCGGCGCGCTCAGCGCGCACCCGGAGCTGCTCGCCGGCCGCGACGTGCGGGCGGTGCTGACCCCGAACACCACGGAGGCCGGCCACCTGCTGGGCCGCGACCCCGGCGACGACCTGGCCGCGGCCGCCGCCGAACTGGCCGGGCGGCACGGCGCGGTCGTCACCCTGTACGGCCACATCGCCACGCCCGACGGCCGGGCCTGGCGCGAGGAGAGCGGCGACGTCGGCCTCGGCACCTCCGGCAGCGGCGACGTGCGCGCCGGGATCGTCGCGGGCCTGCTCGGCCGCGGCGCCGACCCAGCGCAGGCGGCCTGCTGGGGCGCGTACGTGCACGCGGGCTGCGGCCGCCGCCTCGCCCCGCGGCACGGCCACCTGGGTTACCTGGCGCGGGAGCTGGTCGACGAGGTCGCCGCCACCATCGCGATGGTCTGAGCCGGCGGCCCCGGACACACGGCGGGCGGGACCGGATCGGTCCCGCCCGCGGCGCGCGTGCCCCCGGTCAGCGCCGGTGCGTCGTGTCCTCGTCCAGGTCGATCTGCTCCTTGCGGACCTCGCCGCCGACGGTCTCCTGCTCGGTGACGGTCTCCTTGTTCAGGCGCACCCGCTCCACCGGCACGGCCTCGGTGTCCACCACCGGGCGCTCCGCGCGCAGCGTGACCTCGTGCTCCTCCTCGGAGATCGCCGGGCCGTCCATCGCCCGGTCGACGTTGCCCTCGGTGATCGGCTCGCGCTCCAGGCGCACCTCTTCGCGGCTGACCGGGACGGTGACCTGCTCCTGCTCGGTCACGACGTACTTGCGCAGCCGGGCCTTGCCCCGCTCCTCGGTCTGCGTGCCGGCGACCAGGCGCTCCTCGGAGCGGGTCATGGCGTCGTCGGTGTTCGGCCCGGAGGTGTCGTGGCCGGCCGTGCGGGTCTCCGTGCCGGTGTCCCGCGCGTAGGTCTCCGACGTGTCCGTGGTCCCCGTCCGGGCGTAGGCCGAGTCGGTGTCGGTGTAGCCGGCGGTGCCCGGGCGCCCGGTCGACTCGGCGGAGATGCCGTAGTAGCGGTACAGCTCCTGCTCCTCCTCCGGCGTCAGGTCGCCGTCGGCGTCGATGCGCGGGGCGTTCTTGACCCGGTCCTTGTCGTACGGGACCTGCACCCGGTCGCCGGTGAAGGAGGCCTCGGTCAGCGGCACGAAGGACTCCTTGGTGCCGAACAGGCCGGTCTTCACCGACACCCACTCCGGCGAGCCGGAGGCGTTGTCCAGGTAGATCTGACCGGCGGTGCCGATCTTCGAGTCGTCCGCGCCGTACACGTCGGTGCCGCGGATCCGGCCGATGTCCTCGGAGGTGATCATGATCGGGTGTTCCTTCCGTCGTGGCGGGGGGAGCCGCCGTTTTCGGGTGTGGTCGCCCGCCGCACGGCGCGTCGCGCGCCGGCGGTCGGGGTGGTGCTGTGGTGCGGGACGACTAGTGGCCGAGGCCCGCCTTGTCGACCCGGCGGTGGAAGCGCATCCCGGCGAGGCCGCCGAGGATCGCTCCGATGAGGGCGGTCAGCAGGGCCGCCACGATGGCGATGATGCCGCCGGTCGTGAGCGCGCCCTCGTCGACCGGGATGCGCGGGAAGCCGTTGAGGCGGCCCAGCACGTCGAACTCGTTGCCGAGCACCGCCGCCGCGATCGCGACGACGACCGCCACGACGACGGCCCAGACCCACACGGCGATGCCCTGCTTCATGCCGTTGAAACGCGCCATCCGGCCGGCCACGTAGCCGCCGCAGTAGTAGGCGATCAGCAGCACCGCCAGCAGCAGGATGCCGCTGACCAGGCCGATGGTGTCGGCCTGCTGGGTGGCCTGCTGGGCCGCCTGGTCCGGGTCGGTCTCGGTGGCGACGCCCAGGGCGGCGCCGGCGCCGGCGAGCAGCGCGGTGAGGATCACGGCGGTGCCGGTGGCCGTCAGCCAGCCGAAGAACGCCGAGCCCCACTTGATGCCGCCGAAGCTCTCCTTCTCCCGCTGCACGACCGTGTGCCGGTCCTGCACGGCGCGGGCGCCGTGATCGCCGTGCCCATCGCGCACGCCGTCGCGGTCGAGGTCGCGGTCGCCCGGGCCCATGCCGGTGTCCCGGTCGGCGTCGCGCCGGGTGCTGCCGGTGGAGTTCTCTGCGCTGGTGCTCATGGTGTGCTCCGGGGGTGTCCGAGAAGCGTGCGTCCACTTGTCGGCTGCCCTCACCCGGCTCCGGTAAACGGCCGGACTCATATTTGTCATGCAGCACGCGACGCGCCCCCGGGAGGATCATCCTCCCGGGGGCGCGCCGGTGTGGCGTCAGGCGGCCGGGCTGAGCGCCGGGCGGCGCAGGGTGGTGGTGACCAGGACGATCGCGGCGGCGTTGAGCGCGATGCCGACGGCCGCGACCACCATGATCACGCCCGGGACGCCGTCGGCCACGAACGCCGGCAGCGCCGTGAGCGCCGACAGGACCCGGGTGACGACGATCGCCGCGACGCCGCCGCGGCGGCCGGTCCAGGCGAGCGCCACCCCGGCCAGCGTGATGAGGCCGAGGACGGCGCAGGCGATGCCGACGGCCATCGGTGGGTGCTCCCCGTCGCTGGTGAGCGGCGTGCTGAGGTCGCCCAGGCCGAGCAGGACGGCCAGGACGACACCGGTGACGAAACCCTTGCTGCGGTGCATGGTGTGCTCCCTCGTAAGACGACTGGGAGCACTCTCGCCCGGCGCGGCGGTGCGGCACATCGCGGCTGCTGCGGGTCCGTGTTCCGTGCTGGCACGTATGCCCTTCCGGCGCGCCCGGGCCTAGCGTGGGCCCATGCCCCGCGTGCTCGCGTACACCGCCGCCGTCGTCGCCGTGCTGCTCGCCGCCGCCGGGGCCGGGCTGGCCGTGGCGAGCGGCGAGCCGGGCGCCGGGTGGTACGTGGCGGGCGGGGCGGTGCTGGGGGCGGCGTCCGTGGCGCTCGGCCTGCTGGTGGCGCACCGCCGCCCGCGCAACGCGGTCGGCCCGCTGCTGGTGCTGGTCGGGCTCGTGCCGATCTGGCTGACCGGCTCCGACCTGTACGAGGCGGCGGCCGCGAACAGCCCCGCGCTGCGCCCGGTGCTGGAGCCGGTGCTGGCGCTGCACGACGGCGACTGGATGTGGCTGTACGTGCCGCCGGCGCTGCTCGCCCTGCACTTTCCCGACGGCCGGCTGCCGGGCCCCCGCTGGCGCTGGGTGGCGGCCGGGCTGATCGCCGTGCCGGCGGCGTTCACGCTGCTCGTCGCGGGCGACCCGGCGGCGGAGGGGCCCCGGCTGTACACCCTGCCGGGCTGGGCCCTGTGGCCCGCGCTCGCGCTGTTGCCGGTGCTGCTGGGCCTGCTGGTGGCGACGGCCGCGTCGATGGTGCAGCGGTACCGGCGGGCGGACGACCCGGTGCGCCGGGCGCAGGTGCGCTGGTTCGCCCTCGGCGCGCTGTTCGTGCCGGCCACGCTGCTCACCTGCTGGCTGAGCTACCTGCTGCTGAGCGGCCCGGACCTGGTGCTGGCGGGGCTGGCGGCGACGTACCTGGCGGTCCCGGCGGCGACGGCGGTCGCGGTGCTGCGCCACGACCTGTACGACGTGGACCGGGCGCTCAGCGGCGCGATCCGCTACGGCATCCTGTCCGCCGCGCTGCTGGCGTTCTGGACGGCGGCGACGGTCGTCGGCGGCCTGGCGCTGGGCCGGCAGTCGGTGCCGGCGGCGGTGGCCGCGACGACGGCGTGCGCGCTGGCGCTGGCGCCGCTGCGGACCCGGCTGCGGCGGTGGGTGGACCGCCGGTTCTACCCGCGGCGCGAGGCGGCGCTGAGCGCCATCGACGAGTTGCGCCGGCGCACCCACGACGGCGCCGCCCGCCCCGAGGAGCTGGGCGCGGTGCTGCGGACGGCGCTGCGCGACGAGCACCTGCGCGTCGGCTACCGGGTGCCCGGCGTCGCGGCCGTGGTGGACGCCGACGGCCACCCGCTGGCCCGCGGCGACGACCCGGCCGTTCCGGTGCTGCTGGGCGGCACCGAGATCGGCGTGCTGACGTACCGGTCGGCGGGCTCGCGGGAGCTGCTGCGGGAGGTGGCGGCCGCGGCCGCGCTGCTGGTGGAGGTGGTGCGGCTGCGGCTGGAGCTGGGGGTGGCGCTGCGCGAGGTCGCGTCCAGCCGGTCGCGGCTGCTCACCGTGTCGTACGAGGAGCGGCGGCGGCTCGAACGCGACCTGCACGACGGCGCCCAGCAGCGGCTGGTGTCGCTGGGCATGGCGCTGCGGCTGGGCCAGCGGCACCTGGACACCACCGACGTGGACGCCCTCATCGACAGCGCGGTCGCCGAGCTGGGCGCGGCCGTCGCCGAGTTGCGCCAGATCGCCCACGGGCTGCGCCCGAGCAGCCTCGACGACGGCCTGGCCAACGCGCTGACGATGCTGGCCGGGCGGGTGCCCGCCGCCGTCGAGCTGGAGCTGCCGCCGGACCTGCGCGCCGAGGCGCTGCCGGACGTGGTCACGACGACGGCGTACTACGTCGCCAGCGAGGCGGTGGCGAACGCCGTCAAGCACGCCCGGGCGGCCAGCATCGGCCTGCGGGTGGAGCGCGGCGCCGACCGGCTGACCGTGCGCATCCGCGACGACGGGTGCGGCGGGGCGCTGCTGCGGCCGGGCGCCGGGCTGGCCGGGCTGGCCGACCGGGTGGCGGCGGCCGGCGGCGGGCTGGTGCTGACCAGCCCGGCGGGGCGCGGCACCGTGGTCGAGGCGCACCTGCCGGTGGCGGGGTGACGGGCGTGCGCATCGTCATCGGTGAGGACTCGGCCCTGTTCCGGGAGGGCCTGGCGGCGCTGCTGGCCGACGCCGGGCACGACGTCGTGGCGAAGGCGGGCGACGCCCCGGCGCTGGTGCGGGCGGTCGACGAGACGGCGCCGGACCTCGCGATCATCGACATCCGGATGCCGCCGGACCACACCGACGACGGCGCGCGGGCGGCCCGGCAGGTCCGCGCGGCGTGGCCGGAGCTCGGGATCGTGCTGCTGTCCCAGCACGTCGAGACCCGGCACTCGGTGGACCTGGTGAGCTCCGGCCGGTTCGGCTACCTGCTCAAGGACCGGGTGCTCGACGTGGACGACTTCCTCGACGCGCTGCGCCGGGTGGCCGCGGGCGGCTCGGCGCTCGACCCGGAGGTCGTCGGCCGGCTGATCGGCAGCCACCCGCTGGCCGCGCTGAGCGCCCGGGAGCGCGAGGTGCTGTCGCTGATGGCGGAGGGCCGCACGAACGTGGGCATCGCCCGGCGGCTGTGGCTGACCGAGCGCACGGTCGAGACGCACGTCGGGTCCATCATGGCCAAGCTGGGCCTGCCCGCCGGCGACGAGAACCACCGGCGGGTGCAGGCGGTGCTGGTCTACCTCAACCGGTGAGCGGGGCGGCGCAGCGCGATGTGCGGCGGGCCGCCCGGCACCAGGCGCAGGTCCGGGTCGGTCACCTCGAAGCCGAACCGGCGGTAGAACGGCACGTTCGCCGGGTCCGACGTCTCCAGGTACGCGGGCACGCCGTCGCGGTCGGCGCGGTCCAGCCCGGCCTGCACGATGCGGGAGCCGAGGCCGCGGCCGTGGCGTTCCGGCCGGACCCCGAGCACCACCAGGTACCAGTGCGGCTCGGCGGGGTGCGCCCGGGCGCCGTTGCCGCCGATGGCGGCGAACGCCGGGAAGCAGCGCGGCGCGGCGGCGAAGGTGCGGGCCAGCGCGGGCAGCGCCCGCACCTTCCGGGCGGCGCTCCACGGGTACGCCCCGGGCGGCAGCCACACGCCGACGGCGCCCGGGGTGACCGGGTCGTCGGCGTACGCGCCGCCGTAACCGATCGCGTCGCGGATGGTGGCCTCGAAGAACGGCCGCAGCGCGGCGCGGCGCCGGACGCGGTCGGGGAAGACGTGCCGGAACGCCGGGTAGTCGGCGTGGCTGGCGATCAGCACGCCGGCGGCGGCGCGGTGCTCGCCGGGGCGCAGGACGGCGGGGGTGTTCACGGTCGGCGGCTTCGACGCACCATGCCTGACGATAACCAGGCGGCGCCCCGTTCCGGCAGTGCGGAACGGGGCGCCGCTCGTGGTGTGCCCGAGGTGCGTCCTAGTCGAGCAGTGCCGTGACCGTGCCGGCGGCGACGGTGCGGCCGCCCTCGCGGACGGCGAAGCCCTGCCCGACGTCGAGCGCGACCGCCTTGCCCAGCGAGACGGTCACCTCGGCCGTGTCGCCCGGCAGCATCATCGGCAGGTCGCCGATGTCGATGCCGCCGGACACGTCGGTCGTGCGGAAGTAGAACTGCGGCCGGTAGTTCGCCACGAACGGCGTGTGCCGGCCACCCTCCTCCTTCGTCAGCGCGTACAGCTGCGCCGTGAAGGCGCGGTGCGGCGTGACGCTGCCGGGCAGCGCCACGACCTGGCCGCGCTCGACCTGGTCGCGCTTCACGCCGCGCAGCAGCACCGCGGCGTTGTCGCCGGCCTCGGCCTCGGCGAGGCTCTTGCCGAACGTCTCCAGCCCCGTCGCCACCGTGGCGATCGTGTCGCCCAGGCCGACCACCTCGACCGGGTCGCCGACGCGCAGCGTGCCGCGCTCCACCTTGCCGGTCACGACGGTGCCGCGGCCGCTGATGCTCAGCACGTTCTCGATCGGCATCAGGAACGGCTCGCCGAGCTCGCGCGGCGGCACCGGGACGTAGTCGTCGACCGCCTGCAGCAGGTCCACGACGGACTGCACCCACCGCGGGTCGCCCTCCAGCGCCTTGAGGGCGCTGACGGCCACGATCGGCACCTCGTCGCCGGGGAAGCCGTACTCGGTCAGCAGTTCCCGCACCTCCAGCTCGACGAGCTCGAGCAGCTCGGCGTCCTGCACGGTGTCCGCCTTGTTGAGGGCGACCACGAGGTACGGCACGCCGACCCGGCGGGCCAGCAGCACGTGCTCGCGGGTCTGCGGCATCGCGCCGTCCTGCGCCGAGACGACGAGGATCGCGCCGTCCACCTGCGCCGCCCCCGTGATCATGTTCTTCACGTAGTCGGCGTGGCCCGGCATGTCCACGTGGGCGTAGTGCCGGGTGGCGGTCTCGTACTCGACGTGGGCGATGTTGATGGTGATGCCGCGGTCGCGCTCCTCGGGCGCCCGGTCGATGCCCTCGAAGTCCACGTACCGGTTGGCGGCCGGGTCGCGGTCGGCGAGGACCTTCGTGATGGCGGCCGTCAGGGTCGTCTTGCCGTGGTCGACGTGACCCATCGTGCCGATGTTGAGGTGGGGCTTGGTCCGGATGAACTGGCTCTTGGCCATGGTGCGTCCTCACTGGGTGCGAAGAACGGAAAGGGTGTCGTGGATCGCCGGGGTGACCCCCGCGCCGGAACCGCGCGCAGCCACCCTCCCCCGGGCGGTTCCGCTGCGCGGACGGGGAGGGTCAGCTTCGGGTATCGGCGCCGGCGTGCGCGCACACCGGGACGGCCGGCAGGACGAGACCTGCGGCCTTCACGGCACCGGTGCGGGCGAACATGGCGATCACGCTAGGCCTGAACCGCGCGGCGGCCCACCGAATTCCCGCCTAGGTTGGGAGCCATGGACGTGTTCACGGAAGCCTACGGACGCCTGCCGGACCTGATCACCGCGGCCGTCGACGGCCTCGGCGCGGACCAGCTGACCTGGACGCCGCAGCCCGGCGCCAACCCGATCGGCTGGCTGGTGTGGCACCTGACCCGGGTGCAGGACAGCCACGTCGCCGAGCTGACCGGCCGGCCGCAGGTGTGGGAGTCCGACGAGGTGGCGGCCGGCTTCGGGCTGACCCCGGACCCGGAGAACACCGGCTACGGGCACGGCCCGGCCGAGGTGGCGGCGGTGCGCCCGGCGAGCGCGGCGGTGCTGACCGGCTACTACGGCGCGGTGCACGAGCGCACCCTGGAGTTCCTGTCCGGACTGACGGCGGCCGACCTGGACCGGGTGGTCGACGAGGCGTGGGACCCACCGGTGACGCTCGGCGTGCGGCTCGTCAGCATCCTGGACGACGACGTCCAGCACGCCGGCCAGGCGGCGTACGTGCGCGGCCTGCTGCCGTAGCGCGGAGGGCGTTTTCGCAGCTCACCGGCGTTCATGTTACCTGCAGGTAACTGTAAAGTGAAGACGTTACTTTTACGTCCGTCCATGTCACGCTGCTCATCACCGGAGCTCCGGCCCCCGTCCCACCCATGGACCGGAGGCCACCACGATGGTCAGACGACTCGCCGCCCTCATCGTCCTGCCCCTGCTCGCCACCCTCCTCGCCGCGACCCCCGCCCGGGCCGCCAGCGTCGACTACGTCGCCCTCGGCGACTCCTACGCCGCCGGCACCGGCGCCACCGGCGCGGGCGGCCTGTGCTTCCGCAGCGCCGCCGGCTACCCCGGCCTCTGGGCCGCGCGCAACGACCCGGCCAGCTACCGCACCGTGGCGTGCAGCGGCGCCACCACCGCCGACGTGCGCAACCTGCAGCTGTGGGCGCTGAGCGCGAAGACCGACCTCGTCACCCTGACCGTCGGCGGCAACGACGCCGGGTTCGTGCCCGCCGTGCTGACCTGCCTGCTCGGCACCGACGCCGCGTGCCTGCGCGAGGCCGAGAAGAGTCGCTCCTTCATCCGCACCGGGCTGGCCGCCCGCCTCGACGCCACCTACCGCGACGTCGCCCGCCGCGCCCCCAACGCCACGGTGGTCGTGCTGTCCTACCCCCGCCTGTACGACGAGGCGGCCACCACCTGCGACATGAGCCCGGCGAAGCGCCGCACCCTCAACGCGGGCGCCGACGAGCTCGCCGCCGTCACCCGCGCCCGCGCCGCCGCGGCCGGCTTCACCTACGCCGACGTCCGCGACACGTTCGCCGGGCACGGCATCTGCGCCCGCACCCCGTGGGTCAACCCGGTGAACGTCCTCAACCCGGTGGCGTCGTTCCACCCCAACGCCGCCGGCTACCGCGGCGGCTACCTGCCCGCCCTGTCCGCCGCCCTGTGAGGCATTATTCGATCGACGCCCGGCCCGGCCGCGGTTAGCGTTCGTCCTGCGTGAAGCCGTCCGGTGCGCAGGCGCCGGCTACTTCGACTGTTCATCGGCAGGTCGGCGGGTTCGAGTCCCGCCCCCGGCTCCGGCCGGGTAGCTCAGGGGCAGAGCGGCACGTACCGGCACCGACTCCGACCTCGGGCGGTCTTCACGCACCTGACGCCCGGTGCGCAGGGCACGGTTACTTCACTCCACGGATCCGGAGGTTGCGGGTTCGAGCCCCGCGGGCGGCCCCGGCCGCCGTAGCTCAACTGGCAGAGCGCCGGAATGAACACCGTGCCCGACTCCTGATCTCGGGCGCTCCACATGCGACACCACGGGGGCACCACCATGGCCAAGTTCAACCTGATCCGGCGGCGGGCGCCCGCGACCACCCACGAGGGCGGGCGCGGCTACCGGCGCGACCCGAAGCGCGAGCTGTTCCTGCTCGCGGTCACCAACCTCGTCGGCGAGGGCACGTTCTACGAGCGGGCCGCCGACCGCGACGACCGGTACGCGCGGCTCGTGCGCGAGGTCGCGGCGCAGGACCCGGCGTGGACGCTGGCGTTCCTGCGCTGGCTGCGCGGCGACGCGAACATGCGGTCCGCCGCGCTCGTGGGCGCCGCCGAGGCGGTGCGCGGCATGCTGACCGCCGGGCACCCGGGCGGGCGGGCCGTCGTGGACGCGGTGCTGCGCCGGGCCGACGAGCCGGGCGAGCTGCTGGCGTACTGGACGGGCGCGTACGGCCGGGCCGTGCCGAAGCCGGTCAAGCGCGGCCTGGCCGACGCGGCGACCCGGCTGTACTCCGAGCGCAGCCTGCTCAAGTACGACACCGCCACCAAGGGCTTCCGGTTCGGCGACGTGCTGGAGCTGGTGCACGCGGCGCCGGCCGACGAGCGGCAGGGCCTGCTGTTCCGGCACGCGATCGACCGCCGGCACGACCGGGGCGACCACGCGGGCCTGCCGACGGTGGCCGCGCAGGCGGCGCTGCGGGCGGCGGCCGCGGACGACCCGGCGGTGCTGCTCGACCCGGACGCGCTGCGGGCGGCCGGCATGACGTGGGAGGACGCGCTGTCGCTGGCGGGCCCGCGGGTGGACCGGCGCGCGCTGTGGGAGGCGCTGATCCCGTCCATGGGCTACATGGCGCTGCTGCGCAACCTGCGCGCCTTCGACGGCGCGGGCGTCTCCGACGAGGTGGCCGGGGCCGTCGCGGCGAAGCTGGCCGACCCGGGCGAGGTGGCCCGGTCGCGGCAGCTGCCGCTGCGGTTCCTGTCGGCGTACCGGGCGGCGCCGTCGCTGCGCTGGGCGTACCCGCTGGAGCAGGCGCTCGGGCACAGCCTGGCGGGCGTGCCGGAGCTGCCGGGGCGCACGCTGGTGCTGATCGACACGTCGTACTCGATGCACTCGGGGTTCTCGCGCGACGGCAAGCTGCTGCGCTGGGACGCGGCGGTGCTGTTCGGGCTGGCGCTAGCGCGCCGGTGCGCGGCGGCCGACGTGGTGTCGTTCTCGAGCGCGACGCGGGTGTTCCCGCGGGTGCCCGGCGAGTCGGTGCTGGCGGCCGTGCAGCGCTGGCAGCGCGACGGGTACTTCCTGGGCCAGGGCACCGACACGGCGGCCGCGCTGCGCGACCACGTGCGCGGGCACGACCGGGTGGTGGTGCTGACCGACGAGCAGGCCGCGGCCGACGCGCACGGCGGCGTGCACGCGGCGGTGCCGGCGGGCACGGCGCTGGTGACGTTCAACCTGGCCGGCTACCGGCACGGCCACGCGCCGGACCCGGCGCCGGGCCGGATCACGGTCGGTGGCCTGTCGGACCAGGCGTTCCGGCTGCTCCCGCAGCTGTCGGGAGCAGCCGGCGCCTGGCCGTGGGAGTAGATCAGCGGATGGCGGCGAGGTACTTGTCGAGGGCGGTGTAGCTCTCGTTGGCGCCCGCCTCCATCCCCGACTGCACCATGCCGTCGCGCGCCTCGGTGGAGTCGAACTCGCTGACGGTGGTGACGATCGTCCGGCCGTCCTCCTCGGTCAGCGTCAGCGTCTCGACGCAGACCTGGCCGGGCATGGGCTCGTACTCGAAGGTCTGGACGATCCTCTCGCCGGGCACAATCTCGCGGTACTCGCCGCGGAAGGCGTGCTCCTGGCCGTCGGCGTGCTCGACGAAGCGGTAGCCGCCGCCGACCCGGAAGTCCATGGTGACGTCGAGCGGGTTGCCGCGGCCCCACCAGTGCTTCACGTGCTCGGGCTCGGTGTGGGCGGCCCAGACCAGGGCGCGGGGCGCGTCGAAGGCGCGGACCATCTTGATCGTGGTGGCGGTGGGCTGGGTGACGGTGATGGCGGTCATGACTGCTCCTTCAGGTCGCGGAGGTAGGTGTCCAACGTGTCGTAGCGCTGCTCCCAGTGCCGGCGGTACTGCTCGACCCACTCCGCCACGCTCTTGAGCGGGGCCGGGTCGAGGCGGCAGCGCCGCCACTGGGCGTCGCGGGTGCGGACGATCAGCCCGGCCTTCTCCAGCACCCCGAGGTGCTTGGAGACGGCCTGCAGGCTCATCGGGAACGGCTCCGCCAGCTCGTTGACCGTGGCGTCGCCGGCGGCGAGCCGGGTGAGGATCGCGCGGCGGGTCGGGTCGGCGAGTGCGGCGAAGATCGTGCTGACTGTGTCCGTTGCCATTGCTTTCAACCACCTGGTTAATCAACCGATAGGTTGAACATAGCGTTCCGGGCGCGGATGTCAAGGGGCAAGCGGAGAATGACCGGCATGACGACGATGCCGGCGGCCTTCATCGGGCACGGCAGCCCCATGAACGCGCTCGAGGAGAACCGCCACACCACCGCCTGGCGCGACCTCGGCGCTGCCGTGCCCAGGCCGCGCGCCGTGCTGGTCGTGTCCGCGCACTGGTACATCCAGGCCACCGCCATCACGACCATGGCGCGCCCGCGCACCATCCACGACTTCTTCGGCTTCCCGCAGGAGCTGTTCGACGCCGAGTACCCCGCGCCCGGCCTGCCCGAGCTGGCCGACGAGATCGCCGACGTCGTCGAGCCCGTGTGGATCGGCCGCGACGTCGACAGCTGGGGGCTGGACCACGGCACCTGGTCGGTGCTGCGGCAGATGTTCCCCGCCGCGGACGTGCCGGTCGTGCAGCTGTCCGTGAACGCCACCAAGCCCCTCGGCTACCACCTCGACCTGGGCGCCCGGCTCGCCCCGCTGCGCGAGCGCGGCGTCATGATCGTCGGCAGCGGCAACGTCGTGCACAACCTGCGCATCCTCGACCGGGCGATGGGCGAGTCCGGCTTCGACTGGGCGCACCGCTTCGACGACGCGGTCCGCGACCGGATGACCGCCGACCCCGCCGAGGTGGCCGGCATGACCGCGCACCCGGACTTCGGCGTCGCCGCCGAGCTGCCCGACCACTTCCTGCCGCTGGCCTACCTGGCCGGGCTGGCGGCCGCCGCCGGGCGCGGCACCGGCGTGCTGACCGACGGCTACCTCGGCGGGTCGCTGTCGATGACCGCGTACACCCTGGACGCTCCCCCGCTGCCCGCCGGCGGCGGCGGGGCGGCCGGCGCGGTCGTGCCGAGCGGGGTCCCGGCGGACGGGGCGAACGTCTAGGGTCGCCCCCGTGGTGACCTTCCCCGTGGACGACGTGCCCCCAGCCACCGACCGGCTGCCCACCCGGGCGCTCGGCGAGCTGTGCGACGGCGCGCTGGCCGTCGGCGGCGACCCCGGCCTGCCGGTGCTGGAGCCGGACGGGATGCACCCGCTGCTGTCCGCCGTCGGGCGGGCCTTCGCGCAGCACCGGCCGCTCGTGCTCAGCCCCGACGCGGTGTGGCTCACCATCGCCCAGGGCGTCGCCCAGCACGTGCGCCTCAACGCCGAGCGGCTGCGTCCCGCCCTCGTGCGGCACACCGGGCGCAAGCGGCTCACCGTGCCGCTGCACGGGCCCATGCCCCGCGACGCCGCGTCCTGGGGCGGCATCGTCGACGCGTTCACCGGCCTGCTCGGCGCCGAGATCCGCGACCCGGGCCTGTTCGAGTGCGACTTTTCCACCAGCACCGGCGTCGAGCGCACCGCCGGGCGGATCGTGCTGCTCGACGCGTACTCCGCCTACTTCGGCCTGCAGCTGGTGTGCGTGTGCGGCATCCCGTCCGTCACCCTCACCGGCACCGCCGCCGACTGGCGGCGCATCCGCGAGCGCGTCGACGCGATCGCCGCGCTCGACCCGGACCTGCGGCGGTGGTGCCGGTCGCTGGCGCCCATCGCCGACCAGTTCGTCCGCGCCGCCGCCGGGGATCCCGACACCGCGTTCTGGCGGCGCATCTACAGCCCGCTGGACGCCTACGGTGGCGACGTCGTCACCGGCTGGGTCGCGCGGCTGTACCCGTACCTGATGGGCGACGGCGCGCAGGACCGCCCCAACCCGCTGCTGCGCCTGCCCCTGGACGAGCCGCGCGACGTGCCCGCGGGGCAGCGCCCGGCCGGCATCCGCACCGACACCGTGCCCGCCACGCTGTCCCGGGTCACCGTCACCGTCACCGACCTCACGGACGCCGACAACCGGCTCGTCGCCCTGCACGCGGGCGTGGCCGCCGTCGCCCAGGACGCCGACGGGGCGCTGCGCCCGGTCGCCGGCTGGCACCTCGCGCCGGCCACGCGGGGCATCGACGAGGTGCTCGACCGGATCCTGGACGACCACGAGCCCGGCCCCGAGCAGCCGCTGCCGCCGACGGCCGACGTGCCCGCCGACCTCGTCGCCGTCTGCCGGCGGCTCGGGGCCACCACCCTGTTCGGCGGGGCGTGGCGGCTGCCGTTCCACGACGAGCGCCGCACCGCCTGGTGGGCCGCCGGCCGGCGGCAGCTCGTCGAGGTCGCCGGTCTGGCGGACGGCCGCAGCATCTGCGCGGTGCCCGGCGCGGGCGACACGGTGCACTGGGCGCTCTGCCGGCTCGACCCGCCCGAGGACCCGGACGACCCGGACGCCCACCACCGCCCGGCCGGCGACCCGGCCGACGTGCCGCTGCTCGGCACGTCGCTGGCCGTGCTGCTGGACGCCGCCGCCGACTCCGGCGGCGACGTGGACCACCTGGCGACCGGCCGGCTGGCCGACCTGGCGCGGGCCTGACGCTACGATCCGGCGGTGCGTCCCGCCCTGCTCGCGCTGACCGCCGCGCTCGTCCTCGGTGGAACCGCGGCGTGCTCCGGCCCGCCCGCCGGGCCCGCCGCCCCTCCCCCCGCGTCGTCCGTGCCGGCCCCGCCGGCCGCGCCGGCCGGCCCGCCGGCCACCGTGCTCACCGTCGGGGACCGGCCGGTGGCCGTGACCGTCCCGCCCGGGTACCGGCCCGGCACGCCCGCGCCCCTGCTGGTGATGCTGCACGGGTACGGCGGCACCGGCGACCGGGAGGAGGCGTACCTGCGGCTCGCCCCCGAGGCGGCCGCCGCCGGCATGCTGTACGCCCGGCCCGAGGGCACCGCCGACGCCCGCGGCGAGCGGTTCTGGAACGCCGACCCCGCCTGCTGCGACACCGCCCGCACCGGCGTCGACGACTCCGCCCACCTGCGCCGCGTCATCGGCGCGCTGCAGGACGCCTACACCGTCGACCCGGACCGGGTGTACCTGGTCGGCGTGTCCAACGGCGGGTTCATGGCGCACCGGCTCGCCTGTGACCACGCCGGGCTGGTGGCGGCGATCGTCAGCGCCGCGGGCGCCGGGCCGTCCACGCCGTGCCGGCCGGCCGCGCCGGTGAGCGTGCTGCAGATCCACGGCGACGCCGACTCCGTCGTCGGCTACGCCGGCGGCACGGTGTTCGGCCCGCACCCCGGCGCGGTCGGCACCGTCGCCGACTGGGCCCGCCGCAACGGCTGCGCCGCCGCCACCCGGCCCGGCCCGGACCTCGACCTGGCGCTGTCCGCCGACGTGCAGGCCCCGGGCACCCGGCCGCTGGACGGCCCGGAGACCCGGGTCACGAGCCACCCCGGGTGCCGGCCCGGCGGGCACGCCGAGCTGTGGACCGTCGCCGGCGGCGACCACGCCCCCGCGCTCGCCCCCGGCCACGCCCGGCGGGTGGTGCGGTTCCTGCTCGACCACCCGAAGCCGTAGCGCCGCGGGGCTAGTCGGCCACCCGGGCCGTGGCCAGGGAGTCGGCGAAGCGGGCCGGGCCGAGGTCCAGCCCGCCCGGCACCACGCAGTCCGGGGCGGGCAGGTCGTCCGGGTCCACGGCGGTCATCGCGGCCAGCACGTCGTCCGGGCTCAGGCCCGCCGACTGCAGGGCGCGGACCTCGTGCGGGTTCACGCCGGGCGGCTGCGGGCCGTTGCCCAGGTCGGTGCCGTAGCGGACCTCGCCGCCGTGGCCCAGGAACAGCCGCAGGTTGCGCAGCGCGGCGTCGCGGTCGCCGCCGCCGTGGATGGCCAGGGTGCTGATCCACACCTGGCGGGCGGCGCACGCGCGCAGCAGGCCGTCGTCGAGCGGCCCGGTCCACGGGGTGTGCGCCAGCCGCGGCACGCCCGCGTCCAGCGCCAGCTCCACCATGCCCGGGCCCTGGGCGTGCGCGACCACCGGCAGGCCGGCCGCCACCACCGCGGCGACCGTCGCGCGGTCCGGCACCGGGCCCGCGTCCGCGTTCAGGCACACCTTCAGCAGGGTGGCGCCGGCGGCGCGCTGCTCCGCGGCCGCCTCCGCCGCGTCGGCCGGCGAGCGCACGAACCGCCAGCAGCCCGGCGGCGCCCACGCCCGGTCGCTGGGGTAGCCGCCGGGCGCAGTGAGGAACGCGCCCGCGTACCGGACCACCGGCAGGCCCGGCCCGCCCAGCCGGGCCAGGTCCGCCGGGACGCCGCCGAGGTCGGTCACGGCGGCGATGCCGCCGCGCCGGACCGCCGCCAGGTCGGCCAGGGCACTGTGGACGTGCGCGTCGCGCAGCGCCGGCAGCCGGGTCATGCCGGGGTACGGGCGAGCAGGTCGCGCAGCGCCGCCAGCCCGTCGTGCACCTCGCGGAAGCTGGTGCTCAGCGGCGACAGGCCGACGCGGATGCCGTCCGGGCGGCGGTAGTCGGGGATGACGCCGCGCTCGTACAGCGGGGCGAGGACCCGCTCGAAGCCGGGGCGCCGGAGCATCAGGTGGCCGCCGCGGCGCGCGTCGTCGCGGGGGCCCGCCACGGTCACGCCGAGCGGCGCCAGCCAGGCGTCCGCCAGGTCGAGGGCGTACCCGGTGAGCCGCAGCGACTTGGCGCGGATCGCCGCGATGCCCGCCCGCTCGATCAGGTCGAGGCTCGCCGCGAGCGGCACCATGCCCAGGATCGGCGGGGTGCCGCTGATCAGGGCGCGGGCGCCGGGGGCGGGCACGTGCTCGGGGCCCATCGCGAACGGCTCGGCGGTGCCCAGCCAGCCGCGGATCGGCTGGCGCACGTCGAGCCCGGCCCGCACGTACGCGTACGCGGGCGCGCCCGGCCCGCCGTTGAGGTACTTGTACGTGCACCCGGCGGCCAGGTCGGCGCCCCAGTCGTCGAGCGCCACCTCGACGGAGCCGCCGGAGTGGCTGAGGTCCCACAGCGTCAGCGCCCCCGCGTCGTGGGCGATACGGGTGATGGCGGCCGCGTCGGCGATCCAGCCCGACCGGTACGCCACGTGGCTGAAGCTGACCAGCGCCGTGTCCGGGCCCACCGCGGCGGCCACCTGCTCGGGGCGGATCCCCTCGGCCGGGTCGGTCTCGATCCAGTCCAGGTGCAGGCCGCGCTCGGCGGCGACGCCGGCCAGCACGTACCGGTCGGTGGGGAAGTTGTCGGTGTCCAGCACGATGCGGGTGCGCCCGGGGCGGGCGTCGACGGCGGCCCGGGCCAGCTTGTAGAGCAGCACGGTGGTGGAGTCGGCGACGACGACCTGGCCGGCGGCGGCGCCCAGCACGGCCCGGCCCAGCCGGTCACCGAGCGTCTGCGGCCAGTCCAGCCAGCCGTCGGTCCACCCGCGGATGAGCCGGCCGGCCCACTCGTCGGCGACGAACGCGGCGAGCCGCTCGGCCGCGGCCCGGGGCGGGCGGCCCAGCGAGTTGCCGTCGAGGTAGGCGAGCACGTCGCCGCTGGGCAGGAACTCGTCGCGGAACCCGGCCAGGGGGTCGCCCCGGTCGAGCTCGTCCGCTCTGTCGCGCGCACCGTCGGTCACGACTCACCAGCATCGCGGCCCTTACGCCGCGGGGCAAGCGTTGCGCGGCGGCGCTACCGTTCGCGTCGTGCTGGTCGCGGTGCTGTGGCTCGGGGCGTTCGTCGGTGGTCTCGCCGACGTGTCCCCCGCCGCCGTGCTGACCGGGGCGCTGGTGCTGCTGGTGGCCGCCGTCGCGGCCCGCGCCGTGCTGCGCGCGGCGGCGGGCGGCGCCCGGCCGTGGGTGGCGGCGCGGCACCGGCAGCGCGCCGCGGGCGTGCCCCGGCACCGCGACCCCGACGCGGCGGGCCGCTCGCGCCCCCGGGCCCCGGCGGCGGTCCCGGCGACCCCCTGACCCGCCCCGCGGCGGGCGCGGTCGCCCTCAGGATCCGTCCTGTTTGACCGCCGCCCGAGGAGCACCCCCGTGTCCATTCCCGTGCTGGACGACGTCGTCGCCGCCGTGTCCCCCCTGATCGAGAGCCTGTCCCACCTGACCGGCGGCCCGGCCGCCGCCATCGTGCTGTGCACGGCCGCGCTGCGGCTGGCGCTGCTGCCGCTGACCCTCGCGGCCGTGCGCGGCGAACGCGCCCGCGCCGCCCTCGCCCCGCGCGCCGCCGAACTGCGCCGCGCCCACGCCGACGACCCCGCCCGCTACGCCGCCGAGCTGACCGCCCTGCACCGCGACGCCGGGGTGTCGCTGTTCGCGGGGGTGCTGCCGATGCTGGCGCAGGCGCCGTTCCTCCTGCTCTGGTACCGGATCTTCAGCACCGGCCTGCTGTCCGGCACGCTGCTCGGCGCGCCGCTGTCGGCCCACCTGACCGCCGCCCCGCTGGCGTTCCTGCCGCTGGTGGCGGTCCTGGTCGCCCTCGGGGTCGTCACGGCGTGGCGGTCCCGCCGCGTCGCGGCGGCCACCGGCAACCCGCCGCCGCCGGCGCTGATCGCGGCGCTGCCGCTGCTGAGCGCGGTGACGGCGCTGTTCCTGCCACTGGCCGCCGCCCTCTACCTGACGACGACGGTCGCCTGGAGCACCGGCGAGTCGTTCGCACTGCGCCGCGGTCTGCCCGCCCGGTCCGCGCCGGCCGGTTAGGGCCGGGACAGCAGCAAGGCGATGCCCTGGCCGACGCCGATGCACATGGTGCACACGGCCCGCCGGACGCCGCGCAGCCCGAGTTCGTGGGCGGCGGTCAGGGCGAGCCGGGCGCCGCTCATGCCGAGCGGGTGGCCCAGCGCGATGGCGCCGCCGTTCGGGTTGACGTGGTCGGCGTCGTCGGGCAGGCCGAGGGTGCGCAGCACGGCGAGGGCCTGCGCGGCGAACGCCTCGTTCAGCTCGATGACGTCCAGGTCGGCGACGGTGAGGCCGGCGCGGGCGAGCAGCTTGCGGGTGGCGGGCACCGGGCCGAGGCCCATGAGGCGGGGCGCGACGCCGGCGACGGCGGCCGACTCGACGCGGGCCAGCGGGGTGAGGTCGTGCCGGGTGACGGCGGCCTCGCTCGCCACCAGCAGGGTGGCGGCGCCGTCGTTGACGCCGGAGGAGTTGCCGGCCGTCACGGTGCCGCCGTCGCGGAACGGGGTGGGCAGGGCGGCGAGCCTGTCGGCCGTCGTCTCGCGGGGGTGCTCGTCGGTGTCGACGACGGTGGCCGGGCCGCGGCGGGTGGGCACCTCGACCGGGGCGATCTCGGCGGCGAACCGGCCGGCGGCCTGGGCGGCGGCGGCCCGCTGCTGGGAGCGCAGCGCGAACGCGTCCTGGTCGGCGCGGGACACCCCGCACTCGGCGGCGACGTTCTCGGCGGTCTCCGGCATCGAGTCGGTGCCGTACGCGGCGCGCATCGCCGGGTTGACGAAGCGCCAGCCCAGCGTGGTGTCGTGGATCTCGGCGGTCCGCGCGTACGGGGTGGTGGCCTTGGGCAGCACGAACGGCGCGCGGCTCATGCTCTCGACGCCGCCGGCGACGACCAGGTCGGCCTCGCCGGCGCGGATGGCGCGGGCGGCGGTGGCCAGGGCGTCGAGGCCGGAGCCGCAGAGCCGGTTGACGGTGCTGCCGGGGACGCTGTCGGGCAGGCCGGCCAGCAGGGCGGCCATGCGGGCCACGTTGCGGTTGTCCTCGCCGGCCTGGTTGGCGCAGCCGAGCACCACGTCGTCGACCTCGGCCGGGTCGACGGCGGGCAGGCCGGCCAGCAGTTCGCGGATCGTGTGGGCGGCGAGGTCGTCGGGGCGGACGGCGGCCAGCGCGCCGCCGTACCGGCCGACCGGGGTCCGGACACCCGCCACCAGGTAAGCCTCGGCCATGACTCGGCAGCTTACGCCGAACGGGCGGCCCGCCGCAGTGGCGGACCGCCCGTGGCCGGCTGCCGTGCCGCGCCCACGTCAGCGGTGGGCGATCGCGGAACGCCGGCGCGCGGCCTGCTCCTGGAGGATCTCCTCCATCTCGCGGATGTCCTCGGCGCTGTGCCGGCTCATCAGCATCTCCAGCTCGGCCAGCTCGGCCGGGGTGGTGTAGCCGGCGAGCTCACGCTCGAGGCGGCGCCGCTCGTCGCGGCGGGCGCGGTGCGCGTCCAGGTCGGCGCGCAGTCCGTTCAGTGCGGTGGCGATGCTCATCGGTGTTGTCCTCACCTTTCGTCGGGGCGCCGGTACGACGCGGGGAAGTGCGGGTTGAAATGGAAGGCCGTCCAGTCGTCCAGCCATTTTCCGAAGCGGCGCACAGGCCACTCCTTCCAGGTCGGTGCAGGATTGCCCGGCGGTGGCCACGTTGCCTCGCCGTCCCTGTCAACCATCCGGGTTCTGCGTTGCGATGCCACGACTAAATAGTTAAAGGCGGGCGACGACACATTCTCGGCAGTGGTGCGCGCCACGTTTTCCGGGTTATTTCTCAGGTCCGAAACAATGCGGTGACAATGCCCGCCGGCGGGACCGCCGGTACGGTGGCGGCATGAAGGTCGGGATCGGGTTACCGGTGTCCGGGGCGTGGGCGCAGCCCGCGTCGGTGGTGCGCGTCGCGGAGCTGGCGGAGTCGCTCGGCTACCACAGCGTGTGGACGTTCCAGCGGCTGCTGGTGGGCCGCGACCAGGACCTCGACCCGGTGTACCGCAGCGTGCTCGACCCGATGACGGCGCTGGCGTACGTGGCCGCCCGCACGTCGCGGGTGCGCCTGGGCGTCGCGGTGGTCAACGCGCCGATGGTGCACCCGGTGCCGCTGGCGAAGCAGGCGGGCACCCTCGACGTGCTGTCCGGCGGCCGGCTCGACCTGGGGCTGGGCACCGGCTGGTCGGAGGTGGAGTTCGCGGCGACGGGCAGCTCCCCGGAGCGCCGGGGGGCGCTGCTGGAGGAGTACCTGGCGGTGCTGCGCACCCTGTTCGCCGACGACGTGAGCGCGTTCGACGGCGAGTTCTACCGGCTGCCGCCGAGCCGGATGCGGCCGCTGCCGGTGCAGCCGGGCGGCCCGCCGGTGCTGCTGGGCGGCACGGCCGACGCGGCGCTGCGCCGGGCCGGCCGGGCGAGCGCCGGGTGGATCAGCGGCAGCACGGCCAGCCTGGAGCAGATCACGCGCGGGGTGCGGGTGGTGCGCGAGGCGGCGGAGCGGGCCGGCCGCGACCCGGCCGCGGTGCGGGTGGCCTGCCGGGGCACCCTGCACCTGGGCGAGCCGCAGCCGGACCGGCCGCTGTCGGGCTCGTACGAGCAGGTCCGCGCGGGCGCGGCGGAGCTGGCCGCCCGGGGCGTCGACGAGCTGTTCTACGACCTGAACTGGGACCCGCTGATCGGGTCCCCGGACGCGGACCCGGAGGCGGCCGTGGAGCGGGCCGCGGAGATCATCACCACACTGGCTCCGGGCGGCTGAGCGCGAACCGACGCAGGCCTCGTACTTTCGGTTGGTCACCGCTCCATCGTTCAGCTAGCTTCGTTGCCGGTAGACAAACATTCCACCAGGCAAGGGAGCGGCCCGTGAGCGTGACCACGACGCACGTCGACTCGTACCGCGACGCCGAGGAGCTGCAGGCCGACGAGCTGATGCAGCAGCTGGCGACACTGCCCGCCGGCACGCCGGGCCGCGAGCGACTGCGGGCCCGCGCCATCGAGGCCTGGGTGCCGATGGCCAACCGCCTCGCCCGCCGCTTCTCCGGCCGCGGCGAGCCGTCCGACGACCTGCAGCAGACCGCGATGGTCGGGCTCATCAAGGCCGTCGACCGCTACGACGCCGACCGCGGCATCGACTTCGCCGCCTACGCCATCCCCACCATCATCGGCGAGATCAAGCGCCACTTCCGCGACCGCACCTGGTCCGTCCGCGTCCCCCGCCGCCTCCAGGAACTGCGCCTGGCCATCAACGACGCCAACAACGTCCTCACCCACACCCTCGGCCGCGCCCCCACCGTCGCCGACATCGCGGCGCACCTCGGCGTCACCGAGGAAGAGGTGCTCGAAGGCCTCGAAGGCGCCCGCGCCTACCAGGCCACCTCCCTGGCCACCCCCACCGGCGGCGACACCGGCACCATGGAACTCGGCGACACCCTCGGCGAGGACGACCACGGCTTCGCACTGGCCGAGCTGCGCCTCGACCTCGGCCCCGCCATGGCCACCCTCGACGAGCGCGAACGCCGCATCCTCACCCTGCGCTTCTACGGCAACCAGACCCAGACCCAGATCGCCGAGCAGATCGGCATCTCCCAGATGCACGTCTCACGCCTGATCACCCGCGCCCTCGGCAAGCTGCGCACCCAGCTGGCGTGACCCGCCGGCGCCGCCGGCCCCACGGGGCCGCGGCGCTAGGGTCCGGTCATGCATGACGAGGGCGTGGACTTCCCCCGGGCCGCCGGCCGGCCCGCCCGCCGGGCGCTCGCCGCCGTGGGCCTGCGCGAGCTGGCCCAGGTGGCCGGGCGATCCCGCGCCGAGCTGCTGGCGATCCACGGCGTCGGGCCCCGGGCGCTGGACGCCATCGAGGCGGCGCTGGCGGAGCGCGGGCTGCGGCCGCTCACCTGAGCGGCGGTCAGCGCCAGCCGGGCGGCGCCGGCGGGCGGCGGTTGTCGCTGAGGCCCGGCAGCAGCGTCAGGGCCGCCGCGATCGGCCCCACCACCACGGCCAGGTACATGAAGAACAGGCCCAGGTCCGCGCCCGCCGCCACCACGAGCAGGCCGAACACCCCGCCGACCAGTGCGGTGCCGACGGCGACCACGGCGGCCACCGCCTTCTGCGCGCCCGTCCACCGCGGGGAGCCCATCGCCACCAGCAGGCCGGACAGCGGACCCACCACCGGCAGCAGCACGGCCCCGCCGGTCAGCAGGGCGATGGCCGTGTACTCGGAGGCGCGCGACTCGCCCCGCGGCGCCGGCGGGCGCGGCGCCGGCGGTGGCGGCCGGAGCGGGCCGGTCAGGTGCACCGGCATGCGGCCGCGGCGGGCCGCCGCCACCAGGGACTCCGGCGGGCCGAGCAGGCGCAGCACGTACTCCGGGTCGTCGCCCGGGCCGGTGCGGCGCAGCGCGATGTAGTCGGCCACGACGCCCATCAGCTCGTCGCGGGTGTCCGGGGTCAGCTCCTCGGCGGCCGCCCACAGCGCGGCCAGGTAGTCCAGCACGAGGACGTCGGTGTGGGCGAGCGGCGCCGGGACCGGCCGGTGATCTGCTGTCGTCATCGTTCCCCCAGTGGTGGTGTGCGGTCCGCGCGGATGGCGACCAGCCTGCCCGGGGCGGGCGGCGACGCGTATCCGCCCGCGGACCGGAAACGCCCGCGCGGCCTCTGCCTTTCGGCCGATGCCCGGCCCTGCTAGGCGCCCAGCGCCAGGTCGGCGACCGTGTCGGCGCACCCCCACGACAGGGTCATGCCGGCGCCGCCGTGGCCGTACGCGTGCACCACCCGGGTGCCGCCGGCGGTCTCGCGCTCCACCCGCGGGCCACCCGTGCGGACCGGGCGCAGGCCGGTGCGCTCGGCCAGGACCGGCGCCCCGGCCAGCTCCGGGACCAGGGCGACGCACCGGCGCACGATCGCCGCCGACACGGCCGGGTCCGGGCGCACGTCCCACTCCCCCGGCTCGTACGTGCCGCCGAGCACCACGTCGCGGGCGCGCGGGTGCACGTAGGTGACCGGGTCGCCTTCGGCGCGCACCGACACGTCGATGCCCGGGTTGGCGACCAGCACGACCCGGCCGCGGGCGGGGTGCACCGCCGCGTCGCCGCACAGCTCGCGGGCGGCCAGCCCGGTCGCGTTCACGACCACCGGGGCGGCGCCGGACAGCTCGGCGAGGCGGCGCACCCGGCGGCGCTCCACCCGGCCGCCCGCGGCGCTGACCCGGCCCGCCAGCCACGGCAGGTACGCGCCCATCTCGGCCAGCGGCGCGGTGAACCGGACCTCCGCGCCGGCCAGCACCACGCCGCCGGCGGCGGGCGCCCACCACGGCGCGGCGGCGGCCGGGGCGGCCAGCAGGTTCCGGGTCGGGTGCAGGGACACCCCGGGCACCCCGGTGGCCGCCTGCCGGGTGAACTCGGCGTACGTGGCGGCCGCCCACGACAGCACCCGCGGGTCCGGGTCGGTGCGGGTCGGGTACCAGACCGCGGCCGCCACCGACGACACGACGTCCGCCGGGTCGTCCGCGGTCAGCACGGTCACCCGGGCGCCGCGCTCCAGCAGCCGCACCGCCGCGGTGAGCCCGACGACGCCCCCGCCCACCACGATCACGTCCGTTGCGCCGGTCACCCGGACATCGTGTCCCGGGCGGGGGGGTTGCGCGACAGTCCTATACAGAGTCCGGACATCGACGGGGAGGACTCTGTGATGCGTACCCGCGCAATCTTGGTGCCGCTGCTGGTCACGGGCCTGGCGGCCGCCGGGCTGGCCGCACCGGCCCAGGCCGAGGCACCACCGCAACCACCGGGGGTGGCCGCCGCGCTGCCGTCCGGGTGGCAGATCACCGACAGTCCGGACGGGCCGCGGCTCGTCTGGACGGCCGCCGAGCGCGTGCCGATGGGCGACGCGGCGGTCGAGTTCTGGGCGGGCGGCAAGCCGCTCGGCCGGCCGCTCGCCGACCGGGGGCACCGCACGTTCACGCTGGACGCCGCCGGCCTCGGGATGCGGGAGCTGCGCTCGCTGGAGGTGCGCGCCGCGGGCCGCCGGCTCGACGCCGCCGCCCCGCAGGCCGCCGCCCGGCGCGCCGCGCTGCCGCCGATCGACCTGCCGCCGCCCGCACAGCGGCACACCGTCGACCCCGGGCAGCCGGGGCCGTACCGGACCACCACCGGCGAGTACACCGTCACGCCCGTCGCGCTGCCCGGCTTCGCGCAGCCCGTCGAGATGCAGGGCGTCGTCGTCGCGCCGCGCGGCGCGCCCGGCAGCCGGCCCCTCGCGCTGTTCCTGCACGGCCGCCACTACACCTGCTTCGAGGGCGACGACCCGGAGAAGATCACCGGCGACTGGCCGTGCGCGCCCGGCGCCGAGCCGGTGCCCAGCCACCGCGGCTACCTGCAGGCCCAGCGGCTGCTGGCCTCGCAGGGGTACGTGACGGTCTCCATCTCCGCCAACGGCATCAACGGCCAGGACTACCAGGCCGAGGACGGCGGCGCCCAGGCCCGCTCGTCGCTCGTGCGCCACCACCTGGCCCGCTGGGCGGACTGGGCCGGGGCCGGCCGCGCCGGCGCCCCCGCCGCGGTGCGCGCCGCCCCGCCCGCCGACCTCGGCCGGGTGTTCCTCGTCGGGCACTCCCGCGGCGGCGAGGGCGTCAACCGCGCCGCCATGGACAGCCTCACCCCGCCGCCCGCCGTCCCGGCGAGCCCGGTGCAGGACGGCTACCGCGGCCCGGTCCGCTGGTCCATCCGCGGCACCCTGCTCATCGGCCCGACGATCTTCGGCCACAACCCGGCCCCCGACGTGCCGTCGGCCACCATCCTGCCCGGCTGCGACGGCGACGTCTCCGACCTGCAGGGCCAGCAGTACGTCGACGCCACCCGCGGCGTCAGCCGCGGCACGGCCCTGCACAGCGCCATCTACCTGATCGGCGCCAACCACAACTTCTTCAACACCGAGTGGACGCCGGGCCAGTCGGTCGCGCCGTCCTTCGACGACTTCTACAGCGGCGACGAGCCCGACCCGGTCTGCACGCCCGGCCACGCCCGGGCCCGGCTCACCGCCGCGCAGCAGCAGACCGCCGGCGCCACGTACATCGCGGCGGCCGCGCGGCTGTTCGTCACCGACGACGACCGGGTGCTGCCGCTGTTCGACGGCTCCGGCGTCCGCGCCCCGTCCGCCGATCCGGCGCGCGCCCTGACGCACGCGCTCGGCGGCGCCCGCACCCCGTTCGTGACGCCCGCGGAGCGCACCCGGGTCACCGGGGCGCGGCTGTGCGACCAGGTCACGACGTGCCTGGACCGGGAGAAGGACGCGCAGTCGCCGCACTTCATCCCGTTCGGCTGGTTCGGCGCCGAGCCGGGCCGCACCGCCGTCGCCCTGTCGTGGCGGGCCGCGGGCGGCCGCGTCACGGTGGCCGGCCGCACCGCCGACCTGTCCCGCGACAGCTCCCTCGCGCTGCGCGTGGCGGTGCCGCCGAACAGCGCCGAGACCCGCTTCACCGTCGCGGTCAAGGACTCCCGCGGCCGCCGCGCCACCCTCGGCACGGTGCGCCTGAAGGGCCTGCCGGCCGGCCCGTACTCGGCCGCGGTGTGGGGCCAGGAGCTGCGGGTGAAGCTGCCCGCGAAGTCCCGCGCCGACCTGCGCCGCATCACCACGCTAGAGCTGGTCCCGCAGACCCGTAACGGGCGGGCGTGGCTGGTCGACGCGCACGGCCGCCGCGCCGGCACCCCGCCGCCGCGCCCGGTCGCCCTGCCCCGGGTGGACATCGGCGACCTCACCGTCGACGAGGGCGACTCGGGCACCCGCACGTACCGGGTGCCGATCCGGGTGACCGGCAGCGGCACCGGCGCGGTGCGCCTGTTCATCACCACCGGCGACCGGATCACCACCCGGCTGGCCGGGGTCCGGCCGGGGCAGCGCGAGATCCGCGTCGACGTCCCGGTCACCGGCAACACCCGCTACGGCGGCGACCGCACCCACGAGGTCGCCGCGAAGGCCGTCCGGGGCACGGTGGTCGGCGACTACACCGGCGGCGTGTACGTCCGCGAGGACGACCCGATGCCGACGATCACCGTCTCCCCCGTGGCCAACGCCGTCACCGAGGGCGGGAGCCTGAGCTGGCGGTTCACGCTGTCGCAGGTGGCCGACACGGAGGTGTGGGGCGTCCTGGTGCCGCGCGTGCCGGACCTCGGGCCGGAGCTGTCCAGCGTGGACGTCGACCCGGACTGGTTCAGCGAGAACGCCTACGAGGACCCGGCCCCGGCCCGGCCCCTGTCGGGCACGCGGCTGGAGCTGCTGATGCTGGTGCCGGCGGGCGCCCGCAGCGTGGACGTCGCCGTGCCGACCGTCGCCGACACGGCGGCCGAGCCGGCCGAGCACGTCCGGTTGCAGCTGATGACGTGGCCGGACTTCTCGTCGGACCCGGTGCCCGGGCCGGAGTTCGTCGGCACGGTCACCGACCGCCGCTGACCGCACGGGAGCGGGCCACCGGTCGTGCCGGTGGCCCGCTCCTCCGCGTCACACCCGCTAGACCGTCCTAGGATCATGGGCCGGGACCGGCTCCCGCGGCGCCTCGGCGGCCGAGGCCGGGTCCGGCACCGTGCGGGCCGCCGTGGCGAACGCCGCGAGCAGCAGCAGCGGGCCGGTCACCCCGATCAGGCCGAGCCCGAGCAGCAGGAACGCCGCCAGGCCGGCCACCGTCAGCGCCGGCACCCACCAGCGCACCACCCGGTCGGCGGCCGCGCCCGCCGTCACCGCGATCAGGCCGAGCAGGCTCAGCGCCATGCCGGGCAGCGCCCAGCCCAGCGAGAAGAACGGCAGGCCGCCGAACGCCTCCGAGACGCGGTCCGCGGTGGCCGGGTCGAGGACCTGGCGGGCGGCGAGGTCGGCGGAGTCGCCCACCATCAGCGCGCTGAAGTTGATCAGGGCGACGGCCGTCACCCCGCCGGCCACCATGGTGAAGCGGCGGCCGCGGGCGGCCAGGCCCAGGACCGCCGGCACGAACAGCACCCACCCCAGGTGCAGCAGGAACGCGCTGATCTGGGTCTGCACGGGGTGCGCGACGGAGTCGGCGACGTCGCCGGTGACGTCCGGGACCGTGGCCATGCCCGCGGCGAACGACAGCGGGGCGGCCACCATGCACACCCGCGCGGCGCGCCGCCGGAACCGGCCGTAGGAGTCGGGCTCGGCGGCGGCGCCCGCGGCGCCCGCGCCGCCCCGCACCAGCTGCCGGGCCGCCGCGGTGTAGCCGACCGCCATCACGGCCGGGCCGATGAGGCACAGCGGGACAGGCGAGATGGCGAAGACGAAGTACAGGGCGGTGCCGGCCAGCGCCGTCGCCGCCGCCCACCAGCGGATGACGCCCGCGCGGGCCGCCGCGAGCGGCGCGAGCAGCAGCGCGAGGCCCCAGCCGAGCAGGCCGGGCCACTGCCAGCCGGCCACCGTCCAGGTCAGCCCCTGGAAGCGGGTGTCGACGGCCTCGACCTGGGCGTCGGGCAGGGTCTGCTCGAGGGCGAGCAGGAAGAAGTCGAAGGCCATCAGCGCCGAGAACGTGGTCAGGCCGACGACCACCGCCACCCACGCGACGCGGGCCAGGGCGGCGCCGCGCCGGCGCACCCCGGCGAGCAGGCCCAGCAGGCCGGGGACGAACAGCACCCACGCCCAGTGCAGCAGCAGCGAGTGCCACTGCACCGCCGTGGGGTGGGCGCGGTAGACGCCGTAGCCCTGGTCGTCGCCCAGGGCGGGGTCGACGCCGGTGGCGACCGCCAGCAGGATCGGGGCGGCCACCAGGCAGCCGGCCGCAGCTCTACGCCACATCGTGGCCTCCTTGAGGATCGGGTTCGGCGACGGACGCTACGGACGCCCGGCCGCGGGGTAACCCGTACGCGGGCGGAACGGCCGTCCCCCGGGCGGCGGACGCCGTGTCCCCCGCGAGGCGGGCGAGTCCGGCGGGCGGCGCCCGTACCGTCAGGGGGTGCGCCGCATTCGCCCGATGGACTACGCCCTGGCCGGGGCGTTCGCCGCGTTCGCGCTGGTCGAGGAGCTGCTGGTCCGGATGCCCGGCTGGTGGTGGCCGTACGTGCTCGTCGTCGCGGCGGCCCTCGTGGCGGCCCGCCGGGTGCTGCCGCTGAGCGGGCTGGTGTTCGCGATCGCGACGAGCCTGCCGTACTTCGCGGGCCGGGAGGAGGTGACGTTCCGGCTGTGGCAGGTCGTGGCGATGATGATCTCCGCGTACACGCTGGGGTCGCTGTTCCCGCCCCCCGGCCGGGACCGGGCGACGCGGCTCCGGGCCGGCGCGGGCGCCGCGCTGCTGGCGGCGCAGGCGCTGAGCTACTGGACCCTGGACCCGACCGACCCGATGGCGGCTTTCCTGTTCCCGGCGGCGCCGTACGGCCTCGGCATCGCCGTGGCCGCGCAGGCCCGCCGGCTGGGCGAGGCGGCCGAGGCGCAGGCGGCGGTGCGCGAGCGGCAGGCGCGGGCGGCCGTCACGGAGGAGCGGGTGCGGCTGGCGCGCGAGCTGCACGACCTGGTGGCGCACAGCGTGACGGTGATGGTGGTGCAGGCGGGCGCGGTGCGCCGGCGGCTGGACGCGGGCCTGCCGGTGGACCCGGAGCTGCTGCGCGGCATCGAGGAGGCGGGCCGGGACGCGGTCGGCGAGCTGCGCCGCACGCTGGGGCTGCTGCGGGGCGAGGGGGCGCCGGACGCCCCGGCCGGGCTGGACCGGCTGGACGAGCTGGTCGCGCAGGTGCGCGAGGCGGGGCTGGCGGTGACGGTGCGGCGCACCGGCGAGCCGGTGCCGCTGCTGCCGGCGGTGGACGTGTCGGCGTACCGGATCGTGCAGGAGGCCCTGACCAACGTGCTGAAGCACGCCGGGCCCGCGTCGGTCACGGTCGGCATCGGGTACGGGCCGCGCGGGCTGGAGCTGACCGTGGAGGACGACGGCCGCCCGGCCGCGGCGCCGCACGGCGGCGGGCAGGGGCTGATCGGGATGCGGGAGCGGGTGGGGATGTTCGGCGGCGAGCTGTCGGCGGGCCCGCGCGACGGCGGCGGTTTCGCCGTGCGCGCCCGGCTGCCGGTGGCGGCGGTGGCATCCCGGTGAGCATTTCCGTCGTCATCGCGGACGACCAGCGGATGCTGCGCACCGGGCTGCGCATGGTGATCGAGACGGAGCCGGACCTGGCGGTGGTGGGCGAGGCGGGCGACGGCGTGGAGGCGGTCGCGCTGGCCCGCCGGCTGCGCCCCGACGTGGTGCTGATGGACATCGCGATGCCCCGGCAGGACGGCCTGGCGGCGACGCGGGCGCTGCTGGCCACGCCCGACCCGCCGCGGGTCATCGTGCTGACCACGTTCGACACCGACGAGAACCTGTTCAACGCGTTGCAGGCCGGGGCGAGCGGGTTCCTGCTGAAGGTGTCGTCGCCGGAGCACCTCATCACGGCGATCCGGGTGGTGGCCGGCGGCGAGGCGCTGCTGGACCCGGCGGTGACGACCCGGGTCATCGAGGCGTTCGCGCACCGGCCCGGGCCGACGCCGCCCGCCGCGCTGGGCGACCTCACGCCGCGCGAGACGGACGTGCTGCGGCTGCTGGCGCGCGGGCTGTCCAACGCGGAGATCTCGGCGCAGCTGGTGGTGGGCGAGGCGACGGTGAAGACGCACGTGGCGCGGGTGCTGATGAAGCTGGGGCTGCGCGACCGCGTCCAGGCGGTGGTGTTCGCCTACGAGTCGGGGCTGGTCCGGGCCGGCGGCTGAGCGGCGGCGGCGGCCGCGGCGGGCTCGGGCACCGCCGGCGCCTCGGGGCGGCGGCGGCCGGCCGCGAGCACCGAGCCGGCCAGGATGAGCGCGAACGCCACCACCATCTGCACCGTCACCGGCTCGTCCAGCACCAGCGCGCCGGCGGCCACCGCGACGGCCGGGTTGACGTAGGTGATGACGACGGCGCGCGGCCCGCCCACCTCGCGGATCAGCGAGAAGAACAGGACCATGGCCAGCGCCGTGCACACCAGCGCGAGGGCGGCGAGGGCGACCAGCACGTCGGCCGCGGGCCACGCCGAGGGCCAGGTGACGACGGCCGCGGGCGTGTACACGACGGTGGCCACGGCGAGGCAGACGGCGGTCAGCGGCAGCGACGGCACGTCGGCGAGGTGACGCGACGCGATGATCGGCGCGACGGCGTAGCAGACGGCGACGATCAGCACCTCGGCGATGGGCCAGGGCGCGCCCCCGGCCAGGGCGGGCCCGGCGAGCACGGCGACGCCGCCGAAGCCGACGGCCAGGCCGGCCCAGCGCAGCGGCCCGAGCCGTTCCCGGTCGCCGGTGAGCCGGGCGGCGACCACCGCGACGACGGGCGTGGCGGCGATCAGCAGCCCGGTGAGCGAGCTGGTGATGTGCTGCTCGGCGTCCGACAGCAGGAACCACGGGACCATGATCTCGATGGCGGCGAAGGCGAGCACGGGCCGCCAGTGCCGGCGCACCCCGGCCAGGGCGTTGCCGCGCAGGGCGAGCGGCAGCAGCACGGCGGCGCCGACGGCGGTGCGGGCGAACACCAGCACGGGCACCGGCAGGCCCTCGACGGCGATCTTGATGAGCAGGTACGGGATGCCCCAGATGAGGCTCATCGCCGCGAACAGGATCCAGCCCCGGCGGCTCACGCCCGGCCCCGCGTCGTCGTGGTCATGCCGCCAACCTACGGCCCCGCCGGGCTGGAACGGCAGCCGCGGGCCCGGCACGATGGTCGGTGTGAGACCCCTGCTGCACTTCACCCCGCGCACCGGCTGGATCAACGACCCGCACGGCGTCGTGCACGCCGACGGCCGCTACCACCTGTTCTTCCAGCACAACCCGGCCGGCTCGGTGTGGGCGGAGGCCATCCACTGGGGGCACGCCGTCTCGGACGACCTGCTGACGTGGGAGGAGCTGCCCGTCGCGCTGTCCCCGGACGGCGGCGAGGCCGGCTGCTGGTCGGGCTCGCTGGTGCTGGACGGCGGCGAGCCGGTGCTGTTCTACACCCGGGTGCGGCAGCCGGACTGGGCGGTGGGGCAGGTCGCCGTGGCGCGCGGGTCGAAGGACCTGGAGACGTGGCGGCGCGAGCCGGTCGACGCGGTCGTCCCCGGGCCGCCGCCGGAGCTGGGCGTGACCGCGTTCCGCGACCCGGCCGTGTGGCGGGCGGGCGACGGGTGGCGGATGCTCGTCGGGGCCAGCCTGGCCGGCGTCGACGGCGCCGCCCTGCAGTACTCGTCGGACGACCTGCTGGGCTGGCGGTTCGACGGGGTGGTCGCGCAGCGCCCCACCACGGCCCGCGAGGGCACCCGCACCGGCGCGATGTGGGAGTGCCCGCACCTGTTCGAGCTGGACGGCTCGTGGGTGCTGCTGTTCAGCGTGTGGGCGGACGAGACGCTGCACCACGTGGCGTACGGCGTCGGCGACTACGACGGGGTGGCGTTCACGGCCCGGTCGTGGCACCGGTTCGGCCACGGCGAGCAGATGTACGCGACCACCACGTTCCTGGACGCCGACGGCCGCCGCTGCGTGCTGTCCTGGCTGCGCGAGCACGCGGACGCCGCGCCGGGCGACCGGGCGGGCGCGCACAGCCTGCCGTGGGTGCTGAGGCTGGACGGCGACACGCTGGTGGCGACGCCGCACCCGAATCTGTGCGGTGAGCCCGCCCCGCCGGCGGGCGCCCTGGGCCCGGCCGCGCAGGTCGTGCTGGCGGCCGACGGCCCCGCCACGGTGACCCGCGGCGCCCTGACGCTGACCACCGACCCGGCCGCGGGCACGGTGACGGTCGCCGAGGGCGGCGCGCCGCGCCTGACGATGCCGTGGGGGCCGCGGGTGCGGCTGATCGTGGACGCGGACATCGTCGAGGTGGCCGTCGACGGGGTGGCGGGGGTCGGCTCGACCCGCTGCGCCCCGGAGCCGGACGCGCCGCTGGCCGTCGAGGGCGGCACCGTGGCGGTGACCCGGTACTAGAGCGGCCAGTTGCCGAGCGCGGTGTCGAGCCACGGCACGACGAGGAACACGGTCGGCAGCACGAGCACCCCGGCCGCGGCGGCGAGCACCGCCGCCGCGAGCCGCCGGTCGGGGCCGGGGGCGCCGGGGCGCAGCCGTTCCAGCCGGCGCCGGCGTTCGGCCTGCTCGTCGCGGCCGCCGTCGGTCTCCGGCGTGGTGGTCGCGTCGCCCATGGTGGTCAGGGCGTCGCGCAGGGCGGCGTCGCCGTGGGCGCGCCGGGCCGCGTCGTCGGCGAGCATCTCCAGCAGCAGGTGGACGGCGTCGAGCGGGCGGCGGCTGCGCAGCGGCCGGGGCACCGCCCGGTGGAACGCGGTGAACGACTCGGTGACCAGGTCGTGCCGGCGGCGCAGGTGCGCCTGCTCGTGGGCGATGACCGCGGCGACCTGCTCGGCGGTCAGCACCTGCAGGGCGCCGTCGCTGACGACCACGCGCGGCGAGCGGCCGGGCAGGCAGTAGGCGAACGGCAGGGGGCCGTCGAGGACGCGCACCTCGTCGGTGAGGCCGGCGCGGCGCTCGGCGCGGTCGAGCAGGTCGACGAGCGTGCGGTGCCGCTCGCGGCGGGCCCGCGAGCGGTACATGACGCCGCCGAGGCACCACAGCAGGCGCACGACGATGACGGCGGCGACGGCGAGCGCGCCGATGAGCGCCGCCTCGGCGCCGCGCCCGGTGGCGCGGACCAGCTCCTCGGGGGCGGCGAGCACCACGCCGACGGCCGACAGCACGGCGGCCAGGGTGATGGCCTGCCAGAGGGCGACGGCGGCGGCGGGCACGCGGGCGGTCCACCGGGCGCGGGCCAGCGGCCGGGGCACGAGCAGCGAGAGGGTCAGCCCGAGGGCGCCCAGCAGCAGCGCGGTCACGCGCTCAGGCGCGGTTCCGGGCGGCTTCCAGGGCGCGGCTCAGCGCGGCCGCGCCGTCGGGGCCGACCCGGCCGACGAAGTGCGCGAGGGCGGCGTCGCGGGCGGCGCCGTCGGGGGCGGAGCTGAGCGCGTCGAGCATGAGCGCGGCGGTCATCTCCTCGCGGGTCTGGGTGGCGGCGTACCGGTAGGCGCGGTCGGCGCGCTCCTGGGTGACGACGCCCTTCTTGGCGAGCCGGTCGAGCACGGTCATGACCGTGGTGTACGCGAGGTCGCGCTCGCGGCTGAGCCGGTCGAAGACCTGCCGCACGGTGAGCGGCTCGCCCGCGTCCCACAGCTGCGCCATCACGTCGCGTTCGAGGTCGCCGAGTCCCGCCATGCGTCCATCCTAGCGGCCCGTACGGACGCCGTCGTACTACGTGGCGTAGTATCTACTACGAGACGTCGTAGAGAGGGGCCTCCCGGATGGACGTGCTCGACCTGACCCGCCTCCAGTTCGCGGTCGTGACGATCTACCACTACCTGTTCGTGCCCCTGTCGATCAGCCTCGCCGGGGTCGCCGCCGGGCTGGAGATCGCCGGCCGGCGCACCCTGGCGATCTTCGTCGGCAAGCTGCTCATCGTGACGTTCGCCGTCGGCGTCGTCACCGGGCTCGTCCAGGAGTTCCAGTTCGGCCTCGGCTGGAGCGCGTTCGCCACCTTCTACGGCGACGTCTTCGGCCCCACCCTCGCCATCGAGGGCATGCTCGCGTTCTTCCTCGAGGCCACGTTCCTCGGGCTGTGGTACTTCGGCCGCGACCGGCTGCCCCGGGCGCTGCACGTCGCCACCATCGTCGTCGTGTTCGTCGGCACCCTGCTCAGCGCGTTCATCATCCTGGCCGCGAACTCGTTCATGCAGAACCCCGTCGCGTACACCCTGGACCCGGACACCGGCCGGGCCCGCCTCGACAGCTTCACCGGGCTGCTGCTCAACGAGGTCAACCTCGCCGCCTTCCCGCACACCATGGCCGGGGCCGCCATGGTCGGCGGCGCCCTGCTGCTCGGCATCGCGGTGTGGCGCCGCGCCGACGCCGGGTTCGCCCCGCTCGCCCGCGTGGGCGCCTGGATCACCCTCGCCGGCGGGGCGCTGACCGCCCTCACCGGCGACCACCTCGGCAAGGTCATCACCCGGGTGCAGCCGATGAAGATGGCCGCCGCCGAGGCCCTCTACGCCACCACCACCGGCGCGCCGTTCTCCGTGTTCGCCGCCGGGCGCCCCGGCGAGGAGCCGTTCGTCAGCATCGAGATCCCCCGGCTGCTGTCGTTCCTGGTCGCGGGCGACCCGGACGCCACCGTGCAGGGCATCAACGACCTGCAGGCCCAGTACACCGCCGCCTACGGCCCCGGCAGCTACGTGCCGATGGTGCCCGTCGCGTTCTGGTCATTCCGGCTCATGATCGGCGCCGGGGTGCTCGCCGCCGTGCTCGCCGCCGCGTACCTGTGGTTCCACCGCCGCGGCGGCCTCCCGCGGTGGCTGCTGCAGGCGCTGCCGCTCGTGCCCGCGCTGCCCGCGCTCGCCAACACCTTCGGCTGGGTCTTCACCGAGACCGCCCGGCAGCCGTGGCTCGCCTTCGGCATCTCCACGACCGCCGAGGGCGTCTCCCCCGGCCTCACCGTGCCCGAGGTGGTCGCCTCACTGGCCGGCTTCACCCTCGTGTACGGGGTGCTCGCCGTCGTCTGGCTGCGCCTGGTGCGGCACCTGTCGAGGCAGCCGCTCGACCCCGCGCCCGCCCCGGCCCCCGCCGCCGAGTCCGCACCCGTCTACTGAGGAGCCCCGCGTTGATCGACCTGTGGTTCTGGCTCGTCGTCCTGTGCTGGGTGCTGTTCCTCGTCCTGGAGGGCTTCGACTTCGGCGTCGGCATGCTGGCCCCGCTGCTCGGCCGCGACGAGCACGAGCGGGCCGCCGCCGTGCGCACCGTCGGGCCGTTCTGGGACGGCAACGAGGTGTGGCTCGTCGCCGCGATCGGCGTCACCTACGCCGCCTTCCCCGCCTGGTACGCGGCGCTGCTCGCCGGCACGTACCTGCCGCTGGTGCTCCTGCTGCTGCTGCTCGCCGGGCGCGGCGTCGCACTGGAGTTCCGCGGCAAGGGCGACGGGGCGCGCTGGCGGCGCACCTGCGACGCGGTGCTGGCCGCCTCCTCCGCCGGCACCGTGCTCGTCCTCGGCGCCGTGCTGGCCGTGTTCGCCCGCGGCCTCGCCCTCGGCCCCGGTGGCACGGTCACCGGCGCCGGCCTCGGCCGCTCGCTCGGCGCGGTGCTGACATGGCCCGCCCTCGCCGGCGCCGTGCTGGCCCTGCTCGCGTCGCTGCTGCTCGGCGCCACCTTCCTCGCCCTGCGCACCACCGGGCCCGTCCGGCTGCGCGCCCGGCGGGCCGCCGGCGCCGCCGCCGTGCCGCTCGGCCTCGCCGGGTTCGTTCTCGGCCCGCTGCCCGGCCTGCTCACCGCGGCGGCGTGCGCGGCCGCCGCCCTGTGCGCGCGGTCCGGCCGCGAGGCCGCCGCCTTCGCGCTCACCGCGACCGGGGTGGCCGCCGCCGTCGTCGCCGTCCTCACCGCCAACGGCGACGTCGTGCTGCCGAGCACCCTCGACCCCGCGTGGTCGCTCACCCGCACCGGCGCCGCCGCCACCGACGGCGCGCTCGGCCTGCTCACCGCCGTCGGCGCCGTCGTCCTGCCCGGCGTGCTCGCGTACCAGGCGTTCTCGTACTGGGTGTTCCGCCGCCGCGTCGCCAGCGGCCGGGAGGCGACGTGAGCGGCCCGCTCGACCCGCGGCTGCTGCGCCGCGCCCCGGCGGCCGCCGCCGGGCTGGCCGCGCTCGGCGCCGCCCAGGCCGCCTGCGCGATCGCCGTCGCCGCCGCCCTCACCGGCCTGATCGCGTGGGGGTCGCCCTGGGCGCCGCCGCTGCTCGCCGCCGCCCTCGCCACCCGGGCCGCGCTCGCCTGGGCCGACCAGGTCGTCGCCCACCGCGCCGCCGCCCGCGTCACCGACGCCCTGCGCCGCGACGCCCTCGCCGCCGCCCTGCGCCACGGCCCCGCCTGGCTCGCCGGGTACGGCCCCGGCCGCCTCACCGCCGCCCTCACCACCGGCCTCGACGCGCTGCGCCCCTGGTTCGCCGGCTACCTGCCGTCGGTCGTCCTCGGGGTGCTGCTGCCGCCGCTGGTCGTGCTGCTGCTGTTCGCCGTCGACCCGGCGTCGGCCGTCGTCGTGCTGCTGACCCTGCCGCTCGTCCCGCTGTTCGGCGCCCTCATCGGCTGGGCCACCCAGCGCCGCGCCGCGGCCCGCTGGGCGGCCGGGGTGCGCCTCGCCGGCCACTTCCTCGACGTCGTCCACGGCCTCGGCACCCTGCGCCTGTACGGCCGCGCCCACCGCCAGGCCGCCGCCGTGGCCGCCATGTCCGACCGGCACCGCACCGCCACGATGGGCGTGCTGCGGGTCGCGTTCCTGTCGTCCACCGCCCTCGACCTCGTCGGCACCCTGTCCGTGGGCGTGGTGGCGGTCGGCGCGGGCGTCCGCGTCGCCACCGGCGACATGCCCCTCGCCCCGGCCCTGCTCGCCATCCTGCTCGCCCCCGAGGCGTACCGCCCCCTGCGCGAGATGGCCGCCCGCTACCACGCCACCACCGACGCGTCCGCCGTCGTCACCGACCTCGACGAGATCCTGCGCGCCACCCCGGCACCCCCGCCCGCCCCACCCGGCGGCCGGCCCTCCATCGTGGCCACCGGCCTGCGCGTACGCCACCCCGGCGCCCCCGCCGACACCCTCACCCTCGACCACCTCGCCGTCGCCCCCGGCGAGGTGGTGGCGCTGCGCGGCGCCAGCGGCGCCGGCAAGACCACCGCCCTGCGGGTCCTGGCCGGCCTGCAGACCCCGACGGCCGGCACGACCACCGTCACCGGCACCGTCCACTACCTCCCGCAACGCCCGGCCCTGCCCCACGCCCGCACCGTCGCCGACGCCCTGGGCGACGACCTCCCCCCGGCCACGGTGCGCCGCCTGCTGCACCCGGTCGCCCTCGACACCGAACTCCCCGACCCCACCACCCCCCTCGCGGACGACGGCCACGGCATCTCCTCCGGCCAGCGCCAACGCCTCGCCCTGGCCCGCCTCCTGCACGACGCCGCCCTCACCCCCGCCGTCCTCCTCCTCGACGAACCCACCGCCCACCTCGACGCCACCGCCGAACACAGGGTGGTGGACCTGCTGCGGTCGGCGGCTGCGCGCGGCTGCGCGGTCCTGGTGGTCGCCCACCGCCCAGCGGTCCTGACCGCCGCCGACCGCATCGTGGACGTGACCCGCCCGGCCCCTGCAGACGGGCCCTCACCCTCCGCCGCCTCAGCCGGACCAACCTCATCACCTCTCAACGCCGCTGGGCCCGACTTTTCTCCCACCGCCGCCGGGCTTGAGCCTTCCCCCACCACCTGGCCTGAGCCTTCCCCTACCGCCGCCGGGCCGGGCCCCTTCCCCGCCGCCGCCGGACCTCGCCCTTCCTCCGCCGCCGCCGGGCCGTCCACCACCACCGTGCCGGATCCTCTCGCCGCCGCCGGCGGGCCGGCCTCGTCACCCAGCGCGGCCATTGCCGCCAGCCCATCACCCATCACCGCGCCGTCCGTGGCCGGCAGGCGGCGTGGGTGGGGGGTCGCGGCTGTCGGGTTCGGGGCCGGGTCGTGGGTGGCCGGGGTGGTGCTGACCGCGGCCGCCGGGTGGTTGCTCGTGCGGGCCGCGGCGTTGCCGCCGATCCTCACCCTGTCCACCGCGGTGGTCCTGGTCCGCGGGTCGGCGGTGGCCCGGCCGCTGCTGCGCTACCTGGAGCGGCTCGTCGCGCACGACGTGGCGTTCGCGCGGCTCGGCGGGTGGCGGGCCGAGGTGTACGCGGCGCTCGTGCCCGGGGCCGGGCGGGTGCGGCGCGGCGAGGTGCTGACCCGCGCCGTCGACGACGTGGACGCCCGGGTCGACGGCCTGCTGCGGGGACGGCTGCCCGCCGCCGCGGCCGGGCTGGCGCTCGCCGCGGGCGTCGCCGCACTCGCCGCGGTCGCGCCGGCGACGGCCACGGTGGTGGCGGCGGGGTTCGCCGTCGCCGGGCTGCTCGCGCCCGCGCTGGCCGGGTGGCTCGCGGGGCGGCTCGACGCGCGCACCGGGCAGGCCCGGGCCGCACTGCGCGACGCCGTCGTCGAGACCGCCGCCGGCCTGGAGGAACTGGCCGGGCGCGCCGACGCGCTCGCCGTACCCGATCGGCGCAGCCGGGATCTGTCCACCCTGGAGTCGCGGGCGGCCTGGTCGTCGGGGGCGGCGGCCGCGCTCGCCCACCTGGGGTGCGCGGCGGCGGTGCTGGGCACGGCCGCCACGACCGGCGGCCTTCCGGCGGAGGTGGCGGCGCTGGTCCTGCTCGCGGTCGTGGCGCTCACCGAGCCCGCCCTCACGCTGCCGGAGGCGGCGGTGGCCCGGCGCCGGGCCCGCGGCGCCCACACCCGCCTCGCCACCCTCACCACCCTCACCACCCCACCGGCCGCGACCGCCCAGCCGGCCGCGACCACCGCGACCACCGCGGACGCACTCGTCCTCGACGGTGTCGTCGCCGGGTGGGATCCGCGCACACCCGCCCTCCGCGGCCTGACCCTGCGCATCCCCGCCGGCGGCAGCGTCGCCGTCGTAGGCCCGTCGGGGGCGGGCAAGTCGACGCTCGCCGCCGTGGCGGCCGGGCTGCTGACGCCGGCGGGCGGGCGGGTCCGGCGGGCGGGGCGGGTGGCGCTGGTCGGGGACGGGTTCGATCATGTCTTCGCGTCCACCGTGCGGGAGAACCTGCGGCTGGCGCGGCCGGGCGCCAGCGACGCGGAGCTGGTCGCGGTGCTGCGGCGGGTGCGGCTCGGCGAATGGCTCGCCGGGCTGCCCGCGGGGCTCGGCACGTGGCTGGGGACCGGCGGGGCGACGATGTCGGGCGGGGAGCGGCGGCGGTTCGTCACCGCGCGGGCGCTGCTCGTCGAGCCGGACCTGCTGATCCTCGACGAGCCGACCGAAGGGCTGGACGAGCCGGCCGCGGAGGCGCTGATGGCGGACCTGCTCGGCGCCGGCGGCCCGGCGGTGCTGCTGCTGACGCACCGGCAGGAGGGCCTGGACCGGGTGGACGCGGTGCGCGAGCTGGGGGCGGTCAGCCGTCCGTACGCCACTGCATGACGTTGCAGAACAGGTCGGCCTGCTCGATGGCGTCGTCGAGGGCGTGGTGGGTGTGCGGGCGGTCGCTGAGCAGCTCGCGCGGCATGGACCGCTTGCCGACGGCGCGGACCGGCACCCCGGCCCGGGTGGCGTACAGCGTCTTGACGTCGACGTGGCCGGAGTGGCCGAACGGCGAGCCGCCGGTGAACCGGACGTGGTACCAGTACACGAACATCCAGTCGAAGCCCAGCGGGTACGCCACGAACACCGGCCGGGCCCGGTGCCGGTCGGCGACGCCGGCGATCCAGGCGACGTTCGCGGCCATCGCCTCGGCGGGCGGGGCGCCGGTGCGGGCCAGCTCGTCGCGGTTCAGGCCGCTGACGGCGGCGGCCGCCGGCTCGAAGCGGTCGGAGATGGGGCGCAGCTCGCGGTAGAACGTGTCGGCGGCCGGGTCGAGGCGGGTGAACGTGGTGCCGTCGAACGTGGCGGCGGCCGCCATCCCGACCGACGACATGGAGTACGGGCCGGGGATGGGCCCGTCGGCCTCGACGTCGGCGGAGATGTACAGCTCGCGCGGCATGGCGGTCAGCCTACGATCGCCCCGGCGCGGGCGGCTGCCGGGAGAGCCGGCGATGGCTCAGGGGGCGTCCGGCGGGTGGTCCGCGAGTTCGTCGGTGACGAGCAGGTCGCGGCGGACCTGGCCGGTGCGGTACGCGGCGCGGCCCGCCATGTGCGCCGCCACCGGTGCCGTGACCAGCGCGAACGCGCCGACGAGCACGAGGGTGGTGATGTCGACGGCGGTGCGCAGCCGCAGCCCGCAGCCGATCAGCACGAGCAGCAGGCCGAGCACCTGCGGCTTGGCGGTGGCGTGCATGCGCGACAGCAGGTCGGGGAAGCGGACCAGCGCGATGCCCGCCGCGAGGCACAGCAGCCCCCCGCTGACGAGGGCGACGGCGGCGAGCACGTCGAGGACGGCGGTCACCGGTCCGGCTCCGCGGCGGAGGCGGGGGAAGGAGTAGCGGAGGGCGGGGCTGCGCCGGTGGAGAAGCGGGCGACGCTGACCGAGCCGACGAAGCCGAGCACGCTCAGCACCACGAGCACCGGCAGGGCGGTGGCGTCGCGGTGGTAGGCGGCGTCCGCGGCGACGGCGGCCACGATGATGGCGAGCAGCACGTCGGTGGCGATGACGCGGTCGAGGACGGACGGCCCGCGCAGGATGCGCACGAGGGTCAGTGCCCCGGCGAGTCCGAGCAGGACGGTGAGGCAGACGGCGACGGCTCTCATCGGGGTGCTCCCTCCGGGTCCAGGGCGGCGAGTTCCGCCGCCGAGCCGATGGCGCGCACGATGCGCGCCTCCAGGTCCAGCACCCCGGCGCGGGCGCGTTCGACGCCGGCGGGGCCGGTGACGCCGAGGACGTGCACGTAGAGGGTGCCGGTGCGCCGGTCGGCCTCGACGATGAGGCTGCCGGGGATCAGTGACACCGCCTCGGCGGTCAGCGTGAGGTTGAGGTCGGAGCCCACGCGCAGCGGCACGGCGATGATCGCGCTGCGCGGCGGCGGCCCGGGCCGGATCGCCAGCCAGGCGATCTGGGCGCTGGCGAGCAGCAGGTCGCGCAGGAACAGGGCGGTGAACACGGCGATCGGCCACGGCCGCAGGCGCCCGGCGAACGTGACGGGCGGCAGCGGGAACACGGCCAGCACGACGAGCGCCAGGACGATCCCGCCGGCGAGGGTGAGCGGGGTGAACGAGCCCCACAGCAGCAGCCACACGGCGACGAGCCCGGCGACGGCGACGATGCGGTTGCGGCGGCGCAGGCGCGGGGTCACGGGATCACCGCCGACACGTACGGGGTGCGCTGGAGCAGGTCCTCGGCGGCGGTGGCGCTGACGTCGAACAGCGGCCCGGCGACGAGCGTCAGCCCGGCGCCGAACACCACCAGGGCCAGCGTGGAGCCGACCATCATGCGCGGCATCAGCCGGGTGGGGCCGGGGGCGGGCAGCGACGGGTGCGGGGTGCGCCAGAAGGCGAGGTTCCACACCCGGGCGATGGCGTACAGGGTGAGCAGGCTCGTGACGACGCCGCCGGCGACGAGCGTCCAGGCCAGCGGGCCGCCCGTCTCGACGCCGGCCTGCAGCAGGCCGAGCTTGCCGAGGAAGCCGCTGAACGGCGGGATGCCGGCCAGGTTGAGCGCGGGCACGAGGAACAGCACGGCCAGCAGCGGCGACACCCGGGCCAGCCCGCCGAGCCGGTCGAGCGCGGTGGAGCCGCCGCGGCGCTCGACGAGGCCGGCGGCGAGGAACAGCGTGGTCTGCACGACGATGTGGTGCACGACGTAGAAGATGGCGCTGGACAGGCCGAGGCCGGTGCTGAGGCCGACGCCGAACAGCATGTAGCCGATGTGGCTGATGAGGGTGAACGACAGCAGCCGCTTGAGGTCGGCCTGGGCGACGGCGCCGAGGATGCCGACGACCATCGTCAGCAGCGCGACGATCATCAGCAGGTCGGCGACCCGGCCGCCGGGGAACAGCAGCGTCTCGGTGCGGATGATGGCGTACACCCCGACCTTGGTGAGCAGCCCGGCGAAGACGGCGGTGACGGGCGCGGGCGCGGTCGGGTAGCTGTCGGGCAGCCACGCCGACAGCGGGAACACGGCCGCCTTGATACCGAACGCGAGCAGCAGCATGGCCTGCAGCACCAGGCGCAGGCCGTCGGGCAGCGCGTCGAGGCGGCCGACGAGCTGGGCCAGGTTGAGCGTGCCGGTGGCGGCGTACACGAGCCCGATGGCGGTGAGGAAGATCAGCGAGGAGAGCAGGCTGACCACCACGTACGTGGTGCCGGCCCGGATCCGCGGCGCGGTGCTGCCGAGGGTCAGCAGCACGTACGAGGCGACGAGCAGGATCTCGAAGCCGACGTACAGGTTGAACAGGTCGCCGGACAGGAACGCGTTCATGACACCGGCGGTGAGGATCAGGTACGTCGGGTGGTACACCGACAGCGGCGTCTCCTCGTCGCCGTCGGCCATGCCCTGGCCGATGGAGTAGACGAGCACGCACAGCGTCACGGCGGCGGACACCACGCACATGAGCGCGGCCAGCTGGTCGGCGACGAGCACGATGCCGAGCGGCCCCCAGCCGCCGACGGCGACGACGAGCGCGCCCTCGCCGGTGGCCAGCCACAGCAGCGCGCACGCCACGACGAGGGTGGCGGTGAGCACGGTGAGGCTGACGGTGCGCTGGGCCCGGGGGCGGCGCACGAGCAGCAGGGTCAGGGCCGCACCGAGCAGCGGCATGACCACGGGCAGCGGGACGAGCCACGTCATGCGCTGCCCCGCACGTGCTCGTCGGAGGTGTCGGCGGTGCCGGGTCCCTCGTCGCGCTCGGCGAGCACCATGATGCGCCGGTCCTCGACGTCGTCCTGCACCTCGTCGTGGCCGACCAGGTGGCGGCTGCGGTAGGCGAGGGCGAGCAGGAACGCGGTCATGCCGAGGGTGATGACGATGGCGGTGAGGATCATGGCCTGGGGCAGCGGGTCGCTCATGCCCTCCTCCGGGGTGGCGCCGACGATCGGGGCGTCGCCGGCCCGGCCGCCGAGCAGGATCAGGACGTTGGCGCCGTGGCCGAGCAGGATCACCCCGATGAGGACGCGGGTGAGGCTGCGTTCCAGCAGCAGCGTGACCCCGGTGGCGAACAGCACGCCGACGAGCAGCACGTACACGAGGTTGGGGGTCACGCGGCCTCCTCCGGTTCGGACATCTGGCGGTCCATCTCGGCGCCGAGGCTGCGCAGGATGTCGAGCACGAGCCCGACGACGATCAGGTACACCCCGATGTCGAAGAACGTGGACGTCACCAGGTGGACGTGGCCGAGCACCGGCAGGTGCAGGTCCACGATGGCGCTCTGCAGGATCTGCCCGCCGAACGGCAGCGCGGCCAGGCCGGTGCCGACGCTGACGAACAGCCCGGTGCCGAGCACCTTGCCGGCGTCGACGGGCGCGGCCGCGTTCAGCTCGTCGCGGCCGCCGGCCAGGTAGCGCACGGCCAGGGCGAGCGCGGCGACGAGGCCGCCCGCGAAGCCGCCGCCGGGCGCGTCGTGCCCGGAGAACAGGAGGTACAGCGAGAACAGCACGATGACGTGGAAGATCAGCCGCGTCACCACCTGCAGCACGATGGACTGCTGGGCGGCGCCGGTGGCGGTGCGCAGCCAGCCGGTGCCCGGGCCGGGCGGCGGGGCGGGCGCCCGCTGCCGCAGGTCCGCCGAGCGGCGGAAGATGAGGCTGGCGACGCCGGTCGCGGCGACCACCAGCACGGAGATCTCGCCCATGGTGTCCCAGGCGCGGATGTCGACGAGGATGACGTTGACGACGTTGTCGCCGCCGCCGTACGAGACGGCCAGGTCGGGGAAGCCGAGGCTGACCGGCCGCGCCTGCCGGCCGGCGGCCGCCACGTACGCCATCGCGGCGGCGACCGCGCCGACCGCGACGCCGATGGCGACCCGCACCAGGCGGCTGCCGCGCAGCGGCCGCTCGGAGAACGTGGCGGGCAGGCGGCGCAGCACCAGCACGAACATGACGATCGTGGCGGTCTCGACGAGCGCCTGGGTGAGCGCCAGGTCGGGCGCGCCGTGCAGGATGAACAGGACCGCGACGGCGTACCCGGCGACCCCGACGAGGATCATGGCGGTGAGCCGCCGGTGGGCGCGGGCCGCGCCGATCGCGGCGACGGCGACCACCGCGCCGACCACGGCCTGCAGCGGGGTGTCCCAGGGGCGCAGCGCCACCGGCCACGGGGCGCCGGCCAGCAGCGCCACCCCGGCCAGCACCACCATGACCAGCAGGATCACGCCGAGGTAGAACGGCAGCGAGCCGCGCTGGGTGGCGCCGGTCAGCTCGACGGCGAGCCGGTCGACGCCGTGCATCAGCCGGTCGTAGGCCGCGGTGCCGGCGGGCGGACGCTCGGCGGCGTCGCGCGAGCGCCGCCGGGTGGCGGCGAAGACGGCGGCCCCGGCCGTGACGGCCACGGCCGACAGCCCGAGGGGTACGGACAGGCCGTGCCACAGCGCCAGGTGGTAGCCGGGGCCGGGCAGCCCGGCCGCGTACGGGGCGAGCAGCCCGTCCACCACGGGCGCGGCCAGGCCGGCGGCGAGCCCGGCGGCGGCGAGCAGGGCGGCGGGGGCGAGCAGCGCCGGCCCGGGCGGCAGCGCCTCCGACGGCTTGGCGCCGCCGAACGCGCCCCACACGAAGCGGGCGCTGTACGCGACGGTGAGCGCGGACCCGGCGACGAGCCCGGCCAGCACGGCGGTGTCCAGCGGCGCGCCGGTGGCGAACGCGGCGAACACGGCCTCCTTGCCGACGAACCCGGCCAGCGGCGGCAGCCCGGCCATGGACGCCGCGGCCAGCACGCCGACCGCCGCCAGCGCGGGCATCCGCCGCCCGAGGCCGGACAGCTCGCGCAGGTCGCGGGTGCCGGTGACGTGGTCGACGACGCCGACGACCAGGAACAGGGCGCTCTTGAACAGGGCGTGCGCCAGCACCATGGCGGCGCCGGCGAGCGCGGCGGTGCGGGTGCCGGTGCCGAGCACCGCCACGAGCAGCCCGAGCTGGCTGACCGTGCCGTACGCCAGCAGCAGTTTCAGGTCGTGCTCGCGCAGCGCGCGCCACCCGCCGTACAGCAGGGTGGCCAGCCCGGCGGTGACCGCGACCGCCTGCCAGACCGCGCTCACGGCGAACGCCGGGGTGAGCAGCGCGACCAGGAAGACGCCGGCCTTGACCATCGCGGCGGCGTGCAGGTACGCGCTGACCGGGGTGGGCGCCGCCATCGCCGCGGGCAGCCAGAACTGGAACGGCACGAGCGCGGACTTGCTGAGCGCGCCGAGCAGGATCAGCACGGCCGCCACGGTGAGCAGCGGACCGGACGGCAGGTCGCCCGCGATCACCGACCAGCGGTACGACCCGGCGTGCTCGCCCAGCACGATGAACCCGACCAGCATCGCCAGCCCGCCGAACGTGGTGACCAGCAGCGCCTGCAGGGCGGCCCGCCGGCCGGCCCGGCGGGCGGCGTCGTGGCCGATGAGCAGGTACGACAGGACGGTGGTGAGCTCCCAGAAGACGTAGAGCAGCAGCAGGTCGTCGGCGACGACGAGCCCGAGCATGGCCCCGGCGAACGCGACGAACAGCGCGGCGAACCGGCCCAGCCCCGCGTCGTCGGGGGCGAAGTAGCGGGCGCTGTAGGCGAGCACCAGCGCGCCGACGCCGCCGACCAGCACGACCATCAGCCGCCCCAGCGCGCCCATGTGCAGCGCCACCTCGAGGCCGAGCTGCGGCACCCACGGGTGGGTCTCGGTGGCGGTGGCGGTGGTCAGCGCCCAGCCGAGCGCGGCGGCGGGCGCCAGGGCGAGCAGGTAGAGGGCGCGCCGGCCGAGCGCCCGCACCAGCGACGGGGCGAGGACGGCGGCGAGCGCGTGGACAGCCAGCAGTACGAGCACACGCCCCCCAGGCGGTAGCCCCGCGCGGTGGGGGCAGGATCAGGACATCGTCAGCAGCGCGCCGAGCGCGGCCGTTCCGGCGGTCGTGCCGGCGGCCACCACCTCGTCGTCGCGGTCCAGCGCGAGGTCGGCGGCCGGGGCCGGGATCACCCGGCCGTCCCGGACGACCGCGATCACGGACACTTCGGGGGGCAGCGGGTCGGGCAGCGGCAGCCCGTCGTACGGGGACCCGGCCGGCACCCGGACGCGGACCACGGCCATGCCGGGCACCTGCCGTTCCAGGTCGGCGACGTGCTCCCGGGTCACCTCGGCGCAGAGCAGGTCGGCGGCGGCGTGCGCCTCGTCGCGCTCCAGCACGACGGTGTGCAGCACCGCGTCGCCGTCGTCGGGGTGGTAGATCACCACCTCGCGGCGGCCGCTCAGGTGGGACACGACGCCGACCGTCTGGCCGTGGGCGGTGCCGAAGCGCTGCACCACGCCGAGGCCGGGCAGCACGCTGCGTTCCAGTTCCACGCCCCGACCTCCCGTCCGGCTCTGCGGTGTCCGGCTCCCAGGTTGCCCGGGCGGTTTGACGGGCCTCCCCCGGCTTCGTGACGGTCTCGTGACACCCGGCGATCCCCGGGCCGCGGCGCCGGTGGCCCGCGCCGCGCCGGCCGTGTGACAGTGGGGGCGTGACCGACTACGACGTGGTGGTCGTCGGCAGCGGGTTCGGCGGCAGCGTGGCCGCGCTGCGGCTGGCGGAGAAGGGCTACCGGGTGGGCGTGCTGGAGGCCGGCCGCCGGTTCACCCCCGCGACGATGCCGCGCACGTCGTGGGACCTGCGCACCTTCCTCTGGGCGCCGCGGCTGGGGCTGCGCGGGATGCAGCGGATCACCCTGCTGCGCGACGTGGTGGTGCTGTCGGCGGCGGGCGTCGGCGGCGGCTCGCTGGTGTACGCCAACACGCTCTACACCCCGCCGCCGGAGGTGTACGCGGACCCGCAGTGGGCGCACATCACCGACTGGGCGGCCGAGCTGGCGCCGCACTACGCGCAGGCGTCGCGGATGCTGGGCGTGGTCGAGCAGCCGTCGACGACGCCGGCGGACGCCGTGATGGCGCGGGTGGCGGCCGAGATGGGCGTGGGCCACACGTTCCGGCGTACCCCGGTGGGGGTGTTCTTCGGCGCCCCGGGCGTGCGGGTGCCCGACCCGTACTTCGGCGGGGCCGGCCCGGCGCGCACCGGGTGCCTGGAGTGCGGCGACTGCATGATCGGCTGCCGGTACGGGGCGAAGAACCGGCTCGACCTCAACTACCTGCACCTGGCCGAGGGGCTGGGCGCGGAGGTGCACCCGGACACGACGGTGACGGCGCTGCGGCCCGCGCCGGGCGGCTGGGCGGTGCACGCCGGCCCGCGGGTGTTCCGGTGCCGCGACGTGGTGCTGGCCGCCGGGGCGCTGGGCACCCAGCGGCTGCTGCACGCCATGCGGGACACCGGCGTGCTGCCCGGGCTGTCGGACCGGCTGGGGGCGCTGACCCGCACCAACTCCGAGGCGCTGCTCGGCGCCACCGCGCCGCGGGTGCCGGCGGCGCCGTTCTCGCGCGGGGTGGCGATCACGTCGTCGTTCCACCCGGAGCCGCACACCCACGTCGAACCCGTCCGGTACGGCCCCGGCAGCAACGCCATGGGCCTGCTGTCGACGCTGCTCGTGGACGGCGGCGGCGGGCGGGCCCGACGGCTGGCCCGGTTCGCCGGCCAGGCGCTGCGGCACCCGCGGCGGCTGCTGCGCACGCTGGACCGCCGGCGGTGGAGCGAGCGCACCGTCATCGCCCTGGTGATGCAGAGCGTCGACAACTCGCTGACGGTGCGGCGCACCCGGCGCGGGCGGCTGACGACCGGGCGCGGGCACGGCCCGCCGAACCCGGTGTGGCTGCCGGTCGGCCACGAGGTGGTGCGCCGGGTCGCCGCCCACCTCGGCGGGGTCGCCGGCGGCTCGATGTTCGACCTGGTCAACGTGCCGATGACCGCGCACGTGCTGGGCGGCGCGGTGATCGGCGACTCCCCCGCCACCGGCGTGGTCGACCCGTACCACCGGGTGTACGGGTACCCGGGCCTGCACGTCGCCGACGGCGCGGCGGTGCCCGCGAACCTGGGCGTGAACCCGGCGCTGACGATCACGGCGCTCGCCGAGCGGGCGTTCGCGCTGTGGCCGAACGCGGGCGAGGCCGACCCGCGCCCCACCACCGGCTACGTGCGGCTCGACCCGGTGCCGCCGCGTCGGCCCGCCGTCCCGCCGCACGCCCCGGCCGCGCTGCGGCTGCGGCCGCGCGACACTGTGCGGGACCCATCCCCCACCGGCACGGAGGCTCCCTGATGGATCTGCAGCTGCGCGACAAGGTCGCCGTGGTCACCGGCGGCAGCGCCGGCATCGGCCTGGCCGTGGCGGCCGGGCTGGCCGCCGAGGGCGTGCACGTGGCGATCTGCGGCCGCGACCCCGGCCGGCTGGCCGAGGCGGCCGACGGGCTGCGCGCCGCGCACGGCGTGCGGGTGCTGCCGGTCGAGGCGGACGTGGCCGCCGCCGACGGCACCGACCGGCTCGCCGCCGCCGTGGCCGCCGAGTTCGGCGGCGCCGACATCCTCGTCAACAACGCCGGCACCGGCAGCGAGGAGACCATCCTGGCCGCGCCGGACGAGCGCTGGCAGGCGTACTGGGACCTGCACGTCATGGCCGCGGTGCGGCTGGCGCGCACCCTCGCGCCGGGCATGCAGGCCCGCGGCGGCGGGGTGATCCTGCACAACGCGTCCATCTGCGCCACCCAGCCGCTGTACTACGAGCCGATCTACAACGTGACCAAGGCGGCGCTGGTGATGTTCTCCAAGTGCCTCGCCGCCGAGCTGATCGGCTCGAACATCCGGGTCAACGCCGTCAACCCTGGCCTGGTCATGACCGGCGACTGGGTGAAGACCGCCAAGGCGCTCACCGCGGGCACCGACCAGACCTGGGAGCAGTACCTGCAGAAGATCGCCGACGACAACGCGCCGATCGGGCGGTTCGCCACCCCCGAGGAGGTGGCCGACACGTTCGTCTTCCTCTGCTCGCCGCGGGCCGGCTACACGGTGGGCTCCACCGTCTACGTCGACGGCGGCTGGCTGCGCACCACCACCTAGCAGGGCTTTCAGCCGGCGTTAGGTGGGCTGAAAGAGGGCGGCCGCAGAGTTCCCGGCATGACCAACACCTCACTGCACAAGCTCACCGGCGCCGCACTGATCGGCTCCTTCGTCCTGTCCCTCGCCGGCGGCGTCGCCCACCCGATCGTCGACGGCCAGTCGCACTCCGTCGCCGCCCTGACCGCCCCCGCCTCGCCGTGGGCGCAGCTGCTCATCTACGCGGGCGCCCTGCTGCTCATGGTCGGCCTGCCCGGCATGTTCGTGTGGCTGCGGCCGCACGTCGGCCGCGTCGGCATGATCGGCATCGCGCTCTACTTCCTGGGCAACGCGCTCAGCGCGCAGAGCCACCTCGTCGTCGAGGCGTTCGTCGCCCCGGCCATCGCCGCCGACCCGGCCGCCCGGCACCTCATCGCCTCCGACGGCACCATCGTCGACTCGCCGGCGTTCCTCGCCCTCATGCTCGGCGGCGCCCTGGTCTTCCAGCTGGGCCTCGTGCTCACCGGCATCGGCCTGTTCCGCTCCGGCGTCGTGTCGCGCTGGGTCGGCGTCCTGGTCACCGGCGGGGCGCTGCTCACGCTCGTGCCGCTGCCCGAGATCCCCGTCGTCAGCGGCCTCATCATCGAGCTGCCCCGCGGGCTGGCCGTCGCGATCGTCGGCTACCTGATGATCCGCGCCGCGGGCGCCGTCCGGACCCCCGCCACCCGGGAGCTGGTGACCGCGTGACCGCCGCCGCCGGCACCACCGAACCCACCGGGCTGCTGCTCGCCCACCGGGCCATGCTGCGCGACCTCGACCGCCTCACCGGCCTGCTCGCCGGCACCACCCGGTTCGGCCGCAAACGGGGCGCTGCCGTCGCCGGCTACCTCGACGACCTGTGCACCTCCATCCACCACCACCACAGCGCCGAGGACGAGGTGCTGTGGCCGGTGCTGGAACGCTCCGCCGGCGCGCACGTCGACCTCACCGAGCTGACCGACGACCACGCCGTGCTCGACCCCAAGCTGCACCGGGTCCGCGCCGGGGCCGCCGCCCTGCGGGCGTCCGGCGTCGCGCCGGCCGCCCTGGCGGCCGACATGACGGACCTGCGCGACACCCTGCACGAGCACATCGCCGACGAGGAGCGCACGATCGTCCCGCTCATCCGCCGGTACGTGACGCCGCGGGACTGGGCGGCCGTCGAGGCGCGGATCCGGCGGCGCGGCGCCAAGATGACCTTCGAGGCGCCGCGGGTGCTGGCCGTCGCGTCCGCCGCCGAGCTGGCCGAGATCCGGCGCGACGGCGGCGCCGCCGTCACGGTCATGCTGGCCGTGCTGCCGCGGCTGTTCCGCCGCCGGGAACGCCTCGTCTTCGGGGCCTAGACCGGCGCCGCCAGGGCCGCCGCCACCTGTTCGCGCAGGTGCGCGGCGGCCGCGCGGCGTCGCGCCGCCTCCTCGGGGCGGCCCAGCGCCTCGGCGAGGGCGGCAAGCGCGTCGTCGACCGGGCCCGCGTACAGGGTGCCCGAGTCGAGCCCGGCGATCCGGCCCGCGTACGGCAGCAGCTCGTCGTACAGCAGCCGCGCCTCCGCCACGTCGCCCAGCCGGCCCGCCACGTGCGCGCGCAGCGCCGTGAACCCCAGCCAGTAGTAGTCGCGCACCCGGCGCCGGCGGGCCGCCCACACCCGGCGGGCGTCGTCCTCGCGGCCCTCGTCCAGCAGGGCCAGCGCGACCAGCTCCCCCATCCCGCCCGGGTACAGGCTCTCCACGTACTCCAGCTCGGGGCGCAGCGGGCTCAGGTCGCCCCGGTACACCGCCACGCCGATCCGGCCCACCATCGCCATCAGCCCGCCGTTGACGGCGCCGTGCTCGATCAGGCGGCGCGACACCTCCTCGTACCGGGCGGCCGCCGCGTCCAGCCGCCCCGCGAGCACCTCCAGCAGGGCCTGGAAGATCGCCACCGTGGCGAGCAGCGCCCCCAGCTGGCCGGTGCCGGCCCGGGCCACCGCGAGCGTCATCTCCGCCCGCGCCGCCGCCAGGTCCGTGCGCGACGCCGCCTCCAGGAACAGCAGCCAGTGCGCGACCGCCTCGTGGTCCACCTCGCCCGCCGCCGCGGCCACCGCCACCAGCTCGTCCTCCAGCGCCCGCCGCTCGTCGCGCAGGTCCGGGCCCAGCGCCGTGTACGCCCGGGCGTTCAGCGCCAGGCACAGCAGCCGCGGATCGTCCACGGTGCGCGCCAGCGCCAGCGCCTCCCCGGTGACGGCGATCGCCGCCGGCACGTCGTGGCCCTCGTGCTCGCGGAACAGCGCCAGCAGCAGCCGCACCCGCGTCGCGGCCGGCAGGTCCGGCTCGGCGAGGAATTCGGCGGCCGCCGCCAGCACACCGGCGTCCGGCTCCGGGTTGGCGCGGGTCGTCCACACCAGCGGGGCGTCCCACGCACACAGCACCCCCAGCCGGTCGCGCCCCTGCGCCGCCGCGACCGCCCGCACGTACGCCGCGCGCGCCCCCGCCGTGTCGCCCGAGCGGGCCAGCGCCGTCACCGCCGGGGTCAGCAGCGCCACCAGCGCCTCCTGCTGCTGCGCGGCCGGGCCGGCGCGCCGCTCGGCCAGCTCGTGCAGGCGCAGCGCCGACGCCCACCGGCGGGCCGCCTCGCCCCACGCGCCCACCGCCTGCGCCTCCCGGGCCGCCGCCACCGCGTACGGCACCGCCTCGTGCGCCGTCGCGGGCCCGGCCGCCGCCTCCGCGTGGTGCGCCAGCGTCGCCGCGTCCGCGGTGCCGGCCAGCACCCGCAGCGCCGCCGTGTGCAGCCGGGCGCGGCGCAGCAGCGGGGTGTCCTCGTACAGGGTGTCGCGCACCAGCGCGTGGGTGAACCGCACCCGGCCCGGGGCGGGCTCGTCCAGCAGCCCGGCCAGCACCGCCACCTCGAGGGCGTCCAGCAGGTCGTCCGGGTCGCGGCCGGCCACCTCGGCCAGCACGTCCACGTCGACGTCGCGGCCCAGCACCGCCGCCTGCCGCAGCGCCGTCGTCGCCGGGCCGGGCAGCCGCGCCACCCGCCGCCGCAGCGTCTCGCGCACCCCCGCCGGCACCACCGTGTGCGCCGCCCGCGGCCCCTCGGCCGTGATCAGCCGCGCCAGCTCCCGCACGAACAGCGGGTTGCCGCCGGTGCGCTCCGCCAGTGCCGCCAGCACCGCCGGGTCCGCGTCCGTCAGCCCCTGCTCCCGCGCCAGCACCCCGACCGCGACGGGGTCGAGCCCGCCGAGGACCAGGTGCGCGGCGGTCGCGCCGAGCAGCGCCCCCACCGCGGCCGCCAGCTCGTCGGGCGCCTCGTTGCCCCGGTACGTGGCCACCACCAGCAGCGGCCGCCCGGCCAGCTGCGCCAGCACCTGCCGCAGCAGCTGCAACGTCAGGTCGTCGCCCCGGTGCACGTCATCGAGCAGCACCACCACCGGCGCGGCGGCGTCGATCACCGCGGCCACGGCCCGCCCCAGCCGGAACGGGCTGGGCTCCCCCTCCGGCAACAGCCCGGCGAGCGCATCCTCGGAATCCGCGCCCGGCGCCCCCAGCGCCCGGACCACCTCCGACCACGCCCACCCCGGCGGCGCCCCGGCCACCTCGGGACACCGCCCGCGCGCCACCCGCCACCCCGCCCCGGCCAGCTCCCCGACGGCCGCCTCGGCCAGCGTGGTCTTCCCACCCCCGGCCTCCCCGACGACCCACACGACCCGCGCCCCGGCCCGCCTCGCCTCGTCGGCAGCGGCTTGGACGGCGGCGATCTCGGCGGCGCGGCCGAGCGCGGTGGCCCCCATCGACGGCCGCCCCGGCCCGCCGGCCGCGGTCCCGGTCGCCGTTGTTCCCGCCGCCGTTGTCCCGGCGCCTTCCCCGGTCCCGGCCGTCGTGGTCCCGCTCGGCGCGGGCCCGGCCGTCGTGGTCCCGGCCGTCGCGCGGTCCCGGCCGGTCGACTGCCCCGCCGGCCCCGGGGCCGGGCCGTCCAGGGTCGGCGCCTGGGCCAGCACGTCCGCCTCCAGGGCCCGCAGCGCCGGCCCCGGATCCACCCCCAGCTCCTCGGCCAGGTGCTCCCGCGCCCGCCGCAGCACCCCCAGCGCGTCGCCCTGCCGCCCGGTCCGGTACAGGGCGAGTGCCAGCAGCCGCACCGCCTCCTCGCGGCCGGGGTGGTCGTGCAGGTGCCGCTCCAGCTCCGGCACCGCCCCGGCGGCCCGGCCCAGGTCCAGCGCGGCGGCCGCCCGCGCCTCCACGGCGGTGAGCCGCAGCTCGGTCAGCCGGGCCGCCTCCGGCGCCGCCCACGCCGCGTCGGCGACCTCCGCGTACGCGCCGCCCCGCCAGCACCCGAGCGCCGCGGTCAGCGCCGCGTGCCGCTGCCCGGCGTCGCCGGCCTCGGCCGCGGAGCGCACCAGGTCCTCGAACCGCCGGGCGTCGAGCCCGGCGCCGACCCGCAGCGCGTACCCGGGCGCGGCGCTGACCAGCACGGTCGCGGGCGCGCGGCGGGCCCGGCCGGGCTCCAGGGCGCGCCGCAGGTGCGACACGTGCACCTGCAGCACGGCGAGCGCCTTGGCGGGCGCCTCCGCGGCGTCCCACAGGTCGTGCACGAGCCGGTCGGTGGAGACCACCTCGCCGCCGGCGACGGCGAGCCGCGCCAGCACGGCCCGCGGCCGGGGCCCGCCCAGGTCGGCCTCGCACCCCCCGACGGCCGCGACGACCGGTCCGAGCACCCCGACCGTGACGTCGCTCTGAGCCCCCTGCACGTCGCACACGGTACCGCCGGCGGATCTTCCTGACCCTCGCCCGCGCGGCCACGTCAGACTGACCGCTTCCGCCGAACCGGAAGGAGTCGCATGGAGGTCGCGGGCACGGTCGTCACCGGCGCGGGGATGTGCGGGCTGTGGTCCCCCGCCGCCTTCTCCGCCGTGGTGGACCTGGACACCTGGGAGGAGGCGCTGCTGGCCGACGATGACATTGCCGCACACGTCGCCGCCGGCGCGTTCGTGCCGCTCAACGTCGGCGCCGACGGCGCGTTCGGCGTCGTCGCGCGGGTGGGCACGGTGGACACCCCGGCCCGGTTGACCCCGCGCGAGGGGGTTCACCTGCTCGTCGAGTCCGAGCCGTACCTGTTCGTCTCGGCCGGGACGGCGATGCTGAGCGGCATCGAGCACGTCGCCGCGGACGCCCGCGAGGGGTTGCCGATGGCGGTGCCGCCGGGCCGGTGGCGGGTGACGGTGGCGCTGATCGAGTGGGACGCCGAGCCGGGCGCCCGCGACGGCTCGGGCGGGCCCGGCCCGGGCGCGCTGCCCGACTTCGTGGTGCTCGCCCACCCGGACACCGGCGCCGGGCCGTACCGCAGGTCGATCCTGACGTTCGATCAGCCGCGGGCCGCGTAGCGGCGCGCCGCGCCGTCAGGCCGGCAGGGCCGCCGCGACGACCCCCGCCAGGTCCGCCGGGTCCCAGGCGCCGGTCACGCCGGGGCGGCCGAGGAGGTAGGTGGTGATCTGGGTGGCGTCCCAGTGGTGCGACTCGTGCAGGCCGCGGGCCAGCATGCCGAGGTACGCGGGGGCGGGGCGGGCAGGCTCGCCGTCGGCGCGGCCGAAGCCGGCGGTGAACGTCAGCATCGGGTGGCCGGAGCGGGCGCCCGCGTACACCAGGGTCTCGTAGCGGCCCGGGCCCAGGGTGAGCCGGCCGGTGCGGACGACCTCGCCGAGGTCGGCGAGGTCGGCGCCGGGCGGGCGGTACATCTCCTGGGCGACCAGGTCGGCGAACTGGCCGGCGGTGAGCAGGTACGCGCGGGCGGCGGCCGCGCCCGGCAGCAACGGGTCGTAGAGGGCGTAGCCGCCGGTCCAGGCGGCGGACTCGCCGGTGAACCAGATGCCGCCGGGCAGCATCACCGGGGCGGTGGCGCGGGGGTCGGCGGGGTCGCGGCAGCCGGGGTACGTGCGCAGGCCGCCCGGCGGGGTGCCGCCGCGCAGGTAGTGGCGCAGCCGGTCGGCGTGCATGTTCGAGCCGTACGCCGCGTACCAGACCAGGGTCATAGGCTGGCCCGGTGAGCGACCGGCCCGCGTTCGTGCTGCACGAGCACCGCACGCCGCGGCACCACTTCGACCTGCGGCTGGCCGAGGGCGGGGTGCTGCGCTCGTGGGCGCTGCCGCGGGGGCTGCCGACGGATCCGCGCGGCAACCGGCTGGCGGTGGCGGTGCCCGATCACGACTACGCGCACCTGACGTACACCGACGCGGACAAGGACATCGCCGACACCGGGTGGTGGGAGGAGCACGACCGCACGGAGCGCCGGATGCTGTTCACGCTGCACGGGCGGGCGGGCAGCCGCCGGTACGCGCTGATCCGCACCGGCCGGGACTGGCTGCTGCACCTCACGAAGGAGCAACCAGCACCTTGACGTGCGCGCCGCTTTCGGCGTCGGCGAACGCGGCCGCCGCGTCGGTGATCGGGTGCACGGCGGTGACGACCCGGTCGACGGGCACGGCGCCGGCGGTGAGCAGCCGGGTGGCCTCGGCGAAGTCGGCGGGCAGGTAGGTGGCGCTGCCCTGCAGGCGCAGCTGGGCGTCCTGGACGAGGTGCAGCGGCACGGTGACGTCGCCGGGCGGGACGCCGACCACGACGATCGTCGCGCCCTTGGCGCCGATGCCGGCGGCCTGCCGGATGGTGGACTCCTCGGCGACGCAGTCGAACACCACGTCGGCGCTCTCCCCCAGCGCGGCCCGGACCTGCTCGACGGCGTCGGCGGCGCGCGCGTCCACCACGGCGTCCGCGCCGAACTCCAGCGCTCGCGTCCGGCGGGCCTCGGACCGGGCGGTGACGACGACCCGCCGGGCGCCGCCGGCCTTCGCGACGAGCAGGGTGAGCAGCCCGATCGTGCCCGCGCCCAGGATCGCGACGGCCCGGCCCTCGACGCCGCCCGCCAACCCGGCCGCGTGCACCGGTGTGGCCAGGGGTTCGATGAGGGCGGCGGCCCGGTCGTCGAGCTCGTCGGGCACGGCGTGCAGGCGGCGGATGTCCAGCGTGAACGCGTCGGCGAGGCCGCCCTGCGGGTGGCCGCAGCCGAAAAAGCCGAGGTTCTCGCAGATGTTCTCCCGGCCGGCGAGGCACTGCTTGCAGTTCCAGCACGGCAGGTAGGGCTCGAGCGTGACCCGCTGGCCGGGCGCGAACGACTCGACGCCCTCGCCGACCGCCTCGACGACGCCGACGACCTCGTGGCCGGGGTGGAACGGCAGCGCCACGAACGGGTGCCGGCCGTGCAGGGCGTGCACGTCGGAGCCGCAGACGCCGGCCAGGGTGGTGCGGATCAGCGCCTCGCCGGGCCCAGGGTGCGGGGTCTCCGCCTCGACGACGGTGACTCCGGACGCGGTGACGACGACGCGGCGCATGGGGTCAACCTGTCAGGCCGCCGGGCCGGTTGTCACGAGCGCGCCTTGGCGGTGCTCTTGCGGTTGGCCTTCTTGATGGCGTCCACCAGCTCAGCCTTGGTCATCTTCGACCGGCCGCGGATGTCGAGCCGCTTGGCGAGGTCCTGCAGGTGGGTCTTCGAGGCGTTCGCGTCGACGCCCTCGGCGGTCGGCGCCTTCGTCGACCGGCCACCCGCCGCCTTGGCGTCGCTGGGGCCCTTCTTCGCCTTCGGCTCCCAGTGGTCGCCGACCTTCTCGAACGAGTGCTTGACCGCGGAGAACGCGGTGCGGTGCGCCCGCTCGCCCTCGCCGTACTGCTCGACGGCGGAGTCGTGCGTCTCGGCCCAGGTGTCCTGCGCCTTCTTCGGCGACCGCTTCAGGGTGCTCGGCATGTCCTTGCGTGCAGGCATGCGGTTCTCCGTTCCCGGCCCCGGCCGGGTCAAACCCCGCTCGGGTACGTCTCGGGCGCCAGCGCGTCCACGCCGTGGGTGTGCAGCGGGCGCACCGCCCGGCTGCGGTCGAACCACAGGAACGCGTCGTAGCGCTCGCCCAGCACGGTCGGCACGTAGTTGGCGTGCGCGTCGCGCTCCGGCCGGTAGACCACCCCGATGGCCCGGTGCCCCAGCTCGTCGGTGAGCAGCGCGGGCCGCCCGGTGCGCGGGAACACGTACAGGGCCTGCGGCGGCGCGGCGGCGTGCAGCACGTCCTCCAGCGAGCCGGGGCGCGCCGGCGGCACCGGCATCACCCGCATCGGCTCGCCCCAGCCGGACCCGGCGACGACGGCGCCGGCGTGGCTGCCGAACCCGACGAGCAGCACCGCGCCGGGACCCCAGCGCTCGCGCGCCAGCCGGCCCAGGTTGACCTCGCCGTGCCGGGCCATGTCGGTGGCGGCGGAGTCCCCGACGTGGGTGTTGTGCGCCCAGACGACGGCCTTCGCGCCCGGGCCGTAGTGGGTGAGCAGGCGGTCGAGGGTGTCGTCCATGTGCCGGTCGCGCACGTTCCACGACTCCGGCCTGCCGCGCACCATCGCCCGGTAGTACCGCTCGGCGCCTGCCACCACCTCGGCGTTCTGCCACGGCGTCAGGCCGGTGCCGCGCAGCCGGGCCAGCAGCGTGACCACCTCGTCCTCGCAGGTCTGCGGGACCAGCCGGGTGGCCCACGCGTACTCCTGCGGGTCCTCGCCGTACGGCTCGAAGCACCGGTACGCGGCCAGCGCCGCCGGAACCTGGTCCGGGTCGTGCTCGCGCAGGTGGACGAGGATCTCGCGCAGCGAGTCCCACAGCGAGTACACGTCGAGGCCGTGGAAGCCGACCGGCGCCGCGGCGGCGGCGTTGTGCGCGCGCAGCCACCGGCAGAAGTCGGCGACCTCCTCGTTCGCCCACATCCAGGTGGGCCAGCGGATGAACTCCCGCAGCGCCTCCCGCGGGTCGCCGCCGCCGGGGCGCACGGCGCGGTCGACGCGGGCGCAGTCCGGCCAGTCGCCCTCGACGGCCACGAACGAGAAGCCCAGCTCCTCGACGAGGCGCCGGGTGATCGCCGCGCGCCACGCGTAGAACTCGTGGGTGCCGTGGCTGGCCTCGCCGAGCAGCACCACGCGGGCGTCGCGGGCCCGGTCGAGCAGCACGTCGAGGTCGTCCGGGCCGGTCAGGGGTGCCGCCAGGGCGGCGGCCTCGTCGCCGTACATGTCCTCCGCATACCCACCCCGGGCGGGTCACACCTGTCAGCCGGCGCGGCGCAGCGACCCCTCCGCGACGGTGACCAGCCCAGCCGGGGAGTGCAGTCCGTCGAGGTAGGACCACTCGCCCCGGTCGGCGAAGTCGAGGACGTCCTCCAGCGCCCGCACGCACTGGTGGTACGCGATCCGCTCCGGGTCGGCGGCGACCGGGCCGTACCCGTCGCCGAACGCCTCCTGCGCCGCCGCCGTCACCGGCGCGAACCCCAGCACCCCGCCGGTGAAGAACATCAGGTCGCGTTCGGCGGGCGCCAGCATCGCGTCGTCGAAGTCGAGCAGCCACACCCCGTCGTCGCCGTCCAGCAGCACGTTGCCGACGTGCGGGTCGGCGTGGCACACCACGTCGCGCCGGGGCCGGTCGCGCAGCCGCGCGGCCAGGGCGTCGGCCCCGCGCAGCAGCCCCAGCATCCGCTCCGGCGCGGGCAGCCGGCCGGCGACCCGCTCGTACACCGCCCACCACGCCGCGTGGTCGTGCTCCTCACGGGGCAGTCCCGGCACGGGCGGCGCCGCGTGCACCGCCCGCAGCACCCGCCCCAGCGACCGCCAGTGCGCCGCCGTCATCGGACCGTCCACGGCGCGCGCCCCGGCCAGCCACGGCACCACCGACAGCCGGCGCCCGTCGCGGTCGCTCCACGCCCGCCCGTCACCCGCCGCGAGCGGTCCCGCGATCCCGGGTACGCAGTGCGCGGCCAGGTGCGCCGCCACCACCAGCCCGGCCGCGGTGCCGCCGCCGCTGAGCTTCACCGCGTACGCGTCCCCGCCGGCCGTCACCCCGCGCCACAGGCGGGCCCGGTGGTCGGAGCCCAGCCGCACCTCCTCGGCCGCGACCAGGTCCACACCGAAGTCCGCCCGCACCCACTGGCCGATCACGATCCCGCCCTGTTTCGATTCCCGTCGGCGTTTCTGCGCCCGCCCGGACGCTGATCCCGCACAATCCTCGGATGGCGCTCTGGATCCTCCAATGCAACCCGAAGACCTGGCGCATCCGCGACTTCTTCGCCGACGGCCACACCACCACCGTCTGGCCGGTCCGGCGGCACCGCCAGGACATCGCCGCCGGTGACGAGTTCGCCGTCTGGGTGAGCGGCCCGGGCGGCGGCGCGGTCGCGCGCGGCACCGTCCTCGGCCCCCCGACGGACGCCCCGCTCCCGCCGGACCACCTGAAGTACGCCACCGAGCCGCCCCGCCCCGACGAGCCGGCCCTGTCGGTGCCCGTCCGCTTCGACCACGTCTTCATCGACGAGCCGGTCGGCCGCGCGGCGCTGAAGGCGGACCCGCGCTTCGCCCAGGCCGCGATCATGCGCGCCCCCATGGGCGGCAACCCGTTCCCGCTCGACGAGGCCGCGTGGGCGGCCCTGACGGAACGCACCCCCGCCACCGCCGGGAACGGCACCGCCGCGGCGGCCGCGGCCGTCAGCGAGGCGCTGGCCGCCGCCCCGGTCCAGCCGGCGAAGAAGACGACGGGCCGCAAGACGGCCCCCGCCAAGGCGGCGACGCCGGAGGCGGCGGTCGCGGAGGCGACGGCGGCCACGCCGGCCGCACCCGTGGCACCGGCCGCGAAGGACGCGAAGAAGGCACCCGCGAAGCGGACCCCCGCGGCGAAGAAGACGGCCGCCACGGCCGCGGCGGACCAGGCCGCTCCCCCGGCCGACGGCGCCGAGTCCGCGACCGCGGCGGCGGCCGCCCCGGCGGCGGCGAAGGCGACGCGGGCCCGGAAGGCCCCGGCGAAGAAGGCGACCCCCACCCCGGACCCGGTCGCAGCCCCCGCAGCCCACGCAGCCCCCGCAGCCCCCGCGACCACCTCGGCCGCGGCATCCGCGGCCACCTCGGCCGCGACCCCTGCGGCCTCCTCGGTGGAGACCCTCACCGGGTTCCCCGCCGAGACCTCTGCCAAGGCCCCCACCGGCACCGCCACGGGGACCATCGGTTCCACCACCGACTCGACCACCGGGCCGGCCACCGGGTCACCTGCCGGGTCCGCCGTGGGATCCGCCGCCGAGACCTCGACCGGATTCCCGGCCGAGACGACCCCCGAGCCCACCACCGGGTTGATCACCGAGACCCCCGCCGGGTCGGTCGCCGAGACCCCCGCCGGGTCGGTCGCCGAGACTCCCACCGGCTCGGTCGCCGAGACCCCCGCCGGGTCGGTCGCCGACACTCCCACCGGGTTCCCGGCCGAGACCTCGGCCCCGGCCGAGACCTCCACCGTGGCCCGCACGGCCACGAGCCCGGCGGATGTCGCGGCCGGTATCCCCGCCGAGATCCCGGGCCCGGCCGAGACCCGGGCCGCCGCGCCGCGGGCCGAGGCGGAGACCACCGCGGAGATCGCCGCCGACCTGCCCACGCCGGCTCCGGCCGAGGCCGCAGCGACGGCCGCGGAGACGGCCGCGGGGCCCGCCACGGGCCTGACGGTCCGCGACGCGGCGCCCGAGGGCGCGCCTGCCGGGAGTGGCGCGGAGGAGATCGCCGCCGCCGTCGAGGAGCGGCCCGTCGGTGAGGCGCCGGCCGAGGGAACCATGCCGGAGAAGAAGCCGGGGCTGGGCGGTCGGATCCGGGCGGCGTGGCGGAAGGTCGTGCGGAGCAACCGGTAGGCGGTCAGCTGATCGGGGCCGGGTCGCGCGGGGCGTTCGTGTCCGGTGTGGTGCGGGGCGGGAACGCCGTGCGCGCGGCCAGGACCAGCGCGGCCGCGGTCAGCGTGACTGCGGCGCCGATCAGCGGGAGGGCGTCGAGGTGGCCGGCGCGGAAGAGGCGTTCGCCGAGGAGGGCGCCGCCGCCGATGCCGATCTGGAAGGCGACGACGTAGACGGCGGAGGCGGCGTCGCGGGCGTGCGGGGCGACGCGCAGGATGGCGGCCTGCAGCACGACCGGTGACGCCGTGAACGCGGCGCCCCACAGCAGCACCGCGGGCACGGTGCCGACGGGGCCGGGGAACGCCGCGATGGTGGCGAGGGCGGCGGTCATGGCGACGGCCAGGGCGGTGAGCAGCCGGCCGGGGCTGCGGTCGACGTGGCGGCCGACGAGCCAGTTGCCGAGCAGGCCGGCGGCGCCGTAGCCGAGCAGCAGGGCGCTGAGGGCGACGCCGGTGGGGCCGCCGTCGCGGCGGGCCAGCGGGGCGATGTAGGTGTAGGCGACGAACTGGCCGACGACGAGCAGCACGGTGACGGCGCAGACGGCGGCGACGGGCCGGGCGCGCAGTACGGTCACCGCGCCGCGCAGCAGGGCGCCGAGGCGGGCGTCGCGGTCGTGGGGCAGGGCGGGCAGCGGGGGCAGCAGCCGCCAGATGGCGACGAGGCTGAGCGCGCCGGCGAGGGCGAACGCGCCGACGGCGACGCGCCAGCCGAGGGCCTGGCCGAGGGCGGTGCCGAGCGGGACGCCGAGGACGATGGCGGCGGAGTTGCCGAGGAACACCAGTGCGGTGGCGTGCCCGGCCCGGCCGGGTGGCACGAGCCGGGCGGCGACGGGCGCGATGGTGGACCAGAAGACGCCGTGGACGAGCGCGCAGACGAGCCGGGCGGCGGCGAGGGTGGCGAGGCTGGGCGCGAGGGCGGCGGCGGCCTGGGACGCGACGAAGACGGCGACAGTGAGCGCGAGGAGCCGGTGCCGCGGGATGCGCATGGTCAGCGCGGTGAGCGGGATGGCGCTGACGCCGGCGACGACGGCGTAGCTGGTGAGCAGCAGGCCGACGTCGGACTCGGCGGCGCCGAGGCCGGCGGCGATGTCCGGCAGCAGCCCGACCGGCAGGGTCTCGGCGGCGACGAAGGCGAAGGCCGAGGCGGCGAGCGCGGCGAGGGCCGCGCGCGGGGGCCGGTCGGGCGTGCGCGTCATGCGCCCGACGATAGGGCGTCGGTCAGCCGGCGACCTGGCGGCTGGTGAGCCGGGCGGCGACGGGCGCCTCGGCGCCGCGCGGCCGCAGCCGGCCCTTGGCGTCGACGATCGCGCGCTTGGCGGGGGCCAGCCGGTAGGAGGCGGCGTGCCAGGCGTACCGGGCGCGGTCACGCGGGCCGGGGACGGGGGTGCCGGACAGCTCGTACCCGAACTGGACGAGACGGTGCCCGAACGCGGCCTCGCACATGCGGATCTCGTCGGGGGTGAGCCGGGTGCGCCAGCTCTGCACCCGCTCGGTGGTGACCTCGCCGTGCGTGAGCTTGTGCCAGACCTTGTACTCGGGGACGGCGACGCGGGCCTGCTCGCCGGGGCGGGCCATGGCGGGGTCGTAGTCCTCGTCGAGGAAGTCGCACATCGCCCGCAGCGCGGGTTCGGGGTCGCGGACGAGGTCCTCGTAGCGGACCTGGTGGTAGGTGGCCGGGTCGAGGCGGCGGGCGGCGCGGCGGGTCTCGTCGGCGGCGCGGGCCCAGAAGTCGACGAGTTCGCCGAAGCCGCGCTGGCGCCAGGGCACCTCCTTGAGGGAGGCGACGCAGTCGCGGCCGTCGCGCACGATGTTGATGATCTGCGCGTCGGGGAACAGCTTCTGGATGACGTCGAGGTGCCGCAGGTACGCGGGCCGCTTGTCGCCCCACCGCGGCTTGCCGAACTTCGCGGCGTACGCGCGCAGGACGGCCCCGAGGGCGGAGCCGAGGGTGGGCGGCGCGGCGACGACCTCCTCGACGACGTGGCCGGGGTCGAGGCCGAGGTCGCCGAAGGCGCGCTCGGCGACGATCCAGTCACCCAGCTTGCGGCGGTTGCCGGCGACGGTGAGGTCGCCGAAGTCGTGCCGGCGGGTGTAGGCGGGCAGCACGAAGCGGTTCTCGGGCGGCAGCGCGATGCGCGGGTGGGCGTGCAGCATCAGCTGGAGCATCGTGGTGCCGGAGCGCGGGCAGCCGACGACGAAGATCGGGCGGTCACTGGGCACGGGGCACCTCCGGAGGAACGAACGACCGGCACCATAGCGAATTAATATGGCAAAACGGGCATCTCGGGTGTCGTGTCGCGGTTCGATACGGTGTCCCGGTGATCCACACAGGCCAGGCCGAGCTCGACGGCGTCGCCAACCAGGGCTGGCTGCTGGGCCACTTCATGCCGCCCGGCACGCCGCTGCACAGCACCGCCGTCGAGGTGAAGTGGGGCGTGCACCCCGCCGGGCAGCGCCGCGCGGCGTGGGCGACCGCCGAGACCCGCACGGCGCTGCTCGTGCTGATCAGCGGCCGCTTCCACATGGAGATGCGCGACCGCACCGTGGTGCTGACCCGGCCCGGCGACTACCTCGTCTGGGGTCCCGGCGAGGACCACAGCTGGCACGCGCCCGCCGACGCGGTCGTGCTGACCGTGCGCTGGCCGTCCCTGCCGGGCTGGCGCCTCCCACCCCCACCGACCCAGGAGGACGCATGAGCGCCGCCCGGTTCAAGGACCTCTGCCTGGACGCCGCCGACCACCAGGCCCTCGCCGACTGGTGGTGCGCCGCGCTGGGCTACGTCCGGCACGAGGGCGAGGCCCCGGGCGACCCGTCCGGGCCGGTGCCGATCGTGGACCCGGCGGGGCGCGGGCCGATGATCTGGCTCAACCCGGTGCCGGAGCCCAAGACGGTCAAGAACCGCCTGCACTTCGACGTGGACGGCGACACCGGCGCGCTGCTCGCCGCCGGCGCCACCCTCGTGCGGGCGCGGGGCGGCGACATCAGCTGGGACGTCCTCGCCGACCCCGAGGGCAACGAGTTCTGCTGCTTCGCCCCCGAGGACGACTGACGATTCAACCGCCCGCCCCCGCCCGGCCGTATCCCCGGGCGGCGCCCGGACCCGGGCGCGGACGGGGGGTGCGCTGCCGTGACGCGCCGGCTGCTGGTCACCTACCTGACGTTCGCGCTGCTCATCCTCGTCGCGCTGGAGGTGCCGCTGGGCTGGGTGTACCACCGCGGCGCGCAGCGGCAGGCCGCGGACGCCCTGGAGCACGACGCCGAGGTGCTGGCCGCGTTCGTCGACACCGCCCTCACCACCGGCCGCGGCGAGCAGGTGCACCTGCTGGCCCGGGAGGCGGCGCAGCGGCTCGGCGGGCAGGTCGACGTCGTCGGCGCGGGCGGGCGCCTGCTGTCCAGCACCCACCCCGAGCGGCACGCGCCGGGCGGGCCGGGCGCCGCGCCGGACGTGCGCGCCGTGCTGGCCGGGCGCGACCGGGTCACCGGGCGGGCGGCCGGGCCGGGAACGATCTCGGTGGCCGTGCCCGTGCACCCGGGCGTGGCGGCGCGCGGCGCGGTCCGGGTCAGCGTGCCGACGGCGCCGACGACGGCCCGCGTGCGCCGGTTCTGGCTGCTGCTGGCCGCCGCCGGCATCGCCGTGCTGCTCGCCGCCGCGCTCGTCGCGGTCGCGCTGGCGCGCTGGATCAGCCGGCCGGTGCGCGAGCTGGAGCGGGCCACCGCCCGGCTGCCGGGCGGCCCGCTGCCGCCGCCGCCCACGACCGGCCCGCCGGAGCTGCGCCGGCTCGCCGCCGCCTTCCACGCCACGGCGGGCCGGGTGCAGGGCCTGCTGGAGGCGCAGCGCGCGTTCGCCGGCCACGCGTCGCACCAGCTCAAGACCCCGCTGGCCGCGCTGCGGCTGCGGCTGGAGAACCTGGAGCCGGACGTCACCGCCGGCGGGGCGGCCGGCCTGCGCGCCGCCCTGGCCGAGACCGACCGGCTCGCCGGGCTGGTGGAGTCGCTGCTCGCCCTGGCCCGCGCCGAGCGGGGCACGCTGCCCCGGGAGCGGGTCGGCCTGCCCGGCGCCGTGGCCGGGCGGGTGGAGGTGTGGGCGCCGCTGGCCGCCGGGCGCGGCGTCGGCCTGGTCGCCGACGGCCCGGCCGACGCGCACGTCGCGGCCGTCCCCGGCGCCGTCGACCAGATCCTCGACAACCTGCTCGCCAACGCGCTGCGCGCCGCGCCGGCCGGCAGCGCCGTCACCGTTTCCTGGCGGCCCGGCCCGGCCGGGGACGTCGAGCTGCACGTCGCCGACCGCGGCCCCGGCCTGACCGACGAGCAGCGGGAACGGGCGCTCGACCCGTTCTGGCGCGCCCCCGGCGCCGCGCCCGGCGGCACCGGCCTCGGGCTGGCGCTGGTGCGCACGCTCGCCGAGGCGGGCGGGGGCGGCGCCGCCCTGCGCCCCGCGCCCGGCGGGTCGGGCCTCGACGCGGTCGTCACGTTCCCGGCCGGCCCCGCCGCCGCGCTCAGCCCAGGACGACCAGCGTGACCGCCACGCCCGCCGCCGCCAGCCCCACCGCCTGGACCGCGCGCAGCCGCTCGCGCAGCACGGTGGCCGCCAGCAGCACGGTCACCGCCGGGTAGAGGGCGGTGAGCACGGCGGCGACGGTCAGCTGGCCGCGCCCCGTCGCCGCCAGGAACAGCAGGTTCGCGGCGGCGCCCAGCAACCCGGACGGCAGCCCCCAGCGCACCGCCGGCCCCCACCCGGCCCGGTCCGCCCGGCGCATCGCCGGCCCGGCCAGCGCCGCCACGACGGCGACCGCGACGAGCTGGCCGGGCAGCAGCGGCCACGCCCCCGCCGCGGTGCCGGCCCGGTCGAGCGCGATGAACAGCAGCCCGAACCCGGTGCCGGCGAGCAGCCCGTACCGCACGTCGCGCAGCGGCTCCCCCGCGTCCGCGCCGCCCGGCTCGCGGGAGACCAGCGCGATCGCCGGCAGCGCGACGGCGACCCCGGCCCAGGCGAGCCCGGACAGCCGGTCGCCGTCGAGCACGCCGGCCAGGGCGGGCAGCAGCGCGGTCGTCACCGCCGACACCGGCGCCACCACGCTCATCCGGCCCAGGGCCAGGCCCCGGAACAGCGCGGCGTTGCCGATGCCGCTGCCGACGCCGCTCAGCGCGCCCCAGGCGAGCACCGCGGCCGTCGGCGCGCCGCCCGGCACGACCAGCACGGCGAGCGCGGCCGACAGCACCCCGACGACCTGGATGACGACGGTGACCAGCGCGGGCACGGTGCGCCGCCCGCCGACCCCGCCGACGAAGTCGCCGGCGCCGTAGCTCACGGCCGCCAGCAGCGCCAGCAGAGCCCCCACGATCACCACCCCCGGCGCCCAGTCTCGCAGCCGCGCACCCCCGGGACCGGGTCGTCGCGCGGCGGCACGGCCCGCACCGGTGATCTAGGATGCGCCGATGGCAATCGGGCGGTCGCCGCACCGCGATCTGGTGAAGAGCGCCTACATCGCGTGGGACCGCGAGGACTGGGCCGAGGCAGGCCGCCTGCTGGAACAGGCCGTGCGGGCGGCGCCCGACCAGCGGGGCAGCGAGCGGCTGTGGTTCGACGCCGCGCTGGCGTACAAGTTCCTGCGGGACTGGCCCAAGGCGTACGAGCTGGGCCGCGAGGCGGCGGCCCGGTCGCGGCGCGGCGCCGAGGACCCGGCGTTCTGGAACCTCGGCATCGCGGCCACCGCGCTGCGCGACTGGGCGACGGCCCGCGACTGCTGGGCCGGCTACGGCCTCGACCTGCCGCCCGGCACCGGCGAGATCACCGCGGACCTGGGGCCGACCTGCGTGCGCATCGACACCCGGGACGGCCAGGAGGTCGTGTGGGCGGTGCGGCTCTGCCCGGCGCGCGCCCGGGTCATCAGCGTGCCGTTCGACCCCGGGCGCCGGTTCGGCGAGATTGTCCTGCACGACGGCGCCCCGAACGGCGAGCGCGTCGCCGGCGGCCGCACCCACCCGGTGTTCGACGAGCTGCTGCTGTTCGAGTCCTCGCCGACCGCCACCCTCGCCGCCACCGTCACCGCCCGCACCGGCGACGACCTGCGCGCCGCGGCGGAGGCGTTCCAGCTCGCCGGCTTCGGCGCCGAACCGCTGGACAGCGCCGACGTGCTGTGCCGGTGCTGCAGCGAGGGCACCCGCGAGGTGGCGGACCGGTTCGGCGCGGGCGAGCAGCAGCTGCTGGTGGCCGCCCCCGAGGAGCGCGCCGTCCGGCTGCTCGACGCGTGGGCCGCCGCCGACCCGGCCGCCCGCTCGTGGCGCGACCTGCACCCGGCGACCTGACGACCGACGGAGGCTCGCCCGCCCCGCCGCGGGTGAGCCGCCACGGCACGAGGTCACCCGCGCCGCCCTCGCCGTGAGCGCCTGACCGGCGCGGCGAAACCCGGTCGCGGGGCCGGGCCGCCGCGCCGTACGGTCGCGGCATGCAGCGCGCGGCAGCCGACACGACGACGCCGGGACACCCCGGCGGAGCGCGCTGACGTCATCGACTCACCGGCCCCGGGGCGACATCCCCGGGGCCGTCGTCGTCTCCGAGGTGCGCCCGCGAGGCCCGTACCCGTGAAGGAGACCGTCATGGTCGACCACCGCAGGCTCGGCCGCGAGCTGGAGCTGTTCTGTTCGGACCCGCTCGCCGGCGCGGGACTGCCGATCTGGCTGCCCGCCGGCGCCGCCGCCCGGCACGCCGTCGAGGAGTACCTGCGCGAGAAGGAACGCCGGGCCGGGTACCGGCACGTGGTGTCGCCGCCGGTGGCCCGCCGGGAGCTGTTCGAGCTGTCCGGGCACCTGGATCACTTCGGCGACGACATGTTCCCGCCCATGCGGCTGTCCGGCGACGACGAGCTGATGCTGCGGCCGAGCCTGTGCCCGCACCACGCGCTGGTGTTCCGCGCCCGCGGGCGGTCGCACCGCGAGCTGCCGCTGCGGGTAGCCGAGCTGGGCGGCATGTACCGGGCCGAACGTTCCGGCGTGCTCGGCGGCCTGACCCGGGTGCGGGCGATCTCGCTCAACGACGGGCACACCTTCCGCGCCCCGGAGCAGGCCGTCGACGAGGTGAGCCGCGAGCTGGCGCTGATCCGCGAGGCGCATGCCGACCTGGGGGTGCGGGCGTCGGGTGTCCGGCTGTCGCTGCGCGGGCCCGGCGGCGACTACGCCGGCGACGAGGCGATGTGGGCGGCGGCCGAGGGGGTGCTGCGGGACGCGCTGGCCCGGGCGGGCGTGGCGTACGCCGAGTCGCCGGGCGACGCCGCGTTCTACGGCCCGAAGATCGACGTGCAGGTGCGCGACGACGCCGGCCGCGAGCAGACCCTGTCCACCGTGCAGGTCGACCACGGCCGGCCGCGGCGGTTCGGGCTGGAGTACACCGCCGCGGACGGCGGGCGCCGGGCGCCGGTGCTGATCCACCGCAGCATGGCCGGCAGCATGGAGCGGCTGTTCGCGCACCTCATCGAGGTGCACGCGGGGGCGTTCCCGGCCTGGTACGCGCCGGTGCAGCTGGTGGTGCTGCCGGTCGGCGCCGGCCAGGACGCCCCGGCCGCGGAGCTGGCCGCCGGCGCGGTGGCGGCCGGGCTGCGCGCCGAGGTGGCGCACGACGGCTCGCTGGGCGCGCGGGTGCGCGACGCCGCCCGCCGCCGGGTGCCGTACGTGGCGGTGATCGGCGGGCGGGAGGCCGCCGGCGGTGCGGCGGCCCTGCGCCTGCGCGACGGCCGGGAGCTGGGCCCCCGGCCGGTCGCGCAGGTGCTGGACCTGATCGGTCAGGTGGTGGCCGCGCGGTCGGCGGACCTGCTGCCCGGGTAGCCGGTCAGCAGGCGCCGATCCACGAGCACTCCACGTCCTCGCCGGCGCGGGTGGCCACCGGGCCGGGCTTGACGGTGCCGCGGCTCAGCGCCGCCGCGCCGGCGGGGCCGCCCGAGCGGGCCAGCGCGTCGCCGACCTGGTCGAGGATGCCGTTGGCGTTGCTCAGGCCGTTGTTGACGACCATCGAGAACACCAGGCGGCGGCCGCCGGCGTCGGTGACGTAGCCGGACAGCGCGTTGACGCCGGTGAGCGTGCCGGTCTTGGCGCGCAGGTTGTTCGCCGCCGGGCCGGTCGTCAGGCGGGATCGCAGCGTGCCGCCCTGGATGCGGTCGGGGTTGCCGGCGATCGGCAGGGCCGCGTACCAGCCGTCGAACCAGACCTTCGACTGGGCGGCCACGAGCAGGTTGGCGATCTGGCCGGTGGTGAGCCAGTCGCGGCGGCTCAGCCCGGAGCCGTCGACGGAGCGGATGACGGCGGTGTCGACGCCCAGCTTCGCCAGCGCGGCGTTGGCGGCGGCGAGCCCGGCCGGCCAGGTGCCGGTGTTGGAGACCTTGCGGCCCATCGTCTTCAGCAGGATCTCGGCGTGGCCGTTGTTGGACAGCTTGAGGAACGGCGTCATCAGGGTCGCCAGCGTCGGCGAGGTGCGGGTGGTGACCGTCTTGGCGGCGGCGGGCGTCGCCTTGTACTGGGTGGCCTTGGCGACCCGCACGCCGTGCTTGGCGAGGGCGGCCTTGAAGACGGTGGCCGCGTAGATCGTCGGGTTCTCCACCGACACGGCGTCGGTGGCGGCGCCGCCCAGCGGGACGGACCCGGTGACGACGATGGTGTTGGTGCCGTGGGTGCGGCCGGCGCCGACCGTCTCGGCGCTGCCGGACGCGCCGGTGGTGGTGCGGTTGACGACCGTGACGCCGCTGTTGGCGGGCGTGACGGTGACGGTGGCCGCGCGCCCCGCCGCCGTGGCCGGCTTCGTCGTCACGACGACGCTGTTGAGGTTGTAGTCGGCGTCGGCGGCCACGGTGAGGGCGCCGACCGGCGCGGACGACGCGTACGTCTCGTCCTCCCACGCCCAGTCGGTGCCGAGCCGGACGCCGTCGAACCAGGTGTCGTCGGCGACGAGCGAGCCGGTGACCGACCGGATGCCCGCGGTGGCGACGGCCTTGGCGAGCTTGTCGTACTCGGCGGCGGTGACCATCGGGTCGCCGTAGCCCTTGAGGTAGAGGTCGCCGGTGAGCGTGGTGCCGCTCCGGGTGCCGGTGGACAGCACGGTGGTGTTCCAGCGGAACGACCGGCCGAGCACCTCGAGGGCCGCGGCGGAGGTCAGCAGCTTCATGTTCGACGCCGGGATGACCCGGTCGCCGGACTTCTGCGCGTAGACCGTGGCGCCGGCGGCGTCGCGCACCTGCAGGCCGGTGGTGGTGCCGGACAGCGCGCCGGTGGCGAGGATCTGGTCGAGGCGCGCGGTGAGCGCGGGGTCGGCGACGGCGACCGCCCGCGGGGCGGGATCGGCGAACGCGGACCGGGTGGCGACACCCCCGGCGACGACGGCTGCCGTGGCGGTGACCGCGACGACGACGGAGCGGACTGCCCGCATGGGACCCCCCTGAGTGGACGACGGCGGCGGTCATCGTTGCACGCCGGTCCCACCCGTGTCCGCCCCGCTGTCAGGCTTGCGCCTCCCACACGAGCGCGGCCCCGGCCGTCAGGCCCACGGCGGCCGGGTCGCTGGACAGCGAGTACGTGATGCGGAACACCCGCGCCGCCCCGTTCGTCGCGGGGGTCCACGACGCACTCAGCCCGGAGGCGTAGGACGGGTACGCCGAGGCGTAGCCGCCGAGGGTGCCGTTGTACAGGGTGGCCGACGGCGTGAAGCCGGTGCAGCTGGCGAAGCCGCCGCCGGTGCCGGTCTCGACGGTCAGGTTCAGGTACGGCCCGAGCCCGGTGCCGGTCAGGGCGGTGGTGTAGAGCCGCACGGGCGCGGGGGCGTTGCCGGTGTAGGTGACGGTGATGCACCGGCTGGCGGGCGGGGCGGCCGAGGTGAGGCCGGTGACGGAGAACAGGGCGGTGCCCGTGGTCGGGGTGCCGCCGCCGTCGTCGTCGGAGATGGTGATCGTCCCGGCCGCCCAGTTCGACACCGGGTTGGCCGACGACGCCACGAACGCCGCGGACGACGTCTGGGCGCCGGCGGCGAGCACGGCGCACAGCCCGGTGACGCCGGCCGCGACGATGCCGGCGGTGGCCCGGCGGCCGCGCCGGCGCCGGTGCCGGCGGCGCGCGGGGCGGGCGGTGGCCGCCACGGCCAGGGTGAGCAGGACGCCCAGGGCGGCGGTGGCGCCCGGGTGCCGGGCGGCCTCGACGGCGGGCAGGCCGAGGGCGGGCAGCCGCAGCCGGGCCACCCCCTCGACGGCGGCGGCGGGCACGGGGGTGGAGTCGGCGGTCAGGTTGGCGTCGCCGCGGGTGTGCACGAGGCCGGCGCCGTCCACGCCGGCGACCCGGTGCAGCAGGTGGCGGCCGGGGCGGGCGGGGTCGGGGAAGCGCACGACGTCGCCGGCGACGATCCGCCCGGCGGGCGCGGTGAGCACGATGTCGCCGGTGCGCACGGCCGGCGCCATGGAGTCGGAGCGCACCGTGGTGGCCTGCCAGCCGAACAGCCGCGGTCCGACGGAGACCACGCTGAGGACGCCGACGAGCAGCAGCGCGCCGGCCAGGGCGGCGGCCGCGGTGAACAGGACCAGCCGGCGCAGGGCGTCGACGGGCACGGCGAGGGCGTCGCCGGTGCGGCGAGCGTCGTTCCCGTGCCGGGCGGTCATGCCGCAGGTGATCGGCCGCCGGCGGCCTGACTTGAGGGCAACCGGCGCTGTCGCCCCGGTCACGCGTCGAAATCCCTCCGATCGCCGCGCCGGCCGCCGATTCGTTCCGCGTGGCACTCTCGCGGAGGCAGACGGTGCAGCGCCTGGCGCTGGCCGCGCTTCCGGCTGTCGGCCTGGCGGCGACGGCGCTGTCGCTGAGCACGTCGTTCAGCGCGTTCTCCGGCGCCACCAGGAACCCGGGGAACCTGTGGTCGTCGACCACGCCGACGCTCAGCCTGGCCCGGACCGCCTTCAACGGCCCGGCGGTGACCACGGGCACGCTGTCCGGATTCGGCCCGGACGAGACGGTCACCTACCGCCTGGACGGGGCGACACCGCTGACCGGTTCGCCGTCGGCCGCCGGGCCGGGCGGGTCGGCCTCCATCACGTCGCTGTCGATCCCGTCGGCCGCCGAGGGCGCCCACACCGTGTACGCGCTCGGTGGCAGCGGCTCGCAGGCGTCGATCGCCATCGTCGTCGACACCACCGCGCCCACGGTGACCGCCGGGCTGTCCCCCGCGGCCAACGGGGCGGGCTGGAACAACAGCAGCCCGGTGCAGGTCACGCTGACCTCGGGCGACGGCGCCGGCTCCGGCGTGCACCGGGTCTACTACACCACCGACGGCTCCGACCCCGTCGCGTCGGGCACGGCCACCACGTACGCGCTGCCGTTCAACCTCAACGCGACGACCACGCTGCGCTTCTACGCCGTCGACCACGCGGGCAACGCCTCCGCGGTCACCACCCGGCAGGTGCGGATCGACACCGTCGCGCCCGCCAACGCCGTCACCGCCGCGACCGTCACCGGCACCGCGGTCAAGAGCGGCAGCACCGTCTGGTACCGGGGCGCGGGCACCGGGTCGCTGACGCTGACCAACGCCGTCGCCGACGCGGGCTCGGGCCCGGCGTCGAGCGCCACCGGCGCGCTGGGCGGCACGACGACCGGCTGGACGCACACCCCGTCGACCGTCACCAGCCCGGCCGGCGGGCCGTTCGTGTCGAACACGTTCTCGTGGGCCGCGTCGACCACCAGCTCGCCCACCGTCACGGTGACCGGCGCGGACGCGGCGGGCAACACCACCGCCACCGGCCTCACCTTCAGCAACGACTCCGCCGCCCCCACCGGCGGCTCCGTCGACGCGACCGGCCTGACCGGCACCGGCACCCGCTACCGCACCGGCACCGCGGTCAGCGTGGCGTTCACCCCCGGCACCGACGCGGGCGCCGGGCTCGCCGCGAGCGGCCGGCAGCTGCTGCGGTCGACGGGCACCCTCAGCAACGGCGTGTGCAGCGCGTACGGCTCGTACACGCTGCTCGCCACCGACCCGGCGTCGCCGTACGCCGACACGGTCACCGACCAGGCCTGCCACCGCTACCAGTACACGGTGCCGGACCTGCTCGGGAACACCGCCACGTACACCAGCGGCGACGTCAAGGTCGACAGCACGGCCCCGAGCACGCCGACCTGGGCGGCGTCCGCGTTCACCAACACCGCGGTGACCGGCACGACCGTCTACTACCGCTCGACCGCCACCAGCGGCTCGGTCACCCTGACCGGCAGTTCCACGGACGCCGCGTCGGGCGTCGCGAGCTACGCCTACCCGGCGCTCGGCACCGGCTGGTCGGCGACGGCCGGGACGCTCGGCGTCACCACGTACGCGTGGTCGAGCGCCGGCCCCGCCGCGCCCGGCACCCGGACGTTCACGGCGACCAACAACGCGGGCCTGGCGTCCGCGACGTCGTCGTTCACGATGACGGCCGACACCACCGCCCCGACGGGCGCGGCGGTCACCTACACCAACGGCTACCCCGCCGACCTCAACCCCGCGATCACGCTGACCGCCGCCACCGACGCCGGCGCCGGCCTCGACGCGGCGGCGGCCGTGCTCCAGCGCCAGCAGGCCCCGCTGTCCGCCGGCACCTGCGGCGCCTACGGCGGGTGGACGACGATCGCGACGACCCCGGGCACGACCCACAACGACGCGACCGTGACGAACGGTTACTGCTACAGGTACCGCTACACCGTCGCCGACCGGGTCGGCAACACCGCGACGGCCACCAGCATCAACGAGCTGAAGGTCGACTACCACTCGGCGGTCCGGGCCGACGCGGGCCTGTCCGGCTACTGGCGCTTCGGCGAGGCCAGCTACGGCCTGGACACGTTCACCGGCACCACCGGCGCGGCGGTGAACTCGCGCCCGGCCGACGACGGCACCACCTGGACGCTGAGCTCCGGCTCCGCCCCGGTCATCACGGCGGCCGACCGGATGCGCCGGGTCAGCGCCAACGGCTTCGACCTCTACAACAACGCCGCCCCGTCGTCGCCCGACTACGCGGTCGAGGCGGACATCCACGTCGCCAGCAACACCGGCACCTACTACCCGGGCATCCTGGGCCGGTTCAACCCGGCCACGAGCACCGCGTACTACGCGCAGCTCGCCCAGGGCAGCGGCTCGTGGCAGCTGTGGAAGAAGGTGAACGGCACCAGCACGCTGATCACGACGGCCGGCGCCACGGCCAGCATGACCGCCGGCGCCACCTACACCCTGCGCCTGCAGATGACCGGCACACAGATCACCGTCTGGGTGAACGGCACGCAGGTCATCAGCGTGACCGACTCGTCGGTGACCGGGGCCGGCTACGGCGGCATGTTCATCTGGGGCAGCGGCACCCCCACCGACACCGATGGCCTGCACATGGACAACTACTCGCTGCGCCCGCGGGCGGCCGACGGCAAGGGCACCGCCACGGGCGACTACTTCTTCTCGCCCACGCTGGGTGTCACCGGGGCGCTCGGCGGCGCCGACACCGACACCGCGGTCCGGTTCGTCAACTCGAAGAGCTTCGTCACCGTCGCCGACAACGTGGCCCTGGACGTGGGCGACACGACGACGATCGAGTTCTGGTTCAAGCGGTCGACGACCGCCACGACCGGCTTCGAGACCATCGTCGACAAGGGCACCGGCTCGTTCAAGGTGGCCCTCAACGCCGGGAAGCCGACGCTGTACAAGTCGCTGGGCGCGGGCGCCGGCACGTCGATCATCGGCGCCGTCACGCCCGTCACCGACACCAACTGGCACCACGTCGTCTTCGTCAAGGCGGGCGCCGGCACCTGCGTCTACTTCCTCGACGGCTTCCAGACGGCGAGCGCCAGCGGCTCGGGCAAGACGCTGGCCAACACGACCTCGCCGCTGATCGTCGGCGGGTCGGCGGCGGAGGCGTACGCCGGCAGCGTCGACGAGCTGGCCATCTACTCCACCGCGATGACCGCGGCGACCGTCACCCAGCACTACCGCTTCGGCGTGGGCTGAGCGCTCAAGCGCCGAGGCGGTTCAGGACGGTGCCGACGAGCCGCTTCCAGTCGGTGTCGAACTGCGGCGACGTGCTGGCCGCGCCGAGCCGGTAGACGGCGTACGCGTCGACGATGACGACGTTGCGCCGGGTCAGGACGGCGACCGCGGTGTCGGCGGTGCTCGGGTGGGCCGGGTCGTAGGTCTTGTGGCGGATGACCACGAAGCCGGTCCAGCCGCCCTCGTCCAGCGGGGTGGTCCGCACGGTCTCGGTGTAGGCGGGCTCGCGCCGCTGCGCGTCGTCGCGGGCGGGCATGGTGACCGTGGGCGGGCAGGCGTCGGCGACGGCGCGCAAGCTCGCCAGCCCGGCTGCGGCGGCCGCGGCGTCGGGGTAGACGAGCCCGGTCTGGTGCAGGGTCTGCGCGCCCTTGGTGCCCTCGTCGACGAGCGGCGCGGCGACGACCTGGGGCCCTGGCGGGACGACGGGCCCGGTGGTGTCGCCGCCGCAGAAGCTGACGAGCTGGTTCGCCGGGGGCGGTTCCTCGGGCGCGCGCCAGGTGGCGCCGATGTCGGTGGCCTGCAGCAGCGACCCGCGCACGGTGGCGACCTCGACGGGCGGGCCGGTCGGCGCGGGCGCGGGGTCGTCGCCGGAGCAGCCGGCGAGCGCGAGCCCCCCGGCGAGCGCGGCGGCCAGCACGGCGGCTCCTCTGCTCAGCACCCGGCAATAGTGCCAGACGCGCGGCGGCCCGGGCCGGTCACAGCGTCAGGGTCGCCACGACGGGTGCGTGGTCGGAGCCGGGTGCGCCGCGGCGGGCGCCGGGGTCGTCGCCGATCGACGGCGGCGGCGGCCGGTCGACCAGCGCGTCGACGGCGCTGACGTGCGGCAGCAGCGCGTGGCTGACCAGCAGGTGGTCGATCAGCTCGGGCCGGCTGCGGTAGACCCGGGACCAGCGGCGCTCCGGCGCGATGCGGCCGGCGAGGTTCCACAGCCGGGCGCCGTCGCCGGCGTCCGGGCGGTCGAAGCCGCCGGTGCCGATCTCGGAGCCGGGCGGGCCCTGCAGCAGCTGGGTGGTGGCGGCGCCGGTCTCGTCGTTGAGGTCGCCCATGAGCACGACGCGTTCGGTGCGGCCGCGCCCGCCGAGCACGGCGTCGGCGAGGCCGCGCACCATGACGGCCTCGGCGGTGCGCCGGTAGAGCGCGTACGCGGCGACGCGGGCGCGCTCGCCCTCGTCGCGGGGCGCGAACCGGCTGCGGCCCGGCGCGGCGGGGTAGCTGAGCAGCTTCGACTTCAGGTGGCACACGATGACGGTGACGGCGCCCGGCCCGGCGGTGCGCACGGCGAGGGCCCCGCGTCCCGCGCCGGTGGTGAGCGCGCCGTCGTCGCCGGCCTGGACGCCGGCCAGCGGCGGCGGGAAGGCGGACACGTCGGCGACGATGCCGGCGCTCAGCCGGGTGAGGACGCCGACGCGGATCGGCCGGCGCGGCTCGAACCGCTCGGACAGCAGGACCCGCCAGCCGGCGCCGAGCTGGGCGGCGAGGTCGGCCGCGGCGCCGGCGGAGCCGACCTCCTGCACGCCGACCAGGTCGAGTCCGGCGTCGGCGATGGTGCCGGCCAGGGCGGTCAGCTTGGCCTTGTAGGCGGCGTCGTCGGCCGGTCCGCCGGCCTCGCCGGGGCGGAACAGGTTCTCGAGGTTCCAGGTACCCGCTCGCACGCCCGCCAGTGAACGCCTCGGCCGCGCCGGGGGCAGCCGGATCAACGACTGTCCAGAGATGTGGACGCTCGACATGCGGCTGGACGAAATCCTTGCGTTGAGGCATGTCCATGCATCACGATCTGCGTGCCCCTTAATTCGCGTCTTCAACGAAGATGGAGGAGACTGTGCGCACTCCGAGAGCCCGGGCCGCCACCGCGGGCCTGGCCGCCGCGACGCTCATCGCGTCCGGACCGGCCGTTTTCCCGACCGCGGCGCAGGCCGCGCCCGGGGACGTCACCGTTGCCGCGGTGACGGGCGTACAGCTGACCGACGAGGGCGGGACGGCCCGCGTCGGTGTGCGGGTGACCGTGGAGGGCGGTGCCGCACTGGCCGCGCCGGTGGTTCTCCCCTGGACCACCGGCGCGGTCACGGACACGGCCACGCCCGGAGTGGACTATCGCGCCGCCCGGGGCACCCTGCGCTTCCCCACCGGCACCCGCTCCGGCAGCGTCCAGTACGTGCAGGTCCGCACCACCGCCGACCGGGCCGCCGAGACCGCCGAGACGATCACCGTCACCGCGGGCGCCGCCGTGACGCAGGTGGTCGTCAACGCGCACGGCCTGCCGTACCTGGACCCGGCCCTGCCCGTCGCCCGGCGGGTGAACGACCTCGTGAGCCGCATGACGCTCGCCGAGAAGGTCGGGCAGATGACCCAGGCCGAGCGCGCCGCCGTCACCGGCAACCCGGCGCTGATCACCACCCAGCTGCTCGGCTCGCTGCTGTCCGGCGGCGGCTCCACCCCCGCCGGCAACACGCCCGAGGCGTGGGCCGACATGATCGACGCGTTCCAGACCCGCGCGCTGGCCACCCGCCTGCAGATCCCGATGATCTACGGCGTCGACTCCGTGCACGGCCACTCCAACCTGTACGGCGCGACGATCTTCCCGCACAACATCGGCCTCGGCGCCACCCGCAACCCGGCGCTGGTGAAGCGGACCGCGCACGTGACGGCCGAGGAGACCCGGGCCACCGGCGTGCCGTGGACGTTCGCGCCGTGCCTGTGCGTCGCCCGCGACACCCGCTGGGGCCGCACCTACGAGTCGTTCGGCGAGGACCCGGCCCTGCCGACCTCGATGGCCGGCACGATCGAGGGCTTCCAGGGCCGGCGCGCCGCCGACCTCGCCAAGGCCGACCGGGTGCTCGCCACCGCCAAGCACTTCGCGGGCGACGGCGACACCGAGTACGGCACCGGCGAGGGCACCCGCAAGATCGACCAGGGCGACGTCATCACCACCCGCGCCGACTTCGAGCGCATCGACCTCGCGCCGTACTGGCCCGCGATCCGCAACCACCGCGCGGGCACCGTGATGCCGTCGTACTCGACCGTGGACTGGATCGAGGACGGGGTCGGCAACAAGCTCGACATGCACGAGCACCGCGAGCTGCTGACGGACTACCTCAAGGGCCGGATGGACTTCGACGGGTTCGTCATCAGCGACTGGGAGGGCATCCACGACAACGACGACGTCACCGGCCTCAGCGTCGAGGACGTGCGGCTCGGCGTGAACGCCGGCATCGACATGTTCATGCAGCCCAACAACGCCGGCCGGTTCATCGAGATCCTGCTCGCCGAGGTGGCCGCCGGCACCGTCAGCCAGGCCCGCATCGACGACGCGGTGCGCCGCATCCTCACCAAGAAGTTCGAGGTCGGGCTGTTCGCGCAGCCGTTCGCCGACCGCACCCACATCACCGAGATCGGCTCCGCGCCGCACCGCCGGGTCGCCCGGCAGGCCGTCGCCGAGTCGCAGGTGCTGCTGAAGAACGCGGGCGGCGTGCTGCCGCTGAAGAAGACCGCCAAGGTGTACGTCGCCGGCCGCAACGCCCACGACATCGGCAACCAGTCCGGCGGCTGGACCATCACCTGGCAGGGCGTCTCCGGGGCGATCCAGCCCGGCACCACCGTGCTGGAGGGCATCCGGCAGGTGGCCCCCGGCGCCACCGTCACGTACAGCGCGGACGGCTCGGCGCCCGTCGACGGCAGCGACGTCGCCGTCGTGGTGGTCGGCGAGACCCCGTACTCGGAGGGCAACGGCGACGTCGGCGGCCCGGTCAGCAGCGACAACGGTGTGCCGCGCGAGCCCAAGCGGCTGGAGCTGCAGCCGGGCGACCAGGCCGTCGTGGACAAGGTCTGCGCCGCCACCCGGTGCGTCGTCGTGGTGGTCTCCGGCCGCCCGCAGGTCGTCGGCAACCTGGGCGACGTCGAGGGCCTGGTCGCCTCCTGGCTGCCCGGCACCGAGGGCGCCGGCGTCGCCGACGTGCTGTTCGGCCGGCGGCCGTTCACCGGCCGGCTGCCGATGACGTGGCCGCGCACCGCCGCCCAGGAGCCCATCAACGTGGGCGACGCGGCGTACGACCCGCAGTTCCCGTTCGGGTTCGGCCTGCGCACCGACAACGCCCGCGACCGGCTCAACGACGCCACCCGCGCCGCGCTGGTGGCCCACCCGCGCGACCGCGACGTGCAGGCCGCCGTCGCCGCGGCCACCCGGGCGCTCGCCGCGCGCAACTGGACCCGCACGGGCGCCGTGAAGAACACGGCGGCCGTCGCGGCCCAGCTCGACCGGGCGCTGGTCCGGCTGGACCGCAGCGGCCGGGACGTGTCGGCGTTCGAGGGCGCCGTCGTGTCGGTGCTGCGCGACGTCGCGCAGCGGGCGTACGAGCCGGGCGACGGCACCGCCGCCCTCATCGGCGACGCCGACGTGGCGCTGCTCGACGGCGACGCCCTGGCCGCGGGCCGCCTGCTGGCCCGCGCGTTCTGATCCTCACCACCCCCCACGAGGACGGGGTCCGCAGCCCACGCCCCCGGGTTGCGGACCCCGTCCCCATGTCCACCCGAGAAAAGCCGGAGGCACCGTGTCCCGAAGCAAACGCACCGCCGTCGTCGCCGCGGCGGCGGTGCTCATCCCCGTCGCGGCGGCCGTCCCCGCGCAGGCCGCGCCGGGTGACGCCGGCACCGCCGTCACCGAGCCGGTGGTGCTGGTCGCCGAGGGCGGCACCGCCCGCGTCGGCGTGCGCCTCACGGTCGAGGGCGGCGGCACCCTGCCCGCCCCGCTCGCCGTGCCGTGGTCCACCGCGGCCGGCACCGCCACCGCGGGCGCCGACTTCCGGGCGGCCCGCGGCACCCTGCGGTTCCCCACCGGCACCCGGTCGGGGACGGTGCAGTACGTGCCGGTCCGGACCACCGCCGACCGGGCCGCCGAGACCGCTGAGACGATCACGGTGACCGCCGGGACGGCCACGGCGCAGGTGGTGATCAACGCGCACGGCCTGCCGTACCTGGACGAGTCGCTGCCCGTGGCCCGGCGCGTCACCGACCTGCTGGCGCGGATGACGCTCGAGGAGAAGGCCGGCCAGATGGCGCAGGCCGAGCGCAACCAGGCGGCGCCGAACCCGGCCCTGATCACCGACGCCAAGCTCGGGTCGATCCTCAACGGCGGCAGCTCGATGCCGGCCGTGAACACGCCCGAGGCGTGGGCCGACATGATCGACGGCTTCCAGCGCCGCGCGCTGGCCACCCGGCTGCAGATCCCGCTGATCTACGGCGTGGACTCGGTGCACGGCCGCGGCAACCTGTACGGCGCCACGATCTTCCCGCACAACCTGGGCCTCGGCGCGACCCGCGACCCGGCGCTGGTGTCGCGCACCGCGCACCTCACGGCCAAGGAGACCCGCGCCACCGGCATCCCGTGGAACTTCGCGCCGTGCCTGTGCGTGGCCCGCGACGACCGGTGGGGCCGCACGTACGAGTCCTTCGGCGAGACGCCGGAGCTGGTCACCACGTACGCGTCCAGTGTGGACGGCTTCCAGGGCACCCGGCCCGGCCAGCTGCGCGACGCCGACCGGGTGCTCGCCACCGCCAAGCACTTCGCGGGCGACGGCGACACCGAGTACGGCACCGGCGAGGGCGCGTACACCCTGGACCAGGGGGACACGGTCGCGAACCGGGCGGACTTCCACCGGATCAACGTGGCGCCGTTCGAGCCGGCCGTGCGCCGGCACCGGGTCGGCTCGGTCATGCCGTCGTTCTCGACGGTCACCTACACCGACGGGCCGGCGGCCGGGCAGCGCATCGACATGCACGCCCACACCGAGCTCATCACCGGCGAGCTGAAGGGCCGGCTCGGCTTCGACGGCATCGTGGTCAGCGACTGGCAGGGCATCCAGGACAACGACGACGTCACCGGGCTGAGCGCCGACGACGTGCGGATGGGCGTCAACGCCGGCATCGACATGTTCATGCAGCCGAGCAACTCGCCGCTGTTCATCCGGCTGCTGCTCGCCGAGGTGGCGGCCGGCACCGTGCCGGTCGCGCGCCTCGACGACGCGGTGCGCCGCATCCTCACGAAGAAGATGCAGCTGGGGCTGTTCGCCGCGCCGTTCGCCGACCGGCGGCACGCCGCCGACATCGGCTCGGCGGCGCACCG